>CAWEIE010000032.1:0-673221 GCA_963809025.1 uncultured Alphaproteobacteria bacterium | reverse complement strand
GAACCTGAAATTGGCACAGAGCTCTGGAGATCAGCGCCAGCAACACGGTTCTTCCCGCGTACGCGTTTGCCCTGGCCCCGTCGCTTTGGCACCATCAGCGACATTCCCGAGGAAATTCCATGCCCGCGTACCGCAGCTTTCTCTTCGCTCCCGGCAACCATGCGCGAAAGGTCATGAAAGTCTTTGGCTGTGGCGCCGACAACGTGATCCTCGACCTGGAGGATGCGGTCGCCAAGGCCGAGAAGGTCGCGACCCGCGCGCTCGTCGTGGAGGCGTTGAAGCGGGAGCGCAAGGGCGGCGCATACATTCGGGTCAACGCCTTCACGCACCGAGTTTTGTTATGGCGACGCGGTGGCGGTGGTCGGTCCCGGGCTCGACGGCATCATCCTGCCGATGGTCGAGAGCCGCGAGCAGATCGTCGCTTTCGACTGGCTGGTCGGCTCGCTCGAGCGCGAGCGCGGCCTGCCGCCTGGCGGCATCGACATCATCCCGATCATCGAGACGGGGAAAGGCATCGCCAATGCACGGGCCATCGCCGCCGCCGGCACCCGGGTGAAGCGCATGGCCTTCGGCGCCGGCGATTACACTCTCGACATGAACATGGAGTGGACGCTCGCCGAGAGCGAGCTGGAGCATGCACGGGCGGAGATGGCCGTGGCGTCCCGCGCTGCCGGCCTCGAAGCGCCGATCGACACCGTGTGGGTGCATATACTGACCTCGAGGGCCTCGCGAGTTCGGCAAAGCGGGCAAGCAGCTCGGTTTCCAGGGCAAGATGTGCATCTACCCGCCGCAGGTCGAGCTGGTGAATCGCGCCTTCACGCCGAGCGAGGAGGAAATTGCCTTTGCGCGGCGCGTCGTCGCTGCCTTCGAGAAGGCGGAGCGTGAGGGCTCCTCGTCGATCCAGCTCGACGGCTTCTTCATCGACTATCCGATCGTCTACAAGGCGCAACGCACGCTCGACGCCGTGCGCGCCGCCAAAGAGGTGGGTTGAGTTTCGTCAGATCACGCCTTCGCCTTCCAGGGTGCGCAAATCCGCGGCGGTCATTCCCAGCAGCCTGCCGTAGACCTCCGCGTTGTGCTGGCCCAGGGCGGGGCCGAGCGTGTCGATGCCGCCCGGCGTGTCCGTGAGGCGAGGCACCACGTTGGGAACGGCCAGATCGCCGGCGCGCGGGTCGCTCACGCGGGCGATGTTGCCGCGCGCCGCGTAGTGCGGGTCGCGGAAGAGTTCGTCGACCGACGCCACGATGCCGCAGGGCACTTCCGCACGCGTCACACAGTTGCACGGCCTCCTGCTGCGTATGCTTCTTCGCCCAGTCGGCGACAAGGCCGTCGACCGCGGCGCGCTGCTTCTCACGCTTGGCGATGGTGCCGTAGATGCCGTTGCCGGCCACCTCGGGGCAGCCCACCAGCTGGGCCATGCGGGCGAAGATCTTGTCGTTGGTGCAGGCAATGGCGATCCAGCGTCCGTCGCCGGTCTGGTAATGGCTGTGCGGACAGACGTTGGGGGCCGCCGCGCCCATGCGCTGGCGGATGAATCCGACCTTGTCATAGGCGGGCGCCATCTCGTCGAGGATGCGGAAGATCGGCTCGTAAAGCCCGATGTCGATCTGCTGGCCTCGGCCGGTGGCGTCGCGTGCGCGCAGCGCCATCATCACCCCGAGCGCGCCGTAAAGTCCGGCCATGTAGTCTGCGAGCGTTGCCGAGCCCGGTGTCACCGGCGGCCCGTCGGGCTCGCCGGCCAGGAAGGAGATGCCGCCGAAGGCGTTGCCGATCCGCCCGAACCCGGGCTTGTGGCTGTAGGGCCCGGTCTGGCCGTAGCCCGAGACGCGCAGCATCACGAGGCGCGGGTTGGCATCGCTCAGCACGTCCCAGCCCAGGCCCCAGCCTTCCAGCGTGCCCGGCTGGAAGTTCTCGGTCAGCGCGTCGGCCTTGGCGACGAGCTGCTTGAGGATTGCCGCGCCCTTGGGCGACTTGAGATTGAGCGTCACCGATTTCTTGTTGCGCGCTTCCGACAGCCAAACCAGCGTGTCGCCGCACTCGCTGACCGTGCCGAGCCTGCGGCACGGGTCACCGACCTTGGGCTGCTCGACCTTGATCACCTCCGCGCCGAACTCCGCCATGATGGTCGCGCAATACGGTGCCGCGATGTAGGTGGCGATGTCGATCACACGCAGCCCGGCGAGCGGGCGGTTGCTCGGAGCACTGTCGGACACGATGCGGTTCCTCATCTACTTCGCGAACTCGGAGATCTATAGCGGCAGGCAGTGGCTAATGGGTCAATTTGCCCCGATTATCGGCCGTATTTCGACAATGACGGGATGGCCCTTGAAGGATTTGGGTATCGGCAAACCATGCAGATGGTGCGCCTGTCGCTGCTCCACGCGGACAACAATTGCTTCGTGACCGTTGACCTCGGCGAGCGACACAGACGCCACCCACCCCGGAAGCCGAAGTTTACTCCTCAGGAGAGTCGCTGCAGTTTTGATGTCCACGACGGCACTCCAGCTTAACATCCCACCGGGCAGTGACCTATGCGACGGCGCGGCTAGCTTTGACCGCCTCACAATGCCTGAGCCACCTTCGGCATGACCTCGGCGGCGAACAGGTTGAGGGTGTCGACCACCTGCGAGTGCGGCATGCCGACCCAGTGCACGGACAGGATCATGCGGTTGACGCCCAGGCGCCGATTGTAGCCGACGATCTGCTCGGCGACCTCGTCGGACGATCCCAGCAGGAAGCGATCGCGGGTGAGCTCGTCAAAGGCCAGTGAAAGGTCGTCGTCTCCCGTCGGCATCGCCTTTTGCTGTCCCCATTGCTGGTAGACCTTGTACTTCTCCTCGAGGTACGGGCGCGCCAGCCGGACCGCCTCCGCGCGCGTGCGCGCAACGAAGATCTCACGCATCAGCGGCAGCTCGTCAGGCATCGGCTTGCCCAGTTCGGTCAGGGCTTTCTTGTAGAGCGACAGCTGGCGCTCGATCGTGTCCATCCGCTGGTGCGGGTTGATGAACCAGGTGTCGGCCACTCTTGCGGCCCGGCGCACCGCGGCATCGGCATTGGCGCCGAGCCAGATCGGCGGGTGAGGTTTCTGTATCGGCTTCAGCGACACCGTGGCCCGATCCAGCTCGAAGTGCGAGCCCTTCAGCGAGACGTCGTCCTCGGTCCACAGTCGCTTGATGGCTTCGAGGTTCTCCTCCAGGCGGCGCACGCGTTCATGCGCCGTGGTGCCGAAAGCCTTGAATTCGACATCGCGGTAACCCAGCCCGGCGCCGAACACCAGGCGGCCGCCCGACATGACGTCGAGCGTCGCCAGCTGCTCGGCGATGTCGAGCGGCTTGTGCAGCGACAGCAGGATGATGCCGGTGATGATGCGCATGCGCTCGGTCTCGGCCAGCAGTCGGGCCAGCAACGGAATCATCTGGTATTGCTGCAGGGGCGCTGCCGCATAGTGCATGCCGGTCAGCAGGTCGGAGAATCCGAGTTGATCGGCCAGGCGCACCTGCGCCTTCACTTCCTCGAACCGCTTCGCCATGTCGTCGCCGGCATGATACTGCCCGCGCACAAACAGACCGAAAGTCAGATCGCTCATCCTGTGATCCTATTGCCGTCTTGGCCTGCGTGTCGCTGCAGGCGGGCCAGCAGCGACGCGTTGACCTTCTCGGGCGCCTGGTCCGCCCGTCTTGATCTTGCGGACGTCCATTCACGCTTCCTTCCGGCAATGGTAGCGGCGTACGTCGCGACTGACGACGTCCGGATTTGGTCCTTCAGCGCCCGGAACCAGTGAAAGCGGCGGCAATTCCGGCCAGCGGGGCCAAGGGCACAGGTGCCCGCGCTGAAGTCCTTGGCGCGCGGTACTTTCCAGCGCAGATAAAAAGGCCTGCACAGGACGGTCGAAATGGAAACACTCGACATCAAGGGCTTCCGCGTCGAGACCCATATCGCGGGCTCGGGCCCGCCGCTTCTTTACCTACATGCCGAACAGTATGTCGAGCAGGTAGGGCCGCATCTCGATGCACTGGCAAAGAACTGGAGGGTGATTGCGCCGCGCCATCCAGGCTACGGTGCGGCGTCCGGTGCGACTGACCTGCGATCGGTCGACGATCTGGCCTACCTCTATCTCGATCTCCTCGACGAGCTGAAGCTCGACAACGTGGTTCTCGTCGGCGCGTCCTTCGGCGGATGGATTGCGCTCGAGATGTGCGTGCGCAATCGCGCGCGGCTTGCCAAGCTGGTCCTCGTCTCGTCGGTGGGCGTGAAGTTCTCCGGCCGGGAAGAGCGCGACTTCGCCGATCTCTTCTACATGCCCGACATCGAGGCATTCCCGATGCTTTTCGCCGACTGGCAGCGCCATGCGCCGAGCTACGCAGCGATGTCCGCCGGCCAGCTGCAGGAACTCGCGCGCGAGCGTCAGATGCTCGCCCACTATGGTTGGCGACCATACCTGCACAATCCGGGCCTGAAGCGCTGGCTGCATCGGGTCGATCTTCCGACGCTGGTGCTCTGGGGAGAGGCGGACGGGTTTGCCAAGCCGTCCTACGGGCAAGCGCTTGCCGCGGCGCTCCCCGCCGCAGAGCTGACGGTCATTCGAGGGGCGGGACATTATCCCGAGATCGAGCAGTCCGAAGCCGTCATCCGCGCCATCGACGCCTTCGTGCAGGAGCCATCACGATGAAAGTCTGGCATTTCAGCGAGCTCGCCTATTATCCCGCGTGGGAGGAACTCGGCGCCCAGCTGCGCAACGTCGTCCCGAGCCGGCTCTGTGAGCCCAGGATCGCGGCCGACCTGTACCACCGCGGTCTCGACGAGTGGGCCCTGTGCGACGAACTGGGGCTCAACATCATGGTCAACGAACATCACGCGACGGCGACCTGCATCAACTCGGTCAGCACGATCCCGATGGCGATCCTTGCCCGCGAGACGAAGAAGGCGCGTCTGCTGTGCCTCGGAATGCCGATCGGCAACCGTTTCGATGCGGTGCGCGTCGCCGAGGAATATTCGATGCTGGACGTGATCTCGCGCGGTCGCGTCGAGATGGGCTTCGTCAAGGGTGCTCCCTTCGAAGTGACGCCGGCCAACAGCAACCCCGCCGACCTGATGACGCGCTTTTGGGAGGCTCATGACCTCATCCTGAAGGCAATGACCACCCATGACGGCCCGTTCAATTGGGAGGGGCGCTATTTCCAGTACCGTCAGGTCAACGTCTGGCCGCGCCCCTATCAGCAACCGCACCCGCCGGTCTGGCTTACCGTGAACAGCCCCGAGTCCGCGCAGGTCGGTGGCGAGCGGGGCTATGTCATCGGTTCCCTCAATACGGGCTACGTCCGGACCCCGGCGATCTATGCCGCCTACCGCAAGGGTGCGGTCAGCCAAGGCCGCGACGCGACGCCCGACCAATTCGCCTACATGGCGATCGTGGGGGTCGGTTCCACCAGGGAGGAAGGGTATCGGCGCGCCGACCAAATCCTCGACTACAGCCGCACGGCCCTGCGCGTGGGCGCCCAGTTCGCCTTTCCGCCCGGCTATCAGTCGGTCGCCGCGACGGCGCAGGCGCTGAAATGGCCCGGCTACGGCTCCGGCGTCCCCATGCGCAGCATAGCGCTGCGCAATGGCCGGCAGGTCGACCCGAATGGGGCGAGCGTCGAGGAGTTTATCGATGCCGGTATCTGCTTCGCGGGCACGCCCGACATGGTGGCCGAGCAGATCAAGGCGTTTCACGACCATGTCGGCGGCTTCGGCCACCTCCTGATGATGGGCCAGGGTGGCCACATCACTCACGACGACACGGTCGACAACCTGACATTGTTCAGCAAGGAGGTCCTCCCGCGCGTTGCCGAGCTCAGCTGAGGCTCGACTAGGGCGCCGTTCGTCCCAAGCGTAGAGTGGCCATGGCAGAGGAGAGAGATATGCCGCCAAAGACACGATTCGTGATCCACGTTCCGGGAAGAACCGACACCGGATGCAACACCGCAGATGAAGTCCTGGACGCGCTGAATGATCTGAAAAGTACCGAAGGGGTCACCGTCGCGGACCTGCAGACGGGAATGAAAGAGCTGACCCGGGAAGCAATCGAGGGACTTGCGAACGACGAACGCGAGTAACCGGCCCGTGCGAACGCTCCTCACGAACGCCACGCTGATCGACTGCGTCCAGCCCAGGGCGGTCGAGGGTGCGGCGGTATTGATCGAGAACGGACGTATTGCCGAGATCCGCACCGACGGCAGCGTGCCCGCGGCAGGGGACGTCCCCTCGATCGACCTCCGCGGCGCTTACCTGATGCCCGGACTGTGGGACGTCCACATACATCCGGACTACTACCTGCCGACGGAAATGCCGCTCGCCGACCAGATCACGCTGTTCGGCCATCGACTGATGGCGGCTCTTACCGAGTCCGGCATCACCGGACTGCGCTGCGCCGGCGCGCACCACTACATGGATGTCGCCTGGAAGCGAGCTTTCGACTCGGGCCAGTATGTCGGGCCGCGCCTGTTCGCTTCCGGCCACTTCCTCACGACGACCGGCGGCCACTTCCTGACCTCCGGACATGCGCTCGAATGCGACGGACCTTACGGCTTCGTCAAGGCGATCCGCGAGCAGATCAAGAATGGCGTCGACCACATCAAGCTGAACCTGTCGGGTGGCATCCTGGGGCCCGCCTGGGATCTCCACCGCCACTCCTTCCTGCTGCAGGACGAGCTGAAGGCGGCCTTCGAGATCTGTCACCTGCGCGAGTTCAAGGTGATGGCCCATGCGACCAACCCCGAAGCGGTCAAGAACGCCATCCGGCTGGGCGCGCACAGCGTGGAGCACGGCTACATCCTCGATGACGAATGCATCGAGCTGTTCCTGAAGCATGACACCTGGTACGTGCCGACCCTCGCGATCAGCCACCTCACGCCCGACCAGGCGAACAACGATTGGGAGCAGCGCTGGGTCAGGCAGCGCAACATGGCGCATGCGTTGTGCTGCCGCGCCGACGCGGCGTCGGACGTCCATCGTGACGGGTTCGCCAAGGCGCTCAAGGCCGGGGTCAAGATGGCCTTGGGTTCGGACATCCGCCCGCTCAAGGATGCCGCCCTGCTCGAACTGGGACTGTGGGTCCGCGATGGCGCCACACCGTGGCAGGCGCTGGTCGCGGCGACCCGCAATGGCGCGGCGGTCTGCGGCGTGGGCAACGAGCTTGGCACGATCGAGGTCGGCAAGCTGGCCGATCTGATCGTGGTCGGCGGCAATCCGCTGGAGGACATCCAGAATGTCCGCCAGCTCAAGCTCGTGCTGAAGGAAGGCGTGGTGGTTTCCGACAAGCGGGAATGACGAACGGCCTCGCGGGAGGGCGGGCCGGCGTTCGGTAGAAAAAATGCCACTTTTCGCCATTACAGAGGGCGCTGCACTCTGGACCCGAGACCCCCTGTCTCCGAGGAGAAAGCGCGATGGCGATCAATCCACAATCGATCAAGCCTCCCGCCAACCCCGTCGCCAGGACCTACACCCCGGCCAACGGGCGCAAGTACAGGGTTCAAATCGGCGACAGCTGGACCTCCCTCGCCGCCACGGTGGGAAAGACCCCGTGGGATCTGATTCGCTACAACTATCCCACCCTTCCACCCGACCTGCAGCTCGCCGCGAAGGAGGTCAACTGGTACCTGCAGCACTACGTCGGCTGCACCATGCTCACGCCCGACGGCCGGAATTACCGTTTCAGCCCTCCCGGCGAAATCTGGCTTCCCAACGCCGCCGTGGCGCTCACGCCCGACCAGGTCGCCCGGAATCTGGTGCTGAGCATCCTGCGCGACCCTGTCGTCAGGCGCATGAACTTCGGTGTCGGCTTCCTCATAATTTCTGCGACGTACTACGAGGACATCGCCAAGGCCATCGAAGCCGGCAAGATCGTCGTGAAGTCCAATCCAGCCCTCGGGCATCTCGCGATGTACTACGGCGGCGTCAGCCCGGCCCGCATCGAGCTGTCCCCGACCATCTCCGACATGGGCCTCATCGTTCACGAGTGCACTCATGCGATCTTCGACATGCTCAAGCTCACGACCAACGTCGAGCAGTCGGAAGGGTTCGGGTACCTGTCGCAGGCGCTCTACGGGCAGTTGAAGTATGGCCCCTCGCCCCGATATAGCGTGCCGTTCCACTGGCCGCCGTACAGCTGGGCCTCGTGGCAGACCATCTTCGATGAATCCGCCCGGCTCGCGGCCCTTCTGAAAGCAAGATTCTGGATAAGCGAGTTCGAGGCGGCCCGGCTGTTCGGAGCCTTCAAGACCACGAGGGGTGGGGGATATGACACCCGCGCCGGGAAGGTGGAGACCAACGACGGAATATGATGGTGCGGGTGGCATCAAACGGAAGTGACAAACGAGGTGGGGAAAAGCTAGAAAATGCTTACGTCCCCGTAGCTCAGCTGGATAGAGCAGCGGTTTCCTAAACCGGAGGTCGGAGGTTCGAATCCTCTCGGGGACGCCATTCTTTATATAGGAGCGAGGCCGGGCACTCAGCCTCCGCTCGGGGCGTGATCGCTCGAGCCGCGCCGCAGCAAATGGCCTCGTAGGGTAAGATGACAAACTCGGTCGAGACATCGCAGGGCAAGGGGCTTTTCGCCAGCGACCGCACGGAACTGGACGCCCGTTACGAGCGCATCAATCAGGAGTGGGCTGGCTCGGGGATACCCGATTTCGTGCTAAGCACGCCGGACTGGCAGAGCGGCTGGGAAGTGTTGCTGAGTTGGGTGGGCCAGCACATGGCGCGGGCCGGTCGGCATTGGCAGCCACAGGATCGCCGACCATATGCCAACGCGAGATGGTGGAACGAGGTTCACATTTTCTCGCATTGGATCAACAGTGGCGTCGGCGGCCACAGCGCGGCTCACATTGCGATTGAGGAAGAAGGCACGCATCTGGTTCTCGAATGGTGGCATGAGCGGCTCGCCAAATGATGCGCCCGGCCAGCAGCGGCCGGGCGGGGCTCTCCAATGTACGTCAACATCACCCTCCGCTAGTCTTACTGAGTCAGAAAGCCACGGTGTAGAAGGTGTCGGGGTGAAGTAGCTTAGGAGGATTCATTTTCAGCGTTGGAGGCTGAGGTGGATCCTGGAGCACCAGACGACAAGGCGAAGTGTGTCATCAGGGATGAACTTTTGGCCACGAAAGGTGCGATCGACATAAGTGGCAATCGCCTTGGACTCGAAGAAGGTGACGTTGCCGTGAAGGGTAACCGGACCACCAGCGAAATCGGGAAGACAGCCGCCGATGAGGCGTAGCACAAGATCGTAGTCCGTCGCTGGTTGTCGGGCCGGATCGTGTCGGCGGCCGTTGCGTCATAGCGCCATGGCGAAGCAGTAGTGCCCATCTACGCCGGAGCACGCAGCGGCAGCATCCGCCCCGCCGATGGTACGCCAATGTTCGCTCGGAAGCAGGCTATTCGCCTCGTTTGACGCTCTATGCGAATCTGGCTATAGTCTGGCCAGAATGCCCTTTGAGATCGTCCTTGCTTCCGAAGCTGTCGAGGATCTCAGGGAACTTGCGGCAAATGTTCGCGTGACCGTGCGGACCGCACTCGAAGCGCATCTGAGGCATGAGCCCAAGAAGACGAGTCGCAGTCGCATCAAGCGATTGCGGGGATTGCTCCGGCCACAGTATCGGCTGCGGGTAGACGAAGTTCGGGTTTTCTACGATGTGTCCGGCACGACCGTCGAGGTTCTAGCAATAGTATCCAAATCGGAGGCCGTCTCATGGCTCGCACAATTCGGAAATCCGGAGTGAAGGAAGTTCCTTTATCCGAGATCAAGGATGATCTGTCGCGCTTTCTTCGAGAAGCTGAAACGCAAGAGATCGTTATCACGCGCCATGGTAAGCCCGCAGGCGTGTTGATCGGCTTTGAGTTGGAAGAGGACTGGTTCGAGTATCGCCTCGAACATGACCCGCGCTTTCTGCGTCGTATCGAACAGGCGCGAAACAGCCTACGCGCGGGACGTGGGACCAGGCTCGAAGACATCGAAAGCGATTAGCGGCACGTGCATACTCCCGTCGGAGTGTGCACGCAAAGATGAGCAAATTGTCGGCTAAGATAGGGTGGACTCGCGCCCAACATCATGGCGGCACCGGGAACGTATAGTGCCCATCTTCATCGGCCCTGGCACGCCATTCTCCCCAATCGCCGCGCTAGAGCGTCGACTCCAGCCGCGTATTCATCGGCAGCTCGGCGACCGACGCCGTGTCGGGCAGCGTCAGCAGGAAGCTCACCGTGTGGGCGACGGTCTCGGGCTTCATGCGGCCGGCGGCGGGCGTGGCGCCGGCGAGGCCGGCGATGAGGTCGGTTTCCACGGCGCCCGGGCAGAGCGCGGTGACGCGCACGCCGTCGTCCCAGCCCGCGAACTTGGCGGCATGGCTCAGGACCAGCACGGCGTGCTTGGTCATCACGTAGCCGATCGACGAGGTGGCGTCGCGGAAGCGCTTGGCGTCGGTCGAGGCGATGTTGACGACCCGGCCGTGGCCCGCGCGGCGCAGATGCGGCAGAGCCAGCCGCAGCAGGCGGAACGGCGCCATGACGTTGACGCTCCACATCTCGTTCATTGCCGCCTCGTCGCCCTCGTCGAAGCGGACCATGCGCAGGATGCCGGCGTTGTTGATGAGCCCGTCGATGCGGCCAAACCGTTCAACCGTGGCGGCGATCCACCGGCTTGCCGAGTCGGCATCGAGCGCATCGAAGCGCGCGGTCATGACGCGTGCCTGGTCATGCGCGCCCAGCGCGTCGCTTGCCATCTTCGGATCGCGCGCGCCCAGCGACAGGGTGTAGCCGTCGGCATGGAGCCGGCGGGCGATCGCCGCGCCGATGCCGCGCGAGGCGCCCGAGATCAGGATGACGCGGCCGTGCGGTGCCAGCAGCTCGTCGCTCATCAGAACAGTCCCTGGTAGACGCCGCCGTCGTTGATGATGTTCTGGCCGGTCATGAAGCCGGCCTGGGCGCTGCAGATATAGGCGATGAGGTCGCCGCACTCGCTCGCATCGGCGAAGCGTCCGGCCGGGCAGCTCTTCAGCCGGTTCTCGACGATCGCCTCGTAGGTCGTGTTGCCGCGCTTGGCGTGGCCGTGAAGGTTGGTGTGCAGCGCGTCGGTGTCGAACAGGCCCGGGCACACCGTGTTGATGGTGACGTTGTGCGGGACCAGCTCGCGCACCATCGATGCCACCGCGCCCGACAGCGCCAGCCGCGCCGCGTGGCTGTGCGCGAAGCCGACCTGCGGGAATTTTATGAAGCTCACCGACATGTTGACGATGCGGCCGAACCGGCGCTCGCACATGCCCGGCACGACCTTCTGGATGAACTGGACCGACGACAGGAAGTGAACGTCGAGCCAGCGCTGCCATTCCTCCTTCGGCCACGTCCGGAAATCGCCCGGCACCTGACGCACGCCGGGATTGTTCACCAGGATGTCGGGCTCGGGGCAGGCCGCGAAGGCGGCGTCGCGGCCGTCATCGGTGTTGATGTCGCCCGCCACCGCCGTCACCTGCACGCCGGTGGCCGAGCGCAGCTCCTCGGCCGTGCGTTCGAGGGCGTCGGCCGTGCGCGCGACCAAGGTCACGTCCACGCCCTCTCGCGCCAGTGAAAAGGCGGCGGCACGCCCCAAGCCGCGACTGGCGGCACAAACGATGGCCTTGCGGCCGCGGAGTCCGAGATCCATGGGGCCTGCGTACTACTCGGCAGCGACAGCGGTCGGCGCGAACGAGCCGGCGAGCAGACGTGGCGGCACGCGGAAGCGGCCGGCGATGTCTTTTAGCTGCTCGCGCTCGGTGATGACTTCAGCGCGATCGCCGCTCACCAGCACCGTGGCCGGCAGGAGCTGCGCGTTGTAGCGCGCCGCGCAGGACTCGGTGTAGCCGCCGGCATCGAGGAAGGCGACATAGTCGCCGCGCGCCAGCGGCGGCATCTTGCGATGCGCGCCGACCTCGTCGGAGTTGCACAGCGGCCCGACCAGATCGACGGTCTCGGTCGCCTCGCGATCGGCGCCGACCACCGGCACGGCGTGATAGTACCAGTCGAGCACCGCCGCCCAGGAGAGGTGGTTGGTCGAGAGGTCCATGTTGATCCACTTCTTGCGCATGCCGTCCTTGATGGCGCCGACCTGGCCGATGGCGAGGCCGGCCGGCCCAGAGAGCGCGCGGCCCGGCTCGAGCCGGAGCTTGGGCAGCGGCAGGCCGAGTTTCTTGGCCTCGTCCTTGATCGCCTCGCAGCACAGTCGGGCATAGTCCTTGGCCGTCGGTGCCTTGTCGTCGTCGAGCTGGCCGCGCGGGCCGGTGCCGTACCACTTGCCGAAGGTCCAGCCGCCGCCGATGTCGATGGTGGGCGGCGTCCAGCCGGCGTTGTCGCGCAGGTAGCCCGACCAGGTGATCATCTCGCGCGCCATCACGGCGAAGCTCGTCGGGTCGTTCGACATGCGGCTGAGATGGAAGTGCGTCTCCTTCAGCTTGAGGTGCTTGCTCGCCTGGGCGCGCTTGATGATCGCCACGGTCTGCTCGCGCGACATGCCCCACTTGGTGCTGTCGCTCTGCTCCTTGAGCGAGCCCGGGCCGTGCATGGCCACGCCCCTGTATTTGGCCAACGGCTCGAGGTCGAGCTTCAGGCGGATGCCGATATCGGCGTCCTTGCCGAAGCGCTTGCAGACGGCCTCGATGCGGTCGAGCTCGTCCATGGCGTCGATGTTGATGCAGAGCCCGTTCTGCACCGCCATCTCGAGCTCTTCGGTCTGCTTGTTCGATCCGTTCAGCACCAATGTCTTGGGGTTGGTGCCGGCCAGCAGCGCGAGATACATCTCGTTGACGCCGAAGCAGTCACCGCCCGCGCCCTCCTGGTTCATGATGTGGCGGATGGCGAGCCCATTGCTCGACTTGTTGGCGAACAGGATCTCGACGTCGGGATACTGGGCGCGGAAGGCGTCGCGGAACTGCCGGTAGGTGTAGCGGAACTGCGATTCGGAGATGATGAACAGCGGCGTGCCGAAGCGGTCGGCCAGCGCCTTGGCGTCGCAATCCTCGACCCACAGGTTGCCGTTGGGGCCGATGCCATAGAATTCGCCGTAGTTCACCTTGTATTGGCGGGGCGTGAGCTGCACGGGCATGGGATGTCTCCTTCCAGGTTTTTAGGCGGCAGTCCGGCGGGCGGCCGGCGCGCCTTCGGTGAGCAAACCAAGTTCGATCAGGCCGCGGCGCAGGCCGGCCAGCGGCTCGCCGGTGAGCGGCCTGAGCGGCGGGCGAAGCTTGCCGCCGGGCAGGCCGAGCATGTCCATGGCGGCCTTGGTCGCGGGATAGAGCGTGCGGCCGCCGGTCGTGAACAGCGTCGTCAGCCGCACGCCGATCTCCTGCAGCCGGCGCGCCTCCTCGATCTTGCCGTCGCGCGCGGTGTAGTAGAGGTCGAGGCAGCCCGGCGCCCACATGTTGGGGAAGCAGTCGATCACGCCGTCGGCGCCGGCCTGCACCGCCGGCACGCCGAACACCGAGGACGGCCCGCAGAACACGCGAAGCCGGTCCTGCACTGCAATGGCCGTGGCGTAGTAGTTGTTCCAGTCGCCCGAGCTTTCCTTGACGCCGACGATGCGGTCGAGGTCGGCCAGGCGCCGCACCAGGGCGGGGCTCAGCGCATTCACGGCATTGCCCGGGATGTTGTAGAGCATCACCGGACCGTCGACGGCCTTCGACAGCGCCTCGTAGTGGGCGAAGATCTCGTCGTCGCTCAGCTTCACGAAGTAGGGCGGCAGCACCAGCCCGCCGTCGCAGCCCGCATCGTGCGCGGCCCGGGTCAGCATGATGGCGTCCTCCACGCGGACGGCGCCGGAACCGGCGATGACGAAGCCGCGGCCCGCCATCGCCTTCGCGCCCATCTTGAAGAGCGCGATGCGCTCTTCCATCGACAGCGCCCAGAACTCGCCGGTGCAGCCGCCGATCACGATGCCGGTGGCGCCCTTGGACATCAGGATGTCGATGTTGCTCGCGAGCAGCTTCTCGTCGATCGCGCCACGGTCATCGAACGGCGTGACGATCGCCGGGATGGGTCCCCACCACTTCACACTATTGCGGTCCATGTTCGTCCTGCTCCGTTCTGAAACTATGCAACGAGACTGGGTGCGGCGGCGGCCGACGACTGGTCGGCATTCAGCCGGCGTCCTCCCTCGGCACCGAAGAAATGCAGCTTGGCGGCGTTCAAGGCGAGGCCGACGGGCTGGCCCGGCGCGAGCTGGACGTCGGGGCCGACGCGGCCGACCACCGTGTGGTCCATCAGGTCGAAGAACACGATGCTCTCATGGCCCGTCGGCTCGACGACCTTGACTGTCGCGCGCTCGCCGTCGTTGGCCAGGCCGACGTCCTCGGACCGCACGCCCAGGACCACGGCCGTGCCCTCGTCGCGCAACGCATCCGCACGCACGAGCGGCCGCGCCAGCTTCAGCGACAGCCGGCCGGCCTCGAAGACCAGCCGGTTGCCGTCGGGTCGGAGCGTGCCCTTGATGAAATTCATCGCCGGCGTGCCGATGAAGCCGGCGACGAACAGGCTGACCGGCCGGCGGTAGATCTCCTGCGGCGTGTCGAACTGCTGCAGCCGGCCCTGGTCGAGCACGGCGATGCGGTCGGACATGGTCATCGCCTCGAGCTGGTCGTGCGTGACGTAGATCATCGTCTTGCCGATGCGCTGGTGCAGCTCGATCAGCTCGGCCCGCATGTGCGCGCGCAGCTTGGCGTCGAGGTTGGAGAGCGGCTCGTCGAGCAGGAAGGCCGCCGGATTGCGCACCAGCGCCCGGCCCAGCGCCACGCGCTGCTGCTGGCCGCCGGAGAGCTGGCGCGGCTTGCGGTCGAGCAGGGCCTCGAGCTGAAGCTGGGCCGCCGCGCGCTTGACCTGCTCGCGGCGCTGGGCGCGCGCGACGCCGCGCTTGCGCAGCGGGTATTCGATGTTCTGCGCCACCGTCATGTGCGGATAGAGCGCGTAGGACTGGAACACCATGGCGAGGTCGCGCTCGCCGGGGGCGAGATCGTTGACGACGCGGTCACCCACGCTGATGGTCCCGCGCGTCGGCTGCTCGAGCCCCGCCAGCATGCGCAAGGTCGTGGTCTTGCCGCAGCCCGAGGGCCCCAGCAGGCTCACGAACTCGCCCGACCGGATGGAGAGGCTCAGCTCCTCGAGCGCGACGAAGCTGCCGAAGGCCTTGTGGACGCGATCGAAAGTCACCTTGGCCATGACGCACTCAACCTTTTACGCCGCCCGCGCCGAAGCCGCGGGTCAGGTGCTTCTGCAGGAAGGCGAAGACCACGATCACCGGCACGCTCATCATCACCGAGGCGGCCATCAGCATCGACCATTCGATGTGGAAGGACGTCACCAGCATGGTGATGACGCCGGTGGTCAGCGTGCGCGAGGAATCCTGGTTCACCAGCACCAGGGCGAACAGGTATTCGTTCCATGCCAGGATGAAGGTGAAGACCGCGGTCGAGATGATGCCGGGCAGCGCCTGCGGCAGGATCACGTCGAAGAAGGCGCCCATGCGCGAGGCGCCGTCGACCATGGCGGCCGCCTCGAGGTCCTGCGGGATGCCGGCCATGAAGGAGCGCAGCAGCCACAGCGCGAAGGGCAGGGCGAAGGTGGTGTAGGCGATCGTCAGGCTGAACAGCGTGTTGGCGAGACCCAGGCTCACCAGCATCAGGTAGAGCGGGATGATCAGCACCACCGACGGCAGCAGGTAGGTGAAGAGCACGAGCTGCGCCAGCCGCTCGCGGCCGGGGTAGGAGAAGCGCACCAGGCTGTGCGCGCCCAGCACGCCGACGACGATGACCAGCACGGTCGTGGCCACCGAGACGATCACCGAGTTGCCGAAGTAGGTCAGGAACTTCGTGCCGGTCAGGAGCTTCTCATAGTGCTCGAAGGTGACGGTGCCCGGCAGCAGGCTGGGCGGGATGCGGAACAGCTCGGTCTGCGGCTTGAGCGAGGTGACGATCGTCCAGATCAGCGGGAACGACACGATGACCACGATCGTCCAGGCGAAGAGGTTGAACAGCGCTCTCGACAGGGCGGAATACTTCATCGCTTTAGCTCTCCGTCGGCCGGCCGTAGCGGAAGTAGAGGATCATGAAGCCCAGCATGAACAGCATCATCAGCACGGCGACCGCCGAGGCGCCGCCCATCTCGTTGAGCAAGAAGGCCTGCTTGTAGACCAGCAGCGGCAGCGTCTGGGTCGAGGTCACCGGCCCGCCGCCGGTCAGGAGGTAGATCAGGTCGAATTCCTTGAAGTCCCAGATGGCGCGCAGCAGGATCACGATGAACAGCACCTCGCGCAGCTGCGGCAGGGTGATGTCGAAGAAGCGGCCCCAGGCGCCGGCGCCGTCCATGGTGGCGGCCTCGTAGAGATGGTCGGGGATGGTCTGCAGGCGGGCCAGCACGCTGATCACGACGAAGGGGAAATACTTCCAGGCGCCGACCAGGATGACGCTGATCATGGCGTTGGGCATCTGGCCGACCCAGTCGATCGGCATCGACAGGAGGCCGGTCCACATCATGGCGTGGTTGAGGATGCCGTAGAGGTCGTTGAACACCCAGCGCCACACCAGCACGGCCACGACGGTCGACATGAAATAGGGGAACAGGATCAGGCTGCGCGCCAGCGAGCGGAAGATGATGTTCTGGTGCAGCAGCAGCGCCAGCGCCACGCCCAGCACGACCTGCAGGAAGAGCGTGCCCACCGTCCACACGACGTTGACCCAGAAGGCGTTCCAGAACTCGCCGGAGGCCAGCAGCTCGGCGTAGTTGTCGAGGCCGACCCAGCGGCCTTTCAGTGTCGGCGTGTAGATCGAGAACAGGCTGAGATAGATCGCCGAGACCAGGGGATAGACGATCACGGCGCAGAAGATCAGCACCGTCGGCGCGATCAGCAGCGCGCCGAGCAGTCCGTATTGCGTCGAGAGTTTAAGGCCCGGCGCGGTCGCCCGCGCCGGGGCATCGGCAAGCGTCATGTCGAGCTCAGCCCTTGGCGATCTTCTCGATCTTGAGCGCGGTCTCGCCCAGCACCTTCTTGGGATCCTCGTTGTTGAGGCAGACGCGCTGCACCAGCTCGGCGATGACGCCGCTGTTGACCACGTCGCCCGCCTTGAGGTTCGGCTTGTGCTTGGGCGATTCGAAACCGAGGTTGAAGCCGGCCGCCGAGTTCTCGGCCATCAGCTTCACCTCCTTCGGGTACTTGGCGATGATCGGGTTGTCGAGGTAGCGCGGATCGTCGGCGATGGTCTTCAGCACCGGCAGCACGTGGCCGGGCGCCGCGTGGAGCACCTTGATGTAGCCCTCGGGCGCGAACAGGTGGGCGGCGAACTTCTTGGTCGCCGCCATGTCCTTGGCCGCCTTGGGAATGAAGATGCTGGGGAAGTCGTTGAACGTCCACGACGGCACGCCGGCTGCGATCGACGGATAGGTCGCGGCGGCGAGCGAATCCTGGATGCCCGGGTTCTGCGCCACCACGTTGGCCAGCACGCGGCCGGTATAGAGACCGGTGGCGGTGGCGCCCGAGACGAACGCCGTCAGGCTCTCGCCCCACGAATAGCCGGTGGCGCCGGGCGGGCAGAGCTCGCGCATCGACTTGTAGAACTCGAGCGCGTTCAGCGATTCCTTGCTGTCGATCGCGACCTCGAGGTCGGGCGTGAAGACCTGGCCGCCGGCCAGGCGCACGAAGCAGATGAAGACCAGCGTGGTCATGCTGTTCTTGGCGTAGGGCAGCGGCGCGCCGTAGATGCCGCCGCCCTGCATCTTGCGCGCCGCGGCGCGCAGCTCGTCCCAGGTCTTGGGCGCGCTCTCGATGCCGGCCTTCTTCATCAGGTCGGTGCGCAGCCACAGCGTGTTGGCCGCGGTGCCGCCGATGCCGGCGCCGCCATAGACGCCCTTCTCGACCTCGTAGATGCGGTTGGCGTCGGGATAGAACTTCTCCGGGCCGACCATCTGGATGACGTCGTTGAACGGCTCGAGCAGGCCGTTGCGCCAGTAGTTGGTCACCGCGAAGGACGGCAGGTGGGTGACGATGTTCGGCACCTGGCCGCTGGCGAAGGCCGCGGCGAGCTGGGCGGCATAGGTCTCGTTCGAGGTCGGCTCGAACACCACCTTGATGCCCGGGTTGGCCGCCTCGAACTGGGCGATCTGGAATTTGTAGGCTTCGAGCTGGGCCGGCACCGACTGCGTCGACCACCAGCGCAACGTCACCCCGCCCTGTGCTCCGGCGGGCTTCGGCGCGCCCAAAGCACCGGCCACGCCCAACGCGCCTATCGCACTTGCGCCCATCATGGCCGAGCGGCGCGAAACAGTTCCCTTCATCATGTCTGGCTCCCTTCGAGAATCCCCGTGGAGGTCCGGCCACGTCTTTGCTGCGTTTCCCGCCCGCTATCCGAACATCCGTGCGGAATTATTTAAGGCGCCGGGTCGGTTGGCAAGCGGATTGGCCATCTGGCGTGCAGCATTCCCTGATGCGAAATAGCACCAGATTGAGCCGTATGTTCGCGAAATCATGGGACTTCCATCGATGAGAGGCGCGCGCGTCTCTGCCTGAGGACAAGCTTTCAAAACAAGTTGAGATGCGCGATATACGAACATATGTTCGTATAGACACATGATGCGTCCCTGTGCGGGCTTTCAGTCCACACAAGGACAGGTGTATCGGAACGGTCCCCCGGGCGGCGAGTAGAGAAGACGAAAGCATGGCAGAGCTAGCGGCTTCCGATCAGGAAAATGGCGACTACGTGAGTTCGTTCGCCCGCGGTCTGGAAGTGATCCGGGCGTTCACGCGCGCCAAGCCCAGCATGACGCTGAGCGAGGTCGCCGACCGCACCGACATGAATCGCGCCGCGGCGCGTCGTTTTCTCCTCACCCTGGTGCGCGAGGGCTATGTCGAGACCAACGGCAAGCATTTCCGCCTGCATCCGAAGGTGCTCGAGCTGGGCTTCACGGCGCTCTCGTCGATGGACATCTGCGACGTCGCCCAGCCGGTGCTGAACGAATTGTCGGAGAAGCTGTCGGAGTCCTGCTTCGTCGCCGTGTTCGACGGCACCTCGGCGGTCTATGTCGCGCGGGCCGCGTCGCGCCGGGTCATGAATGTCGGCATCAACGTCGGCAATCGCGCCGAGGCCTATGCCGTGTCGACCGGGCGCGTGCTGCTGTCCGGCCTGACCGAGCGCGAGCTCGACGAATACCTGGCCACCGTGAAGCTCGAGAAGTTCACGCCCAACACCGTCACCTCGAAGGTGAAGCTGCGCGGCATCATCGAGGAGACGCGCCGGCAGGGCTGGTCGATCGTCGACCAGGAGCTCGAGGCCGGCTTGCGCGCCATCTCCGTGCCGATCCGCGACCGCGCCGGCAACATCAAGGCGGCGCTCAACATGTGCTGCCCCTCGGCGCGCGTGACGCCCGAGGACATGCGCACGCGCGTCCTGACCGAGCTGCTGGCCGGCGCCCAGCGCATCTCGCTGGCGCTGCCGGGCTAGCTTTCTTGCCGGACCGCGGTCCGGCAGGAGACATAAATCTACCCCGGGCCGTGTCCGCTTCCGGCCGGATTCCAGACATCGGCGAACGTCGAGCGGATCGTCAGAGATTGACCCATCACGCCCGTAAGGGTCCTTGTCTCCGGCCGCCTTGTCCGTTTCAATGATTGAACAGGTGCGGCCCGACCGCATCCCCGGCGCTGCCCGCCAGTACGGCCGAGGTGATGGAATGAGGAACAGGCATTTGCGACGTCGGCGCGCAAAGCCGGCGCGGTGACGACGACTTGGTTGACCGCGATCATTCTCCAGTGGAACGCGGCGGGTTGGTCGCCGAGCCTCGCTTTGACGCCCCCCCCCTCCCCCGCGAGGAGAGGGAGGCAAGGGGGCGGGAGCTGCGCGCCGCCCAGGACCTCGCCCGACGGCGGCGTCGTCAAACCATCCTGGCAAGTGCTGTGGCCGTCATCATCCTGGCGCTCGGCGGCGCGACAACGTGGATGTTCCGCGAGCTGGCGGCTACGCGCGGAAGCCAGGTCGCCCAGCTCGAGTACGAGAACAGCGTCCTCTCACGATTGCTCCGCCAGGAGTACCAGCAGCGCTTCGATGCCGCGAAAGTGCCTGCGGCACGCCAGGAAGTGGTCGCGCAAAGCGTCAGGAAGATCCTGGGCAATCGCGCCCGGTATGAGCGCATCACCAAGTCGATGACGATGCCCTGGTACTTCCTTGCGATCATTCATGGCATGGAAGCCGACTTCAGGTTCGACTCCCATCTGCATAACGGGGATCCGTTGACCGGCCGCACGGTCCGCGTGCCGGCCGGACGACCGACCCGGGGCACGCCGCCGTTCAGCTGGGAAGAGAGTGCGACGGATGCCATCGCGGCCAATCGTTACGACAAGTGGAACGATTGGAGCATTGCCGGGATGCTTGTCGCCTGGGAACGCTATAACGGCCTGGGCTATCGGCCTCATGGCATCCATTCGCCGTATGTCTGGGCGTGCACCGACCTTTATGCAAAGGGTCGCTATGTTGCCGACGGCCGGTTCGATGCGAATGCCGAATCCAGGCAATGCGGCGCAGTGGCAATGCTCAAGGGACTGATCGCGACCGGCTCGGTGTCGCCGCCCGCGGGTCTGAAATAGGGTTTCGACCCTAATTGAAGCGATCCGCCGTGTAGTCGCCGATCGGCACTTCCGGCGCGCGGCCGAGCATGCGTGTCGGCGACCAGCCGCGCCGTCAGCGGGCCCAGCGTGTATCCGGCATCGCCGGGAATGGCGAAGAACAGCCCGGGCACGCCGTCACCGGCCCGACCACGGGCCGCCCGTCCACGCTGGTGTTGACGCCCGGCCCAGGTGCGGATCAGGCGCAGCGCGCCGATGCGCGGGATCACGTGCTGCGCCAGGCTGAGGCTGCCGATCAGGCTGTCGAGCTCGACGGTCGGGATGCTCGCGCGCGCCGCCAAGCGTCGCCGGCCAGCCGCCGCCGATCACCACCATGCCGGCCGCGAGCTGCTTCAGGTGATCTGCCGGTCGGCGTGCTGCACCATGTGATGGATCATCGGCTCGGTCGCCTCGGTGATGTTCATGTGCAGCGGCTCGGCGCTCGCCGGCACTGCCAGGCCGAATGCGCCGCAAGCGCTCCGGTGCCGGCGCCGGCGGCGATGCACCACGCGGCCGGCCGGATCGTCGCCGCGGCTGGTCTCGATCGCGAAGCCGTCCGTCACGCGTCGAGGCCGGTCACCCGCGTCTCCGGGCAATGGACGACGCCGGCCGCCATCGCCTTGCGCCGGATCGCCTGGTTCGCCAGCAGCGGATTGAGCTTGCCCTCGGTGGCGCACAGCTCGGCGCCGACGATCGCTCGGGCCGAAGTAGGGCGCGATGCGATCGAGCGCGGCGCGATCGAGCATCTCGACCTCCAGGCCGAGCTGCTGCTCGCGCCGGCACTTCGTCTGCCAGGAATTCGTACTGCTCGCGGCTCTCCGCCACCATCAATCCGCCGGTGACGGCGAGCTCGATGTCGCTCGTCGAGCCGCGCGGCCACCGCCTGCCAGTGCCGCACGGCGCGCGGATAGAACGGCAGCGTCTCCGAAGGCCGGCACCATCTCGGGATAGAGCCGCATGAAGCGGCTCTGCATCTGCACGTGCAGTCCGCCGGCATTGGCGATGGTGCCGGCGTGCCGGCCATCATCCACCACCGCGACGTCATGGCCCTCCTCGGCGAGGAACCAGGCGAGACACAGGCCGACGATGCCGCCGCCCATGACACCGTGCCGATCTCGCGGCGCGCGCCGCCATCCGTCATGATGCACTCGTCATGGCGCGGGCGGCCCAGGCGCACGAGATCGCTGATCGCCACCGGCTTGGCCGGCACGCGCGGCGCGAAAAAGGCGAGCTCGTCCAGCGGCCGTCCCTGGCGCTCGGCCAGCAGCGATCGCCAGCACGGGCGCGCAATAGCGGCCCTGGCAGCGGCCCATGCCGAGCCGCGTGCGCCGCTTGACCTCGCCGATCGCGCGGCACGCCGTCGGCCAGCGCCGCCTCGATGGCGCCGAGCGTCACCTCCTCGCAGCGGCAGACGACCGTGTCGGGCTCGCGCCAGCTCGGCCTGCAGGCGCGGCGCAGCGAACACCTGCCACAGCGCGCCTTGAAATCGCCGATGCCGCAGCAGCGCGCGCCGCGCCTTCGCCACCGGCCGCGGATCGACGGCGCGCCCCAGGGCGCGCGCGACGGCGGCGCCCGCGATCAAGCCTTCGTCGGCTGCCGCCCGCGCGCCGCCGAGGCCGCAGCAATCGCCGACGGCGTAGACGCCGGCCACGCTCGTCTCGCAATCCGCGTTGCGCTCCGTGACGAGATGGCCGCGCACCGCATCGAAGTCGTGCCGGCAGCCCAGCGCGCGCAGCAATTCGTTGGACGGCATGAAGCCGTAACCCATCAACACCGCGTCGACCTCGAAGCGGCGCTCGCCGACCGCAGGCGAGCGAGTGCGCCGCCGGACGGTCGACGCGCGTCAGGCCTTGCCCATGGAGCAACGGGATGCCGCGCCGCGCGCAGTTCGGCCAGCATGGTCGTGCCTTGCCAGGCGAGATCGAAGGCGCTCGACATCAGGCGCAGCAGCGTGCCGGCCTGGGCAAGGCCAGGTCGCTCCGCCAGTTCCGCGACCGCGACGACCTCGGCGCCGGCGCGCGCCAGCTCCAGCGCGACCTGCAGGTTGAGCGGCCCGTTGCCGCAGACCAGCGACGCGCCGGCCGGGCAGCACGCCGTCGGTCTTGCAGCAGCGTCTGCGCCGCGCCCGTGGTCATGACGCCGGGCAGCGTCCATCCCGGGACCGGCACGCCGCGCTCGTAGGCGCCCGTCGCGACGATCAGCCGGCGTGGCCGGAACAGCAGCGACTGCGCGGGCGTCGTGACGCCGATCGTCGAGCGGCGCGAAGGCGCCCCACGCCTCGGCGCCGGAGACGATCTCGACGCCGGCCCGGTGCGCCCGATCGATGCGCGCGCGCCCTTCGGCGACCTGGCGGTCGGCCGCGATGGTGGCGGCGAAGCGATGCGCTTCGCCCGGCTGCTTGAAGAATTGGCCGCCGGGTCGGGCGCGCTCGTCGATCAGCACGACGCCGAGCCCGGCCTCGGCCGCCACCGCCGCCGCCGACAGGCCGCCCGCGCCGCCGCCGATCACCAGCAGGTCGGGCGTGCGCACGGCGAGGTCCGACGCCAGGATCGGCGCCTCGCCGGTTGCCTGCTCCGGCAGGCGAACGGGGAAGCCCTGCCGGCGCACCGTGTGCGGTCCCGTCACCTTGGTCATGCAGGCGCGCTGGCCTTGCCGGCCGTCGACGCTCACGCAGGCACTCGTTGCAGACGCCCATGCCGCAGAACAATCCGCGCCGCTCACCGCGCGCCGTCTCGCGCAGCTCGGTGACGCCGGCGGCCCACAGCGCCGCCGCCAGCGTGTCGCCCATGCGGGCCGCCACCGGCCGTCCCTCGACGTCGAGAGTCACTTCCACGGCTGGCTTGTACGAAAGTTCAATATGTGAACAACTTTGGGCGTGCTGGATCGACATTGGCCGGTCGACTGGGTCCTGAAACGTTGACGGATCAAGGAAATGATGCAGTTTCGCAGGGCCGTGATCCGCACAAAAGTTAGCATATCGCACGAAGGCGTCTAATGAAGATCACCCAGATCACGGTCCACCAGGTCGACCTGCCGTTGCGCGAGGGCACCTACAGCTGGTCGGGCGGCCAGTCGATCCGCCTCTACGACTCCACGGTCGTGCGCATCCAGACCGATGAAGGCCTGGTCGGCCATGGCGAGGTCTGTCCGCTGGGACCTGCCTATCTGCCGGCCTACGCCAACGGCGTGCGCACCGGGCTGGCCGAGCTGGCGCCGCATCTGCTCGGCCAGGATCCGCGCCAGCTCGGCGTCATCAACCGCGTCATGGACCAGCACCTCAAGGGCCATCCCTACGTGAAGTCGGCGCTCGACATCGCCTGCTGGGACATCCTCGGTCTCAGCTGCGGCGTGCCGGTCTCGACCCTGCTGGGCGGCTGCCAGGGCGAGGCGGTCAAATGCTATCGCGCGATCTCGCAGGACACGCCCGAGCGCATGGTCGAGCGCGTCGCCGTCTGCCGCGCCGAGGGCCATCACCATTTCCAGATCAAGGTCGGCGGCAATGCCGATCTCGACATCGCCCGCATCCGCACCGTCGCGGCGAGCCTGAAACCCGGCGAGGTCCTGGTGGCCGACGCCAACACCGAGCTGGCTGCCGCATCAGGCGGCGCGCGTGGTGCGGGCCATCGAGGATATCGACCTCTATCTGGAGCAGCCCTGCCTCGGCTACGACGAGTGCCTGTCGATCCGCCGGCGCACCAGCCGGCCTTTCATCCTCGACGAGATCATCGACGGCCCGGCCATGCTGCTGCGCGCCCACGCCGACCGGGCGATGGACGTGGTCAACATCAAGCTGAGCAAGGTCGGCGGCCTCACCGTGGCGCGCCAGATGCGCGATTTCTGCGTCGCCATGGGCATCGCCATGACCATCGAGGACTAGCGGCGGCAGCGACATCGTGACGGCGGCGATCGCCCATCTCGCCCATTCGACGCCCGAGGCCTTCCGCTTCAGCTCGAGCGACGTCAACGGCTACAACACCTTGAGCATCGCCGACGGCGGCCCGCAGCAGCGCGGCGGCTACATCAAGGCGCCGACCGGTCCCGGCCTTGGCGTGACGCCGTATCTCGACGTGCTCGGCAAGGCCCTGCTGACGATCGCCTGATCGGCTGTTCGATCCGTCGGGCAGATCTTCCGCCCGTTCAAACCGTGAGCTGAATGACGTTCCACGACGCCGGCGCCAGCGATGCCTCGACGCTTTGGCCGTTCGTGCGGACGGCGGCCAGCGGCTTCGGCGCGATGCGGTCGGGATTGTCCCGGGTATTGACGGCCTTGAGGTCGGAATCGCAAAGCTGCAGGGCCTGCTTCACGCCAAGCGTGCCGAAGCCGCCGGCCTCCAGCCGCAGGGGCAGCGCCTCGTCGAGGCTGCGGTTCAGGGCGAACAGGGTGAGCGTTCCCGCCTTGTCGTCATGCACGGCGGAGAGCTTCAGGTAGGGCGCCGCCGGGATCGCGAAATGCTCGTCGATCGGGCCGTGCGGGTCGTTGTAGCGCGCCGCGTAGGTCGGCGAATCGATCTCGGCCCGCAGCACGCGGCCGCGGCCCAGGCGGCTGAAATGAGCGAAGGGATGGAAGATCGTCTGTCGCCAGGCGGGCCCACCGGTTTCGGTCATGATCGGCGCGATCACGTTCACGAGCTGGGCGAGGCAGGCCGCGGTGACCCGGTCGGCGTGGTTGAGCAGCGAGATGCACATGCCGCCGAAGGCCAGCGCATCCTCCATGTTGTAGTGCTCCTCGAGGATCGGCGGCGCGGCCGGCCAGCCTTCCTTGACACGGGCGGCGCGGTTGCGCCGCGTGCGATACCAGACGTTCCATTCGTCGAAGCTCAGCATGATGCGCTTGCCCGAGCGCCGCCGGGCCGCCACCGAATCGGCGATCGCCACCACCTCGTCGATGAAATTGTCCATCAGGTCGCAGCTCGCCAGGAAGGCCGGCGTGTCGCCGTCGTAGTTGTTGAGATAGGTGTGCAGCGAGATGTACTCGACATGGTCGAACGTGTGCTGCAGGACCGTGTCCTCCCAGCTGCCGAAGGTCGCCATGCGCCGCCCCGACGAGCCGCAGGCGGCGAGCTCGAGGCTGCCGTCGATCCACTTCATCATCTTGGCCGCCTCGACGGCGATGCGGCCGTATTCCTCGGCCGTCTTGGCCTCCATCTGCCACGGCCCGTCCATCTCGTTGCCCAGGCACCAGAACTTCACGCCATGCGGCTTGTCCCAGCCGTGCGTGCGGCGCAGCTCGGACAGCGTCGTGCCGCCGGGATGGTTGCAGTACTCGACCATGTTGCGGGCGGCGTCGCCGCCGCGCGTGCCGAGATTGACCGCCAGCATCGGCTCGATGCCCGCGGCGCGGCACCAGTCGATGAATTCGTTGGTGCCGAACTGGTTGGTCTCGGTCGACATCCAGGCGAGGTCGAGCCGGCGCGGCCGCTCGGCCACGGGACCGACACCGTCCTCCCAGTTGTAGCCCGAGACGAAGTTGCCGCCGGGATAGCGCATGATCGTGGGCGCGAGCTCGCGCACCAGGGCGAGCACGTCGCCGCGGAAGCCCTTGGCGTCGGCCGTGGGATGGCCGGGCTCGAAGATGCCGCCATAGATGCAGCGGCCGAGATGCTCGAGGAAGGCGCCGAACAGCCGGGGATGGGTCGTGCCGATGGCGAAATCGCGATGCAGGCGGACGTCGACGTTACGCATGGAAAGCAGCTCCGTTGGACGGGACCTCGGGTGACAGGACCGAGCTTTTGAGCAGCCGCGAATACTCGTGCTGCGGATCGTCGAGCACGGCGCGGGCCGGGCCGCTCTCCACCACCTTGCCCAGGCGCATGATCATGATGCGGTCGCTGACGGAGTAGGCGGTGGCGAGATCGTGGGTGATGTAGATGATCGACACGCCGGTGCGCACGCAAAGGCCGCGCAGCAGGCTCACGATCGAGGCGCGCAGCGAGGCGTCGATCATCGACACCGGCTCGTCGGCCACCAGCAGGGCCGGCCGCGAGACCAGGGCGCGCGCGATCGCCACGCGCTGCAGCTGGCCGCCCGACAGCTCGTGCGGATAGCGCCGGCGCACCTCGGCCAGCGACAGGCCGACGTCGCGCAGCGCGCGGTCGGCCTCGGCTTCGATCGCGGCCTCCGTCGTGAGGCCCGCCATGTGCCGGGCGGTGGCGAACAGATAGCGATCGACGCGCTTCATCGGATTGAAGGCTTCGAACGGGTTCTGGAAGATCGGCTGCACCTGCCGCATGAAGTCGAGACGGGCGCGCGTGCCGCGGACCTCGCGAAGGTCGGTGCCCCGGAAGCGGATCGTGCCGGCGCTGGGCGGCACCATGTTGAGGATCATGCGCGCGAGCGTGGTCTTGCCGCTGCCCGATTCGCCGATCACCGTGACGATCTCCGGCTTGCCCTCGTCGAGCCGCAGGCTGACGCCGTCCACGGCGGCGACCTGTCGGCGAGCCAGCAGGCTGCCGCTGGAATAGAGGCGGCTCACGCCGTCGACCTCGAGCAACGCGCTCATGGCGGCGCCACCCGGTCGCTGTGGAAGCAGGCGGTGCGGTGGCCGGGCGCGACCTCCGTCATCGGCGGCACCTCGCGGCGGCAGAGGTCGCTGGCCAGCGGACAGCGCGGATGGAAGCGGCAGCCGGGTGGCGGATCGGCGAGGTTGGGCGGCGCGCCCGTCAGCCCTTCCTTGGGCGCGGTATCGCCCAGCCGCGGCAGGCTCGCGATCAGGTGCGCGGTATAGGGATGACGCGGCCGGCGGAAGACGTCGGCGGTGCGGCCCTCCTCGACCAGGCGGCCGCCATACATGATGCCCAGGCGATCGGTGAGATTGGCATGCACCGCCATGTCGTGGGTGACGAAGATGACCGAGGAGCCGAGCTCACGCTGCACCGAGTGGATCATCGCCAGCACGCCCTTCTGCACGACGACGTCGAGCGCCGTCGTCGGTTCGTCGGCGATGATGAATTCGGGCCGGCAGACGGTGGCGAGAGCGATGGTCACGCGCTGGCGCATGCCGCCCGAGAGCTGGTGCGGATAGGCCTCGAGCACGTCGGGCGCGAGGTGCAGGCGTTGCAGGTGCGCGCGCACGATGTCCAGGAACTCCGCCTTCGACTTGCCGATGTGGCGGAAGGCGAAGTCGACGAAGGCGTGGCGGACCCGGCGTACCGGGTTCAGCACGTTCATCGAGCCCTGCATGATGTAGCTCAGCCGCTTCCAGCGGATGTCGCGCAGCTCGTCGCGGCCGACGCGGTGCATGTCGACCCGGTGGTCCTTGAAATTGAACACGACCGAGCCGGCCAGCACCTCGAGCGGCGGCTGGATGGCGTTGGCGATGGTCTTGATCAACGTGGTCTTGCCGCAGCTCGACTCGCCCGCCAGGCCGTAGATCTCGCCCGCCTCGACACGAAGGTCGACATCGTCGACCGCGCGCACCTCGCGCCGGATGCCGAACGCCGAGGTGCGGTAGTAGGCGCGCAGGCCTGAGACTTCGAGGGCGGGTGCCGTCATCCCTCGCGCGGTCATCCTTCGCTCCGGCCGAGACGGCTGCGCGGGTCGATATGCTCGTTCATCGAGACCGCCAGCAGGAAGAGCCCGATGAAGGTCAGGATCACCAGCAGCACCGGAAAGAAGATCCACCACCAGATGCCGGCGACCAGGGCGGTATGCTGGTTGGCCCAGTAGATCAGCACGCCGACGGTGGGCGTGTTGATGTCGGTGAAACCCAGCACCGAGAGCGTGACTTCCAGGCCGATCGACCAGTTGATGTTGTTCATGGTGGTCGAGAACACGATCGGCAGCACGTAGGGCAGGTGCTCCTCGACCAGGATGCGGCGCATGCTCATGCCGGAGAAGATGCCGGTCTCGGTGAATTCGCGGGTGCGCAGGCTGAGCGCCACCGAGCGGATCAGGCGCGCATCGTAGGCCCAGCCCAGGCAGGCCATCATCAGCGCCAGCAGGCCCCACGACATGTGGTCCTTCATGACGAAGTAGAACAGCACCAGGATGGGAAAGAGCGGGATGACGATGAAGGTGTCGTTGATCGACATCAGCGCCCGGTCGACGAGGCCGCCGGAATAGCCCGCGACCAGGCCGATCACCAGCGCCAGCAGCCGGCTGATCGCCGCGACGACGATGCCGAAGATCAGCGTATTGCGCAGCGCGAAGGTCAGCAGCCAGAACAGGTCCTGGCCGCGCGACGTCGTGCCCATGAGATGGCTCCACGACGGCGGCATGTCGGGCGGCACGACGTAGGAGTCGTTGGGCGGATAGGGCGAGAAGAACGACAGAAGCGCGAACAGCGTGATCGCCGACAGCAGCACGACGCCTGAGGCAAACTGGCGGTTGAAGCGCAGGAGATCGATGAAGACGCGGCCCATGCTCAACGTGCCTTCACGCGTGGATCGAGCAGCGGATAGAGCAGGTCGATCAGCAGCACCGCCAGCGACACCGCCACGATCGACACGGTGGTGATGCCCAGCACCAGGCTGTAGTCACCGACATGGACGGCCGACACCAGCAGCGTGCCGACGCCCGGATAGCCGAACACCTGCTCGGTGATGATGGCGCCGTTGAAGATGGCGCCGAGCGACATGGCGAGCCCCGTGACCTGCGGCACCAGGGCGTTGCGCATGACGTAGGAGCCGAGAATGCGGCCGCGTTTCACGCCACCCAGCTCGGCATAGGTGACGTAGTCCTCGGTGACGATGTTGGAGACCAGCGAGCGCATGCCCATGAACCAGCCGCCCAGCCCGACCAGCGCCAGCGAGCAGACCGGCAGGATGCCGTGGCTCAGCAGGCTGCCGATGAACTCCCAGCTCCAGTCGCGCGCCATGTTCATCTTGTAGCCGCCGCTGATCGGCAACACCGGCCACAGGTAGCCGAACACGATGAGCAGCAGGAAGGCCACGATGTAGTAGGGGATGGGATGGAAGGCCATCGCCAGCAGGCCGGCGAAGCGCAGCGTGCGGTTCCGGCGGTAGTAGCCCGCGAGCCCGCCCAGCAGGTTGCCGAGCACCCAGGTGAGCACCGTCGAGATGACCAGCAGCGACACCGTCCAGGGCAGCGCCCGCCCGATCAGCACCGACACCGGCGTGGGGAAGGCCGACAGCGAGGGCCCGAAATCGCCCAACGCGACGCGGCGCCAGAACGAGGCGTATTGTTCCGCGAGGTCGCCCTCCAGGCCATAGAGCTCCTTCAGCGACTGGCGCATCAGGGCAATCGCCTCGGGGCTGGTGCTGCCGAACTGGGTGGCGGCGGCGATCGATTGCTCGACCGGGTCGATCGGCGTTGCGTGCGTGACGATGAAGGCGATGTTGATGCCGATGAAGACGACCAGGGCGAACTGCCCCAGGCGGCTCAGCAGGTAGACCGGGTAGTCTTTCATGAATTCCCGTCGTCTCGACCGAGGCCCGCAGGGCCGCGCGGAGGGACCTTCACTCACGATAGGCGCTTATTGTGGAGAGAAGGTCTCCGCTCGGGACGGCGCTTGCCCCTGCGAAGTCGGGGCGCTCTCGGTCGAGACGACGGGACTCGATGCCGTAGCCTTCACTGCTTGGGCTTCAGCTTCACCATCATGTACTTGGTGTTGGCCCAGTTCGGCACCGGATCGGTGTACGGGGCGTTGGCGGCGTTCGGGTAGCCGGTCCAGTAGGTGTCGTCCATCACCGTGAAGACGTTGTACGACATCAGGGGGATGGTCGGCATCTCGCGCACCACGAGCTTCACGTAGTCGCGGCCGAGCTCGAGGCCCTTGGGATCGTCGAAGCCGGTCTGGCGGACCTGCTCGATGATCTTGTCGAGCTCGGGATTGGTCCAGCGCTGCCAGTTGCGCGGCGGCTGCGGCTTGCCGGGCGGGGCGACGAACTGCGAGTGCCAGCTGTCGAGGAAGAACGACAGGTCGGGATGGCCGCCCCAGGTCTCGACGCTCCAGGTGATCATGGCCTCGAAATCGCCGGCCGCGCGGCGGTCGACCATGCTGCCCTGCGCCACCACCGTCGTGGCGTCGATGCCGAACTGGCGCCACTGCTGGACGATCATGCTGCCGGCGCGCGTCATGACCGGCCGGCCTTCGCCCTCGACCATCAGGCGGATGACGAACGGCTTGCCGTCGGGCATGAACCACTTGTCGCCCTTCTTGGCAAAGCCGGCGCGCTCCAGCAGCTCCTGCGCGGCCTGCGGATTGGGCTTCCACCAGCCGCGGCCGAACGACTTGGCGATCTCGTCGGCGCTGCTCGGGATCTGCTCGCCCAGCGACGGCCGCAGGCTGTCGGCGATCTGCTTGCCGATGGTCGGGTCGTACGGCTTGATCTTGCGCTTGCCGGTATCGATCTCGAAGGCCGCCAGCCAGCCCTCGAGCGGCGCGTGATAGACGTCCGGCGCCGAGCCGGTGGGCGGCACGCCGATCGCCGAGATGGTCGCGGCGCCGCGGTACGACGCCATCGACACCGCCTTGATGTCGACCAGCAGCGCCAGCGCCCAGCGCACGTCGCGGTTCTTGAACATCTCGTTCTGGGTGTTGAGCACGACGGCCGGCAGGGTCGGATCGGGGTGGGCGTAGGGGAAGCCCTTGAACCAGCCGTGCGACGACTTGGACTGCTTGGCGAGCGTGAACATGCCCTCGGGCGAGACGTCGTGGATGATGTCGAGCTCGTGGTTCATCTGGGCGATGACGCGCTTGTCCGGCGGACCGGGATCGACGTAGGCGACGTACTTCGGGCCAGGCTCGCCGAAGCGCGCGACGGTCGTGCGCTGCCAGTCCGGCCGCTTCTGCCAGATGAACCACTTGCCGTTGGGGTCGTAGGAATTGAGCGTATAGGCGCCCAGGGTCACCGGCGGGTCGTTGGCGAACTTCAGCGGATCGCCGGCCTTCTCGAAGACGTGCTTGGGCATCATCCACATGGCGTTCCAGCGCACCGTGAACAGGGCATGGAAGCGCGAGTTGGGCTTCTTCAGCTTGAAGAGGACGGTGCTGTCATCGGGCGCCGACACCTCGGCGACGTTGACCTGCACCGGCGCGCTCCAGCGCAGGCCGTTGGTCTTCATGTGCGTCTGGATGGTGTAGAGCACGTCGGCCGCGCTGAACTCGACCCCGTCGCTCCAGAAGATGCCTTTGCGCAGCTTGACCGTCATCTCGGTGAAGTCGGCGTTGTAGATCGGCTTCTCCGAGGCGAGCGAGTTGTCCCACACGCCATCGATGCCCTTCTGCGGGTCGATGTACCAGAAGGTGTCCATGCCGAGCTGGTGCAGGCCGGTCGACTGGCCTCCGGCATTGATCGACCAGATGTTGAACCAGCCGGCGTTCTTGATCGTCCCCTCGGGGTTCTCGACGATCAGCGTTTCCTTGCGTGGCAGGTTGGAGATGGTGTTTTGCGCCTGGGCCTCGCCGGCCAGGCAAGCGAGGCCAAGCAGCATCGCGATGCTACGCCACGTCCGCATGTTTCCCCTCGATCTGCGCCGTCCGCGTGGGCGGTGCTCTTTGTTGGGGCAACGCTAGCCAGCCTGCGATGGGCCGTCAAACGAGCGCCCCGAATTGCCGGCATGCCACTTCCGAAAAAGTGAGAGAACTTGAACTAGGGCAAATACTGCCCTATATAGAGGCTAGCTCAGGAGCGTAGATGCCGGAGATCGTGAGGTTTGGCAGCTTCAAGCTCCTGATGTTTTTTCAGGACGAGAATCCGCCGCACGTACATATCAAGGGATCTGACTTCGCCGCGAAGATGCGTATCTCGAACGGCGAGTTGCTGGCCGGAGCTGTGCCCAACAAGGTGCTGACACAGGCGCGTCGCTGGGTGGAGGGACATCGGGCCGAGTTGTTGGCGATGTCGGCCGAATTCCAGAGGTGATCAGGATGGACGACGACATCGCGAGAGTGATGAAGGTGCGAGCGACTGGCGAGCGCTCTCTACGCGTGCGTTTCGCCGCGGAACGGCGCGACCACGAACTCGACATGACTGGACTGATCGCCCGCAGCGCGCATTTCACACCGCTGATGGACGCCAAGACCTTTGCCAAGGTTGCAATCGTGGAAGACGGCCTTGGCGTGTCCTGGCCCGTCCAGACAAAGTGGGGTCGCTTGGACGTTTCGGCGACGACGCTGCGCCGGATCGCGGAAGAGCAGCAGCCGATGACCGGGGCGGATTTTGCCAAGTGGCGGACCGCGCTGGGACTGTCGTTGACGGAGGCGGCCGAGCTGCTTGGCGTCAGTCGGCGTACGATCATGGGCTATTTGCAGAAAGACGACCTGCCCCCGGTCGTGGCCATTGCCTGCCGAGCGCTCGCCCGCGACAAGCATGTCCTGGCAGCGCACTTTGTGCCGGCGCGCAAAGGCACCCGCCGAGCCGCATAGTTGCCCTTCGCAGGCAAGGCGACCGTGGCACGCCATCTCCCGCATCGCCCCCAGTGCAGGCTTGCCGTCCCGCATAGCGTCACCCACACTCCCCGCCAAGGCCTGACAAAGAGGCCGCAGGGGGAGACGATGACGGCTTCTGTTGTTGCCTTGACGGGTCTTGTTGCCTGGACGCTGGCGCTGCTGATCCTGATGGAAGCGGTGCGGGCCGTGCGGCGGCTACATCAAGGCGCCGACCGGTCCTGGCCTGAGCATTCGATCACGTGACCGTCCAGAGCAGGATGCGTCCAGGTGGAATCACCTGACCGCATTCCGCTCTGATCTAGCGATCCCGCGGCGCCACGAGGTAGTTGCCCCCGTCGTCCCGCTCGACCGTGATCTCCCGGCGGCCTTCGGGGTGGAGCGTGAGTGCCTGCAGGATCGGCCTCGCGCCTTCCTTCCCCGCGGGCCGGATCTGCAACACCATGCCGAGGCCGACCGGCAGGCGCTTCAGGCTGACATGGCGCGCCAGGGCCGACACGACCTCGGCGACGGTCTCCGCCGCGAAGCCGCGCTTCTGCAACGCGCCTCCGATCGTCTCTCCTTTCGCGAGGCGCACCGATACCTCATAGGACGCGGTGTGCACTTCAGGGCGCATGTCGGCCGGTGGCGCATCGGAAAGCATCGTGCGATCGGGAACCGAGGGATCGAATGGGACTACCCGATCCATCAGCGATTCCTGGCTCCAGGCGGGTGTGGCGACGGCCTCGTCGGTCGCAAGCCCGGCGAGTTCGGGATACAGGTCCGCGGGCTCCCGTCGCGGAGACGGCGTCTCGGTTGCCGTGAGTGCGGACTGCGTCACCGCGCGTTCGACCTGCTCGACACTCAGACGGTAAGCGCCCCAGCAAAGGACCGCTGCAAGCACAAAGCCGACGCCCACGATGCCAAGTTTCAGACGCGCCGCGCCGGGCCGCGCCGGCGGCCGAATCTGAACAAACGTTGGCGGTCGCCGCTCCCCATCCGGATCGGCGGATTCGAGGCGACTCGACGATGGATCGTCCATTCTTGCAAACCTTGCGACGGAGGTGAGGGCAGAGTTCCTCTAACCTCCGGCGCGCCAATGCTCAATGATCGAGGTAGTGGTCAGTTTGGCCCGGCCATCGGTCGTATTTCGACAATGACGGGATGGCCCTCAAAGGATCGGGGCAACGGCAAACCATGCAGATGGCGCGCCTGTTGCTGCGTTGTGGTTGGAAACGACTCTGACCGCAAAGAAGGATGTCTTGCCCAAGCGTCCCCGATGGCAGGTCCAGCGGTCTTGCAAAGCCGCGCGCCGGCGGCATCCGGTGGAAACACCATAGGTTTCATCGACGATGGAACGCCCATTTTGTGTGGCCTGGCCAGACTTGCCGGTCCCCGCGGTACCTCCCACACTCCCCGCCAAGGGCCCGATGAAATCGGCTGGCTGGGGGGAGACGATGACGGCTTCTGTCGTTGCCTTGACAGGCTTCGTTGCCTGGACATTGGCGCTGCTGATCCTGATGGAAGCGGTGCGGACCGTGCAGGTCATGACCGGCAAGGTACCGGCCAACCAGTTCATGCCGGACAACGCGAACCTGTCGCCCTTCATGCAGCGGCTGGCGCGTGCGCATCTCAACTGCATCGAGGGTCTCGCCGTGTTCGGCGGCCTGCTCGCGATCGCCATTATGACGCAGCGCACGTCGGTCACTGATCCGCTGGCGCTGTGGCTGCTCGGCGCCCGTGTCGTGCAGTCCGTGATCCATCTCGCATCGCTCAGCGTAATCGCCGTCATGCTGCGCTTTACGGCCTTTGCCGTGCAGTTGATCATCTCCGTTTACTGGGCCTGGAAGCTCCTGGCCTGAGCGTCGACCCGAACGGAGTCCAGCATGGCGGATCCAGCGCCAACCACCGTCCGCCTGCAGAACATCGCCCAGTCCTACGGCCAGTCGGCGGCCCTGATGGCCGCTGTCGAGATCGGCGTGTTCACGGCGGTCAGCAACGGCGCGGGGACCTACGAGGAAGTGGCACGGGCGGTCGATATCCATCCGACCAACGCCGAGCGCCTGATGGTGATGCTGTGTGCCGCCGGCCTGCTCGAGAGCGCGGGCGGTCGCCATCGCAATGCCGTCGACGTCGAGCGCTACCTGGTCGAGGGCAAGCCCGGCTACATGGGCCCCTGGATCACCTTCACCAAGCCGCAGTGGACCCAGTGGGGCCGGCTGGCCGAGCATCTGCGCACCAAGGACCTCAAGGTGATGGGCTCGATCGAGACCTTCACCGTGGCCGACGCGCGCCGCTACCACGACGCGACCTTCTCGATCGGCCTGGGCGCCGGCCGCCGCTTCGTCCGCCAGGTCGACCTTTCAGGTCGCAAGTGCATCATGGATATCGGTGGCGGCTCGGGCGCCTACTGCATTGCCGCCGCCAAGGAGCATGCTGCGATCCGCGCCGTCGTGCTCGACCTCCAGGTCGTCTGCGAGGTGGCGCGCGACTTCATCGCCGCCAACGGCGTCGCCGACCGTGTCGAGGCCCGGGCCTGCAACTTCACGCGCGATCCATTCCCCGCCGATTGCGACGTCGCCATCATGGCTTCCAACCTGCCGATGTACGGCCGTGAGATGATCGCGGGCGTCATCAGGAAGGCTCACGATGCCCTGCAGCCCGGCGGCCAGATGCATCTCATCGGCGAGATGACCAACGACCAGCGCACCGGTCCGTGGGGACCGGCGTATTGGGGCCTCGGCCAGGCGGTCTCGGATTCGCTGGGCCTCGCCCATTCGGAAGCCGACGTGATCGGCTACTTCCGCACCGCCGGCTTTTTAGACGTCGGCCTGCACGACTTCATCCCGGGATCGCTCGGCCGTGTGAGCGGCACAAAGGCCGGCTGACGTGTTCCACACCGTCATCTGCGACCTGCTGGGTATCCAGTATCCCATCCTGCAGGGCGCCATGCAGGGCGGCGGCGGCGTCGAGCTGGTGGCGGCCGTGAGCGAAGCGGGTGGGCTGGGCGTGCTGCCGACCTTCGGCGGCACCGACCAGAAGCTGCGCGCCGACATCAAGGGCGTCAGGGCACGCACCAACCGCCCGTTCGGCGTCAACATCATGCCCATGGGCCGTGGCATTACCGAGCGCTGCGCGGCGACCTGCATCGAGCTCGGCATTCCCATCGTCACCACCGGGCGGGCCGATCCGGGCGAAGCCGTGGTGCGCCGCCTGAAGGCCGCCGGTATCAAGGTCGTGTCGATTATCCCGACGGTCGAGCATGCCAAACGCATGGAGGCCGAAGGCGTCGACGCCGTCGTCGCTTCCGGCGCGGAGGCGGGCGGCCATGTCGGCACCGTCTCGACCTTGCCGCTGGTGCCGCAGGTGGTCGATGCCGTGAAGATCCCGGTGCTGGCGGCAGGCGGCATCGGCGATGCGCGCGGCTTCCTCGCTGCCTTCGCGCTGGGTGCGGTCGGCATCCAGATGGGCACGCGCTTCATGGCGACGACGGAGTCCGACCTCAACGACTGGGGCCGCGAGCGGCTGCTGGCGATGCGCGAGACCGACACCATCGTCACCCGCGCCATGACCGGTGCCACGGTGCGCTGCATCCGCACGCCCGAGATCGCGGCCTACGAGGACGCTGTGGCGCGCGGCGCCGATGCGGCCGAGCTGAAGGACCTCGCCGCCCGCGTCCGCACATCGCGCTACGGCGAGGACAAGAGCGATCGCCGGCAATCGGCTGCGGGCCAGGTCGCCGGCCTGATCAGCGACGTCGTGTCGGTACACGCGTTGATCGAAGGCATGCTCACCGAGGCGGCTCGTCTGGCCGAACGGCTGCCGTCCGTGGCGAAGTGATAGAACTACAGTTATTGACTAGCACCGTAGTTGGTGCTACGCTTTACCGGCTGACTCTCGCTCTTTGCATCGTTAATCCGACCATAAAACACACCCGTCATCCCGACCGGAGCGAAGCGGAGTGGAGGGACCTGTTTGTTGTCGCATCGGCAAGAATAGGTCCCTCGACTACGCCGCCTTTCAGGCGGCTCCGCTCGGGATGACGGAAAAGGGCAGGCCCAATCCATAGTGGGTGAGGCTTTGCCTCCACACTTCGCGCTCTGTCGGAAATACCGGGAATGCCGGAAAGTCTGAATTTCGCTGGCAGTGCATGCACCCCCAAAGTGAGACAGAGGGGGTTGCCGAAACTGCGGGAACTGCGCAAACCCCTCACGGCCGCTTCAGGGCTTGCGCTGCAGGCCCCAGGTCTTGGCCAGCAGCTCGCCGATCCGGGCGGCCACCATGCGGTTGCCGGGGCTGTGGCCTGCGGCATCGGCGAGGTAGTGGATCGAATCGGCGTAGATGGTGCTGGTGTCGTTCTTGAAAATATCGCCCAGGTCGTAGATCGGCAGGCCGCGGTCGCTCAGCGTCATCATGCCGGCGACCATGCGGCGATAGAGCTCGCCGTAGGCGAGGTCGCCGACGACGCGCCTTTCTTCGTCGGTCAGCGTCTTGCCCCAGGCCGGGATGGGCTGCATGAAATAGGCCGACTTCACGCCGTTGTCGTGCGCCACCGCCTCGGTCGCGCGGAAGTATTTCTGGTAGAGGTCGAGCTGGACGTCGAACAGGCGTTGCGGATTGTCCTGGACGTCCTTCGGCAGCGCGAAGAGGCTGGGGATCGTCGTCCGCTTGTTGGACTTGAAGCTGTCCTTGCCCTTGGCGGCCGCCTCGATGCCGCGAATGAGCAGGTAGGCGGCGTGCGATTTGCCGAGGATCGGGTTGATCGACATTGCGCCGGCGAGGCGTCCCATCACCCAGCCGATCGCGGCGTCGCCGAAATTCTCGTCGGCGGCGAACGGATTGGCTTCCAGGAAGTTGGCCGCCGGGCCTTCGAGGCGCTGGTCCATCTTCGGCTGGAAGTAATAGTGCTCGTTGTAGCCGCTGAGGTTGATGTGGGCATCGACCGCGGTGGCGTACATCGCGAACGCAATGAACGACTGCGGTTGTTTCCACGCGCCGGCGGCCGCATCCAGCACCAGCCAGGGCTTGCCGTTGGGGCTGACGTAGGTCTTGTTCAGCTCCTCCTCGAGGTAGCGCGGATAAGGAGGCTTCTGGTTGCCGCCGAGGTAGGCCGCGACCGAGCCGCCGCTGATCATGACCACGTAGCGGTCGGTGGGCTTCACGGTCGGGAAGTCGGGGCCGAACAGGCCGACATTGTTGGCCCACGAGATGCCGCACGGCGGGTTGGCGTGATGCACGAACGCCCAGTAGGGATGCGGATAGAGCGTGTCGATGAAGCGGCAGCCCGTGCCCCGGGTCATGTCGCGCACGTAGGTGTTCTGGGTGCGCTCGAACAGCTCGGCCGCCGGCGTATGGCGGCCATCCTCGAGATAGAGCCAGCCGATCGCCATGACCTCGACTGCAGCCAAAGCGATGACGAATCCGACGACGATCGAGATGAAAGAGAAGAGGCGTTTCTTCATCACGGCTTTTAAAGATCAGACGGGCTTGTCGCCGCTGATCTGGACACGCCGCATGAGGCGGCGGAACGGGCCGGTGTCGCCCAGCGCGATGTGCTTGGTGCTGCGGTTGTCCCAGAAGGCGATCGAGCCCTTCTCGTAGCGGAAGCGGAAGGTGAATTCCGGCCGGTTGCCGTGCTCCATCAGGAAGTCGAGCAAAGGCTTGCTCTCGGCCTCGGTCATGCCTTCGAAGCCCACGGTGTAGGCCTTGTTGACGAACAGCATCTTGCGGCCGGTCTCGGGATTGGTGCGCACCACGGGATGGGCGGTGCGCGTCTCGCGCCAGTCCGCACCGTCACGGTGCTTGGTCGAGCGGCCCTTGTTCTTCCTGGCCTGCGGGCCCGCCACCATGACGTCGGTGTGCATGGCGCGCAGCCCCGCCAGCATCTTCTTCATGCCGTCCGACAGCGCCTCGTAGGCGAGGTACTGGTTGGCGAACATGGTGTCGCCGCCATAGGGCGGCACCTCGATGCCGTAGAGGATGGCGCCCATCGGCGGCTCGGGCCACATGGTGGTGTCGGCGTGCCAGTCCTCGCCGACATAGCCCGTGTCGCCGGGCTCGCGGCGGACCATGACGATCTCGGGATCGTCGCCCATGCCGACATAGTTGGGATGGATGAAGATCTCGCCGAAGCGGCGGGCGAAGGCCTTGTGGCGCGCGACGTCGAGCTCCTGGTTGCGGAAGAACACCACGCAATGCTCGTTCAGCGCGTCGCGGATCTCGCCGATGGTCTCGTCGTCGAGGTCCTGCGCCACGTCGACGCCGGAAATCTCCGCGCCGCCGGCGCCGGAGAGCAGACGAATCTCGAGACGCGTGTTGCGCATGGGCTCGCTCCGCCGTGTGTTCCCGCTCAAGGCTATCATATTCCTCTCCCCCTAGCGGGTAGGGCGATCGCATATGGCGATTTCCGTCGTCTCGACCGGAGCGCGAAGCGCGGAGCGGAGAGACCTTCTGTCCACGATAAGTGGCCTATTGTGGACGGAACGTCTCTTCGCTCGGGCCGGAGCTTGCCCCGAGCGAAGTCGAGGGGGCCCTCGGTCGAGACGACGGAAGTGGGCATATGCGATCGCCCTGACCCTAGCGGGGAGAGGAGGAAAACGTGAGGCGGTGCCGGTCACTGGCAGGTGAAGGTGACCTTTCGCGGAGTGATCGTAGGCAGGGGCGGTGCGGCCGGATCGGTCGGCCGGGGCCACGAGCGGTCGGCCAGGTGCTTTTCGACCACCGGCAGCAGCAAGTTGAAGGTGATCCAGGCCTGCAGCCGCAGTCCGGCATTGTTGGTATGGACGGCATCGACGAACAGGTCGGGATCGAGCGGGAAGTAGCGGGCCGTGTCGATGAACGGGATGCCGTGCGTCCTGGCGTACTTGGCGAGGAGCCGGTTCTGGAAGGCCGCCAGCCGCTCCATGTCGCGATAGCGGAACGGGTAGTAGACGCTGTTGAGCTGCTCGAGGATGTACTTGTGGCGGACCGGGTCGAGCACCATGCCGTCCTTCACCATCCACAGGAACGAGCTCACCGCAAAGTCGCTGCCAACTTGCTGGACGGCGGTGCGCATGGCGTCGAGGTCGCGCTGGATCAGGTTCAGGTTGACCGGCAGCCGGGGGTAGGCGAGGTCGGGATCGGCTTCGTCCAGCCCCTCGGGCCACTGCAGCTTGTAGTCGGGCTTGGGCCATTCGCGGCCGTCCTGGGAAGGGCCGGTCATGCCGATGGCGGCGCGGACGCGCGCCGCGATGGCCGAGTAGCGCGTGGCCTCCTGAAGCCAACCCGGCACGGCGGTGGCCGGCGGCGCCTTGGGCGCGGCCGACTTCGGCGGTATACCTTGTCGACGATCGAGTGCAGCTCGAACTGGTTGCCGCCCTCGTAGTAGACGACAAGGTCGGGCCTGAGCGGCGCCACCTCGTTCTTGACGATGGCGACGTTGTCGGTCGACACGACGCTCTCGCGCGCCGCGTTCAGCACCTCGAAGCGCAGGCCGAGCTTCTTCGACTCTGCCCAGCGGTTCAGCCAGTAGCCGACCAGCTCGGGATAGGAGAAGGGCAGATGCGGCGGCCCGACGGTGGTCGAGGAGCCGACGAAGACGATGCGGATGGTCTTGGGTCCGCGCGGCGCCTCGATCGGGGCACCTCGCCAGCCCATCTGGTTGGTCACCAGCCCGGTCGGCTGCGTGGCGTCGGGCAGGTAGCGGTAGGGCGGCCGGGCCTCACCGTCGGGCGGATCGTAGAGATAGAGCATGCCCGGCGCATGGCGCAGGAAGTTGTGCTTGCAGGGATCGCCGGCGAAGGTCGAGTTCCACGCCTTGAACGGGTCGGCCGGACGGAAGTCCATGCCGCCGACATTGTGCTGCTCGATGTAGTGGAACAGGCGCTGCCATTCGGGGTCGACCTTGCCCCGGTTGGGCAGCGGCGGCGGCTCGCTGAAGAACCATTTGCGGTCGACACCGGCGGCGAGCGGAAACTTGTCCAGCATCGCCGGGTCGACGCTGGCACTGCCCTCCGGATTGCCGAGCGGCATGGCGAACATCGGATAGCCGTCGATGTAACGGACGGCGGCTTCGGCAACGAGGATGCTTGCGACGATCGAGGCAAGAAACAGCAGGACGTTCTTCAGCTTCAGGGCGCTCCCATCGGACGGGAAAGCCACCTAGCACAGAATTCGGGCAACACAAGCCGGCGGATAACTTCCTCCCCTTCGCGGACTCCGCGAAGGGGAGGTGTCGCCGTCATACGGCGACGGAGGGGTCAGACCCCTCCGCCCGCTGCGCGGGCACCTCCCCAGCGAAGCTCGGGAGGAAGTCTAAGGCACCTGCGGCGCCGACTCCGGCTCCGGTTCGGCCTTCGGCGCCGCCTTGGGCACCTTGCGCTTCTTGCGCCACTCCTCGAAGCCCTGCAGCACCGTGAAGAACGACGGCACGAACAGCACGGCAAGGCAGGTCGAGGCGATCATGCCGCTGAACACCGCCAGGCCGAGCGAGATGCGCGAGTTGGCGCCGGCGCCGGTCGCCGTCACCAGGGGCACGACGCCCAGGATGAAGGCGAACGACGTCATCAGGATGGGCCGGAAGCGCGTGCGGGCGGCTTCGACGGCCGACTCGATGATGTCCTTGCCGTCGACGAGGCGCCGCTCGCGCGCGACCTCGACGATCAGGATCGCGTTCTTGGCGCTGAGCGCGATCAGCAGCATCAGGCCGATCTGGGTATAGAGGTTGTTGGCAAGGCCGAGCGCACCAAGCGCGATGGCCGGCCCGACCAGCGACAGCGGCACCGCGAAGATGACGGCGAGCGGCAGGATCCAGCTTTCGTACTGTCCGGCGAGGCAGAGATAGACCAGCAGGATGGCGAGCGCGAACACGTACATGAGCTGGCTGCCGACCAGGTTCTCCTGGTACGACATCGCCGTCCATTCATAGCCGGTGCCCGGCGGCAGGACCGCGTTGGAGATCTGGTCCATCAGCTCGATGCCCTCGCCCGAGCTGAAGCCCGGCGCCGGCGTGCCGACGATCGAGGCCGACGGGTAGAGGTTGTAGAGGCTGATGAGGGGCGGGCCCGTCGCCTCGTGCAGCTCGGCCAGGGCGCCGATCGGCACCATCTTGCCCTCGATGTTGCGCACCTGCAGCCTCAGGATGTCCTCGGGCTTGGTGCGGTACTGCGAATCGGCCTGCAGGAAGACCATCAGGGTCAGGCCGAACTTGTTGAAACGGTTGACGTAGGTCGAACCCAGGTACGAGGAGAGGGTGCTGAACACGTCGCCGATCGACACTTTGAGCGTCTCGGCCTTCGAACGGTCGACCTCGATCCGCACGTGCGGGGCACCGGCGCGGAAGGAGGTCACCAGGTTGGCGAGCGCCGACTGCGTGCTGGCGTTGCGGATCAGGTTGTCGGTGGCGTTCTGCAGCTTGACGTAGTCGAAGCTGCCGTCCTTCTGCTCGACCTGCAGCGCGAAGCCGCCGGCATTGCCGACGCCCTGGATGGCGGGCGGCACCAGCGGGAAGCCGCGGCCGTCCTGCAGCGTCCTGACCTCGCGACCGATATGCTCGACGATCGAGCGCAGGTCCTGGTTCGGCTCCTTGAGGCGCACGCCCCAGTCCTTGAGGATCACGTAGGCGACGCCGCCGTTGGCCAGCATGGAGTTGCTGTCGAGCACCGACATGCCGCTCAGCGCCACGACCTTGTCGACCCCCGGCGTCGCCATGGCGATCTTGCTGACCTCTTCCATCGCCGCGTTGGTGCGCTCCAGCGAGGCGCCGTCGGGCAGCTGCAGGCCGACCAGCATGTAGCCCTGGTCCTCGTTGGGGATGAACGCCGTCGGCAGGCGCGCCACGCCCCAGCCGCCGAGGCCCGCGATGACGAAGGCGATGAGCATCATGATGACGCTGCGACGGGCCATCTGCCCGATCAGCCAGGCGTAGCCGTTCTCGAGCTTGCCATAGACCTTGTTGAAGCCGCGGAAGAAGGCGTTGCGCTTCTCCGGCGGCACCGTGGGCCGGAGCCACATGGCGCACTGGGTGGGCTTCAGCGTGGCTGCGTTGACCGCACTGATGAAGGCGGTGGCCGCGATCACCAGGGCGAACTGGGCGAACATCTGGCCGGTCAGGCCGGGCACGAAAGCGGCCGGCAGGAACACCGACATCAGCACCAGGGTGATGCCGATCACCGGCCCGAACAGCTCGCTCATCGCCTTGATGGCGGCGTCGTGGGGCGTCATGCCGCGCTCGATGTGGTGGGCGACGCCTTCGACGATGACGATGGCATCGTCGACCACGATGCCGATCGCCAGCACGATGCCGAACAGGGTCGTGGTGTTGACGGTGAAGCCCAGCGCCGCCATGGCGGCGAAGGCGCCGATGATCGTCACCGGGATGGTCGTGGCCGGCACCAGCATGGCGCGCCAGTCCTGGAGGAACAGCACGATGACGATCAGCACCAGGACGCCCGCCTCCATCAGGGTCAGGAAGACCTCGTGGATCGAGGCGTTGACGAAGCGGGTGGTGTCGAAGGGCACCTCGTAGACCAGGCCCTTGGGGAAGGCCTTGCCGAGCTCGGCCATCTTGGCGTTGACGCGCTTGGCCACGTCGAGCGCGTTGGCCTCCGGCAGCTGGTAGATGGCGACGCCGGCGTTCGGCCGGTTGTTCAGCTTGGAGGTCATCGTGTAGGTCTGGGCGCCGAGCTCGACCCGTCCGATGTCCTTCAGTCGCAGGATGCGTCCGCCGTTGCCCTGCTCCGACTTGACGACGATGTTGCTGAATTCCTCCGGGCTGCTGAGCCGCCCCTGGACGTCGACCGTGAACTGGAAGTCCTGGCCCTTGGGCGCGGGCGGCGCGCCGACCTGGCCCGCCGTGACGGGCTGGCTCTGATCCTGGATGGTCTTGCTCACCTCCGACGGCGTCAGCCCATAGGTGTAGAGCTTCTGCGGATCGAGCCAGACGCGCATCGAGTACTCGCCGATGCCCAGCACCTGCGTGTTGCCGACGCCGGGCAGGCGCGACAGCTCGTTGACCAGGTTGATGGTGGCGTAGTTCGCCATGTAGAGACTGTCGAAGGTCGAGTCCGGCGAGGTCAGCGACACGATCTGCAGGATCGAGGTCGACTTCTTCTGCACGACCACGCCCTGCGCCTGGACGGGCATGGGCAGCGAGGCCAGCGCCGCGCTCACCTTGTTCTGCACCAGCACCTGCGCGAAATCGAGGTTGGTGCCGATGGCGAAGGTCACGGTGAGCGTGTAGGTGCCGGCATCGGTGCTGTACGACTGCATGTAGATCATGCCTTCGACGCCGTTGACCTGCAGCTCGATGGGCAGCGCCACGTTGTCGATGACCGTCTTGGCGTTGGCGCCCGGGTAGGTCGTCGTCACCTGGACGGTCGGCGGCACGATGTTGGGATACTGGGCGACCGGCAGGGTAACCAGCGCGACGGTGCCCAGGATCACGATGACGATCGCCAGCACATTGGCCAGGACCGGCCGATTGATGAAAAACTCGGAAATCATCGGTGCGGACCGGCGACTACTTGGTCGTCGTGATGTTGGCGGCAGGCGGCGGAGGCGGGATGGTCTCCTGCTTCGGCACCACCTTGCCGCCGGGCACCGCCTGGCCGTTGGTGGTCAGCACGACGCGGTCGTCGGCGGCGAGACCCTCGGTGATCACCCGCAGCCCGCCGACCAGAAGCTGCCCGGTCTTGATGCGCTTCTGCTCGACGACGTTGTCCTTGTTGACGACCAGCGCGTACTTGCCGGCCTGGTCTTCGGCCACGACCCGGTTGGGGATCAGGAGGACGGACGTCGAGCCCAGGCCCAGCGGCACCCTGATGCGGGTGAAGAAGCCCGGGATCAGGGCGCGATCGGGATTCTTGAACAGGCCGCGCACCAGGATGGTGCCGGTCTGCGCATCGAGCTCGGGCGAGACGTAATTCATGACCCCGGCGTGCGGGTAGCCCTCTTCGTTCATCAGGCCGATATCGAGGGGAATCTTGCCCAGCTCCTCGACCGTGAGGCGCCGGTTGGCGAGGTTCTGGCGGATCTTCAGGACATCCTGCTCGCTCACGTTGAATTCGACGTAGATCGGGTCGAGCTGGACGATGGTGGCGAGCTTGGTCGCCTTGCCGTTACCGACCAGTTCGCCGACCGAGACCAGATGCTTGGACACGATGCCGTCGAACGGCGCCTGCACCGTCGTATAGCCCAGGTTGGTCTGGGCGACGGTGAGGTTGCCTTCGTTGTTTTCGACGCTGGCCCGCGCTGAATCGCGCTTGGCCTTGGCCTGGTCGTAGGTGTTCTGTGCCGTAACGTTCTGGCGCAGCAGCGTCTCCTGACGGGTAAACTCGGCCTCGGCATTCAGCAGTTGTGCCTTGGCGCCGTCGAGCTGGGCCTCGGCTTCCTTGACCTGGGCCTTGTACATCGTCTGCTCGATGACGAAGAGCGTGTCGCCCTTCTTCATGACCGAGCCGTCGACGTAGTTCTGCGAGATCAGGAAGCCCTCGACGCGGGCCACCAGGTCGACGGTGGCGAAGGCCACGGTGTTGCCCGTCAGCTCCTCGTAGGGCGTGACGTTCTGCTGGAGCGGTAGCGCGACGCTGATCTCCGGCGGCGGCGGCGGCTGGAACTTGTTCTCGGGTTTGCAGCCGGCCAGAGATGCGGCCAGCAGCGGCAGCAGGATCAGGCTGCGAATCATGGTGCGACGACGCTCCCCGCAATAACGATGCAAAATCGTTACCGCATCCCAACCCGGAACGCCACCGTGAGGGTGTTCACGCGAAGGGGAAGGGCCCTTCGAAACGGCCGATATAGCTGGTGTGCGTCACTATTGCGCCGTCCCGCCACCAGTGCAGCAGGCAGGCCGGCGGCTCACAGAAGGAAGCCGGCGCGGCGTCGGGCCGGAGATTCAATGCAATTTGTGTCGCCGTGCTGGGGCAGGACACCAGCAACGTGCCGGCCCAGCGCTGCAGGATCGGCCGATGGACGTGGCCGCACAGGACGCGCTCGACGTTGGCGAAGCGGCCGATCACGCCGGCAAGGCGCTCCGGCTGCCGGCACATGTACTTGTCGAGGTAGGGGATGCCGGTGACGATCGGCGGATGGTGCATCAGCACCAGGGTCGGCGCGCCCTTGGCATCCCGCAGCGCCGCCTCCAGCCAGGCAAGGCCCGCCTCGTCGACCTCGCCGTGATGGTCACCCGGCACCGTGGTGTCGAGCGCCACGATGCGAAGCGGCGGGCGGTCGACCACGAAGTGTTTAGGGCCGCGGGACGGCAGATAGGCATGGTCGGGGAAGCAGCGTGCCAGGACTTCGCGGTCGTCGTGGTTGCCCGGCATCAGCAGGCAGGGCAGTTCGAGGCGGGACAGCAGGTCGCGCAGGTTGGCGTATTCGGACTCCAGACCCTCGTCGACAAGGTCGCCGGTGATCAGCACCAGGTCGGGGCGCGGATCGAGCCGGTTCAGGTGGTCGACGGCGTCGGCGAACATGCGGTTGGAATTGACGGCATCCTTGTAGCTCTGGCCGACGGGCCGCACATGCAGGTCGGAGATCTGCGCCACAAGCATCGGTCAGGACCGGCGGAAGATGAGGGAGAGGTTATTGGCCGGCATCTCGACGACCTCCGGCGCGGTGAAGCCCTCGGCCGCGGCGAGCTCGGCAACCGCCTCGAGCTCGCGAATGCCCCAGGCGGGATCGCGCCGCCTGAGGTCGCGATCGAAAGCCTCGTTGCTCGGCGCGGTGTGCCGGCCATCGCGGCGGAACGGACCGTAGAGATAGAGAAGACCGTGGTCGGGCAGGATGCGGGCCGCACCGGCGACCAGGCCGACCGCCGCCGTCCAGGGCGCGATATGGATCATGTTGCAGCAGAGCACGGCATCCGCCTGCTCGACCGGCCAGGCCGGCGCCTCGGCATCGAGCGTCATCGCCGACCGGATGTTCAAAAGCCCGCTCGATTCGGCCCAGGCATCGATGCTGGCCAGCGCCTCGTCATCGGGGTCGCTCGGCTGGAACACGAGCTGCGGCAGGGCGGCGGCGAAATGCACGGCATGCTCGCCCGAGCCGCTGGCGACCTCGAGCACCAGTCCTTCGGCCGGCAGGCGCGGCTGCAGGACGTCGAGGATGGGTTGGCGGTTGCGCGCCGTCGCCGGAGCGTGGCGCTTCATCGTGCCGCCTGCATGGCCTGCCAGATGCGGGCCGGCGTCGCCGGGCCGTCGAAGCCCTTCACGCCGAGCGGCGCCAGCGCGTCGAGGATGGCGTTGGCGATCGCGGGGAAGGCGGCGATGGCGCCGGCCTCGCCGCAGCCCTTCACGCCCAGCGGATTGGTCGTGCAGGGCGTGCCGTTGAAGCCGACCTCGAACGACGGCAGGTCGTCGGCCCGCGGCAGGGCGTAGTCCATGAACGATCCGGCCACCATCTGGCCCGAGCCCGCATCGTAGACCGCGTGCTCCAGCAGCGCCTGGCCCGCGCCCTGCGCCATGCCGCCATGCATCTGGCCGGCGACGATCATCGGGTTCACCAGCACGCCGTAGTCGTCGACGGCGGTGTAGCGCACCAGGTCGACGCGGCCGGTGTCGCGGTCGATCTCGACCTCGACGACATGCGCGCCGTTGGGAAAGGTCATGTGCTCGCGCTTCCAGAGGTCATAGGTGTCGAGCGGCTGGCCCTTGTCGCGACCGAGGGCTGCGACCTCGAGCAGGCCGATGGCGCGGTCGGTGCCCGACACGACGAAGCGGCCGTCCTCGAAGCGGAGGTCGGCCTCGGCCGTCTCCAGCGCGTCGGCGGCGATGGCCATGCCCTTGGCGACGATCTCGTCGGAGGCGCGCCAGATCGCCGTGCCGCCCATGTAGGTCGCGCGCGAGCTGCCATGGCCGCCGCCGTGCGCGATCAGGTCGGTGTCGCCCTGGCGAAGCCGGATGCGCTCGTTGGCGACGCCCAGGCGATGGGCCAGGATCTGCGGGAACGTCGTCTCATGGCCCTGGCCGATATGCTGCGTGCCGGTGATCAGCGATACCGTCCCGTCGCGCTCGAAGCGGACATCGACATTCTCCTCCGGCGGGCCGCCCGTGCCCTTGATGTGATAGGCAAAACCCAGGCCACGCAGCCGGCCCGCTGCCTCGCTTTGCCTGCGGCGTGTCGCGAAGCCCGCGAGGTCGGCGCGTGTCAGGGCGACGCCCAGTGTCTCGGCGAAGGTGCCGCTGTCGACCTGGAAGCCGAAGACGTTGGTCATCGGCATGGCGTCGGCCGGCACCATGTTGAGGCGCCGCAGCTCGGCGCGATCGAAGCCCGCCTTGACCGCGGCGGCATCGATCAGCCGTTCCAGGATGTTCACGGTCTCGGCGAAGCCCGGCCCGCGCGTCACGCCGATCGGCGCGGTGTTGCTCAGCACCGCCACGATGTGCAGCGCGATCGCGGGGATGCGGTACACCGTGCCTTGCAGATGGATGTACTGGTAGGTCTGCACCGCGCCGCCGGCGCCGATCATGTAGGCGCCGAGATTGGCGACGCTGGTGACCTGCAAGGCGAGGAAGCGGCCGGCGGCATCGAGCGCCAGCGCGGCCTCGGCGGCGGTGTCGCGCGCGGCGTGATCGGTCAGGAACACCTCGCTGCGGCTTGCGATCCATTTCACCGGCCGGCCGGTGCGCCTGGCCGCCCACAGGACCAGCGCATGCTCGACATAGGCGAAGTTCTTGGCGCCGAAGCCGCCGCCGACATCGGGGGCCACGAAGCGCACGTCCGCGGGTTCGACGCCGAGTGCGCGGGCGACATGGTCGCGGTTGATGTGGATGTTCTGGCTGGAGACATGCAGCGTGTAGCGGCCGCTCGCCGCATCGAACTGCCCGACGCCGCCGCGCGGCTCCATCGGGTTCATGACGATGCGATGGTTGTCGAGCGTCAGCGAGACGACATGAGCAGCCCGCGCGAAAGCGGCATCGGCGGCCTTGGCGTCGCCGGTGCGCCAGTCGAGACAGACGTTGCCCGGCACTTCGTCGGCGATCAGCGGCGCGCCGGCGGCGCGCGCTGCGTCGCCCGACGTCACGGCGGCCAACGGCTCGTAGTCGATCTCGACCAGTTCGGCGGCGTCGGGCGCCTCAGCGGCGCTCTCGGCCACGATCAGGGCGACCGGCTCGCCGGCAAACCGCACCTTGTCGTGCGCCAGCAGTGGCTGCGGCGCGAAGGCAAAGGGCTCGCCGGTCTGGATATTGGCCTCCGCGTAGGGCCGCAGCGGCTTCAAGCCATCGGCCGCTGCATCGGCCGCCGTCAGCACGGCGAGCACGCCCGGGGCGCGGTGGGCCGCGCTCGTGTCGATCGAGCGAATGCGGGCGTGGGCATGCGGCGAGCGCAGCACGACGGCGTGGGCCAGCCGATCGAAGCGCAGGTCGTCGAGATAGGCGCCCTGGCCGGTGACGAAGCGCGCGTCCTCGCGGCGCCGCGGCGATGCGCCGATTCCCGTCTTGCTCATGTGCGCAACGTCTCCGCGTTCTTCGCCTGGCGTTTCTCGTCCCACCAGTCGCTGGCCTGCAGCTTCCAATAGACGAGCTGCGTGCCGATACGGCCCACTGTGCCGCCGGCCCAGGCCGTGCCGAACGGCGCGAACAGGCGCCAGCGGTCGTCTTCATGGGTGATGCCGGCCGCGACCGCATCGGCGCCGGCCGCCGTCTGGGCCACGCCATGGCCGCCGAAAGCCGTGCAGGCCCACAGGCCGGGCTCGATCTCGCCGACCTGGGGCATCTTGTGCAGCGCGTAGCCCATGATGCCGGGCCAGGCGTATTCGATCGCGATGTCGCCGAGCTGCGGGTACACTGAGAGGATGTCGCCCTGCATCATGGCGCGCAGCCGCGCCGGCTCGCGCGTGTCGGTGGTGATGCGGCCGCCCCACAGCAGGCGATCCTCGTCGACGATGCGGTAGTAGTCGCCGGCGCGGCGCGTGTCGCCGATGGCGCCGCGCCAGCGGATGGCCTCGCCGAGCCGCGGGCCGAGCTTGCCCGTCACCGCGACATAGGTTGCCACCGGCAGGACCGCGGCGCCGAGGCGATGGATGCGGCCGAGATCGGCGTTGCCCGCCAGCACGACATGGCGCGCCGTGACCTCGCCCATGGCCGTCCTGAGCTGCCACTCCGTGCCGCGGCGCTCGAGGGATCGCGCCTCGGTGGCTTCGTGCACCTGCACGCCGCGGCGCTCGGCGTCGGCCGCCAGCGCCAGCGCAAGGTTGAGCGGATGGATCTGGAAGCCCTGCGCGTCGTGCAGCCCCTGGAAGTAACGCTCGGTGGCCAGCAGGGCGCGCACCTGGTCGGTCTCCCAGGGCTCGAACGTGGCGCCGAGCTTTTCAGCCAGCGCGCGCGACCGCTCGGCGAAGTCCGGCCCCTGGTCGGTGCGCGAGGCCGAGAGGCGGCCCCAGCCCATCAGGATGTCGGGTCGCCCCATCTCCTTCAGCGACGCGCGCACGATGTCCACGCCGCGCTGCGACTGGGCGTAGAGCTGGCGGGCATGGTCCTCGCCCAGGCGCTCGATCAGGGCGCCCGTGCGCAGGGCAAAGCCCGGTCCGACGAAGCCGCCGTTGCGGCCCGAGGCGCCCCAGCCGATGCGCTGCCGCTCGACCAGAACGACCCTGAGGCCGCGCATGGCGAGCAGCCGCGCCGTGTGCAGGCCGGCGAAGCCTCCGCCCACGATCGCAACGTCCGCCGCGACCCGGCCGTTCAGCCCGGGTCGCTCAGGAGTGGCATCTCGCGTGGCGGCATACCAGCTTGCGGGATAGTCGATGTCGGCCATTGTGCGCTAAGGATGGCACGACGTTGGGTCGGGAGGAACGATGTCGCTCGATTTCGATGCGGTGGTCATCGGCGCCGGTTTCGGCGGCATGTACATGCTCCACCGGCTGCGGCTGAAAGGTTTCAAGGTGCGGGTGTTCGAGGCCGGCAAGGGCGTCGGCGGCACCTGGTACTGGAACCGCTATCCCGGCGCGCGCTGCGACGTCGAGAGTGTGCAGTACTCCTACCAGTTCTCGCCCGAGCTGCAGGAGGAATGGGAGTGGACGGAGCGCTACGCCACCCAGCCCGAGATCCTGCGCTACGCCAACCACGTCGCCGACCGTTTCGACCTGCGCCGCGACATCAAGTTCGAGACGCGGGTCACCAAGGCCACCTTCGACGAGGATGCGCACGCCTGGATCGTCGAGACGGATCAAGGCGATCGCGTCGCCGCACGCTTCGTCGTCACGGCACTGGGCTGCCTCTCCTCGCCCAACACGCCCAAGATCCCCGGCCTGGCCGATTTCAAGGGCCCGACCTATCACACCGGCAGCTGGCCGCATGAGGGTGTCGACTTCACGGCCAGGACGGTGGGCGTGATCGGGACCGGCTCGTCGGCGATCCAGTCGATCCCGATGATCGCAAAGCAGGCGAGCCACGTCACCGTGTTCCAACGCACGGCCAACTACACCGTGCCGGCGCACAACGCGCCGCTCGATCCTGGCTATGTGCGCGAGGTCAAAGCCGACTATCCGGCGATGCGCAAGCGCGCCAAGGCGACGCCGCCCGGCATCGACTTCAAGATCAACATGGCCTCCGCCATCGCGACGCCCGATGCGGAGCGGCAGCGCGAATTCCAGGAGCGCTGGGACTATGGCGGGTTGGGCTTCATGGCCTCCTTCTCCGACCTGTTGCTGAACGACAGCTCGAACAAGACGGCGGCGGAGTTCGTGCGCGCCAAGATCCGCGACGTCGTGAAGGACCCCGAGCTCGCCGACCGGCTCTCGCCGCGCAACGTCATCGGCTGCAAGCGGCTGTGCGTCGATACCGGCTACTGGGCGACCTTCAACCAGCCGCACGTCACCCTGGTCGATGTCAGCGACCAGCCGATCGAGCGCATCACCGCCGATGGCGTGCGGGCCAACGGCAAGGACTACACTTTCGACTGCCTGGTGCTGGCGACCGGCTTCGACGCCATGACCGGCGCACTGCTTCGGATCGACATTCGCGGCCGCGACGGCCGCAGCCTGAAGGACAAGTGGACCGAGGGACCGAAGACCTATCTCGGCCTCACCATGGCGGGCTTCCCCAACCTCTTCACCATCACCGGACCCGGCAGCCCGTCGGTGCTGACCAACATGCTGCCGTCGATCGAGCAGCACGTCGAATGGATCGCTGACTGCATCGAATACATGCGCTCGCGCGGCGCCACCGTGATCGAGGCGACCCGCGACGCCGAGGAGGCGTGGGTCGGCCATGTCGGCGAAGCCGCCGGCGCCACGCTGCGCTCGTCCTGCAGCTCGTGGTACGTCGGCGCCAACATCCCGGGCAAACCTCGGGTGTTCATGCCGTATATCGGCGGCCTGCCGGCCTACATCGAACGCTGCGAGGCCGTGGTGAAGGCTGGCTACGCGGGCTTCGCCGTCATCTAGTCGGCGGCGACAGCCGCACCGTCGCTGCGCGGGTCGGCGCCGCCCAGGCGTTCGCCGCTCGCGGCATCGATGGTGATGCCGTGGGCATGGCCCGCCGTCTCGTCCCAGTCGCCCCAGCGGTCGAGCAGGTGGCCGCGCCGCTCCAGCTCGGCAATGGTCTCGGCCGGAAAGCGCGCCTCGATGTGCAGCGTGTCGCGCGGCTCGAGGAGACCGAAGCGGCCGGACAGGAAACGCGGCATGTCGAGCGCCTGCTGGATGTCCAGCCCATGATCGATCAGGGCGCTGTAGACCTGCATGTGGATCTGCGGCTGGCCGTCCGCCCCCATGCAGCCCACGGCGGCCCATAGCTTGTCGTTGCGGAAGGCCAGCGAGGCGATCAGCGTGTGCAACGGCGTCTTGCCCGGCTCGAGGCGATTGGGGCTCTGCGGGTCGAGCGAGAAGTATGCCGACCGATTCTGCAACACCACGCCGGTACGGCCGGCCACGACGGCCGCGCCGAAGCTGCCATAGAGCGAATAGATCAGCGAAACCGCGTTGCCCGCCTTGTCGACCACCGCGATGTACACCGTGTCGCCGGTCAGGCTTCCGTAGGAGGGAATGCGATCCCACGGCAGGGCGCGGTCGGGATCCATCAGGGCCCGCCGTTCGTCGGCGTAGTCCTTGGAGATCAGCCGCTCCATCGGTACGTCGGCGAAGCGCGGATCGGCGAGATGCCGGTCGCGGTCGTGATAGGCGACCTGCTTGGCCTGCACCATGAAATGCACCGTGTCGGGTCCGAGGAACGGCTTTTTGTGCAGCTCGAAGGGCTCCAGCAGGTTCAGCATCTTGAGCACGGCGAAGCCCTGGGTCGGCGCCGGCGTCTCGTAGATCGTCACGTCGCGATAGCGGCCTTTGATCGGCTCGCCCCAGCGCGCCGACTGGGCCTTGAGATCGTCGGCGGTGAAGAAGCCATCGTTGGCGTCCGAATAACGCACCAGCTCGCGCGCCACCTCGCCGTCGTAGAAGCCGTACCAGCCGTCGCTGGCGATGGCTTCGAGCGTGCGCGCGAGATCCGGGTTCTTGAGGATCTTGTCGTCCTTGAGAAAGATCGCCGCCGCTTCCGGACTCCTGGCCAGCTCATCCCGCGTCGCTGCGAGCCAGTGCGCGAGGCGCGCCGTCATCGGAAAGCCGTCGCGTGCGAGGCCGACGGCGCTCTCCAGGCAGCGTTTCAGCGGCAGTCGACCGTAGGCGGCATGGGCCATGCCCCAGCTTGCGACGGCGCCGGGCACGGTGAGCGTGCCAGGCAGGGGGCCGCGATAGGGCACCTCGTCGAGGCCGCGACGTTTGAAGGCCTCGATCGTGCCGCGCGACGTCGCGCGGCCGCCGCCATCGATATAACGCACGGCGTTCGCAGCGGCATCGTAGATCAGCCAGAAGGCGTCGCCGCCCACACCGGTCATGTGGGGATAGAGGACGGAGAGCGCCGCGCTCGTTGCGACCGCCGCGTCGACGGCCGTACCGCCATCGCGCAGCACGGCGGCGCCGGCCTGACTGGCAAGCGCGTGCGGACTGGTCACCATGCCGCGCGGCGAACGTGCTGCCGGACGGCCGGCGCTGAACTCGATCATGATGGTTTGGTGACTAACACGAATACTTCATCCTGAGGAGCGTGCGCAGTGCGCGCACTGCGTGCGCTTCTCAGGGCGAGGCGAGTTTGTAGCGCGACCGAATTTCTCTCATACAATTGACAGCATCGCGGCCGCTTTCTAATGCTTAACCCCAAGGTTAAGTGAAGGTTGCATCGATGCTGAAGACGCTTGCCATCATCGGCGTCGTGATCGTTGTCGCGATTGCCGGCATCCTGCTCTATGCCGTGACCAAGCCCGATTCCTTCCGCGTCCAGCGCGTCGTCCTCGTCAATGCCCCGCCGGACAAGATCTTTCCGCTGATCAACGACTTGAAGGCGCTTCCCGTGTGGTCGCCCTATGAGAAGAAGGATCCGGCGATGAAGCGGACGTACGGTGCTGTCACTGCTGGCAAAGGCGCCACCTATGCCTGGGACGGCGACAAAAATGTCGGCCAGGGCAGCATGGAGATCGTCGAGAGCAGCCCGCGCAAGATCCTGATCAAGCTCGATTTCCTAAAACCCTTCGAGGCCCACAACATGGGCGAGTTCGTGCTGGAGCCGAAAGGCGACAGCACCTCGGTGACCTGGGCGATCTATGGACCCAGTCCCTATATGTCCAAGGTAATTGGCACCTTCATGAATATCGACGACATGATCGGCCGCGATTTCGAGAAGGGCCTGGCCGATCTGAAGGCCGCCGCCGAGAAGAAGTAGTCACCCGTCAAAGGTCAGGAGTAGGCGATGCCTCGTGCACTGTGCGCGCTCGTTCTTTCGTTTGCGTTGTCCCCGTCGCTGATCGCCGCCGCGCAGGCGCAAGGCACGCAGCCCACCGGCCTGCCGCCCGGCGTCTACATGGGCGAGGCGGACTACAAGCAGGCGCCGGCCGGGTCTTATGCACTCGATCCCGATCACGCCGCGGTGGTCGCCCGCGTGTCGCACCTGCGCTACTCGTGGAGCATCTTCCGCTTCGACAAGGTGAGCGGCACGCTGAAATGGGATCCCGTCAACACGGCCAATTCGTCGATCTCGGCGAAGGTCGAGACCGCGTCGATCACCTCCAACGTCAAGGGCTTCGCCCAGGACCTGGCCGGCAACAACTTCCTGAAGTCGGCGGCCTTTCCCGAGGCGACCTTCGTGTCGACCGCCTTCCGGCAGATGAGCACGCGGCGCGGCAAGGTCGACGGCCAGCTTACGCTGATGGGCAAGACCAAGCCGGTGACGTTCGACGTCGAGCTGGTCGGCGCCGGCAAGGGCTTCGCCGACCGCCCACGCATCGGCGTCAGTGCCAGGGGCAACATCAATCCGGTCGATTTCGGCCTGCCGCCACTGTTCGGCGATTCGATCGAGATCGTGATCGACGTCGAATTCCAGAAAGACGCGTGATGCTCGCCGTCCGTCCGGCCACCCTCGAAGTCTTCATGCGGCGCGAGTTCGCCGCGCCGCGCGAGCGCGTGTTCGCGGCATGGACGAACGAGCGGCTGATCGCCGGTTGGTGGGCGTCGCGCGCCTACACCACGCTGGCCTGCACGATGGACGTGCGGCCGGGCGGTGCCTGGAACCGCCGGCTGATGGCGCCCGACGGCAGGCTGATCAGCGAGCATGGCGTCTATCACGAGGTGGTGGCGCCCGAGCGCCTGGTCTTCACCTACTCGAGCGAAGGCGTCCGCATCGTCGATCGCGAGACGCTGGTGACGGTGACCTTCATCGATCGCGGCGGACGGACCGTGCTGACGCTGCGCCACAGCAGTCTGCCGACCGAGGAGGCGCGCGCCTTCCATGACCGCGGCTGGGCGCACTGCCTGGATCGTTTCACGACGACGCTGCCGGAGAACTGAGGAAGATGGGTGCGTTGTCCAAGACGCGATTGACGCGCTTGCACGATGCGCTGGCGGCCCACGTGTCGCCGGGCCGTGTGCCCGGCATCGTCGCCCTGGTGAGCCGCCGCGACGAGACGCATGTCGTGACCTTGGGCCGGCAGTCGCTCGAAAGCGACGCGCCGATGCAGCGCGACACCATCTTCCGCATCGCCTCCATGACCAAGCCGGTGACGGCGGCTGCGGCGATGATCCTGGTCGAGCAGTGCAAGCTCCGCCTCGACGATCCCGTCGACGCACTGCTGCCCGAGCTCGCCATCCGGCGCGTGTTGAAAAGCCTCGAAAGCGCGATCGACGACACTGTGCCCGCCCGGCGGCCGATCACGCTGCGGGACCTGCTTACATTCACCTTCGGCCTGGGCGCGGTGATGGTGTGGCCGCCGCGGCATCCCATCCAGAAGGCGATGCAGGACGCCGGCGTGGCGCCCAACCCCAACCTGCCCGACGTTTCGGCCGATGAGTTCATGAAGCGAGTGGGCAGCCTGCCGCTCGCCTATCAGCCCGGCGAGCGTTGGCTCTATCACACCGGCTCCGACGTGCTGGGCGTGCTGATCGCGCGCGCTTCGGGCCAGTCGCTCGGGGCCTTCATGCAGGATCACCTGTTCGCGCCGCTCGGCATGCAGGACACCAGCTTCCAGGTGCCAGCCGACAAGGTCGGGTGGCTGGCCAGCAACTACATGACCGATCCCAAGGACCGCACGAAGCTCACCTTCTTCGACGATGCCCGCGACAGCCGCTGGAGCAGGCCGCCGGTCTTCGAAGCGGGCGGCGGCGGCCTGGTCTCGACGGTCGACGACTACCTCGCCTTCCAGCGCATGCTCTTGAACAAGGGGCGGCACCGCGGCGAGCGCATCCTGTCGCGTCCGGCCGTCGAGCTGATGATGACCGACCAGCTCACGCCGGCGCAGAAGCACGGCACCGAGCTGTTTTTCGGTGAGAGTGCGAGCTGGGGCCTGGGCGGTGCTGTGATCACACGCCGCACGGATCTCTGGGCGACACCGGGGCGTTATGGCTGGGACGGCGGCTACGGCACGTCGGCCCACCTCGATCCGGCCGAGGACATGGCCGGCATCCTGATGACGACGCGCATGATGGAATCGCCCCAGCCGCCCAGCGTGTTCACCGATTTCTGGACGTCTGCCTACCAAGCCATCGACGATTGACCAAGGAGAGAGCCATGACCGTGCAACAGAACGAGACCGTGCAGCCCTACATCTTCTTCGACGGCAAGTGCGAGGAGGCGCTCGATTTCTACAAGAGCGCCATCGGCGCCAAGGTCGACATGATGATGCGCTTCAAGGAAGCGCCCGACCAAAGCCAGATGCAGCCCAACACGGGCGAGAAGGTCATGCACGCGGCCTTTCATGTCGGAACCACCCAGGTCCTGGCGTCGGATGGCCACTGTGCCGGCAAGCCATCCTTCCAGGGCTTCGGACTCGCGCTCAACGCCAAGAACGACGCCGAAGCCGAGAAGCTCTTCGCCGCCGTCGGCAAGGGCGGTCAGGTCCTGCAGCCGCTGACCAAGACCTTCTTCGCCTCCAAGTTCGGCATGGTCACCGACAAGTTCGGCATCATGTGGATGGTGATGGCCGAGGCGAACTAGGACTCATGCTCTTCCGGACCGCCGGCCGGAGGCCGGCGGTCCGGAAGAAAAGACCTCAACGCTTGTCGATATTGGCGCTGCGCAGCGGAACGCCGAACTCGCGTCGGCAGACCTCTGCCAGCACCGCGACGCCCTGCTTGATGGTCTCGGGCTCGGGGTTGGCGAAGCAGAGCCTGAGGCGGTTGCGCGAATAGGTCGGGTTCACCGACCATTCCGGGCCGGGGTTGATCGACACGCCGGCCGCCAGCGCCGCCTGGGCAAGCTTCACCGTATCGACGTTGTCGGGCAGCTTGATCCACAGATAGATACCGCCCGGCGGATCGCCGAACTCGGCGGCGGTGCCGAACTGCTCGGCCAGCGCCTCGCGCAGGACCTGCATCTTGCTGGCCAACAGCGTGTTGCTTCTCGTGACATGGTCGGCGAAGTGCTTGCTGCAGTACTCGGCCAGGATCATCTGCTCGATCGCACCCGTGCCGGCATCCTGCTTGAGCGCCTGGAGGCGCGACAGGACATCCCACTTGGCGACGATGTAGCCGACGCGCAGCGCCGGTCCGAGCGACTTGGAGAACGAACCGATGAAGATCACGCCCTCGCCCTTGGCCATGGCGTAGAGCGACGGCGGCCGCTTGTTGGTCCACACCAGGTCCGAATAGCACTCGTCCTCGAAGATCATCACGCCATGCTCGGCGGCGAGCTTCAGCAGCGCGGCGCGGCGCGCCTCGCCCATGATGGCGCCCGTGGGATTCTGAATCGTCGGGATGGTGTAGATGTACTTGGGCTTGATGCCCTTCTGCTTCAGCTCCTCGAGCTTCTGCTTCAGCATGTCGAGCCTGAGCCCCTCGTCGTCGAGCGGGATGCCGATGGCATTGACGCCGATCTTGACCAGCCGGGAGATCGCGCTGCCGTAGGTCTCCTGCTCGACCAGGATGGTGTCGCCCTTGCCCACCAGGAGGCTGTTGACCAGGGTGAGGCCCTGGGTCGAGCCGGACGTGATCAGGATCTCGTCGGCCGCGCAGTCGATGGCGGCATGGCTCTTGAGCTTGCGCGTCAGGAACTCGCGCAGCGGCCTGTAGCCCAGCGGTCCGGTGTGGTTGTAGGTCGAGAGCATGGCGCCCTCGCGCTTCAGCACCGCCGTTGCGGCCGCGATCAGATCGTCGACGGGGACCTGCTCGGTGGCGATGTGGCCGCCGATGAAATTGTACTTGGGAAAGCCGTTCCACTTGAGGGCGGGAGCCGGCGTGTCGGGCGCCAGAAGGGACGCGACGTCGAAGGGCGCGGTCATGGGCGGTTCCTCTCTTGCTTGCCCAATTGCTGGGCCAAGCCCGCCCGATTCGCAACAGCTTTGGCTGCATCGTTCCTCCCCACGAAGTGGGGAGGTGGCCCGCAGGGCCGGAGGGGTCATGATTCATGAGCGCTTCGCGCCATGACCCCTCCGTCCGCTTACGCGCCTTCACAGGCGCTCCAGCGGACACCTCCCCGCGCTAAGCGCGGGGAGGAAGCTAAATCACGGCGCGGAACGAATGGGCGTCGGCCATGTTCCAGGGCTGGGTCCAGCGCGGCGGCGCCGTGCCGCTGAGCAGCGCGCCGGCGTCCAGCGCCGGGTAGACGTCGTCGAAGGTCACGACCTCCTTCGGCGAGACGCGCCGCGAGATGTGGATCGGCTTGAACTGGTTGGGATGGTCCAACCCCGCCGCCGCCGTCAGCTCGGCGAGCTCGTGCACCGTGGCGCGGTGGAAGTTGACCACGCGCTGCATCTTGTCGGGCACCACCAGCGCGCGCTGGCGCGTCGGGTCCTGGGTGGCGACCCCGGTCGGGCAGCGGTCGGTGTGGCAGTGCTGCGACTGGATGCAGCCCACTGCGAACATGAAGCCGCGCGCGGCGTTGCACCAGTCGGCGCCCAGGGCCATGGCGCGCACGATGTCGAAGGCGGTGATGATCTTGCCGGCGGCGCCGACCTTGATGCGGTCGCGCACGCCGATGCCGATCAGCGCGTTGTGCACGAAGTAGAGGCCCTGGCGCATCGGCTTGCCGATATGGTCGACGAACTCCATGGGGGCCGCCCCCGTGCCGCCCTCCTTGCCGTCAACGACGATGAAGTCGGGATAGATCTTGGTTTCCAGCATCGCCTTGCAGACCGCCAGAAACTCCCATTCGTGGCCGATGCAGAGCTTGAAGCCGGCGGGTTTGCCGCCCGACAGCCGGCGCATCTCGGCGATGAAGCGCATCATCTCGACCGGCGTGGAGAAGGCCGAATGGCGCGACGGCGAGACGCAGTCCTGGCCCGTCGGCACGCCGCGGGTCAGCGAGATCTCGTGGCTGACCTTGGACGCGGGCAGCACGCCGCCGTGGCCGGGCTTGGCGCCTTGGCTGAGCTTCAGCTCGATCATCTTGACCTGCGGATTCCTGGCGCCCTCGGCAAAGCGGTGGGCTGAGAAGGTGCCATCGTCGTTGCGCGCGCCGAAGTAGCCCGAGCCGATCTCCCAGACGATGTCGCCGCCGCCCTCGCGGTGATAGGGGCTGTAACCGCCTTCGCCGGTGTCGTGATAGAAGCCGCCGAGCTTGGCGCCGCCGTTCAACGCGCGGATGGCGTTGGCGCTGAGCGCGCCGAAGCTCATGGCCGAGATGTTGAAGATCGACGCCGAATAGGGCTGCGTGCACTCGGACCCGCCGATCATGATGCGATGCGGCTCGCGGCTCACCGGCGTGGGCGCGATCGAGTGCGCCATCCATTCGTAGCCCGGCGCGTAGACGTCGTAGTTGGTGCCGAACGGCCGCACGTCGAGCGCGTTCTTGGCGCGCTGGTAGACCACGGCGCGCCGGTCGCGGCTGAACGGCATGCCGTCCTTCTCGCCCTCGAAGAAATACTGCCGCATCTCCGGCCGGATCGCCTCGAAGATGAAGCGCAGGTGCGCCGCGATCGGGTAGTTGCGCAGGACCGCGTGCGACTTCTGGAAGAGGTCGATGATGCCGACGCCGGTCAGGAAGATCGAGAGGCCAAGCAGGATCGCCAGCACGATCGAGCGCTGGTCGAAGTAGAGCCAGACGCCGAACAGGATCATCGCCATCACGGTGAGCGTGAAGGTGATGAAACGCGGCGACAGGGGCAGGAAGATCGGCGACATCATTTCCTCATTTCGGCCGGACGTCGTGCAGCCGGGCATCGGGTTGGGCGAGCTGTCCCCGGCGCATCAACTTCACGGCCTCGGCCAGGGTGCGCGCAGCGTTGCGCGTCTCCTCCTGGAAGGCCTTGTCGCGATCGAGGGCTTCGTGGTTGGTGGCATAGGGCTCGTAGTAGCCGACATAGCGGTCGAGCTCGGCGGCGTGGCCGGCCGAGACCAGGCCCATGTCCTTCAGCCAGTCGACCAGGAGGCGGCGCAGCGTTTCGCTGCCGGCGGCATCGCCGTGCACGACGACGGAGAAGGCCCGGCCGGCGAGATGGCGCGGATAGTCCCAGCCCTTCAGTTCGATCTCCTTGGCCTTCTCCGCATCCTTGCCGCCGGTCGAGGTCGGATCCGGGTTGCCGCCGTCGGCACACACCAGACGATCGATCATCGCCTTCAATCCCCCGGGCACCTGATACCAGTTGACCGGCGTGATGATCATGACGCCGTGGGCGGCGACCCACATGGGATAGATCTCGTTCATCCAGTCGTTGTGCTGGCCCAGCGAATGGTTGGGATAGCAGGAGCACGGCCAGTGGCAGAGCGGCATGGCCGTCGATACGCAGGCCTTGCAGGGATGGATGTTGCGGCCGTACTCCGACGTGAGACGGCTGAGGTCGAGCAGCTCGACCTCGAGATCGCGTTCGCCCGCGAACACCTGCTCGGCGATCTTCACCAGACGGAAGCTCTTGGACATCTCGCCCGGGCAGGTCTGGTCGCTGCGCGCGGAGCCGTTGATCAGCAGGATGCGCGACTTCGCCGACTTCGATTTCTGCCGGCGCTCGGCGCTCTTGATGGCCCTGCTTGCCTCCGACCATTCGACCGAGAGCTCATAGCTCGGATCGGCGTAGCCCTTGCCGGCCGGCTTGGTGATCGGCGACTTGCGGCTGTCGTTGTAGCCGTCCCAGGCGACCTCGATGATGCGTTCGATCTCCTGCCCGACCGACTCGAAAGCGGGATCGTAGAAGCGTCGGCGCACACGGCGGGCGAACTCCGCCTTGTCCAGCGTCACGCTCGGCATGCCTGTGCGGGCTTTTACTCGCGCCACGGCGGACCTCCCCATTTCCGCCGAGAATAGCGCGTTATTTCCGCCGTCTGTTGCGGGAAATCGCCTGCAGAGCCTTGAGATGGGAGGCGGTGGCCGACAGCGCCTTGCGCTCGATCGCCCGGTAGTGGCGGACCAGCTCCTCGCCGCGCGGCGTCAGTGCGGCGCCGCCACCCGCCTTGCCGCCGGTCTGCGCCGCCACCAGAGGCTCGGCGAAGCTCTCGTTGATATCGGCCACCAGCTCCCAGGCGCGCTTGTAGGACATGTTCATCGAGCGTCCGGCCGCCGAGATCGAGCCCTCGCGCGCGATGGCTTCGAGCAACGTCACCTTGCCGGGGCCCAGCCGGCCCTCGTCGTCGAAATCGATGCGGATGCTGAGATGAGGCATCGTGGTCTCCTGGTTGGGACTCACTTCCTCCCCAGCTCCGCTGGGGAGGTGGCGCCGTCATACGGCGACGGAGGGGTCATGGGCGACATGTACCGCGGCCCATGACCCCTCCGTCCGCTGCGCGGGCCAGGCGTTTTGGCCGCTTCGCGGCCAAAAGCGCCACGCCCCAACTGCGTTGGGGAGGAAAGACGAATCGCGATCATTAACTTCGCTCGAACGACACGCTCTTGATCACCGCAAAGACCGGCAGGCCCGGCGCCAGCGCCAGACGCTGCACCGACTTGGCCGTCAGCCGCGCCGTGAGCGCCGCTCCGTTGCAGTCCAGCCGGACTTCGGCCTGCGCGCCGTTGCTCGTGGGAACGATGGCCGCAACGCGGCCAGCCAGCACGTTCAGCGCGCTGATCTCCTCAGGTGGCCTGAGCGACAGCATGACGTCACGGCCGCGGATGTAGGCGCGGACCACTGCACCGACGGGCGCGGTGAGGCGGGGCACCTGCAGCTCGCCCGCCCGGGAGCTCAGGACCGAGAGCTGGAAGGTCTCATCGTGACGCGCCACGACGGCATCGAGCACGCTGCCGCCGTCGCCCGAATCGGCGAGCGGCATGATGTCGGCGACCGGGCCGACGGCGGCGACCTTGCCCTCGGTCAGGATCACCACGGTGGTGGCAAGCCGCGCCACCTCGGCGACGGAGTGGCTGACGTAGAGAACCGGCACGCCGGCCTCGTCGCGCAGGCGCTCGATGTAGGGCAGGATCTCGGCGCGCCGCGCCTCGTCGAGCGAGGCCAGCGGCTCGTCCATCAGCAGGAGCTGCGGATGGGCGAGCAGGGCGCGGCCGATGGCGACGCGCTGCTTCTCGCCGCCCGACAACGAGGCGGGGCGGCGCTCCAGCAGGTGGCCGATGCCCAAAAGCTCGACGACCGAGGCAAGATCGCCGGCGGCCGCGCCGGCCTCGCGGTTGAACCAGCGCCCGTAGAGCAGGTTGCGGCGCACGCTGAAATGCGGGAACAGCCGGCTGTCCTGGAAGACATAGCCGATGCGGCGGCGATGCCTCGGAACGAAGACGCCGTGTTCGGTGTCGACCAGCAGCTGGCCATCGACGGCGACGCGGCCGCGATCGGGACGGACCAGGCCGCCGACGATATCGACCAGCGTCGTCTTGCCCGAGCCCGAGCGGCCGAACAGCGCCGTCAGCCCGGGCGCGGCCGAGAAGCGCGCGCTGATCCGGAAGCTGCCGCGCGCGTGATCGATGTCGACTTCGAGGCTCATGCCGCCATTTGCCTCACGCCGATTCGTCGCGCCAACAGCTCCGAGCCCAGCAGCGCCAGCATGGAGATGGCGATCGACACGAGGGTGAGCCGCATCGCGCCGGCATCGCCGCCCGGAACCTGGGTGAAGGTGTAGATCAGCGACGGCAGGGTCTGGGTCTCGCCAGGAATGTTGGAGACGAAGGTGATGGTGGCGCCGAATTCACCCATCGCCTTGGCGAAGCACAGGATGGCGCCTGCGATCACGCCGGGCAGGCAGAGCGGCAGGGTGATGGTGGCGAACACCCAGAACGGGTTGGCGCCGAGCGTGCCGGCGGCCGATTCCAGCCGCGTGTCGACGGCTTCGATCGAGAGGCGAATGGCGCGCACCAGCAACGGAAAGCCCATGATGCCGCAGGCAAGCGCCGCGCCGGTCCAGCGGAAGGAGAAGACGATATCGAAATTGTCGGCCAGGAAGGCGCCGATCGGTGCGCGCCGTCCGAACGAGATCAGGAGCAGATAGCCGGTGACGACCGGCGGCATGATCAGCGGCAGATGGACGAGCGTGTCCAGGAGGCCCTTGCCCCAGAAGTGCTTGCGCGCCAGCAGCCAGGCGACGGCGACGCCGAAGGGCAGGCTGGCCAGGGTCGCCGTGGTGGCGACCAACAGGCTCAGCCTGACCGCCGTCCATTCCTCCGGCGTCATGTCGATGAGTTGGACTTCACCAGGACCAAGAAGCCCTGCTTCTCGAAGGAGGCGCGGGCTTTGGCGCTGCGCAGGAAGTCGAGGAAGGCCTTGGCGTCGGCGTTGGTCGAGTCCTTGGTCAATGCCGCCGGATAGATGATCGGCGGATAGGAATCCTCGGGGAATGTCGCCACGGTCTTGACGTTGGCCTCGGACGCCGCGTCGGTGCTGTAGACGATGCCGAGCGGCGCCTCGCCGCGCGCCACCAGCAGGAGGGCGGCGCGGACATTCTCGGCCTGGGCGATGCTGTCCTTCACGTTGCCCCAGGCGCCGAGCTTCTCCAGCGCGGCCTTGCCGTACTTGCCGGCCGGCACGGAATCGACATTGGCCATCGACAGCTTGCCGCCCGCCAGCGCGGCGGCAAGATCGGGTCCCTTGATGGCAAGGGTCGTGGTCTTGGAATCCCTGGGCGCGATAACGACGATCTTGTTGCCCAGGAGGTTGAAGCGGCTGTCCGGCTTGATCAGGTTCTTGCCCGCGACATAGTCCATCCAGTCGAGGTCGGCGGAGATGAACATGTCGGCCGGCGCGCCCTGCTCGAGCTGCTTGGCGAGTGCCGGGCTCGCGGCATAGGAGATCTTGGGCACAGGCTTGCCGGTATCCTTCGACCAGGTCGCAGCGATCTCGTCGAGCGCGTTCTTGAGGCTGGCCGCGGCGAAGATCACCACGTTGTTCTGTGCCTGGGCCACGCCCGGCAGCAACGACAAGGCGACCGCCAGGCTGAGCCAACACCGTCTCTTCAACATACCAGCCTCCAGATCAGGGAGTCGGTATAGTCGACTGGACATAGCGCTTCGTCCAGAGCTTGTTTGCAGCCAGGGTGAAGCGCCGCAGCGCCACGGCCGCGATCACCAACAGCGAGGCGACCAGCACCTTCTGCGCGGGCCGAAAGGCCAGTTCCGGATCGAGGTTGGCCAGCAGGGCGACAGTCGGGTCGCGACCGTTCACCAGCCAATACCACGTCGCCTCGAAGACCACGGTGGCGAACGTTGAGGCAACGGCCAGGATCGCCAGCCCCAGGTAACTGCGCTGCATCGCCGCCGGCAAGGCGCGCCACAGCATCAGCCAGGCGAACAGGCCGGCGGTGAAGGCGGGCTCGCCGATCTTGACCTTCGACTGGATGAAGAAATGAACGATGGCGATGAAGGCCGCGGGGTAGATCAGCCAGTGCAGGCGCTTCCAGTTGCGCCGCAGGCGTTTCTGCCAGCCGTCGGTCGAGGTGATCGCGAGCGCCACCAGCATCAGCAGGGTCACGAAGCCGATGGTGAGATAGAAGCGCTTGATGATCTCCGTTGCGACCACGACCAGGTTCCATTTCTGGTCGAGCACGTAGATCAAAAAGTGCGCGCCGGCATAGAGTGCGGCGGCAACGCCGATGCGCCGGCGGATCTGCACCAGCGGCATCCAGTCGAACAGCGCGCGCGCCGGCGTCATGGCCAGCGACAGCATGAGGAAGATGACGGCCCAGTCGCCGGTCGAATGTGTCGCCACCGTCACCGGCCTGGGCTCGAGGTCGCCGTTGTACCAGCGCCAGCCGAGTTCGAGCGCCGGCAGGCAGAGCCCGATCAGCGTCACGAGGCGCAGCCAGAAGATCTTCTGCTTGGCGGTCACCGGGCGACCTTACGTGATGAGCCGGTCAACGATAGCTCAAACTTCCGTCATCCTCTTATGTCCTCCCCCGTCATACGGCCGTCATACGGGGGAGGAAAAGAGAAAGCTCTACGCTTGTCTTCAGCGCTGGTTCCCGAACAGGAACCGATACGTCCCAATCGTCGGCGCCACGGTAACGCCAAAATTCTTGAGCTTCGGCAAGGTGAACGTCGCCCGAGCGGCCGCGCCTACGGTGCCGGTGTCGGTGCCTTCCAGCAACGCCACCCATTCGGCTTCGTCTGCCTTGGGATGGTCCATGCTCTTGGCCTGCAGCGGCGCCTGGGCGACCTCCAGATCATTCTCCGCCGCTATGGCGCCGACCATGCCCGGACGCGTTATCGCCCTGGGCAACGCCGTCTTGTTCAGCCATTCGACCAATGCCTTGCGCGAACGCGGATCGGGCACGAAGCGCACAGCCGCCATGGCGCCGCCGACACCGTGCGCCAGGTCGGCCTGCACGCGCACGGTGAGGCGCGTGAACTTGGTGAATTTCGCCATCACCGCCTGTGTCCACGGCGTCTGGTTGGCGAGCAGCGCCAGGTAACCCGGCGTCGCCAGGTCCCCGGCCGTGTCGCATTCATAGGTCGCGAGATACTTTGGCGAGCCGCGCACGGCGACGTAGCGCCGGCCACGGTGGAAGCCCGGCAGGTTGACCCGCTCGTCTATGTGTTCGCGGTTGTACCACTCGTTGAAATTGCGCTCGTCGCGAGCCTTCACCTCGCAGAACACGATCAGCATCCCCTTGCCGTGAAGCGACATCGTCGGCCTCCCCGCCGGTTCCCCGGTCACAGTTTCGTCTCAGGACCCCCGGTTTGCACCCACGCTATCCTAAAACCGTGCTTCGGAGGAGGAACGCTTGAGGGGCTTCGTGCGCCGCCGCCAAGTCCTGACGTGCGTTGGCGGTGTCGTGGCCGCAACGGCTCTGTCGCCGGCGGCCCATGCCTGGCCAGACCAGCCGATGCGGGTGGTCGTGCCGTTCACGCCGGCGGGCGGGCCCGATTTCATCGCCCGTTTCGTGGCCGAGCGCCTGTCCCCCAGGCTCGGCCAACCCGTGGTCGTGGAGAATCTGCCCGGCGCTTCGGGCAACATCGGCAGTCTGCAGGTGGCGCGGGCAAGGCCCGATGGCCTGACGATCATGTCGTCGGTCAACACGCTGGTGATGAATGCCAGCCTGTTCCGCAACCTGCACTATGACCCGGTGGCCGATTTCGCCCCGCTGGGCTTGAGTGGCTGGGGCACGCTGGTGCTGGTTGCTCATCCTTCGCAAAAGCCGGCAACGCTCGCGGAGATGATCGCGCTGGCCAAGGATCGATCGCAGTCGCAGACCTACGCCAGTCCGGGCGTCGGCACGCCGCATCATCTGGCGATGGCGCTGCTGGAGACCGCGTCCGGCATCGAGATGCTGCACGTCCCCTACAAGGGTTCGGCCGGCGCGGTGCAGGATCTCCTGTCGGGACAGGTCGGCTACATGTTCCTGCCCGTGCATGTGGCGGCATCCTACATCCAAGCCGGCAAGCTGAAGGCGCTCGCCATAGGTAGTCCCGAGCGCCGCCCACAGCTTCCCGACGTGCCGACGCTTGGCGAAAGCGGGCTCGAGGATGCCGACGTCGACATGTGGTACGGCTTCTTCGCGCCCAAAGGCACGCCGGCCGAGGTCGTTGCACGGTTGAACCGCGAGATCATCGCCATCCTGGACTCAGCTGAAGCCAAGGCCGCTTTCGAAAAGCAGGGACTCGCTCCCGCAACATCGACACCGGCGGCGCTGGGAGACATCGCGGCGCGCGATCGCGTGCGATGGGCCGACATCGTCGCCAAGCGCGGCATCCAGCCCGAGTAGTTCCATGACATCGACAATCGCCGAGGTGTTGGCGCGTCATGCGGTGCGCGACGCGGGTGCGCCGGCCATCGTCAGCGCTGGCCTCGGCACTCTTTCCTTCGGCGGCCTGGTGCGCCGTGTCCGACAGATCGGCAATGAGCTTGCCGCCGCCGGCATCGGCCCGTCCTCGCGCATCGGTATTGCTCTTCAGCGCGGGCCGGAAGCGGCGCTGTTGAATGTCGCCATCTCGGCCAACGCCACCGTCCTGCCGATCAACCCCAATCTTCCGCCTGCGGAGCTGCGCGAAGAACTGAAGCGCATCCGCCTTCATGCGCTGGTCGTTCCTGGCGAGGCTGGCCTTCCGCCATGGGTCGACGAAGGCGAGGAAGGTGTCGTCCTCTTCAAGGCCAGCAAGGCGGCTTCCTCTTTCGAAGAGATTGCCCTCGCGCCGGTGAAGGACGTTCGTCGTCCCGCGCCGTCAAGCCGGGTGACGGAGCAGTCGTGGGCCGCGATCTTCCGTACATCGGGGACGACCGGGCCGTCCAAGCGCGTGCCGGTGACGCACGAAAACCTGGTCGAGATGGCGCGCAAGATGGAACGCTGGCTGGCGCTGACACCCGCCGACCGTTCCGCCTGCATCATGCCGATCTATTACAACGCCGGCTTCAAGGCGACGCTGGTGGTGCCGCTTCTGGTCGGCTGCAGCGTGGCTTTGCCCGAGTCAGCCGGTGCGCACGACATCGAGCAATGGCTGGGCGAGCTGCGGCCGACCTGGCTCACCGCCTCGCCGGCATTCTTGCAGGCCGTGGTCGAGAAGCTCAGTGCCTCGTCCGGTCGATCCGTCGCTCAGTCCTTGCGCTTCGTCCTGTCGACGGCCTCCTATCTTCCCGATCACATCCGGCTCGAGCTGACGCGCCTGCTTGGCAAGCCGGTCGTGGAGTTCTACGGCCTTTGCGAAGCCGGCATGATGACCGGCCCGGTGCTGTCGCTGGAAAAGCCGGGCTCGGTCGGCCGCATCCCGCAGGGCGAGCTTGCAATCCGCGACGACAACGGCGGTGTGATGCGACCGGCCCAGGTCGGGCAAGTCATGCTGCGCGGGCCCAGTGTCATGCCGGGCTATCTGCTGGACGACATCGAGGGCCAGCCGACCGGCCTTCAGGAGGGCTGGCTGCCGACCGGCGATCTCGGCAGCGTCGACGAACGTGGGCTTCTCACCATCGTCGGCCGCACCAAGGAGATCATCAATCGCGGCGGCGAGAAGATCGCCCCCTACGACGTCGAGAAGGCGTTGCTGGCTCACCCCGCGGTGCGCGAGGCTGCGGCATTCGCCGTGCCCCATGCGCGGCTTGGCGAGAACGTCGGTGCCGCCGTCGTCCTGCATCCCGGCGCCGGTGCCTCGTCGACCGAGCTGATCGACTTCGCCTACGAGCGCCTGGCGCCGTTCCAGCGGCCGCGCCACGTCCACGTCGTCGACAGCCTGCCGCTCGGCCCGACCGGCAAGATCTCGCGGCCGCGGCTCTCCGCCGCCTTCGCCGACGCCAGGCGGGACACGCCGCCGCCGGCCGCGCCGTTGGAAATCCTGATCGCCGAAATCTGGCAGCGGCTGCTGAAGCGCGTCGACATCGGCATGGACGATGACTTCTTCGAGATCGGCGGCGATTCGCTGCAGGCCACCGAGATGCTGCTGGAGGTCGAGGAGGCGACGCATCATCGCATCAACCCGTCCGACATCCGCGCCCAGCTCACCATCCGCGTGCTGTGCGATCGGCTGGCCGGCGTGGCCGCCGCCCGCGACGAGGCGATGACCAAGGTGAGGGCGGGCGAGGGCACGCCGCTCTTCCTCTGCCATGGCGATTTCTGCGGCTGGGGTTTCTATGGCTTTCGCCTGAGCGAGATGCTCGAAGGCAAGGGTCCGGTCTATCTGTTGCACTCGCTGCTCGACCGCTCCAAGGGCATAGAGACGATCGAGGACTTGGCGTCTCTCTACCTCGCGGGCGTGCAGGCTGCCGCTCCCGATGGCCCGCTTCGGGTCGCGGGCTACTGTCATGGCGGCCTCGCCGCGCTCGAGCTGGTGCGCCAGCTCGAGGCGGCAGGGCGGACGGTCGAGAAGGTCGTCCTGATCGACGTCTTCTCGCTGAATGCGCGGCCGCTCATGCGTCCGATCGTTCCCATCGTCTCCTGGATGGGACGCTGGCTGCCGGGTGAGCTGGGCCGCAAGATCGGGCGCAGCGGCATGCCGTCGGTGTGGGTGCTTGCCAGCCATCTGCTGCGGCGCGATCCGACGATCCTGCGTCGGGTGACCAAGACCGCGCGCAGCGGATCGATGCGCGCCTGGGATGCGTCGTTGCGCACGACCTATTACCGCGCCATGGCGAAGTACCTGCCGCCGCGCATCCGCGCCGAGATCGTCTGCCTTCTGTCCGAAGAATATGTCGATCGGAAGGAATACGACGCGGCGCCGTGGAAGCGCCTGTCGCCGCATGTACAGTCCGGCCGCTTGCCCGGCCAGCACAACACCTGCGTCAGCACGCATGTCGGCGAGCTCGCCGAACGGCTGAACCGGGAATTCGCCGAGCCCGCCACGCTCCTGAAGTGAAACGGGGTTTCGTCCCGTTGCAGCCGCGACTTGGTCTATGCTGGCCGCCTCGGGAGAGGAAACACCATGAAAATTGTCAAGATCGAGGATCTTCATTGCAACGCCGGCTGGCGCGACTTCTCGTTCCTCAAGATCACGACCGATGAAGGGTTGATCGGCTGGTCGGAATACAACGAAGGCTACGGCAGCGCCGGCCTCACCGCCGTGATCCGCCGCATGGCGCAGGACCTGATCGGCCACGATCCGCGGCCCATCGAGCGCATCATGGCGCGCCAACAGGCGATCACCCGCCAGGCGCCGGGCGGCCTGAACCAGCAGGCGATGGCCGCCATCGAGAACGCGCTTCTGGACGTCAAGGCCAAGGCGCTGGGTATTCCGGTCCATGCCCTGTTCGGCGGGCCGGTGCGCGATCGCCTGCCGCTCTACTGGTCGCACTGCGGCAGCTATCGCTTCGGCAACGCCGAGATCATGGGCGTCGAGCCCGTGCGCTCGCTCGACGACCTGGCGAAGCTCGGCAAGCACGTGAAGGAGCGCGGCTTCAAGGCGCTGAAAACCAACATCTTCCGGTTCGACGGCAACCCGCCCTACATGCACCAGCCGGGCTTCGCGCGCGGCCCGGGCTATCCCGAGCTCAATGCCGATGGCGCCACGCTCGCTGCCATCACCGACGGGCTGGCGGCGTTTCGCCAGGGTGCCGGTCCCGAGATGGGCATCCTGCTCGACAGCAACTTCAACTTCAAAACCGAGGGCTACATCAAGGTCGCGCGTGCCTGCGAGCCCTACAATCTGTTCTGGCTGGAGATCGATTCCTACGATGCAGAGGGTCTGCGCTTGATCCGCGACCGTGCTGTCGATGCCCATTGCCTCCTGCGAATCGCTGTTCGGCCGCCGCCAGTTCCGGCCGTTCTTCGAGAACCGCTCGATGGACGTGGCGATCATCGACGCGCCGTGGAACGGCGTGCAGGAGTCGATGAAGATCGCGGCCATGGCGGAGCCCTATGAGATCAACTGCGCGCCGCACAATTTCTACGGCCACATGTCGACCCTGATGAGCGCCAACATGTGCGCCGCCATGCCCAATTTCCGTATCATGGAAATCGATATCGACGACGTGCCCTGGAAGGACGATCTGGTCACCCATCCGCCGGTCATCCAGAATGGCGAGCTGATCGTGCCCACCCGGCCGGGCTGGGGCGCCGACATCAACGAAGAAGCCGTGCGGGCACATCCGCCCAAGAACCCACATCCGTGAGGGGAGACGTCATATGGTCTACGAACTGCGCTGTTACACCCTGGTGCCCGGCAAGATGCCGGAATACCTCAAGGCCGCCGAGACGATCGGCCGGCCGGCGCGCGGCAACAATTACGGCGTCAACCACGGCTACTGGACGGCCGAGTTCGGCGCGCTGAACCAGATCTGGCATCTGTGGAAGTACGACAGCCTGAACGACCGCGAGCGCCTGCGCGGCGAGCTCGCGAAGAACAAGGACTGGACCGAGAAGTACGTGCCGACCATCCGGCCGTGGATCCAGCGCCAGGACCTGCGCGTGATGAACGCCGTGGTCGACATCAAGCCCTCCGACGGCACCACCGGCAACGTCTATGAGCTGCGCATCTATCGCACCGTGCTGGGCGGTGCGCAGCAGTACGGCAAGGATTTCCTCGAGGTCAAGGAAGCGCGCGAGAAGTATTCGCCGATCTGGGGCGCGTGGACCGGCGAGTTCCCGCAGCCCAACGAGTGGATCCACCTCTGGCGCTACAAGAACTTGGCTGAGCGCTTCGAGGCGCGGGGTGCGGCGATGAAGGATCCGGCGTGGCAGGCCTATCTTGCCAAGGGCCCGGCCAAGCTCGCCGAGATGCACTCGACCCTGCTGCTGCCGACGAACTATTCGCCGCTGAAGTGACCGCGTAGCGGTCATCCTGAGCGGAGCGAAGGATCTAATGGCGTCGACGGCGATGAGATCCTTCGCTTCGCTCAGGATGACATGATTGCAAACGGAGAAGGTTGTTATGGACTCCTACGACGACACCGAGCTCGCCCTGATGAAATTCGGTGTCGGCCAGCCCGTGCCGCGCATGGAGGATCCCACCCTGCTGCGCGGCCGCGGCCGCTATACCGACGACATCAATCTCGCGGGCCAGGCCTATGCCGTGATGGTGCGCAGCCGCATCGCGCACGGGATCCTGAGAGCCATCGACGCCACGGCGGCACGCGCCATGCCGGGCGTGCTGGCGGTCTACACCCATGCCGACCTCGATGCGGCGGGATTCGGCCCATTGAAATGCCCGATGAACATCCCGCAGCGCGACGGCTCGCCGATGAAGACGCCGCCGCGCCCGTCACTGGCCAAGGGCAAGGTGCGATTCGTCGGCGAAGCGGTGGCCTGCGTCGTCGCCAAGACGGCCGTGCAGGCCAAGGACGCCGCCGAAGCCGTCGAGCTCGACATCGAGGAACTGCCTGCCGTCACCTCGCCCGCCGAGGGGCTGAAGCCCGGCGCGCCGCAGATCCACGACGACGTCCCCGGCAACCTGGCGCTCGACTTCCACTATGGCGACGCCGAGGCGGTGAAAAAGGCCTTCGCCGAGGCCGCGCACGTCACGCGGCTGGAGATCGTCTCCAACCGCATCGTCGTCAATCCCATGGAGCCGCGCTCGGCGATCGGCTCGTACGATCCCAAGACCGAGCGCTGGACGCTGAACGTCGGCTGCCAGGGCGTGATGGGCATGCGCGGCGGCCTGGCGCGTGACGTGCTGAACGTGCCGACCGACAAGGTGCGCGTGCTGACCGGCAATGTCGGCGGCTCGTTCGGCATGAAGAGCCAGGTCTATCCCGAGTACGGACCGCTCCTGTTGGGCGCCAGGCTGCTGGGCCGGCCGGTGAAATGGACCGACGAGCGCTCGGAAAGCTTTTTAAGCGACCATCACGGCCGCGATCATCAGCGCGTGGCCGAGCTGGCGCTCGACAAGGACGGCCGCTTCCTCGCTGTGCGGCTGACGGGCTCCGGTAATGCCGGCGCCTACATCTATCCGCCGATGCCGGCCACGACCAACGCGGTGAAGAACATCATCGACGTGTACGCCACGCCCGCGATGGAGGTGAATTCCAAGGTGGTGTTCACCAACACCACGCCGATCGGCGCCTATCGCGGTGCCGGCCGGCCCGAGGGCAACTACTACATGGAGCGCCTGATCGACACGGCGGCGCGCGAGATGGGCATCGACAAGGTCGAGCTGCGCCGACGCAACCACATCGCGCCCGAACAGATGCCCTACAAGGCGCCGTCGGCCATGAACTACGATTCCGGCGAGTTCACCACCGTGCTCGACAAGGCATTGCAGGCGGCCGACTGGCAGGGCTTCGACGAGCGCAAGGCCGAGAGCCGCGCGAAGAACAAGCTGCGCGGTCGCGGCATCGGCTCGTACCTCGAAGTCACCGGCCCGCCGGCCAAGGAATATGGCGGCGTGCGCTTCGAGGCCGACGGCACCATCACCATGCTGAGCGGCACGCTCGACTACGGCCAGGGCCACGCCACGCCCTTCGCCCAGGTGCTGGGCGGCAAGCTCGGCATTCCGGTGCCGCACTTCCGCCTGCTGCAGGGCGATTCCGACCAGCTCAAGGTCGGCGGCGGCACCGGCGGCTCGAAGTCGGCGCTGGTCGCGAGCCAGGCCTTCCTCGAGGCCGGCGACAAGGTGATCGAGCAGGGCAAGCAGATCGCCGCCCACGTCCTGGAGGCGTCGGCCGCCGACATGGAGTTTTCCCGCGGACGCTTCGTGATTGCCGGCACCGACCGCGGCATCGGCATCCTCGAGCTCGCGGGCAAGCTGCGCTCCGGGCCTGAAGCTGCCGGCCGACGTGCCGCAGTCGCTCGACGTCAGCCACATCTCCGACAACCCGCCGTTCTCGTTCCCCAACGGCTGCCACATCGCCGAAGTCGAGATCGACCGCGACACCGGCGTGATCGAGGTCGTGCGCTATTTCATGGTCAACGACTTCGGCACGGTCATCAATCCGATGCTGACCGCGGGCCAGGCGCATGGCGGGGTGATGCAGGGCATCGGCCAGGCGTTGATGGAGCGCACGGTCTACGATCCGCAGGGCCAGCCGGTTGCCGGCTCCTACATGGACTACGCCCTGCCGCGCGCCTCGGACGCGCCCGACATGTCGGTGCAGAACCATTCCGTGCCGTGCAAGACCAACCTGCTGGGCGTGAAGGGCTGCGGCGAGGCGGGCTGCGCCGGCGCGCTGCCGTCGGTGATGAACGCCGTGGTCGATGCGCTGTCGGAGTTCGGCGTCACCCACATCGACATGCCGGTGACGCCGGAGAAGGTGTGGCGGGTGATGAATGGTGCCTGATGGTGCACCATCGTCGACGGCGGTCCGCTTGCGGCTAACGGCACAAGACTTGCGTGATCTTTCTCGAGGAGACGCGCCATGAAAGCTGTCGTGATCCATGCGCTGGGCGGACCGGACCAGCTCACCCTCGCTGACATGCCCGATCCGGTGCCGGGCGCCGGCGAGGTGCTGCTCGACGTCGCCTATGCCGGCTGCAACTGGGCGGACACGCAGGTGCGGATGGGCATCTACCCCCATCCCATGACCTATCCCATGGTGCTGGGCTTCGAGGTGTCGGGGAAGGTGGCGGCCCTCGGCCCAGGCGTGGCGGGCGTCAAGATCGGCGATCGCGTCGCCGCCTTTCCGGAGAAAGGCGGCGCCTATGCCGAGAAATGCGTTGCAGGCGCCGTGGGATTGATCAGGTTGCCCGACGCGGTCGGGCTCGACGTCGCCGCCGCATTCCCGATCCAGGCGCTCACGGCCTATCACATGATGTGGACGGTCTATGGCGGCGTCGGCAAGGGCGACACAGTGCTTGTCAATGCCGTGGGCGGCGGCGTCGGGTTGATGTGCACCCAGCTCGCCGTCCAAGCAGGCGCGCGCGTCATCGGCACCACCGGTACGCCGGGCAAGGAGAAGCGGGCGCTCGCGTACGGTGCGGAGCGCGTGGTCGTGACCTCGACCGAGGACTTCGAGAAGGCGGTGCTCGACTTCACCAACGGCAAGGGCGTCGATCTCGCCATCGACTCCTACGGCGCCACCATGCTCGACCGCACCTTCAACGTCACCAAGAAGCTCGGCCATGTCGTGAGCATCGGCGAGGCCGAGGGCCAGCCGTTCAAGAATATCCGCGAGCGCATCCTGCCGCGCTCGCAGACCTTCACCCGCCTGCACCTCGGCCATGTCGACCATGCCCTGCCCGAATGGCAGAAGGGCATCGATCACGTGTTGGCCGGCATTGCCGCCGGCTGGCTGAAGGTGCCGATCGAGGGCGAATTTCCGTTGGCCGAGGCGGCCGAGATGCACCGCCGCCTTGAAGGTCGTCACGTCGCCGGCAAGCTGCTGCTGAAGGCCTAAGGCTACTGGATGCCAGCTGGCGCCAATGCGATAATGCCCATAGGAATATACCCATGAAACGCAGCGACGCGCTCAAGACATTGGCGGCCTTGAGGCCTGAGCTCGACAAGCTGGGTATCAAGTCCCTGGCTTTGTTCGGGTCCGTTGCGCGCGGCAGGGCTCGTCCCGACAGCGATATCGATCTGCTGGTCGAATTTCACCACACGCCAGACCTGATCGAGTTCGCTGGTGTCAAGCTGCGGCTCGAGGAACTCCTCGGCTGTCGTGTCGATCTGCTCACGCGCGGCGGCATCCGCCCTGAGCTTCGCCGGCAGATTCTCAAAGAGGCAATTCGTGCCGCCTAGGGATTGGCGGCTGCGGCTCAAGGATATCGAGCAGTCGATCGATCGCATCGCAACGTACATCAAGGGTTTCGACTACGAGACTTTCTCCGGTGATCGGAGAACGGTGGATGCTGTCATCCATAACATCCAGGTCATCGGTGAGGCCGCCATAGCGTTGCCTGACTCGGTCACCAAGCGATATCCCATGGTGCCTTGGGCCAACATCAGGGCCATGCGCCATATCCTCGTACATGGCTATTTTGCCGTCGACCTCGAGATCGTGTGGTCCACAGCAAAGCATCGCCTTCCCGAGCTGCGACGCGCGTTGCGACGTCCTGCAAAATCGCGGCGCCAACTGAAGAAGTGATCGAGCGCTAACCGCAGGGTCGCTCGCACGCTCATTGTCTTACTAACGCGGCAGCGAGTAGCCGATCTTTTCCTCGATCTCGATCGTCTTCCTGACGGCGGGCCGCGCCATCACGCGCTGGTAGTGCGCCTCGATGTTGGCGAAGCCGCCCACCTTGGGCTCGAGCGCATCGCGGGTGCGCCAGTAGAGGCGGAACAAATGGATGTCGGCGATCGAATAGCGGCCGCCGGCCGCCCACTCGTTTGCGCCCAGCCGCTTGTCGGCGATCTGCCAGACCTCGCGCGCCCGCTCGATGCCGGCCTGCCGCGCCGGATGGATCGCCGAGGCGATGAACGACATCCACGACACGGCCTGCGCCTCGGCCTCCGGATCGTCGACCGGCAGCAGGTTGGCGTTGGGATAGGTCCGCGCCAGGTAGAACAGGCAGCCCGCGACCTCGGTCAGCACGCGCCCGTCGACCAGCAAGGTCGGCACCTTGCCGTTGGGATTGATCGCCCGGAACTCCGGCTTCTGCATGTCCTTGGTGGCAAACGACATCGGGCGCGCCTCGAAGGGCGCGCCCGTTTCGTGCAAGGCGATATGCACCGCCATCGAGCTGGAACCGGGGGCGAAGTAGAAGGTCAGCATCCCCGCAGTTACAGCGCGAGAACGGCTACTTGTCGAGCCAGAACGTGTCGAGGCGCACCACGTCGTAGATGCCGAAATAGTCGTTCGGCCGGTGGCCCTTCACGTAGTTGTACCAGCCGTCGTTGATCTTCTCCCACGACATCGGCAGCAGCGGGGGATCCTCCTCCATGATCATCTCGGCCTGGCGGATCAGTTCGAGGCGCTTCTTGGGATCGACCTCGCTGTCGATCCCCGGCAGCAGCGCATTGAACTTCGGGTTGTCCCACTGCGAGTAGTTCTGCGCCCCGCCCTTCTTGTACCAGCCGTTGAAGTAGTCGCTGGGATCGATCAGCGTCGACACGATGGCGCCGACCGCCAGGTCGAACTTGCCGGTGTTCACGTCGTCGAACCACACGGATTCCACGGCGGTGCGGATGTTGGACTGCACATTCAGGGTCTGCTGCAGCATGGCCTGGATGGCCTGCGACCACAGCTTGAAGCTCGCCACCTCGCGCACGAGGTAGTCGAGGCCCTGGATGCCCTTCTCGTAGCCCGCCGCCTTCATCAGGGCCTTGGCCTCCTTGATCGAGGCGGTCGGGTCGGCCTGGTAGCCCAGCCGCTTGCCGAGCTCGGGCAATGGCGTCGCAAAGCTGGAGAACGGGTAGATGAACCCGCCCACCATCATCGGCGCGATGTCCTTTACGACGTCGACCAGCACCGGCTTGTCGAGCACCAGGTGGAAGGCGCGGCGCACGCGCGGATCGTCCATCGGCTTCTTCTTGTTGTTCATCCAGGTCGCCTGGATGACCGACTGGTAGAAGTCGGTGCCCGACATGCCCTGGGTCGCCTTGACCTTGCGCTGCGAGCCCGGATCGAGCAGGCGGGCGTAGTCGACGCGGCCCGACAGCAGGGCCGAGCCCAGCTCGGGCGAGAACGGCAGGGCATGATAGAACTCGACGCCGTCGAGATAGGGCAGGCCCTTGTTCCAGTAGTTCGGCGTTCTTCTCCATCACCCAGACTTCGTTCTCGACGCGGCGCTTGCTCTTGAACGGTCCGGTGCCGGGGATGTCGGCGACGCGGCGCAGGTTGTACTGGTTGTCCTCCAGGGTCTTCTTGCGGACGATGCCGTTCCAGCCGCTGGCGATGGCGCCCATGATGAAGTCGGGCGGCCGGGGCGCCGAGAGCTTGAACACCACGACGTTCTTGTCGGGCGCGCTGATCTCCTCGACGGCGGCAAACAGCGTGCTGCGCGGGATCGATATGCCCTGCGGCGGCTTGGCGATACGATCGAAGGTCGCCTTGACGTCTTCCGAGGTGAGCTCGGCGCCGTCATGGAACTGCACGCCCTTGCGCAGATGGAACGTGTAGGTCTTGCCGTCCTTCGAGATTTCCCAGCTGTGCGCCAGGTCGGGAATGATGGTCTTGCCCGAATCGCGCGGATCGCGACGCACCAGGTTGTCGTACATGCAGCCCTGGCTGCCCAGGCTGTTGATGGTGCCCGACTGGTGGAAATCGAAATGCGGCGGCCGCATGGTGATGCCGTACTTCAGCACGCCGCCCGACTTCGGATTGGGCTCGGGTGCGGCGAGCTGGAACTTCGAACCGTCGAATTCCATCGGCACGCCCGCCGCACCTTGCGCCCTGGCATTCCATGGCAAGGCGGACAAGGTGGCGGCGGCCGCCGCGCCCGCGACGAACTCACGACGCTTCACTCCCGGACGCTTGGACTTGGACTCACTCATTTTCTTCCTCCCATAAGCCGTTCGGCCATTTGGCCTTTTGCAGACCGAGCACGATGTGCTCAGATGGCTTTGCCCATTCCCCGTATGGGCCAAGGCTAACACGATAAAATTCAGGGAGTCTCGCGTGAATCCTCGCCAGCCGGCGCCGCGCGTTGGGGGCGGCACCGCCCGGGTCGCCCGTAGAGTCGACACAAACGGTCCTGCAGATCGAGGACCTCCAGACACATTTCTTCACTCCGGTGGGTGTCGTTCGTGCCGTCGACGGCGTCTCGTACGCCTTGAAAGCCGGCGAGACGCTGGGTGTGGTGGGCGAATCGGGTTGCGGCAAGAGCGTGTCGGCGCTGTCGATCCTGCGCCTGGTCGCCAATCCGCCGGGCCGCATCGTCGGCGGCGCGATCCGCTTCGAGGGCCGCAACCTGCTGGAGCTCAGCGAGCCCGAGATGGAGCGCATCCGCGGCAACGACATCTCGATGATCTTCCAGGAGCCGATGACCTCGCTCAACCCGCTCTACACGTGCGGCAAGCAGATCGCCGAGGCGGTGGCCCTGCACCAGGGGCTGTCACGCAAGCGCGACTCCTGGGACCGCGCGGTGGAGATGCTGCGCAGCGTCTCCATCCCCGAGCCCGAGCGGCGGGCGCACGCCTATCCGCACCAGCTCTCCGGCGGCATGCGCCAGCGCGTCATGATCGCCATGGCGCTGTCGTGCAATCCCAAGGTGCTGATCGCCGACGAGCCGACCACGGCGCTCGACGTCACCATCCAGGCGCAGATCCTCGACCTGATGCGCGAGCTGCAGGACAAATACGGCACCGCCATCATCCTGATCACCCACGACATGGGCGTGGTCGCCGAGAACGCCGACCGCGTGGTCGTGATGTATGCCGGGCGCAAGGTCGAGGAGGCCGACGCCGCCGAGCTGTTCGACAATCCGGGGCACCCCTACACCAAGGGCCTGCTGGGCTCGATCCCGCATCTCGACACCGCCGCCCGCAGCGACGCCAAGCGGGCGCGGCTCAACGAGATCAAGGGCATGGTGCCGTCGCTGTTCAACCTCCCGGCGGGCTGCAGCTTCGCGCCGCGCTGCGCCTACGCCAGCGACCAGTGCCGCAACCACAGGCCGCCGCTCGAGGAGCACCGACCCAGGCACTGGATCGCCTGCTGGCACGCCGATCGCGTGATGGCCGGCATGGCAGGTGCCGCATGACCGCGCTGCTCGAGGTCGAGGGCCTGAAGAAGCATTTCCCGATCCACAAGGGCGTGTTCTCGAAGGTGTCGGGTCACGTCTATGCCGTCGACGGCGTGTCGTTCTCGATCGGCCGCGGCGAGACGCTGGGGCTGGTCGGCGAGAGCGGCTGCGGCAAGTCGACGGTCGGCCGCACGCTCCTGAAGCTGCTCGAGCCGACCGACGGCACCATCAAGGTGGGCGGCGAGGACATCACCGGGCTCGACGCCCAGGCCATGCTGCCCTACCGGCGGCGCATGCAGATGATCTACCAGGATCCCTACGCCTCGCTGAACCCGCGCATGACGGCGGGCGAGATCGTGGGCGAGCCGTTGATCGTGCACGACATCGGCACGCCGGCCGAGCGCCGCGAGCGCGTCGCCGCGCTGTTCGAACGCGTCGGCCTGCGGCCCGAGGCGGTGAATTCCTACCCGCACGAATTCTCCGGCGGCCAGCGCCAGAGGATCGGCATCGCCCGCGCGCTGGCGCTCAATCCCGAGCTGATCGTCGGCGATGAGCCGGTGTCGGCGCTCGACGTGTCGATCCAGGCGCAGATCATCAACCTGCTGATGGAGCTGCAGGACGAGTTCAAGCTCTCCTACCTGTTCGTCGCCCACGACCTTGCCGTGGTCGAGCACATCAGCCATCGCGTGGCGGTGATGTATCTCGGCCGCATCGTCGAGATGACCGACAAGCGCACGCTGTTCGAGATGCCGCTGCATCCCTACACCGAGGCGCTGTTGTCGGCCGTGCCGATCCCCAAATCGAGCGCGCGTGGCCGCAAGCGCGTGATCCTGACCGGCGACGTGCCGAGCCCGATCAACCCGCCGCCCGGCTGCCACTTCCACGCCCGCTGCCCCTACGCCATGGCGCGCTGCAAGATCGACGTGCCGGCCCTGCGCGAGGTGATGCCGGGCCACTTCGCCTCATGCCATCTGCACGACGGCGGCGTGAAGGTCCCGCTGGGTTCGGCCTGACCGGAGTTCATGGTCTTCCGGACCGCGCTCATCCTGCGCGCTCATGATCATGAGCGCGCAGGATGCGCGCGGTCCGGAAGATTAGACCGACCCTCTCAGCCTCGGATCCAGCAAGTCGCGGATGCCGTCGCCTAAAAGGTTGAACGCCAGCACCGTGACCGTGATGGCGGCACCCGGGAACACCACCAGCCACCACGGCGGCACCAGGCCGGAGTTCAGCGAATCGGCCAGCATGTTGCCCCAGGTCGGCGTCGGTGGCGGGATGCCGACGCCCAGGAAGCCGAGCGACGCCTCGATGACGATGGCGACGCCGAGATGGGTGGTCGCCAGGATGAGGTAGGGCGCCACGCATTGCGGCAGGATGTGGCGGAACATCAGGCGCTTGTGCGAGGCGCCGATGCCGCGCGCCGCCTCGACGTACTGCATCTCCTTGAGCGACAGCACGACGGAACGGATGACGCGGCCGCCGAACGGTATTCGGGTGACGGCGATGGCCACGATCACCGTCGCCATGCCGCCGCCCAGCGCCATGGCGATCGCCATCGCCAATATCAGGTCGGGAAAGGATTGCAGGAACTCGATGACACGCTGACTCGCCATGTCGAAGCGTCCACCGAAGTAACCGCAGGCCAGGCCCCACAGCGCGCCGACGGTCGTGCCGAACAGCACCGCCCCCAGCGCCACGGTGAGCGAGCTCTGGGCGCCGTAGATGACGCGGCTCAGCGTGTCGCGGCCGATCTGGTCGGTGCCGAACCAGTGCGCCTCGCTCGGCGGCTTCTGCATGGCGCGGAAGTCCGACTTGAGCGGCGGATAGGGCGCGATCAGCGGCGCGGCCACCGCCATGGTGACGATCAAGGCGGCGATCACGCCCCAGAAGGCCGAGAGCGGGGCGCGGCGGAACAGGGCGCGGATGCCGCGCCCGATCGCCCCCAGGATCGTGGGCGGCGCGGGAGGGGCCGCGTTGACGGTCGTGCTCATCGCAGCCGGATCCTGGGATCGAGGAAGGCGATGGCGAGGTCGACCAGGATATTCAGCATCACGAACACCACCGAATAAAGGAACACCAGGTTCTGCATGACGAAGACGTCACGCTCGCTCACCGCCTGGAACATGGAATAACCCAGTCCCGGTGTGCCGAAGGCGCGCTCGACCGGGATCGAACCCGCCAGCACCAGGCCGAGCAGCACGCCCGAGAGCGTGATCACCGGCAGGAGTGCGTTGGGCAGTGCGTGCAGGGCGATCACCAGCCGGTTGTTCAGGCCCTTGGCGCGTGCGGTGCGCACGTAATCCTCGCGGATCACCTCGAGCAGGCTCGAGCGCCCCATGCGGGCGATGTAGGCGGCCTGGCCCAGCCCCAGCACGACCGCCGGCCCGATCACGAGCTGGAGGTTGCCCACGGGATCGGTGAAAAAGCCGACTCCCGCCATCGGCGCGCGGTAGCCGAACCAGAACAGCAGGGCCAGCACGATCAGCATGCCGACCCAGAAGCCGGGCACGGCGATGAACAGGATGCTGACGAAGCGGACAACGCTGTCGATCACGGTGTTGGGCTTGAGCGCGCTGATGATGGCCACGGGAATACCGACCAGCCACGACAGCACGACCGAGATCAGGGCGATCTCGGCGGTCAGCGGGCCGCGCCGCAGGATCATGTCGGCGACGCTCTCGGAGCGGAAGAACGACTGGCCGAAATTGCCCCGGAGGATGTCCTTGACCCAGCGCAGGTACTGCACCCACAGGGGATCGCTCAGCCCCAGCTCGGACATGTAGCTGGCGCGCTGTTCTTCGGTGAGCTTGGTCATGCCCTCCGGGCCGAAAATTGCGACCAGTGGATCCCCGGGCAGGATACGCATCACCACGAAGACCATGATCGATACGCCGATCACGGTAAGCGCGCCAAACGCAAGCCTGCGCGCGATGTAGCTGTACAAGGCGCCTCCCTAAGCGGCCTTCATGGCCCGTTGTTGGGCGGCATCATAGGGCCGGTTCGGGGGCGGAGGCGACTCCTACTATGACGTCGCTCAGCTCGCTTGGGCCACACCGCTTTCGCGGCACAGCGAGGCGACCTCGGCGCGCTCGCGCTCGGACGCGGCGATGCCGACCACCACGAAATCCGGACTGGCCGGCGGGCCCATCAGCACGCCGACATAGGGCCGCATGCCGACATAGGCGCCGTTGCCGTTGCGGCCGTTGACCTCGCCGCACACCGTGACCACGCCGCGGCTGTTGCGCGCGCCGCTCATGATGCCGAACTGGGTCGAGGCCGGCGCCTTCATCCATTTGCTGACGCCGGCGACCACGGCTTCCTGCTGGTGGGCGTCGAGCACCACCTTCGTGCCGGCCTCGATCGATGTGCCGGCCGGCGCCCGCGGCAGCTCGCTATAGGGCGGCACGAGCGACACCGGATGATGGGCGGCATGCTGGCCGGCATCGGACACGCAAGCGCCCGCGCAGGCGAACGCCGTCGCGCAGATGATGGACCGAACCAGGCTGCGCATGAACTGCCCCTTTCAAACGCAGAGTCGGGCAAGCCTAATCCGCTTGGCGCGGGCCGTCGACTGCTGCGCTGCAACTTTCCGCGGCGCCGTCCCGTTGCAACGGCACTGAATCAAGGAGGGAAGAATGAAGAGGACGACGCGTCTCCTGGCGACGGCTGGCTTTTGCCTGCTCGCCTCGGCGGCCTCGGGGCAGACGACTGGCGGCCAGGGCGCGACCAACCAGGGCGTGGTCATGCAGGATAGGCCCGCCGGGACCGCGCCGGGTGCGCGCAGCACAGCGCTCGGCGACGCCGAGTTCGTGCGCCGGGCCGTCACCGCCAATCGATTCGAGATCGAGGAGGCCCAACTCGCGCTGGCCCAGGGTTCTGACCCCAGGCTGAAGGAGTTCGCCCGCGCCATGGTGCTGGATCATGGCACGGCGTTGAAGGATCTCGAGACCGCAGCCCGGATGGCGGGCGTGACCCTTCCGGACAAGAAGTTTGACGAGACCCACCAGGCCAAGATCAACGCCATCTCGCGCAAGAAGGGCACCGACTTCGACCAGCAATATCGCGCCGACCAGCGGCAAGCCCACGACGATGCGATCGCGCTCCTGATCGCCTACCAGCAGAGCGGCAAGAGCGAGCAGCTCAGGGCCTGGGCGATCAAGGCGCTGCCGGTGCTGCGCCAGCACCGCGAGGCAATCGGCGCGCTGAACACGCAGTAGCACCATCCGTCATCCCTCCACTGCGCCTCGCTACGCGCGGCTTCGGTCGGGATGACGGATGGGTCAAGGCATCGTCCCGGGCGGATGCTTCTCGCCGGGCCGCACGCGCCGGTCCTCGTCTTCAGGTCCCACCGTCCGCTCCGTCTCGCCGTCGCGGCGCGGCACGCGCCGGTCGCTGCCGGTGTCTTGCTCGATATCTTCGTTCTGCCGCTCGCGCGGCCGTCGGGTCGGGTCGTTCGGCATGGCGGTTCTCCTCGCGGAACAACGATCCGCATGGCATCGCCGTTGCGACGGCGGCCCGGGGGTCTGTTATCGTCCGCCGAGAACCGTTGGAGGAGATGTCATGAACGCGCCGTCCGCCAAACCCACCCTCAGCGCGCCGCAACGGCTGCGCGCCCTGCTGGCCGAGCCCGGCCTGATCGTCATGCCGGCGGTCTATGACGGGCTTTCCGCCAAGCTCACCGCCGGCGCGGGCTTCAAGACCGCGTTCCTGTCCGGCTCCTGCGTGGCGGCGGCGCGGCTGGGCGGCCCCGATCTCGATCTCTTGTCGTTCGGCGAGATGTTCGATTCCTTCCAGATGGTGCATGGCGCGGCGCCCGACCTGCTGGTCCTGGCTGACGGCGACCATGGCTACGGCAACGCCATGAACGTGCAGCGCACCGTGAGCGCCTATGGCCGCGCCGGCGCCGCCGCCGTGCTGATCGAGGACAAGATCACGCCGCGCGCGCTCACCGCCGCCGGCAAGCCTTGCCTGCCGCGGGCCGAGGCGCGCATGAAGATCCGCGCCGCCGTCGAGGCGGCCAAGGATTCAGGCATCCTGGTGCTGGCGCGCACCGACTGCCGGCCGACCCAAGGCATCGACGAGGCGGTCGCGCGCATTGAAATGTATGTCGAGGAAGGCGCCGACATCCTGTTCCTCGATTCGCCGGCCGACGACGCCGAGATCGGCCGCGCCATCGCCGCCGCCAAGGGCCGGCCGTCGTTCGTCGTGCTGTCGCCCGGCGCGCCGCGTGCCACGCCCTCGCAGAAGCAGGCGCATGCGCTCGGCTTCAAGATCGGCACCTTCCCGACCGGCCTGCTGTCGCCCGCGACCGCCGGCATGAAGGCGGGCCTTGCCGCCCTCAAGGCCGGCGAATCGGAAGCCACGGGCGCGCTGCCGCCGCCGGAACTGCGCACCATCCTGGGCTACGGCGACTACGACGCCAAGGCCAAGCCGTACATCGCCGGCTGACCGGCCGGCCAATAGAAGAACGGGCACCCCTCGGGTGCCCGTTCCGTCTTGCCGATTCAGCGATCTCAGCCGCCCGACTTGGTGGCCGGCTGACGCCGTCGTACTTGTCGTCCGCGAATCCTCGACCTTGACCACGGCCTCGCGGTTCTCGTTGCGCACCGTGGCGCCGATCAGGGCGTTGCCCGACATCTCGCCCGCGGCGTTGAAGTCGCCGGTCGAGGTGGTCGCCGCGACGTTCGGCCGGTCAGCCGGCTTGTCGGTCGAGCGATCGAACGGCGGCTTGGTCGTCTGGGCGAGCTGGTCGCTTGCCGGCCGCGGCGCATCAGGCGCCGCACGCGCCGTGTCGCTCGGCCGCGCCGCCCACGGGCCGGTGCCTGTGAAGACCTGGCCGCGCCACGTCTCGTTCTTGTACTTGTATTCCGGCTTGGCCTTGAGTTCGTCCAGATCACTTGATCTCGCCGATCGTCTCACCGTCGGCGTTCTTGATGTTGCGGCCGATCAGCTTGCGCGTGTCGGCAGTGGCCGAAGGTGCCATCTTGGAATCGGCCATCTTCGAATCGATCATCGCGGATGCGGGCGGACTCGCCGCCTGTTGCGGCTGCGCGTACGCAGCCGCCGCTCCACCGGTCACGAATGCTGCGAGCACGATGTGCTTGGGCATTTGGGATCCCTCCTTGAAGGGAGGGCTGAAACCGGCTTAACGAGAGCTGGGTGCGGGCGTTGCCCGCGACGGACCGCGGACCGGCCGCACCTCCGGCAACGGCAGCGTGGCGTCGCGCGGCAGTTCGCTCAGTTCTTCGTTCTGCCGCAAGCCGGGCATCGGCATGACGGCCTGGTTCTTGGAGTTCGGACCCAAGGTCGCGCCGCTGCCGCCGACCACGGCCGGACCCGACTCCGTCATTCTTCGAGGCGTCGATCGCCTGGCTCGGCCCCTGGGCCTTCAGGACGGGCACGCAGAGCGCGAGCGGCAAGGCGGTGGAGAATGCGAAGACGAAAAGGACTGCGCGTTTCATGTCAAACCTCCGCCGTTCTACGAGTCAACAAGACGGAGGGCGGCCACGTTGCACAGTTTTCCTGCAACCTTGTCCGTTCATGAGTATTCGTTTTTCAAAGGTTCCCTGGTCGCAGTCTGGTCACAGCCGCCGAATGGCAAAGGCGCTAGAGAGGGCTTCGCCCGACAACGCGCCACCATCGGATAGTCGGAATGCAGTCCCATTCGCCACCGCCGCCGTTTCGTCGCCCCACGGCAACGCATGCGGCGGGACCCGCACCAGGCGGGCCGCGGCCAAGCGATCACAACGAGTTCGCCGATGCCGTCGCGCGCATGTTCGAGCACCGGCAACAGGCCGCACCCGACTTTGCGCCGCCGCTGCGTGACGACGCCCGCGTTCGCGACGACGTTCGCGTACGCGACGATGTGCGTGTGCGCGACGAGGCCGACGACTGGGAGACGCCTCGGCCCTCGATCCTGCGCTCGTTGGCCGGCGCTCCTGCGCTGCGCCGCGCTCTGTCGATCGTGCCGTTGGCCATCCTCGGCTATGTCATCGCCTGGTTCTTTTATTTCGAGCCGTCGCAGAACGTGACGGCAAAGTCCGCTGTCGAGGCCAAGCCCGAGGTCATCCAGGCTGCTGCTCCGGTCGTGCCGCCACCGCCGCCGGTGGCCGAGGCCAAGCCGGCGCCGACGCCCGCACCGGCGGCCACAATAACGCCTGCATCGGCGCCATCGCCGACTGTCGCCGTCGCTGCGCCGTCGCGGCCCCTGTCGAAAGACGAGATCAAGGAGCTGCAGGGCAAGCTCGGTGCCGCCGGTTTCACCGCGGGACCGATCGACGGCGTCGTCGGGCCGCAGACGCAGGCGGCACTGCGGCGCTACGCCCAGTCGCGCAGCCTCGCCAAGCCGCCGGAGCCGACGCAGGAGACGCTGCTTCGGTTGCGCACGGAAACCCAGGCCACGCAGTAGCTCCAGGGTCACGGCAAGGTCACAGCGTCGCCGTCGATGGCTCCCTAACCTCGCGCGAACTGCGGGGGCGGGGAGATGCGTTCAGTCGTAGTCGCGCTGCTTGGATTGATCGCGGGCGTCGATCCGGCGTGGGCACAGGCTTGGCTGACGGTCGCCGACGCAGAGGGCCGCTTCCGGCTCGAGATGCCCGTGCCCTTCGATCTGCCGCCATCGCAAGTCGAGCCCGACGGGACCGTCACCGTCTCTTACGTGTACGAGACGCCGGAGCTGGCGTTGCGCTTCGAGGTGGTCGATAGGGTGATCGACCCTGACGGCGACGCCGCGGTGCTGCCGGCGCTGGTGAGCCGGGCCTGGGACAGCGAGCGCATGGTCCAGACGTGGTCCCGCGTCGTCGGCCGGCGGACCTATCGGGCGGTCGCCATCTTCCCGCCCGAGCTCGAAGGCGACGCCGTGATCCGCCGCTTCATACAATCGGTTCGATACTACGACGGTTCGACCTAAGGGCCGGCCGCGCGGCGTCGCAACCATATCGTCAGCGCCGCGGTGAACAGCAGTCCCATCGTCGCCATGACCAGGACGGCAGTGCGCGGGCCGAACTCGGTGGCGATCACGCCGGCCGTCAGCACGCCGAGCGGCCCGGTGCCGATGCCGACCGTGACGATGCCCATCAGGCGCGAGCGCATGTCCGGCGGCGCCTCGGTCAGCATCAAGGTGGTCTGCATGTTGCCGAAGCCCGCGGTGCCGAAGCCGCCCAGCACCAGCACGGCGAAGGCCAACCAGTAGGACGGCGACAATGCCATCACGATCAACGCCGCCATGAACAGCGCAGCACCTCCGGCGAAGGTGAGCCGCCGGTCCATGCGCACGACGCCGGCCGCGATCAGCGCACCGCCGGCCAGCGCACCGATCGGCTCGGCCGCTGCCAAAAGTCCGACCAGGGCCGGCGAGACGTGGAACGCGCTGATGCCAAGCGGCGCCACCAGGCCCGAATAGGCGAAGGCGAAGGCATTGGTGACGACGGTGATGCCCCATACCAGCAGGATGGTGGGCTTGGTCCAGGCGAAGGCCAGGCCCTCGGCGATCTCGGCCGGGATGCGCACGAGATCGAGGCGACGCGTGAGCTGGGGATGGACGAGGCCCGCCAGCGCAAAGGCGCCGGCGAACTGGACCAGGGCGGTGAAGGTGTAGGCGCCCTTCATGCCGAGCCACTCGAAGGCGATGCCGCCCAGCAGCGGGCCGACCATGCGGGTGGCGGCATTGGTCGCCGAATCGAGCGCGATCGCCGGCACGATGCGATGCGGTCCAGCGACCTCGCCCACCATGCGCCGCCTGGTCGACATCTCGGTCGCCCACATCGTGCCCGACACCAGGTTGCCCAGCGCCACGTGCCACAGCCCGAGCTGGTCCATGGTGGCGAGCGTGGCCAGCACCGTGGCGACCACGGCCGGCACGATCAGCGCCAGCATGACGATGGTCTTGCGGTTCACCGCCTCGGAGATCGCCCCGGCGAAGGCGCCGAACAGGAGCTGCGGCAGCTGGCGCGACGCCACGACGGCGGTCGCGGCCAACGCCGATCCCGTCACCTCGTAGGCGAACAGGCCGGAGGCCAGGAACTCAAGCCAGCGCATGGCATTGGCGAACGCGCCCACCAGCCACAGCCGCAGGAAGTCCGGTGTCTTGAGCAGTTCCCCTATCGGCCCGTTCATTAAGTCTTTTCTATCCCGTCATCCCGAGCGAAGCGAAGCGTAGTCGAGGGACCCATCATGCCCTGTGTAACCACGATCTCCCGTGCGCATTTCGCTCTAGTCATGCGTCGCCGCATGATCAGGTCCCTCCGCTTCGCCTCGCTACGCGAGGCTCCGGTCGGGATGACGAGGTGTAGCAGCTACCGCCCGATCTTCTCCAGGCTGACGCCGGTCGTCTCGATGCGGAACTGCCGGGTGATCCAGGCGCCGAGCAGCGAGCTTGCGATCAGCACGCTCAACAGGAAGTTGATGCCGGCATCGGCCAGCAGCACCGGGAACAGGAACGCCGTCAGGACCGCGCCGACCTTGGCGAAGGCGGCGGCGAAACCCGCGCCCTTGCCGCGGACCTCCGCCACTGCATGCCGGTCATCGGAATGAAATCTGTCGGGGTGCCGTCGGGCCAGGCCGGCGTTTGGTCGATGTCGCTCTGGACGGTGCGCGGCGGCTCGGTCATGTCATGGGACCAGTAGAAGAAAGAACCTAGCGAGGAAACGTGATGCTGAGACGCAGCCTGCTTGTCTCTTCCCTTGCCGCACCGATGGTCGGCCGCGGCTTCGACGCGGCGGCCCAGGCGGCGTGGCCGGCCAAGACCGTGCGCTTCATCGTGCCGTTCGCGCCGGGCGGCGGCACCGACACGGTGAGCCGCCTGATCTGCGACCAGCTCGGCCGCAGCTTCGGCCAGCAGTTCGTGGTCGACAACAAGGGCGGGGCGGGCGGCAACATCGGCACCGCCGAGCTCGCGCGCGCCACGCCCGACGGCTACACGATCGGGCTGATCACGGTCGCCAGCCACACGCTCAATCCGATGCTCTACAGCAAGCTGCCCTACGATGCCGACAAGGACATCGTCGGCATCTCGCGCGTCGCCGTGCTGTCGAATCTTCTCGGCGTGCCGCAGTCGCTGCCGGTCAGCTCCGTCGCCGAGCTGATCGCGCTCTGCAAGAAGGAGCCGGGCAAGTATTCCTTCGCCTCGTCGGGCCCGGGCACGTCGCTGCATTTGAGCGGCGAGCTGTTCAAGACCATGGCCGGCGTCGACATCATCCATGTGCCCTACAAGGGCGCCGGCCCCGCCTACAACGACCTGGTCGCCGGCACGGTGCAGATGATGTTCGCCAACATGCCGTCGATGCTGCCGCAGGTACGCGGCGGCAAGCTCAAGGGGCTGGGCGTCACCTCGGCCGAACGCTCGAAGGCGGCCCCCGACATCCCGACCATCGCCGAGACGCTGCCGGGCTACGTCGCCACCTCGTGGTACGGCGTCGGCGCGCCGGCCGGTACGCCCGAGCCGATTCTGGCCAAGCTCGAAGCGGCCATCGCCGAAGCCCTGAAGCAGCCGGAGATCCAGAAGCGCTGGGCCGACGATCTCGGGCTCGACATGCCGCCAACCGGCCGCGCCGGCTTCGGCGCTTTCCTGGCCGAGGACCGCACGCTCTGGGCGCCGGTGGTCAAGGCGTCGGGCGTGAAGCTCGATTGAACCGCAGGACACGGCCTGCGCTGTCGGGCGGCTTCTCGCTGGCGGACCAGGAATGACAATTCATCTCCTCCCCATCTTACGGGGAGGAATAAAAGGCGGGATCGACGACTGGAAGTCAGGTGAGAGCGACCGCCACGGCAATGGTCGCGATGGAAATGCCGGCACCCACGGCAAACCACAGGCCATGGTCCGACTCATCCGGCTTCGGCGGATGCATGGGTTGCAGTCCGGCCGCCTTCTCGGCTTCGTCGATCTGCTCGGAAACTTTCATGTCGGTGTGGGCGTGATCGATGTCGTGCCGTACTTGATCGATGGTCGAGCCTCGCATGGCGAACTCCCTAGCAACTTTTTGATCAACGCCGGCTGGGGGCGCGTGGTTGCTGCAACGCCCATGCACCTTTGTCGTTGCCCGCGATGGGAAAGGCTTTGCCTCGGGCCACAATGGAAGCGCGGCAGGCTGACGAGCTGCCGCGCGACAAGGGCTGGCAGTTCGAGCCGAAATGGGACGGCTTTCGCTGCCTCGCCAGCCGTGACGGCGCCAAGGTCGAGTTGATCGGCCGGTCGGGCAAGAGCCTGGCCCGCTACTTCCCGGAAATCGGCGCCGCCCTCGCCAGGCTTCCGGTTCGGCGCTTCACCGTCGACGGCGAACTCGTCATCTCGCTCGGCAAGGTGCTGTCGTTCGATGCGCTGCAGATGCGCCTGCATCCCGCCGCGAGCCGCATCGCCAGGCTCGCCGCGGAGACGCCGGCACTGTTGATCGTGTTCGACGCGCTGCGGACGCCCGACGCCGATCTCAGCGAGAGGCCATTGGTCGAGCGGCGCGCAGCACTGGAGAAGTTGTTCGTCCGTCTCGCCGACGCGCCGCATCTGCGCCTGTCGCCCGTGACCACGCGGCGGGCCGAGGCCGCGCGCTGGCTGGCGCGGGCAGGCGGCGGTGCGCTCGATGGCGTCGTCGCCAAGCGCCTCGACGAGCCCTATCGCGCGGGCGAGCGGGCGATGCTCAAGATCAAGTGCCTGCGCACGGCCGACTGCGTCGTCGGCGGCTTCCGCTATGCCACCGGAGCCAAGGAGGTGGGCTCACTGCTGCTTGGCCTCTACGACGACCAGGGCCTGCTCGATCATGTCGGCTTCACCTCGGCGATCTCCGATGCCGAGCGGCCGGCCCTGACGCGCAAGCTCGACAAGCTGCGCGGCGGGCCGGGCTTCACGGGCGACGCGCCGGGCGGTCCCAGCCGCTGGTCGACCGAACGCAGCAGCCAATGGGAGCCGCTCAAGTCCAAGCTGGTCGTCGAAGTTCAGTACGATCACGTCACCGGCAAGCGCTTCCGCCACGGCACGCGCTTCGTGCGCTGGCGGCCCGACAAGCTGCCCAAGCAATGCACCATGGAGCAGCTGCAGCGCGAGGCGCGGCCGTCGCGGCTGATGCGCGAGCTGCGGCTATAGAAACTGCCGCAGCGCCGCCAGCACGACCAGCGCGCCGACCGCCATCACCACGCTGCCCAACGAGATCACGTAGAGCGCGCGGCCCGGCGACAGCCGCGCCATGCTGGCGGCGATCCAGAAGAACGGATCGTTGACGTGGCAGATCGCCATCGAGCCCGCGCCGACCGCGGCGGCAGCCAGGACGCGGCCCATGGCGCTGTCGAGGCCGAGGGCGGGCAGCATCGGCTCGACCATGCCCGAGGCGGTGAGGATGGCGGTGAGCGAATTGCCCTGCATTGTCTTGACGATGGCCGCGGCCAGGAACGGCGTCAGGATGCCGTAGCGCGGATGGAGCGCGTGTTCGGCCAGAAGCTCGGCCATGCCGGTCTCGTCGAACACGCGGCTGAGCCCGCCGGCCGCGCCGACCGCGAGCAGCAACGGCGCCCAGCCGCGGCCGGCCAGCGCCGAGGGCTGCCAGCGGCCGGCGAACAGCACGCCGAGCGTGATGGCGACGGCCGCCAGCATCAGCGGCTTGGAGATGCCGATGTAGAATTCGCGTGCGCCGCCCTTGCCCAGGGGCTCGCTCGGCATCTGCGCCACCGCCTGCACGATCAGCAACCCGATCGGAACGGCAACGGCGAGCCACGCCCAGCCGGCATGGCCCGCAATCTTGCTCGCCGGAACCTGGCGCGAGACGTGCCACCAGCCCAGCAGGGCCGCGATCACGGCGAGTGGCAGGCCGACCACCGCCAGGCTGCGCGGCGGGATCTTCATCACCGACGCCGCGGCGACGGCGAGCGGCGAGGGTGTCGCCAGGGCAGCGAAAGCGAGCAGGGTGAGGGCAAGCCCGAGCGCGCGGCGCGGCGCGTCCTGGCCGGCCGGCTGCAGCAGCGCCAGGCCGCCTGTCGCGGAGGCGCCGAGCCCCGCCAGCGCGCCGGCGGCAGCGGCTGTGCCGGTGCCGAGCGGCTGGCGCAGAACGAGGGCAGAGACCAGCGCGCCCGCGACCACCAGCAGGCCGGTCTGTTCGATGGCCGCCGTGAAGCCCAGGCCAAACGCCTTGCCGACCGACATGAAGGTCATGTCGGCCGCGATGCCGTAGACCACGACCGTCGCCATGATGGCGAGGAAGACGGGCAGATGCAGGCGCTGGACCAGCAGCACGATCGCGATCACTGCGATCGGCAGGAGAAGGGAAGCGAGTAGCATGACGTGGAGACATTAGCCCAGGCAAATCCCGTCGTCCTGAGCGAAGCGAAGGACCTCATCGCCGCTCGCAACCGGCATGGGATCCTTCGCTGCGCTCGGGATGACAGAGGGCTATAGTCCCGCCGTGCGCCTTCTCCTTGCTCTGCTGTTGTTCGTCGGCCTCGCCGCCTCGGCGCGTGCCGATGCCATCGTCCGCATCGAGGGCAAGAACTTCATCGCGCCTGGCGGCGGCACGCTGCAGATCAAGGGGATCAGTCTCGGCAACTGGCTGATGCCCGAGGGCTACATGTTCAAGTTCGAGGTGGCGAAGTCGCCGCGCCAGATCTACGGCGCCTTCGACCGCCTGCTCGGACCCGAGCGCGCGCAAGCGTTCTGGCGGCAGTTCCGCGACACCTACATCGGCCGCGACGACATCGCCTTCATCGAGCGGGCGGGCTTCAACACCGTCCGCATTCCCTTGCACTACCGGCTGTTCTTGGACGCCGACGGCGAGATCGCGGGCGAGGGCTGGTTCCTGCTCGATCGCGTGCTGGGCTGGGTGCGCGAGGCGGGCCTGTTCGCCATCCTCGACCTGCACGCGGCACCCGGTGGGCAGACCGGCATCAACCACGACGACGGGCCGGGCTATCCCTTGATGTTCTACGTGGCGCGCGATCGGCAGCTCACGGTCAAGCTGTGGCGGGCCATCGCCCGGCGCTATGCCGGCAACCCGGCGATCCTGGGCTACGACGTCCTGAACGAGCCGATCGCGCCCTATCACGACGTGAGCACGCTCAATCCGCGGCTGGAGCCGTTCTACAAGGAAGTGACGATGGCGATCCGCGAGGTCGATCCCGGCCGCGTGGTGATCCTGGCCGGCGGACAGTGGAGTTCCAGCTTCGACATGTTCGGCCCGCCTTTTGCCGACAACCTCGCCTACACGTACCACTCGTTCTGGGCGAGCACGAAGCGCGACTCGATCCAGCGCCATCTGAACTTCTCGGCGCGCTACGATGTGCCGCTGTTCCTCGGCGAGACCGGCGAGCTCACCGACGAATGGAACGCCCGCTTCCGCAAGCTGCACGAGACGCACGGCATCGGCTGGTCGTTCTGGACCTACAAGAACCTCGATACGCCCTCGACCGTCGTCTCGATCCCGCGCCCCGAGGGCTGGAACGAGATCGTGGCCTTCGCCGACGGCAAGCGGGCGGACAAGCCCGACGAGGCGCTGATCGACCGCGCGATCGCCGAGTATCTCGACGGCATCCGCTTCCGGGACGGCGTGGTGCGGTGGAGCTATCTGGAGTCGCTGGGGTTGAAGGGCGAGCCGTAACCCCCTCACCTAGCCTCTCCAACTAGCGGGGGAGAGGAGCCCGATCCTTCACGTTCCTCTCCCCCGCTAGTTGGAGAGGCTAGGTGAGGGGGCTCAACTACGATCTGACCGTTCGCAGCGGACAGGAGGCTCGCTGTTCCAGGGAACGGGCGCCGTCGTCCAAGCCCGCAGCAATCTCCATCATGCACTGGCGGTCGATTTCCAGGGTCAGCTGCGAGGCCTCCTTGCGGACACTAAGCGAGTCCCTGCGCATCTTCTCGGCGCGACGAAGCAGCGTATCCCGTTCCTTCATTGGCCCCCCAGCCCAGATGAAATTGGCCTCGCTCAACCGGATTGAGCTGCCACCGGTATGCCTCCGCATGCCCGGCCACAACTTCATCGTTGATCGTCAGGTCTTGAGATTTCCAGCCGCCTCTTTGCCGCGCTCTACCTGGACGTCGTAGGTAACCTTCTGGCCTTCCTGCAAGTCCCGTAGCCCCGCACGCTCGACGGCGCTGATATGGACGAAGACGTCCTTGCCACCGTTATCCGGCTGAATGAAGCCGAAGCCCTTTTGGGCGTTGAACCACTTGACCGTGCCTGTAGCCATGAGTCGTGTCCTCGAAAGTGCGTGCGCCAACGACGCTAGGCATTTGGTCCGCCGTCAGCAATCTCTCCGTGCTCGCTCCGCTGCAGGCCAGCATTCGGTACGCTTTTGGACGCTGGGTCGGACATGTCGTCTGCCGGTAACCATTGCTCTTCATTCGGCATTGCCACGGCATGCCTCAACCCTTCCCTTCGAATCCGGACGTGGAGAACGAGCGTAGGTCTTTGCTTTCCTTGGGTAAGCTTCGCCGTGTCGCCTCTCTGAAGAGGGTAGTCGAGCGTGCCGATGACGTCGCAAAGTCGCCAATCTCCCGCGCGGCGACAAACGGGGACATGATACATGAGATCGAACCGACGCAGCCCTGACCGCAGCAGCGGCCGATGGTATGTGCCCGTGGTCACTGGGCTCGTCGCAGTGGTGGCGATTTGGGCAATCGCCGAGAACGCCAGGCTGAAAGCGAAGCCGGACCTGGAAATCGCCGCCGAGCGCTAGCCGCGTGAGTCATGGCATGGACCGAGAGGCTCTTGAAAAGCACCTCCTGCAGGTGAATGCGGACCTTGCACTTGGGCGCGAGTGCATAGGGCGACAGCGTCAAATCGTTGCCGACTTAGAGCAAAGTGGCCGGGACACGAAGACTGCATTGGAGTTGCTGCAGGAAGCCGAAGCAAGTCAGGCTCTCTATGCCGCCGAGGCCGACCGACTGGCGCAAGAGCTGGCGGCCTTGTCCTAGGTATACCCCAACATGATGCGGCAGGTTACAGCGGTGGAAAAGGCCGCAGGGCAGCACGGCCAGCAACATCCTGATGTCTCAGGCGTTCGCTTATCGTCTGTCCAAGGTGGCGAAGAAGAGTGATCCGGTCATGCCGCTAGGCTTTCCCAACGAATGTCGCTTCTACGATGAGGCCGTTCACGCCGTCCGCTTTTCGGGGTACGACGGCGCCCTGGAGGCGCCGTTCTTCATAGGCGAACGTGCCCTGAAGCAGATCCAGCCCGACATGGCCTTCAACGAGTCGGGGCTGCTGAAAGCCTTCGATCTCAATCGCGAGTGGATCTACGCGACGGCAGCCAAAGTGTACGAGCGCGGCCGCAAGGGCTCGTATGACGTGTTGGCCGAGGATTTCTAGTTCGCCGGCCGCTTCCCGTAGTGATCCGCCAGCGCCGACAACGCCGCCGCCCCGTCGCCCTTGAACGCCGGCCCGTGCATCAGCGCGATGGTGGTGGGCTTCAGCGCCGCCAGGCGCCGCAGCGTCGGCTCGAGCATGGCCGTGGGCGGCATGTAGGGGAGGCGGTCGCTGACGGCGATCGCCGGTTCGACGATATCGCTCTCGGTGGTCGGCGTGGCCGGCCCCATCTGGGTGAACAGATCGCTGCAGAACAGCGTGCCGGTGGTCTCCTCGTAGATCACGCCGGCATCCCAGTTGTGCGGCACGTGCGGCGTGTCGAGCCAGCGCACCTTCTTGGCCCCGAGGTCGAGCACCTCGTCGTTCTTGAGCGCGCGCGGGGTGCGATCGGCCATGTCGGTCAGCCAGATGTTGCAGCCGATCTGGCCGTGCGCCGGCGTGGCGTTGGGAGCGGCGGCCAGCCACTGGTTGAGCGCGCCGCTTTCGTCGGCCTCGACGTGGCTGCACGTCGTCCAGCGCAGCTTGTCGAGCGGGATCACGCGCTTCACCGCGTCGGAGATCAGCGGGAACAGCGCGCGCTGGCCGTAATGGAACAGCAGCGGCTCGTCGGCGTCGATCAGGAACTGGTTGAAGGTGAAGCCGGTCGGCCCGATCTGGGGCATGAAGGTCGACAGGCGGTAGATCTTGTCGGCGATCTCGGAGACTTCGGTTTTCATGGAACTGTCCCGATGGGTGAGTTGCTGCGGGTGAGAGACTCGGTGTCATCCCGAGCGAAGCGAGGGACCTTTCAGGTAACAGGAAAGGTCCCTCGCTTCGCTCGGGATGACAGCATTGGCTAACGCCCGAGTACCTCTATTAACTTGGCATTGAACGCCTCGGCCGCCTCGTAGGCAACCCAGTGCCCCGCGCCCGCGATCACGTTCATCTCGAAGGCCGGCTGCAACGCACGGAACAGATCGATTCGTTCCCGGATGTGCGGATAGGTGGTCGAATCGAACTCGCCCCAGATGCCGCTGAGCGGCGTCTTCACTCGCGGCAGCACTTCGCTGAGCTTGTAGGCCCGCCCCATGTCGCGGCTGCGCGTCTTGGCGCGCGTGGTGTTCATGATCTGCATGTGGATCGCCACACCGTCGACCTTGGCGGGATCGTGCAGCATCAGGATCTCGAGATTGCGCCGCGCCTCGGCCGCCAGCGTTTCGGCCGGCATCTCGGCCAGAAGCTTGCGCAGCTTCGGCCCAGGCTCGCGCGTCGCCTTGAGCCCGCCCGCGCCGACCATGACGATGCGGCGGATGCGCGGCTCGAACAGCGTCGCGATATGGCCCGCCACCATGCCGCCGAAGGAGAAGCCGGTGATGGCGAAGCTCTTGTCGGCCGGCAGCAGCGCCTTCATCGCCGTCTCGACGCAACGTGTCACCGACCAGACGTCGCGCACGTCGTCGGGCGGATCGCTGTCGCCCAGTCCCGGCATGTCGGCGGCGTAGACCGTGAAGTGCTGCGACAGTGGCTGCACGTTGCGGATCCAGTGGATCCACGAACCCGAGCCGCCATGGAACAGCAGCAGGATCGGCTTGCCGGAGTTCTCGCCCCAGACGTGCCACATCATCTTGCCGCCATTCCCCATCGGTACGCGCACGGCGCGCGACGTGGCCGCGACGGCGGCGATGTGCTCGGCGGCGGTGCGGCCGTCCGGCATGCGCGGGACGGCCGAGTAGTCGAGGCTCATTTGGCCAGCGCCCCCAGCAGGCGCTCGACGAAGCCCGGCGCCTGCTTGCGATCGATCCAGCGCAGCACCGTGACCAGGTCGTTGTCGGGGTCGATCCAGACGATGTGGCTGCCCCAGCCCAGCGCGAAGAAGCTGCGCTCCGACGCGGCAGCGAACTGCCGCTTGTCGGTGTTGAGCCACCACATCAGCCCGTAGAACGGCGCCACCGGGCAGGGTTTTACCAGCTCGTCGGTCCAGCCCGTGGGCAGGAGCTGCTTGCCGTCCCACGTGCCGCCCTGCGCCACCAGCAGGCCCATCAGGGCGAGGTCACGCGCCGAGATCACGATGCCGCCGCCCCAGTGGCCGCCGCCCGGCACCGAGGTCATCGGCTTGCCGTCTATGGTGACGGTCGAATTACGATAGCCGTCCCACTTCCAGTCCGGCGACGCGCCGATCGGATCCATGATGCGCCGCTTCAGTACCGACGGCAGCGGCTCCTTGAAGAGCTGCAGCAGCGACAGCGACAGCCGGTTCACGCGGATGTCGTTGTATTCGTAGAAGCTGCCCGGCTTCTTCAGGTGGCGCCGCGTGCCCTTGGGCGCTTCGGCGACGGCCAGCCCGACCACGCGGTTGTGGTCGATGCGGTCTTCCTTGCCGAACAGCGTGCCCTGCCATTCGCTGGTCTGGGTCAGCAGGTGGCGCCAGGTGATGTCCTTGTTCTGCTCGCTGGCAAAGCCGTCATCGAGCGCCGAGGAACCGGCCTTGTCGTCGAGATCCTTGATCAGCCCGTCGCCGACGGCGAGGCCCGCCAGCAGCGCGAGGAAGCTTTTGGCGACGCTGAAGGTCATGTCGGGGCGCGCCACGTCGCCCCATTCGGCCAGCACCTTGCCGCCGCGATAGACGATGCCCGAGTGGCCGCCGCGCGGCGTCACTGGTCCCAGCACCTCGTTGTCAGGGGCTTTTTCGCCGGAGTCGAAGGTCATCACGAACTGGCCGTCCGGCATCTTCATGCTCTTGGGCCACTTGGATTCGGCGGCCTTGGCGAAGGCGATCGCCTCTTTCAGTTCATTCATGCCCGCAATCAACATTGGAGCCCGCCCGGGAGCAAGCGTAGAAAACGCATCATGACTTTGCCCAGTTCGATCACCATCCGCCGACCCGACGACTGGCACGTCCATCTGCGCGACGGACCGATGCTGCAGGCCTGCGCTGTCCACACGGCCCGCCAGTTCGCCCGCGCCGTCATCATGCCCAACCTGGTGCCGCCGGTGACCCGGATCGCCGAGGCGTCGGCCTATCGCGACAGAATCCGCAGAGCGGTCCCGACCGACCTCAAGTTCGAGCCGCTGATGACCTGCTACCTGACCGATGGCGCCGATCCGGTCGAGCTGGCCAACGGCAAGCAGCAGGGCGTGTGGGTGGCGGCCAAGCTCTATCCCGCGCATGCGACGACCAACTCCGCGCACGGCGTCACCTCCATGGAGAAGATCGCCCGCGGCCTGGAGGCGATGGAGAAGGCGGGCATGCCGCTGCTGGTGCACGGCGAGGTGACCGACGCCGACGTCGACATCTTCGACCGCGAGGCGGTGTTCCTGGACAAGGTGCTGGCGCCGCTGCTCAGGCGGCATCAGGGGCTGAAGGTCGTGCTGGAGCACATCACGACCAAAGAGGGCGTGGCCTTCGTCGAGGCCAACGGCGCGCGGATGGGCGGCACGATCACGCCGCATCACTTGAGCTACAACCGCAACGCCATCTTCAAGGGCGGCATCCGTCCGCATCTCTATTGCCTGCCGATCGCCAAGAGCGAGGAGCACCGGCTGGCGCTGCGCCGCGCGGCGACCTCGGGCAGCGCGCAGTTCTTCCTCGGCACCGACACCGCGCCGCACACCGCCGACACCAAGGAATGCGCCTGCGGCTGCGCCGGCATCTTCAACGCGCCGGTGGCCATGCAGGTCTACACGCAGGTTTTCGCCGAGGAGGGCGCGCTCGACCGGCTGGAGGCCTTCGCCTCGCTGAACGGCCCGCGCTTCTATGGGCTTCTGCCGAACGAGGAACGCAGCACACTGCGAGCCGGAGACCTCGACGCCCCCGAACGCATCGACGTTCCGGGAGGCGATAAGAGCGTCTTGGTCTTCCGCCCCGATACGCCGGTCGAGTGGTCGTTCTAGTTGGGAGCGCGGGCCTCCGGCCCGCTCATGCTCTTGCGGACCGCGCGCGTCTCGCGCGCTCATGAGCGCGCGAGACGCGCGCGGTCCGGAAGAACAAGACCATGAGCGGGCCGGAGGCCCGCGCTCCCAGAAGACTGGAGTGGGGCGCCCCCAGCGTTTATCGTGACTCCATGAGCAAAGGACGCATTCCCGCCGGCGCAGTCGTGCGCGGCACCGACAAAGGCTACGACCATTCGCCGACAACTCCGGTGCTGAAGCCCGGCAGCGAGCGGCCGGTCGAGAAGTTCGACCAGAAATATCCCTACCTGCGGCCGCGCGATGCCGCGACGCTGATCCTGGTGCGCCAGCGCGGCAAGATTCCCGAGGTGCTGCTGGGCTGCCGCGACGCCAAGCATGCCTTCATGCCCAACCGCTACGTCTTCCCCGGCGGCCGCGTCGATCCGGCCGATTCCCGCGTGCCGGTGGCCACGCCGCTCGACCGCTTCGTCGACGAGCGCCTGCGCAAGGCCGCGACCGCGCAGCGCGCGCGGGCGCTTGCCGTCGCTGCCGTGCGCGAGACCTTCGAGGAGACCGGCCTGATGCTGGCCAAGCCCTTCAAGGGCGGCGCGCCTGAGGAGGATTTCGGCGAGCACTGGCGTGGCTTCCTGGACAAAGGCATGGGCCCCGCCCTCGATTGCCTCGACCTGATCGCGCGCGCCGTCACGCCGCCCGGCCGGCCGCGCCGCTTCAATGCCCGCTTCTTCATGGCGCGCGCCGAGGATGCGACCGGCGACATCCGCCATTCCAGCGAGCTCGGCGACATCCGCTGGGTCAAGCTCGACGAGGCGCGCGAGCTGCCGTTGCCCACCATCACCGGGCTCATCCTGGGCGAGATCGGCCGGCTGGTGAAGGAGCCGCCCAACCGCAAGCGGCAGCGCAAGATCCCCCTGTTCACCACGGTGCATCGCAAGCACCTGATGCTCGAGGAGTAGCGTCATGGCGGGGCGCACGGAGATCGCCTCGACGCCCGCCGCTGGGCCACCCCCTACTGGGCCGCCCGCTACCGGGCCGATAACCCAGGGTGTTGCCCGCCCCAGCTTGCCGCCGCGCGGCGGCGTGCGTCTGCGCACGCTGGTCCTGATCCGCTGGGCCGCCGTCGCCGGCCAGCTCTTCACCGCCGCCGTCGTCCAATGGGGTCTCGGTTTCAGCCTGCCCGTGCTGGCGGTGTGCGGTGCCATCGCCCTGTCGGCGCTGCTCAATCTGACGGTGAGCCTCGGCCGCCCGGCGTCGGCGCGCATCGACGATCGCGAGGCCACGATCTTCCTCGCCTTCGACATCCTGCAGCTCGCCGTCCTGCTTTATCTCACCGGCGGCCTTATAAACCCGTTCTCGCTCCTGCTGCTGGCGCCCGTGGCGATCGGCGCCACCATCCTGTCGCTCACCAGCAACGTGGCGCTGTCGCTGCTCACCATCATCAGCATCGGCCTGCTCGGGCTGTTCCATCAGCCCCTGCCCTGGCGCGGCCCACCACCCGCGCTGCCGGAGATCTACCAGGCCGGCGCCTGGGCGGGCCTGACTCTGACCACGCTGCTGGTCACGCTCTACGGTTGGCGGCTGGCCGAAGAGCAGCGCCAGATGTCGGCCGCGCTCGCTGCGGCCCAGGGCGCCCTCGAGCGCGAGCAGCGCATGTCGGCGCTGGGCGCGTTGGCCGCGGCGGCGGCGCACGAGCTCGGCTCGCCGCTCTCGACGATCGCCGTCGTCGCCAAGGAGATGCTGCGCGAGGTCGAGACCGACGATCCGCTGCGCGAGGATGTCGAGCTGCTGTCGTCGGAGTCCGACCGCTGCCGCGCCATCCTGGCGCGCCTGTCGGTCGATCCGACGGGCGACGTGTCCGACGCCTACACGCTGGTGCCGCTGCCGGCGCTGATCGAGGCGGCGGCGCAGCATTCGGAACGCGAAGGCATCGCCATCAGCTTCAAGTCCGGGCCGGTCGGCGAGGGCGTGCCGGCAACGGCGCCGATCCAGGTGCGCAGCCCCGAGATCACGCAGGGCATTGGCAACATCGTGCAGAACGCCGTGTCGTTTGCCCGCCACGAGGTCGAGATCAGAACGCGCTGGACGGCGGCATGGTCGGAAGTCGAGGTCTCCGACGACGGGCCCGGTTTTTCGCAGGCGCTGCTCGATGAGCTCGGCACACCCTTCATCTCGACGCGCCAGGGCGAGGAAGGCCACATGGGACTGGGTGTGTTCATCGCCAAGACCCTGTTGGAACGAACCGGGGCCACCGTGACTTTCGGTAACCGGCGGGGAACGCCCGGCGGCGCACAGGTTTCCGTGCGCTGGCCAAATCCCGTCTTCAAGGCTACATAGCGCCGATGTCGAAGGAGCAGCCATGAGCCAGGACACAGGCGCCAACCGCCCCGTGTCGCCCGCCATAGCCGGCGCGACGGCCAACAAGGATCGTACGCTGCTGATCGCCGATGACGATGCCGCGTTCCGCAACCGCATCGCGCGGGCGCTCGAGCTGCGCGGCTTCATCGTCACCGCCGTCGGCTCGGTCGCCGAGGCGCTGGCGCAGACCGCGCGGCCGCCGGCTTTCGCCGTGCTCGACCTGCGGCTGGGCGACGGCAACGGCCTGGAGCTGGTCGGTCCGCTGCGCCAGGCGCGGCCCGATATCCGCATCGTCGTGCTGACCGGCTACGGCAACATCGCCACCGCCGTCGCCGCGGTGAAGGAAGGCGCCGTCGACTATCTCGCCAAGCCGGCCGACGCCGACGCCATCGAGCAAGCGCTGACCGCGCACGGCCGCAAGCTGCCGCCGCCGCCCAGCAACCCGATGTCGGCCGACCGCGTGCGCTGGGAGCATATCCAGCGCGTCTTCGAGCAGTGCGACCGCAACGTCTCGGAGACGGCGCGCCGCCTCAACATGCATCGGCGGACCTTGCAGCGGATCCTCGGCAAGCACGCCCCGCGCGAACATTGACGCCCCGAATACTGACACACTGGCACTGATCACCGTTCAACTCCTGCTCAATGCGCTGGCGCTGGGCATGGCCTATGCGCTGGTGGCGCTGGGCTTTGTGCTGGCGCTGAACGCGGCCGGTGCGGTGAACTTTGCGCACGGCGATCTTGTGGTGCTGGGCGGTGCCGTCGCCGTCTTCGCCGCTCTGTCGACAGGCCTGCCGGCCCCCTTGCTGTTGCCCGTGGTGGCGCTCGCGATCGGCGTCGTCGGCATTCTCGCGGCGCGCATCGCCATCCTGCCGTTGGCGAGCCGACCGCCCGAAGCGACGTTCGTCGCCACCATCGCGCTCGCGGCCATCATCGAGCAGTCGCTCACCATCGCCATGGCCGGCGCGCCGCGCACGGCGCCGCCGCTCGCCGGCAGCGGCTCGTTCGAGATCGCGGGCCTGGTGCTGGGCCGCCAGCCGCTCGCCATCGTCGTGCTGGGGGCCGTGCTGGTCGCGGCCGTGTGGTTTCTGCTGGAGCGCACGCAGACCGGCCGGCGCATGCGCGCCGTCGCCGCCGACCGTTACATGGCGCGCGCCGTCGGCATTCCCGTCGGTCGCACCGTGATCCTGTCCTTGGCGCTTTCCGGCGCTCTTGCGGGCGTTGCCGGTTTCCTGCTGGGGCACCAGTTCCTGGTGGCACCAACCCAGGGCGCCGGCCACATGCTGAAGGCCTATATCGCCGTGGCCCTGGGCGGCTGGGGCAGCGTGCCCGGGGCGCTGCTGGGCGCGCTGGGCATCGGCCTCTTCGAGACCTTCGTCGCCGCCCGCTTCGGCGACGCCTGGGCATCGGCCGCACTCTATATCTGCGTGCTTGCGGTACTGGCGTTCAGGCCGCAGGGCCTGTTCGGCGAGCCCGTCGGCCGGCGCGCCTGACATGCGTCTCGCTCCGTTCTGGCTGGTCCTCCTGGTGCCGCCGCCGCTGGTGGCGCTGTGGGTCCTGCCGCCGTTCGGCCAGCGCATGGTCATCCTGGCCGGCATCTACGGGCTGATGGGCCTGGGCTATCAGCTCGTGTTCGGCCAGCTCGGCGCGCTCAACCTGGCGCAAGGCGCGTTGTTCGGCCTGGGCGCCTATGCGGCGGCGTTAACGGCGCCCGCTCTCGGGCCGTTCGCGCTGCCCGTGGCCATCCTTGCCGCAGCGATCCCGGCGGCGCTGGTGGCGGGGCCGCTGCTGCGTCTGCAGTCGCACTATTTCGCGCTCGCCACCCTCGCCCTCGCCTCGCTGGTCAACCTTTTGGCGGTGCATGCCGAGAGTTTGACGGGCGGTGCCAACGGGCTTGCCGGATTCGCGACAGCGCTGCCGCGCGGGCCCGTGCTGCTGGTGACGGTTTGGGCCTGCCTGATCGCCGGCGTGCTGCTCTACGCCTGGCTGTTCGAAGGCAAGCTCGGCGAGAAGGCGCGCCTGCTGCGCGAGGCGCCGTTGGTTGCCGCGACGCTCGGCATCGATGGTGCGACCTGGCGGTTCACGGCGTTCGTCGTTGGCGGCGCGCTGGCCGGACTGGCTGGCGCCTGCTCGGCCGCCTTGAGCGGCGTCGTCTCGCCGGAAGCGACCGGCTTTTCGATCATGGTGTTGTGCCTGACCCTGGTGGTGCTGGGCGGCGCGCGCCATCCGATGGGCGCGGTCGCCGGTGCCGCGCTGGCCGTCGGCCTGCCCGAGCTGCTGCGTGACCTGCAGGGCGCGTGGCTGCTCGCCTACGCCGTCGCCACGCTGGCCGTCGTGCTGTGGGCGCCGGAAGGGCTGACCGGGCTGATCGACCGCTTGCTCGGTACGCGGCGGCCGCTGCCGGTAGCGCCCGGCCTGCCGCCCGTCGTGCTGCCCGTGCCCGGTCCGCAGCGGCTCACGATCGACGGCGTGTCGAAACGCTTCGGCGGCGTGCAGGCGCTGGCCGATGTGTCGCTGCTGGTGGATCGCGGCGAGATCGTCGGCCTGATCGGACCGAACGGCTCGGGCAAGACCACGCTGCTGAATGTCATCAACGGCCTCGAACGTGCCGACGACGGCACCATCTCGCTCGACGACAGACGCATCGAACACCTGCCGGCGCATGCCGTTGCCCGCGCCGGCATCGGCCGCAGCTTCCAGGCGCTGGTGCTGGCCGGCGACACCAAGTCGGCTGACCTCGCGCGCGCGGTGGCGACGGATGCCGCCTTCCTGCTGCTCGACGAACCGGCCGCCGGCGTTGGCGACCATGAGCGCAAGGCGCTGGCGTCGTTCCTCGCAAGACTGCGCGAGTCCGGCCGCGGGGTGCTGATCGTCGATCACGACATCGAGCTTCTGTCGCGCTGCTGTGATCGCCTGGTCTGCCTCGACCGCGGCCGCGTCATCGCGAGCGGCAGCCCGGCCGAGGTGCGGGCCGATCCGCGGGTTCGCGCGAGCTTCCTCGGCCTCGACGGAATCGCGGCATGAGCGCCGTGCTCGAGATCGGCGAGGTGTCGGTCGAGGCCGGCGAGATCGTGGCCCTGCTGGGTGGCAACGGCGCCGGCAAGACCACGCTGCTGGAGACGGTTCTCGGCTTCCATCCCGGCCGCGTCGTGCTGTTCGGATGCGACGTCACCGCACTCACGGTCGAGCAGCGCGTCCAAGCAGGCGTCGGCTATGTGCCGGAGGGACGGCGCGTCTTCGCCAGCCTCACGGTGCGCGAGAACCTCGAGGCGTCCTCATCGCTGCCGGCGCGGCAGCGCCGTCAGCGCCTCGACGAGATGCTGGCGCTCTTCCCCATGCTCGGCGAACGGCCCGAAGCGCGGGCGTGGCTGCTCTCGGGCGGCCAGCAGCAGATGCTGGCACTGGCGCGTGCGTTGATGGACCGGCCGCGGCTGCTGCTGCTCGACGAGCCGACGCTCGGGCTGGCGCCGGTCGTCGTGGCCGATCTTTTGAAGCGGCTCACGACCATGACCACCGATGGCACGGCGATCCTGCTCGCCGAGCAGCGCGCAGCCCTGGCGCTCGCAGTGGCGACGCGCGGCCTGGTGCTGAGCCGCGGTCAGATCGTGCAGAGCGGTGCGGCTGCGACCCTCGCTGCTGATCCGGCGCTTGCCGACCTGATGGCAGGCGGCAAAGCCTCTTGAATCACGCCCGGCGGTTCTGCGCGTTCCAGAAGAGCTCGAGGTTGGAGATCAGCGCCGGGCTGAAATGGCACAACGCCTGCTCGCGCGCATAGAGCGCGGCATAGCGGCGGAAGGTGTCGAGCGGTTCGGCCGACAGCCGCAGGGCGCGGCGATTGCCGATGGCGCCGACGGCGCCCGACCCGGTCAAGCGATCGATCACGTGGGCGATGGTCTGGTCCATCTCGGCAGGATCGATGACCTCGTCGCAGATCATGCGGCCGATGTCGGAATCGCAGTCGATGCGGCGTTCGTACATGATCGCTTGCCGCGCGATGCGGTCGCCGACGAAGCGTGCCAGGCGGAGGTTCGCCATCGCCGGGATGATGCCTTCCTTGCGCGCCGGCAGGGTCAGGTAGGCGTCACGGCCGGCGATGTTGAAGTCGGTCGCCAGCAGGATCTGGCAGCCGCCGCCGATGGCGAAGGTTTCCACCGCCGAGATCCAGAGCTTCTCGATCGAATCGCCGGCGACCTCGTCGGGCGGCACCTCGGGCCTGGCGAGCCCGCGCATCATCTTGTTCACGAAGCCCAGGTCGCGGACCAGGAACCACAGGAACGGGATCTTGCCGTAGTAGAGGTGCGTGAGGTTGATGCCGGCGTTGAAGATGCGGCGGCCGGCATACTTGCCCTCGGGCACGACCTCGCCGCGCAGCACGGCGACCTGGCTTTGCGGATCGAGGATGCAGACGTCGGCCGCGATCTCGGTGGCGGGCTGGGTCGAATTGTCCTCGGAATTGAGGAAGCGCTTGTTGGCCAGGAGCAGGGTGGCCGCCTTGCCCTGGCGCTCGACCCTGGCGAAGCCGAGATCGAGTTTGCCGTCGCGCAGGAACTTGGCCAGCGCCTCGGTCGATTCCTCGCGCGGCAGCAGCATGGCGTGGCAGAGATGCAGGCCGCAAACGGGATCGGCCAGGAACTGGTTGAACAGGATGCCCTGGTCGATCTCGCAGCCGTCCTTGTCGGCCTGGCGCAGTTCGGCCTCGGCCGCGACCTCGGTGCTGCTCGGCACGAGGCCCGGCACCATCTCGGCCGCGTCATAGGCCAGCCGCTCGATGCGCACGAATTTTGCCTGCGCATTGGTCAATCGATCGTAGAGCGTGCGGGCATGGCGGCGCAGGAAGACAAAACGTGCATCGCGCGCGGCCTGCTTGAGCGTCTCGGCCGCCTCGAAGGTGGCGGGATCGCGCTTGGGCTTGGGCCCCAGGCGGGTGAGCCGCTGCTTGGCCTCGAGCCAATAGGCAGAGAAGTGCGCGGCATCGGCCGCGAAGTCGCCGTTTGCGGCCGGTGCGGAGACCACCGAATCCATGTCTGCTTCCCGCCTTTAGGAAAATTGGAGCGGGCGACGGGATTTGAACCCGCGACCTACGGCTTGGGAAGCCGACGCTCTACCCCTGAGCTACACCCGCGTCGGCGTCTTTCTAGCTCATTTCACCGGACCGTAGAAGATGATCCAGATGGCGAAATCCTCGGTGAAACTCTCGAAGCCGTGCTCGGCATGGGCGGCGGCGAAGCACATGTCGCCGGTCCCGACCGCCGTCAGCTTGCCGTCGACCCGATAGAAGCCCGAGCCGGCGGCGACGATATAGACCTCGTCGCGCTGATGCGGCTTCTGCGGGCCATCGGTCGGCCGCGGCGTGAACCGGATTTCCAGGTCGCCGTCTATAAAGGCCTCGGCCGAGCGGCCGGGCTTCCAGGGCAGCCCGCGCGCGGTTGCCAGCGAAATGGGAGCGGGGGTGCGGTCCATGGCGGCCTCAACATTTGCTTCGACCGTGCGATAGTAGCCCATGCTCGATGAAGTTCTCACGCCCGAGGAACGCGCCGTCGTGGCGCGCGCCCGCGAATTCGCCGAACGGCACGTCGCCCCCAACGCCGCGCGCTGGGAATGGGAGCGCCGCTATCCGCTGGAGACCATCAAGGCTGCCTGTGCCGAGGGCCTGCACACGATCGAGCTCGCCAGGAAGCATGGCGGGCAGGGGCTCTCCTTCTCCTGCAAGCTGCGCGCCTTCGAGGAAATTTCGAAGCACGACTTCGCCTTCGCCTTCGCGCTGATCAATCACCACAACGCGGTGGCGCGGTTTGCGCGCGATGGCCAGCCGGCGCATGTCGCGCGCCTGCTGCCGCGCATGATCGCGGGCGAGGTGATCGGCTGCGCCGGCTTGAGCGAGCCCGGCGTCGGCAGCGACTTCGGCGGCCTGGAGATGGCGGCGGTGCGCGTCGAGGGCGGCTGGAAGCTGAACGGCGCCAAGGCCTGGATCACCAACGCCGCGGTGGCCGGCCTCTCTGTCGCCTACGCCCAGACCGACAAGGCGCAGGGCTATCGCGGCATCGCCTGCTTCGCCATCGAAGCCGACCGGCCGGGCTTCCAGCGCGACAAGCCGTTCGAGCTGCATGGCGGCCACGCGATCGGCGTCGGCGGCTTCCGCCTGGTCGACTATTTCGCGCCCGACGAGGCGGTGCTGCATCCGCCGGGCCAGGCCTTCAAGGCGGCGCTGGCCGGCATCAACGGCGCGCGCGCCTACGTCGCCGCCATGTGCTGCGGCATGCTGCAGGCCTCGCTGGAGACCGCGGTGCGCTACACGCAGCAGCGCAAGACCTTCGGCCAGCCGGTGCTCGATCACCAGGGCGTGCGCTGGAAGCTGGTCGATGCCGCGACCGATCTCGAAGCGGCGCGGCTGCTCACCTATCGCGCGGCGCGCCTGATCGACGAGGGCGGGGATGCCGTGCTGCCGGCGGCCTACGCCAAGAAATTCGCGACCGAGATGGCGCTGAAGCGCATCGCCGACTGCATCCAGGCGATGGGCGCCAACGGGCTGCGCGCGGAGTATCCGCTGGCCCGCCATCTCGCCGGCGCCAAGATTGCGGCCTACACCGACGGCTCGATCGAGATGATGAACGAGCGCATCGGCGCCGGCCTTTCCGCGGTGTTTGGGGCGCAGGTGTTCGGGTGATCCTCTCGACCGTCGAGATGCACACCGGCGGCGAGCCCACGCGCATCGTCGTCGACGGCTGGCCGCGCTTCTCGGGCAAGACCCTGCTCGACAAGCGGCGCGAGGCGCGCGAGCGCTTCGATCATCTGCGGCGCGGCCTGATGCTGGAGCCGCGCGGCCATGACGGCATGTACGGCGCGCTCTTAGTCGAGCCCGACCATCCCGAGGCCGATCTCGCCGTGCTGTTCATGCACAACGAGGGCTACTCGACGATGTGCGGTCACGCCACCGTCGCGCTGGCGCGCTGGGCGGTCGACAGCGGCCGCGTGCCTCGGCGCGAGCCAGAAACGATCGTGCGCCTGCAATGCCCGTGCGGGCTGGTGACCGCGCGGGTCGCGGCCGACGGGACGGTGCGCTTCGAGAGCGTGCCGGCCTTCGCCTATGCGCTCGACCGCATCGCCCCGACGCGCACCTGGGGACCGGTGACGGTCGACATCGCCTATGGCGGCGCGTTCTACGCCTTCCTCTCCGCCGATTCGATCGGCCTCGACCTGCGGTCGTCGCCGATGCGCGCCATTGTCGATGCCGGCGAGGAGATCGCGGCGGCAGCGGCGAAGGCCGTGCCGATCGAGCATCGCGACGAGCCTGACCTTGCCTTCCTCTACGGCACCATCCTGACCGACGGCGGCAACGGCACCGACCGGCCGAGCCGCAACGTCTGCATCTTCGCCGGCCGCCAGATCGACCGCAGCCCGACCGGCAGCGGCGTCACCGCCCGCATGGCCCTGCAGATGGCGCGTCGCGAGGCGCGGCTGGGCGATGAGCGCCGGTTCGAGAGCTGCACCGGCGACGTCTTCAGCGGCCGCATCGTGCGCGAGGCATCGCCGGTCGGCGGGCGCAAATCGGTGATCGTCGAAGTCGGCGGCCGCGCCCACCAGACCGGCGAGGCACGCTTTCGCTTCGACGATGACGATCCGTTGAAGGAGGGTTTCACACTGTCATCCTGAGCGTAGCGAAGGATCTCATGCCGGTTGTAAGCGGCGATGAGGTCCTTCGCTACGCTCAGGACGACAGGTCAAGCGTTGTGTCCGCGGCGCAGTGCCTGGTCGAGGTCGTCGAACAGATCACTCGTCTCCTCGACGCCGACCGAGAGCCGCAGCAGGTCGGTCGGGCAGGGCGTGCCCGGTCCCTCGACGCTGGCGCGGTGCTCTATGAGGCTTTCGACGCCGCCCAGCGAGGTCGCGCGCTTCCACAATTCGACGCGGGCCGCCGAGGCGATGGCGGCGCGCTCGCCGCCCTTGACACGCACCGACAGCATGCCGCCGAAGCCGCCCTTCATCTGCTTCTTCGCCGCCGCGTGTCCGGCGAAGGAGGGCAGGCCGGGATAGAGCACTTCGGCCACCATGGGATGGGACGACAGGCGCTCGGCGAGAGTCTCGGCCGAGCGACAGGCCCAGGCGACCCGCGGGAAGAGCGTGCGCATGCCGCGCAGCAGCAGCCACGCCTCGGTCTGGCCGAGGATGGTGCCGAGCTGCGCGCGGATCGCGCGCAGCTTCTGCCAGTACTCATCGTCGCGCGCGCCGACCAGGGCGCCGGCGATGATGTCGGAGTGTCCGTTGAGATACTTGGTCGCCGAATGCATGACGATGTCGGCGCCGAATTCGATCGGTCGCGTCAGCACCGGCGTGCCGACCGTCGAATCGACTCCGAGCAGCGCACCGGCGCGATGGGCGATGTCGGCCGCTGCAGCGATGTCGGTGACGCACCAGGTCGGATTGGCCGGCGTCTCGATCCACACCAGCTTGGTGGCACCCGGCCGGACGGCGGCGGCGATGGCGTCGGTGCGATCGGCGTCGACGAAATCGACTTTCAGTCCCCATTGCGTGGCGAAGCCCGCCAGCCAGTTGCGCAGAGACCAGTACATCACCTTGGGCGCCACCACGTGGCTGCCCGGCGCCAAGGCCAGGAAACAGGCGGTGGCCGCGCTCATGCCCGAGGAGAAGACCAGCGCCTTGGGCCCGCCTTCGAGGGCGGCGAGCGTCGCCTCGGCCTGATCGAAGGTCGGATTGTCGGGCCGCGCATAGATGCGGCCGGAGCTGTAGCCGTTGTCCTCGTCGCGCTGATAGGTGCTGGCCATGTGGATCGGCGGCACCACGGCCTTGGTCACCGGGTCGATCCAACCCATTGCTTGTGCCGCGAGCGAAGAGGCTGCGAAGGTCTTGTCCGTCATCGAGGCACCGCTAGCTTACGTGTTTCTTACATGTGCGCGTGCCTTTATAGCGCATCGTCGCGCATCCGGTGCAGATGCATTACTATCGCCCACCGCACCGGGCCGGACCACCAAGTGTCCTTGTCCGATCGTGCGTCGCGAACCGTCCCATCGTCGGCCTGGAACCGGAGTCCGTGTAATGGATGTCGAAACCTTCGCCCCCTCTTCGCAGCAGCTCCAAACGCCCGCCCGCGGCGATCGCGTTGCCCGAACGCGCGACGCCATCGTCGGCTCCGCCCTTGCCCTGGCGCTCGCTGGTGAGGTGGCGCCCATCGTCCGCGACATCGCCAGGATGGCGGGCGTCTCGGCGCGCACCGTGTTCCAGCATTTCGCCGACACCGCCGAGCTCTACGTCGCCGTGCTTGGCCGCGTGCTGGCCGCCGCTTTCGGCGAAGTGGATTTCAACATTGCGTGGTCGATCGACGAGCGCATTGCCATGATCATCAACCAGTGCTCCGACCGCAGCGAGCGCCTGCTGCCGATGTGGACCTTCGTCGAGACGCTGCAGCGTCGCTCGGCCGAGGCGTCCGACATGATCATGCAGATGTACACCGCCAACCGCGTGCAGCTTGCCAGCTGGTTCGAGCATGAACTGGCGGCGCTGCCCGCCGAATTGCGCGAGCGCACGCTGAACGCGCTCGCCCTGGCGCTGGCGCCGGAGAGCTGGGTCGTGCTGCGCGAGCGGCTCGGCCTGTCGGTCGAGCAGGCGCGCGACGAGCTGGCGTTCGTTGCCCGCGCCGTGCTCAACGGCGGCGCGCTTCGCGCATAAAGCACATTCTGTCCGGCTGAGATCAGCCGGACAGAATGTGCCTCTAATCGGAATCCGCTCCAGCCAACCGCGCCAGCTCCTCGAGCTGGCGATCACGCAGGCCCATCTCGGTGAGATGGGCCACGGTGTTCTGAACATAGGCGAGATTGCTGCCCGTGGCGCCGCGCCCGTTGCGGACCAGCGCCACGGCCTTGGCGAGCGGCAGCTTGCCCGCGAACTGGCGGTGCGCGCGGTCGGCGAGATAGACCAGCGCCGGCACGGTGCGGCCATCGTCGAGATGGATCGGCCGGATCGTCTCCTCGTAGACGCCGTCATTGTCGATCTCGCGATGGATCAGGTAGCGGCGCACCGCGTCGTACTGCCTTGGCGGGCAGGCGATGGGCGAGCCCGCGGCAGGAGCCGCCGGGCAGCAGGCCGAGGATCAGTCCGGGCTGCCTGGGCGTGCCGCGATAGTGCTCGGAATAGATGCAGAAGGCGCGATGCCATCCGTGCAGGCGCGCGCCGCGCGTCTCGGGCGTGACGAAGCCCGGATTCCACATCAGCGAGCCGTAGCCGAAGACCCAGAAGGGTCGGGCGTCTCTGTTCATGCTCTTCCGGACCGCGCGCGTCCCGCGCGCTCATGATCATGAGCGCGCGGGACGCGCGCGGTCCGGAAGAGCATGATCCGAACTCACGCCTGGTTGAGATGGATCAGGGCGCGGCGGATCTCGCGCGTGCGCGTGAACAGCTCGAACAGCTTGTCGCCCTCGCCCCAGCGGATGGCGCGCTGCAGGTAGAACAGATCTTCCTGGAAGCGGCCGAGCGTCTCGAGCACGGCCTCGCGGTTGTTCAAGAACACGTCGCGCCACATCGTCGGATCGGAGGCGGCGATGCGCGTGAAGTCGCGGAAGCCGCCGGCGGCAAAGCGCAGCACTTCGCTGTTGAGATGGCCCGCCAGGTCGTCGGCCGTCCCGACGATGGCGTAGGCGATGAGATGCGGCAGGTGCGAGGTGATGGCGAGGATGCGGTCGTGATCGGCTGGGTCAAGCCGCTGGGTCAGGCTGCCCAGCCCCTTCCAGAAGGCTTCCAGCTTGTCGACCGCGGCGGCATCGCTGCCGGGCAGCGGCGTCAGGATGGTCCAGCGGCCGTCGAACAGCTCGGCGAAGCCTGCCTCGGGGCCCGAGTTCTCGGTGCCGGCGACGGGATGGGCCGGCACGAAGTGCACGCCGGCAGGCAGATGCGGCTTCATCGCATCGACCACGGCCTGCTTCACCGAGCCCACGTCGGAGACGATGCAGCCCGGCTTGAGCCTGGGCGCGATCGTGCGCGCCGCCTCGCCGCAAGCGCCGACCGGCGTGCACACGATCACCAGGTCGGCGTCCTCGCAGGCGGCCGCGAGATCGGTGCCGCAATGGTCGACCAGTTTCAGCCGGTTGGCGGTCGCCGCCGTCTCCTCGCTGCGCGTGGCAGCGACGATCCTGGTGGCGAGGCCGCCGCGCCGCGCGGCGAGCGCGATCGAGCCGCCGATCAGGCCGATGCCGATCAGGGCGATCTTGTCGAAGATCGGCTGGGGTTGGGGCTTGGTCATTTGTTTGCGGCGACGAAGCGGCCGAGCGATTCTTGCACGGCCTTGACCTCGCTCTCGGTGCCGATGGTGATGCGCAGATGCTCGGGCAGGCCGTAGCCCGCCACCATGCGCGGGATCAGCCCGTCATTCATCATCCAGTCGTTGGCCGCCGCCGCGCGCTCTTTGGAGCCGAAGCCGACCAGCACGAAGTTGCCGACGCTGGGCAGCGGCTTCAGGCCGAGCCTGGTGAGCTCGGCGCTGAGCCAGGGCAGCCAGATGTCGTTGTTGGTGCGGCTGGCGTCCGAGTGGGCGATGTCGGCCATCGCCGCAATGCCCGCGGCCTGCGCCGCCAGGTTGACGTTGAATGGCTGGCGCAGCCGGCTCATGACGTCGATGATGCCCGCCGGCCCGTACATCCAGCCGAGCCGCAAGCCGCCCAATCCGTAGATCTTCGAGAAGGTGCGGGTCATCACCACGTTCTCGGCCTGGTCGACGAGCTCGACGCCCGATTCGTAGTCGTTGCGGCTGACATATTCGGCATAGGCCGCGTCGATCACCAGCAGCACGTTCTTCGGCAGGCCGGCGTGCAGGCGGCGCACGTCGTCCTTGGTGATGTAGGTGCCCGTCGGATTGTTGGGGTTGGCGACGCACACGACCCGGGTCTTGTCGGTGACCTTGGCCAGCATGGCGTCGACGTCGCAGCGATAGTCCTTCTCCGGTGCGGCGACCGGCGTCGCGCCGACGCCGAGCGCATTGATGGGATACATCAGGAAGCCGAACTGGCTGTACAGCAGCTCGTCGCCCGGACCGCAGTAGGCGCGCACCAGGAGATTAAGCAGCTCGTCGGAGCCCGCGCCGCAAACGATGCGCTTGGCGTCGAGACCGTAGTGCCGGCCGATCGCCGCGCGCAGGGCGCTGGAATCGCCGTCGGGATAGCGATGCAACTCGGTCGCCGCCTTGGCATAGGCCGCCATCGCCTTGGGGCTGGGGCCGAGCGCGCCCTCGTTCGACGACAGCTTGGCGATCGTCTGCTTGCCCTCGACCGAGTCCTTGCCCGGCACATAGGGCGCGATCTTCATGATGCCCGGACGCGGGGTAAGCGCGTTCATCGCGATCTCCTAGATTGGTCAGGCCCGCGCTGTCGACGGGACGGCGTAGGCGCCGATTGCCGCGACGCGGCCGTTCTCGAGCTCCAAAGCAGCCTCGAGCTCGCGCAGGCGCGGGTCGCTATCGGCGATCACGCCCGGCAGCTCGACGAGATAGTGATGCACGCCGCCTGCAAGCTGGTCCAGCACCGAAGTAAAGGCGGGCAGGCCGGCTTTGACGAGGGCGCCGGAGATGCGGTTGCGGCTGAGGCCGCCCACCGACTCGAGCGACACCAGGGCGCGGTCGTCGCCCGATTCCTCGGGCTCCATGCGCGCCAGCACGAAGGCCTGGATGCCGCGTGCGCGGGCGTTGGGCATGACCAGAAAGGGCAGGCGCGCGACGATGTTGGGGAGCGTGGCATCACGGCCCGCCAGCAACGGCCACCACGGCGCGGCGTCGGCCTCGATCGGCACCGGCACGACGCCCAGCGTCGACGGGTTGGCGCGCACCGCGGCCAGCACCTGGGCCGGCGTGTCGTTGGCGACGAAGGTGATCTGGCAGCCGAAATGATCGCGCGCCAGGTCCCAGTAGCCCGGCTGGTCGTGCGGCCGGCAGATCGCGACCTTGATGTCCGGCGTCTGCATCAGGGTGAAGGCGCACATCATCTCGCGCCACATGCGATAGACGGCGGCGGCGGGGAACGGTCCCTGGTGGGTCGTCGAGGCGCTGGCGCATGACCTGCGCCTCGCGGCCGGGCCTGAGCGCCAGCCCGCCCGGCGGCTTGGAAGCGGCGATGCGATCGACCAAGGCTGCGCGGCGCCGGATCAGGCCATGCAATTCGCCGTCGATGGCATCGATTTCCTGGCGCAAGCTGTCGAGACTGGGGGCGTCCATGAAGCCGTTGGTTGTCCTGTGAGGCAGCGGCGATACTACGTCCGGCGGGGCCCCGTAAAGGCAAGAAACCTCAGGAGTGCTTGCGCAATTCCGGCGACCTCCGTATAGAGGCCTCTCCGTGGAATTTGAGCCGACCGGCTTGCGACCACGTTAATCCTCGCTAAAAGGTCGGAGCGCTCGAAAAAGCCCCCGCCCTTGCCGGTCGGGGGCTTTTTCGTTGGCATTTTGCCGCGTCGAGGGAGAGGACATGGAGGCTGCGATCGACGAGCCGCTGGCCGATGCCGAACGCAAGGCGCTGGCCCGGTGCCGCCACGCGGTCCTGGGCGTCGAGCGGCCGCTTCGGCTCGACTGCGGCGTCGAGCTCGGCCCCTATCGCGTGGCCTACCAGACCTACGGCACGCTCAATGCCGACAAGTCGAACGCCGTCCTGATCTGCCATGCGCTGACGCTCGACCAGTTCGTCGCCGAGGAGCATCCCGTCACCGGCAAGGAAGGCTGGTGGGAGAGCCTGGTCGGCCCCGGCAAGGTGCTCGATCCGGCGCGCTACTTCATCATCTGCATCAACGTGCTGGGCGGCTGCATGGGCACCACCGGGCCGCTCGCTCCCGATGCCGCCGGCCAGCCATGGAACCTGCGTTTCCCGGTGGTGACCGTGGCCGACATGGTGCGCGCCCAGGCGGCCCTGCTCGACCATCTCGGCATCCCCGACCTGTTCTGCGTGATCGGCGGCTCGATGGGCGGCATGCAGGTGCTGGAATGGGCGGCGAGCTATCCCGCGCGCGTCTTCACGGCCGTGCCAATCGCCTGCGCCGCCCGTCATTCGGCGCAGAACATCGCCTTTCACGAGGTCGGCCGCCAGGCGATCATGGCCGATCCCGAATGGAAGGGCGGCGACTATCGCCTGCACAACACCGTGCCGGCGCGCGGGCTCTCGGTGGCGCGCATGACCGCGCACATCACCTATCTTTCCGAGCAGGCCCTGCAGCGCAAGTTCGGCCGCGCCCTGCAGGACCGCGACGCGCTGGGCTTCGGCTTCGACGCCGACTTCCAGGTCGAGAGCTACCTGCGCTACCAGGGCTCGACCTTCGTCGACCGCTTCGACGCCAACAGCTATCTCTACATCACGCGGGCGATGGACTATTTCGACCTGGCCGCCGCGCATGGCGGCGTGCTTGCCAAAGCCTTCAAGGGCACGCCGACGCGCTTCTGCCTGTTCTCCTTCACCAGCGACTGGCTGTTCCCGACGCGCGAGAGCCGCGAGATCGTGCATGCGCTGAACGCGGCCGCCGCCAACGTGTCCTTCGTCGAGGTCGAAAGCGACAAGGGCCACGACGCCTTCCTGCTCGACGAACCGGAGATGTTCCGCACGCTCGCCGGCTTCCTCAAGGGCGCCGCCGCGGTGCGCGGCCTGAAGGACGTGCCGTGAGCGTCGCCGCTATCCGCGTCGACCTGCAGCTGATCGCCGACATGGTCGATCCGGCGACGCGCGCGCTCGATGTCGGCTGCGGCGACGGCTCGCTGCTGGCCTACCTGGTGAACTTCAAGCGTGTCGACGCGCGCGGCATGGAGTTGAGCCAGACCGGCGTGAACGCTTGCGTCGCCAATGGCCTGTCGGTCATCCAGGGCGACGCCGACGCCGACCTGCGCGACTATCCCGACGACGCCTTCGACTACGTGATCCTGAGCCAGACCCTGCAGGCCACGCGCGAGCCGCGCGAGGTGCTGCGCCAGATGCTGCGCGTCGGCAAGCGCGCCATCATCTCCTTCCCCAACTTCGCGCACTGGCAGGTGCGCCTGCGCCTGGTGTTCGGCGGGCGCATGCCCGAGACGCCGTCGTTGCCCTTCAAGTGGTACGACACGCCCAACATCCATCTCTGCAGCATCGACGACTTCCGCGGCCTGTGCCGCGACATGGGCGTGCGCATCGAGCGCGCCATCGTGCTCGACCGCAACAGCAAGCCGATCAGCCTGCCGCCGCTGCTCGCCAACCTTTTGGGCGAGCAGGCGGTGTTCATGTTGAAGCGGGATTGATCAGCCGGCGAATCTTGCCAAGTAGTCTGTGGCCGTAATGATCGAAATTCCCTCGAAAGGGTCGAGAGCAAGTAGATCGGCATCCCCGGTTACAAGCGCATTGGCCTCGCCATTGACCGCGACTTCCAGGAACTTGTCGTCATCGGGATCACGGCACGCATGGACCGTTCGTTCGATGGTCACGAATCGAACGTTTGCATAGACGAAGGCCACGAACTCTCGTCGCGAGGCCGGACTCGCATAACGGTCGAATTTGGCCTTCTCCATTGTCGAAACAAGTTCCGAGAACGTTACGCTTGAGGCCAGCATTTGGTCGCTGGTCGCCGCCCATCGTACCGCGAGCGAAGGTCTCGACTGCGTCAAGAGCACAGCGCTGATGAGGACGTTGGTATCGAAGACGACCGCCACTTCAGTCGGGTTGCTTGAGCAATTCTGCGAGCTTCTCTTCGGTCAAGCCATTGGCCGCCGCTTCCGCGGCTACCTTGTCCATCGCCTTCAGCAGGCCCTCGACACGCCATTGTCGGAGCCGCGCGTATTCCTCGGGCGACACGACCACGGCCGTGTCGACCTTGCCGTCACGCAGCACAACACCTTCCCGCTTTGCTGCCTCCAGCATGCGATCGAAGGAGTCCCGAGCCTCTTTCACGGTCATGGAGCGCATGGTGCCCTCATCTCCCCATTATATACGGACTTGCGGAACGGCGCACCGCCCCGGAGCGCAGCTTATTTCTTCTGGCTTCCAGCGAACGCGGCCGTCAGGCCGAGGCCGATGAACAGGGTGCCGCTGACGTAGCGCTCGACCTCGAGGTAACGGCGGCTCTGCCTCAGCCACTTACCGGCAGTGCCGGCGACCAGGGCGTAGCAGCCATCGGTGATGAAGCCCAGAATGCAAAAGATCAGGCCCAGGAAGACGATCTGCGTCACCAGATGGCCGCGCTCGGGTTCGACGAACTGCGGCAGGAAGGCGAGAAAGAACAGCGCCGTCTTGGGGTTGAGCAGGTTGACGATGAAGCCGTCGCGGAACAGGCGGGCATGGCTGTGGCGCGGCAGGTTGCCGTCGGCGTCGACCTCCTCGGCGCGGCCGAAGATCTTCTTGAGGCCGAGCCAGATGAGATAGGCGGCGCCGGCGTACTTCACGATGCTGAAGGCCAGCGCCGACGAGGCGAGCAGCGCCGACAGGCCGAGTGCTGCCGCCAGGACATGGACGAGCGTCGCGGAATGGATGCCGAGATCGGAGACGAAGCCCGCCATCCGGCCCTGCGCCACCGAGCGGGCGACGATGTAGAGCACGGCGGGGCCGGGAACCAGCAACAGCACCAGGGCGGCGCCGACGAACAGGCCGATGTTCGTGGCGCCGGGAATGACGATCTCCATGACCGGACCTTTCTGCAAACACGCGATTTCGGCAGAAAGTCTCGATCGGTCCGGTCTGTCAATGGCCGCAAACGCCCGCCAGTAGCTCGCGGCATTGGCGTTGAAAGCATTTCTGGCACGCGGGCTCGGCGACACAAGGAGTGGCGTGATCGCCCGGACGAGCCGCCAGACAGAGACTCCCTATACGGCGCGAAAAAACTCGCGAAAGCGAAACTGGCCCGTCATAACTGTCGTGCTTGACACGATGTGCACTTGAGTTATAATGGCGGCCTGTCGCGTTGTGTCCCCCGCGTTGTCGCTCTTTGCATCGTCGATCCGAGACCACAAGGCTGCGGCCGATACCGCAGGGCCCGTCCGGCCGCTTGCCCTCCGGACGGGCTCGCGGCTCTCGCTCTCCGACACAGGCGATTCCCAACATCTAAACTATCGTAACTATCTTAATTCCAACCTATGGGGCTCGGTTCTCCGCCGACCACAAGCGAGGTCTGCGGAAACCTCGGGAACCTCGGAAACCTCTCGCACCACTGACGGCAGTGCATTCACCGTCAGTCGGCAAAGTCACCGTGCGGCGGAACTAGCCGCGCGAAACTGCCCGCCTGAAGTTGGCCTCGATGTCGTCCTGGCCCTGCTTCACGAAGCCGTGCCGCTCGTAGAAGCGGTCGGCCGGGCTGCCGAGCAGCACGTCGAGCTCGCAGGGCAGGCTGAGCGCATCGGCTTCGGCCAGCAGGACCTTCAGGATCTCCGCACCCAGACCGCGATTGTGATAGCGGCGGGAGAGATAGAAGGAATCGATCTTGATCTCGGCGTCGCCGACGCGGAAGCCGACGCAGCCCGCGATCTCGTCGCCGATCAGGATCGAGCGCAGGCCGGGCTCGGCGAAATGCTCGCGGAAGACGCGCCGCGCGCGTGACGGATCATAGCGGAACACGCGCTCCAGATATTCGCGCATCACGTCGATGCGGATCGCCAGCAACGGCTCGAAGTCGGCCTCGGTGGTCGGTGCAAAACGCCAGGTGTCGGTCATGCTTGTGCTTAGTGGATGCGGCCCATCAGGCGGCCCGGCCGGAAGGCGTGCGGCCATTCCGCGACGTCGGACCAGGCGACGGCCGGATCGCGCGACAGCAGGACCAAGTCGGCGCGGCCTACTAGGTTGTCCTCGGGGACGAAGCCGACGCCGTCGTCGGTAACGGAGATGCGGCTGTCCACCGAGTTGTCGCGGTTGTCGCCCATCATGAAGTAGTGCCCGGGTGGCACGACGAACACCGTCGTGTCGTCCAGTCGGTCGGCATCGGACATCTCGATGATCTCGTGCTCGCGCCCGCCCGGCAGCGTCTCGACATACAGGGTCGACACGTTGCGTCCGCCGGCATCGCCGGTGAACGGACCGACGAGGCGGCGAGGCACGATGGCATCGTTGATATAGAGTCGCCCGCGCTTCATCTGGATGCGATCGCCCGGAAGGCCGATCAAGCGCTTTACGTAGGTCGTCGAGGGATCGCGGGGCAGGCGAAAGACGATGACGTCACCGCGCTCCGGTGTCTTGCCGAGCAGCCGCCCGGAGAACTCGGGCATCAGGTCGATGGGCGAGGAATACCGGCTGTAGCCGTAGGCGTACTTGGCGGCGACGAGCTGATCGCCGGTGAGCAGCGTCGGCACCATCGACGGCGACGGCACGTGATAGGGCTCGGCGACCACGGTGCGCACGATCAGGACGAAGCCGACGGCCAGCAGGATCGATTTCAGCTCGCGGCCCCAGCCGATGAACTCGCTGCCAAAAAGAAGAACGGTCCATGATCGAACTATAGTTCGGCCTGCGGCCTTTCCAAGGCAGCGCTAGCCCTGCGCCGCGATCCTGGCGACACGCGGCCGTGCCACCGCCAGCCAGTCCTTGGTGTCGAGCTCCATCGAGCGGTCGAGGCGGCCGGCGTTGAAGAACAGCGTGTCGTTGCCGAGCAGATCCTCTTCGACGACGATGGCGAGCGCCGGGTTCAGCGAAAACGGCGGCACCGAACCCATGACGCAGCCGGTCAGCTCCTGCGCGGTGTCGGGCGAGGCGAAGCCGCATTTGCGCGCCTCGAACAGTTTTGCAACGGCACTGAAGTCGAGCTTGCGATTGCCCGGCAGGATCGCCAGCACGTGGCGCTTGCCAGCGCCGCCGCCGCGCACGTCGAGCACCATGGCCTTGGCCGCCTGCTCGGGCCGGTTGCCGCGGATGACGCTGATCGCCTCCGAGCGGCCCTCGGCCTCGTGTTCGATGACGCGGAACTTCGCCTTGGACTCGCCGAGCAACACCACGAGCTGGTCGAACACGTCAGCGGCCACGGACGACCTTCTCCGACAGGAGCTTCAGCGCCTCTTCCAGGCTCGGCACCTTGCCGTCGGCCGGCGCGATGCCGGCGTCGACGGTGCGATGAAGGCTGCGCTCGGTCGTCTCGGTCATCAGCGGCTCGACGCCGGTCTCGCGCAGGGTCTTGGCGACCAGGCCCATCTCCTCCCAGCGGCGATGGGCATGCACGGTATGGGTTCGCACCAGCATGGCAATGAAGTCGCGGAAGGGCATGGCGTCGGCGTCGCTCAGGCACTCCATCACTTCCTTGAGGATGCCCTGGCGCTCGGCGGTGACATAGGCCTCGACGCCCAGCGCCTCGATGCCCTTGAGCAGCACGCTGCGCACCATCTTGACCGACGAGGCGCTGCCCGGCCGGGGGCCCAGCACCTTGGTCTCGAAGCCGTTGGCGTTCATCCAGGCGACGACCGGTTCGACATCTTCGCCGGCCACCAGCATGGGCGCCTTGATGCCCGACTTGAAGAAGCCGCCCATGACGGCGATGTCGATGTAACGGCCGCCCGCCGCCTCGATCGGCGCGCGATCCTCGTCCGACATGCGGCCGGTCACGGTGCAGAGATCGAGATAGTGCGCGCCCTTCTTCAGGAGCGGCGCGGCGGCCTCGGCCGCTTCCAGCGCGTGTTCGCCCTGGACGGCGCAGATCACCAGGTCGGCGTCGCGCAGGGAGGCGGCGTAGCCGCCCTCGATGGCGACATCGAGCCTTTTCGCTTCCTTGGCCAGAGCCGTGCCGCGCGCGTCCTTGTCCAGCGCGGTGTCGATGGCGATGACGCGGCGCGGGGCGTTGTCGCCCGGCTTCGGCGTGCCGCGCCAGCCGCCCTCGGCGCACAGGCCGCGCGCGATAGCCGATCCGGCCTCACCAAAGCCCAGCAGCGCGATCACGCGCGGAGACAGCGACATGCGAATGCTCTCGATGAGGTGTTGAGATCAGGAGGCCGGTGCTTCGCCGTCCTCGTTGCGGGTCCGCGCTGACTGCGCGTCGCGCGAGCTGGCGATGCGCAGCTTGGGCCGCACGACGGCGAGCTCGGGCGAGGTATGGCGCTCGGCGATGCCGGCGTAGAGCTGCTTGCCGGCCTCGATGACGCTGACGCCCGCGAAGCGGCCGAGCCAACGCTGGCCGAAGCGCTCGACGGCCGGCGCCATGCGCAGCATCAGCCGCGAGTTGGTGGGTGGCATGAAGAGGGCGCGGCTCTGGCGCATCGGCGCGAACATGTTGGCGCGCAGGAGGCCGGCGAGCTGGCCGGCGGAGTAGGGATGGCCCTGGTAGAACGGCGAGCGGTCGATCTGCGACCACAGGCCGGCGCGCGTCGGCGCCACGGTGACCAGGCGTCCGCCGTCGGCCATCACCCGCCAGATCTCGCGCAGCATCGGCCGCACCTGCTCGGTGCTCTCGACGGCATGGACCAGGAGCACGCGGTCGACCGAGCGGTCGGGCAGGGGCAGGTCGTTCTCGTCGACCAGGGCGGTGAGGTTGCGGCCCTCGCGCGGCCAGCGCGTCACGCCCTGCTGCGCCGGCATGAAGGCCAAGGTACGCTCAGCTTCCTCGCGGAACGGCCGCAGGAAGGGCGTGGCATAGCCCAGGCCGAGCACGGTTTCGCCGCGCACGTTCGGCCACACTTCGCGCAGCCGCGCGCGCAGCAGCCGCACCGTCATTTGACCGAGGGTGCTGCTGTAGAACTCGTTGAGATCGAGGACGTCCGTCCACATGTGGCGATACTAGCAGAAACCGAACCGTTGCGGCCATGGTCGGTCCATGGCGGCAACAAGGCAGCCTTGCTAACGTTGCAACATGAGCACATCCCTAGACATCGTTAGAATCCCGGTCCTGAACGACAATTACGTGTGGTTGATGCGCGAGCCGCAAAGCGGCTCGGTCGGCGTGGTCGACCCGGCGGCGGCCGGGCCGGTGCTGGCCGAGGCGGCCAAACGCCGCTGGAAGATCACCCATATCCTGAACACCCACCATCACGGCGACCATGTCGGCGGCAACCGCGAGATCAAGGAAGCCACCGGCTGCACCATCGTCGGCCCGCGCCGCGACCGTGCCCGCATTCCCGGCATCGACGTCGAGGTCGATGACGGCGAGCGCTACCGCTTCGGCGAGGCCGAGGCCGACGTGTTCTTCGTGCCGGGCCATACCAGCGGCCACATCGCCTACGCCTTCCGCGAGCAGAAGGCGCTGTTCTGCGGCGACACGCTGTTCGCGCTGGGCTGCGGCCGCCTGTTCGAAGGCACGCCGCAGCAGATGTGGACCTCGCTCAGCCGGCTCCGCGGCCTGCCGGACGACATGCGCGTCTACTGCGCGCACGAATACACGCAGTCGAACGCCCGCTTCGCGGTGACGGTCGAGGCCGACAACGACGAGCTCATCAAGCGCTCCGCCGCGATTGACGCTGCGCGCGCCAAGGGCCAGGCCACGGTGCCCTCGCTGCTCGGCGAGGAGAAGGCCACCAACCCGTTCCTGCGCGCCGACGTGCCTGCCGTGCAGCGCGCCGTCGGCCTGCCGGGCGGCGACCCGGTCGCCGTGTTCGCCGAGGTGCGCCATCGCAAGGATGTGTTTCGGTAGTTGAAGGCATCTCTGGAGCGCGGACCTCCAGGTCCGCATCATGAATCACGGGCGGACCTGGAGGTCCGCGCTCCAAGTCACCGACGGACTAGGCAGAAGTGCGCACTGATGCCGAGCGCCGCGGCCAGCGCCGCATAGAGCGGTGCCTGCGGGATGTTGAGGAACAGCCAGGGCGCCGACAGTGGCCCGAGCGCGGCGCCGAAGTCGCGCCAGGTCGAATAGCTCGCCTGCGAGCTCAGCACGCTCGACTTGCCGCGCTCGAGCACCAGCACCGGGATCAGGGTGTTGAACATGCCGCGCGTCATGACCACGACCAGCGCGCCCAGCAGCTCGTGATCGAGGGCGATCAGCACGAAGCCCGCGACCAGCAGCACGCCGTTGATGATCGAGATGCGCCGCGCGCCGAAGCGGTCGCCGATCCAGCCGCCCAGCGGGCCGGTGGTGATCTCGACCAGCCAGCGCAGCGCCAAAAGGGCCGCCGTTGCCAATATCGGCGCGACCCAGGTGATCGAATCCTTCATCAGGAAGGAGAGCGTGAGCAGGAACACGCCATCGCCGGTGAAACCCAGCGTGAAGCCCCAGATCTCCAGACGATGCGGGACCGGCAACCGGAAGGGCTTCCTGTCGGCGATCTCGCGCGGCAGGCGCGGCAGCAATAGGGCGGCGACCAGCGAGATCAGCGTCAGGCCGCCGAAGATCAGGAACACCGAGCGCGGTCCGACCTGCAGGGCAATCCACGCGCCGCCGACCAGCGACAAGGCCTGCACCAGGCCGATCGCCGCCCGGCTGGCGCCGACCCGCTTTCCCGCATTGGCACGGTCGCTGACGGCATAGGCGAGGGTTGAAAGGTTGAGCGAGGCGTAGGAGACGCCCCACAGCATGCGTGCGGCGACCTGGACGGCCTCGTTCTCGACCAGGCCATAGAGCGTGGTCGAGACGACCGAGCCGATGGCGGCCATCACCATCAGCGCATGCGGCCCGACGCGCTCGCCGATCGCCGCCACCCCGGAGTTGGCCAAGAGCCTGATCCACCGATTGAGCGACAGCAGCACGCCCACCATGGCGAGGCTGATGCCGAAATCCTGGTGGTAGAGCGGCAGCACGACATAGAGCAGCGTGTCGCCGATCATGGCGACGGCGATGACCAGGCCAGGGAGCGCCATGCCCACCGGCACGGCGCGCGGCGGTAGGCTCGCGGTGCTCACATGCTCGGCTTTACAGGCTCACCGGGTGCGTTGCACCAGCGCTTCGCGCAGTGCGGCTGCAGCGAGCGACGTGCCGCGGCGGGCGCCATGCAGCAGCATCGGCGAGCTCAGGAAACCGTGCAGCATGCCGCCGAATTCCACCAGGTCCGCCTGGGTCCCTTCCTGATGAAGGCGGAAGGCATAGGCGCGGCCCTCATCGCGCAGCGGATCGTAGCCCGCAGTGATCACCAGCGCCGGCGGCAGGCCGCTGAGCGACTTCGCGCGCAAGGGCGAGATGCGCCAGTCGCCGCGGTTCGCCGTGTCCGGCGTATAGTGATCGAAGAACCACTCCATGGTGGCGGCATTCAGCCCGTAGCCGTCCTCGTAGCGACGATAGGACTCGGCGCGGCCCACCGCATCAGTCACCGGATAGGCGAGAAGCTGCAGGCAGAGCTTGGGTCCGCCATTGTCGCGCGCCCAGATCGACACGGCCGCCGCAAGATTGCCGCCGGCGCTGTCGCCGCCGATGGCGAGCCGCGTCGGATCGACGCCGATCGAGGCGCCGTTGGCGGCCACCCACTTCAGCCCGGCCCCGACATCGTCGAAAGCACCGGGGAAACGCGCTTCCGGCGCCAGCCGGTAGTCGATGGCGAAGACCACGATACCCGCCTCCAGCGCGAACTGGGCGCAGAGCACGTCGTGGCTGTCGAGATTGCCGAACACCCAGCCGCCGCCATGGGCATAGACCAGGCACGGCAGCTTGGCGTCGGCCGGCGCCGAGGCCGGCCGATAGATGCGCACCGCGAGATCGCCGGCAGGGCCGGGAATGGTGCGATCGACCACCTTGGCCTCGGCCGGCCGCGGACCCTGGGACGCCGGACGCAGCGAGAGATAGAGGTCGCGGGCCGCCTGTGGCGAGAGCGTGTTCCATGCCGGCCGATTGGCCGCGGCCATCAGGTCGATCAAGCGCTGCGATTCGGGATCGAGTGCCATTCCTCCAACTCCATTCGTTCCGGCGACACTCTAGAACACATTCGTCTTCCTGCTCACGCCTTGCGTGGGGAGGCGTCCGCAAAGCGGACTCCTGTTCCTCTCCCGCCGCTAGGGCGAGAGGCTAGGTGAGGGGCAGCGCCGGATCCAACCCCTCACCCAAGCTCTCCCCTGGCGGGGCGAGGAGTCCGAGTGAGTGAGGATGCATCAGCAGTCGTCGCCCCTGTTTCGTCACGAGACGAATGGTAAGGTGAGGCATGACGTTCGAACCGGACCACGGCGTGGCCTCCACGCCGGCCCCCTCATGGTGGCGCAGGAGCTGGGACCGCCTGAAGACTTGGCGTCCGGGATGGGGTCGTGGAACGGGTCCCGCGCCGAGCGGCCGGCGCCGGCTGTGGAGCTGGACCTGGCGCATCGTCGTCGTGGTGCTGGTGCTCTACTTCCCGGTCGGCGCCCTGATCGTCGAGAGCATCGACGACGATCCGCAGTTCGCACCGCGCAACGTGGCGCCGGGCGAAAGCCGTGCCGTCGCGGTGGCGGCGCAGCTCGTGACCCGCGAGGTCGACGTCAACACCTGGACGCCGATGATGCCGTTCTTCGTGCCCGCCGGCATCCTCGACAACATGCCGAACTTCCAGCGCGGCATCATGGCGGCGCTGGGTCGCTTCAGCACCGAGTTGATGGATCAGGTCGGCCGCACCCGAGGCACCAGCCAGGTCGACCGCGACCTCGAGCAGGCGCGCGGTTATCTCAATGAGCAGCCCAACATCTGGTTGTGGCAGCCCAGCGTGTCGCTGCTGCCGTCGACGACGTCGGCGCAGAAGTACCGCGCCGGACGCGACCGCCTGGTGGCCTACAACAAGCGGCTGGCCTCGGGACAGGCCGTCTTCGAGCGCCGCGCCGACAACCTGCAGGCCCTGCTCGAACGCATCGCCAACGATGAGGGCTCCGATTCGGCGGTGATCGATCAGCACATCATCGAAAGGGCCGGCGACCTGTTCGATCTCAGGGCCGACGACATCTTCTACTTCAACAAGGGCCGTCTCTACGCCAACTACCTGCTGTTGCGCGAGCTCGGCATCGACTTCGAGAACGTGATCCGCGAACGGAACCTCACGAACGCCTGGAACGGCACGGTCGAGACCTTCCGCATCGCCGCGGCACTCGATCCCTGGATCGTATGGAATGGCTATCCCGACGGGTTGCTCATCCCCAATCATCTGGCGGCACAGGGCTTCTACCTGCTGCGGGCACGCGTGCAGTTGCGCGAACTCACTGCCATCCTGCTGAAATAGGCGACGCGTGGAGATCTACCTTCCCATCGCCGAGCAGTCGATGAACGTGTTCATTCTGCTCGGCCTGGGAGGCGCCGCCGGGCTGCTGTCGGGCATGTTCGGCGTGGGCGGCGGCTTCCTGGCCACGCCGCTCTTGATCTTCGTCGGCATTCCGCCCGCCGTCGCGGTGGCGAGCCAGGCCAACCAGGTGGTCTCCAACTCGATCTCCTCGCTGCAGGTGCACTGGCGGCGCGGCAACGTCGACCTGCGCATGGGCCTGGTCCTGCTGCTGGGCGGCATGATCGGCTCGTCGGCCGGCGTGTCGCTGTTCACCTACCTGAAGAACATCGGCCAGATCGATTTCGTCATCGCCGTGCTCTACGTCGTCATGCTGTCGACCATCGGCCTGCTGATGCTGTTCGAGAGCGCGCGGACCTACATCAGGCGGCGGCGCAACCCCGAAGCGCCGCGCGGCAAGCTGCACACCCACTACCTGGTGCACCGCCTGCCGCTCAAGCTGCGCTTCTACAAGTCCAAGCTCTACATCAGCGCCCTGCTGCCGATCGGGATCGGCTTCGCCATCGGCATCTTGTCGGCCATCCTGGGCGTCGGCGGCGGCTTCGTGCTGGTGCCGGCGATGATCTACATCCTCGGCATGCCGACCGCCGTGGTCATCGGCACGTCGAACTTCCAGATCCTGTTCGTGGCGGCCAACGTCACGTTCCTGCAGGCGGCGACCAACGGCACTGTCGACGTCGTGCTGGCGCTGCTCCTGATCCTGGGTGGCGTGGTCGGTGCGCCGATCGGCTCGCGGCTGGCCGCCAAGCTGCCGGGTGTGGTGCTGCGTGGGCTGATGTCGGTGCTGATCCTGGCTGTGGCGGTGGAACTCCTGACCGAGCTTCTGCGCACGCCGAGCTCGCTCTATTCGCTCGGCACCCGGCAGGTGCTGCCATGAGAGGATGGGGCACCATTGCCGCGTGGCTGATGGGCATCCTGCTGGCGATGCCGCTGGCCGCCCAAGGCCCACGCATCGAGCCGCCGGCCGGAGGCATCTTCGGCCCCCTGCCAGGCAGCGGGCAGCCGACCGACCCGTCCATGCCGCCATCGGTGCCCAACCAGTTCGAGACACCCGAGCTGATCGTCGACCTGTCGCGGCCCCGGGTGTCGATCACCTCGGCCTTCCAGGGCGAGAGCATCCTCTTGTTCGGCATGTTCGATCCGCCGGGCGAGATCGTCGTGGTCGTGATCGGCCCACCGGCGCGCGAGACGGTGCTGCGCAAGCAGCGCGTGCTGGGAATGTGGCTCAATACCGGACGCCAGGCCTTCGACGACGTCCCGGCCTACTATTCCATCGCCGCCAGCCAGCCCTTGCAGCGCCTGCTGGCGCGCAGCGCCGGGGGCGAGATCCTGTCGCTGGAGGATCGGCTGCAGAGCGTGCAGTCGGTCGGCCAGCGCGAGCATGAGGATCTGACCAGATTCCGCCTCGGCCTGGTCGAGGTGAAGCGGCGCGAGGGCCTTTATCCCGCGGCGATCGGCCAGGTCACCATCCAGGCCAACCGGCTGTTCCGGGTCGAGCTGCCGTTTCCCTCGCGCCTGCCCGAGGGCACCTACGAGGTCAGGACCTATCTTCTGCACGAGGGCAGGATCGTCGCCGCCGTGTCGCGCCCGCTGCCCGTCGGCAAGGTCGGATTCAGCGCCCAGCTCGCCGGCTGGGCGGATAATGACGGGCCGCTCTACGGCCTCGGCGCAATCTTCATGGCCCTGCTGGTCGGCTGGGCCGGCGGCGCCGTGATGCGGCGCATTTAACGGAGGGAGCGAGCCATGAGCGAACAGGCCAGCCGGGCCGATGAGCGCGTCTTCCTGGTCATCGTCGACGAAAGCCCGGAAATGCGTAACGCGTTGCGCTACGCCTGCCGCCGGGCCAAGCGGACGGGTGGTCGGGTGGCCATGCTCTACGTCATGGATCCGCCGGAAGCCCAGCAATGGGGCGCCGTCGTCGACCTGATGCGCCAGGAAGCGCGCCAGCAGGCCGAGGAGGTCATCGCCAAACATGCCGACGCCGCCGTGTCGCTCACGGGACAGCCGCCGACCATCCATATCCGCGAGGGCAAAAGCCGCGACGAGCTCGTCAAGCTGATCACCGAGGACCGTTCGATCTCGGTCCTGGTGCTGGCGAGCGCGTCGAGCAGCGAGGGACCGGGGCCGCTGGTCACCGCCTTCGCCGGCAAGCTCGGCAATCAGCTGCGCGTGCCGCTCACCATCGTGCCGGGCGCGCTCTCCGAAGCGGAGATCGACGCAATCTCGTGAGGCGTGCGCAAATTTTCCGCGACCATTTAGGCAAAGGCAGTCGGCGAACACCTTTTGTGTTCCGCTCTGTCAACCCAGCCTCAGATTGATCACTGGCGGGCAAGATACTGCAATCAAAATATAATATCGATATTTTCCATAACATTTATTCAGTCTGACCCAAGAAACGACTTGATCGGTTTGCCCTTGGTTCCTACCTCAAAGCCATCGATCGGGGCCGGCGACGTACCGTCCCCACCCTAAGCGACGCCAAGCGGGTAACCGTGATGCGTTCGACACGGAGGTAGGTTTGTTCATCCAGACCGAGCAGACGCCAAATCCTTCCACCCTGAAGTTCCTCCCGGGCCGCGTGGTCATGGAGAAGGGGACGATGGATTTTGCGACCGCCGAAACCGCTGGCCCCTCGCCCCTGGCGAAGAGGCTGTTCGCGGTCGAAGGCGTCGAGCGCGTGTTCTTCGGCTCCGACTTCGTGACCGTCACCAAGTCGGCCGACCGGGACTGGCAAGTCCTCAAACCGTCGATCCTCGGCGGCATCATGGAGCACTATACGTCCGGCGATCCGGTGATCGCCAACGCCGCCGAGGCGCAGGCCGCGGCGGCCGACGACGATGAAGTCGTCGCCCAGATCAAGGAACTTCTCGATACGCGCGTTCGTCCGGCGGTGGCGCAGGACGGCGGCGATATCGTCTTCCAGGACTTCCGGGATGGCGTGGTCTACCTGCACATGCAGGGCTCTTGCTCGGGCTGCCCGAGCTCGACGGCCACGCTCAAGATGGGCATCGAGAATCTTCTGAAGCATTACGTGCCGGAAGTAGTGGAAGTGCAGGCGGCCCAGTAGGCCGCCTTCCGCTCAAGCGTACAGCGTAGAGGTGCAACGGGCGTGGCGTGGGGGCCGCGTGCGATGGGCCGTTCGTTTGAGCAAACGAAACGAGGGTGTGGAATGTATTGCTCAATTCGGCCCGCGATAAATCGCGGGAGACAATATGCGTTTCCGGTGGTGTGGGCCGCCGTATTCGCAACCGGCGTGGGCCTCAGCGAGCCGCTGCCTTCCTTCGATGCCGCCCCCTATCTGTCCTTCCCGCCCATCGGCAAGGCCCAGGCCTCCTCGCCCGACGAGATGATGCTGGTCGCCATGGATGCCGAGCCGCAGGCGCTGACCTTCCTGCCGCCGCCGGCCAACGAGCCGGACGACATCCATCGCTCGATAATCGATCCGTCGATGGGCCATGGCCGCTTCGCCGCTCCGGGCAACGCGCTGCGCCGCCAGGTCCAGCTTCGTGCCGTCAGCCCGCGCACCGCCGACGAGCTCGCCGGCTTCTTCCGCGACGTCTCCTTCACGCTGCTCACCGACATCCGCCAGGGCGAGGCCGTGCCGGCCATCAGGGTCGACCGCGTGCCGTCCGACCTCGGCAACAAGGACGGCTACGAGCGCAAGCAGCTCTTCATCACCGCCATCCTGCCCGTGGTGCTCGAGGTCAATCAGCGCGTGATAGCCGACCGCGAGCAGCTCCTCGCGCTGCGCGACAAGCTCGCCGTCGACCCGCTGAGCATGAATCCGATCGAGCGCATCTGGCTCGACGATCTCGCCGACCGCTACGAGACGACGCCCGATCGCATCGACGAGCTGGTGCGCCGTGTCGACATCGTGCCGCCGTCGATGGCGATCGCCCAGGGCGGCGTCGAATCGGGCTGGGGCACCTCCTTCGCCGCGCGCACCGGCAATGCGCTGTTTGGCCAGATCCAGGTGGTCGGCCGTCACAGCGTCGACGTGCCGTGGAAGCCGGGCAACGGCATGCCGCAGCCTTTCTCCAGCGTCGGCGAGGCCACCGAGGCCTACATCACCAACCTCAACACCCATCCCGCCTATGCCGGTTTCCGCACCGCCCGCGCCGCGGCGCGCGAGCGCAGCGAGGAGCTCGAAGGCTACCGGCTGGTCGGCACGCTGCTGCGCTATTCCGAGCGCGGCCTGGAGTACGTGCAGTTCGTGCGCCAGATCATGCGCGAGAACGACCTGCACGACTTCGACAGGGCGAAGCTGTCGGGGTTTTAGCTACATCATCGGTCGCGGCAGATCGGTATCGCTGACCAGCGGATAGCGCCGCTGGTCGAACAGCTGATAGTGCCACCATTCATTGCGATAGAAGTCCCAGCCGGCGCTGGTCATCAGGCCCATCAGCAGCAGGCGGTTGCGCTGCGCCTCGGCGGAGACGTCGGTGCGGCCGTGATGGGACAGCGGGGTGAAGGCGTCGAACGCCGTGCCCATGTCGAGCTCGTGATCGCCGTCCAGCAGGGTGAGGTCGACGGCAACGCCGCGCGAATGCGGCGAGCCACGGCGCGGATCGGCCAGGAACTCGGGGTCCGGCCGGGCATTCCACAGCGCCCATTGCGCCTCCACGGGGCGCAGGGCGTCGAAGATGCGCAGCCTGAGGCCGAGCGGCCGGGCCAGTGCGATCGCCGCGGCGAGCTTGTCGGCGGCTGCGCGATGCAGCCAGCATTCGGCATTCCGGTACACCGGCTGCCCCGTTAGATTGGCCTCCGTCGCGTAGGCGAGCGTCACATCGACGTCGAAGTCGGGCGGGGCGATTGCAACAAGATCGAGCTTCATGAACCAAGAATACACATGACCGTCCTCGCCTTCGATTGTGCCGTGAGCGGCCTTGGCGTTGCCGTCGTGCGCGATGGCGTGCGTCTGGCCAGCCTCGGTGAAGGCGGCCGAGACCAAGCTGCACGCCTGTTGCCGGCGATCGAGGCTGTGCTTGCCGATGCCGCGGTCGACCGTCGCGCGCTCACGCTCATTGCCGTGACCATCGGCCCGGGCAGTTTCACCGGCGTGCGCGTGGGCCTCGCCGCCGCGCGCGGACTGGCTGTCGGTCTGGCCGTGCCGTTGGCCGGCATCACCACGACGGCGGTCCTGCTCGCCCAGTCTCCATCGCGCGACAGGCTGGTGATCGCCGCCATCGACAGCCGGCTGGGCGACTGGTTCTGCGCCATCGGTGAGGGCAACGCCATCTCCTTCGTGACGTCGGCGCGCGATCTCGCGGTCCGCGTTGCCGGCCGGCCGTGCCTCGTCGTCGGCATCGGCGCCAAGGCACTTGCGGACGATCTTCTGGCCGCGGGAATCGACACGGTCGTCGAGGAAGCAGCCCCCGATCCCGTCACGCTCGCCCGCCTGGCCGGCGACGCGGGCATCGATGCCTGGCGTAGCCGCAATGCCGAGGAAGGCCTGCCGCGGCCGCTCTACCTGCGTGGCGTCAACATCACCTTGCCGGACGGCGCGCGCCGCACCGTCGATTGAATGACCGACCATTTCGCCATCGCGCCGCTGGGCGCGCTCGATCTCGATCGGGCCGCCGCGCTGCATGCCGAATCGTTCGCCGCCCTCGGCGAGCGCGCGTGGACGCGGCAGGACATTGCCGAGCTCGTTGCTTCGCCCGGCGTGGCCGGCCTGCTGCTGCAGATCGACGGCCACGATGCGGGCTTCGCCTTGTGCCGTGTGGCCGCTGACGAGGCGGAGCTTTTGACCATCGCCGTGCGAGCGGCCCGTCGCCGCCATGGGGCCGCGCGCCGTCTGCTCGCCGCCGTCATCGATCATGTGCGCGAGCGCGGGGCGCGGACGCTATTCCTTGAGGTCGGCGTGGACAACCTGGCGGCGCGAAACCTTTACGACGCGCAGGGTTTTTGCGCGGTCGGCGCACGCCGCGCTTACTATCAGCGTGGCCAGGGGCCGGCGGTCGACGGCATCGTCATGCGTCTCACTCTCATCTGATGAATTGATGATCACGCCCGCCGGATGGTTACGATATGGGCATCGCCGGCATCTTCGATCGACAGGATGCTGTGGCCTTCCTCGCGCGCGGCGCGGGGGACGTTGCGCAAAGGTTCCTCGCCGCTGAGGCGCACGCTCAGGATCTCGCCCGGCTTCATGCGCTCGAGCCTGAGCTTGGTGCGCACGAAGGTCATCGGGCAGACCTCGGCCGTGATGTCGATTGTCTGGTCTGGCGTCTGGTCCGGCTGGATTGTCATCACCCGACAACTATACCGCAGCCGCAGGGCGGTGTAGGCTATTGATGCATGCCTGATCGTAAATCCAAACTCGAGATGCTGTGCAGCGAACGCGGTCTCAAGATGACCGACCAGCGGCGCGTGATCGCGCGTGTGCTGTCGGAGGCGCACGATCACCCGGATGTCGAGGCCGTGCATCGCCGCGCGACCGCGATCGATCCCAACATCTCGATCGCCACCGTTTACCGGACCGTGCGCCTGTTCGAGGAGGCCGGCATTCTCGCCAAGCACGACTTCGGAGATGGTCGCGCTCGCTATGAAGAAACGCCGGACGAGCATCACGACCACCTGATCGACATCCAGAGCGGCAAGGTTGTGGAATTCCACAACGACGAGATCGAAGAACTGCAGCGCAGGATCGCTGAAAAGGCCGGCTACAAGCTGGTCGGTCACCGTCTGGAACTGTACGGTGTGCCCCTGGACGGGAAAAACAGTCGCCAAAAATGAGTGGACGGCGCCATCGCCACCTCGATAATGGAGCGATGATCGGGGCGGCCCCCTTGCGGATTCAGCATGCGCATTGACCGCGCTGACAGCGAAGCCGAGCTACTTGGCGCGCCCGCCTCCAGTGCGGAGATCGTCAGGGTTGTCGCTGGCGACTTCGAGGTCAGGCTGGCCGAGAACGCCGCCGAGATCGATGCCGCGCAGGCGCTTCGCTATCGGGTGTTTTACGAAGAGATGACAGCGCATCCGACGCCCGAGATGGCGGCGCGGCGGCGCGACTTCGATGCCTTCGACACGGTCTGCGATCACCTGCTGGTGCTCGATCATCGCCGCGGCGAGGGGCCGAAGGCCATCGTCGGCACCTATCGCCTGACCCGCCGCTCGGCGGCGGCGGCAATAGGCCGTTTCTACTCGTCGGCCGAGTACGACATCCAGCCGATGATCGACTATCCCGGCGAGGTCCTCGAGGTCGGCCGCTCGTGCATCGCCAAGGACGCGCGCAACACCGCGACCATGCAGATGCTGTGGCGCGGCATCGCGCTATATTCCCACCACTACAACATCCAGGTGATGTTCGGTTGCGCCAGCATGCCGGGCACCGATCCGTCGCAGCATTCGCAGGCGATGTCGTATCTCTACCATCATCACCTCGCGCCGCCGGAGATCCGCGTGCGCGCGCTGGCCAGCCGTTACGTCAAGATGGACGTGCTTGAACCCGGCAGTTACGACCCTCGCAAGGCGATGGCGCGCGTGCCGCCGCTCATCAAGGGCTACCTGCGTCTGGGTGGCTTCGTCGGCGAGGGTGCGGTGATCGATCCGGAGTTCGGCAGCACCGACGTCTTCATCATCGTCAAGACGGAAATCATCACCGAGAAGTACATCCGCCACTACGAACGCGGGATGCGCGAGCAGGAAGGCTGACGTCTCCGACGCTGCGATGTGGATCGGTTCTCCTCTGCGAGGCGCCTTCCGGCTGCTGAGCTACCTCTCGGTAACGCTCGTGCTGGTGCCGATCTATCTTGTGGCCGATGGCGCTGCGCATCCGCCCGGTCATCCGCTGGATGCCGGTCGCCTATCACCGCTTCGTCTGCATCATCCTCGGCATCAGGGTGCGCGTGCACGGCCAGCGCTCGGACGTGATCCCGACGCTCTACGTCTGCAACCACGTCTCCTACCTCGACATCGTGGTCCTGGGCGGGCTGATCCCGGGCAGCTTCGTCGCCAAGGCCGAGGTCGCGACCTGGCCGTTCTTCTCGACCCTCGCCAAGGCGCAGCGCACGCATCTTCGTCGAACGAAGCAGCGGCAAGACCAGCCGCAGCCGCGACGAGATGATGAGCCGGCTGAACACCGGCGACAATCTCATGCTGTTTCCCGAGGGCACCAGCAGCGACGGCACGCGCGTGCTGCCCTTCCGCAGCGCCCTGTTCGGCGTGGCGCAGCTTGCGCCGCGACGAGAAGCCCATCGCCGTGCAGTCGGTCGCCATCGCCTACACCCGGCTCGACGGCATCCCGCTCGGCCGCTACTGGCGTCCGCTGTTCGCCTGGTTCGGCGATCTCGATCTGGTGCCGCACCTCTGGCAGATGGTGTGCCTGGGCGAGACCGAGGCCGTGGTCACCTTCTTCCCGCCGGTCGACATCGACAAGCTCGGCGACCGCAAGAAGCTCGCCGAATACTGCTTCAAACAGGTCTCGGGGGCGGTGCAGGCTGCGAATTCCGGCCGTTACGAACTGCTGCCGGCACCCAAGAAGGCGGCTTGATCTTGCGCCGTGCTCGATCCTCGCCACTTCATATTCTTCTCCCCCTAGCGGGTAGGGCGATCGCATATGGCGATTTCCGTCGTCTCGACCGGAGCGCGAAGCGCGGAGCGGAGAGACCTTCTGTCCACGATAAGTGGCCTATTGTGGACGGAAGGTCTCTCCGCTCGGGACGGAGCTTGCCCCGAGCGAAGTCGAGGGGGCCCTCGGTCGAGACGACGGAAGTGGGCATATGCGATCGCCCTGCCCTAGCGGGGGAGAGGAGTTTGAGAAGCGTGATTTGAGGACGGCCAGGGGGGAGTCGACCACCGGCCCGCGCAATGATAGAACCCGGCCGTTCCTGCAACGGAGACCGATGACCGACGTCCGCACCGACGGGCAGCGCAAGCGCGTGTTCATCCGCACCTACGGGTGCCAGATGAACGTCTACGATTCGGACCGCATGGCCGACGTCCTGCGGCCGCTGGGCTATGCCATGGCCGACACGCCCGAGCAGGCCGACCTGGTCGTGCTGAACACCTGCCATATCCGCGAGCATGCCTCGCAGAAGGTCTATTCCGAGCTCGGTCGCCTGCGCGATGCCAAGCGCGAGCGCCGTGCCGAAGGCCGCGATCTCACCATCGCCGTCGCGGGCTGCGTCGCCCAGGCCGAGGGCGAGGAGATCGTGCGCCGCCAGCCCGCCGTCGACATCGTCGTGGGTCCGCAGGCCTACCACCGCCTGCCCGAGCTTCTGGCCGAAGCCGAGCGCAAGGCCGCCATACGGCGCGCCGGCAAGCGCCTGCCGGGTGCGGGCGTGCTCGACACCGACTTCCCGGCCGAGAGCAAGTTCGATCATCTGCCGGCGCCGCAGGGCGTGCGCGCCGGCTCGGCCTTCCTGTCGATCCAGGAAGGCTGCGACAAGTTCTGCACCTTCTGCGTCGTGCCCTATACGCGCGGCGCGGAGTATTCGCGGCCGGCGTCGGCCGTGCTGAGCGAAGCGCGCCAGCTCGTGGCGGCCGGCGCGATCGAGATCACGCTGCTCGGCCAGAACGTCAACGCCTACCACGGTGAGGCCGCGGCCAGCTCGATTGGCGGCTCGACGTGGTCGCTGGCGCGACTGATCTATGCCCTGGCCGAGATCGATGGCGTGGCGCGCATCCGCTACACGACCTCCCATCCGCGCGACATGGACGACGATCTGATCGCCGCCCATGGCGCTGTGCCGCAGCTCATGCCGTACCTGCACCTGCCGGTGCAGTCGGGCTCCGACCGCATCCTCGAGGCGATGAACCGCCGGCACGGACGCGATCTCTTCCTCGGCCTGGTCGATCGCTTGCGCTACGCGCGCGCCGACCTGGCGCTCTCCTCCGACTTCATCGTCGGCTTCCCGGGAGAGAGCAACGCCGACTTCGACGACACCATGCGGCTGGTCGACGAGGTGGGCTTCGCGTCGGCCTTCTCCTTCAGGTACAGCCGCCGGCCCGGCACGCCAGGCTCGGCGATGCCCGACCAGGTGCCCGAAGCGGTGAAGTCCGCGCGGCTTGCCGCCCTGCAGGCGCTGCTCGGCCAGCAGGCGCGCGATTTCAACATCTCCAAGGTTGGTACCACCGCCCCGGTGCTGTTCGCCGAGACCGGCCGCAAGCCCGGCCAGATCGTCGGCAAGACGCCGTGGTTGCAGTCGGTCTATGCCGACGGCAACCCGCGGCTGATCGGCCATATCGTCGAGGCACGCCTCATCGAGGGCCATGCCAACAGCCTGGCCGGCGAGATCGTCACTCGCGCCTACGAGGCCGCCGCGTGACCGATACGGCAGCAACCGGCCGTTCGGCTGACGTGCGCCGCATGACGTTCGACGACAACGCGCTCCTGCCCGGGCTCTACGGCAATCACGATCGTCATCTGGTGCGCATAGAGCAGCTCGCCAACGTGCAGTTGAGCGCGCGCGGCAACCAGCTCGCCATCGCCGGATCGGCCGACGATGCCGCGGTGGCGCACAAGGCCATCGCCGGCCTCTACGAGCGGCTGAAGCGTGGTCTGTCGATCGAGATCGCCGACGTCGACGCTGCCGTGCGCTTCGCCCGCACCGGTGCCGACGGCGGCGGCGACAATGACGGCATCCGCACACGCCGCCGCACCGTGCAGGCGCGCTCGCCCGGACAGATCATCTATCTCACAGCTCTGCGCGAGCGCGACATGGTGTTCGCCCTGGGGCCGGCAGGCAGCGGCAAGACCTACCTCGCCGTCGCCATGGGCGTGTCGCTGCTGCTGGCCGGCAAGGTCGAGCGCATCGTGTTGTCGCGGCCGGCGGTCGAGGCGGGCGAGCGGCTGGGCTTCCTGCCCGGCGACATGAAGGAGAAGATCGATCCCTACCTGCGGCCGCTCTACGACGCGCTGCACGACATGTTGCCGGCCGAGCAGATCGCCAACCGCATGGAATCGGGCGAGATCGAGATCGCGCCGCTCGCCTTCATGCGTGGCCGCACCCTGGCGCATTGCTACGTCATCCTCGACGAGGCGCAGAACACCACGCCGATGCAGATGCGCATGTTCCTGACGCGGCTGGGCGAGGGCTCGCGCATGGTGATCACCGGCGATCCCAGCCAGACCGACCTGCCGGGCGGCCAGCGCTCGGGCCTGGCCGACGCCGTCGACACGCTGAAAGACGTCGAGGGTGTTCGCTTCATTCGGCTGACCTCCAAGGACGTCGTGCGCCACGACCTGGTAACCCGCATCGTCGAGGCCTATGACGCGCGCGATAAGAAGGCGAAGGCGTAAGCCTTCGTCCCGACCGGAGCGCGTAGCGCGGAGCGGAGGGACCTTGCCCGCTGCAGATAAGCCCCCTCGGCTTCGCTCGGGGCGACGTCTGACGACGTCGGTTGACGTTGTCCTGCTCGACCCGGCATGGGTCAAGGCCCTGCCGGGAGTCGAGCGGCTGGTGCGCAAGGCCGCGCGCGCCGCGACCAACAACCGCAAACGCTCGCTCACCGTGGCGCTCGCCGACGACAGGCGTGTGCGCGCGCTGAACGCGCGTGATCGCCGGAAGGACAAGCCGACCAACGTGCTGTCCTACCCGTCAGGCGAACGCGACTTCCTGGGCGATGTCGTGCTGGCGCGCCAGACCGTCTGGCGAGAGGCCAGGTCGCAAGGCAAGACGGCGGCCGATCATCTCGCGCATCTCGTCGTGCATGGCACGCTTCATTTGTTGGGCTACGATCACGAGACGAGCGATGCCGATGCGAAGCGCATGGAGGCGCTGGAACGGCGCATTCTTGCGAAGCTCGGCATCGCCGATCCGTACTGAGGGAAGGAAACGACATGCGGGTAGGGTTCATTGGCCTCGGCACGATGGGATCGGGCATCTCGGCCAACATGCGCAAGGCCGGCCACGAGATGGTGGTGCATGATGCGCGCCGTCAGGCGGCCGAAAAGATCTGTGCGGCCGGCGCCGAGTGGGCCGATTCGCCCAAGGCCGTCGCCGAGGCGACCGAGGTCGTCTTCACGTCGTTGCCGGGACCGAAGGAATTCGAAGCGGTCGTGCGCGGCGACAAAGGGCTGATCGCCGGCATGTCGCGCGGCCAGCCGCTGTTCGACCTCACGACCAATTCGCCGACCGTCATCCGCAACCTCGAGCCGCTGTTCGCCGAGCGCGGTGCCGTGCTGCTCGACAGTCCGGTGAGCGGCGGGCCGGCCGGCGCCCACTCGGGCAAGATGGCGATCTGGGTCGGCGGCGACGAGCAGGTCTTCCAGCGCTATCGCCCGGTGCTCGATGCGGCAGGTGACCAGGTCTCGTACATCGGCCCGATCGGCGCGGCCTCGGTCGCCAAGCTGGTGCACAATCTCAGCGGCTACATGATCCAGACGGCGTTGGCCGAGGCCTTCACCATGGGCGTGAAGGCGGGCGTCGATCCGCTGACCTTGTGGAAGGCGGTGCGCAACGGCGTCACCGGTCGGCGGCGCACCTTCGATGGCCTCGCCGATCATTTCCTGCCCGACGTCTTCGATCCGCCGCGCTTTGCCCTCAAGCTGGCGCACAAGGACGTGTCGCTTGCCACCCAGGTCGGCCGCGAGATGGGCGTGCCCATGCGGCTGGCCAACCTGACGCTCGAGGAGATGACCGAGGCCCTGGCGCGCGGCTGGGAAGGCCGCGATTCGCGCTCGTCGATGATCCTTCAGAAGGAGCGGTCCGGCCTCACGATCAAGGTCGACCCCGCCGATATCGCCGCCGCGCTGCGCGACAAGAGCAACGCGTGAGTCATGGTCTTCCGGACCGCCGGCTTCCAGCCGGCCTCATGGATCATGAGCCGGCTGGAAGCCGGCGGTCCGGAAGAGAAGAGCCCTAAAGCATCTCCAGCGGCTGCTTGCCTTTGGGCGGCGGGAAGGCGCGGTCGAGGTCGGCCAGGATTTTTGGCGAGAGCTTGACCTCGAGGGCGCCGAAATTCTCCTTCACGCGATCGCGGCTGGATGACTTCGGGATGGTGACGACCCCGGGCTGGGCCAGCACCCAGGCGAGAGCGAGCTGCGCCGGCGTGCAGCCGACCTCGTCGGCGATCTTCTTCAGCGCGGGCTTGCGCAACAGGCCGCCCTGGTCGAGCGGCGAGTAGGCCATCAGCGGGATCGAGCGCTTGCTCATCAAAGGCAGCAGGTCGAACTCCGGTCCGCGCCGCGACAGACAATAGAGCACCTGGTTGGAGCCGGTCAGGCCCTTGTCGAGGCGGGCCGCGTCTTCCATATCGCCGCGGTCGAAGTTGCTGACGCCGAAGTCGGCGATCTTCCCCGCTTCGCGCAGGCGATGGAACGCCTCGAACGTCTCCTCCAGCCGCGCCCCGCCGCGCCAGTGCAGCAGGTAGAGATCGATGCGCTCGAGGCCCAGGCGCTTGAGGCTGCGCTCGCAGGCGGCAACCGTGCCCGCGCGCGAGGCATTGTGGGGATAGATCTTGCTCACGATGTAAGGTTTGGCCCGTCCCTTGATCGCCTCGCCGACGATCTCCTCGGCAATGCCCTCGCCGTACATCTCGGCGGTGTCGATCATGGGATAGCCGAGCTCCAGCCCGTACTTCAGGGCATCGAGCTCGTCGGCGCGCCGCCGCCCGCTCTCGCCCATGCGCCAGGTTCCGAGGCCGAAAACCGGCATGACCGCGCCGGAAGGAAGTTTGCAGGAACGCATAAGGAACATCCGTCGTTGCAACGCCGCAGCGATAGCCTATCTTAACGACCATGCCGGACTCCACAGCGCACAGTACGCGACCGGGCAACAGCCCGGATTCGGCGAGTGAGCCCTCCCTAATACCAACGCCACTACCTGCGACCGTTCCGGAGGTGCCTTCGAGCGGCGGCCTCCTGCGCGCCATCCTGCGCCGACTGCGCCGGCGCGAGAAGAACGAGGCGGTGCGCGAGGCGATCGAGGAGCTGATCGAGGAGGCGCCCGAGAGCGACACGCCGATCAGCGAAGATCAACGCGTCCTGCTCGCCAACATCCTGAAGCTTCGCGACAAGACGGTGGCCGACGTCATGGTGCCGCGCGTCGACATCGTCGGCATCGCCGCCGACACGCCGCTCGACGAGGTCGTGCGCCTGATCCAGACCGAGGCCCATTCGCGCTATCCGATCTACCGCGAATCGCTCGACGACGTGATCGGCATGATCCACATCAAGGACGTGCTGGCCTATTGGGGCACCGCCAAGAAGTTCAACCTGCGCGACATTCTGCGCCGTGTCGTTTTCGTGGCGCCGACCTTGCCGGTGCTCGACATGCTGCTCGACATGCGCCGCTCGCGCACCCACATGGCGCTGGTGGTCGACGAGTTCGGCGGCACCGACGGGCTCCTCACCATCGAGGACCTGGTCGAGGAGATCGTGGGCGAGATCGAGGATGAGCACGACGTCGCCCAGACGCCGACCGTGGCGCGCCGCAACGACGGCACGATCGACGTCAACGGCCGCACGCCGGTCGAGCTCCTGGAGCAGGAGATCGGCAACGTGCTGTCGGAGGACGAGCGGCGCGAGATCGATACGGTGGGTGGCCTGATCTTCTCCCTGCTGGGCCGCATCCCCGAGCGCGGCGAGGTCGTGCGCCATCCGTCGGGCGTCGAGTTCGAAGTGCTCGACGTCGACCCGAGGCGCATCAGGCGCCTGCGCGTGCGGCCGCCGACCACGGCGCCGGCCGTGCCCTGATCGCCGCCCCAATCGTGATCAAGCTGCCGTGATCAAGCTGCAGGGATGGCGCGCCTTGGGCGTGGCCTTGGTGGCGGGAGCGTTGGCGGCGCTCGCCATGCCGCCGCTCTACTGGTTGCCGCTGGCGATCGTGGGCATCGCAGCCTACGTCTGGCTTTGGCAGGCCGCGCCGACGCCGCTCAGCGCCTTCTGGCGCGGGCTGGCCTGGGGGACGGGCCATTTCGCCGTCGGCTCCTACTGGATCCTCGAAGCCTTTTATGTCCCGCCGGCCGACTTCGCCCTGCTTGGCCCGCCGATCGTCGCCGGTCTCGCAGTCTTGCTGGGATTCTATCCGGGGCTCGCCGCGTGGGTGTCGCGGCGCATCATCGATCGCTGGCCCGATCTCGCCGGTCGTTATAGCCGCCTGGTTGTGCTGGCGATCGCCTGGACGGTTGCAGAGTGGCTGCGCGGGCACCTCTTCACCGGCTATGCGTGGAATCCGTTGGCCCACGTCTGGGGCTTTGCCACGCCTTTGCTACAAGGCGCGGCGCTGTTCGGAGTCTATGGCCTTGGCATGGCGACCTTCCTCGTGCTCGCAGCGCCGACGGCAGGCTGGCGGGCATCGGTCGCGGCACTCCTGGTGGTCGGCCTCGCGGGCTGGGCCGGCCAGTCGGCGATGGCCGCCATCGACAGCGGGAATGGCCAGGGCAGCGGTCCTTGGATCCGCATCGTGCAGCCCAACGTGCCGCAGGCGCAGAAATGGCGTCCGGAAACCCGCACCCAGCAGGTCACCAAGCTGGTGCAGATGAGCCGCCAGCCGGGCTTCGATCGCCTGTCCGCCGTGGTCTGGCCCGAGACGGCGCCGCCGGAGATCATCGAGCCCAGATCGGCGGCACTTGCGGTCATGGCCCAGGCCGTGCCGCCGGGTGGCCTGCTGCTGACCGGCGCGGCGCGCGGCACGCCCAAGCCCGAGGACGGCGTGTGGAACTCGCTCCTGGTGGTCGACGGCACGGGCGCCATCGCCGCCCACTACGACAAGGTGCACCTGGTCCCGCTTGGCGAATACATCCCCTTCCACAAGCAGCTCGCCCCGGTGTCGGGCATGATCGGCCGGGGCTCGTTCGAGGTCGGCGAGGGACGGGTGACACTGGTGCCAACAAACGGCCTGCCGTCGTTCTCGCCGATCATCTGCTACGAGGTGATCTTCCCCGCCGCCGTCACCGGACCCGGCCAGCGCCCGCAGTGGCTGCTCAACATCACCAACGATGCCTGGTTCGGCCTGACGAGCGGACCGTACCAACACTTGACCAGCGCGCGGTTGCGCACCATCGAGGAAGGCCTGCCGATGATTCGCGCCGCCAACACCGGCGTATCGGCAGTGATCGATGCTTACGGCCGCGTTCTCGCGTCACTCGACATGCAACAGGAGGGCATCATCGACCACCGCCTTCCCGCGCCGCGTGTGGCCACACCCTATGCCCGCTGGGGCGACTGGACACTGCTGGTTATGGTTGCATTTCTTTCCGTGACGTTAATCGGAACGCGATTGTGGAAGAGCCGACAACCCCAATGAATCATTCAACATTAGAAATCCCGAGGATCAGCTTGCATTCTCCCGGGCAGCTTGTAATGTCATATGCAGCCCTGACGTGTAGATATGCATTTTTGCACGAGTGAGCTTGCCGAGGGGCCGCACTTTCAGAGTGTTTGCCACTTTATTTGCACAACCGCGTTGTAGGCTTAGAAAGAGACGAGCGAGAGGAACCACGACTTATGGCAAGATCACATCCGGTAGACGTCCATGTCGGCGCGCGCATGCGGCAGCGCCGCACGCTCCTGGGCATGAGCCAGGAGAAGCTCGGGACGGCCGTCGGGCTCACCTTCCAGCAGATCCAGAAGTACGAGCGCGGCTCCAATCGCATCGGTTCGAGCCGGCTTTACGAGTTCGCCAAGGTGCTCGACGTGCCGGTGTCGTACTTCTTCGATGAGATGCCGTCGAACGCGCTGTCGGGCCGGCCGATGTCGGGCCGCGGCCGCAAGGGCTTTGGCGAGGCCGGCACGCCGTTCGAGCAGGAGAAGGATCCGCTGATCAAGCGCGAGACGCTGGAGCTGGTGCGCGCCTACTACAAGATCCGCGAAGGCCGCGTCCGCAAGCGCATCTTCGAGATGGTCAAGGCCGTGGGCGCGGCCAGCCACGCCGAGGTGCTGGGCGGCCGTAAGCGCTAAAAGGCCACAAGGCGGCGGCTGCTGAAGCCTGAGGCAAGCTGCCACCGCAGCTTCCGATTGGATTGGAACCGCTTGCGGTTCCAATCCAATCGGAAATGCGTTGGTCGGGCATCATCGTTGCCCGAGACTATTCGTCCGGCTGAAGCAGCCGGACGAATAGTGTTTTAGGCCCCTTGATTTCCGTCGACATCTGGAGTTTTTTGCCGGCGCGGCTCCGATGGGCGGCGCCGCCGCGGACGGATTTGGACGACTTGCCACCGCGACAATAAAGGCTAAGCCGGACGTTGGCGGCTCTTCCGCCCTGCCCGGAGTCCAGTGACCTGTGGGAGGGCTGTTTTGGCCATCAAGGACTATCTCTTCACCAGCGAATCGGTTTCCGAAGGCCATCCGGACAAGGTCTGCGACCAGATCTCGGACGCCATCCTCGACGCCTTCATCGCCAACGACGTCAAGCTCGGCCATGCCGACGACAGCCACGCCAACACCCGGCTGGGCTGCGAGACGCTCGCCACCACCAACAAGATCGTCATCGCCGGCGAAGGCCGCGCCTCGGCGCCGTACATGCGCAAGTACGGCAAGCACACCATCGTCAACCGCGAGGCGCTGACCGAGATCGCCCGCGAGGTCGTGCGCGACATCGGCTACGATCAGGACGGCTTTAGCTTCCACGGCGCCGACGTCGAGGTGCTGCTGCACGGCCAGTCGCCCGACATCGCCATGGGCGTCGATGCCAAGAAGAAGGGCGGCAATCTCGGCGACCAGGAAGGCGCGGGCGACCAGGGCCTGATGTTCGGCTTCGCCTGCCGCGACAGCGAGGAATACGAGAAGGGCTCGTTCATGCCGGCCCCGATCTACTTCTCGCACAAGATCCTGGAAATGCTGAGCAAGGCCCGCCGCTCGGGCGAGCTGCCCGACCTGCAGCCCGATGCCAAGAGCCAGGTCACGGTGCGCTATGTGAACGGCAAGGCCGTCGGCGCCACCAAGGTCGTGGTTTCCACCCAGCACAAGGAAGCCACCGCCAAGGGCAAGAAATACAACTCCGGCATGATCAAGGACATGATCGAAGGGCACGTGAAGAAGTCGCTGCCCGCCGGCTGGATGCCCAAGAAGGCGTCCGACTTCTTCGTCAACCCGACCGGCAATTTCGTGGTCGGCGGTCCCGACGGCGACTGCGGCCTGACCGGCCGCAAGATCATCGTCGACACCTACGGCGGCTTCGCCCCGCACGGCGGCGGCGCCTTCTCGGGCAAGGACCCGACCAAGGTCGACCGCTCGGCCGCCTACGCCGCGCGCTACCTCGCCAAGAACGTGGTGGCCGCGGGCCTGGCCGATCGCTGCCTGATCCAGGTCGCCTATGCAATCGGCATCGCCGACCCGATGTCGCTCTATGTCGACACCCAGGGCACCGGCAAGGTCGACGAGCGCAGGCTCGAGAAGATCCTGTCGGACATCTTCCCGCTCAGGCCGACCAACATCCGCCGCTCGCTGCAGCTCAACAAGCCGATCTACAAGCGCACGGCGGCCTATGGCCACTTCGGTCGCAAGCCGGAGAAGGACGGCGGCTTCTCGTGGGAGCGCACCGACCTGGTGCCGGAACTGAAGCGGGCTTTCGGAGCGCGTTAAGAGAATCTCCTAATTAATTGATTCTCTGTAAGTTTTTGATAATGTCAGAGGGGCGGTAAACAAGTCTGCTGGAGCAGACGACGAATGGCCCCTCTGGAGAATGGCGGGTTCCAGCCATCGGTCTGGGCCGGCGATAGAAGCCGGCCCATCGACTCGCTCATGCGGGCGCTGCTTTACGTCGCCCAGCAGGTCGGCCGGCCAGTCAGCGAGGCCGACATACGCCGCCTGGCGGCGGTGCCGGCGGCGGGCCTCGACGAGGCCGCCTTCCTGACCGCAGGCGCACGGCTCGGTCTCGAGACCCAGGCCCTCGATCTCACATCCGACCAGCTGGCGTCGCTGCCGCTGCCCTTCGTGCTGCTGTCAGTGGGACGTGCCGCGCATGTCGTCGTGGCCGGCCGGGCGGGCCAGTGGATGGTGCTCGACGTCGTCGATGGCCAGGTCTGGCACCTGACGGACGACGAGGTGATGGCGCTGGGCGCGCGCGCCCTGGTGATGCGCGAGAAGCTGCCCGATGCGAAAGGCGCACGCTGGTACGCGCCGCTGTGGACGCGCGTGAGGCCGGTCATCCTGAAGCTTGCCGCGGCCTCGTTCGTCATCAACGTGCTTGGCCTCGCCACGCCGCTCTTCATGATGCTGATGCTGAACATGGTGGTCGGCCACGCAGCGCCCGCCAACGCCGCCTCGCTGGTGATGCTGCTGAGCGCCGGCATGCTCTTGGTTTACGGCCTCGACTTCGCGCTGCGTCTCGCGCGCGGCTGGCTGTCGGCGCGCACCGGCGCCAGGCTCGACGCGCTGATGAGCGGCGAGGCGCTGCACCATCTGATGCAGCTTCCCTATCGGCACTTCGAGCGCACGCCATCGGGCGTCATCGCCGAGCGCCTGCGCCAGCTCGATGTGCTGCGCAATTTCCTCACCGGCCAGATGCCGGTGCTGGCGATCGATATCGCCTTCGTGGCGCTGTTCCTTGCCGCCACCTTCTTCATCAGCCCGCTGCTGGGCGCCATCGCGACCGCAGCCATCCCGGTGCTGATCGGCGTGTCGCTGGCGACCCATCGCGCGCAACGCCGCCTGGCCGAGGAGAACTTCCAGGCGCTCGCCGCCAAGGGATCGACGCTGACCGAGACCGTGGCCAACGCCGCCACCATCAAGACGCTGGGCCTCGAGGCCGAGATCGAGAAGCGCTGGCAGGCGCGCGTCGAGCAGTCGGCCTGGACTTCGTTTCGTGCCAACAACCTTGCCAATATCGCGGCCAGCGCCTCGGGCAGCCTGCAGCTTCTCGCCTCGCTGGTTATCGTCGTGATCGGCGTGCGTCAGGTGGTCGACCATCACATGACGATCGGCGCCCTGGTCGCGGCCAACATGCTGGCGGTGCGTGCGCTGCAGCCGATGCGCCAGCTCGTGGTGGCGTGGCACCAGCTGCAGGCGACGAGTGCCGCCTTCAAGCGCATCGACGACCTGATGAGCGAGGCGGCCGAGAGCCCGCCGGGCGAGCTCGCACCCATGCCGGCCCTGGCCGGCGACATCGTGTTCGATCGCGTCACCTACCGCGCCGACACCGACACGCCGGCGATCCTGCAGGACGCCGACTTCCAAGTCGTCGCCGGCGAGATTCTAGGCGTCGTCGGCCCCTCGGGATCGGGCAAGACCACGATCGCCAATCTGGTGCAGGGACTGTTCAAGCCGACCGGCGGGCGCGTGCTGGTCGACGGCACCGACATCGCCCACATCTCGCCGGCGCAGCTGCGCGCCCAGATCGGCGCCGTGCCGCAGGACATCCAGCTCTTCACCGGCTCGGTGCGCGAGAACATCGCCATGGGCGTGGTCGACAAGGATCCTGGCCGCGTCGTCGCCGTTGCCAAGTTCGTCGGCGCGCACGATTTCATCCAGCGCCTGCCGCGGGGCTACAACACCGTGCTGGGCGAGCGCGGGCAGGGCCTGTCGAGCGGCCAGCGCCAGCTGCTGTGCATCGCCCGCGCCTTGATCCGCAATCCGCGCATCTTGGTGCTCGACGAGGCAACCAGCGCGCTCGATCCGGCGACCGAGGAGCAGCTGCTGCGCCAGCTCAAGGCCAATGCGCGCGGCCGCACCGTGATCATGATCACCCATCGCCTGGCGCCGCTTGCGATCGCCGATCGCGTGGCGCTGCTGATGGACGGCCGCATCGAGCGCATCGGTTCGCCGACCGACGTGATGGCCTATGCCCGCATCCGCATGGCCGAGGCGAGCCGCGGCCAGACCACGCCCGGCGCCGCGGCCGCGCACACGGTGGCGATGCTGGCTTAGGCCGGGAGCGGGCCTCCGGCCCGCTCATGATGCGGGCCGGAGGCCCACGCTCCCATACTAGAACAACTCGACGAAGTCCGGATCTTCCAGCCGCGCCAGCCGCTCCGACGCGAGCCGGGCGCAGTCGATCAGCAGCGACTTGCGGCGTGCCGGAGCCATCGGGCGGCGCGGCGGATGGCGCAGAAGTTCGCCGCTATAGGCGTCGGCCACGATCAACCCGATGTCTTCGGGGATCAGCGCCTGCGGGAAGTCGATGGGCACGGCGAAATAGAGCTGGTCGCACCAGCCGAGATAGTCGGGCCACTTCGCGTCGACCCGCCAGTCCTCGATCGACGACTTGACCTCGACGATGGCGATGTCGCCTGAGCGGCCGACGGCAAAGATGTCGGCGCGCCGGCCGTCGGGCAGCGGCACTTCCAGCAGCACTGAATGGCCGGCCTGGCGCATCAGCCGGCAGGTGCCGCGGCAGACGGCCAGCGTGATCTCCGGCCGCGCCTGTCGCGCCACGGACAACATGCTCATGAGCGGACTTTACCGTCCGGAGGCGGGCTTTTGCACCACGGCGCGCACCGATGCATCGTCGATCGGCCGTTCGAGCGTCGGCGTGAAGCGTTGCGCCAGGGCCTCGGCCTGCCGGCGATCCTTCTCCGCGAGCTGGCCGGCGGCCTTTTCGCGGACCGCGCGCGAATCGGGATTGCCGGCCTTCTCGGCCAGCAGCAGCCACTTGTAGCCCTCGACCGGATCGGGTGCGCCGGCGACGCCGCCGATCAGCATGATGCCCAGTGCATGCTGTGCCTGCGGCAGGCCCTGCTGCGCGGCGCGGTTGTACCACAGCATGGCCTGCATGGGATCGCGCGCCATGCCGACGCCCGAGAAGTAGGCGTTGCCGAGCTTGAACTGGGCCGACGGCACGCCGCCCTGCGCGGCGAGCTCGTACCAGCCCACCGCCGTCTGCACGGTCCGCTCGTTCGCCGCCTTGTCGCGCGAGGCCGGCGTGCGCGCCGCCAGGTCGCCCATCGCCAGGGCGGCTTCGGGCACGCCGTTGTCGTGCGCCTGCACCAGCCATTTCTGGGCCTGGGCGACGTCGCGCTTGTTGCCGATGCCTTCGCTCAGCGCCAGCCCGTAGCGCAGGCCGGCCAGCACATGGCCCTTCTCGGCGGCGCGGCGATAGAGATCGGCGGCACGCACCGGGTCGGGCGCGATCTGCTCGGAGCTTTCGTCCATGGCGCGGCCGAGCGTGTAGAGCGCCTGCGGATCGCCGCTGGCCGCCGCCTTCTCGAGCCACGCCCGGGCGTTGACGACATCGCGCGGCACGCCGAGCCCGCGCAGGTAGAGAATGCCGAGATTGATCTGCGCGCGCGTGTGCCCGGCCGCCGCGGCCTTTTCGAACAGTTCCAGCGCGCGCACTTCGTTGCGCGGCGTGCCGGCAAGGCCCTGGGCGTAAACGATGGCGAGGCGATGCGCGCCTTCGCTCGATCCGGCATCGGCGGCGCGCTGGATGTGGCGCAGCGCGTCGCGTGCGAGACCGCGATCGAGCAACACGGCGCCGAGCCAGGCCTCGGCATCGGCATCGCGCGCCGCCATCGACCGGAACGTCGCCTCCGCCGTGCCGAGATCGCCGGCGCGATAGGCGGCGACGGCCGAGCGCAGCGGCGGCGCCACGTCGGACGCGTCCTGTTGTGCGAGCGAGGCACTGCTCGCGGCAATCACTGCCGCAAGCACCGCCACGCGCAGCATCGTCATTTCGTCTTGAAGGTGTAAGCCGCGGCCGCCGCCTTGGCCTTTTCGATCTCGTCGGGCTTCATTTCGCGCGACAGCTGTTCGTAGACCTGCGGCGAGACAGGCCCATGCCAGCGCTCGGCGATCGCCACCCACTTGTAGGCTTCGGACAGACTCTTCGGCACGCCCTTGCCCTCGGCGTAGGCGCCGGCGATCGGCAGCATCGCCGGCACGTAGCCGCGCTCGGCGGCATCGAGCAGCATCGGCGTCGCCTTGTTGACGTCGTAGAACTTCGAATCGGGATTGCCGTAGATGTAGAGGCCGGCGAAGAACTGCGCGCGCGGGTCGCGTTCCTTGACCAGCACCTGCAGCTCTTTTTCTGCGGTTGGCATGTCGCCCGCCTGCATCGCCTTGACCGCTTCCTCCATGCCCGCCGCGGCCGGCTGGGCCAGTGCGAGCAGCGCTGCGGCGCCTGAAAGAGCAAGCAGAGCACGATGGCTACGGACGAATCGCACGATGAGGCACTCCCGAAAAACGGCGCACGCTGATGGCCGACGCTGGATTTTGCCCGTCTACCACGGAAATGGGGCCAAAACAGACCTCATGGCTGTTGGCGATATCGATTGGGTGTTGATTTTCAGCCGATTTAAGCGCCACGGGCAAATTTGCATTCGCGTGAAGCCTGCAGATGCAAGCAAGTCTGACCTAAGTATTTGTAATAAAATAGGAAATTGTCGAACTGATGCATTTTGGATGGATTCCAGCCCACCCTTTTCCGACTATCTGCTGTCACGGAGATACAGCAAAACCTAGCAAAATCGCGGTTCGCTTCTGAGCCAGATATGCACTTTTGCAGGTGACGGAAGCCCCGCTCATTTGTTAAGTTGCCTCCATTAGAGACGGTTCGCACCTACTTGTAATTCATATCTGAAAGGCTTTTCACGAAATTGGCAGCGCTCCCAACCCAAGCGCGCCCGACACCAGAGAGATCGACATAGCCCGCCAGCGGCCCCCCAAGCCGCTCATCGAAGCCCCCTTCCCACACACCCCAAGGCTTCGATACCCCACACCCAGGCGGGCTCATAAGGAAGGCCGGTCGTTCCCCAAGCGACCGGCCTTTCATATTTTCGGGGATAATTTCCACAGGTCGGTCCGACCACGGGATTGACCCATGCAAAAAAAATCGGGAAAAGGCATCAATGTCGGGGGCCGGGGGCGTCGATTATTGCAGGGTGTCCGCAATGTCAGATCACCCAAAATTGTCTATCTCCGCTAAAGAAATGCAGCAAATACAGTATCGGAATCGATCCAGATATGCTTTTTTGCAAGTTACGGAGACCTAGACCCGTGTTAAAGTGAACCCATTAAAGCAATTCTTATTCTATTGGTTTCAATATGAAAATTGTCGGATTCCCGATCGACGTCTCTCGTTCGCAAGACGGCCGCATCGTTCGAGGCCTGCGCACACGCCAGGCTCTCATCCAGTCGACGCTCGACCTGATCCAGGCCGGCGATGTCGAGCCGACCTCTGCAGCCATCGCGACGATTGCCGGCGTATCCAGCAGGGCGCTGTTCCAGCATTTCACCAGTCTCGCCGACCTCTACGCGGCGGCGTTCGATCTTGCGGTCAGCCGCGCGTTCGATCGCAATCGCCCGGTGGACGCTGCGGCGCCGCTTTCCAACCGCATCGAGCTTCTGGTGTCGGACCGCGCCCAGCTCTTCGAGGAGTGGCTGCCGGTGTGGCACTTCGCCGAGCGCGTGCGCAGCGTGGCACCGGCCGTCGGCCTCGGCGTCGCCCAGTTGCGCAAGCTCCTGCGCGAGCGCATCGCCGTGTGGTTCTCGACCGAGCTCGGCAATCTCGATGCCGGCTCGCGCGACCTGGTGCTCGACTCGCTCGACCTCGCCTTCGGTCTCGACAGCTGGATGAACATGCGCGAGCAGCTTCGCCTGTCGCCGGTCCACGCATCGCGTACCTGGCGCTTCACCGCCGAGGCCATCGTCCTGCAGGCGCTCACAGTTCCCAACCAGCCCGTGGCGGTGGCCTAACAGCCACCAGGACGGAGCCACCCTTCCCACACCCAAGGCTTCGTCTTCACCCACCCACCCCAGTCGCGGGGGCTGACAGGAGGCCGGTCGTTCCCCAAGCGACCGGCCTCTCCTTATTTCGGGCAAAGAAAAAGGCGGCGACCCGAAGGTCGCCGCCTTTTCTTTGGCATTGCGCGCCGGCGATCAGTTCGCCTTGGCGCGGAACTTGTCATGGCAGGCGCCGCAGGCCTTGCCGGTGTCGGCGAAGGCCGTGGCCAATGCCGCCTGGTCGCCCGAGCCCGCCGCCACGGCGAGCTTGTCGTAGGCGGCGTCCACCGCCTTGCTGGCCGCCTGGAAGCCGGCCGAGTCGCTCCACACCGTCGGCAGCGCCTTGGTCTCGCCCTTGTCGGAGCCCGCCGGAAACAGCTTCACGAACGCCGCCTCGAGCGTCTTGAGCTTGGCGGCCTGCTCGACTGCCGGAGCGGTCGGTCCCTTGGCGTCGATGACGCCCTTGATGGCGCGCATGGCCGCTGCGGTCTGCTTGCGGTTTTCCTGGCGCTCCTTGACCACGTCCGCCTGTGCAAGCGCGATGGTAGCGCCGCCGACCAGTGCGCCGGCGGCCAGTGCGCAGACGATCGCCACGACCAGAGTCTTCCTCATGAGTCCATCCCCTTTGAAAACTTCGCGACCGGCGGCAAGTTTTTGCTCGACGGCACGGTATTTGTTGCAGACGTTTGAGCCAAAGCGAACAGGGCCGGTGGCAAACTTCCATCACGACTGCGTGTGGTCCGGCGGAGAGGAAAACATTGGATGGCCGACAAGCTCGACAAGAAGGTGCGCGTCTGGGACCTGCCGGTGCGCCTGTTCCACTGGACGCTCGTCATCCTGCTGGCCACGTCGTATTTCTCCGGCCGCGCCGGCGGCGACTGGATGAAGCTCCACTTCTGGTCCGGTTACACCATCCTCACCTTGCTGCTGTTCCGTATCGCCTGGGGCTTCGTCGGCAGCACGACGGCGCGCTTCTCCCACTTCGTGAAGGGCCCGGCCGCGTGGTTCGTCTATCTGAAGAATTTTGCGACGGGCCGGCCGACTTACGATGTCGGCCACAATCCGGTCGGCGGCATGATGGTGCTGGTGTTGATCTTCGCCGTGCTGGCGCAAGCGATGGCCGGCCTGTTCGCCGCCGATACCGATCTCGGCACCGTTAACGGTCCGCTCGCCAACACCATCCCGGACAAGTGGGTCGATCGCCTGACGGACTTTCACAAGTTCTGGATCAACGTGCTGATCTGCTTGGCGGCCCTGCATGTCCTGGCAGCGGTCACCTACCTCGTGCTCAAGCGGCAGAACCTGATCGGCTCCATGTTCACCGGCCGCAAGCCGCTGGACCACGTCACCGAAGCAGGCAAGCCCGCGCCGACGCTCACCTTCGCCTCGGGCCGGCTGGCGATCTCGCTGCTGATCGCGGCTGCGGCCATCGTCTACTTCTGCATACGGCTTGGCTGACCTGCCGAGGCGGTCTTGCTTGGGGGGTAGGGCCAACCTAGGGTGATCTTCACTCGTGAAATCTGGATTTTGCATCATGAAATTTACCGGTACCGATTCTTACGTCGCCAGCGAAGACCTGCGCGTGGCGGTCAACGCCGCGATCGCGCTGCAGCGGCCGCTGCTGATCAAGGGCGAGCCCGGCACCGGCAAGACCGTGCTGGCGCATGAGGTGTCCAAGGCGATCGGCGCGCCGCTGATCGAATGGCACATCAAGTCGACCACCAAGGCCCAGCAGGGCCTCTACGAGTACGACGCCGTCTCGCGCCTGCGCGACAGCCAGCTGGGCGACGAGCGGGTCAAGGACATCCGCAACTACATCAAGCGCGGCAAGCTGTGGGACGCCTTCACCGCCGATCAGCGGCCGGTGCTGCTGATCGACGAGATCGACAAGGCCGACATCGAGTTCCCCAACGACCTGCTGCTCGAGCTCGATCGCATGGAGTTCTACGTCTACGAGACGCAGGAGGTCGTGAAGGCCGTGCAGCGTCCCGTGGTGATGATCACCTCCAACAACGAGAAGGAGCTGCCCGACGCCTTTCTGCGCCGCTGCTTCTTCCACTACATCCGCTTCCCCGATCGCGAGATCATGACCCAGATCGTGGACGTCCATTTCCCCGACCTGCAGCGCAACCTGCTGCGCGAGGCGCTGAACATCTTCTACGACATCCGCGACGTGCCGGGCCTGAAGAAGAAGCCCTCGACGTCCGAGCTGCTCGACTGGCTGAAGCTCCTGATGGTCGAGGACATGCCGCCCGACGCGCTGCGCTCCAAGGATTCCAAGCAGCTCATCCCGCCGCTGCACGGCGCGCTGCTCAAGAACGAGCAGGACGTGCATCTGTTCGAGCGCCTGGCCTTCATGGCCCGCCGGGAGCAGCGCCAGTGATTTGGAGCGCGGCCCACCAGGTCCGCATCAGGCTCATGAGCGGACCTGGAGGTCCGCGCTCCACATGAGGAGAGTGTGATGTTCACCAACTTCTTCCTCGAACTCCGTCAGGCCAAGGTGCCGGTCTCCATCAAGGAGTACCTGGCGCTGATGGAGGCCATGGAGAAAGGCGTCTCCGACTACAAGGTCGACGACTTCTACTACCTGTCGCGCTCGGTGCTGGTGAAGGACGAGCGCAACCTCGACAAGTTCGATCGCGTGTTCGGCCATGTCTTCAAGGGACTGGAGGCGCTGCCGGCCGAGGGCGTCGCCGCGGAAATTCCTGAAGAATGGCTGCGCAAGCTCGCCGAGAAGCTTCTGACCGACGAGGAGAAGGCTCAGATCGAGGCGATGGGCGGCTGGGAGAAGCTCATGGAGACGCTGAAGAAGCGTCTCGAGGAGCAGCAGAAGCGCCACCAGGGCGGCAGCAAGTGGATCGGCACGGCCGGCACCTCGCCGTTCGGTGCCTACGGCTTCAATCCGGAAGGCGTGCGCATCGGCCAGGACAAGAACCGCGAGGGCCGCGCGGTCAAGGTGTGGGACAAGCGCGAGTACAAGAACCTCGACGACACCGTCGAGATCGGCACGCGCAACATCAAGCTGGCACTGCGCCGCCTGCGCAAGTTCGCGCGCGAGGGCGCCGAGATCGAGCTCGACATGCCCGACACCATCCGCTCGACGGCGCGCAACGCGGGCTATCTCGACATCAAGATGATCCCCGAGCGGCGCAACAAGGTGAAGCTGCTGCTGCTGTTCGACATCGGCGGCTCGATGGACGCCCACATCCGCGTCTGCGAGGAGCTGTTCTCGGCGGCGCGCTCGGAGTTCAAGCACCTCGAATTCTTCTACTTCCACAACTGCCTCTACGAGAAGCTGTGGAAGGACAATCGCCGCCGCCACGTCGACACCTACCAGACGCAGCAGCTGCTCCACACCTTCCCGCCCGACTACAAGATCATCTTCGTCGGCGACGCCTCGATGAGCCCCTACGAGATCGCCTATCCCGGCGGCTCGGTCGAGCACTGGAACGAGGAGGCGGGCCAGGTCTGGATCCAGCGCATGGCCGACACCTACCGCAGCATGGTGTGGCTGAACCCGGTGCCCGAGCGGCACTGGAGCTACACACCCTCCATCCAATTGCTGCAGCAGCTAAGCTCGAATCGCATGTTTCCGCTGACCCTGGGCGGCCTCGACAGTGCTATGAAGGAGCTGAACAAATAGCCTAGGGGGAAACGCCGATGAAGACCGGGCCAGCGATCGCCGACATTCTCAAGAAGGAAGGCGTCGAATATCTCTTCGCCTATCCGGTCAATCATCTGATCGAGGCGTGCGCCGCGGTCGACATCCGCCCCATCATCGTCCGCCAGGAGCGCATCGGCCTGCATATGGCCGACGCCATGTCGCGGCTCACCAAGGGCCGCAAGATGGGCGTGTTCTGCATGCAGAGCGGCCCGGGTTCGGAGAACGCCTATGGCGGCGTCGCCCAGGCGTTCGGCGAGTCGGTGCCGCTGCTGGTGATCCCGCAGGGCTATCCGCGTCGGATCGCCCACGTGCCGCCCAACTTCAACTCGACCCTGGCCATGGCGCATGTCGCCAAGCACGCCGAGCCGATCACCAACGGCCGCGAAATCGTCAACATCATGCGCCGGGCGTTCAACATGCTGCGCAACGGCCGCGGCGCGCCGGTGATCGTCGAATTGCCGGCCGACGCCTATGCCGAGGACGCGCCCGATCCGCTGGGCTACGAGCCCGTCGTCGTCACCAAGTACGGCCCCGATGCCGGCCAGGTGGCCGAGGCCGCCAAGGTGCTGATGGCCGCCAAGCGCCCCGTTATCTATGCCGGGCAGGGCGTGCATTGGGCCGAAGCCTATGCCGAGTTGAAGGAGCTTGCCGAGCTTCTGGCCATCCCGGTCTGCACCAGCCTCGAGGGCAAGAGCTGCTTCGACGAGACCCATCCGCTGGCGCTGGGTTCGGGCGGTCGCGCCTACCCCAAGGCCGTGCGCCAGTTCCTCGACCAGTCCGACGTGATCCTGGGCATCGGCTGCTCGTTCACCGAGACCAACTTCGGCATCTCCATGCCGAAGGGCAAGACGATCATCCATGCCACGCTCGACCCTGCGCACATCAACAAGGACGTGCCGGTGAAGTACGGCCTGGTCGGCGATGCCAAGCTGACACTGGCCGCGCTGATCTCCGCGGCCAAGGCCGGCGGGGCGACAAAGCGCGATGCCTCGGCCGTCGCGGCCGAGATCAAGTCGGTCGCCGACGAGTGGCTGAAGGAGTGGATGCCCAAGCTCACCTCCAACGACGCGCCGCTCAATCCCTATCGCGTGCTGTGGGACCTGCAGCACACGGTCGACATGGCCAACACCATCATCACCCACGATGCCGGCAGCCCGCGCGACCAGCTCTCGCCGTTCTGGAAGAACACGGCGCCGCACACCTACATCGGCTGGGGCAAGACCACGCAGCTGGGCTATGGCCTCGGCCTCGCCATGGGCGCCAAGCTCGCCATGCCGGACAAGCTCTGCATCAACGTCTGGGGCGACGCCGCCATCGGCTTCACCGGCATGGATTTCGAGACGGCGGTGCGCGAGCGCATCCCCATCATGTCGGTGCTGCTCAACAACTTCTCGATGGCGATCGAATTGCACATCATGAAGGTCTCGACCGAAAAGTACCGCTCGACCGACATCTCGGGCGACTATGCCGCCATGGCGCGTGCCTTCGGCGGCTACGGCGAGCGCGTCACCAAGCCCGAGGACATCATCCCGGCGATCAAGCGTGGTATCGAGCAGACCAAGAAGGGCGTACCCGTGCTGCTGGAGTTCATCACTTCCAAGGAAGTGACGATCTCCGTTCCCAAGTAACGGAGGGAGCCATGACCATCATTCTCGCGCCAACAGGCGAGCACAAGATTTCGACGCATGACGGCCTCTGGATGAGCGCCGCCGATGCCGCCAAGGTCACGGGCTGGACGCTGAAGCCCGAAGGCATGTGCCTGGCCGAGCGCTGCGTCCCGCTGCCGGCCGCGGCCGTGAAGGGCAAGGAGGTCGATGTCGCGGCCTTCTGGACCAAGCTCGGCGGGCCGGTGGTCGGCGCCGAGAACGGCGAGGTCTGGGCGCTGGGCGTTCCGGCCGACGAGCGCAACGCCGCCCTCGATGGCCTCGAGGCACCGGACTTCACGCTGCCCGACGTCGACGGCAAGCCGCGCACGCTATCGGCGCTGCGCGGCAAGAAGGTCTTCCTCGCTACATGGGCCAGTTGGTGAGGCTGCCGCTTTGACTTGCCCGTGTGGCAGGCTCTCTACGATGAGCTGAAGGACAAGGGTTTCATGGTGGTGGCCGTGGCGGAGGAAAGCCGTGGCCCCGAGCATGCCCGGCCGTGGATCGAACAAGCCCAGAAGAGCGGCGGGTCTTCCTATTGGCAGCTCATCGACACCGATCATCGCCTGAGCGATCTCTACAACCTCGTCAACGTGCCGCAGGCCGTGTGGATCGACGAGCAGGGCCGCATCGTGCGGCCGCCCGAGACCGCGGGCTCGACCGACCACTTCCGCCGCATGGATCTCACGACCCGCACCATGTCGCCCGAGGACCAGGCGGAGCGACTCGCTGCCCGCCAGTCCTATCTCGATGCGGTGCGCGCCTGGGTGAATACCGGCAGATATGCCCTGCCGGCCGACGACGCCCGCGCCGGGCTGCCCAAGGTGACCAAGGAGATCGCCGAGGCGCATGCCCGCTTCAGGCTGGGAGTATGGCTGCGCGCTCATGGCGACATCGTCGAAGGCGATCGGCAGATGAACACAGCGAGTGCACTTCACCCGGACTCCTGGAGCATGTGGCGCCAGGCCGCCGATCTCGACGAGGTCGGCAAGGCCTCGGGTCCCGACTTCTGGAAACGCGTGCAAGCGTTGGGCGACCGGCCGTATTATCCGCCGCCGAAACTTTAAAGCCTCACCCTGAGGAGCGCGCGCAGCGCGCGTCTCGAAGGGTGGGCAATATCAAGACTGGGGCCCACCCTTCGAGACGCGGTCCTTCGGACCGCTCCTCAGGGTGAGGCTGGGGAACGATGAGACTTCACTGGCGCGATCTTGGAAGCCCTCGCGCCGACGGGGTCGACGGCAAGTCCGTCGAGCTCGCGGGCTTTCCGCTGACGGCGCTGCCGACACCGAGCGCCAATTACTTCCTGATGATGGCCGAGCCTGGTTGCTGCCAGGGCTGCGTGCCGGCCAACCGGCTGGCCGTGGTCGAGGTCTTCGCCGACCAGCCGCTGAAGCTCGGCGCCGGCCAGTTGCGCCTCACCGGCACCTGGCGGATCTCGTCTGGCGCCGATGGCTGGCGCTACCAGCTTCATGCCGCCGAGGTGAAACGCGGCGTCACGCGCCGCGCCTTGATGGCGGCGAGCCCGCTCTTCTGCCTGCCGGTGGTGCCGGCGATGGCGCAGGTCGACGGCACGGCGGTCGACATTCACAGCCACGCCGGCAACCTGATCCAGATGAGCTACGGTCGCGGCCAGTTCGCGGCGGTGGCCGAGCCGATGCGGCAGGGCGGCGTGTCGGCGATCTGTCTTGCCGTCGTCTCCGATTCGCCGATCATCAAGACCATGGACGGCCGTCTGCGGCCGGGCCGCGATCCGCGGCCGGGCGAGCTCTACGACTTCACCCAGCGGTCTTTCCAGCAGATCCATGTGCTGGCAGGCACTCAGCAGTTGCCGATCGTCAGGACGGCAGCTGAGCTCGATGCGACGCGCTCCGCTCGACCGTCGATCATCGTTTCCTCGGAAGGCGCCGACTTCCTCGAGGGCCGGATCGAGCGCCTCGACGAGGCCTACCAGCGCTGGGCGTTGCGCCATCTTCAGCTTACGCACTATCGCCCGAACGAGCTGGGCGACATCCAGACCGAGCCCAGCGTGCATGGCGGCGGCCTGACGCCGTTCGGCGTCGAGGTCATTCGCCGCTGCAACCAGCTGGGCATCGTGGTCGACGTGGCGCACGGCACCTACGAGCTGGTCAAGAAGGCAGCGTCGGTCACCACCAAGCCCCTGGTGCTGTCGCACACCTCGCTGACCGACCGGCCGGCGGCGTGGACGCGGCGCGTTCTGTCCGACCATGCGCGCGCGATCGCCGCAACCGGCGGCGTCATCGGCATCTGGCCGGTCCTGGCCTATTTCCCCAATGTCGTGGCCTACGCCGACGGCTTTGCGCGCATGGTCGATGTCGTCGGCATCGATCATGTCGGCCTCGGCACCGACCAGCTCGGCCTGCCCGGCGGCAGCGCGCTGCCGAGCTACGCCGACCTGCCGCAACTGTCTGCTGCCTTGCGCAGCAGGTTCACACCCGAGGAAACGGCAAAGCTGCTGGGCGGCAACTATCGGCGGGTGTTTGCCGCGAGTATGTCTAGAACATGATGAGCTGGAATCAGCTGGACCCATCATGCCTCGTGCAACACGCAGTCCCGGGGCGCTCTAGCTGAGCAGCGGCAAGCTGATCGTGGCTTGCAGCCCCGCTGCGCGATTGCCGAGGACGACGTCGCCTCCGTGGTGGCGCGCGATCGCCCGGGCGATGGACAGGCCGAGCCCGACGCCGCCGGTCTCCCGGTTGCGCGAATCCTCGAGGCGATAGAAAGGCGCGAAGACCTGTTCCATGACCTCGTCCGGAATGCCTGGCCCGTCGTCTTCGACGGCGATGTCGACGCTCTTCGCGGTCAGCAAGACTGACACGCGTGCGCATTCGCCATAGCGAACGGCATTTTCGATCAGGTTCCGAATGGCCCGCCGCAGGGCATCCGGCCTGCACCGGTAGTTGATCGCGGTCCCATCGATGAAGGTGACGTTGTGGCCGAGCTCGGCCAGATCGTCGCACAGGCTTTCCACCAAGGCGGACAGATCGACGGTGCGGGTAGCCTCGGCCGTGGCCTCCTCTCGCACGAAGGCGAGAGCGGCCTCCGTCATCGTCTGGATCTCGCCGATGGTCTTCAGCATCTTCTCCTGAACATCGTGGTCGGTGACGAACTCGGCGCGCAGTCGCAAGGACGTGAGTGGCGTTCGGAGGTCGTGGCTGATTGCCGCCAGCATGCGTGTTCGATCCTGGACGAAGCGCTCCAGGCGCTCCTGCATGCGATTGAAGGCTTCGGCTGTCTGGCGGATGTCGTCCGGTCCCGATTCAGGCAACGGCTTGACCGATTCGCCGCGGCCGAGAGCCTCCGCCGCAACGGCGAGACGGCGCATCGGCCTTGCGATGCTGCGGGCGACGAAGATCGCGATCAGCGACAAGATCGCCGCCGTTATGGCGAGCGAGATCGCCGTTTGCGACGTCCATATGGAGTTCGGAATCGGCTTGGAATACGCCGCGTTGAGCCAGGCACCGGATTCGAGCCGGACGGCGATCCCCATGCCTTTGGATTCGTCGAGATAGAGGAACTTCGCGGGCCGCGAGAGCGGCCAGGCGTGCGCCGGAAGCGTGGCCCAGGTCAGATGCGCCATCGCGGCGGCGGCAGCGACGATGTTGCCCGACGGGTAGGAGGGTTGCGACGCCTGCCGCTCCAGTCGACGCTGGCCATAGATCGACTGCGACAGCGTTGGCAGCGGCTGGGCGAGCACGGTCCACGCCTCGTGCCGCCAGGCAGTGCTGTCGACGGGTTCGTCGCGCGAGACCCAGAACCGGGTGTACGCCGTGTTGCTGGCATTCAGGACGTCGTTTTCGAGCGTCGACGGCGTCGTCTCGAGCAACTGGGCGAGCGACGCCGTTCGAACGAGGAACTCGCTCTTGGCGGCCAGGTAGAGGGCGCGGCCGCGCTCGTCCCACGAGATCATGAACCCGATGACCTGCGAAATCCCCAACGCGAGCAGCATCGCGACAATGATCTGCGCGGCGAGGCTGCGTGCCCAGAGGCGCCTCATGCCTACGCCTCCTCCACTTCGGCGGTGAAGCTGTAGCCGCCACCCCAGTGGGTCTTGATCAGTATGGGCGTCCTTGGGTCGAGCTCGATCTTCTTGCGCAGTCGGCTGACCTGGTTGTCGATGCTTCGGTCGAAGGCCTCGGCGGCGCGGCCAGCGGTGAGGTCAAGGAGCTGGTCGCGGGTCAGCACCAGGCCGGCGTGATCGAGGAAAGCCTTGAGCAGACGGAACTCGGCCGTGCTCAAAGGCACGCCGACGCCTTCCGAATTCACCAGTTCGCGCCGCCCCACATTGAGATGCCAGCGATCGAAGCGGATCGTCTTCGCCTTCAGCTTGTCGCGCTGCGGCGGCAGGCTGTTCACGCGCCGCAGCACCGCCTTGATGCGCGCCAGCAGTTCACGAGGGTTGAACGGCTTCGTCAGATAGTCGTCGGCGCCGATCTCGAGGCCGATGATCCGCTCGGTCTCCTCGGCCATGGCCGTCAGGAAGATGATGGGCAGGTTCGTCGTGCTGCGCAGATGGCGGCAGACGGAAAGGCCATCCTCGCCGGGCATCATGATATCGAGGACGACGAGATCCGGGGCACTGCGCTCCAGGAGCCGGCGCAATGCGGCGCCGTTCTCGGCGACGCTGACGCGATAGCCGTGCTGGCTCAGGTACTTGCCGACGAGATCGCGAATGTCGCGATGATCGTCGACCAGGGCAATGTGCGGTGCGGGTTCCATGGTGTCGTCCAATCGACCAGTGAATTACTGCAACATGCAGAAAGCCGCTCTGGAAAAAGTTTATCAGAATGTGTCGGCGAGCGGTTCTGGGACACTCGGTGACTCAAAACACCGTTCGCGGACAGACCCCTGCGACAGATGCCTCCCATATTGGGGCTACCAGATCGATAACCAGGGGCCGAACATGATGCACGGACAACCTCGCTCGGGCCATCAACCCTTTTCTCCGATGCCATGGCCACCATCCGCGAGATCGAACTTGATCTACGGTTGGCCGCAGATGGAGCCGGCGTTTGGCGTGGTGCTCTTTGCCGATATCGTGGGTTTCACCACGCTGTCTGAAGAGATCGATCCGATCGAGGTCTTTGCCCTGCTGTCGGGCTTTCATCGGGAAATGGCTCGGCAGATCGCCGGTCATGGGGCGACCCTCGCCGATCACGTCGGCGACGGCGCCGTCGCCACGTGGATCGCGCCTGGTCCCGAGGTGTCCCTGCTGCGGAGTGCGATGTCTTGTGGCCTCGCCATGCGCGACGCCATGAAGAGCTGGAACCGCGACCGCCCTGCTGCATTGCCTGCTGCCCGCATCGGCATCGGAATGCATGCTGGTCCGCTGGTTGTCGGCGCCATCGGATTGCCGGGGCGCAGCAAGCTCGGTGCCTTTGGCGACACGGTGAACGTCGCCAATCGAATCGAGCGGATGACCCGTACCCTCGGCACCGATCTTGTCGTCTCCGACGATCTCTTTCGAATGCTGGCGACGGAAGCGCCCGCCGACGAGCGGCTCGGACTCTTCCCGCACGTTCTGACTGCTCGCCTGCCGGGCCGGGGCCGCCCGATCAGGCTTCGCCCCGCACTTTCCATCCGCGAGGCTGAGAAATGTATCAAAGTGTCCAACCGGGCCGGCACGTGACAAGTGGCGACAAAAGCCGCGAATGGCCGGCACAGTTCTGCGACAAGGCGGGGCGACTATCGCCCTCGCGGCATCACACATCTGTGAATTCCGTGGGACTACTGGCCGCTCGCGGAGTGCTCGGCTAGGCTCGCGACATAACCCCAAACGACGGGAGACCGGGATGGCTGTCATCAACGTCAATGGCAAGGCCCTCAACCACAACGCCGATCCGCGCACGCCGCTTCTGTGGGTGTTGCGCGAGCAGCTCGCTCTCACGGGAACCAAGTACGGCTGCGGCATCGCCCAGTGCGGCGCCTGCACGGTGCATATCGACGGCGTCGCCACGCGCTCCTGCCAGGTGCCGGTGAACACCGTCGGCGCCAAGAAGGTCGTCACCGTCGAAGGCCTCGCCGCCAACGGCACGCTGAACAAGATCCAGGCCGCCTGGGTTGCAGCCGACGTGCCCCAGTGTGGCTACTGCCAGAGCGGAATGGTGATGGCCGCTACCGCCTTGCTCGCCGCCAAGCCCAATCCGACCGACGCCGACATCGACGCGGCCATGACCAACATCTGCCGCTGCGGCACTTACGTGCAGGTGCGTGAAGCGATCCACGCCGCGTCCAAGGCCTAAGGGGAGGATGCGATCATGACGATTCATCAGACCTCGCTTGGCCCCGCTTCTCTGAACAGGCGCGGCTTCCTGGTCAGCAGCGCGGCCGTCGCCGGCGGCTTCTCGCTCGGCTTCTCGATTCCCTTCGACGCCGACGCCCAGGCAGCCGTGAAGGAGCTCAACGCCTGGGTGGTGATCCATCCCGACGACAAGGTGGTGATCCGCATCGCCCGTTCCGAGATGGGGCAGGGCACGCTCACCGGCCTCTGCCAGCTCCTCGCCGAGGAGCTCGAGTGCGACTGGAGCAAGGTCGCCTGGGAATATCCGACGCCCAACGAGAACCTGAAGCGCAACCGCGTCTGGAAGAACTTCTCGACCGGCGGCAGCCGCGGCATCCGTGAAAGCAACCAGTATGTCCGCGAGGGCGGTGCCATGGCGCGCGAGATGCTGCTCGCGGCGGCCGCCGCCGAATGGAAGGTGCCGGCCGGCGAACTGAAGGTCGACAAAGGCGTCATCACCCACGGCTCGGGCAAGAAGACGACCTACGGCGCTGTCGCGGCCGCGGCCGCCCAGCTCGAGCCGCCCAAGGAGGTCAAGCTCAAGGATCCCAAGGACTGGAAGATCGCCGGCAAGCCCATCAAGCGGCTCGACACGCTCGACAAGGTCACCGGCAAGCAGCTCTACGGCATCGACTTCACCATGCCCGGCATGCTGGTTGCCACCGTGCGCGCCTGCCCGGTGATCGGCGGCAAGCTCAAGAGCTTCGACGCCGCCAAGGTCGAGAAGATGCCGGGCGTGAAAAAGGTCGTGGCGATCGACGGCAACGCCGTCGTCGTGGTCGCCGACACCTACTGGAACGCACGCACCGCGCTCGCAGCACTCCCCACCGATTGGGACATCGGCAAGCTGGGCGAGGTCCAGACCGACACCATCAACGCCATGCTGAAGGAAGGCCTCGATGCCAGCGAAGCCTTCGTCGGCAACAAGGTGGGCGACGCCAAGGCCGCGATCGACGGGGCGGCCAAGAAGGTCACCGCGACCTACAGCTTCCCCTACCAGCACCATGTCACCATGGAGCCGATGAACGCCACGGCGCGCTACACGCCCGAGAAGTGCGAGGTGTGGTGCGGCACCCAGAACGGTGAGGCGGCGCTCGCTGCCGCGTCGGAGGCCTGCGGCCTGCCGGCCGACAAGTGCGACGTCCACAAGATGCTGCTGGGCGGCGGCTTCGGCCGGCGCGGCCGTTCGGACTATGTCCGCCAGGCTGTTCTCGTCGCCAAGGAGATGCCCGGCACGCCGGTCAAGCTCATCTGGTCGCGCGAAGAGGACATGACGCACTGCCAGTACCATCCGACGACGATGGCCAAGCTGACGGGCGGCCTCGACGCGCAGGGCAATCTGGTCGGCCTGCAGATCCGCATCTCGGGCCAGTCGATCCTGGCTTCGCTCCTGCCGCAGAACCTGCAGAACGGCATGGATCCCGTGGTGTTCCAGGGCCTGATGGCATCGGGCGTGGAGGCGGCCTACGGCTACAACGTGCCGAACCTCCTGATCGACCACGCCATGCGCAATCCGCACATCACGGCGGGCTTCTGGCGCGGCGTGAACACCAACCAGAACGCCGTCTACATGGAAAGCTTCATGGACGAGCTGGCCGATGCGGCCGGCCAGGATCCGTTGGCCTTCCGCATGAAGCTGCTCAAGCCCAAGTGGGCGGCCGTCCTCAAGGCGGCAGCCGACAAGGCGGGCTATGGCAAGCCGTTGCCGGCCGGCCACTTCCATGGCCTGGCGCAGGTCATGGGCTACGGCAGCTACGTCGCCGGCGTCGCCGAGGTCTCGGTGAGCGCCGACGGCGGGCTCAAGATCCACAAGATCACGGCGGCGACCAACTGCGGCCACGTCGTCAACCCGGCGCAGATCGACCGTCAGGTCGCGGGCTCGTTCGCCTACGGCCTGTCGGCGGCGCTCTACGGCGAGATCACCGTCAAGGACGGCGCCGTCGAGCAGACCAACTTCGACAGCTACAACGTCATGCGCATCGACGAGATGCCCGAGGTCGAGACCGTGCTGGTCCCGACGCATGATTTCTGGGGCGGCGTCGGCGAGCCCACCATCGCCGTGGCCGCGCCCGCCGTTCTGAACGGCATCGCCCGCGCGACCGGCAAGCGCGTGCGCAACCTGCCGCTGATGCATCACGAGCTGAAGAAGGCTTCATGAGGCATCGTCTGCTGCTCCCGGTGCTGGCCAGCGCATTGTTGCTGGCCGGCTTCTTGGGAGGGGGGCCGGTCCGGGCGGCGGACTCAGGCCCGCCCGGCGCCAGCTCGTGCACGGGCTGCCACGCGGCCAAGCGGATTCCCGATTCGGTCATCCCGCGCATCGCCGGGCGCAAGGCCTCCGACATCGTCCAGTTCATGCGCGAGTATCGCAGCGGCGCCTGGCCGTCCTCCGTCATGGGCCGCATCGCCAAGGGCTTCGACGATCAGCAGATCGACGCCATCGCGGCCTGGTTCGCCGTGCAGCCGGAGTAGGTCATGGCGACACGGCGCACTTTCCTGAAGCTCACCGCCGCGGCGAGCCTGGCGGCCCCGTCGATCGCCTCCGCGCAAGCCGGCGGCCGCGTCGTCGTGGTCGGCGGCGGCTTCGGTGGCGCCACCGCGGCGCGCACGCTGAAGGCGCTCGAGCCTAAGCTCACCGTCACCCTGGTCGAAGCCAATCCGGTCTTCACGGCCTGTCCGTTCTCGAACAACGTGCTTGCGGCATTGCGCGAGATCTCCCAGCAGCAGTTCGGCTATGACGGCGTGCAGAAGGCCGGTGTCGCGCTGGCGCAGACCTCGGCGACGGCGGTCGATGCCTCCGCCAAGAGCGTGACGCTCAGCGACGGCAGCAAGCTTGCCTACGACCGGCTCGTGCTGTCGCCCGGCATCGACATCAACTGGGGTGCATTGCCGGGCTATGACGAAACGGCGGCCGAGAAGATGCCGCATGCCTGGAAGGCCGGCGCGCAGACCGTGCTGCTGCGCCAGCAGTTGCAGGCGATGGACGACGGCGGCCTGGTCATCATCTCCTCGCCGGCCAATCCCTTCCGCTGCCCGCCCGGTCCTTACGAGCGGGCCAGCCTGATTGCCTATTGGCTGAAGATCTGGAAGCCCAGATCCAAGCTCTTGATCCTCGATTCCAAGGACGCGTTCTCCAAGCAGCGGCTGTTCCAGAACGCCTGGGCCCAGATGTATCCCGGCCTGATCGAATGGGTGTCGCTGAGCCAGGGCGGCAAAGTGACGGCGGTCGATGCCGCCTCGCTCACCGTCGTCACCGACTTCGCCCGACACAAGGCCGCGGTCGCCAACATCATCCCGCCGCAGAAGGCCGGCGCCATCGCCCAGAAGGCGGGCGTGGCCGACCGCACCGGCTGGTGCCCGGTCGAGCCGGTTGCCTTCGAATCGACCCTGCAGCCCGGTGTCCACGTCATCGGCGATTCGGCCATCATGGGCGGCATGCCCAAGTCGGCCTTCGCCGCCAACGCCCAGGCCAAGGTCTGCGCCGCGGCCATCGTCGAGCTGCTGGCCGGACGCAAGCCCGTCGATCCGATCCTGATCAACACCTGCTACAGCCTGGTGGCGCCCGACTACGGCATCTCCGTCGCCGGCGTCTACCGGCCCGACAAGGGCGTGCTGACCGACATTCCCGGCGCCGGCGGCACCAGCCCGCTGGAGGTGGTCGGCGGCTTTCGCGGCCAGGAAGCGCTCTATGCCTCGAGCTGGTTCAAGACCATCACGACCGAGGTCTTCGGCTGACATGGTGCGTGCCGGCCTGCTGACGGCAGCCCTGGTCGCGTCCGTCGCCGGCAGTGCCCTTGCCCAGAGTGGAGGGGCGCAGGGTGCGATGCCGTACACTGTGGCCGGCGATGCCATTCCCAAGCCGCTCGCGGACAGGCCTGGCGACGCCGCCCGCGGTCGCGCCATCGTTGCCAACCGCAGCGTCGGGCTCTGCCTGCTCTGCCATAGCGGCCCGATCGCCGAGGAGCGCTTCCAGGGCACGCTGGCGCCCAGCCTGGCGGGGGCGGGCGGACGCTGGTCGGTGGCGCAGCTGCGGCTCCGCATCGTCGACGGCGCGCGTCTCAATCCCGACACGATCATGCCGCCCTATTACCGGACGACAGGCCTGCAGCGTGTCGCCAAGCCCTTTGAGGGCAAGACCATCTTGACGGCCGAGCAGATCGAGGATGTCGTGGCCTATCTCGCGACCCTGAAGGATTGACCGATGAAGCGCACCGGTGTCATCCCGAGCGAAGCGAGGGACCTTTCCTGCAACCCTAAAGGTCCCTCGGCCTGCGGCCTCGGGATGACAGTTTTTCTGGATCGCCGAGCGTTCCTCGCCGGCGCCGCTCTTGTGAGCGTGTTGCCGTTTGCCCCCGCGCGCGCCACGCCGGAAGCGATGGCGGCCGCCATCAAGGAGGTCGTCGGCGACAACGCGATCCGGGAAGGCCGCGTCACGCTCGACCTGCCGCCACTGATCGAGAACGGCAATACCGTGCCGCTCACCGTGTCGGTCGAAAGCCCGATGAGCGAGGCCGATCACGTCAAGGCGATCCACGTCTTCAACGAGAAGAACCCGCAGCCGCATGTCTTCGACGCACGGCTTGGGCCTAAGAACGGCAAGGCCGTGATCGCCACCCGCATCAAGCTCGGCGATTCGCAGAAGATCGTGGCCATCGCCGAAACCAGCAAGGGCGAGTTCTTCAGCGCCAGCGCCGACGTGATCGTCACGCTCGCGGCCTGCCTGGAGGACCTGACATGACCCAGGTCCTCATCAATGCGCCCAAGACCGCCAAGAAGGGCGAGGTGATCGAGCTCAAGGCGCTGATCCTGCATCCCATGGAGACCGGTTTCCGGCCGGGCACCAACGGTCGCATCATCCCGCGCAACATCATCGAGCGCTTCACCGCGAGCTGGAACGGCAACGAGATCCTGCGCATGGACCTCTCGCCGGCGATCGCTGCCAACCCGTTCGTGTCGTTCTTCGCCGTGGCGACCGAGAGCGGCAAGATCACGTTCCGCTGGACCGGCGACGAAGGCTTCGCCGTCGAAGAGTCCGTCGCCATTGACGTTGCCTGACCTTTTGCGCCGGCGGTCGGCCCTGGTGCTGCTGCCCGTGGTCTTTGCCGCGTCCTTTGCCCTGGCCCAGGTAGGCGCCGATGGGGCCGGCGCCGACAAGCGCCGCTCGGGCTACCAGGACATGGGCGCGGCTTTGCAGAAGATGCAGGATGACGACAGCGCCAACCCCGGCATGCTGTTCGTCCAGCTCGGGCAGCAGCTCTGGTCCAAGCCCGCCGGCGCCGCCAACAAGGCGTGCGCCGACTGTCATTCCATCGCCGACATGAAGGGCGTCGCGGTGCGTTATCCCGCGATGCTGAAGGACGGCGACAAGCCGATCGATCTCGAGGGCCGCATCAGGCTCTGCCGTGCAGCCAACCAGCAGGCCGAGCCCTTCGCGCCGGAAAGCCGGGACCTGCTGTCGCTGATGGCCTTCGTCGCCAACCAGTCTCGCGGGATGCCGATGGCCCCGCCGCAAGACGCCCGACTGACGCCGTTCCGCGAGCAGGGGGCCGAGATCTGGGCGCGTCGCCAGGGTCAGCTCAACCTGAGCTGCGCCATCTGCCACGACGACAACGCCGGCAAGAAGCTGGCCGGTGTCACCATCCCGGAGGCCCATCCGACCGGCTATCCCATCTACCGCCTGGAATGGCAGGCCTTGGGCTCGCTCAAGCGGCGGCTGCGCAACTGTTTGGTCGGCGTTCGCGCCGAGGCCTATCCTTATGAGGCCTTGGAATATGTCGCCCTCGAGGTCTTCCTGATGGATCGGGCGAAGGGCATGATACTCGAGTCGCCGGGCGTAAGGCCTTAACTGAAAGCTGTATCCTGATGCGGGCGTACCCGTCGTCGACGACGCAAGCTCCCCGGTTGCGGCGGCGGTCGTTCGTGGCTGGCCTGACGGTTGCCGGCGGAACGACGACGGCTGCGGTTGCGCAGCAGAGCGGCCTGAAGTTCGCCACCGGCGGCGAAGGCGGCGGCTTCGTCGTCTATGGCAGCGCCTTCGTCGATGCCGTCAAATGGGCGAACCCGAAGATCGCCGTAAAGCCTGTGACGACCCGCGGCAGCCTGGACAATGTCCCGTTGCTCGAAGCGGGCACGGTCGACATCGGTTTGGTGTTCGGCGAGATGACCCAGGAACTTTTCAATCCCAAGGATGGGCCGCCAACCCAGCTCAAGGTGATAACCACCGCCTATTCGAGCCCCGGCATGTTCGTCGTGCGGGCCGACAGCCGCTATCGCACCATCAAGGATCTCATAGGCCGTCCCGTCGTCTGGAATGGGCGCGGATCGGGGCTGGCGCTGCAGGGACGCTTTGTGATGGAAGGACTGGGTCTCAATCCCGAGAAGGACTTCGACGCGATCTACACTGAGACCCTCGTCGAGGGACCGGCCATGATCCTCGAAGGTCGAGCGGCAGCGTTGTGGGGCGCCGGAAACCGCTGGCCAGGATTCGTCAAGATTGCGAACGATGCCCGCGGGGCGCGCTTCATCACGCCGGACTGACGAGCAAGATCACCCGCATCGTCGACAAGTACCCGTTCATGCGGCGCATCTCCATTCCGGCTGCGCGATATCCCGGCCAACCCGATTCGTTGCTGACCGTCGGATCGTGGAGCTATGTGTTGGCGCGGCCAAATCTCGACGAAGCGGCGGGCTACGATTTGGCGGCGGCGCTGCGCAAGGCCGAGCGCATGGGCAACATGTTCGGCGGCCAGGTCGACGAAAGTACTGCGCAGAATACACTCAAGGCGCTGCCCCGGCGGGACGCCCTGCATCCGGGCGTCGAGCGTTACTTTCGCGAAGCCGGCCTGATCAAATAAGCGATCAGGGCACCCGGATGCTCATGGTCACGCTTGAGATTTAGTTCATGGATCGGGACAAGGGCATGGTATTCGGGGTTTCTTGGGTAAAGCCTTAGACCGGTAGCGGCATTTCCATGTGGTCGCGCACGCCTTCGCAGAGAGATCCTCGCCGCTTGCGGCGGCGCTCGGTGTTGGCCGGGCTGGCGACGGCCGGCGCGGCGGTCGGTGATGGCGCCGCGCAGGCGAGCGGCGTGAAGTTCGGCACGGCGGCCGAAGGCGGTGGATTCGTCGTCTATGCAGGCGCCTTCGTCGACGCGGTCAAATGGGCCAGTCCGTCGCTCGGCATCAAGCCCATGCCGACGCGCGGCAGCGTCGAGAACATGCCGCTGCTGCAGGAAGGCAAGCTCGATATCGGTCTGGTGTTCGGCGAGGTGGCGCAGCAGCTCTTCAACGCCAAGGAAGGCGCGCCGACCAATCTCAAGGTGATCTGCACCATGTACGCGAGCCCCGGCATGTTCGTCGTGCGCGCCGACACCCGCCATCGCACCATCGAGGATCTCAAGGGCCGGCCGGTCGTCTGGAATGCCAAGGGCGCGGCGCTGGCAATGCAGGCGCGCTACGTTCTGGATGCGCTGGACCTCGATCCCGAGAGGGACTTCGAGGCGATCTACACCGAACGCATGACCGACGGTCCGACCATGGTCCTGGAAGGCCGGGCCTCGGCGCTGTGGGGCGCCGGCAACCGCTGGCCGGGCTTCGTCAAGGTCGCCAGCGACCCGCGCGGCGCGCGCTTCATCACACCGACCACCGAGCAGCTCGATCGCATCGTCGCCAAGCACAATTTCATGCGGCGCATCGCCGTGCCGGCCGGGCGCTACCCCGGCCAGTCCGATCCGCTGCTGACCGCCGGCTCTTGGAGCTACGTGCTGGCGCGGCCTTACCTCGACGATTCCGTGGGTTATGCGCTGGCGGCGGCGCTGCACAAGGTCGAGCGCGCCGGCGGCATGTTCAACGGCCAGCTCGCCGAAAGCACGGTCAAGAATACGCTTGCCTCGCTGCCGCGGCCTGACGCGCTGCAGGGCGGCGTCGAGCTCTACTACCGGGAAATCGGCGTGATCAAATAGCTCATGATCTTGCGGACCGCGCGTCCCCGCGCGCGGTCCGCAAGAGCGGAAGAGAAATTTTCTCCCTACTGCAGCCGGCGGAGACAGAACTGCTGCCGCACCGCCGCTATTCGACTGCCCGTTCCATTGCCCGCGTGATCGGCCAGCACCTACAGTCAGCGCATGCTGAGCCTTGCCAACCAGTTCGTTGCCCGTGCCACACGCCTGTTCTTCGCCGCTGCCGGCGAGCCCGCGCTGTGGACCGTCTCCGCTAACGGTCGCGTCGTGGGCTCGCTGGTCTGTCAAAACGGCTCCTGGCGCCTGTCCTGGTTCAACGGGGCCGACCGCCGGCTCACCAGCTATGCCGGACCGCTCGGCGGCGACGTCGAGGTCCTGGCGGAGAGCCTGAGCGCGCGGCTGGGCGCCCCGGTGCGCCTGGAATCGCAGCCGGTCTAGAACCGCACAGTTGAGATTTCCCAAGCAACGACCGACAGTGTTGCGATAGCGCCGCTTCGCGGCGCCACGGCTGTCCTCACGGGTGACTGATCCATGGATGCGATCGACAGGAAGATCGTGGCCCTCCTGCAGGAGGATGCCAGCCTCTCTTTGGCGCAGATCGCGCACCGTGTCGGCCTGTCGCAAAGCCCGTGCTGGAAACGCATCCAGCGCCTGGAGAAGGCCGGCGTCATCCTGCGTCGCGTGGCGCTGATCTCGCCGGAATCGATCGGCATGGGGCTGACGGTGTTCGTCTCGATCGAGACGGGGGACCATTCCTCGGCCTGGATCGCCAAGTTCGCCCAGCTCGTGACGGCCATGCCCGAGGTCATGGAATTCCACCGCATGGCCGGCGACATCGACTACATGCTGCGCGTGGCCGTGACCGACATGCAGGCCTACGACGCCTTCTACAAGAAGCTGATAGACACCATGCCGCTCAAGAACGTGACCTCGCGCTTCTCGATGGAGCGCATCAAATCGACGACGGCCTATCCCATCGCCGCCGACGCGAAGCCGGTGAAGAAGCGGTAAAGCCGTCATCCCGACCGGAGCCGAGCGCAGCGAGGCGGAGCGGAGGGACCTGTTCTGTCGTCGCGTCGACAAAAGGAGGTCCCTCGACTACGCCGCCCTTCGGGCGGCTACGCTCGGGATGACGGGTGTTTGCTTAGCGCATCGAACAGCTTCTTCGCCGGCCGCGACAGCCGGCGCGAATCGCGGACGCAGAGCATGAGCTCGCGGTTGGCCCATGGTTCGGCGATGCGGACGAGGGCGAGCGGCAGGCCGCGGCGCTGCCGGCGCGCCGTCGCCTCCGGGACGATGCCGGCGCCCACGCCCGCCGCCACCATGGCGCAGACGGCATCGAGGCTGCTCACCCTGACGCGCAGGCGCAGCATGCGGCCGAGTCGGGCCGCCTGCATCGCCAGATGCCCGTCGAGCGCCGTGCCGCGCGGCAAGCCCACGAAGTCGAGCTCGAGCAGCTCGGCGAAACCCACCTGCCGGCGCCGCGCCAGGCGATGGCCGGCCGGCGCGATCAGCACCAGCCGGTCGGGCCGGAACGGATGGCTTTCCAGGCCGGCGGCGAGGGCCGCCTGCGAGGCGATGCCGATGTCGGCATCACCCGCGGCGACGGCGGCGGCGATCGCCGGACTCTCGCGGTCCTCGAGATCGAGGTCGATCGTGGGATTGGCCGCGAGGAAATCGGCGAGCAGCCTGGGCAAGTGCTCCGACAAGGCCGCGGTGTTGGCCAGCACGCGCACGCTGCCTTTCAGCCCACGCGAATAGGCCGAAAGCTCGCCGCGCATGGTGTCGACCTGCTGCAGCACGATGCGGGCATGGTCAAGCAGGCTGCGCCCGGCATCGGTGAGCCGCACGCCGCGCCGGCCGCGCTGCAGCAGCGGCACGTCGAGCATCTCCTCCATGCCGCGGATGCGTGCGCTGGCCGACGCCAAGGCAAGGTGCGAGCGCTCGGCGCCGTGCGTGATGCTGCCGGTCTCGGCGATGTGGCGGAAAAGGCGCAGGTCGGTGAGATCGAAGCGCATGACCGAGCCTACGTTTAAACCGAAGGCAGAGTCCATATTCTCCACATTGTCCTCACGCCGTAGGCAGCGAATCGTACGCCATGGCATTTCCGACTCTGATCCTGATCTGTCTGGTGTTCGTCCTGGCCGGCTTCACCAAGGGCATCATCGGGCTCGGCCTGCCCACCATCGCCATGGGGCTGCTGGCGGTCGTGCTGCCCCCGGCCGAGGCGGCGGCGCTGCTGATCCTGCCGTCCCTGGTCACCAACGTCTGGCAGATGCTGGACGGCCCGCATCTCGGCCGTTTGCTGCGCCGGCTGTGGCCGCTGAATGTCGGTGTCTGCCTCGGCACCTGGCTGGGCGCCGCCCTGCTGGCCGGCATCGGCGGCCGACATGGCGGCCTGGCGCTCGGTCTGGCGCTGATCGCCTACGCCGCCTCCGGCCTGGCGGCGCTGCGCCCGGTCGTGCCGCGCACCGCCGAACCCGTCCTCGGCCCGATCACGGGCGCGCTGACGGGCGGCATCACGGCGGCCACGGGCGTGTTCGTCATTCCGGCCGTCCCCTACCTGCAGGCAATCGGCCTGCACAAGGACGAGCTGGTGCAGGCGCTGGGCCTCTCCTTCACCGTCTCGACGCTCGCGCTGGCGGTCGCCTTGGCCGGCGTCGATGCCTTTGCGCCCGGCCTCGTCCTGCCGTCGCTGCTGGCCGTCGTCGTTTCCCTGGCCGGCATGCGGCTTGGCCAGGCGGTGCGCGCCAGGTTGCGGCCGCAGGCCTTCCGGTTGTGCTTCTTCTTTGGGCTTCTGGTGCTTGGCGCCTATCTCGCACTGCGTGGTCTCGGCTGAGCGGCCGATGGACGGTCGGCGGGTCCGGCGGTACCGTCGCGCAACCGCCTATCATCCGGAGCGTTTCCATGACCGTGCACGCCCTCAAGAAGTCGAACGTCGCCAACCTTCGCGCAAAGGTCTCCCCCGAGGAGTGGCAGGCACGCGTGGATCTCGCCGCCGCCTACCGGCTGATCGACCTCTATGGCATGTCCGACCTGATCGCCAACCACATCTCGATGCGCGTGCCGGGCGAGTCCGACGCCTTCCTGATCAACGCCTATGGCCTGCTCTACGAGGAGATCACCGCCTCGAGCCTGATCAAGATCGACCACGAAGGCAATGTGCTCGCCCGGCCCGACTTCGGCGATCTCAAGTATGGCGTCAACCGCGCCGGCTTCGTGATCCATAGCGCCATCCACATGGCCAAGCCCGAGGTGAACTGCATCATCCACACCCACACCTGGGCCGGCATGGCGGTGTCGACCATGGAATGCGGCCTGCTGCCCAACACCCAGACCTCGATGCGCTTCGCCAAGATCAGCTATCACGACTTCGACGGCGTGGTGATCGACACCGCCGCGCGCGCGGCGCTGGCCAAGGATCTCGGCGACAACAACGCCTTGATCCTGCGCAATCACGGCCTGCTGACGACGGGCGCCACCATTCCCGAGGCGTTCAACGCCATGCATCGGCTCGAACTCAGCTGCAAGACGCAGATCGCGGCCATGTCGTGCAACACCAAGCTCATCAAGGTGCCGGACGACGTCGTCCACGAGACCTACATGAATTTCCAGCCGCATATCCGCCGCCCGTTCGGCGTGATGGACTGGCCGGCGCTGCTTCGGAAGCTCGACCGGATCGATCCGGGCTTCCGCGACTGATTGGATACACCGCACAGCTCGCTGCGTTCGTTCGCCGCCATCGCCTGCGGCTACTGGACCGCGCCCGGCCATAGGCTGGTCGCCTGGACGTTGACCGCCGGCATGGTTGTGTTCGGCGTCATCAACGTCGGCATCGCGCTCTGGCTCAACCTCTGGAATCGCGACTTCTTCAATGCCCTGGAGAAGCGCGACACCACGATGCTGGCCGAGCAGCTCTACATCCTGGCGGCGATCGTGGTGTCGGCGGGCGTCTCGGTCGCCATCCATCTGCACATCCGGCGTCGCCTGCAGATCTACTGGCGCGGCTGGCTGACCCAGGTCACGGCACGGCTCTGGCTGCATGCCGGCCGGCAGTACCAGCTCGGCTTGCTGGCCGACGAATGTGACAATCCCGACGGCCGGATCGCCGAGGACATCCGCGTCTCGACCGAGCTCGCCGTCGAGTTCGCGCAGACCATCCTGCAATGCATCCTGCAGCTCATCACGTTCCTGAGCGTACTCTGGGCCCTGTCAGGTGAACTGCCGGTCAAGGTCGGTACGATGGAATTCTCCCTGCCGGGCTACATGGTGTGGGCGGCCGTGCTCTACGCCCTGTTTGGCTCGATCCTGACCTATGCGCTGGGCCGCGGCCTGATCGAGGCGGGCAACATCCGCCAGGGGCGCGAGGCCGACATGCGCTCGGTTCTGATCCGCGCTCGCGAGAACGCCGAGGGCATCGCCCTCATGCGTGGTGAGGCCGACGAGCGGGGTCGCCTGCAGGGAGCCATGGGCGACCTGCGCAACGCCTGGCATGCCCAGACGCGCGGGCAGGGCAGCCTCGCCCTGCTGACGAGCTCGCTCGCCTATCTCGCGCCCGTCGTGCCGCTGGTCGTGGCGCTGCCGCGCTATCTCGGAGGCGACCTGCAACTTGGCGGGTTGATGCAGACGGCCCAGGCTTTCTCCAACGTGCAATGGGCGCTGTCGTGGCTGATCGACAACTTTCCGCGCTTCGCCGATTGGCGCGCTTCTATCGATCGCGTCGCCCACCTGCATCATGCCTTGCATGACCTCGAGGATACGATCGAGACGCCGCACGGCGAACACATCGAGGTAACGCCGGGCGACTCCGACCGCCTGGTGCTGCGTGAGGTCGGCCTGTCGCGCCCCGACGGCGAGGCCCTCGTGGCCGAGGCCGAGGTCGAAATCCAACCCGGCGAGCGTGTGTTGATCCGCGGCCAGTCCGGCAGCGGCAAGAGCACCATCATGCGCGCCATTGCCGGCGTCTGGCCGTGGGGCCGCGGCTCGGTGCAACTGCCCAAGGGGCGCATCGCCTTCATGCCGCAGAAGCCCTACTTCCCGCTCGGCACGCTGCGCGAGGTGATGCTCTATCCCGAGACTCCCGAGCGACGTCGACGACGAGGATTTGCGCGAGGCGCTGCACAAGGTCGGGCTCGATCATCTGCGCGGCCGGCTCGGCGAGGAGGAGCGCTGGGACCAGATCCTGTCGGGCGGCGAGCAGCAACGCGTGGCCTTCGCCCGCGTGCTGATCCAGAGGCCGCATTGGGTGTTCATGGATGAGGCGACCTCGGCGCTCGACGACCCGGGTCAGGCCAATGTCATGAGACTCCTGGCCGAGGAACTGCCGGACACCGCCGTGGTCAGCATCGGCCATCGTCCCGGCCTGGAAGCCTTCCATACCCGTGAGCTGGTGCTGGAACCGGGCGACGAGGGCGCTCAGTTGCGGGCGCGTCCCAGCCAGCGCGGCTTGCGCGACATCTATCGCAGGATGTCGGCCGCCAGCCGGGCCGAGGGAGCCGGCCCCGGCTTCTGGCCGGCCTTCCGCAGGACATTCATCGGCCGCTGAGCGAGGCCCGGCAACGCATCGCTCCCTGCGACGTTCCGGATGGGAACCGCCTTCAAGAAGGGGGACTCCCATGGCTTCGTCGACGCGTACATGGACCTGGACCGCGCTCGCGGCCAGCGCTGCAGTGCTGACCCTCGCCATCGCGCACGCCCAGCAGCCGCCACCAGCCCAGCAGCCCGCGCCGCGCGGTGCCACCAGCTACATGGCGGTCGACATCAAGGAGCCGTTTGCCACGACCCTCCAGCGCATGAAGGCGGCGCAGCCGGCCGTCCAGAAGCGGCAGGCCGACCTGCTGGCCGAGCGCTACGACCTGGCCAACCGCGCCGCCACGGGCGTGACCATGTCGCGCGGCAAGCCGGTGCAGGAGGGCGTGCGCGTCAAGCTGCCGGCCGGCACGAGCTGGACACAGCTTGCCGGCCTCAACAGCAACGACATCCGCGAGCGTGGACTGTTCCCCAAGGGCTTCCTGCCGCTGCCGCATCCCAACCATCCCGAAGGCGGCATGCTGTTCCCCAAGTTCGCACATCGAGGAGATCAAGAAGCAGGAAGCGCGCGACCTGACGCGCTTCGACCTCGACTTCGACCTGCCCGACCACCTGCTGCCGGAGTTCCCGGCGGCGATCTTCCTGACGACGCGGCCCGATCTCGGCGACGTCTCGCAAGGCAAGCTTGTCACCATCGACAACTTCTTCGAGCTGTTCAACGGCATCCTCAATCCCAAGCAGCTCGAAGGCCTGCGCCTGCTGCTCACGCCGTTCCCGCAGCAGCAGTTCAACCAGACCGAGGACCGCCGCACCGAGAAGGCGAGCCGCGGCGTCGCCTGCTTCGACTGCCACGCCAACGGCCACACCAACGCCGCCACCCACCTGGTCGGCGACATCCGCCCGCAGGAGTTCCGCCACCGCATCGACACGCCGACGCTGCGCGGCGTCAACATCCAGCGCCTGTTCGGCTCGCAGCGCGCGCTGAAGACGGTCGAGGACTTCACCGAGTTCGAGCAGCGCGCCGCCTACTTCGACGGCGATCCGGTGATCGCCACCAAGAAGGGCGTCAACGTGCTCGAGCGCGGCAGCCAGGTGCACTTCATGGCCGAGTTCCAGGCCCTGCTCGACTTCCCGCCGGCGCCCAAGCTCGACCTGTTCGGCAAGCTCGATCCAGGCAAGGCGACCGAGGCCGAGCTGCGCGGCCAGGAGGTGTTCTTCGGCAAGGGCCAGTGCTCGGCCTGCCACACGCCGCCGTACTACACCGACAACCTGATGCACAACCTGCAGGTCGAGCGGTTCTTCAAGCCGCAGATGATCAACGGCCGCATGGCCATCGGCGGACGGCCCGATCAAGACCTTCCCGCTGCGCGGCATCAAGGATTCGCCGCCCTACCTGCACGACGGCCGGCTGCTGACGCTCGACGACACGGTCGAGTTCTTCAACCTGGTGCTGGGCACCAAGCTCAGCGACCAGGAGAAACAGGATCTGGTGCAGTTCCTGCGGACGCTGTAGGTGCTGTCCCGGAGCGTCCGGGGGCAGCATGCAGTGCGAAACCGACAAGGCCACGATCGATTACGAGGAGCACGGCGAGGGCCGGCCGATCCTGCTCCTGCACGGCTGGACGATGGATCGCCGTGTCGAGATCTTCGACTACGAAAAGATCTTTGCGACACGACTCGGCTGGCGGCGGATCTATCCCGACCTGCCCGGCATGGGCCGCTCGATGGCCAAGGCCGGGCTTTTTGGCCAGGACGACGTGCTGGAGGCCCTGTTGGCCTTCATCGACCGGGTGCTGCCGGACGGGCGGTTTGCGCTGGCCGGCACGTCGCTCGGCGCCTACCTGGCGCGCGCCGTCGCGGCGCGCCGCCGGTCCAGGATCGCGGGCCTGCTGCTGCGCGTGCCTTGCATCTTCGCCGAGGACGCGCGGCGCACCCTGCCGCCGTTCCAGGCCGTGGTGGCGGACGATGCCTTCATGGCCGCTCTCGATGCCGATGACCGGGCGTACCTGGGCGACCTCCTGATCCAGACGCCGGCCTATGCCGAGGCGCTGAAGCGCAAGCGCGACGCGGTGGTCGAGCCGGCCATCCAGGCCACGGCGCCGATCGCCAATGACATCCGCACCGATCCCGAGCGCTACGGCTTTTCCTTCGACCTGATCGAGGCCGAGAAGACGTTCGACGAACCGACGCTGATCATCGCCGGCCGGCGGGATACCACCGTGGGCTACCGCGATGCCTGGAGCATTTTGGACAGCTATCCGCGGGCCACCTTCGTCGCCCTCGATCGCGCCGACCACGGCTGGCCGATGGAAACACCCAATCTGCTGCCGGCTCTGATCGACGACTGGCTGGCTCGCATCGCCCTCGCCGAACGGAGAGCCTGACGTGGAGCTGAAACAAGCCACGGCCGCGGACGCCGGCGCGATCCGTGAGCTGACGCGGCAAGCCTACGCCAAATGGGTACCGCTGATCGGCCGCGAGCCCAAGCCCATGACGGCGGACTACGAGCAAGCGGTCGTCCGGCATCGCTTCGATCTCCTCTATGCCGATGGCACGCTTGCCGCCCTGATCGAGACGATCCGCGAGGCCGACCACCTGCTGGTCGAGAATGTCGCCGTGTCGCCGTCGTTCCAGGGGCGCGGGCTTGGCCGCAAGCTGATGGCGCATGCCGAGGTGCTCGCGCGCGAGTTCGGCTTCGGCACGATCAGGCTCTACACCAACCAGCGTTTCGCCGAGAACATCGCGCTCTATCGCAAGCTCGGCTACCAGGTCGACCGCGAGGAAGTGCTCCCGGTCGGCATCGTGACCCACATGAGCAAAAGACTTTAGGGCCGGGCACGGCGATCGGTGCGGACGACGACGGCGACCAGAAGGGCGGTCGACCAGCCGAACATCATCATGCCGGCGGCCGATTCGAAGGCGCCGATCATGCGGTGCTGCGGCGGCAGGGAAAGCTCGGCAGCGCCCAGCGTCGTGAAGCTCGCCAGCGAGAAGTACATCGCGGTGCCGAAGCTCTTGAACGCGCCCCAGTCGTAGAAATAGAGCGCCGCCCACTGCGTCACCTGCAGCACATGGCCGATCAGCAGGATCATGACGGCGCTGACGCTGTGGGTGAGCATGTAGAATGTCGGATAGCGCGACTCGGGCGGCGAGGGCAGGACATCCATCATGCGGCTGAGCGCCAGCTGCGCCACGACCTGGATGATGCCGGTGGCGCCGACCATCAGGATGCCCCGGACGATGTGGGCCATCGGCGCGTCGAGTTCCATGTCACGCCGCCTTTGGTTTGCCCAGCAGGTGGTCGGAAATGATCCGCTGCTGGATCTCCGACGTGCCCTCGAAGATCTTGGTGAGCCTGGCATCACGCCAGTAGCGCTCGACGGCGTGCAGGGTCGTGTAGCCGGCGCCGCCGAAGATCTGCAGCCCCTCGGAGGTCACGCGCTCGGCCATCTCGGAGGCGAAGAGCTTCACCATGGCCGCCTCCTTGTCGCAGCGCCGCTTCTGGTCGATCTCGTCGCACACGAAATACATGAGCTGGCGCGCCGCCTCGATCTCGGTCGCCATGCGGGCCAGCCGAAAGCGCGTGTTCTGGAAGTCGCCGATCGCCTGGCCGAACTGACGGCGCTCCTGGGCGTAGGCCGTGGCGTCTTCCAGCGCGCCGCGTGCCAGGCCGATCGAGCGCGCCGCGGTGTGGGCGCGGGCGCGCTCCAGCCCCGCCGAGATGTAGTAGAAGGCGCGGCCTTCCTCGCCGATCAGGGCGGAACCGGGCAGGCGGCAATCGTCGAAGGCGAGCTCCCAGGTCTTCCAGCCGAAGTAACCGATCTTGGGGATCGGCGCGCCCTTGACGCCCGGCGGCAGCGTGCCGCGCGGCTTCTCGATCAGGAACGACGACAGGCCGACATGCTTGCGCTTGGGATCGGGCGGATCGGAGGTGCGTGCCACCAGCATGATGTAGTCGGCGCCATCGGCGAAGGTGCACCAGTACTTGTTGCCGTTGACCACCCAGTCATCGCCGTCGCGCCGTGCCCGGCAGGAAATGGCGCCCAAGTCCGAGCCGACATTTGGTTCCGACATGGCCGCTGCGCCCAGAAACTCACCGCGCGCGGCCTTCGGCAGGAAAACGGCGCGTTGTGCATCGGTCATGCCGCGGCCGGCCGACAGGCCGTTGCCGCGGGCGATGATGGAGGCGACGCTCATCCAGGCGCGCGCCAGCTCCTCGGTGATCAGGCAGTACTCGAAGACGCCGAGCCCCAGGCCGCCATACTGCTCGGGGATGACGATGCCGAAATAGCCCATGTCGGCCAGTTTCTGGATCAGCTCCGGCGGGATGTCGCCTTTCTCCGGATCGAGCTTGTTGGCGACCGGCAGCACCTCCTTCATGGCGAAGGCGCGCGCCGTCTCCTGGATCAGACGGCGCTCCTCGGTCATGTAGCCCATGGCATTTCTCCCTCCGTTGCCTCAGCATAGCAGCCAAACCATCCGCTCCTCAGGAGACCATCATGCTGAAGGCCCTTGTGGGCACGTTTGCCGCGTTTTTGGCCGCGCTCTTTCTCTCTGCGGCTTCCGCCTCGGCTCAGGATTGGCCGAGCAAGCCGATCACCATCCTGATGGGTTTCCCGGCGGGCTCGGGCGTCGACGTGATCGCCCGCATGCTGCAGCCCTCGCTCGAGAAGTCGCTCAATCAACGCCTGGTCATCGACTACAAGCCGGGCGCCGGCGGCAACGTCGCCTCGGAGGCCGTCGCCCGCGCCCAGCCCGACGGCTACACCTTCCTGCTGGGCACAGCGGCGACGCACGGCGTCAATCCCGCGCTCTATCCCAAGCTGAGCTTCGATGTCGAGGCGGACTTCACGCCGATCTCGACCCTGGTCGATGTGTCCAACGTGCTGACGATCAATCCGGCCGTGATCGATGCGACCTCGATCAAGGATTTCATCGCCAAGGTGAAGGCGGCGCCGGCCAAGTACAACTACGCCTCGACCGGCAACGGCACGGGCACGCATCTCGCCTTTGCCGAGTTCAACCACAAGGCCGGCCTCGACATGGTGCACGTGCCCTACAAGGGCGGGCCCGACGCCATCCAGGCAGTGCTGAAGGGCGACGTGTGCTGCATCTTCAACCAGGTGCAGACGGTCCTGCAGCACTACAAGGCCGGCAAGGTGCGGTTGCTGGGCGTCACCACCAAGAAGCGCGTGGCCGCGATCCCCGACATCCCGACCATCGATGAGGCGGGCGTGCCGGGCTACGAGAGCTACACCTGGTTCGCGATCTTCGGGCCCAAGGGCGTCGATCCCGCGATCGCCAAGAAGTTCAACGCCGCGATCAAGGTGGCGCTGGACGATCCCGAGACCCAGAAGAAGCTCGCCGAGCTCGGCAACACGCCGCGCTGGGAGACCATCGAGCAGTTCACCGCCACGGTGAAGCGCGACCGCGCCAAGTGGGCCGAGGTCGTGAAGGCCGTCGGCGCGAAGGTGGACTGATGGCTGGTTCGAATATCGCGCCCCCTCATATCGCTAGGGGCGGCAAGTCGATCTACGGCGCGCCGCTTGGCATCCTGATGCTGGAGGCGCGCTTCCCGCGCATTCCGGGTGATATGGGCAACGGCTCGACCTGGCCGTTCCCGGTTCTGTTCCGCGTCGTGCGCGGCGCCAGCCCCGAGAAGGTGGTGCTGAACGGCGCCACCGGCCTGCTGCAGGACTTCGTCGCCGCGGCGACCGACCTGGTCGATCTCGGTGCCGAAGCGATCACCACCAACTGCGGCTTCCTGTCGATCTTCCAGCGCGAGATCGCCGCCGCCGTCGGCGTGCCGGTGGCGACGTCGTCGCTGATGCAGGTGCCGTGGGTGCAGGCAACCCTGCCGCCCGGCAAGCGTGTCGGGATCGTCAGCATCAGCGCGTCGAGTCTCACGCCGGCCCATCTTGAAGGTGCGGGCGTGCCGCTCGATGCGCCGATCGCCGGCACCGAGAACGGAGCTGAGTTCTTCAGCGTGCTGATCAAGGGCGAGAAGCAGGACCTCGACGTCGATCTTGCCCGCCAGGACGTGGTCGAGGCGGGCAAGGGCCTGGTCGCCCGCCATCCCGACATCGGCGCCATCGTGCTCGAATGCACCAACATGCCGCCCTACGCGGCGGCGCTGCAGGAGGCGATCGGCCTGCCGGTCTACGACATCTACTCGATGATCACCTGGTTCCACGCCGGGTTGAGGCCGAAGCAATTCTAGTCGCGCAGCTGGCTTGAAAGCATTGCTGTCACTCTGACCCATCGACACAACAAGTGGCGTGATCGCTCGGACGACCCGCCAGATGGACCCCGCTATGGAGCCCAGAAAGTCGCGAAAACGAAACTGGCCGCCGCTGACCACAGTTCTTGACTCGATGTGCACTTGAGTTATAATGGCCGCTCGTTGCGTGGTGTTCCCGCGTTGTCGCTCTTTGCATCGTTTATCCGAGACCAGAAGGCCGCGGCCGACACCGCGTGGCCCGTCCGGCCGCTTGCCTCCGGACGGGCGCGCGGCTCCGGCTCTCCGACACAGGCGATTCCCAACATCTAAACTATCGTAACTATCTTAATTCCAACCTATCGGGCTCGGTTCTCCGCTGACCACAAAAGGGCCGGGCGCAACTGCCGGAAATGCCGCAAAATCGACTGCAGTGCATGCCCCGCCCAGCGGCTTCTCAGGCCTCTGCGAACGAGTCAAAGTCACTGTGCGGTGGAAACTAGGCCACTGCATCTTCCGCGATCATCACGGCACCTTTCTCCGCGATCATGATCGTGGGCGCATTGGTGTTGCCGGTGGTGAGCGTCGGCATCACCGAGGCGTCGATCACCCGCAGGCCCTGGATGCCGCGCACGCGCAGGCGTGAATCGACCACGGCGCGCGGGTCCTCGCCCATCTTGCAGGTGCCGACCGGGTGATAGAGCGTATTGCCGGCGCGGCGGGCGTAGGCCAGCAGGTCGGCGTCGCTTGCCAGGTCGGGACCGGGTTGGATCTCGCCCTTGCTGTGCTGCGCCAGCGCTGGCGCGGCGAAGATCTTCCGCACATGGCGCGTGCCGCCCAGCAGGGCCAGCTCGTCGGTGTGCGCGCTGAGGTAGTTGGGCTTGATCGCCGGCCGCGCGAAGGGATCGGGCGAGGCGGCCATGATGGTGCCGCGGCTGTCGGGCTTCACGACGCAGACCACGCAGCTCATGCCCGGTTGCTCGTCGAGCTGGCCGAACTTCAAAGGATGCGTGCTGCCCGGCGTGAACAGGAGCTGCAGGTCGGGCGAGGCCAGCCCCTCGCGGCTGTCGCAGAACACCTGCGCGGTGGTGACGCCGAAGGTGAGCGCGCCCCGGCCGGTGAAGGCAAAGCGCAGGATCTCGGGCAGCACGCGTGGCAAGCGGGCGATCTCGTTCACCGTGGGCGTGCCGTGCACGCGATGCACCACGCGGATCACGTAGTGGTCTACGAGGTTGGCGCCGACTCCGGCCAAGTCGTGCACCACGGGGATGCCCAGCGACTGCAGGTGCTGGGCGGGACCGATGCCCGAGATCTGCAGGATGTGCGGCGAGTTGATGGTGCCGCCCGACACGATCACCTCGCGGTTGGCGCGCACTTCGGTGAGGTTGCCGCCGCGCTGGAAGGTGACGCCGACGCAGCGCTTGCCCTCGAATAAAAGCTTGCCGCCCTGCGCCTTGGTCTCGACGCGGAGGTTCGGCCGGCCCTTGGCCTCGCGCAGAAAAGTCTGCGCCGTCGAGCCGCGCAAGCGGCCGCGCCGCGTCATCTGCGAATAGCCGACGCCCTGGCGCTGCTTGCCGTTGAGATCGGGATTGAACGGGAAGCCCGCCTGTTGCGCGGCTTCGACGAAGCGATGGGTGAGCGGCAGGATGGTGCGATAGTCCTCGACCTTGAGCGGCCCGCCCTGGCCGCGCACCTCGGCATCGCCGCCCTGCACGTAGTGCTCGGACTTCTTGAAGTAGGGCAGCACGTCGTCGTAGCTCCAGCCACGGCAGCCCATCTGCGCCCAACCGTCGAAATCGGCCGGCGCGCCGCGCACATAGAGCATGCCGTTGATCGAGCTCGAGCCGCCCATGACGCGGCCGCGCGGCCATTCCATGCGGCGCTCGCCGGTGCCCTTCTCGGGCTCGGTCGTGTAGTTCCAGTTGACCAGCGGGTTCCTGATCAGCGAGCGCATGCCGGCCGGGATATGGATCATCGGATGCCAGTCGCTCGGGCCGGCCTCCAGGAGGATCACCGACGCTCCCGTTTCCGACAGACGAGACGCGACCACGCATCCGGCCGAGCCGGCACCCACCACGACATAGTCCGCCCTCATGCCGCTGCTCTCATGGCGTTTCACTCCCGATATCGCTCGACAACCTCCATCGGTTTCCCATACCAAGCAACAAATTTGGAGGGATGGAGCAATGCGCGGTCGTCAGGTGTTCTTCGAGACGCTGCTGGCCCACGGCGTCGATCGCATCTTCGGCAATCCCGGCACCACCGAGAGCCCGCTGCTCGATTCGCTGCTCGACTACCCGCAACTCCAGTACATCGTGCACCTGCATGAGGGCGTGGCGGTCGGCGCCGCCAACTTCTACGCCCAGGCAAGCGGCAAGACCGCTTTCGTGAACCTGCATGTCGCGCCGGGGCTGGGCAACGGCATCGGCATGATCTACAGCGCGCTCAAGAACAACTCGCCCATGGTGGTGACGGCGGGCCAGCAGGATACGCGCCTCCGGCTGCGCGACCCCGTGCTCGGCCACGACCTCGCGGCAATGGCGGCGCCGGTCACCAAGTGGAGCGTGCAGGTCCAGAGTGCCGACGAGCTGGGCCCCATCCTGCAGCGCGCCTTCAAGATCGCCAACGATGCGCCGGCCGGCCCGGTGTTCGTGGCGCTGCCCATCAACGTCATGGAGCAGGAGACCACGGTGCCGGTTGCCAAGCCCGCGCAGGTCTTCACGGCGAGCCGTCCCGATCCCGCTGGCATCGAGGCGATGTCGCGGCTGATCATCGCCGCCAAAAATCCGGCGATCGTGGCCGGCGACGACGTAGCGCGCGCCGGTGCGGGCAAGACGCTGGAGAAGCTGGTCGAGCGCATCGGCGCCTCGGTGTGGTTCGAGGGCCTGCGCGGCCGCAATTCCTTCCCGACGGATCACCCGGCCTATCGCGGCACGCTCGCCTTCGACGCGCCGGGCATCGCCAAGCAGTTCGCCGAGAACGACCTGGTGCTGCTGGTCGGCGGCCCGTTCTTCGAGGAAGTCTGGTACGGCCCCGGCGCGCCGTTCCCGCCCGGCTGCAAGGTGCTGCAGATCGAAGCCGCCCCGCCGCGCATGGCGTACAATTTCGCGGTCGATGCCGGGGTGATCGCCGACGTCGACGCCGCCCTCGAGGCGCTGTGGCAGGCGACCACCGGCATCAACGGAGCAGCCGCGCGGGCACGCCAGGATGCGTTCCGGGCGCAGAAGCAGGCCGATGATGCCGCTCAGAAGGCGCGTGTCGAGAAGGCTTGGTCGCGCACGCCGACCTCCATGGCGCGCGTCATGGCCGAGCTGAAGGCCGCGTCACCGGCCAATGTCGTCGTGGTCGACGAGACCATCACGGCCAACCTCGACCTGTTCAAGACCTTCACCTTCGCGAGCGCGGCCGACTACTACAGCGGCCGCGGCGGCGGCATCGGCCAGGGCGTGGCCGGTGCGCTCGGCGTGGCGGTGGCCGAGCCTGGCCGGCCGATCCTCTGCCTCTCGGGCGACGGCTCGTCGATGTACTCCATCCAGGCGCTGTGGACGGCGGCGCACCACGACCTGCCGATCGTGTTCGTGATCCTGGCCAACCGCGAATACCGCGTGCTGAAGCACAACATCGACGCCTATCGCGCGCGCTTCGACGTGAAGTCCAACAAGCCCTACATGCACATGGACCTGAGCGGCCCGGTGCTGGGTTTCGTCGATCTCGCCAAGGGCATGGGCGTCGCCGGCACGCACGTCACCAAGGCCGAGGACATCCAGAAGGCGGTGGCGGCCGCCTTCAAGTCCGGCAAGCCGCACCTGATCGAGATCGAGATCGAAGGGAAGCGGTAACTGGGAGCGCGGGCCTCCGGCCCGCGCATGTCATGATGCGGGCCGGAGGCCCGCGCTCCCGTACTACTTCTTCTTCCCCCGCACCTTCACCAGCTCGCGCACCTTCGCCTGGTGCGTGCGGGCGGCGTTGGTCAGCATCGGCAAGTCGTTGCCGGCCAGAACCAGCTTCATGCCCTTGCCGATATAGAGTGCCAAAAGCTCTTCGCTGTAGGCGCCGCCCATGCCCGGCCATTTGCGGTGCTTCTTGCAGGCGGCGATGACCTTGTCGACAGCCTCCTGGATCCTGGGATGCCCGTTCTCGCCGGGAATGCCCATCTCCATCGACAGATCGCTCGAGCCGACCAGCAGGCTGTCGATGCCGGGCACGGCGGCGATCGCCTCGGCGTTGCGCACCGCCTTGGGCGTCTCGATCATGACGGTGATCAAGGTGTTGTCGTTGCTGCGCTTGGTCATGTCGCCGAGCTTCATCGGCGCATAGTCGAACTGCGCCTGCCCACCACCGACCGAGCGATGGCCGAGCGGCGGATAGCGCAGCCGGTCGGCGATCTCGCGCGCCTCCTCGGCCGTGTCGACGTGGGGGATGACGATGCCGAGCGCGCCGCCGTCGAGCACGCGCGTCGCCATGGCAAGCTCGCCGTAGGGCACGCGCACGATGGGCGCGATGCCCGAATCCTGCGCCGCCGTCGCGATCTCGCAGGCCGTCTCGATCGACATGGCGCCGTGCTCGAGGTCGAGGAACAGCCAGTCGAAGCCCGCCGCCTTCATCACCTTGATGATGTCGACGTTGCGAACCAGTCGCACGCCGATGCCGAGAGCCAGCTGGTTCTTCTTCAATCGCGCCTTGGCAGCATTGATCGCATGGGCCATGGTTTCCCCTCCTGACGTTATTTCACGCTAGGCTAGACGCCATGACATTCCATGTCGAACGAATCGACCATGTGGTGCTGCGCTGCCGCGACCTCGGCGCCATGGTCCGCTTCTACGAGCAGGCGCTCGGTTTCAACGTCGAGCGCAAGCTCGACCGCATCAGCCTGGTGCAGATGCGCGCCGGCGCCTCGCTGCTCGACCTGATCGCCGCCGAGCGGCCCCAGGATGCGGCCAACATGGATCACCTCTGCTTCCGCATCGAACCGTTCGACCGTGACGCCATCGTCACGCGTCTCGCGCCGTTCGGCATATCGGTCGGCGAAACCGTCGAGCGCTATGGCGCGGAAGGCAATGGCCCGTCGGTCTATTTCCATGATCCGGAAGGAAATCAGATCGAATTGAAGGGGCCCGCCGCCAGCCCGGCTCATTAGAGCTTGGCCGTTGCAGAGGTTGTGCTAGCCTCCCGGCCACGGGGAAAACAGCGCCCTCAAGAGAACGGCGCGTCCTTGGGAGGAATGTTTGATGCGTTCACGCGTGGCGTTTGCGGCCGGGACTCTTGCTGCGTTCATGCTGGCAGCTCCGGCTTTTGCCCAGAAGCAGGGCGGTACCCTGAAAATCTCTCATCGCGACAATCCGCCCAGCGCCTCGATCCACGAGGAAGCGACGATCTCGGTCGTCCAGCCGTTCATGGCGGTGTTCAACAACCTCGTGGTGTTCGATCCCAACGAGAGGACCAACAGCCCCGACAAGATCGTGCCCGACCTGGCGGAGAGCTGGTCGTACAACCCCGACCAGACGCAGCTCACCTTCAAGCTGCGCAGCGGCGTGAAGTGGCACGACGGCAAGCCGTTCTCGGCCGAGGACGTGAAGTGCACCTGGGACGCGCTGATCGGCAAGGTCGACGAGAAGTCCGACCTCATCCGCAAGAATCCGCGCAAGATCTGGTACAGCAACCTCAAGGACGTGACCGTCGGCTCCGACACCGAGGTCACCTTCGTGCTGGGACGGCCGCAGCCGTCGTTCCTGTCGATGCTGGCCGCCGGCTACTCGCCGGTCTACGCCTGCCATGCCAACGGCCGCGACATGCGCTCCAAGCCGATCGGCACCGGCCCGTTCAAGGTCGTCGACTTCAAGCGCAACGAGGCGATCAAGCTGGTGCGCAATCCCGACTACTGGAAGAAGGGCCGGCCCTATCTCGACGCCATCGACTGGAAGATCGTGCCCAACCGCAGCACGCGCACGCTCGGCTTCGTCGCCGGCGAGTTCGACATGACGTTCGATTCCGACGTCACCTTCCCGATGCTGAAGGACGTCAAGGCGCAAAAGCCCGACGCCGTTTGCGAGGCGCGGCCGACCAACGTCAACACCAACATCCTGATCAACCGCGACGCCCCGCCGTTCGACAAGCCCGAGCTGCGCCGCGCACTGGTGCTCGCGATCGACCAGAAGCCGTTCAACGACATCCTGTTCGAGGGCCAGGCCCTGATGAGCGCCGTCATGCTGCCGCCGCCGTACGGCCTTTGGGGCATGCCCAAGGAGGTCCTGGAGACCCTGCCGGGCTTCGGCTCCGACGTCGCCAAGAACCGGGCCGAGGCGCGCCAGATCATGGAGAAGCTCGGCTACACCAAGGACAAGCCGCTCAAGATCAAGGTGGCGACGCGCAACATCGCGATCTATCGCGACCCGGCGGTGATCCTGATCGACCAGCTCAAGTCCATCTACATCGACGCCGAGCTCGATCCGATCGACACCACGGTCTGGTACAACAAGATCCAGCGCAAGGACTACTCGGTCGGCATGAACCTGACCGGCGGCGGCGTCGACGATCCCGACACCGCCTTCTACGAGAACTTCCACTCGGCGTCGGACCGCAACTACACGGCCTACAAGAACCCCGAGATCGATGCGCTGATCGACAAGCAGTCGGCCGAGCTCGACCGCGACAAGCGCAAGAAGATCGTGTGGGAGATCGAGAAGAAGCTCGCCGAGGACGGCGCGCGTCCCGTGATCAACCACAACGTCGCCAACACCTGCTGGACGCCGCAGATGAAGGGTCTCGTGCTGCAGCACAACGGCATCTACAACGGCTGGCGTTTCGAAGACATCTGGCTGGACAGGTAGGGACATCGTGCGCCGCCGCCGACGACTCTCTCCTTTCCTCCCCACGCAGTGGCGAGGTGTCGCCGTCATACGGCGACGGAGGGGTCAGGAGCGTCACTGCTGCTGCTCATGACCCCTCCGTCCGCTTCGCGGACACCTCCCCGCGCTTTGCGCGGGGAGGAATGACATCGGAAGGCACTGATGGGCTCCTATCTCGTCCGACGCTTCCTGCTGATGGCGCTCACCCTGTTCGGGATGTCCATCCTGATCTTCGTGATGCTGCGCCTGGTGCCGGGCGACATCGCCGACATCCTGGTCGATGCCGCGGGCATCGCCGACCCCAAGGAGAAGGCCAAGATCGCCAAGGAGCTGGGGCTCGACCGGCCGATCATCGAGCAGTACGGCCAGTGGATCGGCGGGCTGACGCGCGGCGATCTCGGCTTCGCCTACGTCTCGGAGCGGCCGGCGATCGAGGAGATCGCCCCGCGCATCCCGATCAGCGCCAAGCTGACCCTGATGGCGCTGTTCTTCTCGGTGATCCTGGGCGTGCCGTTCGGCGTGATCAGCGCGGTGCGCCAGAACACGACGCTCGACTATTCCCTGCGCGTGCTCAGTCTCAGCGGTCTGTCGCTGCCCTCCTTCTGGCTCGGCCTGCTGGTCCTGATGGCGTCCGTGCACTGGTTCGGCACCATCCCGATCTACACCAACGAGCCGCGCGGCTTCCTGCAGGAGGTCGGGCTTCTGGCCATCCCCGCAGCCGTCGTCGGCTTTAGAAGTTCGGCGCTGATCATGCGGCTCACGCGCTCGTCCATGCTGGAAGTCATGCGCCAGGACTACATCCGAACGGCGCGCTCCAAGGGCGCTTCGAACACGGCGGTGAACTACAACCACGCGCTGCGCAATGCGCTGCTGCCGGTGGTCACCATCATCGGCATCGAGGCGGCCTTCCTGGTGGGCGGCCTGATCGTCACCGAGACCGTGTTCAACATCCCGGGCGTCGCGCGCTTCCTCGTCGAGGCGATCCGCTGGCGCGACTATCCGATCGTGCAGAACCTCGTGATGCTGATCGCCTTCGTGGTGGTCACGGTCAATTTCCTGGTCGACATGGCCTACATGGTCCTCGACCCGCGCATCAAATACGCGGACTAGAACAATGGCCATCATCGACCATGAGGCTGAACTCCATCGCGCCGGCGCCAACATCACCGGCCTGCGCAGCCAGCTCGTCTTCACGGCGCGGCGCTATCCGCTGGGCGCGATCGGCGCGATCATCGTGCTGACCTTCGTGTTCACCGCCGTTTTCGCCAACTTCATCGCGCCGTTCGATCCGACCTCGACCGATTCCAAGTCCTCGCTCGCCCGGCCCGGCAGCGTGTTCTGGCTGGGCGCGGATTTCATGGGCCGCGACATGTTCAGCCGCATCGTCTACGGCGCCCGCATTTCGCTGGCCGTCGGAATGGGCGCCACGCTGATGGGTGGCCTGCTCGGCGTGTCGATCGGCCTGATGAGCGGCTATCTCGGCGGCGCCTTCGATCTCCTGACGCAACGCCTGTTGGACGTCATGCAGTCCCTGCCGCTCCTGGTCATGGCGCTGGTCATGGCTGCGGCGCTGGGGCCATCGCTCGAGAACACCATCGTCGCCATCGCCATCCCGCTGGTGCCGACCGTCGCCCGCGTCGTGCGTTCCTCGACGCTGTCGCTGCGGGAGCAGCCGTTCGTCGAGGCGGCGCGCGCCGTCGGCATGGGCGAGCTGCGCATCGCCGTGCGCCATGTCCTGCCCAACACGCTGGCGCCGCTGATCGTGCTGGGAACGGCGCAGCTCGGCTCGGCCATCCTGGTCGAGGCATCGCTGTCCTTCCTCGGCCTCGGCATCCCCGAGCCCTATCCCTCGTGGGGCCGCATGCTGTCGGAATCGGCCGCCGAATATGTCCGCACCGCGCCGTGGCTGGTCATCTTCCCCGGCGTCGCCATCAGCATGACGGTGTTCGGCACCAACCTGCTGGGTGACGCCCTGCGCGACATCCTCGATCCGAGACAGCGTTCATGACGGCTCTTCTCGAGGTCGAAGACCTCGGCACCTGGTTCTACACGCGGCAGGGCATCGTCAAGGCGGTCGACGGCGTCGACTTCCACGTCGCCTCGGGCGAAACCCTGGCGATCGTGGGCGAATCGGGCTGCGGCAAGAGCATGACGGCGCTGTCGCTGATGCGGCTCATCCCCGATCCGCCGGGCCGCATCGTCTCGGGCTCGGTCAAGCTGGGCGGCCGCGATCTCCTCCAGATCAGCGAAGAGGAGATGCGGCGCGTGCGCGGCAACGAGATCTCGATGATCTTCCAGGAGCCGATGACGTCGCTCAATCCGGTGATGACCATCGGCAAGCAGATCGCCGAGGCGCTGATCCTGCACCGCGACATGGACCGCAAGCAGGCCTTCAAGCGCGCCATCGAGATGCTCGACCTGGTGCGCATCCCCGAGCCTGCGCAGCGCGCCAAGGAATATCCGCACCAGCTCTCGGGCGGCATGCGCCAGCGCGCCATGATCGCCATGGCGCTCGCCTGCAATCCCAAGGTGCTGATCGCCGACGAGCCGACGACCGCGCTCGACGTCACCATCCAGGCGCAGATCCTGGAGTTGATCGTCGAACTGCAGCGCGAGTTCAGCGCCGCCGTCATCCTGATCACCCACGATCTCGGCGTGGTCGCCGAGACGGCGCGGCGGGTCATCGTCATGTATGCCGGCCGCAAGGTCGAGGAGGCCGAGGTCGGCGAGCTGTTCTCGCGGCCGCTCCATCCCTACACGGTGGGCCTGCTGGCCTCGATCCCGCGGCTCGACCTGATGCGCGGCCAGGCGGTGCGCAACACCGGCCGCCTGCAGGAGATCCCAGGCATCGTGCCGCCCCTGTTCGACCTGCCTGAAGGCTGCGCCTTCGCCCCGCGCTGCAACAAGGCCGACGATCTCTGTCGCCGCGAGCGGCCGGCCTACGAGCAGAAGAGGGAAGGCCACTGGGCGGCCTGCTGGCACTCCGATGTGTAGGTCATGGGAGCGCGGGCCTCTGGCCCGCATCATGAGCGGGCTAGAGGCCCGCGCTCCGAAGAGGGTCACATGAGCCCCGCGGCCAACATGCCTGTGCTCGAGGTCAAGGACCTCAAGAAGCACTTCCCGGTGCGCAAGGGCCTGCTGCGGCGTACCGTCGGCCAAGTCTATGCCGTCGACGGCATCAGCTTCTCGATCGGCGTCGGCGAGACGCTGGGCCTGGTGGGCGAGAGCGGCTGCGGCAAGACCACCGCCGGCCGCGCCGTGCTGCGCCTGATCGAGCCGACCTCCGGCTCGGTGCAGGTCGGCGGCACCGAGATCACCGGCCTGTCCAAGTCGGAGATGCGCCCCTACCGGGCGCAGATGCAGATCATTTTCCAGGATCCGTTCTCCTCGCTCAATCCGCGCATGACGGCGGGCGAGATCGTGGCCGAGCCGCTGCTGGTCCACGGCACCGGCAGCCGGAAAGAGCGCGACGGGCAGGTCGCGGCGCTGTTCGCCCGCGTTGGCCTCAGGCCGGCGCAGATGAGCAACTACCCGCACCAGTTCTCGGGCGGCCAGCGCCAGCGCATCGGCATCGCCCGCGCGCTCGCGCTCGGCCCCAAGCTGATCGTGGGCGACGAGCCCGTCTCGGCGCTCGACGTCTCGATCCAGGCCCAGGTGATCAACCTGCTGCAGGACCTGCAGCGCGAGCGCCAGCTCTCCTATCTGTTCATCTCGCACAATCTCGCGGTGGTCGAGCACATCAGCCACTACATCGCCGTCATGTATCTCGGCCGCATCGTCGAGTATGCCGACACGCGTTCGATCTTCACCCGTCCGCAGCATCCCTACACCGAGGCCCTGCTGTCCGCGGTGCCGGTGCCCGACCCCGCCATCCGCCGCAAGAAGTTGGTCCTGCAGGGCGACGTGCCCAGCCCCGTGCGGCCGCCGCCGGGCTGCCATTTCCACACCCGCTGCCCCTACGCGGTCGACCGCTGCCGGGTCGAATCACCACCGCTGCGCGAAATCGCGCCGGGGCACCAGGTTTCCTGCCATTTGCGATAGCACTGTCATCGTCTTCCGGACCGCGCGCGTCCCCGCGCGCCTCATGATCATGAGCGCGCGAGGAAGGTCGCGTCAGACGCGACCCAGCGCGCGGTCCGGAAGAGCATGAGCGGGCGAGACGCCCGCGGTCCTCCTTGATATGAATATTCCGTTAACAAGGGCAGGAAACGTCATGGCGGATTGGGATTATGTGATCGTGGGCGGCGGCTCGGCGGGCTGCGTTCTCGCAAACCGGCTGACCGAGGACCCGAGCGTCAAGGTCCTGCTGCTCGAGGCGGGGCCGACCGACAAGTCGATGTGGATCGACATCCCCGCAGGCTTCACGAAGCTGCTCAACCATAAGACCTTCAACTGGAACTTCGAGATGGAGGCCGAGGAGGGCGTGGCCAACCGGCGCATCCCCTGTCCGCGCGGCCGCACGCTTGGGCGGCTCGAGCTCGATCAACGGCATGCTCTATGTGCGCGGCCAGCCGCTCGACTACGATACCTGGGGCCAGCTCGGCAATCGCGGCTGGTCCTATTCGCAGATCCTGCCCTACTTCAAGAAGTCGGAGAATTTCGAGCGCGGCGGCGACGACAGCCGCGGCAAGGGCGGCCCGCTGAACGTCGCCGACATGTGCGACACCCACGAGCTGTGCGACGCCTTCATCGATGCCGCCGCGGCCACCGGCTATCCGAAGAACAAGGACTATAACAACGGCGACCAGGAAGGCTTCGGCTACTACCAGGTGACGATGAAGAACGGCAAACGCCAGTCGACGGCGCGCGCCTTCCTCGATCCTGCCCGCAATCGGCCCAACCTCAAGATCGAGACCGATGCGCTGGTGAGCAACATCGTCCTCGAGGGCAAGCGCTGTGTCGGCGTCGCCTACTCGGTGCTGGGCCAGAAGCGCGAGGCGCGGGTCAATCGCGAAATCGTCGTGTCGTGCGGCTCGGTGCAGTCGCCGGGCGTGCTGGAGCATTCCGGCATCGGCCAGCCCGAGCTGCTGCGTCGCCATGGCATCGAGGTGAAGCATGAGCTGAAGGGCGTCGGCGAGAACTACGGCGACCACTTCGCGCCGCGCATGAACTGGCGCGTGAAGCTCCCGATCACGCTGAACGAGCAGACGCGCGGGCTCAACCTGGTGAAGGAGGTCCTGAAATACTACACGACCGGGCGCGGCGCGTTGGCGCTCACGGCCGGCGTGGTCTACGGCTTCGTGCGCACCCGGCCGGGGCTCGACTCGCCCGACATGCAGTTCCACATGGCCCATGCCAGCTACGACACCGCGCAGAAGCGGCTGCTCGAGAAGGAGCCGGGCATGACCGTGGTGATCGGCCAGTGCCGGCCCGATTCGCGCGGCTCGATCCACATCAAGTCGGCGACGCCGGGCGTGGAGCCCGCCATCCGGCCGAACTTCCTGTCGGCCCAGATCGACCGCGACGCCACGGTCGCGGGCATGCAGATCGCCCGCAAGATCGTCTCGCATCCGTCGCTGGAGAAATACATCGCCTTCGAGAACAAGCCGGGCAAGGGCGTGAACAGCTACGACGAATGGCTCGATTACGCCCGCCAGAACGGCCAGACGACCTACCATGTCGTCGGCACCTGCAAGATGGGCAGCGACCCCATGGCCGTGGTCGACGACCGGCTCCGGGTCCACGGCATCGCCGGGCTGCGGGTCATCGACGCCTCGATCATGCCGACCGTGCCCTCGGGCAACACCAACGCCCCCACGATCATGGTGGCGGAGAAGGGGGCAGATATGATCAAAGAGGATGCGAAGGCCGGCCTGAAGGCCGCTGCGTAACAAGGGAGACCGCGGTGAAACCGTTGACGTCAATTCTTGCTGTAGTGGCGCTGGCGGCCGGCCTCTCGGCCTGCTCCAACACCGACCCGATGAACCCTCTGGGCTATCAGCCGGAAAGCAAGGAGAACCTGCTGGCCGACTCGGGTTTCAAGAAGCTCACGCTCAACACGCCGGCCAAGGTCGCCGCCTTCAAGCAGATGCCGCCGCATCGCATCTCGCAGACGACCTTCAAGGGCCAGCCGGTCTGGGTCTATCCCGACCAGAATGTCTGCGGCTGCCTCTATGTCGGCGGCCAGACGGCCTACAATACCTTCATCAAGAAGGGCCGGGCGCAGATGATCGATAGCCGGGTCAACCAGATGTACAATCAGGACGCCGGCGATCCCTACAATCCGACGGCCACCATGGCGAACCTCGACTGGGGCGATGCCTGGGACGGCTCCGACGCCTACGGCCTGTACTACAACTGATCGGCCATGGGTGACCAATAGCCTGCTCAGCGACATCGGTGCGAATCGATGAGGATCAATATCGATATCGACGACGAGTTGCTGGCACGGGCCATGGCCGCTACAGGCCTGACGACCAAACGGGCTACTGTCGAGGAAGGCTTGCGTTTGCTGGTGCGTGTGAGCAAACAGGCCAAGGCGTTGGCAGACATCAGGGGGCTTGGCTGGCAAGCCGACCTTGATCAGATGCGTCGAGGTCGTCAGCCAGGAACAAGATGATCCCGGTCCCGGCGACGCGTCTTAGTGGAGCGCGGACCTCCAGGTCCGCATCATGAGCATGAGCGGACCTGGAGGTCCGCGCTCCAGAAGACCATGACGCACCACGGAGTGGCGCGCTCCCAGCAAAGACCTCAACCGCCGAGCAACGTCGGCGCCGCCTTCACTTCCTTGCGCTCGACCTTCTTCACGATCTCCGTGAGCTTGGCGTGGGTCGGCGCGGGCACGCCGATGTAATTGCCGCGGTCGGCGATGTAGCCGTTCATGAACTCGATCTCGGTGCGGCGGCCCTTGCGGATGTCCTGGGCCATCGACGGGCGCTGGATGTCGGCGCGCGGGTTGGGGTTGGTGTTGGAGCCCGGCCGCAGGGTCGTCTCGATCTCGTCGAGCGCGGTCTTGTCGCCTTCCGACGCCTTGGCCAGCGTCTCGGGCTCCATCTTGCCGATCTTCTCGATGTGATAGCCCAGCGCCTGGCCGACGCGGACGGCCTCGCCGCCGAGCTTGATGGCGAAGCGGCGGATGTTGTCGTTGCGGTCGCAGTCCGAGCCGGTGAGTCCGGTGGCGGCCGACACGCCGTTCTTCATGCCGTTCTGGCAGAGCTTGGACCAGCGCTCGCCCCACAGGTTGGTCGTGGTCTTGGCGCTGTCGATGCGGCCCACCATGTCGCGCAGTTCCTCGACGCGGTTGGTGATTCGGCCATGGACCTCGCCGACGCGGAACACCGTGTGCTTGTCGCCGCCCTTGGCCACGGTGCGGCGGATGCGGGCGGGCTCGAACATGTCGACCGAGATCAGCGAGGCCACCATGCCCACCGTCTTGCCCCAGCCGACCACGCCCGCGATGCGCTCCTCGTTCAGGCAGTTCTGCAGCGACACGACGAAGCCATCGGGCGCCAGGTACTGCTTGATCAGCGCCGTCGCCCATTCGGTGTCGTAGGACTTCATGGAGACGAAGGCGATGTCGATCGGCTTCTGGCGCGACAGCGCCTCCATCTCGGTGAGATGCATGGTCTTGGCGTTCTTGACCGTGATCTTCTCCTCCGGCGTGACGCCGTCGAGTTCCAGCCCGTTCCTGCGGATGGTCTCGATGTTCTCCGGCCAGAAGTCGATCAGGGTGACGTCCTCGCCCGTATGGGCGAGCCAGCCGCCGACATAACCACCCAACGCGCCGACGCCGACGACTGCGATTCGCTTGCCCATGATGTCCTCCTCAAGCTGCCGGTAGCCGGGCGAGGAATGCCTCGACGGCCTGATTGAAAAGCGCGGGTTGGTGCAGGTTGGCCGCATGGCCCGCGTCGGCGACCACCACTTTGATCGCCTGCTTGATCTTGGCCGCCATGTAGTCGGTGGCGGCCAGGAAATTGGTGTCGTTGGCGCCGACCAGCACCAGGGTCGGCACGGCGACCTTGTCGAGCGACTGGATCACCCGGTCGTTCTCCTGGGCCAGCATGCCGCGCGCGGCCCGGGCCAGGCCGGAGGCGTCGCGATGGCGCGTCAGCTTGACCTCGTCGCTGGAATTGAGCGCCGCCAGTCCCTTGGCCTCGAGATTGTCGGCGCGCTGGCGCGCCGTCTCGTTCCACTTGGCGCGCGCCTCGTCCTTCTTGAAGCCCGGTCCGGTGTCGAACAGCATCAGCGCAGCCACGCGCTCGGGATGGGAGGCGGCGAAGGCGAGCGACATGTAGCCGCCCAGCGACAGCCCGGCGATGATCGCCGTCTTGGCCCCGACCTGGTCGAGCAGCGCCTCCATGTCTCCTACGGTCAGCGCCTCGGAATAGAGGCTCTGGTCGGCCGGATAGTCCGATTCGCCGTGCCCGCGCATGTCCCAGACGATCACCTGGTAGCGGTCCTTGAGCGCGGCGATCTGGCCGTCCCACATGCGCGCCGTCGAGCTGTAGCCATGGCTCAGCAGCAGCGTCGGTCCGCTGCCGTGGATTTCGTAGTGGATCTTCACTCCGTCGCGGTCGAGCTTGGCCATGTCTTCTCCCCCTATGGCGCGACGCGTGGTTCGCGGCGTGCTCGCTCGAGATAGTGCTCGGCGTCCTCGGCCAGCAGCAAACGGTCCTTGGCCAGGGCTGCGACCACGGCCTGCACCTTGGCGAGGTAGTCCGCACCGCTGGCATAGCGCTCGGCGATCGAGGGCCGCGGATCGCCGGACGCCTGGCGCGCCGTCTTGTCCGCCGGGAAGGGCAGGCAGCTGCCGTCGCGATCGGCCAGTTCGCCCTTTGGATAGGGTGGCTTGTACTCGTTCCAGCCCGAATAGGTTGCGAGCGGCACGGCGATGTCGGGCAGCCGAATGCCCGCCGCCTCGTTGCCGTCGGCATCGACCTTGCAGACCAGCGTGCGATAGGCCTTGTCGGCGGGCTTGGGGTTCACCCAGTCGCCCGGCGGCGCCACCTGGTTGGTGACCTTGACCACGGCCGCGCCGGGCACGGCCGGGAAGCCCGTCTTGTCGGCCTCGACCAGGGTGCCCTCGGCCAGCGTCGGCACGCGGCTGGGTGGCGGCTCCTCGCCCGACACGACCCATTCGTCGAGCGCCACCAGCAGCGCGCGCACGGCCGGCATGGGATTGTGCGGGTTGCGCGGGTTGATGTTGGGGCCGGCGTCGGTCGTGGCGCCGGCGCGGCCGCCGTGCTGGGTGCCGGCGATCATGTAGACGCGGCTGTTCTCCGGCAGGCTGAGATCCTGCTTGCCCAGCGGATCGGTGTGCAGCAGCGAGGCACCCTTCTGCCAGTACTCGGTCGAGGTGTTGGTCTCGATCAGCTTGGGGTCCGAACCGTCGCCGCGGAACAGCGCGCCCTTCTTGCCGGTCAGCGGATCGGCAAGCCCTGCCGTCGAGAAGGGGAACTCGTTCTCCGGGAAGTGGTGGTCCTCGTGCTGGGTCCCCGTGCGCGCCGGCTGGCCGAACGGCGTGTTGAAGAAGATGCGGCCGATGCCGGCGATGTGGCTGTGGATGCCGTCGAACACGCGGCGGCCCTGCTCGTCGCGGTTGAAACCCTCGGAGATGTGGTTGCGCAGATAGCGCCCGGCCTGGGAGAAGCCGATGGCGAGCGCATGGCTGATCTTGCCGCCGGTGGCCTTGGTTGCCGCCGGGTCGTGGCGCAGCCAGCTTACGACGTCGCGGGTTGCCGCGAAGCCCAGCGGCACCTTGGGATTCTTGGCTTCGTAGTGGAACTCGTAGAGATAGCCCGGCAGCGGCTTGGTGCCGTCCCTGAGCTTGATCGAGCGGGCATCGACGAAGGACCACTGGTTCAGCGGCAGTTCGCGCGGCTCGTCGCTGGCGCGCTCGCGCACCGTCAGTCGCGCCCTCGCCTGGTCCGGCGTGGTCGCTTCGTAGGACAGCTTGAAGGTTTCCAGGTTGCCGACGCGCGTGCCCGAGACGAACTCCTCGCGGATCGTCTTGGCGATCGGCTTGCCGTTGTCGCTCGCGATCGGCGCGCTGAGGCCCAGCCCCATGTTGGCGCGTGGCGCGTCGGGGTCCCATCCCGACCACACGATGGTGTAGCCCTGGCGCATGGGAAAGCCGTTGCCGACATCGGCCATGGTCTTGGGATCGTTCACGCCCTGCGGGCCGTCGGCGATGTTGCCGAACAGCATCTTGCGGCCGCGATTGTTGACCTCGTAGAGGATGCGGCCGTTGCCCTTGGCGGGATCCTTGGGCCGCAGGATGAAGATGTCGGTCGTGTACTCGACCTTGCCGTTGGCATTGAGCGGCGCCTTGTCGATCAGGGCGATGCCGCTGTTGCCGGGATGCTTGGGATCGAGCTCGCCCTTGGCCTTTCCGATCACGCGCTCGTAGGCGCCGACCGTACCGAACGGGGCGCCGTCGGCGAGCGGTTCTACTTTTTCGATGTCGAACGAGACCAGCATTCAAACCTCTTCCGGACCGCGCGCGTCCCGCGCGCTCAAACTCATGAGCGCGCGGGACGCGCGCGGTCCGGAAGAGCATGAACGCTGCATTGTCACGCCTTTGCCTCTTCCGGCGGGAAGTTCAGCTCCACGCCGACGCCGTCGGGATCGTAGAGGAAGATCTGCGCGGCGCCGGTGCGCGGCACGACCTGCTCGCGGAACGCCACCTTCTTCGACTCCAGGCGCTTGCGCACGCCCGGCAGGTCAGTGGCAGCGAAGGCGATGTGGTCGAAGCGGCCGGTATCGTCGAACTTCTTCTCGGTGCCGCGCACGACGATGCCCTCGCGTGGCGTGCGCGAGCCCAGCAGATGCACGGTCGGCACGCCGCCGGAATAGAGCCAGTAGCCCGGAAAGCCGAGCGGCGGGCGATCGCCGTTCTCCAGCCCCAGCACGTCGCAATAGAAGTCCTTGGTGGCTTCGAGGTTGGAAGGCTCGATGGTGAAATGCTGCAGGACGCCAAGCGGCATGGTCGGTCTCCGGTGATGATCAGACGAAGGTGAGGTCGGCGTCGGCGCCCAGCATCCAGGCGCCGACAGTCTCGAAATGCGACAGCCGGCCCTGCAGTTGCTGGGTCACGGTGTGGATGTCGCGGAAGCGGCGCTCCAGCGGATGGTTCTCGAAGATCGCCGTGGCACCCGCGGCGTTGTAGGCGAAGTCGACGGCCTCGCGCGAGCGGTGGATGGCGTTGGTCGAGGCCATGCGGATGGTGATGCGATGGTCGACCGAAAGCTCGTCGCCGGCCGATACCTTCTTCCAGATCTCGGCCACCGACTGCAGCAGGAAGGCACGGGCCGAGCGGATGCCGACCTCGACCTGGGCGAGGTTGGTCTGCACCACGGCGTTGTCGCGGAGCGGGCTCACCTTGCCGCGCGGGATCTTGTTCCTGGCCACGTCGACGAAGCTGTCGAGGCAGGCCCGCGCGATGCCCAGCGCCACGCCGGAGAAGCCGAGCTCGTAGCAGGTCATCGCCGACATGCGGTAAAGCGGGCCGGACTCGCGGCATTCCTTCTGCCAATCGCGCGTTATCGAATGGTCGCCGCGCACGAAATGGTCGGTGAGCGCGAACTGGTCGCTCGCCGTGCCGCGCAGGCCGACGACGTTCCAGATGTCGGTCCACTCGACCTCGCTCGACGGCACCAGCATGGTGCGCTCGATCTGCCGGCCGTTGGCGTGGAGCCGCGGCGAGCCGTCGGCCTGCCAGATCGGGCAATGGGCGCCAAGCCAGGTCGCATGCCGGCCGCCCGAGGCGAAGGCCCATACGCCGGTGACGCGATAGCCGCCCTCGCATTCGACGGCGCGCACCCGCGGCCCCGGACCCCAGGCCAGCACGGCGCGCGGATCGTTGCCGAAAATCTCCTGCGCCACCGGCACGGCGAGATAGGCCGCCGACATCGAGCAGCCACCAGCCTGGCTCAGGCACCAGGCGGTCGAGGCATCGGCCTTGGCGATGGACTCGATGACATGGAAGAACGTGACGGGATCGGTCTCGATGCCGTTGGCGGAACGCGGCATCAGCAGGCGGAACAGCCGCGCCTCGTGCAGCTTGTCCAGAAGGGTCGGCGGCAGGCGGCGCTTTTCCTCGATTTCGTCGGACGCCGCCTCGACGATCGGCCGCAGCGCTTCGGCGCGGGCGACGATGGCGGGATCGCCTGCGAGGTCGGCGGGAGACGGGACGAGCGTTTCCAATGTTTCCTCTTCGGGGATTGGCCGAAATAGTAGACCATCCCGGCCGCCCGGAACCAGCCGTCGCGGATGGTGGCGAAGCGCCGGTTTGCCCGTCGAAACGAGAAGGGGAGATCAGATGAACTGGACCGACCGCCGCAAGCGCTTCCGCGCGATCCTCGCCGGCGACCGCTGCGTGCATCCCGGCTCGGTGTTCGATCCCATCTCCGCCCGCATCGCCGAGGATCTGGGTTTCGAAGTCGGCATGTTCGCGGGCTCGACGGCCTCGCTCACGGTGCTGGGCGCGCCCGACCTGATCGTCCTCACCCTCAGTGAATTCGCGGGCCAGGCCTATCGCATCAACCGCGCCGGCAACCTGCCGCTGATGGTCGACGCCGACCATGGCTACGGCAACGCGCTCAACGCCAAGCGCACGGTCGAGGAGCTGGAAACGGCGGGCGTCGGCGGCCTCAGCCTCGAGGACACCGACCTGCCGACGCCGTTCGGCACGGCCAAGCCCAGGCTCACGTCGATCGCCGAAGGTGTCGGCAAAATGAAGGCGGCACTGGCGGGCCGCCAGGATCCGGCGTTGTGCATCGCGGGCCGCACCAGCGCCGTCCAGATCAGCGGTCTCGACGACGCCATTGTCCGCGGCAAGGCCTACGAGGAGGCAGGCGTCGATGCGCTGTTCTTCGTCGGCGTGAGGACGCGCGCCGAGCTCGATGCGATCTCGGCGGCCACGAAGCTGCCGCTGATCCTGGGCGGCGTGTCGGGCGACCTCACCGATCTCGCGTATCTCGGCGCGCGCCGTGTGCGCATCGCCCTGCAGGGCCACCAGCCCTTCGCCGCCGCGGTCAAGGCGATCCACGACACGCTGCGCGCGCTCCGCGACGGCACGCCGCCCGGCAAGCTTGCCGGAATCGCCGACGCCGAGCTGATGAAGCGGGTGACGCGCGATGCGGACTACACGAAGTGGACGAAGGATTTTCTGGCTTGATCGTCGGACCATCTACGACGTCAGCTTCGTATGCGTCGCAACAGGATGAATGCGCAGCCGCTGCGCCAGCTTGACGTTGGCGCGCGCCTCCATGCCCAGCCAGGCCCGCAACTGAGGCGACAGCGCCTCGATCGTCTCGGGCGACAGGCTGGCGTTCCAGTTCTGCTGCTGGCGGATGAACGAGCGCGAGTAGTAGCCGAACAGCAGCGCCCGCTCGCGTGACTGCGAGACGTTGGCGCCCGACGTGTGCCACAGACGGCCGTCCATGACGGCGATCGATCCGGCCGACGCCTTGAAGGGCACCGCCCTCTCCCGTGCGTCCAGCGGCAGCTCCGACGCCCAGCGCAGCCGGTGACTGCCCGGCACGTAGCGTGTCGCGCCGTTCTCCTCGTCGACGTCGTTCAGGCACCAGATGATGTTGATGCTCCAGGGATGGAACCACGGTTCGGGCACGACGATGCCCTGGTCGGAATGCAGCTCCATCGATTTGCTGCCGGGCAGCGCGATGTTGGCGGTGAAGTTGGAGATCAGGAAGTCCGGGCTGAGCAGCGTCGTCACGAACTCGATCGCGGTCGGATGCTGGATCAGATCGCGGAAGATCGCGTCGCGCTCCAGCAGATAGAAGACGCGGACATTGTGCTCATTGGGATCGAGCCCGATCTGTCGCGTCGGCACGCCAAGCCGATCGCTCTCCTTGGCTGCAGCCCACAGACGCTCGCGCACGCGTTCGGTCTCGACGGTGGCGAGGATGCCAGGCACGACGCAGCATCCCTCGTCGAGCAGTTGGCGCTTCTTGGCTTCGATATCCATTCAGCCCTCCGCGTCAGGCAGGCGACTTGCCGTTGACCAAACCCAGCCCTTCCGTCCGGTAGCCCAGCAATACCAGCAGGTCGTCGGAGGCGAACTGCCGGATGGCTGGATTGAGCGACAGGAACCAGTTCTCCTGCTGGCGATAGATCGGCCGCGTGTACCAGGCGAAGATGCCGGCGCGCCGCCGCTCGCGCGTGCGGTTGTGGCCCGTCTTGTGCCAGACGCGGCTCTCCATGACGATGATGGCGCCGGCCGGCGCCTCGAGCGGCATGCTGGCCTTGGCCATCTCCTCGACGGCGGGCTTGCGGTTCAACAGATGGCTGCCCGGCACGATGCGGGTGGCGCCGTTCTCCTCGGTGAAATCATCGACGCACCAAGCCACGTTCACGCCCTGTGGGCGGGCGGGCCATGGCTCGGGCACGAAGATCTGGTCGGCGTGCAGCACCATCTCGCCGCCGCCCGGCCCGGTGATGTTGGCCGAGATGTTGCCCAGAAGCGCCGGCCAGCCGATCGTCGATTTCACCAGCCCGAGCGCCAGCGGGTCCTCGACCAGGTCGGCAAGGACCGGATCGCGGCTCAAGAGATTCCAAACGCGCTGATTGGTCTCGTCATGCGCATAGTCGAGGCGGAACTTCTGCTCCCAGCCGCGCGCCCTGTCTTCGCTCGCCGCGCGATACAGCGCCTCACGCACGCGTCCGAGCCGTTGCGGTGGCAGGACGTCGGGCACGATGCAGAAGCCGAAGGCCTCTATGTCCTTCGCTGCCTGCGCGGGATCCCGTGTCGGTGTGGGCAGCATCGCTTCCTCCCGGATGGGGCTGAGCGTAGAGAGGCTGCGCCGCCCGCGCCATCAGCCTGTTTCGCCTGAAGAATGTCGCCTGGATCAGCGCGATCGAGGCGATGACTTGACTCTCGAAAGCCGCCATGACAACGATTTCATAAGGGGTCTGGGAGGATTTCGCCATATGGCGATGGCGGGAGGGGCGATCCGTCTCGAACGGGTCGAAAAAACTTACGGCGGCGTCGGTGGGGTTCGGGCAATTGCGCCGCTCACCGTCGAACTGCGCGCCGGTGAGGCGGTCAGCGTCGTTGGACCCAGCGGCTGCGGCAAGAGCACGTTGCTGCGCCTGATCGCCGGGCTTGATACGCCGACGCATGGCACCATCAGCATCGGCAGCGCGCCGGTCACCGGACCGGTTCCGGACATCGGCATCGTCTTCCAGCGCGATCTTCTCCTGGAATGGCGCAACGTGATGGGCAACGTGTTGCTGCCGGCCGAGGTCAAGCGGCTCGCGGGCCTCGAGACGCGCGCCGGCGAGTTGTTGGCCGAGCTCGATGTCGCGGGCTTTGCCAAGGCCTACCCTTGGCAGCTCTCGGGTGGCATGCGCCAGCGGGTCGCGATCGCCCGCGCGCTGCTGACGCGCCCCGCGCTGCTCTTCCTCGATGAGCCGTTCAGCGCGCTCGATGCGCTGACGCGCGACCAGATGAACGTGCTGCTGCAGCGGCTGCAGACGACCCAGGACGTCACGACGCTCCTGATCACCCACAGCATTCCCGAGGCGATCTTCTGCGCCGACCGGGTGCTGGTGATGTCAGGCCGGCCGGGAGCAATTCTCGACGACATCCGCGTGCCGTTCGACCGGCCGCGGCGGCTTGCGGTGCGCGAGACGCCGGAGTTCACCGCTATCGGCCGGCGCATCCGCGAGCACTTCGAGAAGGCAGGAGTGCTGGTCGGATGAAGGGCAGGACTCTCGCCGCCGACATGATGTGGCCGCTGCTGAGCGGCGCGGCCGGCCTTGCCTTGTGGGAAGGCCTGGTCCGGGGTTTGGATATCCCGGTGTTCCTGTTGCCGGCGCCGACCGACATTGCCGAGACCATCGTCGCCAAATGGTCGTATCTCATCAGTCAGCTCGCCATCACGGTGATGGCCGCCGGGCTGGGGCTCATTATCTCGGTGGTGCTCGGCCTGATGGCGGGCGCGGCGATCGCGGGCTCCCGCTTCGTCGACCGCATCCTCACGCCTTGGCTGGTGGTGGCGCATGCCATTCCCAAGGTTGTGATCGCGCCGCTGTTCCTCGTCTGGTTCGGATTTGGCCTGCAGAGCGAGGTGCTCTTCGTCGTGGCCTTCACTTTCTTCCCCGTGATCGTGAACACCGTGACGGGGCTGAAGTCAGCCGACCCCGAGCAGCTTTTGATGGTGCGCGCCATGGGCGCGACGCGCCTGCAGACCCTGCACAAGATCCAGTTCCCGAGCGCGCTGCCCAGCATCTGCGCCGGCGTCAAGCTCGCCGTCAGCCTGGCGCCGGTCGGCGCCGTGATCGGTGAATTCGTCGCCTCCAACGCCGGGCTCGGCCATTTGCTGATCCGTGCCGTTGGCGACACCGACACATCGCTCGCCTTCGCCGCGGTCACGGTGTTCTCGATCTTCGGTGTTCTGCTGTGGCGCGCCGCCGAATGGATCGAGCGCCTCGTCTTGCCCTGGCATCCCAGCCAGCGCGAAACCCTGATGCTACGCGACGCAACGACCTGAGGAGAAGCCCCGTGATCGGACGTACCCTGACCCTGACATCCTGCATCATCGGACTGCTGTCCTTCCCGGCAGCGGCGCAGACGCTCACGCCGGTGAAGGTCCTGCTCGACTGGGCTTGGCTGCCCTATCACGCAACGTTCCTCGTTGCGCAGGAGAAGGGCTACTACAAGGAGGCGGGCCTCGACGTGCAGCTCGAGCAGGGCCGCGGTTCGGCGACCACGGCGCTGATGCTGAGCCAGAGCGGCTTCGACCTCGCCCATCTCAACACCACCAACGCCGCCCAGATGATCAGCAAAGGCGGCGCGATCAAGATGGTCGGCATCTACCAGCACAAGACGGCGGCCGCCTTCATCGGCATCAAAGGCAAGGTCAAGCTCGACGGACCGCAGTCGCTGAAGGGCCTCAAGATCGGCAGCACGCCGGGCGGCTCGGACGGGCTCAGCCTCAAGGTCTTCACCGCGGCCAACAAGATGAAGCTCACCGACCTCAACGTCGTGGCGCTCGATGCCAACGCCAAGACAGCCGCCCTGTTCGGCGGCTTGATAGACGTGGTGAGCGGCGACAGCCCGGCCTTCAACGCCTATGTGCGCGCCACCAACCAGGAACCGGAGACCCTGCAGCTCAGCGACTACGGCGTGCCGCTGATCGGCTTCGGCTTCGCCGCCAACAACGGCTACCTGGCGAAGAACCCCGAGGTGGCCGCCAAGTTCCTCGCCGCCACCAAGCGCGGCTTCGCCGAGGCGGCGCGCGACTACAAGGCGGCCTGCGAGCTGATGCAGGCCAAGGTCCATCTCGCCGGCACGGTCGAGCGCTGCGTCGACTACAACAAGGGCGTGCTCGCCCTCTCCACCCCGCCGACCGACCCGAGCTGGGGCCAGCAGTCGAGCGAGGAATGGACCAAGCTGCTGGCGACGCTGAAGGACGCCGGCGAGCTGTTCGGCGACAAGCCGCTTGCGACCTATTACACCAACGACGTCGCGCCGAAATGAGCCTCGGCTCGGAAAAGAAGGGCCGCTTCGACGCCATCGTCGTCGGCGGCGGCCACAACGGCCTGGTGGCGGCGAGCTATCTCGGCCGCGCCGGCCTCCGCACCCTGGTGATCGAAGGCAATCCGCGGCTGGGCGGTCCGGCGGCGACGCTGGAGTTCATGCCGGGTTATTTCACGACCATCGCCAATTCGCCGGGGTCGCTCGAACCCAAGATCGTCGACGATCTCGAGCTGGAGCGCTACGGGCTCAAGTTCGTCCGACCCGACCCGACCCTGGTGCATCCGCTCGACGGCAACCGGATCTATGTCGGCTGGCGCGATCCCAAGCGCAACCATGCCCAGCTCGAGACCTATGCGCCCGGTGAGGCGGCGCGCTACGACGCCTTCTTTGCCTACCTGCAGGCCTTCGCCGACCGGCTCGGCATCTCGATCTTCGAGCCGCCGCCCTCGCTGCAATACCTGGTGCGCAACCTGACGCGCCTGGAAGATCAGGAAGCGTTCAGCCGCATCCTGTTCGGCAACATCCGCGACCTGATGGACGAGTTCGAGCTGGCGCCCGAGACGCAGGCGCTGATCGCGCCACTCGCGGTGGTCGGCGGCCAGGTGGCGCCGTCGACGCCCGGTTCGCCATTCAACCTGATGATGCGGCCGCTGTCGCTCGCCTCGTTGAAGGGCGGCAGCGCGGGCGATCCGCGGCTGATCCCGTTGCGCGGCTCGACCGGCCTGCCGGTCGGCGGCATGGGCGCGATCACCGACGCCCTGTCGGCGAGCCTGCGCGCCCATGGCGGCGAGGTGATGGTCGGCAAGCCGGTGCTGACCATCCGCAGCTCGGATGGCCGGGTGCGCGGCGTCGTCACGCGAAGCGGCGAGGAGTATGAAGCGCCGATCGTGGTCTCGGCCGTCGGCCCGGTGATCACCGTGACGTCACTGGTCGACGACACCTCGGCGTGGGGCGACCTCAAACCCAAGATGAAACGCAAGCCGATGCGCGGCCGCGCCTTCAAGGTCGTTCTGGCGCTCGACGGCATGCCGCGTTTCGCCAGCGCGCGATCCGACGAGGAGGCGACGCTCCTTTCGTCGGCGCAGTTCCGCATCGCCCCCAGCCTCGACTACATCGAGGCGGCCCATACCGACATGCTGCAGGGCCGGCTGTCGCACCAGCCGGTGATCTGGGGTCTCTGCCCGTCGATGACCTCGCCGACGCTGGCGCCGACCGGCAAGCACGTGCTCAGCCTCAATGTCGGCAACGCACCCTATCGCCTGCGCGAGGGCACCTGGGCCGAGCAGCGTGATGTCTTCGCCAAGCGGGTGATCGCCAAGCTGGCCGAGTACATGCCGAACGTGACCGGCCTGATCAGCGACTACAGAATCATCGACCCAACCCAGTTCGAAAGCCAGTTCGGCCTGGTCGAGGCCAACATCACGCATGGCGACACGCTGCCGTTCCACATGTTCTGGATGCGGCCGATGCCCGGCCTGCACGCCTACCGTACCCCGACGCGCGGTCTCTATCTCAGTGGCAACGGCACCTGGCCCGGCAACTACATCTCGGGCATCTCCGGACACAATGCCTCGCAGGCCGTGCTGCACGACTTGCGCGAGGCGGAGCACGGTGCAAGGGCGGTGCACTGATGGTGAGCGTCGTCGCCGTCGCCACGCGCGCGAAGGTCTCGCCGGCCACCGTGTCGCGCGTCCTGGCCGGTCGCGTACCGGTGGCGACCGAGACCCGGGCGCGCGTGCTGAAGGCGATCGAGCAGCTCGGCTACCGGCCCAACGAGGTGGCGCGCAGCCTCAGGGCCGGGCGCGGCCGCTCGGTGGCGCTGGTGACCGGCGACATCGAGCAGGGCATCTATGCCACGCTCGCCAAGCACGTGCAGGGCGAGCTCGAAGCGCTGGGTCTCGATCTGGTGCTGTTCAATCTCGGCCATCGCCAGGACCGGTTGCGCCACTTCCTCGAGCGCGCGCCGTCGCTCGGCCTGCGCGGCATCCTGCTGTCCTCGCCGCACGTCATGGACATGGAGGAGCTGGCGCCGATCATGAGCGCCGCGGCCAAGAGCGGCATCGAGATCCTGTCGGTGAGCCAGGATCTCAGCGGCTACGGCTTCCCGTCCATCATCCATGACGACGTGGGCGGAGCGGCGATGGCCACGGCGCATCTGGTGGCCCGGCGTCGCACGCCGGTCGCCTTCGTCGGCCGCATCGCCACCTCGGCAATCGGCCGCGCCCGCTTCGAAGGCTATCGCAGGGCGCTGAAAGCGCACGGCCAAAAGGTCGATCCGGCGCTGGTCTGGGACATCTCGCAGGGCTATCGGGCCGATGCCGGCCACCAGGCGATGTCTGAGGCGCTGGCGACGGGGCGGCACTTCCGCGCCGTCGTCGCGGCGAGCGACGAGCTGGCGCTGGGCTGCATGGCCGCCGCCGCCGATCGCGGCTTCGCCATTCCCGACGACATGGCGGTCGTCGGTTTCGGCGGCCTGGCCTGGGTCGACTTCACGCGTCCGGCGATGACCACCGTGGCGCTCGATGTCGACGCGATCGCCCGCGCCGTCGGCGATTTCTTCAAGGCCCGCGACAGCGGTGCCCGGCCCGGCAAGCGCCGGGTGATCCCCGCCAATCTCGTTTTGCGGCAATCCGCCTAGAAGGAGCACGCCATGTTGATCGACGGTCTGCAGTGCGGCCATTTCACCCGCGAGACCTTCAGCGAATTGCGCAAGGCCGATGTCGGCGCAGTGACGGTGACCTGCGGCTTCTGGGAAGGCACAGTCGAATCGCTCGACTCGATCGCCCGCTGGCGCGACCTGGTGAACGCCAACAAGGACCTGGTGGCGATCGCCAGGTCGGCGCAGGAGATCGAGGCGATCGCCGCGTCGGGCCGAACCGCCATCCTGCTCGGCTTCCAGAACTCCAACCTGCTGGAGGGTCGCATCCGCTTCGTCGAGCTGTTCGCCGAGCTGGGGGTGCGCGCCATCCAGCTCACCTACAACAATCAGAACGAGTTGGGTGGCAGCTGCTACGAGGACGAGGATTCCGGGCTGTCGCGCACGGGCAAGGAGATCGTGCGCGAGATGAACCGCACCGGCATCCTGGTCGACCTCAGTCACGTCGGCAATCGCACGACCAAGGACGCGATCATCCACTCCGACAAGCCGGTGGCGGTGACTCATGCCAACCCCGACAGCCTGTTCCCGCACAAGCGCAACAAGACCGACGACGTGCTGAAGGTGCTGGCCGAGAAGGGCGGCGTGCTGGGCTGCGCTACCTACCGCAACATCACCGGCGACCACTACTGCAGCTCGCTCGGGAACTGGTGCGAGATGGTCGCCAAGAGCGTCGACATCATGGGCATCGACCATGTCGGCATCGGCACCGACCGCAGCCACAACTTCACCAAGCCGGACTACGACTGGATGCGCATGGGCCGCTGGACGCGCGGCATCGACTATGGCGCGGCCTCGGCGGCGCGGCCGGGCAAGGCGCCGCCGCCGGCCTGGTTCCAGGAAGTGCACCATCTCGGCCTGCTGCCAGGCGGCCTGAAGGAGATCGGCTTCAACGCCGAGGAGGTCGCCAAGATCACCAGCGGCAATTGGCTCAGGCTTTACCGCGACGTGTTCGGTGCCGCCGACCAGGTCAAGGAGGCGCGGCTCGAGTTCGTGCAGACCGATCCGATTCTCGCCACCACGCCACGCGCGGCCGCCTCATGAGCGCCGCCCCATGAACACCACTGGAGAGCGCATCGCGCTTGATGTCCACGCCCATTTGGCGCCGGTCCTGAAGGACCGGCTGGTCGGCATCGCCGGCGTGAGCTGGGACGACGCCGATGGCGCGATGACGATCGACGGCTACACGCTCGCCGCCAAGTCTGTCTACAGGGCCGAGGCGCTGGTCGCCTGGATGGACGAGCATCGGGTGGAGCGCGCCTGGATCTCGATCCCCCCGCCGCTCTATCGGCTCGCGCTCGAGACACAGGCGATGCGGACTTGGGTGCTCTACGTCAATGACGGCCTCGATGCGCTGGCGGCGAAGTTTCCTGAGCGCCTGTCGCCACTCTATCACCTGCCGGTGACTGAGCCGGCGCTTGCCGCGGAGATCGTGGCGACGAGGGCGAAGACCAGCCGGCCGCGCTTCGCCATGCCGGCGGGCTCGCAGGATCACAAGGTCATCCTCTCGGACGCCGGCTTCGCGCCGCTGTGGGCGGCGTTGAACAGCGCGCGGGCGTTCCTGTTTCTGCATCCCTGCAAGGGCTGCGATCCGCGGTACGAGCCGTTCTATCTGCATAATCTGCTGGGCAGTCCGGTCGAGACGGCGCTGGCGGCCGCTCATCTCGCCATGTCGGGCGTGCTCGAACGGCATCCGGACATGACGGTCTGCCTCGCCCATGCCGGCGGCGCTTCAGCGGCGGTCGCGGGCCGGCTCGAGCGGGGGCAGGCCACCGGCCGGCCTGGCGCCGACACTGGTGCGCAGAAGCCGCGCCTCGCCTTCAAGCGTTTCTGCGTCGATTGCATCGCCCACGACGCCGATGCCTTGGAACTCGCGGCCGCGATGCACGGGCAGGACCGCATCTTGTTCGGCTCCGATTGGCCGTTCTCCATGGGCCTGCCCGATCCTCACAAGCAACTCGCGGATACCGATTCGGCGCTTCGCCGGCTGATCTTCCACGATAATCCGCGCCGCTTCCTCGCTTCCTGGTAGGCAGCCTAATCGGCCGGCACCAGCGTCACGGCCACGCCATAGGAATGCGAATCGCCGCCCAGGATGACGCCGCGCAACGGGCTCACGTCGGAGAAGTCGCGGCCCCAGGCGACGGCGACGTGATCCTCCTTGGCCACCAGGTCGTTGGTCGGGTCGAGATGGACCCAGCCCGCCTGTTCGCCGCACCACACCGCGACCCAGGCGTGGCTGGCATCGGCGCCGCGCAGCTCGATCTCTTCCTTCGAATGGACGGTTCGGATGTAGCCCGAGACATAGGCCGCGGCGAGCCCATGGGCGCGCAACGCCGCGATCTCGACATGGGCGAAATCCTGGCAGACGCCGGCCTTGCCGGCGAAAACCTCGGCCAGCGGCGTGCTGATGTCGGTGGCGCCGGGGTGATATTCGAAGTCCTTCTTGATGCGCGAGGTGAGCTCGCGCGCGGCTTCGAGGATCGGCCGGCCGGGCACGAGCGACGCGGCGCCATAGACCTTCAATGCCTCGACGGCCGGCACCAGCGGCGATTCGTAAACGAATTCGCTGGCCTCGACCGAGACCGGAAATCCACCTCCGTTCAAGGCGGCGCGCACCTCTTCCCAGGGCGGCGTCGAGGCGGCCGGCGGCGGATCGGGGAAGCGCACGTCGATCACGGCGCGCACCTCGATGTCGAAGCGATTATGCGGCTTGTCGAGGCGGTAGATGTCGATGCTGTTGCCGAAATGGTCGACGTGTTGCACCGCCAGCTCCGGGATGGGACTGGTCTCGATGCTGATCGAGCTCACCGTCTGGCCGGGAAAGGCGCGGGCGCGCAGATGGGCGATGTGCTGCGCCGAATCGACGGTGCTGGCGTAGGTGTAGGACGTGCGATGGGAGAGCAGGTATTTCATGGTCCGCTCACGCCGTCGACGAGCCGACGGCCTGCGCCGCCGGTACGTGGCTGAAATAGGCGCGCGTGATCGCCTCGGACAGCCCGTCGAGCCGTTGGTCGGTCTCGCTGGCGAGATCGCGCAACATGGCGAGCGCCAGGCCTTCGTGGCGCCACACCTGCTCGTCGCCGGCGAACTGCTTTACGGCGGCGGCGAGGTCGTGGTCGAGCGCCGCCGGCAGCGCCGGCACGCGCACGCCCGAGACGCGCGCGAGATAGTCGAGATGGCCCTCGATGGCGCGCAGCTGGAAGGCGAGCGAGCGCGGATTGCTGTCGTCGAGGATGACGAGGTCGAGCACGGGCGCGGGCTGGAGCTGGCCGAGATAGCGCGTGCGATAGGTGATGGTGCTGTCGCAGAGTTCCAGCGCCACCCACATCGCCGCTTCCCAGTCGATCGGCGAGTGGGCGAAGGGCCCGAGTGCGCCGGTCGCCACGAACTGCGCACGCTCCAGCCGCCGTCCCAGGTCGAGGAAGCGCCAGCCAGTGCCGCGCGTCATGTTCTCCTGCGCGAGGCCCGACAGGATGGCGACGAACTGCACGATCTCGTCGAGCGCCTCGAGCAGCGCATTGAGATTGCCGCGAGCCAGCCTCAGCCGTTGTCTCACCTCGACCATCACCGGGCCGGCTGCCGTCATCATGTCGACCGAAAAGCGCTCGCGCATGGAGCTGGTCAGTCGCTGGATTGCGTCGAGCACGATCATCAGGCCACGATCATCGGTCGCCACCGCTGCGAGGCCCTGCTGGAAGGCGGCGTTCTCCGGTGCCGACAGAGCTGAAGCCTGGTCCATCAGGTTGGCTTGGTTCAGCAGGCGTCCCAGCAGGCGCAGTTCGAGGGCGTCGCGCGGGCTCACCGCGCCGGTCGCCACCTTGGTCGCCGTGGTGCGCAGCAGGCGGGCGTCGCTGTCCAGGCGCTCGATATAGCGGCCGAGCCAGTAGAGATTATCGGCGACGCGGCTTTGCAGGTCCGCACCGCTGCGCTCGACGGCGACCTGGTGGAAGCGCCGCGTCGAAGGGACCTGCACGTCGGCTGCGTCCTCGGCCAGCACCCAGACGTCCTTCAGCGTGCCGTTGAGGCGGCCGAGCGAGCGCAGGCAGGTGTCGCCCGCCGGCTCGCGCGCCAGGCCGCCCGGCAGCACGCGATAGGAGTCTCCCTCGGCGCTCACGAACACGCGCATCACCATGGCGGACGGCACCAGGTTGTTGCCCTCCCATTTGGGGCTGAGCGAGGGCGTCACGGGATATTGCGCCACGAAGTGGCCGGGGTGGGCGCGGATGCGCTCCTCCAGCGCCTTGCGCTCGGCCGGCTCCAGCATGCCGACGATGATCGGTTCGCGGTCGGCCTCCAGGCAGGGCCGCACGATCATCAGGTCGAGGTTGGCGAGCACAAAGGTGAGCGCGGCGGGCTCGCCCAGCCACCACACGTCGAGCGACGGCAGTTGCAATGGCTGGCCGAGCAGCTTTTCGCTCAGCCGCTCGAGGAACGGCATCATGGCGGGCGTCTCGACCACGCCGGAGCCAAGGGCATTGGCGAGCGAGATGGCGCCGGTGCGCGTGGCCTCAACCAGGCCGGTGACGCCGAGCGCGGAATCGGCGCGCAGCTCGAGCGGATCGGCAAACGAGCTGTCGAGGCGGCGCAGCAGCATGTGCACCGGCCGCAGGCCGGCCAGGGTCTTGATCGAGACGGCGCCATCGCGCGCCACCAGGTCGCCGCCTTCGACCAGCGGCACGCCGAGCATGCGCGAGAGGTAGACATGCTCGAAATAGGTCGTCGACAACGAACCCGGCGTCAGCACCGCCATGTTGGGCTGGGCCATGCCGGCCGGCGCCATGGCGAGCAGCGAATCGTGCCAGTGGTCGACGAAGGGCCGGAGATGCCGCACGGGAATCGAGCGGAAGGCCTCGGGCAGGCTTCGTGCCAGCACGCGGCGCATCTCGATGGCATAGCCGATGCCCGACGGCACCTCGGTGTGGTCGGCCAGCACGTGCCAGCGGCCGTCGCTCAATCGCACCAGGTCGACGGCGTAGTGGGCGAGGTAGCGGGGCGGCGCCTTGCCGTCGGTGACGCGGCAGGGCCGCTGGAAATGCCGGCTGGCGTGGACAAGCATCGGCGGCAGCAGTTGGTCATGCAGGAGCGTCTGCGGGCCGTAGACGTCGGCCAGCACGGCGTTGAGCAGCTGGGCGCGTTGGATGACGCCGCTTTCGATCTCGGACCATTCGTCGGGCGTGACCACGAAGGGCAGCGGGTCGAACGTCCAGCGCGGCGCGCCGCGGTCGTCCAGCAGGTTGACCGTGGCGCCCGATTCCTCGAGCTGGCGGCGCGCGCTCTCGACGCGCTCGCCCAGCCCGCCGGGCAGCGCGCGGATGACGCTTAAGATGCCCTGCCAGTGGTAGCGGATCGACTTCTGGCCGGTGACCAGCTCGTCATATGCGCTTGCCGGCGAGGAGGAGAGGCCGCGCAAAGACTCCATGGGTCCGCGGGAGAAGGGAACAGGATGGCTAGAATCGCATGGCGAGAGGGCGGGGTCTATGGGGCCTCATGACTTCCCCGTCATCCCGAGCGAAGCCGCCCGAAGGGCGGCGCAGTCGAGGGACCTCTTCTTGTCGATGCATCAACAGAACAGGTCCCTCCACTACGCCTCGCTGCGCTCGGCTTCGGTCGGGAAGACGGGGCGTTTTGGGTCCTACGCCCGTCTCAAATCCAGCGTCAGCGGATGCTCCGGATTGTCGACCGGCCGTGGCTCGGGCATGTCGCCCGGTGAATGGCCGATCGGGAAGAAGCGCGAACGGCGGCGGGCCTCCGCCTCGTTGGCGTTGACCGGCATGCGTTCATAGCTGAGGCCGCCGGGATGGGCGACATGATAGCTGCAGCCGCCGAGGGACCGGCCATTCCAGGAATCGTGGATGTCGAAGGTGAGCGGCGCGTGGATGCCGATGGTCGGATGCAGCGCAGTGGACGGCTGCCAGGCGCGATAGCGCACGCCCGCGACGTACTCGCCGACCGTGCCGGTGGCGCGCAACGGCAGGCGCCAGCCGTTGCAGGCGATGACATGGCGCTGCTCGTTCAGGCCGATGGCCTTGACCTGCAGGCGCTCGACCGAGCTGTCGACATAGCGCACCGTGCCGCCGCCGCCCGGCTCCTCGCCCAGCACGTGCCAGGGCTCGAGCGCATGGCGCAATTCCAGCTCGATGCCGCGCTGCGCCACCTCGCCGATCTTGGGGAAGCGGAACTCGAAATGCGGCGCGAACCAGTCGGGCGCGAAGCGGTAGCCCGCCTCGGCGAGATCGGCCAGCACGTCGGAAAAATCCTGCCAGACGAAGTACGGCAGCATGAAGTCGTCGTGCAGCCGCGTGCCCCAGCGCGTCAGCGTGCGCTCGTAGGGCCGGTCCCAGAACTTGGCGACCAGGCCGCGCAGCACCGCCTGCTGGGCCACGCTCATGCGCCAGTGCGGCGGCATCTCGAAGGCGCGCAGTTCCAGCAGGCCGCGCCGGCCGGAGGCGGCGTCGGGCGTGAACAGCTTGTCGATGCAGAACTCGGTGCGATGGGTGTTGCCCGTGGCGTCGACCAGGAGGTTGCGGAAGATGCGGTCGACCAGCCAGGGCGGCGCCTGTTCGCCGGACTTGATCTGGCGGAAGGCGATCTCGAGCTCGTGCAGGGCGTCGTTGCGCGCCTCGTCGACGCGCGGATGCTGGCTGGTCGGGCCGATGAACAGGCCGGAGAACAGGTAGGACAGCGAGGGATGGTTGAGCCAGTAGCCCAAAAGGCTTTTCAGCAGGTCGGGCCGGCGCAGCAGCGGCGAGTTGGCGGCCGACGGTCCGCCCAGGGTGACATGGTTGCCGCCGCCGGTGCCGGTGTGGCGGCCGTCGATCATGAATTTCTGGGCGCCCAGCCGCGTGGTGCGCGCTTCCTCGTAGACGATCTCGGTCTTGGTCGACGAGCTCGCGCCAGTTCATCGACGGATGGATGTTGACCTCGATGACGCCGGGATCGGGCGTGACGCTGAAGCTCTGCAGGCGCGGATCGGAACCGGGCGGCGGATAGCCTTCGATGAACACCGGCTGGCGGAGCTCCTCGGCGGTGTCCTCGATCGCGGTGACGAGGTCGAGATAATCCTCGGTGCGCTCGGTCGGCGGCATGAAGACGAAGAGATGGCCGTCGCGCGACTCGAAGGAGATCGCGGTGCGCACGATGTTGCCGGCCGAGCGGCCGACGCCGGGCCGCAGGCCGAGATCCGGCGCCAGCGCCCGCCGCCAGGCCTCGCGGCGGATGTCGCCGTCGCCGTTCGTGTCCGCCAGCATGCCGCGTTGCGAGTCGCGTTCCTGGCGGCGCAGCACCGGGGCGCGGCGCAAGGCATCGAGCGGCGGCAGTGCCGGATGCGGCGCCATCGGGTCGGGGTCGGCGATGAAGTCGGTGTCCTGCGCCGTCGCCCACGGCAGGGAATCGAGCGGCAGGCGGTAGCCGAGCGGCGAATCGCCCGGGATCAGGTAGCACTTCTCCGAACGCAGGAACCACGGCCCGCTGCGCCAGCGGCCGCGGCCGTTGTGCTCGCGCTGGATCGGCAGCACGGTACCGACAGCAGCCTCGAGTCCGGCTTCGAACACCCGCGCCAGGCGCTCGCGCTCCATCTCGTCCTTCATCTTGGCTTCGTCGACCGTGACGTTGCTGGGCAGGCGCCGCTCGCGCCACAGGTAGTACCAGGTGTCCTCGAAGGCGCCGAAGAGGTAGCCGGGATCGAGCTGCAGGCGGTGGGCGAAGGCGAGCGCAAAGCGATGCGCCGTCTCCGGCGTGACGCCCGTCGGCTTGTCCTCCAGGGCATAGAGGTGCGGGTCTCGCCAGATCGCCTCGCCGTCCTTGCGCCAGTGGCAGTTGAGCGACCAGCGCGGCAGCTGCTCGCCGGGATACCACTTGCCCTGGCCGAAATGCAGCAGGGGCCCCGAGGCAAAGCGGTCGGCGAGCTTGCGGAACAGCACGCCCGCCTTGCGTCGCTTCTCCGGCCCCAGCGCCAGGGTGTTCCATTCCTCGCCGTCCATGTCGTCGATCGACACGAAGGTCGGCTCGCCGCCCATGGTGAGACGCAGGTCGTGCTTGCCGATGTCGCCTTCGATCGCCTCGCCGACGGCTAGAAGCCTGGCCCATTGCTCGTCGCTGTAGGGCTTGGTGGTGCGCGGCGTCTCGCGAACGCGCATCACCTTCATGTCGTGGGCGAAGGTGACCTCGCTCTCATCGACCGCGCCTTCGATGGGCGCCGCGCTCGACGGTTCGGGCGTGCAAGCGAGCGGAATGTGGCCTTCGCCAGTGAACAGGCCCGAGGTCGGGTCGAGGCCGATCCAGCCCGCGCCCGGCAGGTAGACCTCGCACCAGGCATGGAGATCGGTGAAGTCGTTCGTCGGGCCTTCCGGTCCGTCGAGCGGCTTCTCGTCGGGCATGAGCTGGATCAGGTAGCCCGAGGCGAAGCGCGCGGCGAAGCCGAGATGGCGCAGGATGGTGACCAAAAGCCAGCCGCTGTCGCGGCACGAGCCCTTGGCGAGGCCGAGCGTCTCCTCGCAGCTCTGCACGCCCGGCTCCATGCGCACGATGTAGCCGATGTCCTTTTGCAGTCGCGCATTCAGGCCGACGAGGAAATCGACGGTGCGCTGCTTGGTGCGATCGACCTTGGCGAGCCAGGCCGACAGCAACGGCCCCGCCGGCTCGACCTTGCGGAACGGCGCGATCTCGGCGGCGAGCGAAGGATCGTAGGCGAACGGCCACTGCTCGGCGTCAGGCTCGAGGAAGAAGTCGAACGGATTGATCACCGTCATGTCGGCGACCAGATCGACCACGATCTCGAAGCGGTCGGTCTTCTCCGGGAAGACCAGGCGGGCGAGATGATTGCCCTGCGGGTCCTGCTGCCAGTTGATGAAGTGCTGTTTGGGCTCGACCTTGAGCGCGTAGGACAGGATCGCTGTGCGGGAATGCGGCGCCGGACGCAGGCGCACGACCTGCGGTCCCAGCGCCACGAGCCGGTCGTACGTGTAGGTCGTTCGATGATGCAGCGCGACGTGTATGCTCATGCCGACCTGCCAATTCCGCTCTACAGCTACACTTAGCAAGTGACATGCCAGCGTCAAAGGTGCCGTATTGGTAGACCCAACAAATAGCTCACCCTGAGGAGGCCGCGTAGCGGCCGTCTCGAAGGGTGGGCAACGCGGTGACTACGGTGAAATTCAGAAACTGGCCAGGAGGCGTACGTAGACCGAGTTCTGTTGCCCATCCTTCGAGACGCCCGGCGCGCATGCGAATGCGCGTATTTGCGCGGCTCCTCAGGATGAGGTGTATTTCGTGAGATGCAGCCGATGACCAACTACTTCGATCTTACAGGCAAAGTGGCCCTGGTGACCGGCGGCAGCCGCGGCCTGGGCTACCAGATGGTCAAGGCTTTCGCGGCCCACGGCGCCGACGTGCTTGTCACCAGCCGCAAGCTCGACGCCTGCGAGAAGGTCGCCGCGGAAGTGCGCGCCCTGGGCCGCAAGGCTGCGACCCATGCCTGCAACGTCGCCAACTGGCAGGAGCTCGACGGGCTGGTCGATGCCGCCTACGCCGCCTTCGGCAAGGTCGACATCCTGGTCAACAATGCCGGCTCGTCGCCCCTGGCGCCGTCGTCGCTGGAGACGCCCGAGCAGCTCTTCGACCGTATCGTGTCGCTGAACTTCAAGGGCCCGTTCCGCCTGATGTCTCTGGTCGGCAGCCGCATGGCGGCGGGCGAGGGCGGCTCGATCATCAACATTTCCAGCGCCGGCGCCCTTCGGCCACGGCCGCAGATCGCGCCCTATGCCGGCGCCAAGGCCGCACTCAACGCCATCACCGAGGCCTTTGCCTTCGAGTACGGGCCCAAGGTCCGGGTCAACACCATCTCGCCCGGCCGCTTCCTGACCGATGTATCCAAGGCATGGAACGAGGAGCACAAGCTCAACTCCACGGCGGCGCTCAAACGCAGCGGCCGGCCGGAGGAGATCGTGACCGCCGCGCTCTATCTTGCCTCAAGCCAGTCGAGCTTCACCACCGGCTCCGTGGTCCGGGTCGACGGAGGAATTGCCTAAGGCCGCGCGAAACGCGCGGCCCCAACGGCGGTACCATTGCAGGAGGGATACGTTGATGAAGATGAAAGCAGCCGTTCTCACTGTTTGCGGCGCGCCGCGGCCGTTCGCCAAGTCCAAGCCGATCCAGATCGCCGAGCTCGATCTCGATCCGCCGGGCGAGGGCGAGGTTTTAGTCAAGGTGGGCGGCGGCGGGCTTTGCCATTCTGACCTGTCGCTGATCAACGGCGATCGGCCGCGACCGGTGCCGATCGTGCTGGGCCATGAGGGCGCGGGCGAGATCGTCGAACTGGGTGCCGGCGTGCACGACGTCAAGGTCGGTGACCATGTCTGCTTCACCTTCAACGTGAGCTGCGGCCGCTGCCGGCGCTGCCTGGAGGGCCGTCCCTACATCTGCGAGCGCTCGGTGAGCCCGCGCGCCGCGGGCCAGCTCCTGTCGGGCCATCATCGGCTTCATCTCGACGGCAAGCCGGTCAACCACCAGTCGGGCGTGTCGTGCTACGCGGAGTATGCCGTGGTCGATCGCGGCTCGGTGGTGGTGATCGATCCCACCCTGCCGCTCGACATCGCCGCGCTGTTCGGCTGCGCCGTCGTCACTGGCGTGGGCGCGGTGGTCAATACCGCGCAGGTCCGGCCGGGCAGCACGGTGGCCGTCGTCGGCCTGGGCGGCGTCGGCCTGAGCGGCCTGATGGGCGCGGTGCTGGCGGGTGCCAGCCGCATCGTCGCGATCGATCTTTCCGACGACAAGCTCGGGCTCGCCCGCCAGCTCGGCGCCACCGATACGGTGAACGCCAAGGACGCCGACCACGTGCAGCAGGTGCGCGACCTCACAGGAGGCGGCGTCGACTATGCCTTCGACCTCGCCGGCACCATCAAGGCCATGGAGACGGCCTACCTGGTGACGCGCTGGGGCGGCACGACGGTGACGGCGGGCCTGTCGCCCATCAGCGCCGACTTCTCCTTCAAGCAGAGCGTGCTGGTGAGCGAGGAGAAGACCATCAAGGGCAGCTACATGGGAAGCTGCGTGCCGGTGCGCGACATCCCGCGCTTCATCGCGCTTTACCAGCAGGGCAAGCTGCCGGTCGACCGCATGATGAGCCAGCGCATCGGCTTCGACGAGATCAACGCCGGCTTCGACCGCCTGCAGGATGTGGCCACCGTGCGGCAGGTGCTGGTGCCGCACGGCTGAGCCGGTTCCTCAGAACGACAGCGTCGCCGCGCCCTGCTTGATCTCGGCGTGCATGGCGCTGGCACCGACGATGGTGACGCCGTCCAGAAGGTCGGCCTGCTGGTAGCCGCGCGACTGCACGCAGGGCGGGCAGGCCCAGATCACCCCGCCGCGCTTCTGGAAATCCTCGATCAGCGCCGCCAGCGGCTGCAGGGGCGCCACGTGGGTGAGCGCATGGCCGCCGCGGCGGACCAGGTCGATCGCCGTGCTGGTCAGGAACATCGAGACCTTCAGCCCGGCGCGTCAGGCCGCCATTGGCGATGGTGAAGGCGACCGATGAGAGTTCCGTGTCGATCCCCTTGGTGAGCAGGATCACCAGCTTGTCGGTTTCCGTTGCCATTGTGATATCCTCCGTTGTCGCTCGCATGGGCGAGCGACCTGCATGTACGATCACGAGGGACCGGCGTCTTTGGCCGCTCAGCCAGAACAGTTGATCGCAAATCCGCTGGACGAGGACGTGCTGTCTGGCGTGCTGAGCAGCATCCGGCTGTCGGGCTCGCTGCAGTTCTGCTTCATGCCGGCCGGCGACTGGCAGACCGACGACAAGCCCGCCTTCAACAAAGGCGAGAGCAACGCCGGCGTCATGCCCTTTCACATCATGGTCGAGGGCTCGTGCTGGCTCAGGATGCCTGACCACAATGTCGACCTCGTGCCGGGCGACATCGTGGCCTTTCCCTTCGCCACCGGCCACCAGCTGGGCCACGGCAAGGGCGGCGGGCTGGTCAATCCCACGACGCTGCTGCCGCCCAAGCCGTGGCGCGAGATTCCGGTCCTGCACTACGGCGAGGGGCCTTCGTCGCTGCGCCTGCTGTGCGGCTACCTCCAGTGCGACGCCATGGACTTCCGGCCCCTGCGCAAGGCGCTGCCGACCTTGCTGCATATGAGGACCGACGGCACCGACGAGGCGCACTGGCTGCGCGCGACCATCGCGCAGATCGTCTCCGAAGTGGACCGGCCGCGCACCGGCGGCCAGTCCATGCTGGAGCGGCTGACGGAGATCATCTTCATCGAGCTTCTGCGCCACCAGATCCTCGCCGCGGGCAGTGGCTCGGTCGGCTGGCTGGCGGCGTTGGCCGACCCGGCGCTCGCGCGCTGCCTGGCCCTGATCCACGATGATCCTGGTCGCGACTGGTCGGTCGAGAGCCTCGCCAAGGCCGCGGGCCTGTCGCGCAGCACGCTCGCCGAGCGCTTCGAGGCCGTGCTCGACACCTCGCCGATGCGCTATGTCCGCGACTGGCGCCTCTATCTCGCGAGCGTCGCGCTGCGCACGACCGGCCGCGCCGTCGCCGCGATCGGCCACGATGCCGGCTACGGCACCGAAGCCGCCTTCAACCGCGCCTTTTCCCGCGCCTACGGGGCGCCGCCGGCGGCGTGGCGGCAGAAGGCCAGGAGCAACGATCGATGAACCGGATCGCCATTGCCGTCGAAAGCCCGCTTCAGGACGACGTCCGCGCCCTGGTCGCCGAGCTGAACGCGACCTTGCTGGAGCTGACGCCGCCGGAGTTCGTATTCCACATGACCGCCGAGCAGATGGCCGAGCCCGGGACGACCGTGTTCATCGCCCGCGAGGGCGGCCAGGCAGTGGCGTGCGGCGCGCTGAAGCGGCATGCGGACGGCATCGGCGAGGTCAAGCGCATGTACACGCGGCCTTCTCATCGCGGCCGCAAGATCGGCGCGATGATCGTCGATCAGGTCGTGGCCCTGGCGCGCCGCGAAGGTCTCAGGCGCCTGGTCCTGGAGACCGGCGATCGTCATCCCGCCGCCTGGACGGTCTACGAGCGCGCCGGCTTCACGCGCTGCGGACCGGTGCTCGACTACCCCGATTCCAAGTGGTCGGTGTTCTACGAGAAATCCCTGGTCGAATGAAAAACGGCGAAGAACGGCGGGCATCGCTGCCCGCCGTCCTTCATATGTCGGTTGCTACGGCCGGATCTGGATCGAGAAGCCCGGCGCCGGGCTCGGGCTGTAGTACACCGGCGGCGGATAGTAGCCGTAGTTGTACGGCGTTGAATAAACCACCGGCGGCGAGCGGTAGTAGTAGCCGTAATAGCGGTCGTTATTGTTCCAGCGGTTGTCGTAGTAGTACCGGCCCTCATTGCCCCACCAGGCGGCGCTGGCAGGCGCGGCGAGGGCCAAGGCGCCGACCACGAGGCCGGCGGCGAGGCCGATGGCGTTTCGCATCGTCATGGTTGCCTCCTGTCGGTTAGCCCTGGTTGGCCGGACGCGGCGGCGTGTACTTCTCGAACACCGTGTCGGCGTTCTTCTTCTGCTCCGGCGTCATCGTGTCATAGAGCGACTTGAAGGCCGAGGTCAGGTGCTTCAGGCCGTCGAGACGGGCCTCGGTGAATTCCTGATAGGTCTTCAGGTCGTCGACCGCGGTGGTCTTGTCGGGCGCGATCTTGCGCTTCTCCGCCACCAGCTTCTCCATGCGGCTGGCGTTGTCGCGCATCGCCTTGGCTACGCCGTCCCACTTCTTCTCCTGGTCGGGCGTGATCTTGAGCGCCGCCTTCAGCGTGGTGATGCGCTGCTCGACGGTCTCGGGCTTGTTGGAAGTCGCGGCTTCGGCGGCCGGCGGCTTGGTGGCCTGCTCCTTGGTCTGGGCCATGGCCGGCATCGCAAACAGCGCCGCACCGGCCACGGTCGCGATCGCAACCGGCCGGGTCACTTTGAAGAACAGGGAACGGGTCATACGTGCTCCTCTTCCTTTAAGCGGCCGTGGTGGCCGCGCAGGGGGAGAACGAGCATCCATTGCTGGCGTTGCGGCGCATTTTGCCGCCACAGCAAGGTCGCCGCCTTGGTTTCGTCACAAGCCCCGGAGGGCGCCGCGCGTTTCCGATCAGGTGGAACCGCAACCGGTTCCACCCGATCGAAAACCGCTTTAGCGGATCTCGAAGCCCAGCTTGGCCAGGGTGGCGCGGATGCGCTCGCGGCCGTTCATCGACTTCAGCGGCCCCATGCGGTTCAGCATGCGGGCGGTCCAGGTCGTGGCCTGCATCTCGTTGCGGGCCGAGAATTGGGCCATTTCGGCGTCGTAAACCGGGCGGTCGCGGGCCTCGGGTGCCGTGTCATAGCGCTCGTGGTGCAACACGGTCGATTGCGGCAGGCGCGGCTTGACCTCGTTCTTCGCGGCAGGATCGGCATAGCCGACGCACAGGCCGAACACGACGAAGGCCTTTTGCGGCAGGCCGAGCAGCTCATGCACTTGGGCCGGGTCGTTGCGCATGGCGCCGATATACACGGTGCGCAGTCCCAGTGATTCGGCGGCGACCACGGCGTTCTGGGCCGCCAGTGCAGCGTCGATGCAGGCCACCATGAAGGTCTCAAGATAGGGCAGGTTCGCGAAGGTCGCCTGCTCGGCCTGCGACATGCGCTCGCTGCGCGACATGTCGGCCACGAAGGCGATGTAGAGCGGGCACTGCTCGATGTGCTTCTGGTCGCCGGCGATCCCGGCCAGCACGCGGCGCTTGGCCGGGTCGGTCACGGCGATGGCCGACCACAGCTGCATGTTGGAGCTGGTGGCGGCCGACTGGGCGGCGGCGATCAGGGTTTCCAGGGTTCCCGGCGGTACGGGATCGGACAGGAAGCCGCGCACCGAGCGATGGTCGAGCAGGGTGGCGATGGTCTCGTTCCACGGCCCGGCCGGCGGGAGGGCGGCGCCGTAGCGGCGGGCGAGTGCGGCCTGCTTGTCGTGGGTGCCGGTCGACGTCAGCGCATCCATGCGGCAGCCTGTGGTTTGCGGCGCGTGACGGCGGTCAGCAGCGCCAGGAGGATGAAAGCGGTGATGATGGCGAAGATCGTCTGCGGCTGGCCGCGATCCATCAGCCAGCCGTAGAGCAACGGCGCCACCATGCCGCCGAGGTTGAACCCGGTCGAGACGAAGCCGAACACCTTGCCGAACGAGCCCACGGGCGTCACTGCCCGCACCATCATGTCGCGCGACGGCTGGATGATGCCGTTCAGAAGACCACCCAGCGACATCACGAAGATCAGCACGGCCGACGGCATGTCGACCCAGCCCAGCAGGATCGCCATGGCCGAGGTGAAGGCAAAGCCCACCGCCGCCACCCATTCATGGTGCGGCGTGCGGTCGGCGATGATGCCGCCGACCAGCACGCCGGCGGCGCTGAACAGCAGGAAGCCCGACAGGCCCATGTTGGCGACCGCGGCCGGCGTGTCATGCAGGGCGCTCAGGGCCACAACCGAGAAGGTCTGGATGCCGCCGTTGGCCATGGCGATGCAGACGAAGAACAGCAGGTTGCGCAGGATGGGGCCGGTCAGCAGCAATTCCAGGCCGACCTTGGCGCCGGGCAGCGCGTTCTTCGGCAGCCGCACGCTGCGCGGCAGGATGCCGCCGGCCACGATCAGCAGCAGGGCCGAGACGATCGCAAGGCCCGCCGCTCCCAGGAAGGCGCCCTGCCAGCCCCAGACCGCGGCGATGGCCAGCACCATCGCTGGCGTCACGCCCGAGCCGAAGAAGCCCGCGAAATTGTGGATCGAGAACGCCTTGCCGATGCGCTTCTCGTCGATGGTGGCCGACAGGATGGAATAGTCGGCCGGGTGATAGACGGTGTTGGCGAGCCCGAGGAAGGCGTAGGCCACGACGAATATCCAATAGTGCGGCAGCAGGGCCGCGACCAGGAGCGCCGCAGCGGCCAGCAGCAGCCCGCCGGTCAGCATGGCGCGCGGGCCGATGCGGTCGACCAGGAAGCCGGCCGGCGTCTGCAGCGCGGCGGAGATGACGTTGTAGGCGGTGAGCGCCACGCCGATCTCGATGTAGGAGACGCCGAACGCCTCGCGCACCGGCCCGAAGATCGGCGGCAGCAGCATCAGATGGACGTGGCTGGTGAAATGCGCCGCCGAGATCAGGCCGATCACCTTGGCGTCGCGGCCCCACCCAGTCCCCGCCCCAGAGGCGGCAGGTGCGCGCAGCTGCTCACTCGTCGACGACATTGACGCCCAAAATCCCGATGCCGGAGATTTCTACCTCGACCTTGTCGCCGGTCTTCATCCAGAGCGGCGGCTTGCGGCCCAAACCGACGCCATCGGGCGTGCCGGTGGCGATCACGTCGCCCGGCTCGAGCCAGGTCACGGTCGAGAGGTATTCGATGATGGTGGCGACGTCGAAGATCATGTGATCGGTCGTGTCCTGCTGCACCACGCTGCCGTTCAGCCGCGTCGTGAGCTCGAGCCGCTGCGGGTCGGTGATGACGTCGGACGTCACCAGCCAGGGGCCGAGCGGGCCGGTCGCCGGGAAGTTCTTGCCGGCGGTCACCGAATGCTTCTGGAAGTCGCGCACGCTGCCGTCGAGGAAGCAGGTGTAGCCCGCCACCACCGACAGCGCGGTGGCGCGCGGCACGTGCCGGCAGCGCTCGCCGATCACCACGGCAAGCTCGCCCTCGAAGTCGAAATCGATCGAGGCGCGCGGCCGCACGATGCTGCCGCCGTGCGCCACCAGCGTGTTGTGCAGGCGGGAGAACACGCTGGGCACGGTCGGCAGCTGGCGGCCGACCTCGCCGACATGGCTCGCGTAGTTGAGGCCGATGCAGAGGATCTTGTCGGGGTTGGGAATGGCCGGGCTGAGCTCGACTTCGTCGAACGAGAGATCGGCCTTCGCGCCCTTGGCCGCGGCGGCGAGCGCCGGCAGCGCCTTGGCGGCGATGGCATCGCGCAGGCTCGGCCAGCGCGACGAGGTTCGTCCCGACAGATCGACGATACCGCCCTCGACGACCGCGCCGATCTTGGCTGCGTCCGCATGGCGAAAACTGACCAACCGCATGGAGGCGACCATGTCAGTTGCAGGCACGAATGGAAAGGTCCCTCGCTGCGCTCGGGATGACAGGCTGCTTTGCGATCGACACCCTCTGTCACCCCGAGCGGAGCGAGGGGCCTTTCCTTATCCCAACAGCTTCGCCAACGCCGGCGACAGGCCGACACTCTCGACGGGTGCCGGCAGTGCGAGCGCGCCGCTCTTTGCCTTCGCGGGCTTCTGCTTGGCGAGCGCCTCGGCCATCGAGATCGCACAGGCGACGCCGTCGAGCAGCGGCGCGTCGACGGCGCCCTTCAGCTTGGCTGCAAGGCCCGCCAGCCCCGCACCGCCCAGGATCACGACGTCGGCGCCGTCCTCGCGCACGCAAGCCGTGCAGCCTTTGGCCAGCAGCGCCATCGCCGCCTTCGGGTTGCGCGCGATGTCGGCACCGGTCGGCGCCACGGTGCGGATCGAGGCCAGCCGCGAGGACAGACCGTGGCTCGCCACGAACTCCTCCAGCATCGACTGCCAGCGCTCGCCGCCGGTCACGATCGAGAACCGGTTGCCGAGCGCGCAGGCCTGCAGGATCGAGGCGTCGGCCATGCCGACCACCGGCACCTTGGCGATCTCCTTCAGCGCCGCCAGGCCCGGGTCGCCGAAGCAGGCGAGCACGACGGCGTCCTTGGCGTGACGGTCGTTGGCGAAGGCATCGACCGCGGCGTGACCGGCGATGGCGTAGCCCACGCGCGAGGCGATGTAGCGCGGCCCGAAGGCGCCGGTGACGGCGCGCAGCGTCGTGCCCTTCGAGGCGAAGCGCTTGGCGGTCCTGAGAACGAGGTCGGTGATCGAGGCTGTGGTGTTGGGATTGATCAGCAGGATGTCGGTCATAGCTGCATGATCTCTTTCAGCCGCGCCACGTCGTAGTTCTCGCCGATCGACAGCGCGCAGGTGCGCGATACCCAGGCCATCGGCAGGCCGCTCTCCTCGCGCCAGGCATTGAGCTGCGCCTGTGCCGCGCGCAGGTCCTTCTTCGACGTGCCGGTGGCGCTTATAGGCACGCCGGCATCGCGCAGGCACATCAGCACATGGCCCGACAGCACCCAGGCGTCCCAACCGAGGAAGCGCAGCAGGTACTGGCCGCTGAAGCCGCCCAGGCGCGAGCCGCGCTTGGCAAAGACCTCGAGCAGGCCTGCCTGATCGTCGGCCGGCCAATTGGCCAAAAACTTGCCGAAGCTGCCGTGCTCGGCTCCGATCTCGGTCACGAACCTGGCGTTCTCGCGTACCGACTTGATCTTCTGCGGGTTGCGCACGATGCGCTTGTCCGAGGCGAGCTTCTCCCAGAACTCGGCCGGCTGGAACAACAGCCGCTTGGGATTGAACTCCAGGAAGGCCTCCTCGAAGCCCGGCCACTTGTTGTCGATGACGCTCCACACGAAGCCCGCCGAGAACACCCGCGCCGCCATCTCCGACAGCACGCGGTCGTCGCCCAACTTGGCCAGCGTCTTGTTGTTGGGCTTCTTGGGCATCAGGCCGAGAAGCACTTTGTCGCCGCCCTTGCGCTTGGCGGCGCGCTCGCGGATGCGCTTGAACGTCATCCTTGCCATGGCCGCTACTCCAGCCAGCCGTCGAAGAAATCGAACACACTCGCCTTGAACAGGCCGTGCGCGATCATCGAGAAGTGGTCGCAGCCCGGAATGGTCACCGCCTTGGCGCCCATGATGGCGTCGGCCAGGCCCTGCGGTGGCCCGGCGAGCTGGTCGCGGGCGCCGGCGATCACCAGCGCCGGCCTTCGGATCGCCATCAGCGCGTCGCGCGTCATCGGCTCGCGCGGGCCGCGCGAGCACGCGGCCAAGGCCAGCCGGTCCTCCTTCTGCTCGTCGGCGAAGTGCCGGAAGCTTTTCATCATGGGATCGGCGATCTCGTCGGGCGACGCTGCCTCCATGGCCTTGGCCATGCCCTCGGGATCGCGCGAGGGTTCGAAGATGCGGCCGCCGACGCCGGCCACGACCAGATGGTCGATGCGCCCGCCGTCACTCATTGCAGCGGCGAGGGCGATATGCGCGCCCATGGAGAAGCCCAGCAGATGCGCGCGCTCGACGCCGGCGTGGTCCATGAGGGCAAACACATCGCGCGCCATCGCCTGGCGGCCGTACTTGTCGGGCTCGTGCGGCTTGGCGCTCTCGCCATGGCCGCGGCAGTCGAGCGCGAAGCCGCGCAGGCCTTTGCCGGCGATGGCGTCGTACCAGCCCATGCGCTTCCAGTTCTCGTAGCGATTGGACGAGAAGCCGTGGACCAGCACCATCGCCTTGGAGGCGTTGCTGGGTCCGAATTCGTCATAGGCGAGCGTGAGCCCGTCCGATGTGAACTGAGCCATAACTTTCCCTAGCCTGAGCCATGAGGCCTCACAAGTTGCTTGCGAGGCCGGGGTGTCGGACAACTGGCAAAACATCGGGGAAACGCATGGCGGCGACAATCGGCAAGACGGTCAGGGAGTCCACTCCCCATTGGCCCGAAGCGCCTGTTCGTCCGAAGGGCGCCCCCAACATCCTGGTCATCCTGTTCGACGATGTCGGCTTCTCCGATTTCGGCTGCTACGGCTCGCCCATCGCCACCCCGACCATCGATGCCATCGCCGGCCGCGGCCTGCGCTACACCGGCTTCCACACCACGGCGATGTGCTCGACCACGCGCGCCGCCCTTCTAACCGGCCGCAACCATCATTCGGTGGGCGTCGGCTGCCTCGCCAACTTCGATTCGGGCTATCCGGGCTATCGCGGCAAGATCGCGCGCGAGGCCGGCACCATCGCCGAGATGCTGCGGCCGCACGGCTATCGCAACTACATGCTGGGCAAGTGGCATGTCACGCCGCTCACCGAGACCGGCGCCACCGGCCCGTTCGACGGCTGGCCGCTCGGCCGCGGCTTCGACCGCTACTACGGCTTCATGGATGCCGAGACCGACCAGTACGCGCCCGAGCTGGTGCGCGACAACACCCCGGTCGATCCTCCGGGCGATTTCGCTTCGGGCTATCATCTCACCGCCGACCTGGTCGACCAGGCCATCCGCTATCTCGCCGACCATGTCGCCGACAACGAAAAGACGCCGTGGCTGACCTGGGTGGCGCTGGGCGCCTGCCACGCGCCGCACCAGGCGCCGGTCGAGCTGATCAAGAAGTACGATGCGCAGTTCGCCTACGGCTGGGACGTCGAGCGCGAGCAGCGTCTCGCCCGCCAGATCGCACTCGGCATCGTTCCGAAGGGAACCCGGATGCCGCCGCGCAACGACACCGTGCGCGCCTGGGCCGACGTGCCCGAAGGCGAGCGTCGCCTGTTCACGCGCCTGCAGGCCGCCTACGCCGCGATGCTGGAGCATGCCGACCAGCACATCGCCCGCCTGATGGCCTTCCTCGAGACCGCCGGCCAGCTCGACGACACGCTGGTCGTGATCATGTCCGACAACGGCGCCAGCCAGGAGGGCGGGCCGTTCGGCATGGTCAACGCCATGGGTCCCTACAACCTGCAAGCGCGAGCCGATCGAGGAGAAGATCGCGCGCATCGACGATATCGGCGGGCCCGACACCCATTCGAACTTCCCGCTGGGCTGGGCGATGGCCGCCAACACGCCGCTGCGCCGCTACAAGCAGAACACCCACGGCGGCGGCATCCGCGACCCGCTGGTCATGGCCTGGAGCAAGGGCATCGCCGCCAAGGGCGAGCTGCGCCACCAGTTCTGCCACGCCAGCGACCTCGCGCCGACCCTGCTCGAGGTCGTCGGCGTCAAGCCGCCCAAGGTGATCAACGGCGTCAAGCAGATGCCGCTCGAGGGCACCAGCTTTGCTAAAAGTCTCGCCCGAGCCAAGGCGCCGTCGAAGAAGAAGCCGCAGTACTTCGAGATGTTCGGCCATCGCGGCCTGGTGCAGGACGGTTTCAAGGCCGTGTGCTTCCATCCGCCGGGCAACGCCTTCGACCACGACAAGTGGGAGCTCTACCGTCTCGACCGCGACTTCAACGAGGTCGACGATCTCGCCGAGCGCGAGCCCGAGCGGCTGAAGGCGATGATCGACACATGGTGGCGCGAGGCCGAGGCGCACCAGGTGCTGCCGCTCGACGACCGCTTCGCGGCGCGCTTCGGCGACAATGCCAAGCGCTTCCACGGGCCGCGCAAGCGCTTCGTGTTCCATGCGGGGATGGGCCATCTGCCGACCGACGTGGCGCCCGACGTGCGCAACCGCAGCTACACGATCGAGGCCGATGCCCGCATCGACGGTCCGGCGACCGAAGGCGTGCTGATCGCCCACGGCGACATGACCTGCGGCTACGCGCTCTACATCAAGGACAACCGCCTCTGCTACGACATGAATGTCGGCGGCCTGCACCACCTGATCGTCTCGGACCGCCCCGTGCCCGCCGGCAACCGCCGGCTCGGCATGAGCATGCGCTTCCGCAACAACACCAACACCGCCACCCTGCTGATCGACGGCGAGCCCACCGGCCGCTTCGAGACCACGGTCGGCTTCGTCGCCTTCATCTCCTGGTCGGGCCTCGACATCGGCCGCGACCGCAACAGCCCGGTGTCGCACTACGAGGCGCCGTTCGCCTTCACCGGCAAGCTGCGCAAGGTCACCATGGCCATGGACGACGACCAGGCGCTCGACGCCGAGACGGCCGCGACCGCAGCATTGGCGCGCGAATAGATGACCACTGTCGTGTCGCGTTCCGGAGTCGACAGCGCCTACGCCTGGCGACTCGCCCTCGTGTCGGCCTTCTGCATCTGCCTCGGCGGCGGTTCGATCTATCTGCCGGTCGTGGCACTGAAGGAGATCGCCGCCGAGTTCGGCGATCGCCGCAGCGTGCCGTCGCTTGCTTATCTGCTGGGCTTCTTTTCCATGGGCGTGGGCGGCGTCGTGATGGGCTGGCTGGCCGACCGCACATCCCCGCGCGTGCCGCTCCTGATCGCCGGCGTCTCGATCGTCGCCGGCGGGTTCATCGCCAGCAGCGGCGACGAGCTGGCGCTCTATGTCGGCTACATGCTGCCGCTCGGCTTCCTCGGCAATGCGGCGACCTTCACGCCGGCGATGAACAATATCCAGGGCTGGTTCGAGCGTCGCCGCAGCACCGCCGTCTCCATCATCTCGGCCGGGCCCGCCATCTCGGGCTTCGTCTGGCCGCAGGTCTATCGCTGGCTGCTGCCCGATGTCGGCTGGCGCCAGATGCTGGTGATCTACGGGGTCATTGCGGGCACGCTCCTGTTCGCCTGCGCCTTCTATGTGCGGGCGGCGCCGGTGGTCCGCCACCAGGGCAGGCGTCCACCGGAGGATCTGTCGGTCCTGCCCGTGCCGTCGCTCACGCTGATGGGGCTTCTGTCGGCGGCCGGCTTCTGTTGCTGCGTCGCCATGGCGATGCCCTTCGTGCACATGGTGGCGTTCTGCGGCGACCTGGGCTTCAGTGCCGCCCGCGGCGCGGAGGCGGTGTCGTTGATCCTGGCCACCGCCATCGCCTCGGTCTTCGCCATGGGCCGGCTCTCCGACTACATCGGCCCGCTGCGCGTCAGCATCCTCTGCTCCCTGATGCAGATCGCCTCGCTGGTGGGCTTCGTCGTCGTCGACAATCTGATGGGCATCTACACCCTGTCGGTGGTCCTCGGCATTCCCTACATCGCCATCGTCCAGGGCTATGCGCTGATCCTGCGCCAGCTCTACGGGCCGACCATCGCCGGCTGGCGTCTGGGCGTGGTCATGCTGTTCGCCATGGCCGGCATGGCCGTGGGCGGCTGGATGGGCGGCGCCATCTTCGACGCGACGCTCTCCTACCGCTTGGCCTTCCAGGCGGCCTTGGCCTTCAACGTGCTGAACCTGATGCTGCTCGGCGCGCTCTACATGATCCGGCGCCAGCGCGCGATCAGCCTGCCGTGAACAGCGCCAGGACCTGACCTTCGGTCACCGGCTCGCCTTCGCTGACGCGAAACTCGGCGACCGAGCCCGCGCGCGGCGCCAGCACCGGAATCTCCATCTTCATCGATTCCAGGATGAGCAAGGTGTCGTCGGTCTCCAGCGCATCGCCGGGCCTGGATTCGATCTTCCAGACGGTGCCTGCGATCTCCGACTTGATCGTTATCGTGCTCATGACGCTCACTGCGGCTCGATGTTGAGATCCTTGACGGCCTGCGTCAGCAGCGGGCCCATGTCGCGGATGAAGGCGGCGAAATCGGCGCGGCCCTGCGCCCCGTTGTCGAGGCCGAACTTGTCGACGAACTCGCTCATGCGCGGCTGGCTGTTCATCTCGACCATGCCGGCCGACAGAGCCTCGACGATCGGCGCGGGCGTGCCGGTCGGCGCCACGCAGCACACCATGCTCTCCAGCAGGAAGTAGGGGTGGGTGGCCCCCTGCTCGAAGAAGGTGGCGACCTCGGGCAGGCGGCGCGAGCGCGTCTTGGTCGGCACGGCGACAGGCCGCGCATTGCCCGCCTGGATCGCTGCCGACGCGCCCTGCAGGGTCGAGCAGGCCGTCTGGGTCACGCCGGCCGACAGGTCGGCCCACATTGGCGCCTCGCCGCGATAGTGCACCGGCTCCATGTTGATGCCGAACGTGTCGTTGAGCTTCATGCAGAAGACATGGGCCAGCGAACCGATGCCGGTCGTGCCGAAGCTGGTCTTGTTCTTCTTGGCGTAGGCAACCAGGGCCGCGAGGTCGTTGCCGCCCGGTACCGACTTGTGGATGCACAGCGGCACCTTGCCGGCCGACAGCATCGACACCGGAATGAAATCCTTGGCGGTGTCGTACGGCACGTTCTTGAAGATCACCTGGTTCTGGAACATCGCCGTCGAGTTGGTGAACAGGATCGTGTAACCGTCGGGGGCTGCCTTCGCGACCAGCTCGGCGGCGATGATTGAGCCCGCCCCGGTCTTGTTCTCGACCACGAAGGGCCTGCCGTACTTGGTGGCCAGGTGCTCGGCCGCGAGCCGCGCGAACAGGTCGGTGAGGCCGCCCGCCGCATAGCCGCAGATGAATCGCACCGGCTTGTTCGGCCAATCACCCGTCAAGGAGGCGCCGGCCGGCGGCGCGGTCTGGGCGCGCACCAGCGCCGGCCCCAGCGCGCCGGCCGTCGCCGCAATGCCCATGAAACGGCGGCGCCGCAGCTTCGAATGTCCCGTCATCGTTTCCTCTCGCTCTTGTGCTTTGATTACAGTCAAAAACTTGCTAGGTAGCAAGCAAGTTTAGGACATCGCCGCATGAGCCTCTCGACCGACGAAACTGTCCCGGGGCCGGCGCGCCGCACGCAGGCGACGCGCCGCCAGGAATCCGGCCGCCGCATGCTGCGCGCCGCGGCGCGTCTGTTCGCGGAGCGCGGCGTGTCGGGCACCAGCCTCGCCGATGTCGGGGTCGCGGCCGGCTACAGTCGTGGCCTGCCTGTCGAGCGTTTCGGCAGCAAGCTGGGGCTGATCACGGCGCTGCTCGGAGCGATGGATGCCTGGTTCCAGGCGCATATCGCCCGCGTGCTGAAGGACGCCACGGGCATGAAGGCGGTGCGACTGCGCATGGAGGCGCATCTCGCCAGCGTCGACCGCGACGCCATCTCCACCGCGGCGCTCTACTCGGTCTATACCGAATCGCTGTTCGTCATGAGCGAGCTGCAGCCGCATGTCGCCGCCGTCACCGGCCGCTGGCGCGAGGGCCTCGCCGCCAACCTGCGCGAGGCGCGGCGGGCCGGCGAGATCGGCCGGCGCGTCGATTGCGAGGGCGAGGCGCGCTTCCTGCTGTCGGCCATGCGCGGCCTCGTCATCCAGCACCTGCTCGACCGCTCGCCCGCCGACTTCGCGCACTCCAAGGCGATCCTGCTGTCGCGCCTGGAAAGCCTGCGATGACGGTTCGCGATCCGCGCATCCCGCCCCCGGAGGAGTGCGTGCTCCAGCCGCTGCTCGACCGGCGTGCGGCCGAGACGCCGCACAAGGTCTTCGTGCAGTTTGCCGGCACCGGCGCCGCCTGGAACTACGCCGAACTACACCGCATCGTGCGCGAGACGGCGGCGGCGCTGCAGGCGCTCGGCGTGCGGCAGGACGAGACGGTGCTGACCTGGCTGCCCAACGGCCCGGACGCGTTGCGCCTGTGGTTCGCCATCAACTACATCGGCGCGATCTACGTGCCGCTGAACCTCGCCTATCGCGGCCAGATCCTCGAGCACGCCGTGCGCACTTCCGGCGCCCGCCTGATCGTCGGCCATCCCGACCTGCTGCCGCGGCTGGACGGAATCGACGCGGCGGGGCTCGAGCAGCGCGTGGCGATCGCGGGACCTGCCGCGCTCTCTCGGCCCGGCAGCGAGCCCTCGCCACCGGCGCGGCCGATCATGCCGTGGGACACCCAGTCGGTGATCTACACCTCGGGCACGACCGGCCCGTCGAAGGGCGTGCTGAGCTCGTACTTTCATGCCGCCTCGACGGCCAACGCCTTTGCGGCGGCCACCTCCGACGACCGCAACATGGTGAACCTGCCGCTGTTCCACGCCGGCGGCACGGGGGCGACCTACCGCATGCTGGTCAAGGGCGGTTCGATCGCCCTGGTCGAGGCCTTCGACACCAGCTCATTCTGGGAGACGGTACGGGCGACCGGCACGACCTGCCTGACCTTGCTGGGCGCCATGGTGCCGTTCCTGCTGAAGCTGCCGCCCGTTCCCGGCGACCGCCAGCACACCCTGAAGAAGGTCGTGCTGGTGCCGCTCAGCGACGATGCGCAGGCCTTCGCCGACCGCTTCGGCGTCGACGTCTACACCACCTTCAACATGACCGAGACGTCGTGGCCCCTGGTGTCGGAGCGCAATCCCACCGTGCGCGGCACCTGCGGCCGTCCGCGGCCCGGCGTCGAGGCGCGCATCGTCGACGAGCACGACTGCGAGGTGCCGCCCGGCGCTGTCGGCGAGCTGATGCTGCGCACCGATGCGCCGTGGGCGATGAACCACGGCTATCACAACAATCCCGAGGCCACGGCACGTGCCTGGCGCAACGGCTGGTTCCACACCGGCGACGGATTTCGGCGCGACGCCGACGGCAACTTCTTCTTCGTCGACCGGCTGAAGGACGCGATCCGCCGGCGCGGCGAGAACATCTCCTCCTTCGAAGTCGAGGCCGAGCTGATGGCCCATCCCGCGGTGCGCGAGGCGGCGGCCGTCGCGGTGCCGTCGGAGCATGGCGAGGACGAGGTGCTGGCGGTGGTGGCGCCTGTCTCCGGCCGGTCGGTCGATCCGGCCGAGCTGCTCGGTTTCCTGTTGCCGCGCATGCCGCACTTCATGGTGCCGCGCTATGTGCGCCTGTTGCCTGAGCTGCCCAAGACCCCGACCCAGAAAGTCCAGAAGAACCTGCTGCGCGCCGATGGCGTGACCCCGGACACCTGGGACCGCGAAGCCGCCGGCATCCGCGTGCGCCGCGAGCGGCTCGCCCCCGCGTCGGGCTAGGAGAAGCCATGTCGACCACCAGTCATCCCACCATGCGAGAGCTGATCGATCGCGTGGAATCCGTTCGCGCCACACTGGGCGACGCCGCGCGTCAGCCTGCCATGGAGAAGCTCGCCAGGCGTGGCCGGCTCAGCGCCCGCGAGCGCATCGCCCGGCTGGTCGATGCAGGCTCCTTCAGCGAGGTCGGCGGACTTGTAACAGCCGAGGATGATGGCATCGGCGCCGACAGGTTCCCGGTGCGCACGGCATCGCCGGCCGACGGCGTGGTGACCGGCACCGGTCTGGTCGACGGCCGGCCGGTCGTGGTCTTCTCGCAGGACTTCTCGGTGCATGGCGGCAGCATCGGCCGGCTGGGCAGCGCCAAGATCCAGCGCACGCTGCAGGTCGCCATCACGCGCGGCTTGCCTCTGGTCATGATCCTCGATGGCGGCGGCCACCGCATCCAGGACGGCCAGGATGCGCGCCACTTCGCCAACGCCAACGCGACGTTCCACAACTTCGCCCGCGCCTCGGGTTGGGTGCCCATGGTGGCGTTGATGCTGGGTGCGGGTTTCGCGGGCCCGACCAACTACGCCGGTATGGCCGACCTCGTGGTCATGGTGCGCGGCATCTCGACCATGGGCATCGCCGGCCCGGCTTTGGTGAAGGCTGCGACCGGCGAGGACATCGATGCCATGGAACTGGGCGGCGCCGACGTGCAGGTCGACCGCCAGGGCATCGCCGATCTCGGCGTCGAGACCGAGGACGAGGCTTTCCTGGCGGCGCGCCGCTTCCTCTCCTACCTGCCGGGCAACGCGCGCGCCGCGCAGCAGATCGTCGATGAGCCGCGACCGCTGGACCGCCTGCCCGATTCCATCCTCGACCTGGTGCCGGTCTCGACGCGCAAGGCCTACGATGTGCGCAAGGTGCTGCGCGAGCTCGCCGACCTCGGCACGTATTTCGAGCTGAAGCCAACCTTCGCCGGCAACATGGTGACGGCGCTGGCCCGGCTGGGCGGCCGCCCCGTGGGCTTCATCGCCAACCAGCCGCTCAGGCTTGGCGGCATGATCAACAGTGACGCCTGCGACAAGGGCGCCCATTTCATCGCCCTGTGCGATGCCTTCGGGCTACCGATCGTCTCCGTCGTCGACGTGCCAGGCTTCTCCATCGGCTCGAGCGCGGAGCGGACCAGCCTCGGCCGCCGCAGCGCCAAGCTGGTGTTCGAATGGGGTCATGCCTCGGTGCCGCGCATATCCGTCGTGCTGCGCAAGGGCTACGGCCTCGGCTACTTCGCCATGTGCGGCGGCCGCAGCTTTTCGGCCGATGCCTGCCTCGCCTGGCCCTCGGCGGAGATCTGCGCCATGTCGATCGAGGGTGCGATCGACGTCGCATTCCGCAGGGAGTACGAGGCCGCGCCCGATCCCGCCGCCCGCCGCCAGCAGATGATCGACGAGACGCGCGCCCGCATCGGCGCCCTGCGCGCGGCCGAAGGTTTCGGCATCGACGACATCATCGACCCGCGCGACACCCGCCGTCGGCTGGCCGAGATCCTCGACGTGGCCCAGCCGCGCCGCCCGCACGATCACCCACCCAAGTTCCGCTCCATCGCACCGATCTGACCACGATCCCGATCTGACCGTCGTTCGGCCTCAAACGCCGATTTGGCGATGGCCTTGCCCCTTTGCCACGCGCTGGCACACTGCCTGCGATGCTTCTCTCCGACAACGCGACGCTCAGGGCGCTCGTCTGGATGATCGCCTGCGGCGTGCTGTTTGGCGTCCTCAACATGCTGCAGAAGCTGCTCACCCATCAGCTTCATCCGCCTCAGGTCATGTGCCTGCGCTATCTCGTGGGCTCCTCTCTGCTGCTGCCCTTCGTCATGCAGGCCGGCTGGCAGCACTACCGGCCGCGCCGCCCCGCGCTGCATGCCTGGCGCGGCCTCTTTCATGTCACGGGCTCATTGATCTGGATCTCGGTGATCCCGGTCGTCAGCCTGGCCGAGGCCTCGGCCATCGGCTTCACGGGCCCGATCTTCATGATGCTGGGCGCCTCGCTGTTCCTGGGCGAGCGCATGTACGGCGCGCGCTGGGCCGCCGTGCTGATCGCTTTCGGCGGCGTGCTGATGGTGTTGTGGCCGGGACTGGTGCAATCCGACGTCTCCGTGCTGCCGACGGTCTGGATGCTGGTCGCATCGCCGCTGTTCGCCGTGTCTTTCCTGCTGTCGAAGGTCCTGACGCGCTACGACCGGCCGGAAGCGATCGTGTTCTGGCTGGGCGTCATGATCTTCTCCTTCGGGTTGCCGTTCGCCGTCTTTGCCTTGGAATGGCCGTTGCGCGTGGCCTGGCAATGGCCGACGACGCTGCAGTGGATCGTCGTCGGCGCCTGCGGCCTGGCCGGTTCGTCGGCGCACTACTGCATGACGCGGGCCTATCGCATCGCGGACGTCTCGGCCGTGCAGTCCGTGCGCTTCCTTGATCTTGTCTGGGCCGCCGTGCTGGGCTTCCTGGTGTTCGGTCATCTGCCCACGCTGTGGGCGCTGGCGGGCGGCAGCGTGATCTGCGCAGCCACACTTTGGATTGCCCGCCACGAGGCACGTCATCCGCAGGAGGTTTGAGACATGAGCGGCGAACTCTGGCGTCTGTCGGCCGTCGAGGCCGTTTCCCTCCTGAAGAAGAACGAGATCTCGCCGCTCGACCTCATCGACGCCTCGGCCAGGCGCATCGCCGAGGTCGAGCCCGCCGTGAACGCGCTGCCGACGCTCTGCCTCGACCGCGCCCGCGACCACGCCAAACGCATCATGTCAGGCGCAGCCTGCGAAGCCTCCGGCGAAGCAGGCTGGCTCGCCGGTCTTCCAGTGTCGATCAAGGACCTGACCGACGTCGCCGGCGTGCGCACCACCTACGGCTCGCCTTTGTTCGCCAACCACGTGCCGGCCAAGTCCCATCCGCTGGTCGAGCGCATCGAACGCAAGGGCGGTGTGGTCGTCGCCAAGTCCAACACGCCCGAGTTCGGCGCCGGCGGCAGCACCTTCAACGAGGTCTTCGGCCGCACGCGCAATCCCTGGAACACCTCGCTGACCTGCGGTGGCTCGACCGGCGGCGGCGCGGTGTCGCTGGCGACCGGCGAGGTCTGGCTGGCGCACGGCTCGGACCATGGCGGCTCGCTGCGCCGGCCCGGCACCTACTGCTCGGTGGTCGGCCTGCGCCCGTCGCCCGGCCGCGTGACCCGCGGCACCTCGAACAATCTCTGGTCGCCGCAGTCGGTGCAGGGACCGATGGCGCGCAATGTGCCCGACCTTGCGCTGTTCCTCGACACCATGGCGGGCTTCTGCTCTCAGGACGCCATGACGTTCGATGCACCTGCCATGTCGTTCAGCGCGGCGGTGGCCAATCCCAGCGCGCCCAAACGTATCGCCTGGACGCCCGACCTCGGCGGCATCTGTGAGGTGGATCGCGAGATCCGCGAAGTCACGTCGAAGATGGTGCGGCGCTTCGAGGGGATCGGCTGCGTCGTCGACGAGGTGTCGCCCGATTTCGGTCCGGTCGACGAAGTCTTCATGGTGCTGCGCAGCCAGCAGTTCGTCGTCGATCGCGAGATGCAGATCCAGCAGCATCGCGACAAGATCAAGCCGGACATCATCTGGAACACCGAACTCGGCCTGAAGCAGAGCGCCAGCCGGCTCGCCTGGGCCGAACGCGAGCGCGCCGCGTTGTTCAGGCGCATGGCCGAATTCTTCCAGACGTATGATCTGCTGGTGACACCCAGCGCACCGACGGGGGCCTTCGACGTCAACCTGCGCGCGCCCACCACCATCAACGGCAAGAAGCTCGACAACTACATGGGTGGCTCGACGTTGAACTCGGCCATCACCGTGACCGGCAGCCCCGCCATCGCCGTGCCCTGCGGCTTCGACCAGTACGGCCGGCCGGTCGGCCTGCAGCTCGTCGGCAAGCCGCGCGGCGAGGCGGCGTTGCTGCAGGCCGCGTCGCTCTACGAGCAACTTGTTGGACTGCATAAGCTGCTGCCGATCGATCCTAAAGCGGGGTCGGTACCGCCTTCCTAACTAGGCAAAGACCTGCCACCTGATTGGAAGTTCGACCGCGATGAGGCGAATGCCCGTTGACATCGACGGCCTGTGAGGCATTCCCAATCTGTTTCGCACTGGAAGTTGAAGGCTCACGCTAGAATCGACCCCAAGCCGCCAACCGTGGCACCCTCACCAACCTCACCCTGAGGAGGCGCGCAGCGCCGTCTCGAAGGGTGGGCAACAGCAAGAGTGGTCCCACCCTTCGAGACGCTGCCCTTCGGGCCGCTCCTCAGGGTGAGGCGTGCGGTAACGGAGGGAAACAAGCACATGAAGGCTTCGCTGTTCTATCTGCCGAGCATTGGCAGCCGCGCCGAGATCGAGGCCGGCATGGCCGGCATGAACCCGCATTTCTACCAGCGCATGCTGGGCGAGCTCAGCGAGCAGATAAAGCTCGGCGACGAGCTGGGCTACGATTCGGTGAGCTTCACCGAGCATCACTTCCACATCGAGGGCTTCGAGCTCTCCAACAACCCGGTGCTGCTCGACCTGTACTTCGCGATGCAGACCAAGCGCATCCGCGTCGGCCAGCTCGGCATCGTCCTGCCGGCCAGCAATCCGATCCGCGTCGCCGAAGACATCGCCATGCTCGACCACATGACCGGCGGACGCGCCAATGCGGGCTTCGCGCGCGGCTACCAGCGGCGCTGGGTCGACGTCATGGCGCAGCAGACGCACGGCATCCACGGCGCGCTCCCCAACCAGCACGACGAGATCGACAACGCCAACCGGCTGGCCTTCGAGGAGAATTTCCGCATCGTCAAGAAATGCTGGACGGAGGAGATGCTGACCTTCGACGGCACGTTCTGGAAGGTGCCGGCCGGCCCCACGCCGTGGACGCTCGACACCACGGCGAAGTGGGGCAAGGGCGTGAAGGACGGCGTCCTGACCGCCGTCGGCGTGGTGCCCAAGCCGTTGCAGAAGCCGCATCCGCCCCTGTTCCAGCCCTTCGCCAGCTCGGAGAACACCGTGCGCTTCTGCGCCAAGGAGGGCATCACGCCCATCCTGCCGCCGATGCTGCCGGTCTACGAGGAGAAGCTCTACAGCGTCTATTCGGAGGTCTCGGGCAAGCCCAGGGGCCAGGGCGTCGGCGTCCTGCGCGATGTCATCATCACCGACACCGACGAGGAGGCGATGGCGCTGTGGCGCGATTCCGGCCAATTCTCGGGCCGCGCCTGGTTCGAGCCGTTCGGCTTCCGCCGCGGCATGCAGGACCCCAAGACCGGAAAGTACCCGACCGCCGAGGAGATCATCGCCATGGGCTACGCCTATGTCGGCACGGTCGACACGGTGCTCCGGGCAATGGAGACCCAGCAGAAACGCCAGCCCGTCGACTGGGTGTTCTGCTACACTTACAACGGCCTGGTTCCACATCCGATCCTGATGAAATCCATCGAGACGTTCTGGACCAAGGTGATGCCGCGTTTCCGCTGAAGTCCTTGGAGGATGACCATGGGCATGTTGAGCGACGAAGAACGTGCACGCGTTTCCCCGGCCCGGCTGAGCGACAATCCGACTCCGGTGCCGACACAGGTCGTGTCGAGCGACGAGTTCATGCCGGTGCCGCAGACGGAGCGGCAGAAGACGGTCGAGGCGCGCATGAACGCACTCGCCGACGAGTACGGCCGCAAGAACGGCCTGTCGCGCCGGCGCTTCTTCCAGACCGCGGCCGGCATGACGACCGCCTATGTCGCCATGAACGAAGTCTACGGTCCGCTCTACGGCGCCTCGCCGGCCGAGGCGAAAAGCGTCGATCTTGCGCAGGCGCGTGCCGATGGGCTGAAGGACCAGTTCGTCATGGACGTGCACACGCACTTCCTGCGCGACGACACGCGGCTCGAAGGCTTCGTGCGCGGCCGCGAGGCGGTCGGCAAGGCGGGCTGGAATCCCGAGCTCGTGGGCAAGCCGCAGACCCTGGATGACCTCAAGTATCCCAACTGGTTCAAGGAGGTCTTCCTCGACAGCGACACCAAGGTGGCGCTGCTCAGCGGCTCGGCGTCGGAGGATCCGCGCGACTGGTTTTTGACCAACGAGATGAAGGCCGACGCGCGTGCCAAGGTGAACGCGGCCGCCGGCACCAGGCGCCTGCTGTCGCACGCCATCTTCACGCCGGGTTACGACGGCTGGATGGACGAGGTCGACAAGTGCATCGCCACGCTCAAGCCCGATTCGTGGAAGGGCTACACGGTCGGCGACAACACCAACAAGGACCTGGCGCGCCATCCCTGGCGCATGGACGACGAGAAGCTGGTCTATCCCTTCTACGAGAAGATCGTGAAGGCGGGCTACGACATCGTCTGCGTGCACAAGGGCCTCTATCCGACCTCGGTCGAGAAGCGCTGGCCGCATCTCACGCCCTACGCCACGGTCGACGACGTCGGCAAGGCGGCCAAGGACTGGCCGAACATTCGCTTCGTGGTCTACCACTCGGCCTTCCGCTGGACCGGCGCGCCGGGCGCCTCGATGGAGGGCTATGCCCAGTTCGAGAAGACCGGCCGCATCGAATGGACGACCGATCTCGCCGAGATTCCCGGCAAGTACGGCGTCAGCAACGTCTACGCCGACCTCGGCCAGATCTTCGCCCAGACCACCGTGACCGAGCCGCGCCTCTGCGCCGCCCTGATGGGCCAGCTCGTCAAGGGCCTGGGCGCCGATCACGTCGTGTGGGGCACCGATGCCGTGTGGACCGGCGCGCCGCAATGGCAGATCGAGGGGCTGCGGCGGCTCGAGATCCCCGAGGACATGCGCAAGAAGTTCGGCTTCGCCGAGCTCGGCCCGGCCGACGGCCCGGTCAAGCGCGCCATCTTCGGCGAGAACTCCGCGAAGATGTACCGCTACGAGATCAAGAAGGCGGCATGGCGCGACGACCGCTTCGCCGCGCTCAAGACCGACTACGAGCGGCGCGGCCGCGATCCTTCCAACCTGCGCTACGGGTTCGTCATACCCTCATGACTTCCTCCCTATCGCGGAGTCCGCGATGGCGAGGGAAGCGCTTCAACTACCGTAAGGCGTCAAAAGTTACGGCCGCGGTAATCAGCGGTTGGTGCGCCATGATCTCAATCGGTCCGGGACAAGCCCGGGCTTCGGCGTCAAACTTGCATTCCGCCGGGGGACCGATTGGGGGACTGACATGACAGAGCCAATGATTCGCCGCCGCAGCCTGCTGAAAGCGGGGGCCGCGGCCTCGATTTTGACGGCCGCACCCGGCGTCGCCCAGGCACAGCCCAAGATCGCGCCGCCCACCGTCATCAAGGCGGGCACGCTGGTCATGTCTATAAATCCCACGCTGCCGCCCTTGCAGTACGTCGACGACAAGGGCGAGCTCAAGGGCATGCGCGTCGAGCTCGCCAACGAGTGCTGCAAGAAGCTCGGGCTCACGCCGGAATACATCCGCACCGAGTTCGCCACCATGATCCCGGGCCTGGCCGCCAAGCGCTGGGACATGATCAACACCGGCATCTTCTGGACCGAGGAGCGGTCCAAGCTGATGTACATGATCCCCTACGAGCAGGCGGCGATCTCCTTCCTCGCCGCCAAGGGCAATCCGCTGGGGCTGAAGACCGTCGACGACCTCGCCGGCAAGCGCATCGCCGTCGAGCTGGGCGGCATCGAGGAACGGCGCACGCGCGAAGTGGCCAAGATGGCGACCGACAAGGGCCTGAAGCCCATCAACGTCATGACCTTCAACAATTTCGCCGAAGCCTTCCAGGCGCTGCGCGCCGGCCAGGCCGATGCGGCGACCACCATCGACGCCACGGCGATGTTCATGCAGAGCCGCGGCGACTTCACGCGGGCGATCAGTGGCGTGTTCCCGCAGATCGCCTGCTTCGCGCTGGCCAACAAGACGGCGGCCGACGCCGTCGTCGGCGCGCTGAACGATCTCAAGAAGGACGGCACCTACGACAAGCTGTTGGATCAGTACGGCGTGCTGAAGATCGACGAGGCGACGTTCTCGATCAAAGGCCCCGGCCCAGCCTGACCTTCGTCGTCCTGAGCGCAGCGAAGGACCTCATGGCATTCCCACGGGCACATCGGTGGGAGCGCCATGAGATCCTTCGCTGCGCTCAGGATGACAGAAAGAACTGAGGGCCTGCGATGAAAGTCTGGAATTGGGAAGGCTTCTGGAGCTACTTCACCAATCTCTATCTGCTCGAAGGCGCGCTGTGGACCATCGGGCTCACCATCAGCACGCTGATCCTGGGCGGCCTGCTCGGCCTGGTGCTGGCGGTGATGCGGCTTTCCAGGCACAAGGCGGTGTCGCGCACGGCGCAGGCCTATGTCTGGATCTTCCGCGGCACGCCGCTCCTGGTGCAGCTCATCATCATCTACACCGGCCTGCCGCAGCTCGGCCTGGTGCGCTTCAGCGTGCTCGAATCGGCGATCCTCGGCCTGGCGCTGAACGAGGCGGCGTATCTGTCGGAGATCCTGCGCGGCGGCATCCTGTCGGTCGCCAAGGGCCAGACCGAGGCGGCGCGGGCGCTGGGGCTAAAGCCGTTCCAGAACTTCCGGCTGGTCGTGCTGCCGCAGGCGCTGCGCGTCATCATCCCGCCGCTCGGCAACTCGGTGAACGGCCTCCTCAAGACCACCTCGATCGCCTCGGTGATCTCCATGGAGGAGGTGCTGCGGCGCGGTCAGATCCTGATGCAGCAGAAGTTCCAGGTGCTGGAAGTCTTCATGGTCGTGGCCATCATCTATCTGGTGATGACCACCTGCTGGGACTTCGTGCAGCGCCACATCGAGGCCTACTACGGCCGGGCCTATGGCGCTGCCGCTGACAGGCAACTCGCGCGCGACGATCACTGAGCTCGGCGGCGCCTCGCCACGACGTCGCCGATCAATCGAGCGCCGGCATCGATCTCCTCGTCGTTCCAGGCGGCAAAGCCAAGGAAGAGGCCCAGTTGCACGGAGCGGCCGACGAAGTGGCTCGACAGCGGGCGCGCCGTTACGCCGGCCGCGCCGAGGCGCGAGCACAGCAGCAGGTCGTCGTCGCCCTGACGCAGGCGCGCCAGGAGCTGCATGCCGCCGGCAGGCGGATCGACGGCAAACGCGCCGGGCGATGCCGCGGCCAGTGCGCCGATCAGGCGATCGCGCCGTGCACCGTAGACCCGCGTCATGCGGCGGATGTGGGCGGCGTAGGCTCCGTCGAGAATGAATTCGGCCAGGGCCGCCTGCAGCGTCGCGTTCACGAGCTGCCCCGCGTGACGCTGGGCCGTCTCGAATGTCCTGACCAGGCCTTCCGGCGCCACGACGTAGCCGACGCGGATGTCGGACGTCATCACCTTGGAGAACGTGCCGACGTAGAAGACGCATTCCGTTTCATCGAGGCCCTGCAGCGATGCTACGGGCCGTCCGTCGTAGTGGAACTCGCTGTCGTAGTCGTCTTCGATCAGGACGGCGCCGGCGGCGGCCGTGAAGCGCAGCAGCTCGAGGCGACGGTCGACCGGCATCAGCCGTCCGGTCGGATACTGATGGGATGGGGTGACGAAGATGAGCCGCGGCTTGTCGCTGCGTCCGGCCAATACAAGCCCGCTGCGGTCGAGGCGCACGCCGGTGATGTGGGCGCCGGCGGCTTCGAGCGCGACGCGGGCGCCGCCATATCCCGGGTTCTCCAGCCAGGCGACATCCCCGGGACTGAGCATCACCCGGCTGACCAGTTCGATCGCGCCCTGTGCCGACGGCGTGACGATGATCTGGCCAGGCGTCGTCTTGACGCCGCGATGATCGACCAGGTGCCGCGCGAGCGCACTCTGCAAGGCCGGGCTGTTGACGGTATTGGAAGGCGCGCGGCCGTTTCGCGCGGCGCGACGCAGCAGCCGGCCCCACAGATCATGGGGAAAGGCGCGCCTGTCGGGCAGCCCGGGGACGAACGGCCGGGCGGGGCCTTCGCCTTCGAACGGCCACCCGGAGCGGCCAATGCGCCGGGCCCACGTCGACAAAAGCGGCCGCGTTTTCCCAGGCGTCTGACGGCTGGCGCCGCGCGCCAGGGCCGGAGCAATCCCGGCGGCGACCGAGGGCCGCCGCCCGCGTCCGACGTCGACATAGCCCTCGGCCGCCAGCTGCTCGATGACGGTGGAGACCGTGTTGCGCGAAATGCCCAGTTCGCGGGCGAGCACGCGACTGGACGGCAGGCGATGCCCGGGCCGCAGGCGGCCGTCGACGATCGCCGATCTCAGCCGCTCGTAGAGCTGGCGCGTCAGCAGCGCCGGCGCCGTCCGGTCGAGGTCGACGAGTCCTGACAGTGTCTGGGTCAACTGGCACCGGAGAATTTGTCGAAGTTGATCTACGAAGAGTGCCAGTCTAGGGGCATGTTGCGCTCGTATGAAGAGCCACCTGCTGCCGCGGCGCACGGCCCTGCTGCTGTTCTCGATCGTCGTCCTGGCCTGGGGCCTCAACTGGCCGGTGACCAAGATGATCATCCGCGACATCCCGCCCTTGTGGGTCGCGGCGGGGCGCAGCCTGATCGCCTCCGTTGCCCTGCTCGGCCTGCTGTGGGGTCAGGGCAATCTGATCGTTCCCCGTCGAGGCGATGTTCCCGTCATCCTGGGCATTGCCCTTCCGCACATGATTGCCTTCTCGGTGCTCGTCGCGATCGGCATCCAGTTCGTCCCGGCCAGCCGCGCCATCGTGCTGGGCTACACCACGCCGCTGTGGGTGATCCCCATGGCCCGGCTGTTTCTCGGCGAGCCCATCACCCGGCGGCACGTCGCCGGTGGCGGCGTGGCTCTCGCCGGATTGGCTCTGATGTTCAATCCGGCTTCGTTCGACTGGAATGACGGGCGTGCCCTGCTCGGCAATGGCTTGCTGCTTCTCGCCTCCGCATGCTGGGCCGTCAGCATCGTCTATGTGCGCGCCCACAGCTGGGTATCGACGCCGTTCCAGCTCGTCTTCTGGGAGGTGCTTCTGGCGACGATCGTGTTGTCGCTCCTGGCGTTGGCCGTCGATGGCCTGCCTCGTGTCGATTGGACACCGTCGCTCGCGATGCTGCTGCTGTACGGCGGCGTCTGCGGGACGGCGCTGGCCTACTGGGCGATCGCCATGGTCAATCGCAGCCTGCCGGCCGCAACGACGTCGCTAGGCCTGCTGGCGACGCCCGTGGTGGGAACGATCAGCGCGGCGATCATGCTCGGTGAGCCGCTCACACCGGCGCTGGTCGGCGCGATGACCCTGATCGTGGGCGGCATCGCTCTCGGCACGATTTCGCGCCAGAAGAGCTGACGCAGTCCGCAAATCGCGCATCAGGCGCGAGCGCGTGCCTTCTCTTCCGCCAGCACGCCCATCTGCCGCAGCACCTCGCGCAGCGCCGGGCGCTGCGCCTCGGGCAGGGGCAGGCGCGGCGCGCGCGGCGGGCCCATCGGCATGCCCATCATCTCGAAGCAGGCCTTGGTGCCCGAGACGTAGCGCGGGCCACCGACCCACCACAGCAACGGCGTCATCTTCTTGTAGAGCGCAAGTGCTGCATCCATGTCGCGCTTGTCGGCCACCAGCTCGAACAGCTCGGCCGACCAGCGTGGGATCACGTTCGAGCAGACCGCGACCCAGCCTTCGGCGCCCAGCCAGAACGATTCGTAGCCCAGCACGCCCGCGAACACCGTCATCCTGTCGCCGGCCAGGCGGATGATGTCGCGCACCCGCGTCGGATCGAGGGTCGATTCCTTGACGTACTGGCAGTTGGGGATCTGGGCCAGCCGCGCGATCAGCTCCGGCATCATGTCGACATTGGCCGTCGCCGGGTTGTTGTAGACCATGATCGGGATGCCGATCGCGTCCGACACCTTCTTGTAGTGGGCATAGAGCTCGTCGTCGGTCGGCACGCTGTAGAACGGCGGAATGATCATGACGCCGTCGGCGCCCATCGATTCGGCCTCGCGGCTGGTCCGCACCACCTCGTCGGTCCATTCCGCGCCGGTGCCGATCAGCACCGGCACGCGGCCGGCCGCCTGCTTGACAACAATTTCGACGATCTGGCGCCGTTCGTCGGGCGTGACGCTCAAGAACTCGCCGGTGCTGCCGAGCGGGATCAGGCCATGGATGCCTTCCTCGATCTGGAAATCGACCAGGCGCTTCAGCGCGGCTTCGTCGACCTTCTTGCCGTCGGCGGTGAAGGGCGTGATCAGGACGGTGTAGGTGCCGCGAAACGTCTTCTTCATGTCGAACTCCAAACTTTGCCTCACCCTGAGGAGCGGTCCGAAGGACCGCGTCTCGAAGGGTGGGAACCCGCACCGCGTCGGCGGCCCACCCTTCGAGACGCGCCCTCCGGGCGCTCCTCAGGGTGAGGTTATGGTGTTCCTACCGGCACCCTCATTGTAAACCTTTTGCCATGCGCCTGAAGCACCCCGACATGCGGCCGACCGGCTCACCGGTCGCCTCAGCTTCGACGGCCGCGAGATCGAGGCGCTGGAAGGCGAGACCGTTGCCGCCGCGCTCGCCGCGTCGGATATCGTCGCCGTGCGCCAGGCCCGCTCAGGCGCGCCGCGGGGGCCGTTCTGCGGCATGGGCGTGTGCTTCGATTGCCTGGTGACGGTCGACGGCCGACCGAGCCAGCGCGCTTGCCTGACCAAGGTTGCCGCCGGGATGGACGTGCGTTCCTCGTCCACGGCCGGGGCTGCGCCAGCCGAACCTGCGCCGACGCCCGATGAGATCGCCTGCGACGTGCTGGTGGTCGGCGCCGGGCCGGCCGGCCTGTCGGCGGCACGCGCGCTGGCCGTGGCCGGCGCCGACGTGATCGTGCTCGACGAGCGGCTCCATCCGGGAGGCCAGTTCTTCAAGCCGCTGGCGCCCTCGCACCAGGCCGAGCTCTCCACCCTCGACAGCCAGTTCCGCGACGGTGCGGTGCTGATGCAATCGACGCTGCGGGCCGGTGCGCGCCTCGTCAACGAGACGACAGTGTGGGCGGCCTTCTCAGCCCACGAGGTCGCCGCCATCGTCGCCGGCCAGTCGACGCTCTATCGGCCCAAGCGACTGGTGCTGGCGACCGGCGCCTACGAGCAGTCGCCGACGATCCCCGGCTGGACCTTGCCCGGCGTGATGACCGTGGGCGGCTTGCAGACGCTGGCGCGCTCCTACCGCGTGGCGCCGGGCGAGCGCATCGTGATCGCGGGCAACGGCCCGCTCTGCCTGCAGACCGCCGCCGAGCTTCTGGACGGCGGCGCCAACGTCGTGGCCGTTCTCGAGGCGGCTCCGCGGCCCGGGCTGGCGCAGATGGGAGCGCTGGCAAGCGCTGCCGTTGCCGATCCCTTCCTGATGGTCGATGGCTTCTCGCTCGCGGCGCGGCTCGGCAGCAAGCTGCACTGGGGGCGCCGGGCGACGCGGCTCGTGGGCGACGATCGCGTGCGCGGCATCGAGGCAGGCGACCTGCGCTTCGACGCCGACATCGTGGCGCTGAACTATGGCTTCGCCTCGTCGTCGGAGCTGGCGCGCGCGCTGGGCTGCGCCCATCGCTTCGTGCCGCGCGGCAACGGCTCGATGGAGACGCTGACCGACGCCAACGGCCGCACCAGCCTCGCCGAGGTCTTCGCCATCGGCGACGGCGCGCGCTTCGGCGGCGCGCACGCTGCGATGGCGCAGGGCGTGCTGGCCGCTGCGGCCGTCGCGGCCGATCTCGGCCTGAAGATGACCGAGCCGCGCGAAGCCCGGCGCACGCAGCGCCGCGCCGCGCGCTTCCAGGCCGCGCTTTGGCAGATGTTTGAAGCGCCACCAGTCGATCCCGACACGATCGACGACAGCGCCGTGGTCTGCCGCTGCGAAGAGGTGACGGCCGGCGAACTGCGCCGCCTGATCGGGGCCGGCCATGATTCGCCCGCCGCCCTGAAGCGCGCCTGCCGCGTCGGCATGGGCCGCTGCCAGGGCCGCTACTGCGCCTCGGTGGTGGCGCGCATGACCACGGCGGAGGTGGGCGAGTTCGGCCTGTTCGCGCCGCGCCCGCCGGCCAAGCCGGTGCCGATCCGGGCGCTCACGGTCGAGCAGCCGGAATGGACGGGCCACAAGGATTTCGTGCCGCCCGACATGGCGCGGCCGCGCGACACCGAGCCGCTGCCGACCGAAACGGTCGACACGCTGGTGATCGGCGGCGGTGTCGCGGGCTGCTGCCTCGCCTACTGGCTGGCGCGCGAGGGCATCGAGGCCCTGGTGGTCGAGCGCGACGATGTGAACCTGCAGGCCTCGGGGGCCAACGCCGGATCGCTGCACGTCCAGCTCCTGGCCTTCGACTTCGCCCTCGGCACGCCGCCCAACAATCGCGCCGCCGACACCCTGCCGCTCGGCCCGGCGTCGGTGGCGCTGTGGCAGGAGATCCAGCGCGACACCGGCCAGGACCTCGAGATGAAGGTCTGCGGCGGACTGATGCTGGCCGAGAACCAGCGCGACATCGACTTCCTCAAGGGCAAGATCGCCCTGGAGAAAAGCCGCGGCATCGAGGCCGAGCTGATAGGGGCGAACGAGCTGCGCGCCCTGGAACCCTGCATCGGCGACGTCGCCATCGCCGCCGAATGGTGCCCGGGCGAGGGCAAGATCAATCCGCTGAAGGGCACCTACGCCGTGATCGCCAAGGCCAAGGCGCTGGGTGCGCGCTTCCGGCGCGGCAGCAATGTTTTGGCGATCGAACGCGCCGGCACGCACTGGAAGGTCACGACCAGCCGCGGCGAGATCCGCGCCCGGCGCGTCGTCAACACGGCGGGGCCATGGGCGGCCGAGGTCGCGCGCCTGGTCGGCGTCGAGATTCCCGTGCGCGGCGCGCCCTTGCAGATGGTCGTCACCGAGCCCACGGCGCCCACGCTCTCGCGCCTCGTCGCCTACGCCCACCGCCATCTCACCCTGAAGCAGATGGGCTCGGGCGCCTTCATGATCGGCGGCGGCTGGACAGCGGGGCTGGACGAGCAGAACCGCCTGTCGCGGGCGCTGCGGCCGAGCGTCGAGGGCAATCTCTGGATCGCCAGCCGCGCCGTGCCGGCGCTGGCCGACCTCCACGCCATCCGCATCTGGGCCGGCATGAACGTCAACATCGACCGCGCGCCCATCCTCGGCGAGATGCCGGGCCTGCCGGGCTTCTACAACTGCGTCAGCTCCAACGGCTACACGCTGGCACCGGTGCTGTCGCGGCTGACGGCGGAGATGCTGGCGGGGCGGTCGACCAGTCTGCCGGTCGAGGCGTATTCGATCCGGCGGTTTGGCTGACTTCCAGCGACGACTCATGTTCCTCTCCCCCTAGCGGGGGAGAGGAGCATGATTGATCACGTCACAAACTTCGGCATCACGTCCGCAGCCAGCAATTCGAGCGTTTCAGCGTCGTTCTTATAGGCGCTGCTGATGAAGAGCTGGACGCCGGCGTCCCGGTAGCGGCCGATCAGGTCGGTGATCTGCGAGACCGTGCCGGCGACGCCGTAATAGTTGTCCGGAACGGCAAGCCTCTGCCGCTTGGCGGCAAGTGCTGCCTCGTCGCGCGCGATGACGAAGCTGATGATGCTGGTGCGCTCGATCTCGTCGTAGTTCCGACCTTCGGCCTCGCAGTGGCGGCGCAGCACATCGTACTTGTGCCGGACAACCTCAGGCGTGCCGCCGACATTGCAGGCATCCGCCAGCCGGGCGACCGCACGCAGCGTCAGCTGCTCGCCGCCGCCGCCGATCATCACCGGCGGATGCGGCTTCTGGATCGGCTTGGGTTCCAGGATGGCGTCCTGTGCCTGGAAGTACTTGCCCTGGAAGGTCGTCCGCTTCTCCGTCCACATGCTGAGGATGAGCCGGACGGCTTCCTCCATCTGCCGGATGCGCACCGCCGGCCGCGGCGGAAACTCCCAGCCGTATTGCCGGTACTCGGTCTCGAACCAGCCGGCGCCGATGCCGAAGGTGAGACGGCCGCGGCTGATCTGGTCGACGCCAGCCGCGATCTTCGCGAGATGGGCGGGGTTGCGATAGTGCACGGACGAGACGAGCGTCGCGAGACGAATGCGGGTCGTCACCGCGGCAAGGCCTGTCAGGACTGTCCAGCCCTCCATGAACGGCTCATCGGGCGCCCCGACATTGCCGATCTGAATCAGGTGATCCATCACCGAGAACCAGGTGAAGCCGTGGTTCTCCGCCCACTGCGCCTTGGTCTTCACGGCCTCGAAGATTTCCGCCGGATCGGAGCCGAACAGCCACGACGGATTGTGGATGCCGAACTTCATGGTGCCTCCCTCTGACTTCTTCTCCTCCCCCGTCATACGGGATGGCGTTTTGGCCGCATAGCGGCCAAAAGCGCCTTGGGCAAGGAGGGGGAAGGCCACAAAGAGGTGGGCGACTAGTCCAATCCGGCGCGGCGGAAGCCTTCCAGGTAGTGTTCCCGGTCGGCGTCATGCTTGATCGGCATTCGGTCTGCGATCCAGGCAAGAGAAACGTCGGGCTGGGCGCGGCGCAGTTCCTCCAGTGCAGCCGCGGCGACCTCGGTCTGCCCGGCCATGCCGGCGGCGGCGGTCAGCAGCCGCCGGGCTCCGACGAAATCGCCGCGGAGCCGGATTGACTCGCGCGCCAGCTGCATCGCTTTCTCGTAGTTGCGCCCGACGTACTGGGCGAAGGCGGCGGCACCGAAGTAAATCGCCGACAATGGATCGCGCGGACTGAACCGCAGCGCGCGGCGAACAGCTTCCTCAGCCTCCTGCCAGCGGCCGCTATCGGCCAAGGTGATGCCGTAATAGCAGTGCGCCAACGAGAAGTTGGGATTGAGACGCAGCGCGGTTTCGAACTCGGCGATCGAATCGTCCAACCGGCGCGCGAACAGATGGGTGCAGCCCAAGGCGTGATGCGCCCAGGGATCATCGCTGTCGGCGCGGATTGCCGCCAGCGCCGCGCGCTCGGCGATCGGCGCAACCGTCTTGTCCGACCAGCCCATATGAACACCAAAAGTGACACTGGTCGCCAGCAGCCCCAGCGCTTGGCCATAGTCCGGATCGATGGCGATTGCTTTTTCCAGCAGCTCCTGCGCGGCGATGTTGTCCTGTCGGGTCACCCGCCAGAAGTGGGACAGGGCCCGCATCACGAGTTCCCATGCGTCCAGGCTCTCGGGCGGCTTGCGCCGGGCGCGGAAGTTTTCCGCGGCATAGATTTGCGGCTCGACCGCCGCGACGATGGCCTCCGTGATCTCGTCCTGGACCGCGAACACGTCGGCAAGATTGCGGTCGTAGCGCTCCGCCCAGATGTGGCCGCCTGTCGTCACGTCGTTGAGCTGCGCCGTGATGCGCACGCGCTCGCCCAGCCTGCGCACGCTCCCCTCGAGCACATAGCTGACGCCGAGTTCCTCGGCGACCTGCTTGATGTGGACGGCTTTGCCCTTGTAGATGAACGAGGAATTGCGGGCGATCACGAAGAGCCAGCGCAATTTGGACAGCGCCGTGATGACGTCTTCACTGATGCCGTCTGAAAAATATTCCTGCGCCGGATCACTACACATGTTGTCGAACGGCAGCACGGCAATCGCCGGCCGCTCGGGCAGCGGCAACGCCGCGTGCGGGGGCTGGCGGCTCTGGGCCGACGGCAGCTGATCTGCCGCGGCCACAGAATAGTCACAGTCCGATTGGATCCGCACGTCGCCGACGAAGCGCAGCCCCTTGCGGGAAATGGTGCGGATCAGTTTTTGGCCCTGGCCACTGTCGCCCACGGCCTTGCGCGCGGCATAGATGCGGCTGGTCAGGGTCGCCTCCGACACGATCCGGCCGCGCCAGACAGAGGCGATGAGATCGTCCTTGGTGACGACGCGATTGCGATTTTGAACGAGGCAAATCAGCAAATCGAGCACTTGCGGCTCGACGGAAATGGCTTCAGAGCCTCGGTGCAGTTCACGTCGATCGGTGTCGAGTACGTGGTCGGCAAAGAGAAATTGCACGCTGCTGCCCCCGCCGTTCTGCCAAACAATTTTTCGCTCAAAAACGACCTTCTCGTGGCGAAGCGGGACTTCCGCACTTTTCCCGTTTGCCTGTGTCGTCTGCGCACGGGCCGGTAGCAGACCTTGGCCGACGCCGCCACGCACAAAAAGTTCAGCGCATCTCCAGAAAAAAACAATGGCGCCCGCAGTGCGGCTTCAAGCCTGCCCTGCGGACCACGGCTAAGCATGTCTTCCGTGCCACTACGCGCCGATCCGGTTCTCTTCATCTGCGCTGCGGCGAATCACTGAAAGGACAACGACCATGGCCATCAAGGCTAGCTTCACCCCCGGCGTCGGCCTGCTGTCAGTGTTTGGCGATGACCTCGACAATGCCGTCACGATCAGCCGTAACGCAGCCGGTCTGATCCTGATCAACGGCGGCGCGGTTCAGGTCACCGGCGGCCAACCAACAGTTGCAAATACGTCACAGGTGCTTGTGTTCGGCCAGGCCGGCAACGACATGCTCGTGCTCGACGAAAGCAACGGCGCCCTGCCGCCGGCCCAGATGTTCGGCGGCACCGGCAACGACACGATCATCGGCGGCTCGGGCGGCGATCTGCTGTTCGGCCAGGCCGGCAACGACACCCTGCTGGGCAAGGGCGGCAGCGACTTTCTGTTCGGCGGCGCGGGCAACGACACGCTGACCGGCGGCGACGGCGACGACCAGGTATTCGGCGAAGGCGGCAACGATCGCATGATCTGGAACCCGGGCGACGACACCGACCTCTTCGAGGGCGGCGACGGCACCGACACGGCGGAGGTCAATGGCGGCAACGGCGCCGAGGTCTTCACCGCCACCGCCAACGGCACGCGCGTGCGCTTCGACCGGCTCAATCCCGCGCCGTTCAGTCTCGACATCGGCACGACCGAAAAACTCGTCGTCAACATGAACGGCGGTGACGACAGTTTCAGCGCCACCGGCAATCTGGCGGCCCTCATCAGCGTCACGGTGGACGGCGGCGCCGGCAACGACATCATTCTCGGAAGCAATGGCGCGGACACTCTGATCGGCGGCGACGGCAACGATTTCATCGACGGCCAGCAGGGCAACGACCTTGCCCAGCTCGGCGCCGGCGACGACGTCTTCCAGTGGGATCCCGGCGACGGCAGCGACACAGTCGAGGGCGGCGACGGCAACGACACGATGTTGTTCAACGGCTCCAACGGCAACGAGATCATGGAGCTCTCGGCCAATGGCGGGCGGACGCGGCTCACCCGCGACATTGCCGCCATCAACATGGACTTCAACGACATCGAGCGCGTCCAGATCAACGCCCTGGGCGGCACCGACAAGATCACGGTCAACAATCTCGCCGCCACCGACGTCAAGCAGGTCGATATCAACCTGGCTGCGACGGGCGGGGCCGGCGACGGCGCGGACGACCAGGTGATCGTCAACGGCACCAACGGCAACGACCAGATCAACGTGGTTGGGGCCGGTACCAGCGTCTCGGTGACCGGACTGGCGGCGCAGGTCAATATCACCGGCACGGAGGCCGGCGACCTCCTGACCATCAATGCCGGCAACGGCAACGACACCATTAACGCGGCCACCCTGCCGGGCGGCGTCATCGGCCTCACCATCGATGCCGGTGCCGGCAACGACACCGTCATCGGCAGCCAGGGCAGGGACACGATCCTGGGCGGCGACGGCAACGACACCGTGACCGGTGGCCGTGGCGACGACGTGGCGCTGCTCGGCGCCGGCAACGACACGTTCATCTGGAGCCCGGGCGACGGTAGCGATGTCGTCGAGGGCCAGGACGGCACCGATACGCTGCTGTTCAACGGCGCCAACGTCGCCGAGAACATCAACATCGTGGCCAACGGCGGCCGGGCGCTGTTCACCCGTGACGTCGCCGACGTCACGATGGACCTCGACGACGTCGAGAACATCAAGTTCAACGCCTTGGGCGGCGCCGACAACATCGTGGTCGGCGACCTCTCCGGCACCGACGTCAAGCAGGTCAACCTCGACCTGTCGGCGCAGGCGGGCAGCGGCCAGGGCGATGGCGCGGCCGACACCGTGACCGCGAACGGCACGCAGGGCAACGACACCATCACCGTCGCCAGCAGCGGCGCCTCGGTGGTCGTCAACGGCCTCGCGGCCAAGGTGACGATCACCGGCGCCGAAGGAGCCAACGACCAGCTGGTGGTCAACGGGCAGGGCGGCGACGACACCATCAACGCCGCCGGTCTCAACGCCGGACAGGTCAAGCTCACGATCAACGGCGGTCTCGGCATCGACACGATCACCGGCAGCAAGGGCGATGACCTCATCAATGGCGGCGATGGCAACGACATCGCCAGGATGGGCGCCGGCAACGACACGTTCGTCTGGAACCCGGGTGACGACGACGACACGGTCGACGGGCAGGCGGGCACCGACACCCTCCTGTTCAACGGCGCCGCCATCGCCGAGAACATCGACATCTCGGCCAATGGCGGGCACGCCCGGCTGACCCGCAACGTCGCCAACATCACGATGGATCTCGACAACGTCGAGACGATCGATGTGCAGGCCAAGGGTGGCGCCGACCTCATCACGGTCAACGACCTCAGCCAGACCGACGTCAGCAAGGTCAAGATCGACCTGGGCGGCGCCGATGGCCAAGCGGACACGATCGTCCTCAACGCGACCAACGGCGACGATGCGATCGTGGTCACCAACAACAACGGCGTGATCACCGTGTCGGGCCTGGGCGGCGCCGACGTGGAGATCACCGGCTTCGAGGCGAACAATGATCGCATCGTGATCAACGGCCTCGGCGGCGACGACGTCATCGAGGCATCCGGCCTCTCGGGCATACAGCTCACCGCGAACGGCGGCGACGGCGACGACGTCCTGGTCGGCAGCCCCGGCAACGACGTCCTGACGGGCGGCCTGGGCGACGACGTTCTGATCGGCGGCGGCGGGCAGGACGTGCTCGACGGCGGCCCCGGCAGCAACGTCGTCATCCAGTCGGCCGTGCTGGGCCAGTTCATGGCCTCGAGCTTCGCCCCGGCGAGCCAGGGTCCGGCCGGCACGCCGATGGCCGACCCGGCCTCGAACCAGCCGCCGCTGCTCGCGCAGCCGCACGCCTGACCGCCAAGCCTCGAGTCCCGGAGTAACGTCTGTGAGCCCCTCCCCCAACCCCGCTGCTCCAGCCGACCCGGGACTCGAGGCCCTCCTGATGCTGCTGCACCTGAAGGATGTGGCGGCTGATCGCGGGCAGCTCAGGCACCGCCTGGGTACAGACAAGATCGGCGCACCGGAGATGATCCGGTGCGCGAGAGACCTCGGCCTGAAGGCGCGCGCCTGGCGGACCCAGTGGTCGCGGCTCGCGCGGACTCCCCTCCCCGCCATCGCGTCCCTGCGCGATGGCGGCTTCATGGTGCTGGCCAAGGCTTCCGAGGACAAGGTGTTGGTGCAGTCGCCGCAGAGCGGGCCCGCCCTCATGACGCGCGAGGAGTTCGTCGCGGTCTGGGACGGCGGGCTGATTTCGATGGCGCGCCGGGCCGGCCTGGCCGACGTCGCGCGCCGCTTCGACATCACCTGGTTCCTGGGCGCGATCCACAAGTATCGGCGCCTGCTGGGCGAGGTGCTGGTCGCGTCGTTCTTCCTGCAGCTGTTCGGCCTGATCTCGCCGCTGTTCTTCCAGGTGGTGATCGACAAGGTGCTGGTGCACCGCTCGCTCAACACCCTCGACGTGCTGGTGATCGGCCTCTTGGCGATCTCGGCTTTCGAGACCGTTGTGGCCATCTTGCGGACCTATCTGTTCTCCCACACCACCAACCGCATCGACGTCGAGCTCGGCGCGCGCCTGTTCCATCACCTGCTGGCCCTGCCGATGGCCTACTTCCAGGCGCGGCGGGTCGGCGATTCGGTGGCGCGGGTGCGCGAGCTGGAGAACATCCGCAATTTCCTCACCAGCTCGGCGCTGACCTTGGTCATCGACCTGTTCTTCACCTTCGTCTTCCTGGCGGTGATGTTCTTCTACGCCCCGATGCTGACCTGGATCGTGATCGGCTCGCTGCCGGTCTATGTCGCGATCTCCGGCGCCGTCACGCCGCTGTTCCGCCGCCGCCTCGATGAGAAGTTCCAGCGCGGCGCGGAGAACCAGGCGTTCCTGGTCGAGAGCGTCACCGGCATCGAGACGCTGAAGGCCATGGCGGTCGAGCCACAGATGCAGCGCCGGTGGGAAGAGCAGCTTGCCGGCTACGTGTCGGCCAGCTTCCGGGTGCTGAGCCTCGGCAACACCGCGAGCCAGGTGGTGCAGTTCGTCAGCAAGGTCGTCACCGCCTCCATTCTCTACTTCGGCGCCAAGCTGGTGATCGACGGCAGCCTGTCGGTCGGCGAGCTCGTGGCCTTCAACATCCTGGCCAGCCGGGTGAGTGCGCCGGTGCTGCGCCTGGCGCAGATGTGGCAGGATTTCCATCAGGCGCGCCTCTCGGTCCAGCGGCTGGGCGACATCCTCAACACCACGGCGGAACAGGCCTTCATGCCGGGACGTGCGCGGTTGCCCGCGATCCGCGGCGGCATCCGGTTCGACCACGTCAGCTTCCGCTATCGCCTCGACGGGCAGCAGGTCCTGCACGATGTCACGTTCGACATACCGGCCGGACAGACGGTCGGCATCGTCGGGCCCTCCGGGTCGGGCAAGAGCACCTTCGCCAAGCTCGTCCAGCGTCTCTACGTGCCGGAAAGCGGCCGCGTGCTGGTCGACGGCATGGATCTCGCCCTGGCCGACCCGGCCTGGCTGCGCCGCCAGATCGGCGTCGTGCTGCAGGAGAACGTGCTGTTCAACCGCTCGGTGCGCGACAACATTGCGCTCGCCGACCCGGCCATGCCGATGGAGCGCGTGGTCGCGGCGGCCCGGCTTGCCGGTGCGCACGATTTCATCCTCGAGCTCGCCGAAGGCTACGACACGATCGTCGGCGAGCGCGGTTCCACCCTCTCGGGCGGCCAGCGCCAGCGCATCGCCATCGCCCGCGCGCTGGTCACCAACCCGCGCATCCTGATCTTCGACGAGGCGACCAGCGCGCTGGACTACGAGAGCGAGCGCATCATCCAGGACAACATGCGTGAGATCGTCAAGGGCCGCACGGTCCTGGTCATCGCACACCGGCTGTCGACCGTGCGGGCGATGGATCGCATCGTCACGCTCGAAGGCGGCCGCGTGATCGAGGACGGCAGCCACGACGCCTTGATCAAGACCGGCGGCCGCTACGCCTCGCTGCATCGCTTGCAGGCAGGAATCCATGAAGTCCATTGACCTCGCCGTTCCGCCTCGGCCGATGCCCCAGGCCAAGCAACCTGCCAATGACGTCGTGCGCCTGCCCGCCAGGCGCCGCGAGGAGCTCGCCTTCCTGCCGGCCGCGCTTGAGATCGTCGAAACACCGCCGTCGCCCATCGGCCGTGCGATCGGGCTCACCCTCATCCTGCTGTTCTGCGCGGCGCTGGCCTGGTCCTGGTGGGGCTCGATCGACATCGTCGCATCGGCGACCGGAAAGATCGTGCCGAGCATCCGCACCAAGGTCGTCCAGCCGTTCGAGACGGGGGTGGTGCGCTCGATCCGCGTGCAGGATGGGCAGGTGGTCAAGGCGGGCGACGTTCTGATCGAGCTCGATCCGACCGCCAACGCGGCGGACCGCGATCGCCTGCGCAGCGATCTTCTGGCCGAGCAGCTCAATGTCGCGCGGCTGCGCACGGCGCTGGCCGGCGGAGACGATCCCCTGGCTGATTTTTCGCCGCCCGCCAACGCCGACCCCACCCTGATCGCCGTGCAGCGCCAGCTTCTGGTGAACCAGGTGGGCGAGCACCGCGCCAAGGTCGCCGCGATCGGCCGTCAGCAGGCACAGAAGGAAGCCGAGCAAGCCACCACGGCGGCCACCATCCACAAGCTCGAGACGGTGATCCCGGTCATCCAGCCGCGCGTCGACATGCGCCGGATACTGATGGAGAAGGACCTGGGCTCGAAGATCGCCTATCTGGAGACGCTGCAGCTTCTGGTCGAGCAGCAAAAGGAACTGGGCGTCCAGAAGAGTCACCTGCAGGAAGCGGACGCGGCGATCGCCACGCTTCGCGAGACGCGCCGCCAGGCAGAGGCCGAATACCGGCGCGCCCTCTCCGACGAGCTGGCCAAATCGGAGCAGAAGGCGATCGGGCTCGCCCAGGAGCTGATCAAGGCCGAGCAGAAGACCAGGCTTCAGCTTCTGACGGCGCCGGTCGACGGCATGGTGCAGCAGCTCGCGATCCATACGGTCGGCGGCGTGGTCACGCCGGCGCAGGCCCTGCTGGTCGTGGTGCCGAGCGACAGCCGGCTCGAGATCGAGGCCCTGGTGCCGAACCGCGACATCGGCTTCATCCATCCCGGACAGCAGGCCGAGATCAAGGTCGATACCTTCAACTTCACCCGTTACGGCCTCCTGCAGGGCGAGGTGCTGAGCGTCTCGCAGGACGCCATCATCCGCGACCGCCGGCAGGACCGCGCCGATGACCGCGCGCTGGGCACGCAGAGCGACACCAGCGAGCCCAAGGGCCAGGAGCTGAACTACAGCGCCCGCATTTCACTCGACCGCAGCCAGATGCAGATCGACGACCGGTTGGTCAACCTGTCGCCGGGCATGGCGGTGACGGTGGAGATCAAGACGGGCTCGCGCCGCATCCTGAGCTATCTCCTGTCGCCGCTGCTGCGCTACCGGCAGGAAACGTTGCGCGAGAGGTGAAGTCCTTGGTGCGTTCATGAAGCCGACACTGTCCCTCAAGAAAGGATCGACGATGGATACCTTGCTCTCAATGGATACCTTGCCCTCCAACGACCTGCTGCAGGCCTTTGCAAAGCGTGTCGGGTCGTACGATCGGGAAAACCGGTTCTTCAAGGAGGACTTCGAGGACCTCAGGAAGGCCGGCTATCTCACGATGAACATCCCCAAGGAGTTCGGCGGAAAAGGCTTGTCATTGGCCGAGGTATGCAAGCGTCAACGACGCCTCGCCTACCACGCGCCGGCCACCGCCCTTGGCGTCAACATGCATGTCTACTGGGTTGGCGTCGCCGCCGATCTTTGGCGCTCCGGTGACAAATCCCTCGAGTGGATTCTGACGGAGGCGGCGGCCGGTGAAATCTTCGCGGCAGGGCACGCCGAGCGTGGCAACGACATCCCTCTGCTGCTGTCGACGGCCAAGGCCGAACGGGTTGCCGGGGGCTTCAAGCTCACCGGTCACAAGATGTTCGGCAGCCTGGCACCGGTGTGGACCCGCTATGGCGTGCACGCCCTATGGGCTGACGCGGAGGGTGGCCCGAAGGTCGTGCATGCCTTCATGCCTCGGAGCAGCAAGGACTACCGCATTGTCGAGACCTGGGACACTCTCGGCATGCGCGGAACCCGGAGCGACGACGTGGTCCTCGAGGGAGCCTTTGTTCCTGACAAGTACGTCTCGCGGATCTTGCCGGCAGGAGGCGCGGACGCCTTCATCGTGGCCGTCTTCGCCTGGGCGCTCATGGGCTTCGCCAACGTCTACTACGGCGTCGCGCAGCGCGCCTTTGATCTCGCCATCGAGCGGGTGAAGACCAAGAAGTCCATGGCCGTCACCCGGACCATGGCCTATCACCCCGAGGTACAGCACGCCGTGGCCGAGATGGGTCTCAGCCTGGATACGATCGGTCCGCACCTCGATCATGTCGCGAAGGAGTGGAGCGACGGCGTCGATCATGGCGCTACCTGGCCCGCGAAAATCGTCTCAGCCAAGCATCACGCCGTCGAGGCGTGCTGGAGGATTGTCGACCTGGCGATGGAAGTCTCAGGCGGCTCCGGCATGTTCAAGACCGACGAGCTCGAGCGGCTGTTCCGCGATGCGCGCTGCGGGCGCTTTCATCCGGCAAACTCGATGCTGGTGCACGAGATCGTGGCGAAGACGGCGCTGGGTATCGATCTCGGTGAACAGCCGCGGTGGGGCTGATCCGCTTCGTCATCCCGAGCGGAGCCGCCCGAAGGGCGGTGTAGTCGAGGGACCTGTTTTGTCGATGCGTCAACAAAACAGGTCCCTCCACTTCGCCTCGCTGCGCTCGGCTCCGGTCGGGATGACGGCAATGCGATAGCCCTGTCCGTCATACGAGGGAGGACGAGAGATGGCTCAGCTGAAGATCGACGGATCGATCAAAGGCTTGCCACGCGGCCGCGCTGCCTCGGGCCGGTCGCACTTCTGGAAGCGGCCGCGGCCGGCCGAGCCGCTCATCTTCGCTTCCTCCATGACGACCTCGCCGCGCGACAGGGTCATCACCGGGTAGCCCGTGAGCTCGCGGCCCTCGTAGGGCGTGTAGTCGCAATTGTGATGCAGGATCGAGTTGGTGAGGCTCACCTTTCGCTTGGGATCCCACAGCACGATGTCGGCGTCGGCGCCGACGGCGATCGTGCCCTTGCGCGGGTGCAGGCCGTAGATCTTGGCGGCGTTGGTCGAGGACAGAGCCACGAACTGCTGCAGGGTGATGCGGCCCTTGTTGACGCCCTCGGAGAACAGGAGCGGCAGGCGCGTTTCCACGCCCGGCACGCCGTTGGGAATCTTGGCGAAGCTCTTGTCGGCGCCCGGCAGCTTCTTGCCGCGCACGTCGTCGTACTTGAAGGCGGCGTGGTCCGACGACAGCACCTGGAAGGTGTTGGCCGAGAGCCCGGTCCAGATGTGCTCCTGGTTGTCGGTGCCGCGCGGCGGCGGCGAGCACACGCATTTGCTGCCCTCATCGCCCGGCTTCTCGAAATCCTCCTCGCTCAGGAACAGGTACTGCGGGCAGGTCTCGCCGTAGACTTTCAGGCCGCGCGCCTGGGCGCGCTGGATCTCGTGCATCGCCTCCTTGGCCGAGACGTGCACCAGCAGCATCGGCACGTCCAGCAGCTCGGCGAGCGAGATGGCGCGGTGTGTGGCCTCGCGTTCGACCACGAACGGCCGCGAGGTGGCGTGGAACTTGGCGGCGGTCATGCCTTTCAGCTCCAGCCGCTCGGTCAGCCAGGCGATGCAGTCGGAGTTCTCGGCATGGATCATGAGCATCGCCTGCTCGCGCCGCGCCGCGGCCAGCGCATCGAGCATCTGGCGGTCGGTGAGCTTGATGTCGTCGTAGGTCATGTAGACCTTGAACGAGGTGTAGCCTTCGGCGACCAGGGCGGGGAAATCCTGGCCCATGATCTTCTCGCTGGGGTCGGACAGGATCACATGGAAGGCGTAGTCGATCAGCGACTTGCCGTTGGCGCGCTTGTGATAGCGGTCGACCACGTCGCGCAGCCCCTGGCCACGGCTCTGGTAGGCGAAGGGGATGATGGTGGTGGTGCCGCCGGCCGCCGCCGCCCGGCTGCCGCTCTCGAAATCGTCGCAGAACACCGAGCCGTCGGCGGTGTCCTGGTCGAAATGGACATGGGCGTCGATGCCGCCCGGCACGGCGATCAGGCCGCTGGCGTCGATCTCCTTCTTCCCCTTGTCCAGCCGCTCGCCCAGGGCCACGACCCGACCGGCCGAGATGCCGATATCGCCCTTCACCACGTCTGCGGCGGTCGCGATGGTGGTGTTGCGGATGACCAGATCATACTCGGCCATGTGGTCCTCCCGGGCCCGTCGATGCGTCGGGCGACTGTCAGGCTAACTCGGGATTGCGTAGCCGGTCATGCGCCATCGCGAGGCGGTGAAGCGCTTGCGCTTCGCGTAGCTGCGCCAACGGAGCGCGTGCTCACACCGGTTTATCCTCTTCGGTCTGTGAACCGTCTCTCCGCCCATTGCACCAGCCCGGCAACGGCGTAGGATAATTCTTATCGACCACCCTAATCATCGTGACGCGGAGGTTTCTTTTTTCTCGCCCGATATGTCATCCCTCATACCTCCACTGCTCATAGCGTTTGAAAATGTGCCCCGCGATTGGCGACTGGCCCGAGTCGGAACGTCGCCGGTTAGACGAGCTTCCCTTTGCGCTGGATCTTCAGGACCTTCTCAAAGCGCGGGTCGAAGTAATTGATGGTGAGGGTGTACGGCACCTCTTGCTTCGTGGTCTGGAGCATGAGGGGCATCTCGATCTTCTCGAAGGTCGTTGGGGCAATGGTGTTCCCGTCCTCCTGCCACATAGTGTTATCGCTGCGTAGCCAGGTACCTCTGCGTTCTTGGCCGTAAAGGAATTTCGCGTCTTTCACTTCGAGAAAAATCTCGCGAACGTTAATGGGGTACTTCTGTCGGTTCCAGAGCTCGAAGGTGAGGGAGCCGTTCCAATTGCCGTCAACGATGTCACGGCGCCATTTCGTAATGATGGTGAGCGGCTTCCATCCCATGTTGTTCCGGTAATTGACGCCAAAGGCGAGTACCGAAATGCTGATGCCTGCCATCGCCAGAATAAAGTTCGTAATGTATTGGAGTACGAGCATTTCCTGTGGCACGAACCTCTCCCTCAACCTTATGCACCCTGCCGCGGCCCGATAGTATATGACGCGCCAACACGCGCGACGCCTGCACTGCTTTCACCAAACTTCGATATCTCCCCTGCCAGAACATCGGCCCAGTCACGCTCACTCGCCCGCTACTCTCCCCGCCATGGTCGGACCCTGGCCTCATCGCGCCTTCACCTTCCGCGCGCTCTCCAAGACCTACGGGCAGATGTGGGTGCGCTGTGATGTCTGTCGAAGATATGCGCGGCTGCGGCTCGCCGGCCTCCGCGATGTCGACTACCGCGAGAAGACCTTCTCCTGCTCACGCTGCGGGGCAGAGGCGTACCTGTGTCTGGTCGAGCCGATCAGGGAGTCCGGCATGGCGGACTATCGACTCGATGAAATGGAGACGCCCGAGCGGCATCCGGAAGCGGCCGCGCGGCAACCGGGCAGGGGCGTGGGCGGCCGGTGTCGATGGGCGGCGGTGAGCTACCTGGGCGGAAGGTCGATCCGAGGCGGTGAATGCTGTGCAAAGCCGATGACCGCCTATTCCTTCATGCCCTCGGTCTTTCTGATATCCGACCGCAAGGGCGTCGCACGTCGCAAAGCGCTACATGCGAAGCCTTAGATACTCACGGATTGGATTGAAAGGAGCCACGATTACAAAGCCGACGTCCGTAAACACCGGACCCCAGAAAGGCCAAAGTTTATCGAGGAGCTTGGTGTTTTCACTCGTCAAGAAGCCAGAGGACGTGTCCTCGGGTGCCTCCAGTTTTTGGTCGTAGTCACCATAGCCACCCCGCAGTCGAGTGCTCCCACCGGCGGACATGTAAATGTTTGTTAGGATAACCGCCAACCATTCTTCCTCGTTCATCCATTTCATCTTCTCGGTCGGGACTGGATTGCGCAGACCGTGGAATATCCGAAGTGTGTGAACTAGCTCATGGAAAAGGACGGCATGAGGACTTCTGTCGAAAACTTTCTTTGCTTTGATGTTTTCGGGACTAAAGTTGATGACTACGTCGCTCCCCTTCCCGGTTCCGACTAGCCCCGGAGGGACCATGTCATCGCGCTCGTCGTCCCCGGGCGTGGCCGGATTGTCTGGGTTGCCCCTGTACCAGTAGGGTCGTTGTCGGTTCGAAGCTCCCTTGGGTGCACTGTCTGCTGCTTCGCGGGGATTAGTGCTCGCATTATCGGCCCCAATCCTCGCGGCCATTCCTGCATCCATCGGGTAGATCGACACGAGCTTCTTGTGCTGCTCAAGCCGAGAGATGAACACTGCGCCGACGCGATTTTTACTGATCAGGGTTAAGTTACTTCCCACCGAGTTGTAATAGCCGGTGGGTTCAATGCCTATTTTGATACCCATGGCATCCTTTCTTGAGCGGACGCTGCATCAATCCCGCAGTTTGTGGAGGTCGTACGATCACCGTCTGTAGCTTTAGTCACACTGGGGATCTGAAAAACCGCGGGTATCGGTGAACTACCTCGGCGGAAGGTCGATCCGAGGCGTCGAGGTATGTAGCGGTACTCGAAGGTATCGTTATCCCCGCATGTGCCCCGAGGCCGACGTCACCTGGCAGCCGCGCCATCGGGTGCAACCTACTTCGGCTATTGCCGACTTTCCGATCAGGCCGGTAGCGTCGATCTCCTACTTGCCCTTGTCCAGCCGCTTGCCCTGGGCCACGACCCGGCCGGCCATGTGTTCCTTCCCAGGGGCCTGCTGAAGCAAACGGCATGCCGCTCAAACTCTTCTCCTCCCCCGTCTTCGGGGGAGGATACAGGAGGGGGAGAGCCGCACAGGAGATATTTCCGATCCCATGATCCACTCATGTTCCTCTTCACCCCTAGCGGGGAGAGGAACATGAGCAATGTGCGGCAGCATGAGCTAGACCCGGTCCGCGAGCGGGTCCACACTCTCCTCAACGAAAGAGGGAGCTGCCATGAAACTCTGGTCCGGACTGCTGGTCTCGTTGATCGCCGCAGGAGCCCTGGTCGCTCCCGCCGCCGCGCAGAACGTCGCCAAGCCCGCCATCGTCTACTCGACGGGTGGCAAGTTCGACAAATCCTTCAACGAAGGCGTGAGCCAGGGCGCGCAGCGCTTCAACAAGGAAACCGGCATCGCCATCGCCGAGTTCGAGCCCAGCAACGAGACGCAGTTCGAGCAGGCGCATCGGCGGTTTGCCCAAAGGGGGCAGGATCCGATCGTCGCCGTCGGCTTCTCGCAGGCCGTCGCCCTCGAGAAGGTCGCCAAGGAATTCCCCAACGTGCACTTCACCATCATCGACATGGTGGTGCCGCTGCCCAACGTGCAGTCCGTCACCTTCAAGGAGCAGGAAGGCTCGTTCCTGGTCGGCGTGCTGGCGGCACTCGCCTCCAAGAGCGGCAAGGTCGGCTTCGTCGGCGGCATGGACATCCCGCTGATCCGCCGCTTCCAGTGCGGCTTCGAGCAGGGCATCAAGTACGCCAACCCCAAGGCCGAGCTCATCGCCAACATGACCGGCACCACGCCCGCCGCCTGGAACGATCCGGGCCGTGGCGCCGAGCTCGCCAAGGGCCAGTTCGATCGCGGCGTCGACGTGGTCTATGCCGCGGCGGGCTCGACCGGCATCGGCGTGCTGCAGGCCGCCAAGGATCGCGGCAAGCTCGCGATCGGCGTCGATTCCAACCAGAACCATCTGCATCCCGGCACGATGCTGACCTCGATGATCAAGCGCGTCGATCTCGCCGCCTACAACAGCTTCAAGGCGGCCAACGACAAGAGCTGGAAGGGCGGTATCGCCGCCCTCGGCCTGAAGGAAGGCGGCGTCGACTGGGCGCTCGACAAGGACAACGAGAAGCTGGTGACGCCCGAGATGAAGGCCAAGGTCGACGCGGCCAAGGCCGACATCATCTCGGGCAAGATCACCGTCCACGACTACATGAGCAACAACGCCTGCAAGTGACGCGGGCGGCCGATTGCGCTTGCATAGACGATAACCATGGTTATAATATCGTTATAGCCATGGTAAAGACCCGTCATCCCGACCGGAGCCGAGCGCAGCGAGGCGAAGTGGAGGGACCTATTCTGCCGTCGCGTCGGCAAGAACAGGTCCCTCGACTACGCAGCCCTTCGGGCGGCTTCGCTCGGGATGACGGGAAAAATGGCTACAACCTCTGGGGGGGCGGCGAAAACGCCAACACCACGCTCTCTGCCGGAAATACCGGGAATGCCGGAAAATCGCTTTGGTGCTTGCAGTGATGGCAGCCCCGGCGATCGAGCTTTCGGGCATCCAGAAGTCGTTCGGCAGCGTGCACGCCGTGCGCGGCGTGTCGCTCGCCATCGCCAAGGGCGCCATCACCGGCATCGTCGGCGAGAACGGCGCCGGCAAGTCGACCTTGATGAGCATCCTCTACGGCCTCTACCGCGCCGATGCGGGCGAAGTCCGCATCGACGGCCAGCCCATGCGCATGGACAACCCGCACGACGCGATCGCCCACGGCATCGGCATGGTCCACCAGCATTTCATGCTGGTCGACACCTTCACCGTGCTGGAGAACCTGGTGCTGGGCGCCGAGGGCGGGCCGCTGCTGGCGGGAGGCCTCGCCGCGGCGCGCGCCGAGCTCGAGCGCCTGGCGCGCGAGTATGGGCTTACCGTCAATCCTGACGCGAAGATCGCCGACCTGTCGGTCGGCGAGCAGCAGCGCGTCGAAATCCTCAAGGTGCTGTTCCGCGGCGCCAAGATTTTGATCCTGGACGAGCCCAGCGCCGTGCTGACGCCGCAGGAGACCGACCAGCTCTTCCGCATCCTGGCGACGCTCAAGGAACGCGGCGTCACCATCGTGCTGATCACCCACAAGCTGCGCGAGATCATGGCCGCGACCGACCATGTCTACGTCATGCGCCAGGGCCAGATCGTCGCCGACCGCCGCACCAAGGAGACCAATCCCGAGGAGCTGGCCGAGCTGATGGTCGGCCGCAAGGTGCGGCTCCAGCTCGACAAGGCCGCACCCAAGTCGGGCGAGGTGCTGCTGTCGGCCGAGAAGCTGTCGCTGGTCGATCATCGCGGCGTGCGTCTGCTCGACAATGTCGACCTCGAGCTGCGCGCCGGCGAGATCGTCGGCATCGCCGGCGTCTCGGGCAACGGCCAGACCGAGCTTCTGCAGATCCTGTCGGGTATCCGCCGGCCGACCGGCGGCAAGCTCACGGTGCGCGGCCGGGTGATCGACGCCCACCATCCCAGCGATCCCGCCGAGATGCGCGCCCTGGGCCTGGCGCACGTGCCCGAGGATCGCCTGCGCCAGGGCATGGTGGCGGCCTTCCAGGCCTGGGAGACGTCGATCCTGGGCTACCAGGCCCAAGCTCCGTTCTGCCGCAACTACCTGCTCGACGGACCGGTGGTCGGCCGGCATTGCGCCACCTTGATGGACCGCTTCGACGTGCGGCCGCGCGCGCCGGCGCTGCGCTCGTCGAACTTCTCCGGCGGCAACCAGCAGAAGCTGGTGCTGGCGCGCGAGATGGCGCAGGAGCCCAAGGTGCTGCTGGTCGGCCAGCCGACGCGCGGCGTCGACATCGGCGCCATCGAGTTCATCCATCGCGAGCTGGTGAAGAGCCGCGACAATGGCTGCGCCGTGCTGGTGGTCTCCGTCGAGCTCGACGAGATCCTGTCGCTGGCCGACCGCATCGTCGTGATGTTCGCCGGTCGCGTCACCGGCGAAGTGCCGGCCGGCCGCGCCGACGAACGCACGCTTGGCCTGATGATGGCGGGGGCGCACGCATGAGCACGCCGCCGGCCGCTGCCCGCGTGGGCCGAGATCGCGGTGCTGCCGCTGGTCAACATTGCGCTCGCCTTCCTCACCGTCGGCATCATCGTGCGCATCATCGGCGTCGATCCGTTGGATGCGCTTCAGCTTCTTGTGGTAGGCGCGATCGGCTCGTCGGAATCGATCGGCTACACGCTCTACTACACGACCAATTTCATCTTCACCGGGCTCGCCGTGGCCGTCGCGTTCCATGCCGGCCTGTTCAACATCGGCGGCGAGGGCCAGGCCTATATCGGCGGACTGGGCTGCGGACTGGCGATCCTCGCCCTCGATCGCTACCTGCCGGCGCCGCTGATGATCCCGCTCGCCATCCTGGCCGCCGCCCTGTTCGGCGCGGCGTGGGCGGCCGTGCCGGCCTGGCTGCAGGCCTGGCGCGGCAGCCACATCGTCATCACCACCATCATGTTCAACTTCCTGGCGGCCGCCTTGATGGTCTACCTGATGGTGAACGTGCTGATCGCGCCCGGCTCGATGACGCCGCAGAGCCGCAACTTCGCGGCCTCGGGCAAGCTGCCGTCGATGCACGACACCTTGGCCGCCATCGGCATCCAGGTGGCGCCCTCGGCGCTCAACCTGTCGATCGTGCTGGCCGTGCTGTGCTGCGTCGGCGTCTGGGTGTTCCTGTGGCACACGCCGTGGGGCTATGCGCTGCGCACCATGGGCCACAATCCGGAGGCGGCCGTCTATGCCGGCACCAATCTCCGGCACATGACCATGCTCGCCATGTGCATCTCGGGCGGCCTGGCGGGCTTCGTCGGCGTCAACGAGCTGATGGGCGTGCACCATCGCATCGTCCTCGACTTCCCGGCGGGCTACGGCTTCGCCGGCATCGCCGTCGCCCTGATGGGCCGCAGTCATCCCGTCGGCATCGTGCTCGCCGCGTTGTTGTTCGGCGCCCTGCAACAGGGCGGCACCGAGCTCGCCTTCGAGATCCCGACCATCACCCGCGAGATGGTGGTGGTGATCCAGGGCCTGATCATCCTGTTCTCCGGCGCGCTGGTGAACATGCCGCGGCCGTGGCTGCAGCGCTTGCTGGCCTTGAAGGGATAGGCGGATGAACAAGCCAACTGTCATCCTGAGCGAGCGAAGGATCTCATGCCGTGGCAAACGGCGAAGGTCCTTCGCTGCGCTCAGGACGACGGGCGGTAGTGGAGGACCTTTTCTCCCTCACCGTGCTCACCCTGGCCGCAACCCTGCGCGTCGCCACGCCGCTGGTGCTGTGCGCCATGGGCGGGCTGTTCTCCGAGAAGAGCGGCATCATCGACGTCGGGCTGGAAGGCAAGATGCTGATGGCGGCGTTCTTCGCCGCCGCCACCTCCGCGGTCACCGGCTCGGCCTGGGCGGGAGTCGCCGCCGCCATCATCGCGGCCGAGGTGATGGCGCTGCTGCACGGCTTTGCCTGCATCACCCATCGCGGCAACCAGGTGGTGAGCGGTGTTGCCATCAACATCATCGCCGCCGGCCTCACCGTCGTGTGGGGCACCGCCTGGTTCAACCGCGGCGGCCAGACGCCGCCCCTGGTCGGCGACCAGCGCCTGCTGCCGCTGCTGCTGCCCAATGCCGGCGACAACATCCTGGTCTATGCCGCGCTGCTCTCGGTGCCGCTCACCTGGTGGATCGTCGAGCGCACGCGCTTTGGCCTCAGGCTGCGCGCCGTCGGCGAGATGCCTCTGGCCGTCGACACCGCCGGTATCTCGGTGCCATGGCTGCGCTATCGCGCGGTGCTGCTGTGCGGGCTGTTCGCCGGATTGGCCGGCGCTTACCTGTCGGTCGCCCAGAATGCCGGCTTCAGCCGCGACATGACCGCGGGCCAGGGATTCATCGCGCTCGCGGCCATCATCTTCGGCAAGTGGCGACCGTTCCCGGCGTTCGGCGCCTGCCTGATCTTCGGCCTGCTCGATGCCATCGCCATCCGCCTGCAGGGTGTGCGGGTGCCGGGCGTCGGCGAAGTTCCCGTGCAATTGATCCAGGCCTTGCCCTATCTTCTCACGGTCTTCCTGCTGGCCGGCTTCATCGGCCGCGCCATCGCGCCGCGCGCCGCCGGCGTGCCCTACCAGAAGGAGCATTAGGAGAGGACCGATGGACGATCTGCTCCACCTCGCGCAGCGCATGATGCTGCGCGCTCATGCGCCTTATTCGAAGTTCCATGTCGGCGCGGCCGTGCGCGCCGAGGACGGCTCGATCCATGGCGGCTGCAACGTCGAGAACGTGGCCTATCCGCAGGGCACCTGTGCGGAGGCCGGTGCCATCGCCGCCATGGTCGCGGCCGGCGGCAAGCGCATCCTGGAGTGCGTGGTCATCGGGCCGGGACCGGAACTCATCACGCCCTGCGGCGGCTGTCGCCAGAAGCTGCGCGAGTTCGCGACCGACGACCTGCCGGTCCATCTCTGCGGCCCCGACGGCCTGCATCGCACGGTGACCTTGGGCCAGCTCCTGCCGATGTCGTTCGGCCCGCACCACCTGGAGAAGCCATGACCGACGCCATCACCGAAAGATTGGCGGGACATGGGGCGCCGGGCTTCAAGCCCAAGGTCGCGGTGATCCTGGGCTCGGGGCTGGGCGCGTTCGCCGACGAGGTGAAGCAGGTCGCGACCATCCCCTACGGCGAGCTGCCGGGCTTCCCGCAGACCACGGTGGGCAGCCACGCCGGCCGGCTGGTGCTGGGCCATGTCGGGCCGACGCCGGTCGCCGTCCTGCAGGGCCGCGCCCATTACTACGAGCGCGGCAAGGCCGACGAGATGCGCGGCGCCATCCGCGCGGTGGCCGATCTCGGCTGCGAGACCCTGCTGCAGACCAACGCCGCCGGCAGCCTGCGGCTCGACATGCCGCCGGGCTCGGTGATGGCGATCAACGACCACATCAACTTCGCCGGCATCAACCCGCTGTTCGGCATCGGCCCGGGCGACAGCCGCTTCGTCGACATGGTCGATGCCTACGACCCCGCGCTGCTCAAGAAGCTTCTGGCGGCGGCGCACACGGCCAACGTCCGCTGCCACGACGGGGTCTACATCTTCTTCAGCGGGCCGAGCTTCGAGACCCCGGCCGAGATCCGCGCCGCGCGCGTGCTGGGCGCCGACGCCGTCGGCATGTCGACCGCGCCGGAGACGATCCTGGCGCGCCACGCCGGGCTCAAGGTCGTGGCGCTGTCGCTGATGACCAACTACGCTGCCGGCCTGGTGCCGGGCGCGCTCGGCCACGAGCAGACGCTGGCCGTCGCGGGCGCGGCATCGAGCGACGTGCGCCGGCTGTTGCGCGCCTTCCTGGAGACCTACTGATGATGCGAAGCCTGTCGTGCCTGTCGCTGCTGGCGGTGCTCATGCTTACCGGGCACGTGGCCCGGGCGGCGCTCGATCCCGAGGATCAGAAGCTCATAGACGAGGCGAGCTGCGAGGAGATCCAGCGCGAGTACCGCAACTACTCGGCCGCCGAACGCGAACTCGAGGCCGAGATCCGCAAGTCCAATGCCGGCACCGCCGCGGCCAACGTCGCCGGCATCGCCGCCTTCGCCCTGCTGGGCTTCGGCTTCTTCACCTGGAACGACAATTCGGACGCCCAGGAAAGCCTGGCCGAGCTGCGCGAGATCCGCGTCGCCATCGCCGAGGGGGCGAGGAAGAAAAACTGCCGGCTGTAGTCAGAGTTCGTCGCGATGTTGCCGCAGGAGATCATCCGCAAGAAACGTGACGGCCACGAGCTGTCGGCCGAGGAGATCGCCTTCGTCACCCGCGGCATCCACGACGGCAGCCTGAGCGAGGGCCAGGTCGCGGCCTTCGCCATGGCGGTGTTCTTCCGCGGCATGACGACGGCCGAGCGCGTGGCGTTCACGCTCGGCCTGACGCGGTCGGGCACGACGCTGGAGTGGAAGAGCCTGGCGCTGCCGGGACCGGTGATCGACAAGCATTCGAGCGGCGGCGTCGGCGACAAGGTGAGCCTGATGCTGGCGCCCATCGTCGCGGCGTGCGGCGCCTTCGTCCCCATGATCTCGGGCCGCGGCCTCGGCCATACCGGCGGCACGCTCGACAAGCTCTCGGCCATCTCGGGCTACGAGACCCAGCCCGACCTCGCCACCTTCCGCAAGGTCGTGCGCGAGGTCGGCTGCGCGGTGATCGGCCAGACCGACGACCTGGCGCCGGCCGACCGGCGGCTCTATGCGACGCGCGACGTGACGGCGACGGTCGAATCCATCCCGCTGATTGCGAGCTCCATCCTGTCGAAGAAGGTGGCGGAGGGCCTCGACGGGCTGGTGATGGACGTGAAGTGCGGCTCGGGCGCCTTCTGCGACACCGAGGCGATGGCGCGCGACCTGGCTGAAAGCCTGGTGGCCGTCGCCAACCAGGCCGGCCTGCCCACCGTCGCGCTGATCACCGACATGGACCGCGTGCTCGGCCGCAATGTCGGCAACGCCGTCGAGGTGGTCGAAGCCGTCGAATACTTGAAGGGCGAGGGCACGCGCGATCCGCGCCTGCACGAGGTGACGATGGCGCTGGCCGGCGAGATGGTGGCGCTGGGCGGCCTCGCACCCGATGCCGCCGCGGGGCGGGCCAAGGCCGAGGCAGTGCTGGCCGATGGCCGCGCCGCCGAGGTGTTCGCCCGCATGGTCGCGGCGCTGGGCGGGCCGGACGACTTCTTGGAGCACAGCGCGCGCTATCTCGCGCACGCGGCGGTGATCCGGCCGTGCAATGCCGAGCGCTCCGGCCATGTCGTGGGCATGGATGCCCGCCAGGTCGGCATCGCCGTGGTGGCGCTGGGCGGCGGCCGCGCCCATGCCGACGACGCCATCGATCCTTCGGTCGGCCTCACCGACGTCGTCGATGTCGGCACGGCGGTCCGCGCCGGCAGCCTGTTGGGCATCGTGCACGCCGCGAGCGATGCCGATGCCGACCAGGCGATCGAGATCCTGCAGCGGGCGATCCGCATCGAGGACGGCGCGCCGGCCGAACGGCCGACGATCATCGATCGGATCGGCCGATGAAGCTCGACCGCGCCGCCTATGACCGCGACGGCTTTCTGGTGCTGAAGGATTTCCTGCCGGCGGCCGATTGCGACGCCCTGCAGGCGCGCGCCGGCGAGCTGGTGGCGGCCTTCGATCCCGGTGCCGCGCGCACGGTCTTCTCGACGCGCGACCAGGGCCATGCGCGCGACCGCTACTTCCGGGAGTTGGGCGGCGCCATCCGCTTCTTCTTCGAGGAGGAGGCGACCGATCAGCCCGTGCCGCTCGCCCTGAACAAGATCGGCCACGCGCTGCACGATCTCGATCCCGTCTTCGACCGCATCTCGCGCCAGCCGCGCCTGGCCGAGCTGGCGCGGGCGCTGGGCTTCCGCCAGCCGCTGCTGCTGCAGTCGATGTACCTCTTCAAGCAGCCGCACATCGGCGGCGAGGTCGGCTGGCACCAGGACGCGACCTACCTGCACACGCGGCCGTCGACCGTGACGGGCTTCTGGATCGCCCTCGATGATGCCGATCGCGACAATGGCTGCCTGATGGCCCTGGCGGGCGGCCATCGCGGACCCCTGCGCCAGCGCTTCCACCGCGCCGGCGCGGCCATGGCGACCGAGGCGCTCGACGCCACGCTCTGGCCGGAGACGCCGCCGGTGGCGCTGGAAGCGCCGCGCGGCACGCTGGTCGTGCTGCATGGGCTGCTGCCGCATGCCAGCGCGCCCAACCGGTCGGGCCGGCCGCGGCACGCCTATGCCTTGCACCTGATCGACGGGTGTGCCGAGTATGCGTCCGACAACTGGCTGCAAAGGCCGGACCTGCCATTGCGAGGGTTCGCGTGATTCCCAAGGCCGAGCTGCACTGCCATCTCGAAGGCTCGATCTCGCCGGTACTGGCGCGCGAGCTGGCGACGCGCAATGGCCTGGAATTGCCGGCCGGGCTGGTGGGCGCCGACGGCTTCTATGTCTGGCAGGATTTCTTGAGCTTCCTCGGCGCCTACGACCGGGTGTGCATGACCCTGCGCCAGCCGCGGGACTTCGGCGACGTGCTCTATTCGTACCTCGCTGGGGCGGCGCGCGAGGGGGCGAAGTACGTCGAAATGTTCTGCTCGCCCGAGCGGCCGGCGGCACTCGGCATCTCCTACAGCACCTGGCTCGATTCCCTGGAGCAGGGCATCGATCGTGCGCGGCGCGACTTCGGCATCGAAGGCCGCATCGTCGTTGTCTGCATCCGCCATTTCGGAGCGGACAAGGCGCTCGCCATCGTGCGGACCATGGTGGCCGAGCCGCACCCCTACGTCGTGGGCTTCGGCATGGGTGGCGACGAGGCCAAGTTCACGCCCGCAGATTTCGCGCCGGCCTATCGGCTGGCCCGTGACGAGGGCTACGGCTGCACCGTCCATGCCGGCGAAGTGATGGGGCCCGAAAGCGTGTGGGCGGCCATCCGCGACCTGCCGGTGACGCGCATCGGCCATGGCGTGCGCTCGGCCGACGATCCCCGGCTGATGGAGGAGCTGGCGCGCCGCGGCACCGTCCTGGAGGTCTGCCCGGGCAGCAACGTTGCGCTCGGCCTGTACCCGGACCGGGCCGCCCACCCCCTGCACCGGTTGATCGCGGCGGGCGTTCGCGTCACCCTCGGCTCGGACGACCCGCCCTTCTTCCACACCACGCTCGGCATGGAATACGACAAGGCGGGACTGGGGGAAGCCGAGCTGCGGGGCATAACGCGGACGGCAATCGAGGCGTCGTTCGCCGACGAGGCGACCAAGCAGAGGCTGTTGAGGGAGATCGGACCATGATCGCAAGGAAATTGCTGGCGGCGGGGGCCGCGCTCGCCATGCTGTCGACGAGTGTCGTGCGGGCGCAGGAAGTGGCGCCCAACGACCTGTTGCTGGCGACGCTGTGGACGCAGCGCTCGGTCGAGTACAAGGCCAATGCGCTCACCGTGTTTGCGCTGGCCCAGATCCGGCTCGACCAGGCATTGGCCGACAAGAGCTGGACGGCGGCGCCCGTCGAGCAGAAGGGCGACTTCGCCAGCTTGGCCCCGGCCGTCATCCTCGACGTCGACGAGACGCTGGTCGACAACTCGCTCTATCAGGTGTGGATGCTGAAGAACAACCAGACCTTCAGCACCAAGACCTGGAACGAGTTCTGCGCCGCCCAGATCTCGCGCGCCATCCCGGGCGCCGTCGAGTTCACCAAGTACGCCGAGTCCAAGGGCGTGAAGGTGTTCTACATCACCAACCGCGGCGTCGAGACCGAGAAGGACACGCGCGAGAACATGCAGAAGCTGGGCTTCCCCATGGGCGGCAACGTCGACGTCTTCCTGATGCAGAACAAGAAGGAGGGCTGGGGCAGCGCCAAGGGCACGCGCCGCGCCGTGGTGACCAAGGACTATCGCGTGCTGCTCAACATCGGCGACAATTTCGGCGACTTCGACGATCGCTATCGCTCGACCGAAGCCGACCGGGTGAAGGCCTACGACGCCGACCTGGCCTACTGGGGCAAGCAGTGGCTGATGCTGCCCAACCCGACCTACGGCTCGTTCGACTCGGCGACCTACGGCCACGACTTCAAGAAGCCGGTGGCCGAGCAGCGCAAGGCCAAGTGGGACGTGATCGAGACCTGGGTAGGCCCCAAGTAGGAGCTAGATCACCGCTTCCGTCTGCGCATCGAACAGGTGCAGGCGGTTGGGGTTGATCGCGAGCTTGAGCCGATCGTGCATCTTGGTGCGCAAGGTGGGCTCGACCGAAGCGACGAAGGTGCTGTTGCCGGCGCGGGTGTCGAGCAGGATCTCCGAGCCGAGCTGCTCGATCACCTCGACCTCGACATCGAAGCAGAGCTCGGCCGGATCGGCCGGGCCGGCGACGTGCAGGTCCTCGGGCCGGACGCCCATGGTCGCCTTGGCGCCGTTGCCGCCCTTGAAGCGGCCGGCGAGAGGCTCGGGCAGGCCGATCTTGAGCCCGGGTGCCTCGGCCCACAGCTTGCCGTTGCTGCCCGAGAGGGTGACGTCGGCGAAATTCATCGCCGGCGAGCCAATGAAGCCCGCCACGAAGCGGTTGGCCGGGGTGTTGTAGAGTTCGAGCGGCTCGCCGACCTGCTGGACCACGCCGTCCTTCATCACCACGACGCGGTCGCCGAGCGTCATCGCCTCGACCTGGTCGTGGGTGACGTAAATCGACGTCACGGCCAGCCGCTCGTGCAGCTTCTTGAGTTCGACCCGCATCTGCACGCGCAGCTTGGCGTCGAGGTTGGACAGCGGCTCGTCGAACAGGAACACCTTGGGGTCGCGCACGATGGCGCGGCCGAGCGCCACGCGCTGACGCTGGCCGCCCGAGAGCTGGCGCGGCTTGCGGTGCAGCAGCTCGCCGATGCCCAGGATCTCGGCGGCGCGCTTGATGCGCTTTTCGATCTCCGGCTTCTCGAACTTCCGCATCTTGAGTCCAAACGCCATGTTGTTGGCGACGCTCATATGCGGATAGAGCGCGTAGTTCTGGAACACCATGGCGATGTCGCGGTCCATCGGCGGCACCTGGTTGACCACCGTGTTGCCGATCAGGATGTCGCCCGATGTGATGGCCTCGAGGCCCGCGATCATGCGCAGCGTCGTGGTCTTGCCGCAGCCCGAGGGACCGACGAAGACCACGAATTCCTTGTCGCGGATGTGCAGGTCGACGTCCTTCACCACGTGATTGGTATCGAACATCTTGTTGAGCTTGCGGACGATAACCTCGGCCATATGACGCTATCCCTTGACCGAGCCGGTGAGGCCCGAGACGTAGTGTTCTACGAAGAACGAATAGACGATCGCCACCGGGATCGAGCCGAGCAGCGCGCCCGCCATCAATGGACCCCAGAAGAAGACGTCGCCGCGGATCAGCTCGGAGGTGACGCCGACCGGCACGGTCTTCTGGTCAGGCGATGACAGGAAGACCAGGGCGTAGATGAATTCGTTCCACGACAGAGTGAAGGCAATGATGCCGGACGACAGGATGCCGGGCACCGCCACCGGGATGACGATGTAGACCATGGCCTTCCAGCGTGACGCGCCGTCGATGCGCGCGCACTCCTCGAGCTCCTTCGGGATGGCCTTGAAGTAGCCCATCATCAGCCAGGTACAGAACGGGATGAGGAACGTCGGGTAGGTCAGGATCAGCGACCACGGCGTGTCGCCCAGCTCGAAATTGCGGATGATCTGCGCCAGCGGGATGAACAGCAGCGTCTGCGGCACCAGGTAGGTGACGAAGATCACGGTTCCCAGGCTGCCGGCCCACGGGAAGTTGAGCCGGGCCAGCGCATAACCCGCCAGCACGCCGCAGAACAGCGAGATGATGGTCGACACGAAGGCGATGAACATCGTGTTGAACATCCAGCGCGCGAACGACGTCTCGTCGAACAGGTACTTGATGTGCTCGAGCGTCGGATTGTTCGTCCAGAACGGCTGGTAGCTGACGGCATTCCACGGCTTGTAGAGCTCGCCGTCCGGCCGGAAGGTCGTGATGATCATCCAGTAGAACGGAAACAGCAGGACGAAGACGAACAGGATCAAGGGGATGTTGTAGAACACCCACTTCCGCCAAAGCGCACCCTCAATCATCAGCGAGTCTCCACGCGGCGAATATACAGGAGCTGCACGACAACGATGATGAACAGGAACGGGAACATGGCGAGCGAGATCGCAGCCCCCTCCGACAAGAGGCCTGTACCGATGCCGAGCTGGTAGGCGTAAGTCGCGAACAGATGCGTGGCATTGGCCGGTCCGCCACCGGTCATGACGTAGACCAGCTGGAAGTCGGCGAAGGTCTGGATCACCGAGAACAGCATCACCACCATGGTGACCGGCAGCAAGAGCGGCCAGGTGACGTACCAGAAGCGGTTCCACGGCCGCGCGCCGTCGATGGCGGCGGCCTCGTTCAGCTCGGGGCTGATGGTCTGCAGGCCGGCCAGCAGGGAGATGGCGAAGAACGGCACGCCGCGCCAGATGTTGACGATGATGATCGAGGTCATGGCGAGGTCGGGATCGCCCAGCCAGTTGATGCGCTGGCTGATGAAGCCGAGCTGGTAGAGCGTCCAGTTGATGACGCTGAAGGTCGGGTCGAACATCCACTTCCAGGCGAAAGTCGACAGCACTGTGGGGATGATGAACGGCAGCAGGATGAAGGCGCGAACCAGCGCTTTGCCCTTGAAATGCCGGTTGAGCAGCATCGCCAGCCACAGGCCGAGCGCCAGCTTGAACACTGTGGTGACGCCCGTGTACCAGAAGGTGTTCCACACCGTGGTCCGGAAGATGCTGTCGTTCCAGATCTTGACGAAGTTCTTGAGGCCGACGAACTCGCCGGGGACGCCGACGCGCTGGCTGGTGAGCGACAGCAGCACGCCCTCGACGAACGGATAGGCGATGAACAGGCCGAGCAGGATCGCCGTCGGCATCAGCAACGCCAGGGCGAGCCAGCGCTCGTCCTCCAGGCGCCGCAGTCGCGGGATTGGGCGGGCTTCCGCGCCCGCGACTGCGGTCACTGCCATTTACGTACTCCTTGCGTCACGCAACGCGAGAGAGGCTCAGGCTGCGTAGATCTTCTTCAGCTCCGATTCGGCCCACTTCACCGAGTCCTCGGCCGGCATGCCCTGCACGGCCTTGGCGTACATGTCGGTGATGATGTACTTCGACAGGCCTTCCTGCGCCTTGGCGTCGGGCGGTCCGGCGAAGCCGGGCGCCTGGCCGAGCTTGGCCGCGACCTTGTAGGGCGTCATGACCGGATCGACGTCCCACAGCTTGTCGCTCTCCCACTTGGCCGTGCACGGCGTGGCGAAGCCCTTCTGCGATTCGAAGAACTTGCGGTAGTTGGCCTCCTGGTGGAGCCAGCTCAGGAACTGCTTGGCCGCGTCCTGGTTCTTCGAATACTTCATCAGCATGTTGGACTGCAGCAGATGGAAGCCGAACTGCCCGGCCGGGCCCTTGGGCAGCGGCGCATGCAGGATGTCCTTGTTCAGGAACTCGCCCTTGTCGGTCTTGTACTGGTCGGGCCGGCGCAGCGATTCGATGTAGATCGAAGCGCCGTTCAGCGTCGCCGAGATGGTCTGCGACAGGAACGCACGGTTGTTGTTGGTGTCGTCCCAGGCAAGACCGCCCTCGTCCATGCCTTCTTTCCACAGAGCGGTCATGAACTTGACCGAGTCGACCGTCGCCTTGGAGTTGATGACGACGGTCTTGCCGTCGGCCTCGACCTCCTTGCCGCCCCACGACCACATGTACGGATAGGTGAAGCCCGGCGCGTCGCCGAAGGTGTGGCCGAGCGTCTGGCCGAACGGACGGCCCTTGGCCTTCAGCTTCTTGGCGACCTCGCGATAGGTCTCCCAAGTGTCGGGGAACTTGGTCGCGCCGACCTCGTCGAGCCACGACTTGCGATAGGCGATCATGCCGCCGATCACGGCCCACGGCATGCCCATGTACACGCCCTTGCCGTTCGAACAGATGGCCTGGGCGTACTTGTAGATGCCGCCCTCGCGCTTGCCGACTTCCTCGGCCAGTGCGCCCATGTCGACGACGCTGTTGGCGTAGAGATGGGTGTAGCTGTTGAACGACATGATGATGTCGGGACCGGCGCCCGACTGGATGCCGGCGGTGATGCGCGGCTGCAGGTCGTTGCCGTTCACGGTCTCGAGATTGACCTTGATGCCGAGGTCCTTCTCGGCCTGCGGGACCAGTTCGCGGCGAAACATCTGGTCGGTTGCGGGAACGAAGTCGACCCACTTCAACCAATGGACGGACTTCTGTTGGGCGTAGGCCGGCGTGCGGCCAGTGGCCAGGATGCCGGCCATCCCGCCCAGCGCAGTGCCGCCGGCGAGCTTGAGTACGCTACGACGCTTCGTATTTGCCATTAGGGTGTCCCTCCCAGGACCTGCCGCCTCATTTGGAACGGCTTGTTTGTGGGAGTCATCGTAGGCGGTGCGGCCGAGCCGGCGCAAGTCGATTCCCGCCTGTCAGGAGCGGCCGCGACGCTTGTTCGGCAAGCGTTTCTGCGTGTTTGGCGATTCCTTGCGGCACGCCGCGGAGGATCGACCTCGCGGATTGTGAAGCTAGAGGGTCGCGGGATCGAGGGTGAAGAGTTCCTTGGCGTGGCCGACGCCGCGCAGCGCGAAGCGGCCGACCGACACCAGGTTGGTGCGCTCCTGGGCCGGCAGCGCGTCGGCGAAGGTCGAGGAGATCAGGATCGGCCGGTCGACCGAGCGGCACATCGAGGCGATGCGGCTGGTCTCGTTGACCGCCGGGCCGACGACGGTGAAGTCGAGCCGGTCGACGCTGCCGATATTGCCGTAAAACACCTCGCCGACATGCAGGCCGACATAGACCTCGGTGACCGGCTGCTCCTGGGCGCGGCGTTTCTCGTTCAGGTCGCGCACGCGGGCACGCGCGATCTCCTCGGCTCGGAGCGCACGCCGGCAGGCTTCTGACGGATCGTCGGCGCGAAACAATGCCAGCGTGCCGTCGCCTATGAGCTTCAGCACGTCGCCGCCCGCCTCGTGGATGGCGGTGATCACCGCCTCGGCATAGTCGTTCAGCAGGGGGATGATCTCGGTCGGCTTGGCGGTGTCGGTGATGGTGGTGAAGCTGCGCAGGTCGGAGAACCACAGCGCCGCCTCGATGCGATCGGCCACGCCGCGCTGGATACGGCCCTTCAGGACGCGCTGGCCGGCATCGCGGCCGAGATAGACCTGGACCAGCGTATCGGCGACCTTGGCGAGAGCCGCGCTCTTGATTGCCAGCCCGAGCGCCGGCACGAGATGGCGCAGCGCGGCAATGTCGGCATCGCTGAAACCCTCGGCGCTGCGCGTCGACCAGCTCGAGTAGACGCAATCCATCTCGCCGATCGTGGCGCCCTCGGCGAAGCGATAGGCGAAGAGAATGTAGTCGGTGTGACCGAGGTCCTTGATCTCCTGGATGCTGGCGAAGTCGATCGGGTCGCCGAAGCCGATGCGCCGCCGCATCTCCTCGCCACCGCTCTGCAGCAGGTGAAAGAAAGGGCTGCGCTGCCAGGACGCGGCCGCTTCGCCTTCGGTGGTGCGGCCATACTGGGTGGCGGCATTCTCGTCGACGTTGTCATCGCTCCAGCGGAAGACAGTGCCTTCATGCACGGGATGCAGAGTGTCGATGACCACCAGGGCGCGCGTCAACGCGAGGCCTGTGGCTTTGCATTCCTCGCAGAACTTGATCAGCAGGTCGGTTTCCTGCGCGCCTTCCAGGCCACGACGAATGATCCAATTCGAAATGCGATCGATGTCGGCGGACTTCACGGACGCGTCCTCAGCAGGGTCACGCAGGCGCCTTCGACGGCGGCGTCATCGCCGCCCGCCTTGTAGGCGGCGGCTGTGCCAGTCGGTCGGTCGAGGCGATGATAGACCGCGACGGCGCTGCCCGGGCCGCCGCCCGTGTGGCCGGCGATCAACTCGCCGCCGGTCGTTTCACCGATCATGAGGCCAAGTCCGTAGGAGGGTGTCTTCCAGGGGCGGCCCGCGATCGGCCCGCCGACGAGATATCGGTCGCACATCGCCGATAGCAAGTGCCGTGGCAGCGGATCGCCCGTCAAAAGACGTTGCAATAGCCGTGCGGCGCTGTCCAATCCCCGACCAGTAGGCCGTGATAGACCATTCGGGTCGTAGGTCGCCGAAGTCTTTCCGTTCCGTTACGAGGCGCACGCCGTCGATTCCCAGCGGCACCCGTACGCACTGCTCAATCCCGGCAGTCTATGTCGTCGCTGGCGACATTGAGCGTTTGGTCATCAAGTTCGTCGCGCCTTACCCAGTACCGTAGGATCTTGTCGGGTAGTGTGGCCGCCACGAACAAGTAACGATCGCACGCCACTGAAGGCGGCAGCACATCGACACGAAGTCTTGTCGGTGCGGTAGAGCAACCCAGACTTTGAAGCTGCTTGGGGTTCATGTCCGCGCGGGTGGCTTCAATTCCCGATTTGGTTACGCAGACCACCGCATTTGCCTTGATGTTGTTCTCCGGACTTGCAGCCATGATTGCTGAACTAGTCAACATCAGACCGCAGCTGAGTGTGATCGTCCTGAACAGGTTCATGATGGGAGCCCCGGGTATGAATGTAGTCTCGAGGCTCGATCACAGAGCGAGACGTACGACAAGATCACCTAGTATCGTCTTTGCGTGGCGATGATGCGGCCGCTGGTATCGACACGATTACCCTGCGCGTCGTAACGGTTGCCGAATTCGTCGCGCGAGACCGCCTGGGTCGAAGAGGCCTGGGGAGCCGGCGCGTAGTACGGGCCCTGGCCGGGCAGTGGGTGGCCGGCGCTGTCGACGTGATAGCCCTGGGCGTCGACCCGATTGTTGTATTGGTCCATGCGGTACGCGGGAGTGGCTGACGGGTGGTGCGGCGACGTCTGGCTGGCTATCCGATAGCCGTCGCCGTCGACACGATAACCCTGGGCATCGATGCGGTTGCCGTTCTGATCGGTGTAGTACGCTGGACCCGGCTGGGATGCGCCGTCGCGATAGGTGCGGGCGTCGACCTCGCGGCTGACGCATCGATCGTAGGATGCCGTCCCGGCAGCGAGGCCGTACGAGCTGCAAGCGCCACGCGCATCCGCGGTCAACTGGCTGGCAGCGTAGTTGGGGTTCACGCGGCCGGCGGCGCGCGCCTGCTGCTCACGGGCGACGCACTGGTTGAAGTTCGTCGTGCCGGCGCGGAAGCCGTACTCGGCACAGGCCGCGCTGGAGGACTGGTAACTATTGCCATAGGCCGGCGCCGCGGCGCCGGGCGCGTTCTGGCTGTAGGTGCCCTGGCACGCGGCCGAGAGCAGGCCGAGCGATATCGTCGCTAGAATTCGAACGCGCATTGGATGGAGTGTTCCTTCCGGGAAACAGGTCATGGCGTGAACGTGGGGTACGCGGAAAAGTTGCATTTTTGGCGAATGAATCGCGCCATAACTCCACTGTCGATGGCGGTGCCGCCGACAGTGCCCAGCAGGCCACCGACCAAGCTCGCAGCCGTCAGGCGGCGGGTGCTACAGCCGACCGGCTCGCCGTTGCGCCAAGGCCGGCGGTGTACACCCGTCGTTAATGGCCGGTTGGGGATTGGCGCGAGCAACGCCGTCCGCCTCGACGCCGATGGTGGAATAATCGCTCGCCCTCGGGGCCGCCTGCGGAGAGAAGCGTTCGCCGCGGTCCCGAGGGGAGCGACCGGAGCAGGGTACGACTGCTCCGGGGGGTGAGATCAGGCAAACAGCACAGTGAATCTCGTGCAGTCGCCGTCGTCGCCGCGATCGATCCGCAGTTCGCCGCCGATCTGCCCGACAAGGGAGGAGACCAGGGTCATTCCCAAGCCTTTGGAGGCGGTGGGATCGAAGCCCTCCGGCAGGTCGGCGCCGTCATTGCTCACCGACAGGGCATGGCCCTTTCCGGATCGCGCAAGCGTCACCGTGATTCGCCCCCTGCCGTGCTTGATGGCGTTGGTGATCAGCTCGTTGACGATGAGGCTGAGCGGAATGCCGATGGTGGTCGGCAAGCTGAGCTCGATGGCGTCGACGGCGAGGAGCTGATCCGGCCGCTCCTCCGACATCGACATCGTCGAATGGTCGCGACAGAGCCGATCGAGGTATGGCTTGAAGTCGACGGTCGGCGTTCCGTCCATGGAATGGAGATGGTGGTGCAGGCCTGCGATTGCCCGCACGCGGTCGGCCGCTATGGACAGACGCGAAGCGGCCTCGGCATTGGCCTCCTTCCGGCTTTGCAGCGACAGCAGGGCGACGATCATCTGCAGGTTGTTCAACAGCCTGTGATGGCACTCCTCGGTCAACATCTTCTGTTGGCGGATCGAGGTGTCCTTCTGGCGAAGCAGCGCCTGGTCGTGGGCGAGCGCCTTTCGCAGCTCGCTTTCCGTGGCTTTGTGTGCCGCGAGCTCGCGTTCGTAGCTCTCGGCCGTGCGCTGCTCGGCGCTGTCGAAGCCGAGCAGCATGGACACACGTGCGCTCAACGGGATGTTTCCGAGGGGCATCGCTCCCTCACTTTCCCAGCTTTGGGCTGGACCTCTGTCGCCTGAGAGCCGTGGCGGAAGTCCGCCAGGCTGTGTCGCATCAAGTTTGAAACGAGCGTCCTTGGACGATCGCTTTGCCGATTCGCCGTTCGTGCAGCCTTTTTTGCGCGAGGGAACCTATTAACGCGCCCCTTTCCGCGAGGAGTCCACACACAATGTCCGCTAGCGGACGGTATATGTCCGGCGTCAGGCACATGGGGTGTCCCTTAGTGAACAGTAAAGACCGACTTTGGCCGATACGCACGAATCGCCTCGACAGCGGCCACGGATGGGCGCACCCCTGCATTACCTGGGTGCGAGCTAAAACGTCCTACGGCGTGCGCTCACCTAAGGAAGCGCGATCAGCCGGAAGATGCCGGCCCCAGCGCGCGCGATGAAAAGGAACAACACGTGGCGACCTGGCACAAGGCTGCGGACACCGGCCATGCTTGATGCCGGTTTGCAGGCCCTCGGGCGACATCACTTGCTGGGCCGGTTCTGGAAGAGCGCGCGCGGCTTCTGGCACGGCCCCACGGCCCGGCTCGCCTGGGGCCTCATCGCGCTCTTGATCGTGATCACGGTGCTGCAGCTCCTGGTCCAGTACCGCCTCAATCTGTGGAACCGCGACTTCTTCAATGCGCTCGAGCTTCGCGATGGCGGCGAGATCTGGCACCAGACGCATCTGCTGGCGCTGTTCGCGGCGCTTAGCATCGGCCTTGCGGTGACAGCTGTGTGGGGCCGCATGACCTTCCAGCGTTCGTGGCGCGCCTGGGTCAGCCGGCACCTGATTGCCGCCTGGCTGGGCGACGAGCGCTATCGCCGCATCGATCTGTGGAACGGCGAGCACCAGAACGCCGAATATCGCATCGCCGAGGATGCGCGGCTGGCCACGGATGCGCCGATCGATCTTGCGATCGGGTTGCTGGCCGCGGTGCTGACGGCCGGGACCTTTGTCGTCGTGCTGTGGCATGTCGGCGGCGCGCTCGATGTCGCCGTGCTGGGCGTCAAGCTGACCATCCCAGGCTACCTGGTCGTCGCCGCGGTGGCCTATGCGGTGCTCACCACCGGCACCCTGATGTTCGTCGGCCGCCGCATGATCGGCATCATCGATTCGAAGAATCAGGCAGAATCCGAATTGAAATACGTCGTCTCTCATCTGCGCGAACGCACCGGCGCGCGCATGTCCGCGGCCGATGCCGAAGCGACGGAGGCGGAAGTCGGCTCGTCCTTGCGCGACGTCATGCGGCAATGGCGGCACCTGTGCTGGCAACACATGCGCACGACTTATGTCTCCCACGGCAACACCCTGCTGGCGCCGCTGGTCGGACTGATCCTGTGCGTGCCCCATTTCATCGAGGGCACCATGCTGCTGGGCGACGTCACCCAAGCGGCGGCGGCGTTCGTCGCAGTCCAGGGGTCGTTCAACTGGCTGATCGACAATTTCCCGCGCCTCGCCGAATGCCTGTCGTCGGCCAACCGGGTGGGCAACCTGCTCATGGCCTTCGATCGTCTCGAGGCGGCCGAGAGGCCCGCCGCCGCCGCCGCTGCGGCTGGCGATGGGCCGGGCGTCGCGGCATGAAGAGGTGGCCTTTGCGAGGCTCCCCCGTTCCCGGGCTGACCGTCATTCGAGGCCTGCGATCAAGCGGCCCCAATCACTGGAATGGCGGTGGGTTCTACTATCCGGACAGCGGGAAGACCTACAATATAGAGGTGGAACTCACATCTTCCGACGCCCTTGTCGCACGCTTCTATCTTGGGACCTCGTTGGTCGGTGAGACCAAGACTCTCAGGCGGGTTGTGCAGGGCACATCGGAAGGATGGTGCTGAGAGAGCATCAAGATCGACGTCCACGAGACGGCGGGATTGGCTGTCGCCAACCCCGCCCTTTGAGCCGTCCACATGCCTGCTTGGCCGGCCGTCCGGCCCGGCGGAATGTTACGCACCGCCGGCCGTCTCGTTGTCGTGAAGCCGTTACAGCGAACCAGCGATCGCGCGGGCCTGCAGGATCTGTGCGTCGTAGCCGGTGACGGCCTTCGCCGCATAGACCCGCATGGTCGGCGATTCGCCGTTGGCGCCATAGTCGGTGAAGGTCTTCTTGAGGAGCTCGCCGACCTCGATCTGCGAGCGCATGTACTCGCGGTCGAAGTCGCTGCCGCTCAAACCGGTGAGCCGGACGAGGAGGGCCTGCTGGTCGGCGTTGAGGCCTTCCGGCATGGCCGCGCCGACATTGGCGTTGTTGATGAACTTCACGCGATTGATCATCTCGTCCGCATCCTTGAGCGCCTGGCCGGCATAGCCGCGCACGCCGACATGCTGGGACCGTTCCAGCGCGAGACGGCTGCTCTGCACCTCGAAGCGGCCGGCATTGCCGGTGTCGCGCACGAACGCGACGGAGCCGCCTGTCTGTCCCGAGCCGACGTTCTGGGCATTGGCCCCCGATGCCGCGACCAACGAGGTGCCGAGGCCGGCTGCGGGGAGGATCAGGCCGAGCGCCAAGGCGCCGGCAAGGCAGGTTGATTTCTTCATGATGGTTTCCTTATGGGTGCTGCCCGCTGCGGCCCAGCCGTGGCGGCCGTCCGGGGGACTTCTGTGGGTGAACGCGCCGCTCGACCATAAGTTGCTCTTTGGCGAGGTCAGGTCGCTTCGCCTGAGAAAGATCAAGCAATCGGCGGCGCGCATACCCATGTGAGGAGTGGGCGTTCCTCAGGGACCGACCGCCGTCAGCCGGCACCAGTCCCCGGCACTCACATTTTCAACCGATGCACGAACACCAGGAAGGACGGGGACAGCCATGTCTATCCGCCAGGCGCCGACCGGCGATTTCGACACCGATCTCACGCAGCAGCTGCCGCGGCTGCGCATCTACGCGCTGTCGCTCACCCGCGATTCCGTCCGCGCCGACGACCTGGTGCAGCAGACCGTCATGCGGTCGCTGGCCGGCCGCAAGTCGTTCCGCCCGGGTACCAACTTCCCGGGCTGGCTGTTCCGCATCCAGCGCAACGAGTTCATCTCGGGCCTGCGCCGCGAGCGGCCGACCGTCGAGCTGAACGACGCCATCTCCAGCACGCTGTTGCACGCACAGCGCCAGGAGAGCGGCATCGTCATGCGCGAATTCAAGAAGGCCTTCCGCACCCTGGCCAGTGGGCAGCGCCGCGCGCTGCTGCTGACGACACTCGCCGGCCATTCCCACGAGAAGATCGCCGGCACGTCCGGCGTCTCGGTCGGCACGGTGAAGAGCAGAGTCTCGCGCGCCCGCGCCCGGTTGAGGGAAATGCTCGACCTCGAGATCGGCGACTTCACCCTTGCCGTGCCAGCCAGCCCGGTCGGCCACGCCGCGCCGGTCGCCTGATCGCGGCTTCGGCTGCTTGCCAAAAGAACCATTCGCCCCGTCTCGGGGCTTCCCAGGGGGATGATCATGTCAGCAATGAAGTTCACGGCCGCGATGGCGATCCTGTTGTCCATGACGGCCTGCGGCGACACGTGGGGCCAGCGCGCGGTCACCGGCGGCGCGATTGGCGCGGGTTCGGGCGCCGTGATCGGTTCGGCGACGGGCATCGGCATCCTGCCAGGCGCCCTGGTGGGCGGTGCGGTTGGCGCCGGCGTCGGCGCGGCGACCACGCCGGAGCGCTGATTCCAGTGCGGACGTATGTCTGGCAGTCGACACAGTTGCCTTATTTGCGGCGGAGCGCTTGTTGATTCGCCTCGACATCAGCGCCGGGCGGGCGCACGAGTATCGGGCGGGAGATGCCGGCGCATTGCCAGGCGGAGCTCACCGACAAGCGCGAAGGCCGTCGTGACGGCGTCGATCGCTGGATGAAGAGGAAAATGCGGTGGCGAGCAGACACCAAGCGGTGGGCGGCCCTACCAACCGATTGCTTGGTACGCTGTCGCGCGAGGACTATCAGCGTCTTCGACCGCACCTTCGCCAAGTTCCGCTGGCGTACCGGCAGTCGCTCTATCGGGCGCATCGGCGGCTTGGCTCCGTCTATTTCATAGAGACCGGCGTCGGGTCGCTCGTGAACACCATGGCCAACGGTCAGGCAGCCGAGGTCGGCACCATCGGCAACGAGGGCGTGGTCGGCCTCCCCTTGCTGCTGGGAGCGGCCAGCGCGCCGACCAGCGTCTACGTTCAGGTGCCTGGCAATGGCCTCTGCATGCCGGCGGCTCGCTTCAGCGCCGAGCTGGCAAAGAGCGCTTCGATGCGGACAGTCATGCTCCGTTACGCCCATGCGCTGTTCAACCAAGTCGCGCAGTCGGCGGCGTGCAACCACTTCCATACCCTGCAGCAGCGCTGCTGCCGCTGGCTTCTGATGACGCATGACCGCATGCAGTCCGACGAATTCCTCCTGACGCAGGAGTTTCTGGCCATGATGCTGGGCGTGCAGCGCACCGGCGTATCGGTGGCGGCAGGCGCCCTGCAGCGTGCCGGCCTGATCCGCTACAGCCGTGGCATCGTCACTATGCTCGATCGCCGCGGCCTGCGGGCACGTGCCTGCGAATGCTACGGCCTGTCCAAGCGTGAGTTCGACCGGCTGCTCGGCGACGGACCTCGCCGCGTGCCGCGTGGCCGCTCCGGGCGTCGAGATCCGCGTACAGGCGACTTGAGGACGACGGCTGAACGGAGGAACAAATGAGCAGCGCAACCAGCTTCAGTGGAGCGACCGAGATCGCCGACCGCGTCAGCGGCGTGCTTGCGGCACGGTTGCATGTTCATGGCGACCGCATCGCCGAGGCGGCGACTTTCGAAAGTGATCTTGGCGCGACGAGTCTCGACATGGTCGAGGTCATCATGTCCCTGGAGGACGAGTTCAGGATCGAAATCAGCGATCGTGACAGTGAAGGCCTGCGCACGGTCGGTGATGTCCTGGCGCTGATCAGGACAAAGCTAAACTGATCTTCGCCGCTTCGGGCAGGCCTCGACGGCGGCTGGGAATGCGCGAACGGCAACGTCGTGCCGTACGGCATCCAGTGCGCCGGTTGCCGCGGATTGGAGGCCAAAATGACACGTAGCATCGAGACGACCGTGACCTTCCGCCGGCCCTTCACCATCGCCGCGCTTGATGGCGTGCAACCCGCTGGCACCTATCGGCTCGTGGAGGAACAGGAGGAGATTGCCGGCCTCTCCTTCATGGCCTTCCGGCGGGTGGCCACATTGCTCCATGTACCCGCCGATCCCGCCCGCGGGGAGACCTGCCAGGTCGTGCTCGTTTTGCCGGATGAGCTTGCCGAGGCCTTGGCGGCGGACGCCACCTGACTATTCGAGGAGCCGCAACGCGCTGGCTTGCACCGGGCTGCGCTTCGTGCCCTATGTCGGCACGGCCCTAACGGGCTCCTCGTCCAGCAAGCCAGCACAGGTCGCTTCGACTGTCGCGTCGGTCCCATTCGGCTCGAACGCCGCTGCCGTGCCGGTGGGCTTGTCGAGGCGATGATAGATGGCGACGGCGCTGCCAGGGCCGCCGCCGGTGTGGCCGGCGATCACCTCGCCGGCCGTCGTTTCACCGATCATGAGGCCAAGCCCGTAGGAGGGTGTCTTCCAGGGGCGGCCCGTGATCGGCCCGCCGACGAGATACCGGTCGCACATCATCGATAGCAAGGGCGGCGGCAAAAGATCACCAACCAGCAGGCGCTGCAGCAGCAATGCGGCCTGCTGCAACGGCCCGACCAGCAATCCGTGATAGACCCAGCGCGGATCGTACTCGGGCGAGTAATGCGCGCGATCTGCGGCGAAGCGCACGCCTGTGATGCCGAGCGGCTTCAGCACCAGCTCGTCGAGCGCATCACCGAGGGCGTGGCGGGTCGTCTGCTCGATCAGGCGCCGGATGAAATAGTAGCCGATGTTGGAGTAGCCCCAGCCCTTGCCGGGCTCGTAGACCAACCGGTCGGCGGCAGTCCGTGCCAACATCTCGTCAGCGGGCCAGGCGTCCTCGTTTCGCGCGACGGCCTCGTGATAGGCAGGCAGCCGTCCATATTCGGTCAGGCCGGCGCGATGCTGCAGGAGCTGGCGAAGCGTGTAGGGCCGATCGGGCAATGGCTCGTCGAGGGCGAGCCGGCCGTCGCGCACCAGAGCCAGTGCCGCTGCGGCGATCACGGTCTTGCTGAAGCTCCACCATGGCACGTCTGCCGCATCGTCGTTGCTCGCCACGACGGCGCCCTCGCGAACGAGGACATGGGCAATCACGCGACCGTATTTCGGAAATGACAGGCCGCGCGATGGCCTTCGGCGACGGCTTCCAGTGCCGGCACTTCGCTGACGCAGCGGTCGGCCCGCATCGGGCAGCGCGGATTGAAGTGGCAGCCGGGCGGCGGGTTGAGCGCGCTCGCGATCTCGCCGTGCGCCTTGGCGCGCGCGATCTTGGCGTCGGCGCGATGGAAGGGATCGGGGATCGCAGCGATCAGGGCGCGCGTGTAGGGATGGCGCGGATCCTCGAAGATCTCCTGCCAGCCGCCCTGCTCGACGATGCGGCCGAGATACATCACCGCGACGCGGTCGCTGACATGCTCGACGACGCCGAGATCGTGGCTGATCAGGATGTAGGCGAGACCCATCTCGTCCTTGAGCTCGAGCAGCAGGTTGATGATCTGGGCGCGGATCGACACGTCGAGCGCCGACACCGGCTCGTCGCAGATCACCAGCTTGGGCTGCAGGATCAGCGCGCGGGCGATGCCGATCCTCTGGCGCTGGCCACCGGAGAATTCGTGCGGATAGCGGTCGGCGCGATCGCGCCGCAGGCCGACCTTGTCCATCATGTCCATGACCCGGTGCTCGACCTCGGTCCTGTTGGTGATGCCGTGCAGGCGCAGCGGATCGGCGAGCGTGCGGCGCACGGTCTGGCGCGGGTTGAGCGAGGCGTAGGGATCCTGGAACACCATCTGGACGGTGCGCGCCGTTTCCATGCGCTGGCGAGCGGACAGCTCGTGCCCGTTCAGCCGGATGTGGCCGTGCGTCGGCGGGATCAACCCCATGATGGCGAGCGCCAGCGTGGACTTGCCGCAGCCCGATTCGCCCACCAGACCCAGGCACTCGCCGGGCTTCACGTCGAGGCTGACGCCGTCGACGGCCTTCAGCGTCTTGATGCCGCCCTTCAGCGCGCTGCCGACACGGAAATGGACGGCGAGGTCGTCGAGCTCGAGCAGCTTCTCGGGCAGCTTCTCACTCATGATGATGGCACCGCACAAGGCCACCCGGTCCGAGTGCCGTGATGTCCGGCGCCGTCGAGCGGCAGACGTCGGTCACCGACGGGCAACGCGGGTTGAATCGGCACCCCGAGGGGTAGGCCACGATGGATGGCACGACGCCCGCGATCTCGCGCAGCCGCTGCTGGCCGCGCCGCGAGCGCTCGCCGAGCCGCGGCAGGGAATCGACCAGGCCCTTGGTGTAGGGATGGCGCGGCGTGGCGAAGATCGCCTCGGCGGCCTGGCTTTCGACGATGCGGCCGGCATACATCACGGCGACGCGCCGGCACATGTTGGCGACCAGCCCGAGATCGTGGCTGATCATCAGGATGGCGGTGCCCTTGGCGGCGCAGAGCTCGGCCATCAGGTCGATGATCTCGGCCTGCACGGTGACGTCGAGCGCCGTGGTCGGCTCGTCGGCGATCAGCAGGTCGGGCCGGCAGGCCAGCGCAATGGCGATCATGACGCGCTGGCGCATGCCGCCGGAAAGCTGATGCGGGAAGTCTCTTATGCGCCGCTCGGGCGAGGGCACGCGCACCTGGCGCAGCGCGTCCTCGGCGCGGTCCATCGCCTCGTTCCACGAGGCGTTCTGGTGCAGCACGAACATCTCGGCAATCTGGCGGCCGACCGGCGACAGCGGGTTCAAGGCGGTCATCGGCTCCTGGAAGATCATGCCGATGCGGCTGCCGCGCAGCTCGCGCAGGCGCGCGGCCGAGGCGGCCTGGATCTCCTCGCCGTCGAGCACGATGCGGCCCTTGCCCAGCGCCAAGGGCCGCCGCAGCAGGCCCATGACGGCGAGCGCGGTGATGCTCTTGCCGCAGCCCGATTCGCCCACCAGCCCGAAGGCCTCGCCACGGCCGATCTCGAAGGAGACGTTCTCGACCGCGTTGAACGACGCGCCATCGCCCTGGAGGGTGATGTGCAGGTCGTCGACTTTTAGCAGCGGGGCGTTCATGCGCGCCTCGTCTGCGACTGCGGATCGAGGATGTCGCGCAGCCCGTCGCCCAGAAGATTGAGGCCGAGAACGGTGAAGAAGATGGCGAGGCCGGGGAATACCGACAGCCAGGGCGCCGCGCGGATCTGGTCGCGTGCTTCCGACAGCATGCTGCCCCAGCTCGGGAAGGGCGGCCGGATGCCGAGACCCAAGAAGGAGAGGGCGGCCTCGGCCAGGATGGCGCCGCCCATGCCCAAGGTGGCGATCACGATCAGCGGCCCCAGGATGTTGGGCAGGACCTGGGTGAACATGATGCGCAGGTCGCCATAGCCCAGGATGCGGGCGGCCTGGACGTAGCCCTGGCTCTTCAGCGACAGGACCTGGGCGCGGGCGATGCGGCAGGAATAGGACCAGCTGGTGAGGCCGAGGGCGATCACCAGGCTCATCAGGCCGGGGCCCAGGATCGCCATGATGGCGAGCGCGAAGACCAGCGAGGGGATGGCGAGCATGAGATTGGTGAGGCCGCTCACGAAATCGTCCCACCAGCCGCCCCAGTAGCCGGCGGTGAGGCCCAAGGTGACGCCGATCAGGCTGTTGCAGATCTGGCTGACCACGCCGACGGTGAGCGAGATGCGCGCGCCGTAGCAGATGCGGGAATAGATGTCGCGGCCCTGCGCGTCGGTGCCGAACGGAAACTCCCAGGAGGGCGGCAGCTCGGCGTTCATCAGGTTGGCGTCCATCACCGGATCGGTGAGCGCGATCCACGGCGCGAAGACCGCAACGCCCAGCGCGATCGCCACCAGGCTGCCACCCACCCAGGTATTGGAACCCCATCTCATCGGGCGGGCCTCAGCCGTATCGGATGCGCGGATCGATCACGACATAGGCGAGATCGACCAGCGTGTTGATGAACAAAAAGAACAGCACGATCATCAGGATGCAGCCCTGGACCGCCGGCATGTCGCGCTGGAAGACCGAATCGACCATCAGCGAGCCGACGCCCGGCCAGGCGAACAGCTTTTCGACCACGACGGCCTGGCCCATCAGCGAGCCGAACTGCAGGCCGACGATGGTGATCACCAGCACCAGCGCGTTGCGCAGGACGTGCCATTTCACGACCAGGCCCTCGCTCATGCCCTTGCTGCGGGCGGTGCGCACGAAATCGGCGTTGAGCACGTCGAGCACGGCGGCACGCGTGGTGCGCGCCAGGAGCGCCATCGGGCCGACGCCCAGCGCAATTGCCGGCAGGATCAGATTGCGCAGGCCGCCGTCGCCGTAGCCGAAGCTCGGCAGCCAGTTCAGCGTCAGCGCGAACAGGTACATCAGCATCAGGCCGAACCAGAACTGCGACAGCGACAGGCCTGAGATGGCGGTGACCATCGAGACGGTGTCGATCATGCTGCCGGGCTTCAGCGCGGCCAGGAAGCCGAGGGTGACGCCGACACAGATGGCGAAGGCCATGGCGGCGATGACCAGCTTCAGCGACGGCCAGACACGCACGCCGATCAGCTTGGTCACCGGCTCGCGCGTGCGGAAAGACGTGCCGAGATCGCCCGTGGCGAGCTTGGTGACGTATTTGGCGAAGCGCTCGGCCAGGGGATCGTCCAGCCCCATCTCCTTGCGCATGCGCTCCATGACGGCGGGATCGACCACCGACCGGCCGTCCTCGTTCATGCCCGAGATGAAGCTCCCTGGCAGGACACTGAACAGCAGGAACACCAGCGCGATGACGGCCAGCAGTGTCGGGATGACGTTGCCGAGGCGACGAACGAGAACGAGGAGCATCGGGTCAGCAGGCGTGGATCATGCTCCTCTCCCCCGCCGGGGGGAGAGGTTGGATGAGTTGTTGAGCATCGATCGCTTCGCGACGGCTCACTTCGCTGGCGACTTGGCGTCGACCCAGATGTCCTCGGGATACTGATGCGTGATCTCGGTCGGATTGGCCTGCAGGCCGTGGATCCACGGCTGATAGGCCAGCACCGCCTTGTTGTAGTTGAAAAACCACACCGGGGCCTCGTCGTAGATCATGTTGTTGGCCTGGCGCAGCAGGTCGTTGCGCTTGGCCGGATCGAGGCTGGCCGCGGCGTCGTCGAGCAGCTTGTCGTAGGCCGGATTACTGTAGCCGCTGTAGCGGCAGGCCGTTCGCGGCGTCTTGGAGTAGAAGCAGCGCAGCGTCGCGAGCGAGTCGGGACCGGTCAAGTTCGACATGATGAGCGCCTGGTGCTCTCCCTTCATGGCGATATCGGTCAGCACAGTGGCCTCGACCATCTTCGGCTTCACCCTGATGCCGGCCTTTGCCAGCATGGGGATGATCGCCTCGACGATCGGCAGGCCCCAGCTTTCGTTCTGGCTAGTCGTTAGCTCGAACTCGAAGCCGTTGGGATAACCCGCCTCGGCTAGCAGCTTCTTGGCCTTTTCTGGATCGTAGGCGTAGGGCTTGATGCTCTTGTCGAAGGCCGGCGAGGAGAGCGGCAGCCAGCTCACTGCACGGTAGGCCTTGTCCTTGACCAAGCGCTTGATGATCAGGTCGGTGTCGATGGCGTGGTTGAACGCCTGGCGGACACGCTTGTCTTGGAACACCTTGTTGTCGTGGTTGAAGATCACCGAGCGGGTGAACATCTCGGCCACTTCCAGGATGCCTCCCTTGAGCTGCGGATCCTCGCGATAGGCCACGTACTGGGCGGGGCCCAGGATCGAGGTGTCGATCTCCTTGTTGCGGAAGGCGACGTCGCGCGCGGCCGCCTCGGCCATGATCAGCACTTCGTACTTGTCGGCGTAGGGCTTGCCGGGTTTGTAGAACTTGTCGAAGCGCTCGGCGACGACGCGCGAGCCTGGCACGTGCTCCTTGAACTTGAACGGGCCGAGCCCGACCGGATTGGCGGCGAAGTTGCCCTTTTCCACCTCCTCCTTGGGCAGGATAGCGGTCGTGCCGGCGAAGAAGTAGTAGGCCGGATCGACTTTGTCGGTCACGGTCATCTCGAGCGTGAAATCATCGATCTTCTTGAGGCCCGCGATCTCCTTCGCTTGGCCCTTCTCGACGTCGACGGCACCCTTGATAAGGCGCACGTAGCGCGCACCCGGGTAGCCCTTGCTGCCATCCATGATGCGCGTGAACGACCAGATGATGTCGTCGGCCGTCATCTTGCGACCGTTGTGGAAGTAGGCGTCGTCACGCAGTTTGAAGGTATAGGTGAGCCCGTCCTCTGACGGCGTCACCGACTTGGCGAGCTCGAGCACCAGCTTGTTGGCGGCCGTATCCCAACTGTAGAGGCTGCGGTGAAGCGCTTTGCCGACGATGTCGTCCTGGGCGCGTGGTGTAACTTGCGGATCGAGGCTGCTGAAGCTTGCGGCATAGGGCGCCGTCATGCGGATCGTGCCGCCCTTGCGCGGCGTCTCCTGCGCTGCAGCGACGCCCGCGCCCGCGATCACCGCGACGGCGGCCAAACTTAAAAGTCTACGCATCTTCCATCCCTCTTGAATTTTGTCGTTGATGCGCATTCCATCCCGGCTGAGCGCTGCGTGCAAGAGGAATGCCGAAATGACAGCCCTGCCGAATTGCCTTCTCATCGTGACGGCCGAGGTCGACACCGCGGTCGAAGGCGACTGGAATCGCTGGTACGACGACGTGCATCTGCCCGATGCGTTGGCCTGTCCGGGCGTGCTGGCCGGCCGACGCTACGTGACCTCGGGCGAAGTCTCCGAAAGTGACCGCGGTCAGGGCAGACGGACCAGGACGAAGCTCTACACGACCGTCTACGAGCTTGCGTCGCCGGCCGCGGTCGAAACCAAGGAATTCAACGCCATGCGCGGCTGGGCCCACTTTGCGCCGCACGTACGCTCGCAAACACGGGTCGTGGTGCCGGTGGCAGGCTGAACGTCGGGGCGCGTCACGGGAGCGCGGGCCTCTGGCCCGCATCATGATCAAGCGCGCATGTGAATGCGCGTAAGCGCGCCAGAGGCCCGCGCTCCCGTGACGCAACCTGCGTGCTGCCCGCGCATTATGCCTGCATGCAAGTCTGTGAAGTCATGACCCGCCAGGTCGAGACGGTGGCGCCGGACGCCTCGCTGCAACAGGCGGCGATGGCCATGGAGGCCATGGGTGTCGGCTCGTTGCCGGTATGCGCCGGCCGGCGCCTGGTCGGCACGCTGACCGATCGCGACATCGTCGTGCGCGGCGTGGCCACCGGCCGCTCGCCGGTCGAGATGGAGGTGCGCGACTGCATGACCGAGGACATCTCCTGGGCCTACGAGGAGGAGGATGCCGAGGAAGTGCTGGCCCGCATGAGGACCCTGCAGGTCCGCCGTTTGGCGGTGCTCGACAAGGACAAGAACCTGGTCGGCATCGTGTCCCTGGGCGACATCGCGACCGAGCCGCGCGCGGCTGATCTCAAGGAAGTCGGTGAGGCGATCGCGGAGATTTCCGAGCCGTCACGGCCACACAAGTAAGTCGCACAGTTGGCGATACGACAACGTTGTCATCCCGAGCGCAGCGAGGGACCTTTACTGTGCCTCAAAGGTCCCTCGCTGCGCTCGGGATGACAGCTGTGTTGGTCGCAGGCCTAAGCCGGTACGCAATACCCGTCGCGTCTTGGGTCGCAGCCGCCGGTGAAGGTGCCGTCCTTCAGCGCCACGCCCTGCATGCCGCCGACCTTCATCGTCCAGTCCGGTCCCGAGGTGAGATCGTGGCCCCGTGAGCGCAGTTCGTCGCGCACCTGGGTATCGACCCGTGACTCCAACAATACGGCGCGGCCGTCGGTGAGGCGGGCACGCGGCGCCTCGATCGCTTGCTGCAACGGCAAGCCGAAATCGACGAACTGCACCATCGCCTGCACCTGGGTCTGCAGGATGCCGTAGCTGCCGGGTGTGCCCAGCGCCAGCACCGGCTTGTCGTCCTCGGTGACGATCGAGGGCGCGACGCAGATCGGCATGGCATCGCCGATCTTCACGTGGTTGGGACTCTTGGGGTTCACGTCGGCCCAATAGAGGAAGTTGTTGAGGCAGACGCCGGTGCCGGGCACCACCACGCCCGAGCCGAACACGCTGCCGAGGCTTTGGGTCACGCACACCATGTTGCCGTGCTTGTCGGCGATGGAGAACGATGTGGTGTGCCCCTCGTTTGCCGGCGGCGTCCATTGCTCGGTCGGCCCGACCACGGGCTTGCCGTCGCGCACCCGTGCCCGCAGGCTCTCGACATGGCCGTCCGACAGAAGCTCGGCAAGCTTCTGCGGCGAAGGCACGCCGTTGGCGATGCGCACGCCCGCGGCGATGCGGATGGCGCGCAGCACGGTGTCGATATGCTCGGTGCCGTTGCGCGGCAGCTTGCCGAGATCGAAGCCTTCGAGGATGCGCAAGGCCAGCAGGTACTGGAACGCCTCGCAGGGCGGCGGCGGCACATGGATGGTGCGGCCGCGATAGCTGGCGGCGACCGGATCGATCCAGTGCACCTTGAAGTCCGTCAGATCGTCCATGGTGAGCGTGCCGCCGAGTTCGGCCAGCCGCTCGACCAGCTTCTTGCCCAGCGCGCCGCCATACATCAGCCCGGGACCTTCGGCCGCCAGGGCCTCCAGCGTGTTGGCGAGATCGGGCTGCTTCAGCACGGCGCCCAGCGCCGGCCGGCCGCCGGCGATGCCTTCCAAATAGGTGCGCGACCATTCGGGATAGAGCTTGTCCTTGCCGCGCAGCTCGTAGGTGACGCCACCGATCTCCTCGACGTTGAACTCGATCAGTCCGAAGCCGTCGCGCGCGACGGCGATCGCCGGCGCGAACAGCTCGGGCAATTTCTTGGAGCCGTAGGCGCTGACCATTTCGCACCAGCCGGCGAGATTGCCCGGCGCGGCCACGGGAATGGGGCCGCGCACGATCTGCTCGCGGCTGTTGAGCTTCTCCAGCGGGAACTTGCGCGGGATCAGGCTCATGAAATTGAGGGAACGCACGCGCCGCTCGGACGCGACGTAGCAGGTCGCCATGCCAATGCCGGCCAGGCCCGACATGTAGGGCTCGACGACGTTCAGGGTCGCCGCTGTCGCCGCCGCCGCATCGAAGGCATTGCCGCCGTTGCCGAGGATGCGTGCGCCCGCAGCAGCGGCCAACGGGTGGGCGGCCGCCACCATGCCGTGCCGCGATGCGATTGTCGGACGCTTGCCGTGCTGCAACATAAGGTCTCCCCCGAAGGCGGGCGGATCGTGCCTTCTCGTGAGCGGCGCGGCCAGCGCCAATTGCGTCGAACCGTCCGGCGGGAGACAATCGAGCCATGCAGCGAGACGGGCAGCGAGACGGGCGCAGACTTGAATTCGGCTGGTTCCTGCCGACGGCGGGCGACACGACGGCCTATGGCCTGGCGAGCGCCCAGGTGGCGTCGTCGCTGCCGCTGTTCGACCGCGTCGTCGCGGCGGCCGAGGCCGCGGGCTTCGAGTACATGCTGGTGCCGGTGCAGACCGCGTGCTGGGAGGCCTGGATCTCGAGCGCGATGATGGTGGCGCGCTCCAAGTCGATCCGCATGCTGGTGGCGGCGCGGCCGTCCTATATCAACCCTGTGCTGCTCGCCAAGATGATCGCGACCTTCGATCAGCTCTCGGGCGGCCGCATCTGCATCAACCTGATCGCGGGCCAGAGCGAGGCCGAGAACGCGTCCGAAGGCATCAAGTGGGGCAAGGAAGAGCGCTACGAGATCATGGAGGAGGAGGTCTCGATCCTGAAGGCGCTGTGGACGGCGCGCGGCCCGCTGACCTGGGACGGCAAGTTCTATCAGCTCAAGGGCGCGCAGATCCGCCCGCACCCGCTGCAGCAGCCCTATCCGCGCTTCTATCTCGGCGGCGGCTCGCAGCAGGCCTGGGAAATCTCGGCCAAGCACTCCGACGTGCATCTCTTCTGGGGTGACACCTACGACCGCATCCGGACCAACATGGCGGTCATCCGCGGCATGGCGGCCCGCCACGGCCGCGAAAACGACATCGGCTTCGGCATGCGCCTGCAGATCGTCTGCCGCGAGACCGAGAAGGAGGCCTGGGCGTTCGCCCACGAGCTGGTGAGCCACGCCAGCGAGGCGCAGAAGGCTTTCGTCAAGGAACGCTTCGCCACCTCCGAGGCCAACCGCCGGGTGCGCGAGCTCGCCGCCCAAGGCGAGGTCATCGAGCGCAACCTGTGGACCGGCATCACCCAGGTGCGGCCGGGGGCCGGCATCGCCGTGGTCGGCACGCCCGAGCAGTGCGCCGAGACCCTGCAGGACTTCATCGATCTCGGCTGCCACTCCTTCTGCCTCTCGGGCTATCTGCACGACGAGGAGGCCGAGCGTTTCGGCAAATGGGTGATGCCGATCCTGCGCGAGCGCAATCGCGAGCGCATGCTGGCGGCCTGAAACGTCAGGAATTCGTCTCGGGCGGATGCCACCGGGACAGGGCCAGCCACCAGACGCAGACAATGGGACCGAGGAAGAACACTCCGACGCTTCCCGCGAGCCAACCGACCGCCGCCGGCTTGCCGGCGCGCCGGCAAAGCCGGGACAAGGGGTAGCCCCAGGGGATGATGGAAACGGCGATGACAGCGAGTACGACGATCAAATGCACCAGATAAAACTCTTCCATGGTCTCCTCCAATGGCGGCTCCGACATGGAGACGAGATGGGGAAGCGGATCGTTACAGGGTAAGCTCGCGATCCGATGTTGCGCGCAGCCCTTCCCGACTTCAGCGCCCGCCAGCTCGAAGCGGTCCTGGCGCTGGTCGAGTATGGCAGCTTCGTCGCCGCCGCCGCGCGGCTGCGCATCTCTCAGCCGGCGCTGACACGCGCCGTCAAGCGGCTGGAGCGCCAGCTCGGCGTGCGCCTGTTCGACCGCACGACACGGCGCGTGCAGGTCACTGCGGCCGGCCGGGAGTTCGCCGCGGTCGCTGAGCGCATGCTGGCCGATCTCGGCATCACCGTGCAGAGCGTTCGCGAGGTGGCCGAGGAGCGGCGCGGTCTGGTCGTCCTGTCGAGCGTCATGTCGGTGGCGGGCGCGTTCCTGCCGCGCCTGATCGCCGCCTATCGCACCGACCGGCCAGGCGTGGAAATCCACGTCCGGGAAAGCGTGCACGGCTCGGTCATGGAGGATGTGCGCAGCGGCGTCGCCGATTTCGGCCTGGGCTATGTCGACGAACTGCCCGAGTTCGCCGTGGGCACGCCGCTTGGCCGCGAGACGTTCTGTGTCGTGACGTCGGCGCGCCACAAGCTCGCGGGGCGCCGCAAGCTCGGCCTGTCCGATCTCGCCGACCAGCCGATCGTGGCGCTGCCCACCGATTCGCGCACCCGGCGCACCATCGATGCGGCCGCGGCGATGGCCGGCGTGCCGCTGCGCCAGATGGTGGTGGTGAGCCAGATCGCCACCCTGCTCGGCCTGGTCGCCGCCGACGTCGGTATCGGGATCGTGCCGCGCGGGGCGGTGCCGGCCGGCCGCAACCTGCGCGCCGTGCCGCTCGAGCCGCGCCTGGTGCGGCGCATCGGCGTGATCGCGCTGCGCGAACGCGAACCGACACCGGCCGCGGCGGGTTTTCTGGCGTTGTTGCGGCGCGAGTGGCCACGACAGGATTGATGCGTATCTTGCAACAATCCTGTCTATCAAGTTGATGTTGGCATGGGGCTTAGCGGCGCTATGCTTCGCCCCTTCGGAGGAACCACGTGCAGCTCTCTTCGCGGACCTACGACGCGGACAACATTTCCGCGGTTCAGGAGCTCTATCACAGCAACGGCTGGACCGACGGCCTGCCCATCGTGCCGCCGACCGCCGATGCCGTGCAGGCCTGCCTCGACTGGGCGATGATGCCGCCCGACCAGCTGATCGGCATCGAGCCGGTGCGCGGCCTTAGCGTCACCGCCGAGAAGCTGGCCGTCAACGCCGTGATGGCGGGCTGCCTGCCCATGCACTTTCCGGTCGTCCTCACCGCGTGGACGGCGATGATGCAGGACGACTTCCTGATGCACGGCGCCACGGCCAGCACGGGCGGTTGCGCCGTGCTGGTGGTGCTGAACGGGCCGATCCGGCTCGAGCTCGGCGCCAGCGGCGGCTTCAATGCGCTGGGCAACAGCGATCGCGCGACGGCCGTGATCGGCCGCGCCATCCGGCTCTGCCTCATAAACCTGATGGACGTGCGGCCGGGCGCCATCGACCGCTCGACCCTGGGCCATCCCGGCAAGTTCAGCTACTGCGTGGCCGAGGACGAGGAGGACACGACCTGGCTGTCGCTTGCCGAGCAGCGCGGCATTCCGAAAGAGGCCTCGGCGGTTACGGTGATGGCGGCGGGTGCGCCGCGCCAGATCATGAACGAGTGGACGACCCAGCCTGAAGAAATCCTCGAGACCTTCGCGGCCGAGATGCGCGCCAACCTGCGGCACTATTCGATCCACCCCGGCAACTACGCGCTGATCATTCCCAAGCAGCTGCGCGAGCACCTGCAGGCGGCGAAGTGGAGCAAGACCGACATCGCCAACTTCGTCCATGAGCGCGCCCGCATCCATCGCCGCGAATGGGCCGACGTCGGCAAGGGCGCTGTCGTGCGCGACCGCGGCGACAGCGTCTATGCGGCGATGGAATCGCCGGACCAGCTCCTGGTCGTGGCTGCCGGCGGACCCGCCGGCGGCTTTGGCGCGATCATTCCCCCGTGGCTCGGCAACAAGAGCCATGCCGTCACCATGGCCGTCGGCGCCTGCGTCGACTGCGAGCCGCCCAAGAAAGAGCAGAGGTAGATCATGACGTTCCGCGTTCTCGATCCCACGCCGGAAAAGGCGCCGCCGGCCGGCCAGCTCGCGCCGCGGCTGGCGACGCTCGAAGGCAAGACCATCGGCTTCATCTCCAACGGCAAGGAAGGCACCAAGGGCTTCTTCGGCCATCTCGACCGCCTGCTGCGCGAGGAGCATGGCGTGGCCAAGGTGGTGATGCGCACCAAATCCAACTACAGCGCGCCGGCCGACGCCCACATCGTCGCCGAGATCAAGAACTGGGATGCGGTGATCTCCGGCATCGGAGATTGAGGAAGCTGTTCATCGTGCAGTCTGCACGACTCCGTAGCGGCTGAGCGTCTCCTGGTTCCCGCCTTCAGCGTCATGACCGAACGGTTCGCGACCGCCGCCGAGCTGATGAGCCGCGTGCTGGGCATGCCCGACTACCGCTTCGCCAAGATCGGCCATCCGGTCAGCAGCGCGACCGACGCCGGTCTCGAGGCGATGGCCCGGTTGGCGATCGAGCAAGGGCGATCGATGCTCGTGAGGTCCTGAATCCCGGGTTTCTTATGTGGAACTTATGGCAACGCCACGCGTTTTGGTTGTCATGACAGCCGCAAAGGACCAGGGAGTTGCCGCGATGAAACCGCTCGTCGTGTTCGGCATCATGCTGATCGCCATCGGCATCGCCGGCCTCGTCATCGACAACATCTCCTTCACCGAGAAGAAGGTCGTGATCGACGCCGGCCCGCTCAAGGTCACAGCCGACCAGCAGCGCACCATTCCCATTCCCAGCATCGCCGGCGTGATCGCCATCGCCGTCGGCGCGGGCATGATCTTCTTCGGCCGCCAGGCCCGGAGCTGACGCTCCGACGAGAGTCGTTTCCTCCCCAGCGAAGCTGGGGAGGTGTCGGCGTCTTACGCCGACGGAGGGGTCATGAGCACCATCACGCTTGCTCATGACCCCTCCGTCCGCTTCGCGGACCAGGCGTTTTGGCCGCTTCGCGGCCAAAAGCGCCACGCCCCTTCGCGGCTTCCGCGAAGGGGAGGAACGAGAAACTAACCCTTCCCCCACAAGCGCCGCGTCGCGAGCTCGGCGCCTTCGCGGCAGCTCTTGAGCTTGGCCCACACGACTTCTTCGGCCACCAGCTCGGAGCCGGCGAAGGTGCCGAAGCCACAGTCGCAGGAGGCGATGACCCGGCTGCGGTCGCCCACGGCGTCGACGGCCTCGCAGATGCGATTGGCCACGACCTCGGGATGTTCCACGAAATTCGTCTTGGTATCGATGACGCCCGGCAACAGCAGGAACTCCGGCGGCAGTCTGGCCTGCTTGAGGGCGGCATATTCGTGCTGGTGGCGCGGGTTGGCGAACTCGATCGAGAGCGCGCCGACCTTGGCCTGGGTCAGCACCGGGAAAATGTCGGCCAGCGGCACGTCGTGGATGTGCGGCCCGTCGTAGTTGCCCCAGCAGCAGTGCAGGCGAATACGGTCGCGCGGAATGCCGGCCAGCGCCTCGTTCAGCGCGGCGACATGCATCTCGGCGATCTTGATGAACTCGGCGACGCTCTTGTCCTGGAAAAGCGTGGTGCGCTCGAGCGCCAGGTCGGGCGCATCGATCTGCAGGATGAAGTCGCGCGCGATCAGCTCGTATTCTTTGCGCATCTGGCGGGCAAGCGCAAAGACATAGGCCTCGTGGCTGTCGTAGTGGGCGTTCAGCAAGGTGGTGGCGATGATGCCGGGAGACGCCGCCGTCATGAATGTCCCGAGCGGCGGCGATGGCAGCTTGCTGAGCGCCGCGCGGAACATGCGGCACTCGTCCTCGGCGGGCGCGAGATCGTCATAGCGGACCTCGGCGATCGCCTGCGGGGCATTCGATACCTTGGCGCGCCGGGGATAACGGTGAGGCAGCTGTGCGAGCAGCGTCGGGAAATCCGTGTAATCGCGCGGCCGGGGCCGCTTGGACTCGCCGCCGAAGCCCTGCATGCGCTGCGCCACGTAGGTCTGGAAGCCGACCCGCGGCTGCTCGCCGTCGTTCACGATGTCGACGCCGCTTGCCACCTGCTTCTCGACGACGTAGCGCACCGCGCTCTCGCTTTGCCGCCTGAGCTCGGCGCGATCCACCTTTTCGCCGTCCTCGTCGCGGATCAGAAGGTCGGTCAGCACCGCATTGCGCGGCAGGCTGCCGACATGGGTGGTGAGAATTCGGTCATCGCTGCGGTGCATGGGCGTTTCCTCCAGTTCTGTTGGGCTACGGCGTTGCGGCCGTGCACTGCACCTCGAGCAGAAGCCCGGGCACCATGAGCGCCGATACGCCGATCGTCGCACTGGTGTAGGAGGGCCGGGTCAGGATCTTCTTGCGGACCGCGACATAGCCCGAGCCGTTGGCCGGCAGATCGACGACGAAGCTTGTCATCTGCAGGATCTGGTCGAGGTCCGAACCGGCTGCCCGCAACACCTTCTGGATGTTCCGGTAGGTCTCCTGGGTCTGCGTCTCGATGTCGGCGCCGACGACCTTGCCCTGCGGGTCAATCGCCGAGATACCGGACAGATAGAGCACGTCCTTGAAGCGCACGCAGTTGGTGAAACCGAACGGCTCATAGGGCAGCACGCCCGGTACCTGGACGACCTGTTTCACGCCGACGCCTCCTCTCTAACCCAAAGGCCAGGTGAAGCGGATGTTGTTCTTCGCCAGCCCGTCGAGCACGACCTGCATGCCGCCCGACTTCATCATCCATTCCAGGCGGTGGTCGCGGTATTCGCGGCGGATCGCGCCCGATACCAGGCGGCCGGCCGCATCGCCCATGCGCTCGGTGGCGGCCTCGAACTCACGGAAGGTTGCGGCGACCGAAGGGCGCTCCCGGATGCGCGTGCGCCATGCCGCCAGCGGCGAATCGGTCGGCGTGCCGAGGCCATAGTGGAAGGAGCGATTGACGTAGGGCGCGACGCTGAGATCGGCCCAGCCGAAGCTTTCGCCATTGAACCACCGGGCCGTGCCGAGCTTGTCGCTGAGCCAGGCCTGCAGCTCGGCGGTCTGGCGGGCGGCCGTCGCCGTCATTTTCTCGGCCTGCTCGCCTTCGGCGCGCTTGAACCAGCGGATCTCGCTCAGGCCCCAGTTGATTGCCTCGTAGAGCGTGTCGCAGACCTCCTCGATCATGCGCGCCTTGGCGCGCTGGGCGGGGTCGCGTGGCAGCAGGGGCGGGGAGGGGAACTTGTCCTCGAGATACTCGAGGATGATGGTCGAATCGAAGATCTGCACGTCGCCGTCGATCAGCGCCGGCACTTCGTTGCGCGGGCTTGCTGCCGCGAACGGGCCTTCGGCCTTGCCCGAGCCCAGGGCGGGCGGCGTCTCGGCCTTGAAATCGAGGCCCTTCTCGCGCAGCGCGATCTTGACCTTCTGGGCGTAGGACGAGAGCGGGTGTTCGTAGAGCAGCACGGGTTTTTCCTCCCTAGAGCGGAATCCGGTCAGATGGAACCGCGCGCGGTTCCATCTGACCGGATTCGCGCGCACTAGCGATGCTTGTTCAACAGGGCACAATCCGTCCAGCTGTTTTACAGCTGGACGGATTGTGCTTTAGGGCAGCTCCAGCCGCACGCACACGGCGGCACTGGCGATCACGGCCGGATCGTTGTTCTCGGGATCGGGCACGTCGAGCCCGCCTTTGACCGCCTTCACCGTGACGATGCCGTGCGGCAGCGACGCCCGCACCTTCTCGAGGTCGACCTTGTCGGGCTGCTGCACGCCGATCGTGACGTCGACGAACATGCCGGTCTTGGGATTCACCTTGAGGCTGCGGATCATGGCGAGCGAGCTGTGATGCAGGGCGTCCTGCACGGCGCGCAGGGCCGCCTTGGTGTAGTCGCCGCCGTGCAGGTCATTGCCGGTGCCGAGTTCGAGGATCACGCGTTTCGCGGGCATCGCGGGCTCCTTAGAGATCGAGCCGGACGACGGCGGCCGCCTGGGCGATCACCGTCTTGTCCGTGCCGGCTTCGTTGGGGATTTCGAGGCCGCCTTCGACGACCTTCACGGTGCCCGTGCCGTGCGGCAGTACCGCCAAAACCTCGTTCTTGTCGACCAGCTCGGGCTTGGGGACCCCGATCAGCACCTCGACCTGCATGTCGTCGCTCGACTTGCCGACCGCCGTGGCGACGGTGAGCGAGTTGTGCCACAGCGCATCGCGCAAGGCCCGGACCGCGGCCTTGGTGTAATCGCCGCCGCGGATGTCGGTGCCCATGCCGATCTCGAGCGCCACTCTTTTGAGCGCCATGCACGCCTCCCTTCGACTTCACTCATTCCTCCCCAGCTTCGTTGGGGAGGTGGCCCGCAGGGCCGGAGGGGTCATGAGCAACAGTACTGATGCTTATGACCCCTCCGCCCGCTGCGCGGGCACCTCCCCATCGATGACGATGGGGAGGCAAAGACATTAACCCTGCGCCAGTCCCGCCTTGATGAGCAGCGGCTTCACCTCGACATAGTACTTCTCGGCGAAGGCGCGGTACTCGGCCGGGTTCTTGTACCACGGCAGCTGGAGGAACTTCGCCAGATACTCGTTGACCTTGGGTTCACCCATCGCCTCCTTGAAGGCGAGATAGATCGAATCGACGACCTCCGGCGGCATGCCCTTGGGGCCGACGATCCCGTAGGGGCTCTGGCCCACGACGTTGATGCCGCGCTCGATCAGGGTCGGGACGTCCTTGTATTTCTCGAGGCGCTGCTCGGTCGCGAGCGCGAGGATGCGGCACTGGCCGTTGTCGACGAACGGCGCCCATTGCGAAGCGTCGGCCAGGAAATGCACCTGGTCGCTCAGCAGCGCCTGCATCCATTCCGCGCCACCCTTGTAGGGAACGTGCGTGAACCTGGCGCCGGTCGCCTGATCGACCTCGATCATCATGAGCTGGCCGGTGCCGCCGATGCCCGAGGTGCCGAAATTGTACTTCTCGGGCTCCTTCTTGCCGGCGGCGATCAGGTCCTCGAGCGTCTGCCACGGCGCCGTCGACTTCACGACGATGCCCATGGTGTAGCCCGAGAGCCCGCTGATGTAGGTGAAGTCCTTCAGCGGATCCCAGGTCGTCTTCTGATAGTGCGGATAGCGCAGGCTGTTGATGCTCATGCAGGCGAGCGTCTGGCCGTCCGGCTTGGCGTTGATCAGCATGGCTGGCGCCAAGGTGCCGGCGGCGCCCGCCTTCACGTCGACGATGACCTGCTGGCCCAGCGCCTTGGTGACCGTCTCGCCCAGCATGCGGATGTGCACGTCGGTCACGCCACCTGCGGCGAAGGGATTGTAGATCGTGATCGGCTTCTCCGGCTTCCAGCGCGCCTGGCCACGCGCAACCATCGGCGCGCTGAGAGCGGTGACGCCGGCGAGGGCGGTGAAATGGCGACGCGTAAGCACGATGCTTCCTCCCGGAGACACAACAAGACGGCCGCCCAAGCGGCGGCCGTCCTCACTTACCGTCCAAATGAAGGGTCGTTAAGCGCTTACTTGCGCCGCATCGCGTCGAGACTCCACGGACCGGAACCGGCGGCCGCGATATAGAGGAAAACGAAGCAGTACAGCGCCGCGAGCTCGCCGCCATTGAGGACCGGATAGAAGCCGCGCGGCGCGTGGGCAACGAAATAGGCCACGGCCGTCATGCCCGACAGGATGAAGGCCGTCGGACGCGTGAACAGGCCAAGGATGAGCAGGACGCCACCCACAAGTTCAAGGATGCCGGCGATGCCCGACAACGACGTTGGCGAGGCGTTTGCCATGCTCTGTACAAACGGAAACTTGAGGTACTTGGCGGTGCCATGCTGGAGCAGCAGCAGACCTGACATGATGCGCAAGATGCTGAGCAGGCGCGGTGACCAGGTTACCGCTAGGGCATCGAAATTCATGTGTATCTCCGAGACGTTTTTGCCATCCAGTTTTCATGACCGTGTCTCGAATGCGAGACAAGTAAACCTCACGCGACTGGCGCCGGCGGACCTGTCGGATGAGACGGCGGCGGCGGCACGTCCTCGGGCTGCGGCCCACCGGGCTGTGGCAACTCGGGCGGGATCGGATCGGTCTTGCCCGGCGGCGGTGGCACGGGCTGTGGTTCGCGCGGTGGGTTCATCATGTCGCTCTCCCTGATAAAGGAATGCCCGCCGGTCGGCGGGCATTCCGATGCTAACTAAGGACCCGGCCCTATTCGTCCATCTGCTGTTCGTTGGGCTTCTGGGCCGGCTGCTGGTTGGGCTGTTGGTTTGGCTGCTGCCGATTCTGGCGCTGCTGCTGCTGGCGCTGTTGGCGCTCGCGCTGCTGCTGGTCACGGTCCGGCGGAGACTGCTGCGGGTTGCGGTCCTTGGGATCGTTCATCGCTAGCCCTCCATGGCTTGCGACACCGCCCGGGATTGGGCGCTGCCATCCTAGGAACGCACCCCTGACGGAACGGGTTGCCCGCAGTCTCGTTCATCCGGAACAGCCCGGCCCACTAGATATGGAGGACGAGTGATGAGCAGAAAATCTGCACTTGCCGTGCTCGTGGCCTGTTGGGCGGCCTGGCCGGCATCCGCTTGGGCGGCGTCGGAGACCGATTGTGCGGCCCAGTGGAAGAGCGCCGACGGCAACAACGACGGCGTCCTGGTGGGGCCCGAGGCCGATCGCTACCTCGCCTACTATCGCGTGCGCGCCCACGTGACGCCGGTCGACGGTCGCATCACCCAGCAGGAATTCATGAAGTCCTGCCAGAGCGACATCTTCATGGCCAAGGCGCCCGAGCCCGGCGCGCCGATCAAGGGCGCCAACAGCTTCACCGAAGGACAGGCCAAGGATCGCGCCGTCGCTGCCGGATTCACCAGCGTCTCGTCGCTCGCCAAGGACGGCGACGGCGTCTGGCGCGGCAGCGCCATGAAGGACGGCAAGAGCGTCAAGGTCGCCGTCGACTTCAAGGGCAACGTCGTCAGCCAATAGGAGGAATTGATCATGCAGACCATCACGCGCGTCTACGACACCTACGGCCAGGCCCGCCAGGTCGTGGCCGATCTCGAGGTGTCCGGCATCAAGAGCTCGGACATCAACCTGATCGCCAACAAGTACATCTGCGACGAGACCGCCCGCCTCGAGGAGCCGTCGGCGGCGGGACCGAGCGCCGGCGTCGGCGCGGCCTTGGGCGGCACAGCCGGCCTGCTGGCCGGGCTTGGCATCATCGCCATTCCGGGCCTTGGCCCCGTGGTCGCGGCCGGGGCGTTGGCAGCGACCGCGGTGGGCGCCGCGGCGGGCGCGGTGACCGGCGGCGTTGTCGGCGCGCTGGTGAGCGCGGGCGTGCCGGAAGAGGAGGCGCATGTCTACTGCGAGGCCGTGCGCCGCGGCGGCACCCTGGTCAGCGTGCGCACGGCCGACAACAACGTGGCCTTCGTGCAGCAGATCATGAACCGCCACCGGCCGATCGATCCGGTCGAGCGGCGCGGCGCCTATCGTGGGCAGGGCTGGACGCGCTTCGATCCGGCGGCCGCGCCGTATCGGCCGTCGCAGGCCGAGATCGACCGGCTGAGGACGCCGTATCAGAATTAGCGTCTTCCGGACCGCGCGCGTCCCCGCGCGCTCATGATCATGAGGCGCGCGAGACGCGCGCGGTCCGGAAGAGCATGAGCGCTCAGTTCTCCGGCACCTTGCCGATGCGTTCGACCGCGACCTTGAGCATTGCAGCGTCGCGGTCGAGGAAGGTCTTGAACTGTGGCGCGTCGAGATAGGCGATCGGCGTCTCGACCTTGGCCATCGCCTCCTTGAACTCGGGATCCTCGACGGTGCGCTTCACCAGCTCGCGCAGCGCCGTCATCACCGGCTGCGGCGTGGCGGCCGGCGCGAACAGGCCCGACCAGATGTAGAAGGTGGCGTCGTAGCCCAGCTCCTTCATGCTGGGCACGTCGGGCATGGCCGCCAGCCGCTTGTCGCCCCATACCGCGAGCGCGCGCATCTTGCCGGCCTTGATCTGGCCGATCGCCGGCGCCGGCCCCGACGCCAGCGCGTCGATCTGGCCGGCGAGCAGCGCCGCCACGGCCGGGCCGCCACCCTGATAGGGGATGTGGAACATCTTTATGCCGGCGGCCTGGGCGAAGATCTCCATCGCGACATGCAGCGTGCCGTACACGCCCGACGAGCCGTAATTGATCGTGCCGGGCTTGGCCTTGGCGGCGTCGACAAGGTCCTTCAGCGTCTTGTAGGGACCGTCGGCGCGCACGACCAGCACCGTCGGATCGGCGCTGATCAGGGCGACGGGCGCGAACTGGTCGAGCTCGTAGGCAGCCGGCCGTCCTTGCAGGCGATCGGCGACCGGCAGCACCGAGATCGACGACAGCGCCAGCAGGAGCGTGTAGCCGTCAGGCGCCGCGCGCCCGGCTTGCGCGGCGCCCACCGAGCCGCCGGCGCCAGGCTTGTTCACCACCACGATCGATTGCTTGGCCAGGCGGCCCATCACATGGGCGAGCGGCCGCGCGGTGATGTCGGCCACGCCGCCCGGCGGAAATGGCACGAAGATCTGCACGGGCTTGGACGGATAGGCATCCTGCGCCATGGCGGGCCGCAATGCCGGCAACACCAGGCCGGCGGCAAAGAGCGTTCGCCGCTTCATCATTCCCTCCCTTGTTTTTTTTACTCTTACTTCGGGCCGGCCTTGGCCGCCCCCGCCTTGGTGCCGGGATACGTGGCGGTGAAGCCGAATTCGGTCGTGAGCGCGTCGGGCAACGCCACCTTGTCGAGGTCGGAGAGTCCCGCGGTCTTGGCGGGCTTCAGCCCCAGCACCAGCGGCCCCTTGGGCGCCTTCCAGTCGGCGATGAAGGAGGCCACCGCGTCGAGCGACTTCAAGGTTTCGGGGCCTTGCTGGGCGGCGAAGGCGGCGAGGCCCGTCAGCGCGGTCTGCACCAGCTCCTCGGGCTCCACGCCTTCTTCCTTGGCCCATGCCGGCAGGAGCTTGCCGAGCAGGCCGGTGTCGTCGACGGTGAGCGACGCGGTGCGCAGGCGGGCGTCGTCCTTGGCGCCGGCCATGCCGTTGATGCCGTCCATCGCCAGCGACAGGACGAACCTGGCCTGGCCGCGCATGCCGATCTCCAGCGTCTTGACGTCGAGCACCTTGGTCGCCGGGTCGAGGGTGTAATCGAGGGCGATGTCGAGCGGCACGTTGGGCACGCCGAAGGGTTGCAGGGCAGTGAACATCTCGTCGTCGCCCGTCATGCCTTCCAGCTTGAGCTTGGCGAAGCGCGGCGCCTCGTCGTCCTTGGCATCCTTCTTCATGCGGTCGAAGTCGAGCGCCTCGACCGTCACCTTCTGGATCTTGACCGTGCTCTCCTTGTCGCCGGTCGCGGCATTGGCGGGAATGACGGCCACGACGTCGTTCAGCACGAATCCCGAGCTGCCGAGCGGGGCTGAGTTGGCATAGGTGAAGGTTTTTAGCTCGAGCTGCGGCTTCAGCTCCTTCTCGAAGCGCTCGAGCCCGTTCTGCGCCCAGGCCGCCGTCGCCAGCCACAGCACCAGAAACGCCGATGCAATGCCTGCCCAGATCGCCCGCATGAAACCCCCATTGATTGTCGATCGACCCTAGCATTGGCCGCTTGCAGCGGCGAATCGCCGATCGCTATTCGGCGGCGCGACCGGCCTCGGTCGAGAACACGTTCTGCCGCTCGAAGCGTTCGTGGGCCATCAGCACCAGGCCGAACGTCACCACGAGGATGCAGACGGTGGTGAAATAAAGAGCATAGCCCTGGGCGACGATGCCGACCTCCGGTTCGAGCATGTCCATGCCCTGGGCGGCCACCATCGCTGCCCGCACCAGCCGGGCGGCCGCGATGCCGGCGAGCGCAAGAGCGGCGATCGGCCGGCTGCGCAGGCCGTCGAGCTGGCGGCCGCGCCAGGTCTCCCAGGCCGCCAGCGAGGCCAGGATGAAGACGAACAGAGAGAAGACGATCGACTGGGCGCGCGCCACCGGGGCGACCTGCCAGGCGAGCGTGAACAGGGCGACGAAGACGAGCACTATGGCCGCGACGATCACCCCGGCGAGCTCGGCGCCCATCGCCGGATCGTTGAAGCGGCGCATGCTCAGCCACATGGTGGTAAAGCCCGCGACGAACAGCGCGTCGCCGATCAGGATGAAGCGGAAGGAGGCGTCCGGCCCGCGCAGGCCGAACAGGAATGTGCCGGCGCTGCCCAGCAGCAGGGCGAACGCCCAACCGCGCAGGCCGGGCCCGTCGCGATGATGATACCAGGTGAGCAGCGACACCCCGGCCGCCACCACGGTGACCAGGACGGCGACGAAATGCAGCGTAGGCGCATGCAGGGCGAGCACGGCGACGTTCTAGGACGGCGTCGCCTGCGCGTCGAGCCACTGCCGCGCGGCGTGCAGCTCGCGGAAGATCTGCAATGGCCGTTTGACGGTCGCGGCATTGGCGAAGATCTGGGCTTGCGCATAGCTCTCGTCGGAGGCCGCGACGATGGCGAGCGGCCCGATCTGGCCGTGCTGGGCATAGAACATGACGCGCTGGCCGAGCGCCTTGAGGTTGTCCTCGGAGATCGCCAGCGGCGAATGGGTGATTTCGAAGATCTTGGCATACGCCATGCCGCCGCCGTCGGTGACCCCGGCGAAATACTGCTCCATGTCGGCCACGGTCACCGGCTCCTTGGCGACGGCGACGACCAGCCGTTGAGGGTGGGAAATCGTCCAATGGACGGGCATGGCGCGGAAACTAACATCTCGGCCGCCGCCCGGCCACGCCGACTCCTGGCCGGCAATCTTGCCGTCGGGCCGCAACAATCACTGCCTCCGGACGTTCGACTCGGGGAACGACCGGAGGACCCGATGAACAATCGCGACGAGATCATCCGCGAGAAGCTTCTGGACCGCCTGACGACGCTGGGGGTGGATGCGCGCGACCTCGCCCTGGAAGTCGAGCACGGCACGGTCATTGCCCGCGGGTCGGTGCCCAACGAGGAGCAGCGGCAGCGGGCGATCGATGCTCTGATCGGCGCCCATGAGCTGCAGATCGCCGTCCGTTCGGTGGCGCCCTCCGACAGCGACGACGGGCGGGGGCGCTCGCCGGTCACCGGCACGTCGGCCGAATCGGCGCACCAGAGCCGGCGGCAAACCGATCCGACTTGAGGGCCGATCCGACTTGAGCCCGCGTCGCGGGTGACGGCATAGTCCCCCTTGGGGGAGTGCTATGCGCATCCGCGTTCTTGTCGTCGTCATAGTCGGCCTGCTGCTGGGCGAGCCCGCGGCCGCCCAGATCCTGCCGATTCCGCCGGGCTGGCAGATGGAGCGGGCGATCCTGCTGTCGCGGCATGGCGTCCGCTCGCCGATCAAGTCCAACGAGGAACTGGACAGGCACGTCGCCACGCCGTGGCCGGTATGGCCGGTGCCGCCCGGCTTCCTGTCGCCGCGCGGCGCCGAGCTGATGCGCCTGATGGGCCGCTATTACCGCGTGCTCTATGGCGGGCGCGGCTTGATGGAGGCGTCGATCTGCCCGCCGCGCAACACGGTCGCGGCGTGGACCGACATCGACCAGCGCACACGGCTCACGGGGGCGGCGCTGCTGAACGGCATGTATCCCGGGTGCGCCAACCCGCTGTTGCGCAATCAGGACGACTTCACCGTTCCCGATCCCCTGTTCCATCCGCAGCCCTCGCCGCCCTGTCCGATGGATGCCGCGGCCAACCGCGCCGCCGTGCTGGCGCGCATCGGCGGCAACTTCGATTCGGTGCTGCGCGAATACGCCCCTCAGCTCGGTGCAATGCAGGCCATCCTTTGCCCGCCCGGCCAGACGTCGGCCGGCCGCTATTGCGGCCTGCCGTCTGAGGCGCCGGCGGTCGACACCGGATCGGGCGGCTGGGTCAGCGTCTCCGGACCGATCGGCATCGGCTCGTCGGCGGCCGAGAGCTTCCTGATGCAAAGCGCCGAAGGCATGCCCTCGGCGCAGGTTGCCTGGGGCCGCCTGTCGGGCGACCCCGACCTCGAGAACCTGCTCAAGATCCATCAGCTCGAGTTCGACCTGGCGCACAAGACCCTGCCGATCGCCCGGCAGCACGGCTCCAACCTGATGACGCAGATCGTCGCCACTCTGCAGAACGGCCACAAGTTCCCGGGCCTGCAGGGGCTCGCCGAGCCGGTGCGGCTGGGCCTGCTGGTCGGCCACGACACCAACATCGCGACCGTCTCGCGGCTGCTCAACGTCGGTTGGCAGATCCCGGGCTTCCAGCCGAACGAGGCCTCGCCCGGCGGCGCGCTGGCCTTCGAATTGCTGCGCGAGGGACGGACCGGCCGGCGCTACGTGCGGCTCGCCTACTACGCGCAGACGCTCGAGCAGATGCGCAAGGTGCAGGTTCTCGACTTCGAACGTCCGCCCGGCATGGTGGCGGTCGACCTGCCGGCCTGCGCCAGCGACAGCCACGAAAAGGCCTGCCCGCTGGAGCGCTTCGTGGCGATCGCCAACGAGGCGATCGATCCCGGCTGCGTGACGATCAAGCCGTGAATGGGAGCGCGGGCCTCTGGCCCGCTCATGATCAAGCGCGCATGTGAATGCGCGTAAGCGGGCCGAAGGCCCGCGCTCCCATCATGACCTCGCGCGTTCGGCCAGGCTGGTGTCGACGCAGAGCTCGTAAGGGATGTCGCGCTTGAGCGTGCCCGCGGCGCGCATGGCGGCGTGCAGGCGGTCGTAGCCCTCGCGGCGGATCACCGGATCGGGCCCCCACAGGCCGAGCTTGCGATAGCGTTCGATGGCGGCGGCGAAGATCGGCTCAGTCACATCGGGGAAATAGCTTTTCAGCGCGCGGGCGATCTCGACGGCCGGCGTGGCGGCGAACCAGCCGAGCGTGCGGTGCAGGCCCTGGGTCATCTTCAGGAGATCGTCGGCGCGGCGCTCGAGCGTGGGCCGGCGCGTCACCAGCGTGGTGTAGGCGGTGAGGCCGCGCGTGGCGGCGGCGTACCAGAGGTGGCCCGCGCCCGAGGCCAAAAGCTCCTCGGCATAGGGCTGGAAGAGCTGCGCCGCGTCGAGCGTGCCGGCGCGGATCGCCGCGGCATTGTCGGCCATCGACGGACCCGAGACGCGGTCGAGCCGGTCGGGGTCGACGCCGGCCCGGCGCAAATCGTCGGCCAGGCAGATCCACGGCGTCGGCACTTCGGACACCGAGGCGAACCTCAGCTTGGCGAGATCGGCCAAGCGGAAGTCGGGCCGCGGCCCGGCGCCGATCACGAAGAACGGATCGCGCGCCACGACGTCGGCGAAGCAGACGAGATCGGCATCGGGTTCGCTGTCATGCCCGATCATGACGCGCAAGGGGCCGCCCCACATCACGTCGACCTCGCCCGAGCGCAGGGCGCGCGCCGCGGCGGGAGGATCGGGCGAGGGCCGCAGGGTGACTTCGACGCCGGCGTCGCGGAACGCGCCAGTGGCGTAGGCGGCATAGAACGGCGCATAGAACAGCGCGCGGAAATTTTCGCTGAGGACGATCATGCCGCGACTGTAGCAGTCCTAGCCGCCCTCGGCCGCGCGCATCAGCGATTCGCCGCCCAGCAGGGTGAGCAGCACGCCTTCGAGCGCCGCGGCATCGATCGGCTTGGGCAGCACCGGCACGTTGGCGTAGCGCCGGTCGATGCTGTCGCGCTGATAGCCGGTGATGAACACGAACGGCACGCCGCGCGCCAGCAGGAGGTCGGCCAGCGGCTCGGCCTGCTGGCCGGCGAGGTTGAGATCGAGGATGGCGCCGTCGAAGCGCTCGACCTTGGCGGCAGCCAGGCCATCGGCCAGCCGGCCGTAGGGCCCTGCGACCTCGGCGCCGAGGTCGGTCAGGATGTCCTCCAGCAGCATGCTGACCAGAAGCTCGTCCTCGACCACCAGCAGGCGCATGCCGGCGAGGCTGCGGCGCAGCCGATGGTCGGCCGGGGTCTCGGCCGGTGCTTCCGCGGACGCCCTGGCGATGGCGATCTGGGCAGCCGGGATGGAAAGATGGCAACGCAGGCCTTCGGGCCGCCAGTCGTAGCTGACGCCGCCGCGGAACTGCGCCTCGATGCTGGAGCGCACGATGGTGAGGCCGAAGCCCAGCCGCGCCGGCTCGGCCGTCGGCGGACCGCCGGTCTCGATCCAGTCGAGCATCAGGGCGTCGTCGCCGGTCGTCCAGCTCACGGTCAACGTGCCGGTCTCGGTCGACAGCGCGCCGTACTTGGCGGCGTTGGTGGCAAGCTCGTGCAGCGCCAGCGCCACGGCCTGCGCCGTCGCCGGCAGCAGCACCACGGCCGGTCCCTCGGTGATCACGCGCTGGCGGTGCGTGGCGTGATAGGGCGCCATCTCCTCCTCGACGATCTTGCGCAGATCGGCGCCCTCCCAGCGCGTCGAGGAGAGCAGGTTGTGCGTGGCGGCCAGCGCATGCACGCGGCCCTCGACGGCGGTGATGAATTCCTGGGTGGTCGGCGCACGCGTGAGCCGCAGCACCGACAGCACGACGGCCAGCGTGTTCTTGGCGCGATGGTCGACCTCGCGCGCCAGCAGCACCTGGCGTTCCTCGGCGCGCTTGCGCTCGGTGATGTCGACGGTGACGCCGTTCATGCGCACCGGCCTGCCGGTGGCGTCGCGCGAGATGATGCCGGCGCCGTAGCACCAGCGCAGCTCGCCGCTCGGCCGCACGATCCTGAACTCGACCTGGAAGCGCGACAGGCCGTCCTCGAGAATGGCTGAAAGCGAGTTCTTGGCGCGGTCGTCGGGATGGATCATCGCTTCGACGCGCGCCACGGTCGGCTGGAAGGTCGCCCGATCGACGTCGAAGATGCGATAGGGGCCGTCGTCCCAGTCGATGCGGCCGCTCGCGACATCGACCTCCCACGAGCCCATGTCGCCGGCCGAGAGCGCGATCGAACGGCGCTCCTCGCTGAGGCGCAGGCGTTCCTTCTGCGCCTCGAGCTCGGCGGTGCGCGCCGTGACCCGCTCCTCGAGCTCGGTGTTCAGCGCCTCGAGCTGGCGGGTCTTGCGGTAGAGGTCGACGAAGACCCGGACCTTGGCACGCAGCACCTCGGGCACCACCGGCACCGAGACGTAGTCGACGGCGCCGATCTCGTAGCCGCGCAGATGGTCGGTCTCGCCGACCTGCACGGCCGACACGAAGATGATGGCGAGCTGCTGGAACCGCGGATGCTCGCGGATCATGGCGGCGAGCTGGAAGCCGTCGATGCCGGGCATCACAACGTCGATCAGCACGACGGCGACGTTCTCGGTCTTGAGCAGGAGGCCCAGCGCCTCCTGCGGCGAGTTGGCCTTGATCAGGTTCTCGCCCAGCTGGGCGAGGATGACCTCGTAGCTCAAGAGCTTGGCCGGCTGATCGTCGATCAGCAGGATGTTGACCTTGTCGATGTCCTTGACCACGGGGCGCAGTCCGCTGGCGGTGTTCAACGGTGCAGCCACAGCCGCAGCGCCGAGAAGAGCTGCTCGGTGTTGACCGGCTTGGCGAGGTAGTCGGAGGCGCCGGCTTCGAGGCACTTCTCGCGGTCGCCCTTCATCGCCTTGGCGGTCAGCGCCACGATCGGCAGGCGCCGCAGCGCGGGATTGCCGCGAATGAGCGCGATGGTCTCGTAGCCGTCCATCTCGGGCATCATGATGTCCATCAGCACGATCGCGACCTCGGGTGAGCGTTCGAGGGTCGAGACGGCCTCGCGGCCGGTCGTCGCCGTCAGCACGCGCATGCCGCGCCGCTCGAGCGCGCTCGACAGGGCGAAGATGTTGCGCGTGTCGTCGTCGACCACCAGCACGGTGCGGCCGGCCAGCATCTCGTCGGAGCTGTGCAGGCGCTCGAGCATGCGCTTCTTGTCCTCGGGCAGGTCTTCGGCGATCTGGTGCAGGAAGAGCGCGGTCTCGTCGAACAGCCGCTCGGGCGAAGCGGCCCCCTTGACCACGATCGAGCGCGCCATGGTGTGCAGCCTGGCGTCCTCCTCGGGCGACAGGTCGCGGCCGGTGAACACCACCACCGGCAGGTCGGCCAGGGCGGTGTCGTGCTGTATCTCTTCCAGCACGTCGAAGCCCGACAGGTCGGGCAGGCGCAGGTCGAGCACCATGCAGTCGAAGCGCTCCGAGCGCAGCTTGTCGAGGGCGCCGCGGCCGGAATCGACGGTGGCGATCTCGATGTCGGGATGCGCCAGCAGTTCGGAGACGCCGAAGCGCTCGGCCTCGTTGTCCTCGGCGATCAGGAGCTTCTTCTTGCGCGGCCGCACATAGTCGTTGATGCGGGCCAGCGCCGCGTTCAGCCCTTCGCTGGTCGTCGGCTTGTTGAGGTAGGAGAAGGCGCCGCGCGCCAGGCCCTGCTGGCGGTCCTCGTCCATGCTCAGGATCTGCACCGGGATGTGGCGCGTCTCGAGCGTGCGCTTGAACTGGCTCAGCACGTTCCACCCCAGCATGTCGGGCAGGAAGATGTCGAGCGACATGGCCACGGGCTTGTATTGCAGCGCCAGGTCGAGCGCCTCTGCGCCGCGCGCCGTCACGACGGCCTTCAAGGCCGCGGCATGGGCGGCGTCAACCAGGATGCCGGCATAGTTGGGATCGTCCTCGACGATCAGCAGGGTGCGGTCGCCCGGCTGGATGGTGTGGCGGTCGTCGGGGAACTGGTCGGCGAGATGGTCGGGCAGGGCGACCTGCGGCAACGGCAGGGAGCCCGGCAAGGGCTGGCGCAGCGCCGTGCGCGGGCCGGTGTACATGGTCGGCAGGTAGAGCGTGAAGGTGCTGCCGAGACCGGGCGTGCTGCGCAAGGTGAGCTCGCCGCCCAGCAGCTGGGCCAGCTCGCGGCTGATGGCAAGGCCGAGCCCCGTGCCGCCGTACTTGCGGCTGGTGCTGGCGTCGGCCTGCTGGAAGGCCTCGAACACGATCTTCTGCTTCTCGACCGGGATGCCGACGCCGGTGTCGGTGACCTCGAAGGCCACCACCGCACTTGCCTGGTTGAGCGCCACATTGTCGGAGCGCCAGCCGGTCTGGGCCGGCACGACGCGCAGGCGCACGCTGCCCTGGGCGGTGAACTTCAGCGCGTTGCTGAGCAGGTTCTTCAAGATCTGCTGCAGACGCTTGGAATCGGTGACGACGCTGCGGCCAAGGTGCTGGTCGATCTGCACCTCGAACGACAGGCCCTGCGATTCGGCCTGGTGGCGGAACGGCCGCGCCACGGTCTCGAGCACGTTGGAGAAGAAGATCTCCTCGGCGTCGACGGTGACGGTGCCGGATTCGATCTTGGAGAGGTCGAGGATGTCGCTGATCAGGTTCAGGAGGTCGGTGCCGGCGCCGTGGATGGTGCGGGCGAACTCGATCTGCTTGGGCGCGAGGTTGCCTTCGGGATTCTCGGCGAGCTGCTGGCCCAGGATCAGGATCGAGTTGAGCGGCGTGCGCAGCTCGTGGCTCATGTTGGCCAGGAACTCCGACTTGTAGCGCGAGGTGAGCGCCAGCTCCGACGCCTTCTCCTCGACGGCGCGGCGGGCCTGCTCGATCTCCTGGTTCTTGCGCTCGACCTCGAAATTGCGCTCGGCGAGCTGGGCAGCCTTCTGCTCGAGCTGCTCGTTGGTCTGCTGCAGCTCGCCCTGCTGGGTCTGCAGCTCGCCAGCGAGCTTCTGCGACTGTTCGAGCAGGCCCTCGGTTTGCATGGTGGCTTCGATCGAGTTCAGCACGATGCCGATCGAGGCGGTGAGCTGCTCGAGGAAGGTGACCTGCAGCTCGGTGAAGTCGCTGAGCGAGGCGAGCTCGATCACCGCCTTGACCTGGCCCTCGAACAGCACCGGCAGCACGATGATGCTCTTGGGGGGAGCCTCGAACAGGCTGGAGCCGATCGGATGGGCCGTCGGCGGCAGGTCGGAGATCAGGATCTGGCGGCTGTCGGCGGCGCACTGGCCGATCAGGCCCTCGCCGATGCGGACGGTGTCGGGATGGCCCGACCGCGAATCGGCGTAGACCGACAAGAGATTGAGCGAGCTCTCGCCCTGCTCGTCGGTCTCGGTCTGGTAGATCACCGCCTGATGCGCACCAACGAGCGGCGTCAGCTCGCGCAGCAGCAGCCGGCCGACCGTGCCGAGGTCGCGTTGGCCCTGCAGCATGTTGGTGAACTTGGCGAGGTTGGTCTTCAGCCAATCCTGCTCGGTGTTGCGTTCCGTCGTCAGACGGAGGTTGTCGATCATGGTGTTGAGCTTGTCCTTGAGCTCGGACAATTCGCCCAGCGCCTCGACCTGGATCGACCGCGTCAGGTCGCCCTTGGTCACCGCGGTCGCCACCTCGGCGATGGCGCGCACCTGAGCGGTGAGGTTGGTCGCCATCGAGTTGACGTTGTCGGTCAGATCCTTCCAGGTGCCGGCCACCGCGGGCACCTGGGCCTGGCCGCCGAGCTTGCCCTCGGTGCCGACCTCGCGGGCCACGCGGGTCACCTCGCCGGCGAAGCCGTTCAGCTGATCGACCATCGTGTTGATGGTCTCCTTCAGGCGCAGGATCTCGCCCGAAGCGTCCACCGTGATCTTCTTGGAGAGATCGCCGGTCGCAACCGCCGTCGTCACCTCGGCGATGTTTCGGACCTGGGTGGTCAGGTTCGCCGCCAGCATGTTGACGTTGTCGGTGAGGTCCTTCCAGGTGCCGGCGACGCCGGGCACCTGCGCCTGGCCACCCAGGTTGCCTTCGGTGCCGACCTCGCGCGCCACGCGCGTCACTTCGCCGGCGAAGGAGCGCAGCTGATCGACCATGGTGTTGATGGTCTCTTTCAGCTGCAGGATCTCGCCGCGCACGTCGACGGTGATCTTCTTCGACAAGTCGCCGGTCGCCACCGCCGTCGTCACCTCGGCGATGTTGCGGACCTGGGTGGTGAGGTTGGCCGCGAGCAGGTTGACGTTGTCGGTCAGGTCCTTCCACACGCCGGCCACGCCCGGCACCTGGGCCTGGCCGCCCAGCTTGCCTTCGGTGCCGACCTCGCGGGCCACGCGGGTCACCTCGCCGGCGAAGCCGTTCAGCTGGTCGACCATGGTGTTGATGGTCTCTTTCAGCTGCAGGATCTCGCCGCGCACGTCGACGGTGATCTTCTTGGAGAGGTCGCCGTTGGCCACGGCCGTCGTCACCTCGGCGATGTTGCGCACCTGGCCCGTGAGGTTGGTGGCCATGAAGTTGACGTTGTCGGTCAGGTCCTTCCAGGTGCCGGCGACGCCGGGCACCTGCGCCTGGCCGCCGAGCTTGCCTTCGGTGCCGACCTCGCGGGCCACGCGGGTCACCTCGCCGGCGAAGCCGTTCAGCTGATCGACCATCGTGTTGATGGTCTCCTTCAGCCGCAGGATCTCGCCCGAGGCATCGACGGTGATCTTCTTGGAAAGGTCGCCGCCGGCCACGGCGGTCGTGACTTCGGCGATGTTGCGAACCTGGGTGGTGAGGTTGGCCGCCAGCAAGTTGACGTTGTCGGTCAGGTCCTTCCAGGTGCCGGCGACACCGGGCACCTGGGCCTGGCCACCGAGCTTGCCTTCGGTGCCGACCTCGCGGGCCACGCGGGTCACCTCGCCGGCGAAGCCGTTCAGCTGGTCGACCATCACGTTGATGGTCTCTTTCAGCTGGAGGATCTCGCCACGCACGTCGACGGTGATCTTCTTGGAAAGGTCGCCCGTCGCCACCGCGGTCGTCACCTCGGCGATGTTGCGGACCTGCGCCGTGAGGTTGGTCGCCATCGAGTTGACGTTGTCGGTGAGGTCCTTCCAGGTGCCGGCCACGCCCGGCACCTGCGCCTGGCCGCCGAGCTTGCCTTCGGTGCCGACCTCGCGGGCCACGCGCGTCACTTCGCCGGCGAAGCCGTTCAGCTGGTCCACCATGGTGTTGATGGTGTCCTTGAGCTGCAGGATCTCGCCGCGCACGTCGACGGTGATCTTCTTGGAAAGATCGCCGCGCGCCACCGCGGTGGTCACGTCGGCGATGTTGCGCACCTGGTCGGTGAGGCTGCCGCACATGGCGTTCACCGAATCGGTCAGGTCCTTCCAGGTGCCGGCGACGCCGGGCACGATCGCCTGGCCGCCGAGCTTGCCCTCGGTGCCGACCTCGCGCGCCACGCGGGTCACTTCCGAGGCGAAGGAGCGCAGCTGGTCCACCATGGTGTTGATGGCTTCTTTCAGCTGCAGGATCTCGCCGCGCGGGTCGACGGTGATCTTGCGCGACAGGTCGCCGTTGGCCACCGCGATGGTGACGTCCGAGATGTTGCGCACTTGGGCCGTCAGGTTGTTGGCCATCGAGTTGACGCTCTCGGTCAGCTCGCGCCATACGCCCGTGACCTCGCTCACCTTGGCCTGGCCGCCGAGCTTGCCTTCGGTGCCGACCTCGCGCGCCACGCGCGTCACCTCGGAGGTGAACACCGAGAGCTGCTTGATCATGGTGTTGACGATGGTCGCAGCGCGCAGGAACTCGCCCTTCAGCGGGCGGCCGTCGACATCGAGCCGCACGGTCTGCAGCAGGTCGCCCTGGGCCACCGCGCCGATCACGCGGGTCACCTCGGTGGTCGGCCACACCAGATCGTCGATCAGGCCGTTGACCGAGCCTTCCATCTCGCCCCAGGAGGCGGTGGGGAGGGCGAACTTCACGCGCTGGCGGGTGCGGCCCTGCTCGCCCACCGACTTGCCGATGCGCTCGAGCTGCTGGGCCATAACCTGGTTGGCGCCGACGATCTCGTTGAACAGCACGGAGATGCGGCCGATCGCGCCGGCTCGTCCGGTTGGCAGGCGCACCGAGAAGTCGCCGGCGCGCATGGCCTCGAGGGCTTGCTGCAGCTCGTGGAGGTCGACGGGGACGGCGCCGTTCTGACCGGCGGCGGCACGACGAGACGATGGGGAGACCGGGCTTGCCGCTGTTCCAGCGGTATCGACATCGGCCGTCATGGGAACACTCACCCTGCTTGTTCAGTCACAGCACCAGCGAGGCTCATGAGCCGGTTTTTTGGGTTTCCGTTGGCACGGCCCCCCACGCGCACTTAGTCTCCCCGCAACCAACCAACGTTTCCTTGATCGGAAAGTTGCGTCATTGCCGTGACTATTTGAGGGTTCCAGCAACCACGGCTCCTCGACCCATTGCGACCAGTCCCTGGTCATTCTAGAGTGGTCAGACCACGGACTGACCAAATGCAAGACTTGGCCGTACTCGACATCGTCCGATCGGAAGATGAGGAAACGCCCGGCGGCGCGTCCCGGGTCTTCACCTTCTTTCGCGACAAGCTGCTCTCAGGCGAGCTGAAGGCGGGCGATCGCTTGTTGGCGGAGCGCGAGCTCGCGCTGGCGCTGGGCGTGAGCCGCCCGGTGCTGCGCGAGGCGCTGCGGTCGCTTGCCATGCTGGGCCTGCTCGACATCCAGCACGGTCGCGGCGCCTTCGTGCGCGCGGCCGATGCCTCGGTGCTGGGTCAGGCGCTGACGCTCTGCCTGGCACCCGAGCCCAACATCCTGGACGACGTGCTGCAGGCCCGCATCGCCATCGAGTGCCAGGCCATTCGTCTGGCCTGCGAACGGGCGAGCGAGCGCGACCTGCAGGCGCTGGCCAGCATGCTCGACACGCTGGTCGATTCGCTCGACGACCCGGAGAAGGGCGGCCAGGCCGATTACGCCTTCCATCTCGCCATCGTGCGGGCGAGCGGCTCAAGTGCGCTGATGAAGATCTACGAAGCGATCTCGCCGCTGCTGATGCGCAGCCACGTCGAGCGCCGGCGCGACACCTTCCGCGAGCCCGCCATCACCTCGCATCTCGTCGAGGCGCATCGCGCGGTGTTCCTGTCGCTGCTGCGCCGTGACCCCGATGCGGCTGAGAGCCGGCTGCGCGAGCACTTCAAGATCGGCGATGACCTGCGCCGCAAGAACCTGTTCACGAACTACCAGAGCCAAGCGAGCGAGCCATGAAAATCGTCGTCGGATCGGACCATGCCGGCTTCCCCATGAAGGCCGAGATGCTGGCCTTCCTCAAGGAGCAGGGCCACGAGATCGAGGACGTCGGCTCCCACGATCCCCATCCGGTCGACTTTCCCGACGTCGCCCGCAAGGTCGCCGCGGCGATCACCTCGGGCAAGGCCGAGCGCGGCCTGATGATCTGCGGCACCGGCGTCGGCGCCTCGATCGGCGCCAACAAGATGAAGGGTATCCGCGCCGCGGTGTGCCACGACGTTCATTCCGCACATCAATGCGTCGAGCACGACGACGTCAACGTCATGTGCATCGGCGCGCAGATCGTCGGTCCCTGGCTCGCCAAGGATCTGATCGCGGCGTATCTCAACGCGAAATTCTCGACCGCGGAGGAATTCCGCCGTCGTGTCGCCAAACTCGCTGACATGGATGCGGGTCGCTAAAAGTTCAAACAACGAGTGGGTACTTGGAGGAAACGATGAGAAGCGTGCTGTCAGGCATCGCCGTTGCGGCGATTGCGGTCATCGGTCTTGCGCAGGCGGCAAACGCCGACGCGCTCGATGACATCAAGAAATCCGGCAAGATCAGGATCGCGGTCGATCTCGGCGTGCCGCCCTATGGCATGACCGACGACAAGATGCAGGCGACCGGCTCGGACATCGAGACCGCGAAGCTGCTGGCCGCGGATTGGGGCTTGCAATTCGAGCACGTGCCGACGACCGGCGCCGCGCGCATTCCGTCGCTGCAGACCGGCAAGGCCGATCTCGTGATCTCGACGCTCTCGATCACGCCCGAGCGCGCCAAGGTCATCGACTTCTCCAAGGGCTATGCCGTGCTGCGCACCGTCATCGCCGCCCCCAAGAACATTACGCTGAAGAGCATGGCCGACCTCGACGGCAAGACCGTCGGCACCGTGCGCGGCACGACCCACGACACCCAGCTCACCAAGGAAGGCCCCAAGGGCATGAAGCTGGTGCGCTACGAGGACGACGCCACCGAGGCGCAGGCCTTCCTGTCGGGCCAGGTTGACATCTTCTCGACCGCCGAGCTCCTGGTCGAGCCGATCGGCAAGAAGAATCCCGCCCGCCAGGTCGAGGTCAAGTTCGTGCTCGACACCTTCAAGCTCGCCATCGGCGTCAAGAAGGACGAGAAGCGGCTCTTGGAGGAAGTCGACAAGTGGATCGCCACCAACCTCAAGAACGGCAAGCTCGACGCGATCTACAAGAAGTATCACGGCAACGGCCTGCCCGACGTCATCCTCACTCAGTAGGTAGAACATGAACAAGCGTGTGCTGCTGCGCCTCGTTGGAGGCGCAACTCTCGCCCTGTTGTCGTTCGGCGTGTCGGCGCACGCCGACACGCTCGACGAGATCAAGAAGGCCGGAAAGATCCGGGTCGCTATCGACACGGCGATCCCGCCCTTCGGCATGACCGACGACAAGATGCAGCCGACCGGCTCGGACGTCGATCTCGCCAGGCTTTTGGCCAAGGACCTCGGCGTGCAGCTCGAGATCGTCACCACGACGGGGCCGAGCCGCATCCCCATGCTGCAGACCAACAAGGCCGACATCGTCGTCTCGACGCTGTCGATCACGCCCGACCGCGCCAAGGTGATCGACTTCTCGGTCCCCTATGCCGACCATCCCTCGGTCGTGGCCGGCCTGAAGACGCTGCAGATCAAGCAGCTCTCCGACCTCGACGGCAAGAAGATCGCCGTCGTGCGCGGCACCACCCAGGACACCGACCTGACGCAGAAGGCCAAGGGCGCGCAGCTCGTGCGCTACGAGGACGACGCCACCATGGCGCTGGCCGTGGCCTCGGGCCAGGTCGATCTCCTGGCGACGGCGCGCTCGCTGTTGCCGGCGATCAGCAAGAAGAACCCGGCACGCACGGTCGAGCCCAAGATCACCATGCAGACCAACTGGCTTGCGATCGGCGTGCGCAAGGACGAGCCCAAGCTGCTGGCCTGGGTCAACGACTGGGTGAAGACCAACCTCAAGAACGGCAAGCTCGCCGCCATCTACAAGCAGTATCATGGCGTCGATATCCCGACCGACGAGCTTCTGGCCAAGACGGGAAGCTGACGGCGCAATACGCCGGTGTGTGAGCCATGTCCTATAAATTCGACTTCGAGTTCCTGGCCGAGCGATGGCCGGACTTCGTGGCCGGGGCCTGGCTCACCATCCAGCTCACCGTGCTGGCGATCGCCTTCGGCTTCCTCGTCGGCACGATCTGCGCCCTGGCCCGCGTCTATGGCGGGCCGGTGCTGCGCCGGGTGGTGGGCGCCTACGTCGAGACCATCCGCAACACGCCGCTGCTGATCCAGATCTTCATCGTTTATTTCGGGCTTTCGAGCCTCGGGCTAAAACTCTCGGCCGAGGTTTCCGCGGTGCTGGCGCTCACCATCAACATGGGCGCCTACACCACCGAGATCATGCGCGCCGGCATCGAATCGGTGCAGCGCACCCAGCTCGAGGCTGCCGATTGCCTGGGCCTGACGCGTTTCCAGACCATGCTGCATGTCGTGCTGCTGCCGGCCATGGAGCGCGTCTACCCGTCGCTGGCGAGCCAGGGCGTGCTGTTGATGCTCGCCTCCTCGATCACCTCGCAGATCTCGGCCGAGGAGCTCACCGCCACCGCCAATCTCGTGCAGTCCGACACCTACCGCAGCTTCGAGGTCTACGTGATCGTGGCCGTGGTCTATCTCGCGCTGTCGGCGCTCTATCGCCTGGGCTTCTGGGCGATCGGCCTGATCCTGTTCGAGCGCCGCCGCCGGCTGGGGACGCCGCTGTGATCCAGCTCAGCTTCAACCACCTGCTCTACCTGGTCGAGGCGGCGCGCTGGACGATCCTCCTGTCGGTGATCGCGTTCATCGGCGGCGCCATGGTCGGCCTGCCGATCGCGCTGATGCGCGTCGCCAAATCGAAGGTGCTGCGCGGGCTGGCCAGCGGCTACATCCAGCTCATCCAGGGCACGCCGCTGCTGATCGTGCTGTTCTTGTCGTACTTCGGACTGGGCATCCTGGGCTACAAGCTCGACCCCCTTGTCGCCGCCGGCATCTCGTTCACGATCTACGCGGCGGCCTTCCTGGGGGAGATCTGGCGCGGCTGCATCGAGGCGGTGCCGAAGACCCAGTGGGAGGCCTCCGATTGCCTGGGCCTCAACTCTTTCCAGCAGTACGCCTACGTGATCCTGCCGCAGGCGCTGCGCATCGCCATCCCGCCGACCGTGGGCTTCATGGTGCAGATCGTGAAGAACACCTCGCTCGCCTCGGTCATCGGTTTCGTCGAGCTGGCGCGCGCCGGCCAGATCGTCAACAACTCGACTTTCGAGCCGTTCGCGATCTTCACCGCCGTCGCCGCCATCTATTTCGTGCTGTGCTACCCGCTCTCGGTTGCCGCCCGCACGCTGGAAAGGAGGGCACATGCCGGACGCTAGGAGCCCGACGGGTGAGTCCGTCATCAGCGTCGACAATGTCGTCAAGGAGTTCGGCCCCCTGCGTGTGCTCGACGGCGTCAGCCTCGATGTGACGCGCGGCCAGACCGTGGCCATCGTCGGCCGCTCGGGCTCGGGCAAGAGCACGCTCTTGCGTTGCATTGCCGGGCTGGAGACGGTGCAGGACGGCATGATCACCGTCTGCGGCCATGAGGTCGGACGGCCGGGCAGTGCCGCGCGCGCCCAGCTCCGCCGCGACGTCGGCATGGTGTTCCAGAGCTACAATCTCTTCCCGCACCTCAACGTCGAACGGAACATCACGCTGGCGCTCACGCTGGTGAAGAAGCAATCCAGGGAAGAGGCGAGGAAGCGGGCCGCCGAAGTCCTGTCCATGGTCGGCCTGACCGACAAGATCGCGTCCTATCCCGAGCAGCTTTCCGGCGGCCAGCAGCAGCGCGTCGCCATCGCCCGCTCGCTCGCCTTGCAGCCCCAGGTCATGCTGTTCGACGAGGTCACGTCGGCTCTCGATCCCGAACTCACCGCCGAGGTCTTGGGCGTGATGGAGGATCTGGCGCGGCGTGGCATGACCATGATCAGCGTCACCCACGAAATGGGCTTCGCCCGCCGCGTCGCGGACGTCGTGGTGTTCATGCACCAGGGCAAGGTGTGGGAGACCGGTCCGACGGCCGAGATCTTTGCCAATCCACGGACGGCCGAGTTCAAGCAGTTCGTCGGAAGCGAGCTTTAGAGTCGTCAGGGCTTCGGATAGGGCGTGCCGTCCTTGTGCACGAACCGGCCATCGGCGTTCGTGCTCATCATGTCGACGTCGGAGCAGATGGTAACGTCGGCAGGAGCCCGCGCGCCGACTTCCAGATAAACCGCCACGACAGCCGATTTGTTGACCAGGTGGTGGCCGTTGCCGGAGCCTTTCGGAAAGGCCGCACTATCGCCGGCCCGCAGCACCGTCTCGCCGTCGTCTTCGATCAGCGTCAGCTCGCCGTCGAGCACGTAAACGAATTCGTCTTCGTGCGAATGCCAGTGACGTTGGCTCGACCAATTGCCCGGCGGCAGGCGCATGAGATTGACCCCGAAATCAGCGAGCCCGCCGGCGTCGCCCAGCCGCTGACGCACGCGCTCGACACAGGGCGCGTCGAAGGGTGGCGGATAGCCCGAGCCTTTGCGTTTCGGCACGGCGGCGATGTCGATCTTGGGCATGGCAGTTTCACAGCGATCAGTGGCTGAGCCGGGGACGTTAGGCCAGCGGCGCGACCGACAGGCCCTTGACCTTGTGCTTCTCGATCAGGCTCGCGACCAGGCCCGACTTCTTGGCGTTCTCGACGAACGCTGCGATGTAGCGGGCGCCCTCGGTGGCGGGCTTGTTGCAGCCGACGGCTTGCTGGACCGCGGTGAACTTGCCGTCGAGGATTTTCAGCTCGGGATGCTTCTCGAGGTCCTTGAGCAGGCCCGGCCGCAGGCCGGCCAGTGCATCGGCCTTGTCTTCCATGAACTTGTTGAAGGCGCCATCGAGGCCGGTGACCTGGATCAGGGTCGCGTTCTTGATGTTGTTCTCCAGCCACAGGCCGTAGGCCGAGCGCGCCGAGACGACAAGGCGCACGCCCTTCTTGTCGACGTCGGCGATCGACTTCAGCGGCGAGCCCGGCGGCACCATGTAGGTCGCCTCGATCTCGACGTAGGCGGCGCTGAAGGTCATCACTGCCGCGCGCTGCGGCTCGGCGCCGATCAGGCCGATGTCCCACACATTCTTGCCCGCCTGGTCGGCAAGTTCGCCGGGTGACTTGAAAGTGACATACGTGACCGGCACGCCGAGCGAAGCCGCGATCTCCTTCGCGATGTCGGGCGCGACGCCGACGGGCTCGGATTTCTCGCTGCGGCCGGTGACCAGCAGGAAGTTGGAGAGATTGATGCCAGCGCGCAGGACGCCGGTCGGGGCTAGTTCGGCTCGGGCTTTGTCGGACATGCGGGAAGTCTATACTGAAGCAGCAGGAGAGCGAAGCGCCCAAGCCGACGGACGTCAGCGAACGGCGCTTCCGGCTATCGGAAAAGGCCTGAGGGAGATAACGCCATGAAGATCACCGACGTCAGCCTGACGCTGTTCGCGTGGGACGACATCCCGCCGACGCAGTACGGTCAGCACAGCAGGTTCGCGGGCTCGAGCGCGCTCGGGCTTCTGCGCATCGCCACCGACGACGGTGTCGAAGGGCATGCCTTCCTGGGCTCGGCCTCGAATTCGGCGGCGATCGACGGGCAGGGCCTGATCACGCATCTCAAGCCCATGCTGATGGGCCGCAACCCGATGCACCGTGAGGCGCTGGTCGTCGATCTCTGGAAGCGCCAGCGCCCGGCCGGCGTGCGCACCATCGGCGCCGTCGACGTGGCGCTCTGGGATCTTTTAGGCAAGGCGGTCGGCCAGCCGATCCATCGCCTGCTCGGCACCTATCGCGAATCGGTGCCGGCCTATGCCAGCTCGGCCGTCCTGGCGTCGGCCAGCGCGTACGCCGAGCAGGCCGTCGAGTTCAAGGAGAACGGCTGGGCCGCCTACAAGATTCATCCGCCGACGCGCTGGCGCGAGGACATCAAGGTCTGCGAGGCGGTGCGCAACGCCGTCGGCGACTACACCATCATGCTCGATTCGACCTGGGCCTATGACTATCCGGCCGCAGTGCGCGTCGGCCGCGCCGTCGAGGAGATGGATTACCACTGGTACGAAGACCCGCTCGCCGACCAGGATATCTACAATTACGTGAAGCTGAAGCAGCAGCTCTCGATCCCGATCATGGCCACCGAGTACCCGATCACCGGCCTCGATTCCTACCAGCCCTGGATCATGCTGCAGGCCACCGACTACATGCGCGGCGACGTCGCCGTGAAGGGCGGCATCACCACCCTGGTGAAGGCCGCACACCTGGCCGAATCGTTCCGCATGAACTACGAGGTCCATCACGGCGGCAATTCGCTGAACAACGTCGCCAACCTGCATGTCATCGCCTCGATCCGGAACACCGAGTTCTTCGAGGTGCTGCTGCCCGACGGCGCCCAGAAATATGGCCTGGAGCAGGACATCGTGGTCGGCCGCGACGGCATGGTGCATGTGCCCAACGGGCCGGGACTGGGCGCCGCCATCGACTTCAAGCTGATCGAGCGCAAGAAGATTGCCGTCCTGACCTGACCCTCCTTCGCTCCTAAGGAGCTACGGAGGGCAGAGCCCTGCGAAGCTCCGAAGGAGCGAAGCAGGGTGCGCCCGGTGTGCAGTGCAACCGGGGCCGTCGGGCGGCGTTGAGGGGGCATCCAACTTTCGACAGGAGGTGCCTCATGCAACGCACGTTGCTCACCCTCGCGCTTATTGCCACCGCCGGCGTGTCCTATGCCCAGCAGCCCATGCCCGGCGGCGAGCCCACCGATCCCTACGGCCGTCCGCTGGTCGGCCGCAACGATTGGGTCCGCCAGCCCGGCGACCGGCCCGGTCCTTCCGGGGCGGCTGCAGGCCCTGCGATGAACGCCACCATGGCCACGGCCCCCGCACCGCAGATGCAGATGGCACCGCAGGCCCAGCCGATGGCGCCTCAGATGGCGTCGCCCCCCATGGACGCGATGCCGGCCCAGGCCGGCCCGCGTCAGGCCGCCATGAAGGACGAGTATGGCTTCCGCTATGACGCCCAGGGCAATCGCCTGGATGCTCGCGGCAACATCATCTCGCCGCAGACCCGCTAGTTGAAGCACGCGAGCCAATGACGACGCCGGCGGTCCTCAAGGGCCGCCGGCGTCTCATTTTGGTGGACAATCCGGCCAGTTGGCCTGAGTTGTCGCCGCACGATGACCTCCATCTACGTCGATGCCGACGCCTGTCCGGTCAAGAACGAGATCTACCGCGTCGCCGAGCGCTACGGCCTGAAGGTCTACGTCGTCAGCAACTCGTACCTCGGCGTGCCGCGCGATCCGCGCATCGAGCTTGTCGTGGTCAGTGACAGCTTCGATGCCGCCGACAACTGGATCGCCGAGCGTGCGGGACCGGGCGACATCGTCGTCACCGCCGACATCCCGCTCGCCGACCGTGGCCTGAAGGCGGGTGCGGCGGTGATCGGCAACACCGGCGTGCCCTTCACCACCGCCTCGATCGGCATGGCGATGGCCAGCCGCGACTTGATGTCAAACCTGCGCGCCATGGGCGAGATCACCGGCGGTCCCAAGCCGATGGCGCCGCGCGACCGCTCGCGCTTCCTGTCGGCGCTCGACGAGACGATCCAGAAACTGCGCCGGCAGCGGGGGTGAGAGTATCGCTTCCTCCCTTCGCGGATTCCGCGAAGGGGAGGTGTCGCCGTCATACGGCGACGGAGGGGTCATGAGCACCATCGCTGAGGTCCATGACCCCTCCGTCGGCGTAAGACGCCGACACCTCCCCAGCTTCGCTGGGGAGGCAATCACACAACAGTGCGGTATCGCTCCACGCAGGTGGCGAGCACGCGGTCGATCGGCTGGGCCCACCAATAGTCGGAGAAGATCTCGGCCTCGATCAGGCCCGTGTAGCCGGCATCCTCCACGGCACGCCGGATGCGGCGCAGGTCGACGACGCCGTCACCCATCATGCCGCGGTCGTTCAGCATGTCCTTGGTCGGCACCAGCCAGTCACAGACATGGTAGGCGATCAGGCGTTTGTCGCGGCCGGCGCGGGCGATGCTGGCATACAGCTCAGGGTCCCACCACGTGTGATAGACGTCGGCCGCCACGCCGAGCGCGGCCCCGCCGGGATCGAGCCGGTCGGCGATGTCGAGCGCCTGGGCGAGCGTGTTCACCGCGGCGCGATCGGCGGCGTACATCGGATGCAGCGGCTCCAGCGCCAGGGGCAATGATGCCTGGCGGGCATGGACCAGCAGCTCGGCGATGCCGTCCTCGATCATCTTGCGCGCGCCCAAAAGGTCCTTCGACGGCGTCGAGCCCGACCGAGCGAACTGCGGCAAGCCGCCCGCGACCAGGATGACGCAGGGCGCGCCGAGGGCCGCGGCTTCGTCGACGGCGCGGCGGTTGTCGTCGCGCGCGGCCATGACGTGTTCGCCGGTGGCGGGGAACAGCCCGCCGCGGCAGTAGCCCGAGAGTTTCAGGCCGGCATCCTTGATGGCGCGCGCCGCGCGCTCGAGGCCGACGGCGGCCACCTGGTCGCGCCACGGGCTGATCGCGGCAATGCCGTGCCGCGCGCAAGCCTCGATGATCTCCAGGAGACCGGCCTGCTTTCGCACCGTCGCGGTGTTGACCGACAGCAGCGACGGTCCAGCGCTGAGATCGCGCATCTCGGGCTACGACGCCACGCCGCGGACGGCCAATACCGCCTTCATGCGCGCTGCGGCGTGCTCGGGATCGCGGAACAGGCCGGCCTGGTCGGCCAGCCGGAACAGCTCGGCGAGATGCAAGGTCGAGCGGGCGCTTTCCTGGCCGCCGACCATGGTGAAATGGTCCTGATGGCCGTTGAGATAGGCCATGAAGACCACGCCCGTCTTGTAGAAGCGGGTCGGCGCCCGGAAGATGTGGCGCGACAGCGGCACGGTCGGCGCCAGGATGGCGTGGAACTTCTCGGGCTCGCCGCCGGCCAGCGCCGCCAGCGATGCCGCGGCCGCGGGCGCGATGGCGTCGAAGATGCCGAGCAGGGCGTGCGAGTAGCCATGCTCGTCGCCGGCAATGAGTTCGGCGTAGTTGAAGTCGTCGCCGGTGTACATCTTTACTGTCTTGTCGAGCCGACGCCGCATGGCGATCTCGCGGTCCTTGTCGAGCAGCGAGATCTTCACACCGTCGACCTTGGCGGCTGAGGCGTTGATGATGGCGACGGCGGTATCCATCGCCGTGCCGAGGTCGCGCGTGCCCCAGTAGCCGGCGAGCGCCGGATCGAACATGTCGCCCAGCCAATGGATGATCACCGGCTGGCGCACCTGGGAGAGCACGCGCTGATAGACGCGGGCATAGTCGTCGGCTGAACGGGCGGCGCGCACCAGGGCGCGCGAAGCCATCAGGATGATGTGGCCGCCGACCGCCTCGATGGCGGCGATCTGCTCCTCATAGGCGCGGATCACGTCGTCGACCGTGTAGGTCCCGGCCGGGTCGAGATGATCGGTGCCGGCGCCCGAGAAGACCACGGCGCCCTCGCGGCCGCGCGAGGCGGCGACCGAGCGCTTGATCAGCTCCAGCGCCATCGGCCAGTCGAGCCCCATGCCGCGCTGGGCGGTGTCCATCGCCTCGGCGACGCCGAGGCCCAGGTCCCAGAGATATTCGCGATAGGCGATGGTGCGCTCCCAGTCGGGCGCGGCCTGCAGCCAGGGATCGATGTCGGCGTGCGGATCGGCCACGACGTGGGCTGCCGCCAGCGCGACCCGGTTCAGCGGTCGCGTGATGCGATCGGGGAAGTGCGCGGCGTCGGACAGGGTGTAGGGGGCGAGACGCCCGTCGGCGGCGGGCAGGGGCACGATGATCGACATGTGACCTCCTCTCAGATCTTCAGCGCCGGGACGTCGACCCAGCGCCGTTCCTTCCAGCTCTGGTGGGCGCACTCGACCAGCTGCACGCCCTTGGCGCCTTCGACCAGCGAGTGCTTGAACGGCGCATCCTCGACGACGTGGCGGATGAACATCTCCCATTCGGCCTTGAAGCCGTTCTCGTAGACGATGTTGTCCGGCATCTTCTGCCAACTGTCGTAGAAGTCGATGGTCTGTTTCTGGTCGGGGTTCCAGACCGGTCGCGGCGTGGCGGTGCGCGGCTGGATCATGCAGTCGGTGAGGCCGGCGACGGCCGAGCCCAGCGTGCCGTCGACCTGGAAGGTCACGAGGTCGTCGCGGTAGACACGCACCGCCCAGCTCATGTTGATGTGGGCGATGATGCCGCCTTCGAGCTGGAAGGAGGCATAGGCCGCATCGTCGGCGGTCGCGGGGTAGGTCTTGCCCGCCTCGTCGACGCGTTCGGGGATGTGGGTGGCGGCGATGCACGACACCGACTTCACGTCGCCGAACAGGTTGTCGAGCACGTAGCGCCAGTGGCAGACCATGTCGAGCACGATGCCGCCGCCCTCTTCGGTGCGGTAGTTCCACGACGGCCGCTGCGCCGGCTGGCCCCAGTCGCCTTCGAACACCCAGTAGCCGAACTCGCCGCGCACCGCGAAGATGCGGCCGAAGAAGCCCGAGTCGCGCAGCAGCTTGATCTTCTGCAGGCCGGGCAGGAACAGCTTGTCCTGCACCGTGCCGTTCTTGATGCCCTTCTCCTTGGCCAGCCGGCAGATCTTCAGCGCCTCGGCGAGGTTGGTGGCGATCGGCTTCTCGCAATAGATGTGCTTGCCGGCGTGGATGGCCTTCTCGAGCAGGGTCGGGCGCATCTGCGTCGTCGCCGTGTCGAAGAAGATGTGGTTGCGCGGGCTCGCGATCTCGGCGTCGAGGTCGGTGGTCCAGCGCAGGCCGCCATGCTGCTCGGCCAGCGCCTTCACCTTCTCTCCCGTGCGACTGACCAGCACCGGGTCGAGCATGACGCGCGAGCCGTCGGACATCAGCACGCCGCCCTGGGCGCGGATCGCCGCCACCGAGCGGATCAGGTGCTGGTTGACGCCCATGCGGCCCGAGACGCCGTTCATGATGAGGCCGAGGATGCGTTGGCTCATGAGCAAAGGTCCCTGCTGGAAGGAAAAATCAATCGACGCCACTAAGTAACCGGATGGTTAATAGCTCCTATGGGGCGGCTTTCTTGTCAAGCCGCGGCGCCCGGCGGGGCAAGGCGGCGATACCGCGCAGCACCAGGGCGACGACGTGCTCGATGCGCCGGTCGAGCGCGGGCCGCGCCTTGAGATCGCGTGCGAACACCACCGTGAGGGTGTGGACGTTGGAGAGGTAGAAGAAGCAGAGCGAGGCGATCGAGATGTAGAGCTGCAGGGGGTCGATGCCCGGCCGCACGACGCCCTGCCGGGCCCCCTTGGCGAGGATGCGGCCGACGATCGCCACCACGGTCGAGTTCATGTCGGGGATCTGCCGCGACTTCACCAGGTGGCGGGCGCGGTGCAGGTTCTCGGTGTTGAGCAGGGCCATGAAGCTGGGATTGGCGTTGAAGTAGGCCCAGGTGAAGCGCACCAGCCGCTCGATGGCGGCCAGCGGCTCCAGCTTCTCGAGCCGCAATTCGCGCTCGGCCGAACGGATGTCGGCATAGGCGCGCTCCAAGGTGGCGAGATAGAGCGCCTCCTTGTTGCCGATATAGTAGTAGAGCAGGCGCTTGTTGGCTCGGGCGGTGCGGGAGATACGATCGACGCGGGCGCCCATGTAGCCATGATCGGCGAACTCGACGCGCGCCGCCGCCAGGATACGGAGCTTGGTCGCGCCGGCGTCGCGCACGGCGAGCTTGGCACTGGGACGTTTCATGGGCTGAGCTTACCGGACCGCGGGCCTCCAGGCCCGCCTCAGTCATCCTGAGCGAAGCGAAGGATCTCGTGCCGGTTGCAAGCGGCGATGAGGTCCTTCGCTTCGCTCAGGACGACTGAGCATGAGCGGGCCTGGAGGCCAGGATCACTTGTCGAGCCAGACGTCCTCGAAGCGGAAGCCGTTGTAGACGCTGTTGACCTGCTGGACGTAGCCCTTGACGTAGGGCTGCATGCAGGTGCCCGAGCGGTTCCACATGATGACCGGCCGCGCGCCGTCCTCCAGAAGCTTGCGGTCGATCTCCCAGACGATCTTGCGGCGCTTGTCGAAGTCGGTCTCGGCCGACTGCACCTCGAACAGCTTCTCGATCTCGGGATTGCAGTAGCCGGTGTAGTTGCGCTCCGACTTGCAGGAGAAGTTCTCGAAATAGTTCTGGTCGGGGTCGTCGACGCCGTTGCCCGTCGTGTTCAGCCCCACCGAGTAGGCCTTGCGGTTGACCTTGGCGAACCATTGCGAGGTCTCGATGATGTCGATCTCGGCGTCGATCCAGATTTCCTTGAGATGACCGGCGAAGATCACGGCCGGATCCTTGTAGATCGAGATCCCGCGCGTAGAAACCTTCAGCGGCAGGCGCTTGTCGGGCCCATAGCCCAGCTTCTTCATGATCGCGCGGGCCTCTTCGCGGTTCTTCTGGACGTCCGGCCCATAGCCCGGGACGGCGGCCAGCATCTCCGGCGGCATGCCCCAGAAGCCGTCCTTGGGCGGCTGCATGGTGCCGCCGACATCGGCATTGCCCTGGCTCAGGATGTCGATGAAGGACTTGCGGTCGAGGGCCAGCACGATGGCGCGCCGCAGATCGGGGTTGTCGAACGGCGGCGCCTCGCGGTTGACGATCAGGTTGGTGGTGACGTTCATCGAGGTGACGACGCACTCAGCCTTGGGCATCTGGCTCTTGATGTCGGCCAGCAAGGGAATCGTCACCTCCCACGGGAAGGTGATGTCGAACTTGCCCGACACGAAGCTCAGCATCGCCGTCGCGCGGTTCGGCACGATGGAGTACTCGATGCCGTCGAGATAGGGCCGGCCCTTCTTCCAGTAGTCGGTGTTCTTCGCGAGCTTGATGCCCTCGTTCTGCTTGAACTCGACGAACTTGAAGGGACCGGTGCCGACCGGCTTGGTGCGCATCTGCGCCGCCGGGATGTGGCAGGGATAGACCGGCGAGTAACCCGAGGCGAGCAGGGCGGGGAACGACGGCTGCGGTCGCTTGAGATGAACCGTGACCTCGTGGTCGCCCTTGGCCTCGGCGCGGTCGACGTTGCCGTACCACGAGGTGCGCGGGTTGCGGCGCAGCTTCGGCTCGGCCTTGCCGGTCAGCAGATCGAAGGTGCAGACGACGTCCTTGGCGGTGAAGGGCTGGCCGTCATGCCACTTCACGCCCTCCTGCAGCTTGAAGGTGAGGTCCTTGCCATCGGCGCTCCAGCTCCACGACTTGGCGAGGTCGGGCACGATGGTCTGCGGGCTGTTCTGCGGCTTGCTCTGGTCGTAGAGCACCAGGTTGTTGAACAGCGACATGAACGGCAGCACCGTCGAGTTGGTCGCCTCCTCATGGATCGAGGCGCTCGGCGGATTGTCGCGATGGTACATTTTCAGCACGCCGCCGCTCTTCTGCGCCAGCGCCACGCCCGAACTCAAAACCAGGGCGGCCATGAGGCCACCCGTCAGGATCATTGGCCGCATCATCTTCCTCCCAAGCATCCGCGTGTCGAGCCGCGGTTGGGAGGCAGTGTAGCGGCGAAGGCCCAAACCGTCATCCCGACCGGAGCCGAGCGCAGCGAGGCGTAGTGGAGGGACCTGTTATTGTAGCGGTGGCGACAAGACTAGGTCCCTCGACTACGCCGCCCTTCGGGCGGCTTCGCTCGGGATGACGGAGGGGCCTACCGGTCGAGCCAGACGTCCTCGAAGCGGAAGGCGTTGAACATGCTGTTGACCTGGGCGACGTAGCCCTTGACGTAGGGCTGCCAGCAGGTCGCGCTGCGGTTCCACATGATGGTCGGCCGTGCGCCGTCGGCCAGCAGCCTGGCGTCTATCTCCCACACCATCTGCCGGCGCTTGCCGGGATCGGGCTCGGACGACTGCAGCTCGAACAGGCGCTCGATCTCGCCGTTGCAGTAGCCGTTGTAGTTGCGCTCCGAGCGGCAGGAGAAGTTCTCGAAGAACGCCTGGTCGGGATCGTCGACGCCGTTGCCCGTGGTGTTGAGCCCGATCGTGTAGTCCTTGCGGCTGATCTTGGGGAACCAGTGCGAGGCCTCGACGACGTCGAGCTCGGCGTCGACATGGATCTCGCGCAGCTGGTCGACCAGGATGGTCGCCGGGTTGCGGTAAACCGACAGGGCCCGGGTCTGGACCTTGGTGCGCATGCGCTTCTCCGGGCTGAAGCCCGCCCGGCCCATGATGGCGCGGGCGTCCTGCCGGTTCTTCTCGACGTCGGGGCCGTAGCCGGGCACGGCCGCCAGCTTGTCGGCGGACAGGCCCCACATGCCGTCGCTGGGCGGCTGCATCGTGCCGCCGATCTGGCCGTCGCCCTCGTTCGCGGCGATGAAGGCCCGGCGGTCGAGTGCCAGCGACAGCGCGCGGCGGATCTCGGGCTTGTCGAACGGTGCGGCCTCCCGGTTCACCAGGATGTTGGTGTTGTTGTTCATCGACGTCGTCTCGCACACCGCCCGCGGCGACTGGCGGCGGATGTCGCGCAACTGCGGGATCGTCACCTCCCAGGGGAAGGTGATGTCGAAGCGGCCGGCCACGAAGCTCAGCATCGCCGTCGACGGGCTCGAGACGATGTGGAACTCGATGCCGTCGAGGCGCGGCTTGCCCGGCTTGAAGTAGTCGGGATTGCGCACCAGCCGGACGCTGTCGAACTGCTTGAACGAGTCGAGCTTGAACGGCCCGGTGCCGATCGGCTTGATGCGCATCTGGGCGCTCGGCACGTGGCAGGGATAGATCGGCGAGAGCCCCGAGGCCAGCAGCGTCAGCAGCGAGGGCTGCGGATGGTTGAGATGGAGGGTGACTTCGTAGTCGTTGCTGCCGTGCACGTAGTTGATGTTGCCGTACCAGCTGCCGCGCGGATTGTGGCGCAGCTTGTCGCGCGCCCGGCCGGTCAGCAGGTTGAAGGTGCATTCGACGTCGGCGGCGGTGAACGCCCAGCCGTCGTGCCATTTCACGCCGCGGCGCAGCTTGAAGGTGAGCTCGGTCTTGTCGTCGTTCCAGCTCCACGATTCGGCGAGGTCGGGCACGATCGACTTGTCGCTGTTCTGCGGCACCGAGGGGTCGAACACGACGAGGTTGTTGAACACCGGCATGAAGGGCACGACGGTGGACGGGCTGAACTCCTCGTGGATCGACGTGCTCGGCGGATTGTCGCGATGGAACATGCGCAGCACGCCGCCGCGCTTCTGCGCCAGCGCCGCTTCGCCAAAGCACAGCAAGGAGAACACGATGCCGACAAGCAGCACGCTGCTGCGCCCGGCGCGTGTGCTCAATGCGCGCATCGGGCCTCGCAAGCCCATTCCGGGCGAGACGCCGAGCGTCTGTCGCTTGCCGATAGTTTCATCCACGCGCACCCGATTCCTGTCGTCATAACAAATATCAGGTGAAGCCATCAGAGTAATCGAAGAAACAAAAGATACAACTTGCAGAGGCAGCGAATGCGTCTCGCCTACAGTGCAATCAACTTTGTTGGACCCGCTTAGGCCGCTTGTTTGCGGCGCATCGACTGCGAATACCTTGGGCACACCTCCTCGGCGAAGCGCGTCATCATGCGCTGGCGCAACCCGATCGGCGTGCCGGGCGTGGCGCACGACACCATGAAGTAATTGAAGCCCAGAGCGGCGAGCTGGTCGATGCGCCGGCAGATCGTCGCCGGGCTGCCGACCAGGTTCGAAGTCCATGAACGGGCCGAGCTCGCCCGGATCGGTGAGCTTGCGCAGGTTGGCGAACATGCGGCTGAAGTCCTGGTACTCGGGGATGTCGGCCCACGGGTTGGCGTCCGACTCGTAGTGCGCGCACTGCAGGTCGAAGTAGGGCGGGTAGTAACGGCGGCCGAGGGCCAGCGCTTCCTCGTCGGTGTCGGCGATGAACATCTTCACCGAGATCGGCAGGATCGTTGCGCTTTGGGCATCGCGTGCGGCGGCGCCGGCGCGCGCCGACCAGCGCTCGAGGATCCTGGCCAGGAGCTTGTCGGGGAAGGTCGACAGGCAGATCGGCGCCACGCCGAGGTCGCCCATCACCTCGGCGCTGGCCGGGCTGCCGATGGCGCCGTAGAAGCGCACTTTCTTCGGCACCGGCTCGGGCCGCAGCCTGATCGGCCGCTCGATCTTCCAGAAACGGCCATGATGGGTGAAGGGCTCGCCTGCAAGGCCCTTCTCGACGATGCGGTAGCATTCGGCGAAGCGCGCCCGCGCCTCGTTCATGTCGACGTTGTAGGCGTCGTATTCCATCCTGGCCGTGCCGCGGCCGATGCCGAGATGCAGCGTGCCGGTCGTCATGCCGTTCAGCATGGCGATCTCCTCGGCGAGTCTCAGCGGGTGGTACCACGGCAGCACCAGCACCGAGGTGCCGAGCGACAGGCCGGGGAAGGCCGCCGCAATGTGCGCCATGAACAGGAGCGGGCTCGGCGTCGGGTAGTAGTTGCTGAAATGGTGTTCCAGCAGCCAGGCGGCGTCGTAGCCGAGCTTTTGCCCGAGCGCGCAATCCTCCATGACCTCGCGATACAGCGTCTGGTCGGACTTGTGCACGTCGCTGGCCGGCGCAGCCTGAAAGCCGAACGCAATGTCACCCATCGCGCTTTCCCCGAGCTTGTTCTGTTTGACGACGAGTTTAGCAAGCTTTGCCGACGCCGTCCGCGCCGCGTCGGTCGCCGGTTCGCCTGATGATTTTGGCCGATTGATGGACGTCGATGTCGGTGTCGGGAATAGACGGCCATCGCGGCATGCGGCAGGCTGATGGCCGGCGTTGTTCCGGGGCGATGACATGTCCGTGGGCAGAAGGATCGCGTGGGCTGCTGCGGCGCTGCTCGGCCCGCTGCTGGCTGCAGCTCGTCGCGGCGCCCTACCTCGTCAATGTCGAGGCCTACAAGCCTGTCCTTATCCAGGCGGTGAAGGAGGCGACTGGCCGCGAGCTGGTGATCGACGGTCCGATACGGCTCAGGATGTTTCCGGTGCCGAGGGTCAGCGCCCAGCGTGTGCACTTCGCCAACGCGCCGGGCGCGGAGGGCGCCCAGATGGTCGACGTGCGCTGGATCGGCGCCTCGCCGTCGTGGTGGGCGCTGCTGCGCGGCAACGTCGAGATCGGCCGTCTCACCCTCTACCAGCCGACCATCGTGCTCGAGACCGATGCCGACGGCGTGCCCAACTGGCAGTTCAAGCCGGGCGCCGGCGCCAGCCAGGCCGAGGGCGCGCCGGCCGAGGGCTTCCACCTCGCGATCGGCGAGCTCAGGATCGTGCAGGGCACGCTGAGCTACACCAACCCGCGGACGCGCCAGACCATCAAGGCTGAGCAGGTCGAGGCGACGGCCCAGGTCCGGTCCCTGGAGGGACCGCTCGCCATTTCCGGCAAGGCCACGGTGAACGGCGTGCCGCTGTCGCTCGACGTCGGCATGAGCGAGCGCAAGGCGGATGGCCACGACCTCGCCTTTGCCTTGCAGGTGCTGAGCGGCAAGCTCGACTTCAAGGGGCGCATCAGCGCTCTCGACGCCAGCGCCGAACTGAAGGGCCATCTCGCCGTGACGACCGGCGTGCTGACCGACTTCATCGCCGCGGTGGTACGGGCAGGCGGCCAGGCGAGCCCGAAGTTCGACGCCTCGGCGGTGGGGCGCTTCACCTTCGACGGCGGCATCGAGCTCACGCCGACGCGGCTTGCCGTCACCGACTTCAAGATGACGATGGGCGCCGAGACGGCGTCGGGCACGCTGGCCTTCGAGCAGGGCGCCACGCCGTCGCTGAAGGGCCGGGTCGCATTGCCCAAGATCGATCTGGAGAAGTGGCTGGCGCTGCTGGCGAGCCCGGGGGCGTTCCAGCCGGCCCAGCCTGCCGGCAAGGCGCCGGCGCCGACCAAGCCCGCTTCGCTGTCGCCGTTCCCGGCGGCGATGGACGTGTCGTTGGCGCTCGATGTGGCGGAAGTCGTCTACCGCAAGGGAACGGTGCGCGACCTTGCGGTGGCGGTGGAGATCCACAAGGGCGTGATCACCGTGCCGCAGCTCAAGGCCGTGCTGCCGGGCGACATGCGCGTGCAGGCGACCGTCCAGCCCAACGGCGAGCTCAGCGTCGCGGGACCGCGGTTGCGCGAGACGCTGGCATGGCTCGAGGTCGATCCCTCCGGCGTGCCATCGGACAAGCTGCAGCGGCTCGACCTCAAGGGCAAGATCGCCGCTGCGGGCAGCAGCGTGCAGGTCGCCGATGTGGTGGCCGAGCTCGACGGCCAGCGCGCGACGGGCAGCGGCAGCGTGACGTTCGCCACGCCGCTTGCCGTGGCGGCGACGCTGCAGGCCGATCGCTTCGATCTCGACGGCTACCTGCCGGCCGAGCCGGCCATGGCGCCGAGCGCGCCGCTGACGCCGCTGGTCGGCAACGCGGCGACACCGTCGGCCGCGACCACGGCGGTCGCGATCGCGACGCTCATCCCTCCCGCGCCGGCGGCGCCCGATCCGGCGACGCCGGTCATTGCGCTCAAGGCCAAGGTGGCCAAGCTCGTCTTCCGCAAGCAGACCCTGGGCGGCATCGAGGGCGACGCCTCGCTGCAGGGCAACCTTCTGAAGGTGAACGCCCTCAAGATCGCCGACCTTTTGGGCGCCAAGGCGGACCTCAAGGGAACCGTCACCGATTTCGCCACCGCACCGCGCTACGACCTCACCTTCAGCGCCACGCTGCCCGACGCCGACAAGGTGCTCGGCTATGCCGGCCTGCCGAAACTCCTCAACGGCAAGATTGGCGCGGTTTCGGCCAACGGCGGCGTCCTCGGCACGATGAACGCGCTGGCGTTGCGCAACGTCAGCGCGACGATGCTGGGCAGCACGGCGCGCGTCACCGGCGCGCTGGCGCTGGGCGGCAACTTCCGCTTCGATTTCCCGACCTTCAATCTGCAGACCCAGGATGCCGGGCGGTTGGTGGTCGCCGCGTCGGGCCAGCCGCCTGCCGCCATCGGCGCTGTTTCAGCGGCCGGCGCCTTCAAGGGCGATGGCCAGCGCGTGGCGTTCGACGGCAACCTTACGGCCTTCGGCGCTGCGATGACCGGTCATGTCGACGCCACCCTGGGCGAGCGGCCCAACATCAACGTCAATTTCAGGGTGCCCGGCACGCTCGACCTCGATGGCTGGCTGGGCGTTTCATCGACCCCGCCGGCGGCTGGCGGTGCGGCATCGACGCCCGCTGCGGCGGCGCAAGCGCCGCGCGCCACGACCGGTAAGCCGATCGATCTCGCCGCTCTGCGCGCCTTCGACGCCACGGTGAAGCTCGAGACCAGCGCCGTCGAGCTCGCCTCGATCAAAGTGGCCTACGCCGACCTGGAGGCGACGCTGCGCGGCGGCATATGCACCATCTCCAAGTTCACCGGCCAGTTCTATGGCGGCGCCGTCGACTTCAGCGGCACCGTCGACGCCACCAAGAGCGCGTTGGCGGTCGACCTCAAGGGCAGCCTGCAGGGCATCTATTTCGGCGAGATGCTGCGCGGCACGGCCGGCACCAACAGCTTCGGCAACGACAACCTGACGGTGGTGGTCGACGGCAAGGTCAACGTCATGGACATCTCCGTGCGCGGCAGCGGCCGCACCACCGAGGAGATCCGCGATTCGCTCACCGGCCGCGGCCAGGTCACGGGTTCGCTCTATCCCATCGTGGCCAAGGGCTCGCTGGGCCTGGCGTCGTTCGCCACCGGGGTCGGCAGCATCTTCAGCACCGAGATGGGTTTCGGCTCGGCCGTGCTGTCGGCCTTCATCAACCACCAGAGCAACATCGCGGGCGAGGTCACGATCGCCAACGGAACGGTGTCGCTCGACAAGCACACGGTGCAGGGCCAGAACGCCGTGGCCCAGATCACCAGCCGCACCAGCCTGGCTGCCGCTACCACCGACACGACCATCGCGCTCGACACCGGGCGGCGCGGGCCGGCGGACTATGTCGTGACGGTGAAGGGGCCGGTGTCGTCGCCGACCATGACGACGCGCGGCGGCAATTAACATAGCTCGTCATCCCGACCGGAGCCGAGCGCAGCGAGGCGTAGCGGAGGGACCTGTTCTGTCGATGCGTCGAAAAGACGAGGTCCCTCGACTGCGCGGCCCTGTGGGCCGCTTCGCTCGGGATGACGATCAGGCCGCCCTGTTCTTCAGAATCTCCCAGGCGCGGCGGAAGGCCTGGGCCATCTCGTCGGCCGGCACGGCGCCGGAGAACAGCACATGGCCCTGCAGGGCGAAGCTCGGCACGCCCTGGATGCCGGCGTTGCGCGCCATGCGATCGGCGGCGGCGACTTCCTTGAGGCCGGTGTCACTCGCCAGCATGGCCGTGATCTCGTCGCGCTCAAGCCCGCCCTCGACCCCGAGACGGGTCAGCACCTCGGCATTGCCGATGTCGGCACCGTCGCAGAAATAGCCTTCGAACAGCGCCTCGACGACACCGTCCTGCACGCCGCGCTGGCCGGCGAGCCGGATCAGGCGATGGGCGTCGAGCGTGTTGGGCGTGCGCGTCAGCCGGTCGAGATGAAACTCCAGACCCACGGTGCAGGCGGTCTCGGTGATGCGCTCGTCGAGCTGGCGCGAGCGCTCGGCGCTGCCGAACTTGGCCAGCCGATACTGGGCGCGCTCGACGCCCTCGCGCGGCATGTCGGGATTGAGCTGGAAGGGATGCCAGGCGACGGTGAAGTGCAGCCCCTGCTTGTCGAGGAGGGCGAGCGCGCGTTCGAGATGGCGCTTGCCGATGTAGCACCATGGGCAGATCGCGTCGGAGATGACGTCGATGCGGCCGACCGGCTTTGCCTGGTCCATGGTTGTTTCCTTCCCTAGTCGCAGAAGCCTATACCTGCAGGGAATCCCCGGCAACGAGGAGACCCTATGCAAAAGCCTGAATACCGCTCTGCGCTGATCGTCGGCACCGGTCCCGGCCTCAGCGCTTCGCTGGCCCGCCTGTTCGCCAAGCAGGGGCTGGCCGTTTCCCTGGCCGCCCGCCAGACCGACAAGCTTGCCGCGCTCACCAAGGAGACCGGCGCCGAGGCCCATGCCTGCAACGCCGCCGAGCCGGCCGCCGTTGCCGGCCTTTTCGAGAAGCTCGACGCCGCCGGCCGCACGCCGGATGTCGTGGTCTACAACGCGAGCAACCGGGTGCGCGGTCCGCTGGTCGACCTGGCCCCCGACGATGTGAAACGCGCCATGGAGATCAGCGCCTTCGGCGGCTTCCTGGTCTCGCAGCAGGCGGCCAAGCGCATGTTGCCCAAGTCGCACGGCGCCATCTTCCTGACCGGCGCCACGGCCGGCGTGAAGGGCTTTGCGCTGTCGGCCACCTTCGCCATGGGCAAGTTTGCCCTGCGTGGGCTCGCCCAATCGATGGCGCGCGAGCTGTCGCCCAAGGGCATCCATGTCGCCCATTTCGTGATCGACGGCGGCATCAAGAGCGATGCGCGCCCGGTGCCGGACAACGCGCCCGACAGCCTGCTCGATCCCGACGCCATCGCCGAGACCTACTGGGCCACGCTGCAGCAGCACCGCAGCGCCTGGAGCTGGGAGATCGAGGTCAGGCCGTGGGTCGAGAAGTTCTAGCTTAGCTAAGCTAGAGGTGTTCGCGCAGCAGCTTCAGCGCAGCGTGCAGGTCGGGGAGAACGTCGACGCACCTGGCCCGGGTCTCGGGCAGGGGCTGCAGCAGGTCGGGCACCATGAAGGCCATGGCGCCGGCGGCGTGGGCCGCCTCCAGGCCGATGTTGGAATCCTCGAAGGCGAGGCAGCGCTCGGGGGCGACGCCAAGCCGGCGCGCCGCCTCGAGATAGACGTCGGGATGCGGCTTGGCGCGCTCGACGTCGTCGCGCGTCGCCAGCGCCGCGAAGCGGTCGAGCAGGCCCGCATGGCCGAGATGATGCTGGGCCGTGGCGCGCCCGGCCGACGTCGCCACCGCGAGCGGAAGGTCGCGGCCGGCCAGGAAATCCAGCAACTCGACGACGCCGGGCTTCACCGGGATGCCGCCCTCCATCAGGCGGCGGCGGTGGACCGAGAAGTGTTCGCGAAACTCGGTGAGGCTGAAGCCCTCGCCGTAGTAGGCCTCGATCATGAGGTTGCACTCGTGGCCCGGCACGCCGACCATGGAATGGCAGAACTCCAGCGACATCTCGCGGCCCAGTGCCCGAGCGGCGGCCTGCATGGCCTCGATGTAGATGACCTCGGTGTCGATCAGCAGGCCATCCATGTCGAAAAGGGCGGCCTCGACGGGTTTCCTCAGCATGCTTTCGTTCTAAGCTCAGCGCGGGAAACGGCAAGCCGGAGAAAATTCATGCGCATCCACAATCTCTACGTCGACGACAAGGGCGAGACGCATTTCCGCGACATCGAGGTCGAATGGAAACACGAGGGCCGCGGCGGCAAGACCTCGGCGACCTTCCCCGCGACCGGCATCATCTTCCGCCAGACCCCCGGCAGCTACGACTACGAATGGCATCCCGCGCCGCGCCGCCAGTACATCATCAACCTCGACGGCGGCGTCAGCATCCAGGCGAGCGACGGCGAGACGCGCATCATCGGCGCCGGCGAGGTGCTGCTGGTCGAGGACACGACCGGCAAGGGCCATTTCTCCAAGGCGGTGAACGACAAGATGCGCCATTCGATCTTCGTGCCGATCGAGTGAGGAGCAACGCTCGGTTAGAAAAATTTGAGCCGGGTCCAACGCGCCTCTGGCTCGCCTCATGCATGATCGCGCCAAGCCGTGATCAGTTAGGAAATTGAACAATGAGCGTCCAGACCGTCGTCGATCCCACCAACGATCTTGTCGAGCAGGCCAAGCGTGTCCTGCCGGGCGGCAGCTTCGGCAACATGCCGGCCGAGGTGGTGCTGAAGGAAGGCAAGGGCGGCCGCATCTGGGACGAGGCCGGCCGCGAATATGTCGACTTCCTGCTGGGCTCGGGGCCGATGTTCGTGGGCCACGCCCATCCCGAGGTGACGGCGGCGGTGCAGGCGCAGGTGCCGCTCGGCACCACCTTCTTCGGCAACAACCGCCACGGCATCGCGCTCGCCGAGGCGATCTGCGACGCGGTGCCCTGTGCCGACCAGGTGCGCTTCGTCTGCTCGGGCACCGAGGCCGATCTCTACGCCATGCGCGCCGTCCGCGCCTTCCGCAAGCGCGACAAGATCCTGAAGTTCGAGGGCGGCTATCACGGCATGAGCGACTATGCGCTGATGTCGCTGGCGCCCAAGCGGCCGGGCAATTTCCCGCGAGCGACGCCCGATTCGGCCGGCATCCCGAAATCGGTGGCCGACGAGATGCTGGTCGCGGCCTTCAACGACATCGACATGGTGGAAAGCCTGATCGCGGAGCAGAAGGACGAGCTGGCGGGTGTCATCGTCGAGCCGTTCCAGCGCCTGATCCCGCCCAAGCCCGGCTTCCTGCAGGCGCTGCGCGACGTCACCAAGAAGCACGGCATTCCGCTGATCTTCGACGAGGTCGTGACCGGCTTCCGCTTCGCCTATGGCGGGGCGCAGGAGTACTACGGCGTCACGCCCGACCTCTGCAGCCTGGGCAAGATCGTGGGCGGCGGCTTCGCGCTGGCGGCCATCGCCGGCCGCGCCGACATCATGAAGCACTTCGATCGACTGGCCATGACCGACGAGGATTTCATCTTCCAGGTCGGCACGCTGTCGGGCAATCCGGTCGCCGCCGTGGCCGGCCTTGCAACGCTCGACATCCTGAAGCGGCCCGGCGCCTACGAGCAGGTCTTCGCGACCGGTCGCGAGCTGATGCGGGCGCTCGACGAGCTTCTGAAGAAGGCCGGCCTCCCGGCGCAGGTGATCGGCGAGCCGCCCTTGTTCGACGTCGTCTTCACCGACCAGCCGATCAAGGACTATCGCGACACGCTGAAGGGGAACAAGGCGCTGGCGACGCGCTTCAACCAGCTTTTGCGCGCCCGCGGCATCATGAAGGGCGAGTCGAAGTACTACGTCAGCCTTGCCCATACCCGCGCCGACATCGACCACACCATCGGCGCGTGGGCCGACGCGATCGGTGAGCTCAAGCGCTAGCATGGCGTCGCCGTCGCCGTGGAGCGGGACGGTTCTCGTTGTCCTGTGGGTCTGCGGCGTCGCGTATAGCTGGTTGAGCTGCGGGCTGATCGGCGATGGCTCGTACTACCTGTTCGATGCCGTCACCGTCGGGCCATACAAGGATGTCGGCCATGAGCGCGCCGTGCCGAATCTGCTCGCACAGCTGCCGCTCGCGGCCGCCATCGCAGCCGGGGCGACCGACCTTCACTGGCTCGCCCGCTTGCAGTCCCTGGGATGGTTCGCGCTGCCGGCCATCCTTTATTCGCTCGCCGTCCTGCGGACGCGCCGGGATCCGTTGCACCAGGCCTGCGTCGTCGTCGCGATCGCCATCGTCTTCATGACGAGTTCCTTCCTGATCGTGGCCGAGCATGTGACGGCCTATGCCATCGCAACGATGGCGGCGGCGTGGATCGTGACGGCCAGGCAGCTGCAGATGGGCGATGGCGTCGTCCTGCTCGTGCTGGCCGCGATGTCGACAGTGAGCCACGAGGTGTTCGTCTATCTCGGGCCATTGCTGGCGGCGATGACGGTTTGGGCCGTGCGGCGCGCGCCCATCCGCTCTTCTGTCGCAGGGACGACATATCTCGCGGCGGCCGTGGTCTTCGTGGTCTCGGCAGTCCTGGCCTGGCGCGCCATCACGACATTCCAGGACCAGGCCTACTTCGCGTCGGCGTCAGCCGAAGCCTGGGATTTCTGGAAGAATCCGGCTTTCGATCTCGCGTCCATTGCCGCCCTCGTCATCGCGGGCTTTGCCCTGGTGCGGCCGGCCGATCTCGCGACCGCACGCCCCTGGATTCTCGTCGCTCCCGTACTGCTCGCGCTGGCGCTGCTGCCGCTGCTTGTCTTGACCAGCGGCACCTTCGGTCCGCCCTTCGCCTACAGCCAGAACATCACGCGATTCGCCGTCGGCCCTGTCCTGGTGGCGATCATCCTGTTCATGTGGCGGCATGCTTCCGTTGGCAGCACCGGGCCTCCGGCGCCGCGGCGGCTGCTTTCCTTCGCCGGACTGCTGTTCCTGGCCACGCTGCCGTGGAACGCGGCGCTGGCCGTGCTCTTTGCGTCCTACTTGCATGAAGTGAAGGCCGCGATCGACGGTCGGCCTGGTGTCATCGCCTACGAGGACACAGGGCTTTCGACGAAGCCCCGGCTGCTCCAGGGCGAGGCCTGGTCCCTGCCGCTCACCAGCGCGATCCTGCGCAAGAGCTCTGCCGATGGCGTCATCGCGCCGCCACGGGGCTCTGCAGGTTTCCTGCCTTATGCGGTGACCGACCTGCCCAGCCTCGGCGCCTACCACTGGCGGGAATGAGCGACCTACGGCAGCTGCATCCCCTTCTTCTTGAGCGCCGCCTCCCTGTCAGGTCCCCACAGCGACCGCAACAGCGCATCGGCTGCCGCTTGATCTCGTGCGCCGATGCTGACGGCGCCGGAATAGAGGATGTAGGTCTGCACCTCGAGCGGGATCGGTCCCACCAGCACCGTGCCCGGCACGGCTAAAAGCTCGCTTGACGGCTGCATGGCGATGTCGGCCTCGCCGCTCAGAAGCTTCTCGCCGGCAAGCCCGCCTTTCACCAGCACGGTCTTGGGCTTCAGCTCGGCGGCGATGCCCATCTTCTCGAACAGGTTGGCGAGGTAGGTGCCGGCCGTGCCGCCCGACGCCGGATCGGTGTAGGCGATGGCGCGCGCCTTGAGCAGGCTCTGTTTCCAGGCATCGACCGTGGAGATGTCGGGCACGGGCGCGCCCTGCTTGATCGAGACGCCGATGCCGACGCGGGCCAATGGCTTGGCGCTGCTCTCGACCAGCTTGCTGCCGAGCAGGGGCCCCATGGCGCCGGGCGGCATCACCACGACGTCGAAATACTCGCCGCCGGCGACGCGCCGGGCCAGGGCGCCCGCCGTGTCGTTCTCGATCGTGACCTTGTGGCCGGTCTTCTTCTCGAACTCGGGCACCAGCTCCAGCGCCACCGACTTGAAGGCGCCGGCGGTCAAAAGCTTCAGGTCGGCGGCCGAAGCCGGCGCCATGCCGGCAATCGCCAGAAGAGCGATCAGGAGGGCGCGCATGGTCTTCTCCTCGGATCCCCTCCTTCGCTCCTGCGGAGCTTCGGAGGGCCTGTATCAGTTCGTTAAACCTTAAGCCATCCGAAGCTGCTACGCAGCGGAGGATGGCTAGACGGGCTTGCCCATGACGTAGGGCTTCAGTGTCGCATACATGAAGGCATGGGTCGGCGTCGGCACGCCGTATTTCTTGCCGAACTCGACCACCTTGCCCGAGAGCCACGGCAGCTCGATGCGGTTGCCGCGCAACAGATCGACGGCCATCGACGGTATCAGGTGAGGCGGCGCATTCCGGTTGAAGTTCAGGGTCCTTTCAACGGCGTCGGCCGGCAGGGCGATGCCCGCGGCCCGGCCGACCGCCGCGACCTCCTCGTAGGCCGTCGTGAACCAGGGGGCGATGTCGGGGTCGTCGCGCAGCTTGCCGACCGGCAGGCGGGCCAGCGCCATGAGGCTGGCGTTGGAGGCGAGCAGGATGAACTTCATCCAGAGCTCGGTCTGGATCGACGTCGACAGCACGCCGTCGATGCCGGCCTTGGCGCAGAGAGCGGCGAAGGCCTCGCCGCGGGCGCTCCGGGTGCCGTCGAGCTCGCCGAACACCATGCGCAGGACCGTGCCGGTCTGGCGGATCACGCCAGGCCCGGCGATGGTGGCGCTGATGTTGGCGACGCCGCCCATCACCGCCCGCCGGCCCAGGATCGGCGCCAGCCGGTCGGCGGCATCGACGCCGTTCTGCAGGGGGATCACGGCGGTATCCGCGGCCACCATCGGCTTGATCGCCGCGCCTGCGCTCTCGACGTCCCACAGTTTCACGCAGAACAGCACGATATCGACCGGCCCCACGGTTTTCGGATCGTCGGTCGCCTGGGTCGGCACGAGATGGATGTCGCCGCGCGGGCTTTCGAGCCTGAGGCCCTTGTTCTTCATCGCCTCGAGATGCGCGCCGCGGGCGATGAAGGTGACATCGGCGCCGGCCTTGGCCAGCGCCGCGCCATAGCCGCCGCCGACGCCGCCTGCTCCGACCACGGCAATCTTCATCGAACGCTCCTTGCACCTGATGGCAGCCGGTGATCACTCCGTGACCGTCGACCGACCGGCCATGCCGATACCACGTTCGACAGCGTATCTGTGACAGCCGCTGTCACGGAGGCCGCAATGAAGCCCGTTGTCTCGTCGCCCGTCGTCTCGTCGATCGCGCTGGCGGTCGCATTCCTGGGAGGGATGGCATCGAGCATCGCCGATGACCGCACGCAGAAATATCGCAGCGGCGGCTGCGAGGTCGAGCGCAAATACGGCTCGGACAAGTATGAATCCAAGGTCGAATGCAAGCCGGGCCGCGGCGCTGCCCGCTTGTCCGCAGGCGAGGGCAAGGAGGAATTCAAGCGCAACGGCTGCGAGGTCAAGCGCGAGTGGAAGCAGAACGGCGAGTACAAGGAAGAGGTCAAGTGCGATTGAGCGCGACACTCGTCACGCTTCCCAGCACGATCAGTCCCGTTAGGCAGGCCGCCACGCCCTCCTTGCTCCTTTCGATCTTGAGGCCGCCATCGGCGTCCAAGTCGTACGTTTCGTCGTCGACCCGCAGCCGCGCCCGGCCGCCGGGGCAGTAGGCGATATGCAACGCGGGACCGAGGTCTCGCGTTTGCCCCGCCTCCAGCACAGCAAGATCGATGCCCACTCGGCTGCGGTCACCCATGAGGTTCACGACTTCGACCGGCCCGGACTCCAGCCGGCTGACGATCGGCGTCTCGCCGGCGAAGCGCACCGGCCGGAACGGCTGACGCACGTCGATCTCGCCGGCGGGCGTCTGCAGCACCAGGCCGCTGCCGGCCACCAGGACCTGCAAACGGTCGAAGCCCGTGTAGTCGGAGAACGGCCCGGCCACGGTGATGGGTGTCCGACTGAAGCGCCAGACGTCGCCCCCAGTGTCATCGTCCAAGGCGATGTCGACGGTGAAACCGCCGCCATTCTTCCACGGCGTGCGCTGATAGCGGGCAGGATCGAGCGACGTGATCAGGGGAAGATCTTCTTCGGCGCGGTCTTCATGCGGCGGCCACGGTCCCTTGCGCCAGCAGCCCGTCGATCTCGGCGGCGGCAAAGCCGTGCGCGGCCAGGACTTCTGTCGTGTGCTGGCCGGCGACGGGCGCCGTTCCGCGCGGCGTGCCCTCGGCCTGGGGCAGCATGCCGGGCAGGGCGGGGACCGGCACTGCCTGGTTGAGGCCAGCCTGCGTGAGCCACTGGATCAGGCCGGTCTCGCGGACATGCGGTTGGTCGAGGAATTCGGCGTAGCTGTTGAGCCGCTCGTGCATCAGGCCGGCTTCGGTCAGCCGTTTGGTCCATACGGCCCATGGTTCGGCGGCGATGGCGGGCCGCACGATGGCGTACAGCGCCACGTCGTTGGCGAGCCGCAGCTTCTGCGCCGCGAAGCGCGGATCGTCGGCCAGCGCCGGCGTCTGCATGGCCTTGCAGAGGCTGCGCCAGTCGCGGTCGTTGAAGGCAAGCAGGGACATCCAGCCGTCAGCGATCTTGAAGACGCCGCCCGGCGCGCCGCCGGGCTTCATGACGCCGCCCTCGAGATGGCAGGCCATCAGTCGGATCGACTGCAGGGCCGTCGCGGCCTGCATCAGGCTGACATCGATGTAGCGGCCGCGCGTCTCGTCGCGGCGGGCGTAGAGCGCGGCCGACAGCGCCTGGAAGGCGTAGAGCGCCGTCGACATGTCGACCACGATCACCGGCACGCGATGGGGGATGCCGTCCTCGCCGCGGTTCTCGTTCATCAGGCCGGTATAGGCCTGCAGCACCGGATCCATCGCCGGCCGGCTGGACAAGGGCCCGGTCTGGCCGAAGCCTGAGATCGAGAGATAGAGCAATCGCGGTTCGCGCGCTGCGACCGATTTGTAGTCAAAGCCCAGCCGTTGGATGACGCCGGGCCTGAACCCTTCGAGGAACACGTCGGCGCCCTTCAGCAGACGCCACACGACCTGCTTGCCGGCCTCCGACTTGAGGTCGACGGCGATACTCTTCTTTCCGAGATTTCCGATGATCGAGTAGGCCGAGTGGCTGCCGTAGCGCGTGCCCAGGGTTCGCGCCCAGTCGCCGTCACCGATGCCTTCGACCTTGATCACGTCCGCACCGTACTGCGCCAGCAGCATGGCGCAGTAGGGGCCGGCGATGCCCTGGCTGAGATCGACGATCTTCAGGCCGGCAAAGGGCGCGTCATAGCTCATCTGCTCGGTTCGGGCGTTGGCTTAGCCGTTGGTTCCTTCAGTCGGTACCATGCCACGTAAAGCGCCGGCAGGAAGAGCAATGTGAGAAGGGTAGCCACGGCAATTCCGCCAATCATGGCGAAGGCCATCGGCCGCCCAGAACACTTCGCGGGCGATCGCCCGCAGGCTCGTTGCGGCAGGCCGCGAGCAGGCCGAGACAGACCATCCAGGCACACGACCGCAGGGCGTGCCGCTGGCGAGAACTTGTAGAACGGAAAATCAACGGCCCCTTTGAGGCGATACATTGAAGCCGGGCGGGCTCGTCTTCAAGATGCGGCGATGCACACCATCCGACGCCTTACGTTCATCGGCCTGGAATACGCCTTCGCCCCGGAGAAGGCCTACGGCATGTCGCGCGGCGGCGGCTTCCGCCGGCAGGGCGGGCTGGTCGAGGTCGAGACCGATGCCGGCGTCGTGGGCGTCGGCGAGGCGTTCGGCAACCCGCTGGTGACGGCTGAATACTTCCGCATGGTCGAGCCGCTGTTCGTCGGCAAGAGCATTTTCGACTTCGACCATGTCGAGGCGCGCGTGCGCAACGCCATGTATCACCTGGGCGTCGGCAACCAGCTCACCGCCTGCCTCGCCGCCATCAACGTGGCGCTCTGGGACGCCATCGCCCGCGGCTTCGGCGTGCGGGTCTGCGACCTGATCGGCGGCTGTGCCACCACGCGCATTCCGGCCTATGCCTCGACCGGCTTCTTTTCCAACGATCCCGACCGCCAGCTCGACCACATGCTGGCCGAGGCCGCTGGCCATCCCTATGCCGGCGCCAAGATCAAGATCGGCCGCGGCATCAAGGACGACGTCGCCCGCGTGCGCCGTGCCCGCGAGGCGTTGGGACCTGACAAGCTCCTGATGGTCGACATCAACGGCGCCTACACCGCCGATGTGGCCCTGGAATGCGCGCGGGCGATCGAGCCCTTTGCCGTGCACTGGATCGAGGAGCCGCTGCCGCCCGGCGACCTGCGCGGCTATGCCGAGCTTCGCCTGCGTTCACCGATCCCGATCGCCGCCGGCGAGGCCCATCACACGGTGCGCGACTTCCGTGCCCTGATCGACGGCCGCTGCGTCGACATCGTCCAGCCGTCGGCGCCCGGCACCGGCGGCCTCACCGAGGCCCGGCGCATCGCCACGCTCGCACACGCGCAGAACCTCAGGGTCGCGCCGCATGTCTGGGGTGGCGCCATCGGGCTCGCCACCGCCTGCCATTTCATCGTCTCCCTGCCCAACACGCCGCACACCGACCATCCGCCGCATCCGCTGATGCTCGAATATGACATGAGCGACAATGCACTGCGCACGAAGCTGCTGAAGAAGCCGCTCGTGCTCGACGCCGGCCACATCCTGCTGCCGGACGGCCCGGGACTCGGCGTCGAGCTCGATCGCGACGCCGTCGAACGCTATCGCGTTTGCTGACTGGCGCGGCCCGTGCCACTCTTTAGGCACAGGGGAACACGCCAAAAAGGGGTTTGGGCATGAACAGCACAACGCGTCGGGCTATTGCGGCGGGAGCGGCTCTGGCCGTGCTTGGCCTGGCGACGGGCGCCGGCGCCCAACAGCCCGTCAAGATCGGCGTCATCTATCCGCTGAGCGGCAACTCGGCGAGCGCGGGCAACTATTCCAAGATGGCGATCGAGGTCGGCGCCGACGTGGTCAACAACGGCAACGCCGATCTCGCCAAGATCCTGCCGATTGCCAAGGGCGGCGGGCTGTCGGGCCTGGGCGGCGCCAAGATCCAGCTCATCTTCGCCGACAATCAGGGCACGCCGGCCGCCGGCCAGAACCAGGCGTTGCGCCTGATCTCGGAAGAAAAGGTGGCGGCGCTGATCGGCGCGTACCAGTCGGGCATCACGCTCACCGCCAGCGCCATCGCCGAGCGCCACGGCGTGCCGTTCCTGACCGCCGAATCGGTCGCCGCCAACCTCACCGAGCGCGGCTTCAAGTGGTTCTTCCGCACCACACCGGTCGCCATCGACTTCGCGCGCGCCTATTCGACGTTCCTCAAGGAGCAGAAGGCGGCGGGCCAGAAGGTGGGCTCGATCGCGCTGGTCCATGAGAACACCGAGTACGGCAACTCGGTCGCCAGCGTCATCGCCGACCAGTTCGGCAAGGACGGCCTGGCGATCACGCAGAAGATCGCCTACTCGGCGAACTCGAGCGACGTGCAGCCCCAGGTGCTGCAGCTCAAGGAGAAGAATCCCGACGTCGTGATCTTCATCTCCTACACGTCGGACGCCATCCTCTACGCCAAGACGATGAAGGAGCTGAACTGGAAGCCCGGGATCATGATCGCCGACAATGCCGGCTTCAATGACCCGGCTTTCGTGAAGGCGATGGGTCCGACGGTGCAGGGCCTGGTCAACCGCTCGGCCTACTCCGGCGGCAAGCCCGGCAGCGTGCCGTACCTCTTCAATGAGCTCTACAAGAAGAAGTCCGGCGGTGACGAGCTCGACGACGTGTCGGTGCGCGGCCTGCAGGGCTTCCTGGTGATGGCCGACGCCATCAACCGCGCCGGCTCGACCGACCCGGCCAAGATCCAGGCCGCGCTCAAGGCCACAAACCTGCCGGCCGAGCAGATGGCCGCAGGCTATGACGGCGTGAAGTTCGACGACAAGGGACAGAACGTGCTGGCGGCGAGCGTCGTCACCCAGCTCAAGGGCAATCAGTACGTCTCGATCTTCCCCAAGGCGCGCGCCACCGACCAGGTCGTCCTGCCCTACAAGGGCTGGTAAGCGACCGCGGGCGCCGGGAGGCGGGCCGGCAGCGTGTCGATCACGCTGGTCCAGGTGATCGTGAGCGGGCTGTTGCTCGGCGCGGTCTATGCCCTGTTCTCGTCGGGCCTCACCCTGATCTGGGGCATGATGAACGTCGTGAACTTCGCGCACGGCGACTTCGTCATGCTGGGCATGTATGCCGCCGTCATGGTGTGGACGGCGCTGGGCGGCGGGCCGTTCGCCGCCGTGCCGATCGCCGCCATGCTGATCGCGACGTTGGGCGTGCTGAGCTATTTCCTGCTGGTCCGCCACATCATGCGCGGACCGATGCTGGCCCAGATCCTGGGCACCTTCGGCCTGGCGCTGTTCCTGCGCTACGCCGCCTTCTGGACCTTCGGCGCCGACTTCAAGACCTTGCCCGACACGATGGTCGGCGGCTCCTTCATCCTGGGCGGCATCCGCTTCGAGGGCTCGCGCGTGCTTGCCGGCGTCATGGGCCTGGCCGTCACCCTCGTGCTCCACCTGATCCTGACGCGCACCGCCGTCGGCAGCCGCATGCTGGCGGTGTCGGAGGACGCGACCGCGGCACAGCTCATGGGTATCCGCCCGCAGCGCATGCAGGCCCTGGCCTGGGGCATGGCGGGTGCGGCCACCGGCATCGCCGGCGCCCTGATCGCCAACTTCTTCTACACCTCGCCCACGGTCGGAGAGACGCTGGCGATCCTGGCCTTCGTCACGGTCTCGTTCGGCGGCTTCGGCAGCGTGCTGGGCGCGCTGGTCGCCGGGCTGATCATCGGCGTGGTGGAGTCGCTCTCCGCCTATCTCGTCGGACCGGTCTACAAGGACGTCATCGTCTACATCCTGTTCGTGCTGGTGCTGTGGTTCAGGCCGCAAGGCCTGATGGGCAAGTCGTGAAGCGCTTCCTCATTCCCGGCGCGCTGGTCGTGCTGGTGCTGGCCTATCCGCTGATCACCGCGGGCTCGCCGGTCTATCAGCGGCTGGGCGCCTTGGTGCTGCTGGCCGCGATCGGCGCCTCGGCCTGGAACATCGTCGGCGGCTATGCCGGCCAGGTCTCGGTCGGCCACGCGGTGTTCTTCGGTTTCGGCGCCTATTCCTCGGTCGTGGTCTACACCCATCTCGGCTGGCCGCCGATCGCGGGCGCGCCCATCGGCATGCTGCTGAGCGTGGGGCTCGCTGCCGTGATCGGCGTGCCGACGCTGCGACTCTCCGGCCACTATTTCAGCATGGCGACCATCGCCGTCGCCGAGCTGGTGCGGGTGCTGAGCTCGACCTCGGAGTTCCTGGGCGGCGCACAGGGGCTGGGCGGCCCCGCCATGCCGCGCACGGTGTTCGACCTCTCCTTCATCTCGGCGATGCCGTTCTATTACATCTTCCTCGGCGTGCTGGCGTTCCTGCTGTGGCTGACCTGGCGCATGGAGAATGGCCGCATCGGCTTCTACCTGCGGGCCATCAAGGATTCCGAGCGGGCGGCCCGCTCGCTCGGCGTCTCGGCCGGCCGCTACAAGCTCTATGCCTACATGATGAGCGGCGCCTTCACCGCGCTGGCCGGTTCGCTCTATCTCTGCATGTTCGGCTTCGTCGATCCCGAATCGGGCTTTGGCATCCTGATCTCGGTCAAGATGGTGGTGATGGCGGCCTTGGGCGGCGCGGGCCAGCTGTTCGGTCCGCTGGTCGGCGCGCTGATCCTGGTGCCGCTGGAGGAGCTCTCCAACAGCTATCTCGGCGGCCGCGGCGCCGGCCTCACCTTCGTGGTCTACGGCGCCATCATCGTCATCATCGCCCGCTTCCTGCCGAGCGGCCTGCTGTCGCTGTTCGAGCGCCGGCCGGCCAAGCCCGCCGCCAAGACCGACGTTGCGAGCGGCCATGCTGATTGATGCAAAGAACGTCACCAAGGCGTTCGGCGCCTTCAAGGCGGTCGACAATGCGTCGGTGGCGGTCGAGGAAGGCGACATCCTGGGCTTGATCGGCCCCAACGGCGCGGGCAAGTCGACCTTCTTCAACTGCCTGACCGGCGACCTGCCGGTGACGTCGGGCACGGTGATCTTCGACGGCGCCGAGGTCACGCGCCTGCCGCCCGAAGCGCGGGCGACGCTGGGACTCGCGCGCACCTTCCAGGTGCCGCTCACCTTCGAGTCGATGTCAGTGCTCGACAACGCCACCATCGGCGCCCTGCTGCGCCACCACAACGCGCGCGAAGCACGCGCCAAGGCGCGCGACGTGCTGCAGCGCGTCGGGCTGGGGCATCTCACGGATTCGCCGGCCCGCAGCCTCGGCACGCCCGGCCGCAAGCGGCTGGAGATCGCCCGCGCGCTCGCGTCGGAGCCCAAGGCGCTGCTGCTCGACGAAGCGATGGCCGGCCTGACGCCCACCGAGGTGCGCGAGGCGATCGAGCTGGTGCGGCGCATCCATGGCGGCGGCATCACCATCGTGATCGTCGAGCACATCATGGAGGTCATCGTCTCGCTGGCCCAGCGCGTCGTCGTGTTCCATCAGGGCCGCGAGATCGCCCGCGGCACGCCACGCGAGGTGACCAGCAACCAGGCTGTTATCGAGGCCTATCTCGGCCGCCGCAAGGTGCGGCACGGGACGGACGCATGAGTACGGGCGCATGAGCGACACGCCGCTGCTGCGCGTCAGCCATCTCGAGGTGCGCTACGGCGACCTGATCGGCGTGGCCGACGTTTCGCTGGAAGTGCCGCGCGGCTCGGTGGTGGCGCTGCTCGGCTCGAACGGCGCCGGCAAGACCACGACGCTGAACGCCATCGCCGGCATCGCCGTGGTGTCCAAGGGCGCCGTCGAATTTGCCGGCGAGAACATCGCAGGGCAGCCGGCCTACGCCATCGTGCGCAAGGGCCTGGCGCTGTCGCCCGAAGGTTGGCGGCTGTTCACCCAGCAGAGCGTCGAGAACAACCTGATGCTGGGCGCCACGCCGCTGGCCGACCGCAGCCGTGTGCCGCGCCTGCTCGAGCGCGTCTACTCGGTGTTCCCGCGGCTCGCCGAACGGCGGCGCCAGCGCGCCGGCACCATGTCGGGTGGCGAGCGCCAGATGCTGGCGGTCGGCCGCGCGCTGATGAGCGAGCCCGAGCTGCTGCTGCTCGACGAGCCGAGCCTCGGGCTGGCGCCGACCATCGTCGATGCCATGTACGACAGCTTCGCCGCGCTCCACAAAGACGGCCAGACCATCCTGCTGGCCGAGCAGTCGGTCGATCTCGCGCTGGAAGCCGCCGACCACGCCTACGTGCTGCAGGTCGGCCGCACCGTGCTGCAGGGTCCGGCCGCCGAGATGGCGGGCAATCCCGACGTCCAGAAAGTCTATCTCGGCATCGAGTGACTCATGATTCGGACCGCGGGCGTCCCGCCCGCTCATGATTTCACGAGGCGGGCGGGACGCCCGCGGTCCGCGTATGACTATCTGAGCGTCGGATCGAGCTTGTCGCGCAGCCAGTCGCCGAAAAGGCTGATCGAGAGCGTGGTCAGCACGATCACCGTGGCCGGCGCCAGCATGATCCAGGGCGCGCGGGTGATGTACTCGCGGCCATAGCCCACCATGTTGCCGAGCGAGGTCAGTCGGCGGCTGCACGCCCAGGCCGAGGAACGACAGCCCGCTTTCCAGCAGGATGATCTCGGGGAAGGTCAGCGTCATCGACACGATCAGGGTCGAGGCGATGTTGGGCAAGATGTGCAGGCCGTAGATGCGGCCCGGCCCGGCGCCGAGCTGGCGCACCGCCGAGGCGTAGCCCTGCTCGTTGGCGGCGAGCGTGAGGCCGCGGGTGATGCGCGCATAGCGCTCCCACGAGTGGAAGCCCATCAGGCCGATGAACAGCGGCAGGCTGTTGCCGAAGAAGGCCAGCACCGAGAGGGCGATGATCATGAACGGCATGCTGGCCTGGAAATCGATGGCCATCAGGATCACCGTCTCGACATAGCCGCGGAAATGGGCGGCGAGAATGCCCAGCGCCGTGCCCAGGGTCGTGGCGATCAAGGTGCCGAACAGCGCGATCAGCAGGCTCATGCGGATCGACATGATCAGGCGCGAGAAGACGTCGCGGCCGAGCTCGTCGGTGCCCAGCGGATGGGCGATGGTGCCGCCGAACAGCACCGGTGGCGCAAGACGCGCCTTGAGATCGAAGGCGGTGATGGAATAGGGCAGCAGGAAGTCCGCCCCCAGCGCGATCACCGCCATCAGCACCAGCCAGAGCGTGGCCAGGCTGACGGCGAACGGCAGGCGCGCGATCCGGCGGGCGATCGTGCCCAATGTCGAGGGTGGGGCGAGGTCGGCAGCGGGGCGGGGAGCGCGTCGCGTACGGCCATGGTCAGTGTCCCGCCGCCGCGCCGCGCACGCGCGGATCGAGCCAGCCGTAGGCGATGTCGACGGTGAAGTTGGCCATCACCATCCAGGCCGCGATCACCATCAGGATCGCCTGCACCACCGCGAGGTCGCGGTTGGCCACGGCCGAGACCAGCAGCCGGCCGACGCCGGGCCAGGCGAACACGCTCTCGACCACCACGGCGCCCGCCATCAGGCTGCCGATCATGAAGCCGATGATGGTGACGGTGGGGATGGCGGCGTTGGGCAGCGCGTGGTGGGAGACGACGCGCGCGCCATTCCACGCCCTTGGCCGAGGCGGCGCGGATATAGGGCTGGCCCAGCACTTCCAGCATGGCCGAGCGGGTGAAGCGCGCCATGATGGCCGCGCCCGCCGCACCCAGGGTGATGATGGGCAGGATCGCATGGCTCGGCTGAGTCCTGCACCGCTCGCCGGCAGCCAGCCCAGGTTGACGGCGAACACCAGCACCAGCAGCAGCGCCAGCACGAAGCTCGGCATGGTGAAGCCCGCGACCGACACCGCCATGGTCAGCCGGTCGGCGAAGGAGTTGCGGTGCAGGGCGGCGTAGATGCCGGCCGGGATGCCGAGGCCGATCTTGAGCGCCAGCGCCGGCAAGGTGATCGGCGAGCGTCGCCGGCACGCGCTCCATCACCAGGTCGCATGGCGGGCCGGCCGTCGCGCATCGACTTGCCGAAATCGCCGGTGAAGGCGTGGGCGATATAGGACAGGTACTGGTCCCAGATCGGCCGCTCGAGTCCCCAGGCCTGGCGGAAGGCTTTGATCGCCTCGGGCGGCGCGTCGACCGACATGATCAGCAGCGCCGGATCGCCCGACAGCCGCAGCACCACGAAGGCGAAGGTCATGACGAACAGGATGGTGAGCGACGGCGCGCAGCAGCCGGGAAGCGAGCGAACAGCAGCATCAGGCGGCAACCTGAAGAGCCGGCTCGTCGACGCGATGGCAGGCGACCTGGCGGCCGTCGGCCTGCGGCCGCAGCACAGGCGTCTCGGCGCGGCACTGCGCCACCGCGAACGGGCAGCGCGGATGGAAGGCGCAGCCGGACGGCACGTCGACGGGGTTGGGCGGGTCGCCCTGCAGCAGCAGGCGCTCGCGACGCGGTCCCAGCACCGGAATCGCCGAGACCAGCGCGCGCGTATAGGGGTGCGTCGGCTGGGCGAACAGGCGTCTCGGCCTCGCCCTGCTCGACGATGCGGCCGAGATACATCACCGCCACCTCGTGGCTGACCTGGCGCACGACCCGGAGGTCGTGGCTGATGAAGAGATAGGCGATGCCCATGCCGCTCCTGCAGGTCGAGCAGCAGGTTCACGACCTGCGCCTGGATCGACACGTCGAGGGCCGAGATCGGCTCGTCGCACACCAGCAGGTCGGGCTCGGTCATCAGCGCGCGCGCCAGCACGACGCGCTGGCGCTGGCCGCCCGACAGCTCGTGCGGGATAGCGATCGAACTGGTGCCTCTGCAGGCCGACCGCCGCCATGACCTCGGCCGCGCGGTCGCGGCGCTCGGCCGGGCTCGCCTCGCCGTGGATGGCGAGCGGCTCCATGATCTGCGCGCCGACGGGCAGGCGGCGGTCGAGCGCGCCCAGCGGATCCTGATAGACCATCTGCATGCGCGGCCGGAGCGCCCGCCACGCCGCGCTGCCGGCCGGCGGCATGTCGTTGCCGGCGATAGCGCACCGTGCCGGCCGTGGCCGGGATCAGGCCGAGCACGAGCTTGCCGGTGGTCGACTTGCCGCAACCCGATTCGCCGACCAGCCCCAAGCGTGCGGCCGGCCTCGATCTCGAGCGAGACGCCGTCGACGGCGCGCAGCGTGCGCCTTGGCGCCGAACGGCCCGCGGCCGGCGCGAACCTTGTAGTGGCGGCGGAGGTCGGTGGCTTCGAGGAGAGTGTCATGTCATGCTCTTCCGGACCGCGCGCGTCCCGCGCGCTCATGCTGAGCGCGCGGGACGCGCGCGGTCCGGAGACTCGGCGTGTCATTCGCAGCCTTCGGCAGATTCCAGGCCGAGAAGCCCGGCTCGATCTGCAGATGGCAGGCGGCGCGGTGCAGCAGGCCGACGCGCCGGCTGGCCGGCGGCTCGCTCATGCAGCGCGGCTCGGCGAGCGGACAGCGTGGCGCGAAGGAGCAGCCGGCCGGCGCTTGGCCGGGTTCCGGCACCGTTCCGGGAATGGCGGCGAGGCGGCGGCGCGGGCCGGTCAGGGTCGGCAGCGCGGCCAGCAGGCCCTGCGTGTAAGGATGCCGTGGCGCGTCGAAGAGGTCCTGGCCCAGGCCCTCCTCGACGAGGCGGCCGGCATACATGACGGCGACGCGGTTGACGTTCTCGGCGACCACGCCGAGATCGTGGCTGATCAGCACCAGCGCCATGCCGGTGTCGCGGCGGATGCCGGCAAGCAGAGCCAGGATCTGCGCCTGGATGGTGGCGTCGAGCGCCGTCGTCGGCTCGTCGGCGACCAGCAGATCGGGCTGCCCGGCCAGCGCCATGGCGATCATGATGCGCTGGTTCAGCCCGCCCGAAAGCTGGTGCGGATAGTCGCCGAGCCGCCGCTTGGCATCGGCGATGCCGACCTGGTCGAGCAGGCGCAGCGCCTCGGCCTCTGCCGCTGCGCCACCGAGGCCGCGATGCAGCTTCAGCGCTTCGTGCAGCTGGCGGCCGATGCGATGCACCGGGTTGAGACAGCTCGACGGGTCCTGGAAGATCATGGCGATGCGCTTGCCGCGCACGCTCTCGAGCAGCCGCGCCGGCGCGCCGACCAGCTGCCGGCCTTCGAGGCGCACCGAGCCGCCGACACGGGCGCGCGCCGGCAGCAGGCCCGAGCGCGGCCAGCCAGGTCACGCTCTTGCCCGAGCCCGATTCGCCCACGATGCCCAGCGCCTCGCCCGGCGCGATCGACAGATCGACGCCGTCGACGGCGCGCGAACGCCCGTCGTTCCCGAAATCGACGGTGAGCCCCGCGATCTCGACCAGGGGAACGGTCATCGCCGCCTCAGTTGGTGGCGAAGTTGACGGTGCGGAACTCCATCGCGAAGGAGGGCGAGGCCTTCCAGCGGATGTCCTTGCGCTTGGCGGTGAAGGTCGCGTTCTGGTGCAGCACGGTGTAGGCGGGGTCCTCGCGCTCGCAGATCTCGAGCATGCGCTTGAACATCGCCTTGCGCTTGGCCATGTCGGTCTCGATCTCCAGGGCGGCGGAGAGCTTGTTCATCTCCTCGTTGGTCCATTCGCCGACCTGCTGCTGCTGGCCCTGCGGGCCGTGCTGGGCGACGATCGAGGAGATCGGATCGTTGAAGCCCGCGCTGTTGGACCAGTCGCGCACCGCGCGCGGGCTGTTGGTCTCGAAGATCTGCTGCCAGTTCTCCTTCATCTCGATCGGCACGTTCAGCCCGACCTGGCGCCACATCTCGACCAGCACCTGCGCCGTCGCCACCTGGTTGGTGTAGTAGTTGCTGAGCAGGCGGTAGGGGATCGGCTCGCCCTTGTAGTTGGCCTCCTTCAGGAGCTGCCTGGCCTTCGCCGGGTCGTAGGCCGGCACCGTCCAGTTATCGACGAACATCGGGCCATAGAATTCCCACTGCAGGCCGGCCGGCACGCGGGTGCGGTCCGACCACAGCGCCGTCGACGATGGCCTTGCGGTCGATGGCGTGGGTGAAGGCCTGGCGGATGCGCGGATCGACGAGCCGCGGATGGTTCTTGTCGAACACCGTGAGGCGATGGTTGACGATGGTGCTGCCCAGAACCTCGAACTTGGGGTTCTTCTCGATGCCGGGGATCTGGTCGGGCGGCACGTCGCAGATGAAGTCGAACTGGCCGGCCAGCAGGCCGTTGATGCGGGTCGCCACTTCCGGCACCACCACCAGGCGCACGCTCTTGAGCGGCGGCTGGCCGCCCCAATAGTCGTCGTGCGCGTCCATCATCAGCGACTGGTCGGGCACGAACTCGCGCACCTTGTAGGGGCCGGTCGACACCGGCGCGCGCGACCAGTCCATCCAGCTCTTGGCCTCGGTCGTAGGCGCGGCGCGAGACGATGTCGCTGCCCATGCGGCCGATGCGGCCTTCGAGGGTGACGTCGGGCGTGCGGTTGGTGAAGCGCACCGTGTACTTGTCGATCGCCTCGACCTTCTCGAGGGCGGGGAACAGGCGCTTGGCGACGGCGGGCACCTCCGGCGGCAGGGCCTTGCCCTGGACCGAATCGCGGATCAGCACCGAGGTGAACAGCGTCTTGTTCGAGGTGATGTCGTAGTCCGGCCCGAACATGCGCTCGCGGCTGAAGGTGAAGACCACGTCGTCGGCCGTCATCTCGTCGCCGTTGTGGAACTTCACGCCCTTGCGCAGGGTGAACTCGACGGTGCGTTCGTCGATACGCTTCCAGCTCTCCGCCAGGCCCGGCATCTCCTCGAGCTTGCCCAGCAGGTTCTGGGTGATCAGCCGCTCATAGATGAAGGAGAAGACGCGCTGGCCGACATTGGACTGCTCGCGCAACGGCTCCAGCGAGGCCGAGTTGGCGATCTGCTGCACGGCAATGGTGATGCTGGGGCGGCGGTCGGCTTGGCCGATGGCGATGCGCGGCAGGCCGAGGCTCGCCGCGGCAAGCCCGGTGGTGGCGATCAGATGGCGGCGACGCAGGAACATGGCGCGAACTCCTCGAATGAGGCGGCCACGCTATGCCGGCTGGATGAACGATCGGTTTCGGTCTTGTGACGCTTCTCTTGTGCAGTGCGGGAGATATCCCCGCCGTTTCGCGTCTCCTTCTCATATTCCTCTCCACCGCTAGGGGGAGAGGAGTTTGAGAACAGAGGAATTTGGAGGAACAAGACGTGCAGAAACGGGCATCCATTGTGGCCACGACATACGCTAGAATCGCCCGCGACATCGGCAAGCGGGGAGAACAATCATGCCCATGACCAACCGGCTCTATGCCGAGTTCCTCGGCACGGCTTGGCTCGTCCTGGGCGGCTGCGGCAGCGCCGTGCTGGCCGCGGCCTTTCCTCAGCTCGGCATCGGCTTTGCCGGCGTGGCGCTGGCTTTCGGCCTCACGGTGGTGACCATGGCCTATGCCGTGGCGCCGGTGTCGGGGGCGCACTTCAATCCGGCGATCACCGTGGGCCTTGCCGTCGGTGGCCGCTTCCCCTGGAGCGACGTCGTTCAATACGTGATCGCTCAGGTGCTGGGCGGTATCGCCGGCGCGGCCATCCTCTACGTCATCGCCACCGGCAAGGCCGGCGCCGAGATCGGCGGCTTTGCCACCAACGGCTATGGCGAGCTGTCGCCTGGCAAATACGGCCTGCTCGCGGCCGCCGTCTGCGAGGTCGTGATGACCTTCGCTTTCGTCACCGTGATCCTGGGCGTCACCGACAAGCGCGCCGAGGCCTTCGCACCTGCGGCGCCGCTGGCGATCGGCCTCGCGCTCACCCTCATCCATCTGATCAGCATTCCCGTCACCAACACCTCGGTGAATCCGGCGCGCAGCACGGCGCCGGCCCTGTTTGTCGGTGGCCCGGCGCTGGCGCAGCTCTGGCTGTTCTGGGTGGCGCCCCTGGTCGGCGGCGCGATCGCCGGCCTCGCCTACGGGTTGCTCGGCCGCAAAGAATGACGGCACGGCCGGTCGGCGTTAAGGTGGCCGATCAACGGGAGGAAGCCATCATGATGCTCGCCAATCGCCTTGCTTGCGTAGCCTTGGCAGCATTGCTGCCAGCGGCCGCGTCCGCGCAGTCGGTGAATTTCTGGCTGGCCGCGCTGCCCGGCAACATCCAGGGCTGCATTGCGGCCGATCCGCAATTCACCCGCGAACACACTCTTCACCGTGAAGGACGGCGAGGCCGAGCTCACCTCGCCGGGTGGCGTCAACACCAAGCTGAAGCAGGTGCGGCCCAACGTCTACGAGACGGATTTCGTCTTGGCAGGCTAAATCTTCATCTCGTCGCCGACCTGGCAGCGACTCCGAAAACGCTCAACGTCACCGAGAAGAATCTCGGCTGCAAATGGACGGCCAAGAAGGAATAGGCATCGTCCGGTTGCCGACGCGGTGAAATGAACGGGTCGCGGCGCTCCATCCCCTTCCACGTCACGCTCCTGACGTTGATGGTGCTGATCGTGCTGCCGCTGGCCGCGGCCTTGCTGTGGCTGGGTTGGCGCGCCGTCGATCAGCTCGAGGATCGCAGCGTCCGCCATCGCATGGCCGCCCTCGACGCCGCTGTCGAAGGCTTCCTGATGTCGGGCCTGCGCGTCGTCGTGGCGGTCGGCAGCACGCTCGCCGAAACGCAGGCCTTCGCACCCGGCAGCACCGTCGCCGACGAGGAGCGGCTGCGCCAGTTCGCCGTGGTCATCGGGCGCTATCCCGCCATGGCGGCGATCTATGTCGGCTACGACGACGGACGCTTCCTCTATGTCGGCCGGACCGAGACGCTGTCGATCAGCCAGCGCCTGGAGTTCGACGCGCCGGATGCGCCCTCGCTCTTGATGCGCACGGTCGTGGCCGGCGAGGGCATACGCCATGAGACCTGGTGGTTCCAGCTGGCCGACGGCACCCGCTCACCGGTCCAGACGCGCATGGTCGATTTCGACCCGCGCGCGCGGCCCTGGTACGTCGACGCGATGCGCGCCCAGGCCGCGGTGCTGACCGAGCCCTATAGCTTTGCCCAAACCAAGGTCGTCGGCGTGTCGGCCGGCATGCCGCTGCGGCAGGGCTGGCGTGATCGGCTTCGATTTCACGCTGGATACGCTGTCGCGCCTGATCGGCGATTATCGCTTCACGCCCAACTCCGTCATCATGGTGGCGAGCGACACCGGCACCGTGTTCATGGAATCGGAAGCCTGCCGGATCGACGGCGGGACATGCCTGTCAGGCGAGGACGACGTGCGCGCGGCGATGCGCACCGCCATTTCGCGGGCGGTCGGCAGCGGCGAGCGCATCGAGCGCGACGTCTTGCTGGCCGGACGGGACTACCGATTGCTGGTGCACCAGATGCCGCCGGCGCTCGACCGTCGCTACCTGGTCGCCGCCGCCGTGCCGATCGTCGAGCTGTCGGTCGATTCACAGACCCTGCTGGAACGGGCCGGGCTTGCCGCGGCAGTCGCCGTGGCCTTGGCCATCCTCGGCGTGCTGTTCGCGTCGTTCGTTCTGTCGCGATCGATCTCGCGCATCGCCGCCAAGACCGAGCGCATCCGCGACCTCGATTTCTCCGACCGCACGCGGGTCGAGAGCCGCATCAGCGAGATCGTGCGGTTGTCCGATTCGGTCGAGCGCATGCGCGAGGGCCTCGAGGTGTTCGGCCGCTACGTGTCGAAGAACCTCGTGCACCAGATCATGCGTTCGCCCGAGACCGCCGGTGTCGGCGGCCGGCGGCGCGAGATCACGGTGATGTTCACCGACATCGAAGGCTTCTCGCGGATCACCGAGACCCTGGAGCCGGAACTGCTGACCAGCCGGCTGTCGCGCTACTTCGATGCGCTGGGATCGGCGATCCTGGTCAACCATGGCACGATCGACAAGTACATCGGCGACAGCATCATGGCCTTCTGGAACGCGCCCGAGCCCGATCCCGACCACATCGTCAATGCCTGCCGCGCGGCCCTGCAGGCCGCCGCCGCCGGCCGCCAGCTTTCCGAGAAATGGCGCCAGCTCGGCCGGCCGGGCTTTCGCACGCGCTTTGGTCTGCATACCGGCCTGGCGGTGGTCGGCAATGTCGGCGCGCGCGAGCACATCAACTACACGCTGGTCGGTGCGGTGGCGAACCAGGCGTCGCGGATGGAAGGCCTGAACAAGATGTATCACACCGAGATCCTGGCCACCGGCGAGGTCGCGCGCGCTGCGGCCGACTACTTCGTTTGGCGCCAGATCGATCGCATCGTGGCGGCCGGCACGACGGAGGAACATGAGATCCACGAGCCGATGGGCGAGGTCGATGCCGCCGGCCAGCATGCCGAGTTCCTTGCCCAGTGGCGGGTCGGCCGCGAAGCCTACAGCGCCGGCCGCTTCGAGGCGGCGCTCGCTGCATTTCGCGCCGCCGCCATACTCAGGCCCGACGACGGGCCGTGCCGCGTCTTCATCGCGCGTTGCATGGATTTCCTGCGCGACGGCCCGCCCGAGGGCTGGAACGGCACCTGGCATTTCGACAGCAAGTGACGCTGCATCGCCAGATCAATGGACCGTGTTGCGCGATGTCGATAGGATCGATGGTGCAGCCTTCAGTCCGGCCCACTGAAGCTGGAGGGGGGATCGATTGTCTGTGGCCGGCACGCGTGTGTTCATCGTCGAGGACGAGGCGCTGATCCTGTTCAATCTCCAGGACATGCTGGAGGAACTGGGGTGCGTCGTCGTGGCGAGCGCCGCGCGCATCCACGATGCACTGGCCAAGGCCGGCTCGCAGTCCTTTGACGCGGCGATCCTCGACGTCAACGTCGCCGGCGAACGCATCGATCCGGTCGCCGACCTGTTGGCGAACCGCGGCATCCCGTTCTTCTTCGTCACCGGCTACGGCAGGCAATCGATGCCCGCCGCCCATCGCCAGCGCCTCGCCGTTTCCAAGCCCTACCAGGCGGACGACCTGCGAACGGCACTGGGCGCTGTCCTGGCGGAATGACGGCAATGGCCGCACGCAACGTCGGCAGCGGAAGAAAGGCCCATTCGGCCGCGGCCCATCTCATCGTCTTTGCCCTGATCATCGCAACGCCCTTGCTGTTGCTGGTCGGCGTCCTGCTCTACCGCTCGGTGACCTTGGAGAGTGAACGGGTCAGCCAGCGCATCGAGCAGGTCCTGGAGGCCATGATCTCCGACATCGACCGCGACACCGATCGCCGGATCGCCATCCTGGAGACTCTGTCGACCTCCTCGTTTGTGGCGGAGGAGAATTGGCCGGCTTTCTATGCCCAGGCCAAGGAAGGCCTGCGCGGCAGGGCTTATCTGGTGCTGGTCGATGCCGAAGGCCGTCAGCTCATCAACACCTTCGTGCCCTATGGCGAGGCGCCGGCCCTGACGGGCGATCCCGAGACGCTGCAGAGGATGCGGCGGACCGCCCGCCCTGTGGTTTCCGACCTCTTCACCAGCCTGGTCGTGAAGCAACCTGTCTACAACATCTCGATACCGGTGCTGCGCGGCAACGAGGTCCGCTTCGTCATGAGCCTCGGCCTCGTGCCCGAGGATCTGCGCAACCTGCTTCAGAGCCAGAGCCTGCCGGAGGGTTGGTCGGCTACCATTTGGGACAGAAAAGGCATCATCATGGCGCGCCTGCGCGACCAGGCTCGGCTGGTGGGCACCGCGGTCCCGCCGCGGCTTGCCGAGCTGCCGCCCGGCCGGGTCGTCCGCACGCGGAATATCGACGGGGACGAGGTTCTGGCCGCGGTCGGCCGCGGCCAGTGGTCCGACTGGACCATCGAGGTCGCCTTCCCGGCAGCGCTGGTCGACAAGCAGCTGAACGACTCTCTTCTGTTCTGGGGGGCCACCCTCCTGTTGGTGGGCGGGCTGGTCATCGGTCTCGCCTTCCTGTTCGGCCGCGGCCTCACCCGGCCGCTGGCCGCCACAACGGCTGCGGCCGGCGCCTTGGGACGCGGCGAGCCATTCATCATCGGCAATTCGCGGGTCCGCGAGGTCAATGCCGTCAATGACGCGCTGCGGCGGGCCCGGCGCGACATCGAGGAAGGGTCGGCGGCGTTGCGGCGGAGCGAAGCGCAGCTGCGTACTGCGGCCGAGGCGGCGCAGTTCGGCGTGCACGAATACGATGTCGCCCGCAATCGCACGCTGCGCTCGCCGCAATTCCTGAAGATCCTCGGTGCGGGCGAGGCCGATGCCGCGGCGAGCTTCGAGGCCGGCCTCGACTTCGTCCATCCTGACGACCGCGAGGCGACGCGGCAGCGCAAGCAGCAGATCCTGAGCGGAGCGGAAGGCCAGTACCAGCTCGAGTATCGCATCCGCCGCCGCGACGGGCAGGTGCGCTGGGTGATGGATCGCGGCCAGGTGATCGCCGACGGCGACGGCAAGGCCACACGCGTCGTCGGCGTCGTGCTCGACATCACCGACATCAAGGAAGCCGAGCAGCGCCAGCACCTCTTGTTCGACGAGCTGAACCACCGCGTGAAGAACACGCTGTCGATCGTGCAGGCGCTCGCCCAGCAGACCCTGCGCAGCCGGCCCGATCCGGCCGATTTCACCCGCGCCTTTGCCGACCGGCTGGGCTCGCTGGCGCGGGCGCACAGCCTTCTCACCCACGACTCCTGGCGCGGTGCGCCGCTGCGCGACATCGTGGCGACCGCGCTCGCCGCCTTCCTCGACGAAGGCCGACCGATCGAGATCGACGGCGACGCGGTGATGGTGCCGGCCAGCACCACCATCACGCTCAGCCTGATGCTGCACGAGCTTGCCACCAACGCGGCAAAGTACGGCGCCCTGTCGGTCGCCGAAGGACGGCTGTCGATCCGATGGACGACCCGCGAGGCGGGCGCGAGCACCACCGTCGACCTGCATTGGCGGGAGGAAAACGGCCCGCCGGTGGCGCCGCCCAAGAGCCGCGGCTTCGGCTCGCGCCTGCTCGCCGGCAGCGCCCAGCAGCTCGGCGCCGAGCTCGAGCTCGACTATGCCGCGTCGGGTCTGCGCTGCCGATTGCGTTTCTCGGTGCCGCGGCTTTGAACCGTTCATCATTACATCTTTTATGCTCCTCTCCCCCGCCAGGGTAGGGCGATCGCATATGGCGATTTCCGTCGTCTCGACCGGAGCGCGAAGCGCGGAGCGGAGAGACCTTCTGTCCACGATAAGTGGCCTATTGCGGACGGAAGGTCTCTCCGCTCGGGCCGGAGCTTGCCCCGAGCGAAGTCGAGGGGGCCCTCGGTCGAGACGACGGAAGTGGGCATATGCGATCGCCCTGCCCGCCAGGGGGAGAGGTTGGGTGAGGGGGCTACGCACGTCGATTCCCCCACCGCCGTCCCCTCTTTCAAATCGCCACGGCACGCAAAAAATCACACCACAATCACTCCAGGCAAATCGAATCGCACTGCAGCACACGAATTGCAACGCAACATCCACAAACTCGCACCGCAACATCTGTGCTCAAGTTAGCCCCCTAGCGGGGGAGAGGAACATGAAGGTATGTCCCTGACATGCGGCAAATGAAGTCGGCGGTGCGGGCGTGGAATGTGGTTGGGGCACTGGCCGCGTTGCTGCTCGCGCCGATGGCAGCCTTGCCGCAAGAGCCAGGCCGGTCCGGCTTCTATGTCGGCGGTCACATGGGCTACCTGTTCGGCAACGGCACGGCGACGTTGGCCGACCCGATCGGCGTTCAATCGGCCGGCAGTACCACCCCGTACGGCACGTTCTACGGCGGCGTGCACGCAGGCTACGAGCAGCATTTCGCCTCGCGCCTGATGCTGGGGCTCGAGCTCGACATGTCATTTGCCAACTACAGCGACCTCGCCAACGTGCTGTCGTACCGTGCGACCGGCACCGGCACGGCCAACGAGCAGCTCGAGTACCTCTCGAGCCTGCGCGGTCGCGCCGGCTACGACGTGGGTTCGTGGACCCCGTTCGTGACCGGCGGCCTCGCCTGGGCGAGCACGCGCTACTCGCGCACCGACCTCACGACGGGCAACGAGGATGCAAGTCCCAGCAACATCCGCGTGGGCTGGACGGTGGGCGGCGGCCTCGACTATCGCCTCGACCCGCGCTGGACCACCCGCCTGGAATATCTCTACACCAACCTCGGCCTCGGCGGTCTTCTGTTCGGCTCGGCGCCCGCGCGCTACGATTCGCAATATCAGCTGCATCAGTTCCGAGTCGGCTTGAACTACAAGTTCGGCGTCGAGGATGAGAAGAAAGCGCAGGCCGCCGATCGCGGCCCGGGCAGCTGGGAAATCCACGGCCAGACCACGTTCATCTACCAGGGCTATCCGCCGATTTACGCGCTCTACAGCGGCCCCAACAGCCTGCCGCCCGAGGGCCAGAGCCGCGAGACCTGGACGGTATCGGGCTTCCTCGGCGTGCGGCTCTGGCAGGGCGGCGAGCTCTATTTCAATCCCGAGCTGCTGCAGGGCTTCGGCGTAGCCAACACGGTGGGGGCGGCAGGCTATCCCAATGGCGAGGCGCAGAAGTCGAACTTCCCTTATCCGCGCTTCAACGTCTCGCGCCTGTTCCTGCGGCAGGAGATCGGCCAGGGTGGCGAGCGCGAGACGGTCGAGAGCGAATACGGCCAACTCTCGGGCGAGCGCGACGTCAATCGCGTCACGCTGCAGTTCGGCAAGTACTCGGTGAAGGACGTCTTCGACACCAACGCCTATGCCAATGACCCCCGCATCGACTTCCTCAACTGGTCGATCTGGGCGTCGGGCGCCTTCGACTATCCCGCGGACCGGCTGGGACTCACCTGGGGCCTCACCGCCGAGTTGAACCGCAAAGACTGGTCGCTGCGCGCCGGCTACTTCCTGGTGCCCTTCGAATCCAACGCCAACACGCTCGACACGGCGCTGTTCGTGCGCGGCGGTTACGTCGGCGAGCTGGAGATGCGCTACAAGCCGTTCGGCCGCGACGGCTCGTTTCGGCTGGGCACGTGGTTGAACAGCGTCTACTCGGGCTCCTACAACAACGCCACGGCGCTCGCCAACCCGGCTCTGGGCCTCAACGCCAACGGCACGATGCCGTGGACGCGGCAGGGTCGCACCAAGTACGGCTTCTATCTCAACTTCGACCAGGAGCTCTCCGACTCGGTCGGCCTGTTCGGCCGCTTCAGCTGGAACGACGGCCGCAACGAGATCATGTCCTTCACCGACATCGACACCAGCCTGTCGCTCGGCGTGCAGATCAAGGGCAAGCTGTGGGGCCGGCCGGACGATCGCGTCGGCATCGCGGGTGCCTGGAACAACATCTCCGGCGACCACAGTGCCTACGTGGCGGCCGGCGGGTTGGGCCCGCTGATCGGCGACGGCGCCCTGAGCTACGCCTCCGAGAACGTGTTCGAAGCCTACTATGCCTTCCAGCTCGCCAAAGGCATCGTGGCGACCGCGGACTACCAGTTTCTCGGCAATCCCGCCTACAACATCGTGCGCGGTCCGGTGAGTGTCTTCAGCGGACGGCTGCGCATGAGCTTCTGACCGCGGTCTTTGCCGGGAGCGCGCCATCCCGTGGCGCATCATGTCATGCTCTTCTGGACCGCGCGCTTCCAGCGCGCTCATGAGCTTGAGCGCGCAAGATGCGCGCGGTCCGCAAGACATGACGCGCCACGGAGTGGCGCGCTCCCGGGCAAAGTCTAATCCTGCATCAACGTCTGCACGTGTGTGGAGACCGACTCCGCCAACGCATCGAGGTCGTAGCCGCCTTCGAGGACCGAGACGACGCGGCCCTTGGCATGACGGTCGGCCGTCTCCAGGAATTCCTCGGTCAGCCAGATGAAGTCCTCGGTCTCGACCTCGAGCTGGGCCAGCGGATCGGCGGCGTGGGCGTCGAAGCCCGCCGAGATGATGACCAGCTCCGGCGCGAAGCGGTTGAGCGCGGGCAGGATGCGCTCGGCCCAGGCGGCACGGAATTCCCTGCTGCCGGCGCCGGCTGGCAGCGGCACGTTGATCACGTTGTTGGCGATACCGTGCTCGCGCGGCGAGCCGGTGCCGGGATAGAGCGGATACTGGTGCGTCGAGGCGTAGAAGAGGTTGCGATCGGGCTCGACCACGGCCTGCGTGCCCTGGCCGTGATGGACGTCGAAATCGAGGATGGCGACGCGCTCGATGCCGTAGCGCGCCTGGGCGTGGCGCGCGGCCACCGCGACGTTGTTGAACAGGCAGAAGCCGCCGGGAATGGCGGGCGAGGCATGATGGCCGGGCGGCCGGACCGCGGCGAAGGCCGTGTGCGCCTGGCCCTGCATCACGGCATCGACGCAGGTCACGGCGGCACCGGCCGCGCGCCGCACGGCCTCGGCGCTGCCCTGGCTCATCACCGTGTCGCCGTCGATATGGACGTGCTCGCCGGGGCCTGGGCGGACGCCGAGGATGGCCTCGACATAGTCCTGCGGATGCACCCGCGTCAGCTCCTCGAGCGAGGCCGCGGGCGCGGGCACCCGCGCCAGATCGGCGAAGGCCGGATCGTCGAGTGCCGCCAGCACGGCGCGCAGCCGGTCGGCGCGCTCGGGATGGTAGGGACCGGTGTCGTGCTCGAGGAAGGACGGATGGCTGACCAGGAGAGTCGTCATGACGGGCGCCTCTAGAATTTGGCCATCAGCCGGCCGCTGAAGAAATGCGCCGGGCCGCGCACGGCATTGTAGGCAGGGTTGCCGAGGAACTGGTAGTCGGCCGTGACGAAAACGCCCTTGGTGAGCCGCATCGAGTAATAGGCCTCGGCGACGTACTCCGGGGCGTAGGTCAGCGCGCCGTCGCCCACGGTCAGGCCGAGCCCGCCGGCCGCCAGGTAGGCGGAGTGGCTGGGCGAGACCGAGTTGATGGCGCCGCCGATGCCGATCGTGTCGCCGGGCCGGTTCCACGAATCGCCCTTGATGGTAATGCCGCCCGAGATGCTGCCGTCGATGTCGGTGAAGGCCAGGATTTCGCTCCGCCCGTCGTTCCAGCTGAAGCGGGCGAAGGCACCGATGGAATCGGTGATCTCCTGGTCGATGCTGAAGTAGAAGCCGTACTTGGTCCGGGTCTGCCGCGTCGACGCGATGGTGTCGTTGGCGGAGAGGCTGGGATTGAGGTTGGCCAGCGCCACGGCGTCGGCGTAGCCGCCGGTGAAGGCGGTGGTCGCCCAGACGCCGAGCCGGGTCGTGCCGGCGCGGTCGAACGGGCGGTAGCGCATCTCCAGCTCGCCGACCACGCCGTTGCGCGACAGCACGGCGAGATCATAGACGTCGGTGCTGGGCTGGTTGGCGACCAGGAACAGCCCGCCGCGCACCGCCCAGTCGGGCTGGTTCAGCTCGGCGGTGATGCCCCAGCTGAAGCCGACGCTGTCGGCCGGATAGTCGAACGCGGCGGCCGACCACAGCGCCCAGTTGAGGAAATCGACGCGCGGATCGTTGGCGTACCGGTTGTTGTCGAAGACATCCTGGACGGCGAACTTGCCCGCCTGGACGGTAATGCGCGAGATGTCGCGTTCGCCGCCGAGTTGGCCGAGGTCGCTCTCGACCTTCTCGCGCTCGCCGCCCAGCCCGAAGGTCTGGCGCACGAACAGCCGCGAGGTGTTGTAGCGCGGATAGGGGAAGGCACGCTGCGCCTCGCCGTTGGGGAAACCGCCGGCGCCGGTGGTCAGCGCGACGCCGTAGCCCTGCAGCAGCTCGGGGTTGTAGTAGAACTCAGCCCCTTCCCACAGGCGCACGCCGAGGAACGCCGACGTTCCCCACGTCTCGCGACTCTGGCCGGCGGCCGGCAGGCTGTTGGTCCCGTCATACGGTGCGTTGATCGGCGGGTAGCCCTGGTAGACGAACACGGTCTGGCCGTGAAACTCGAAACTGCCCGGGCCGCGATCGTTCTTGGTCTTCTTCTCCTCGACCTCGCCGAAACGGTAGTTGAGTCCGAAGCGCACGCGGTGAAGGTCGTATTGCGTGTCGTAGCGCGACGGGGCAGAGGCGAAGGCGAAGCCGGAGAGATTGAAGTTGGTGTAGAGATATTCGGCGCGCGCCGACCAGCGCGAATCGAGGCGATAGTCCAGGCCGGCGCCCGCCGTCCAGCCGACGCGAACGTTGGCCGGGTTGGCGTCCTCGTTGCCGGTCGTGAGGTCGATGCGCGAATAGCGCGTGCTCATCCAGGCGATGCCGCCCGTCAGGTAGGGCGTCCAGGCGCCGATGTCGTAGCCGATGCGCCCGCGCAGCGATGCCAGCCACTCGTATTCCTCGCTCGCATAGCCGGTCGGGGTGGCCCGGTAGGACAGGACCTTCGAGGCCTCCTCGTAGTTGGGAAACGAGATGTCGGCCTCGATGCCCAGCATCAGGCGCGAGGGGAAGACGTACTCCCAGCCGGCCTGCACGCCGCCGAACAGCGCGCCGTAGGGGTTGGAGGCGCTCTGCGAGCTGATGCCGATGGGGTCGCTCAGCGTCGCGTAGGGGCTGCCGAACATCAGGCCGACATGGGCGCCGGCGTAGAAGGAGCCGCCGCTGCGGCGGCTGTCGTCAGTCTGCGCCACGGCCGGCAGCACGGGTTGCACCGCCACGACCAGGGTGGCGATCGCAAGGCCCCGCGCTGTCCTTGCAAAGCTCGTCATCGACCCCACCTCTACCTTGAGCGGCCCTCCAAAGCGACGATAAGATGCGATACAGCCGCCGGAGAAGCCATTTCATGATGCGTAGATTGTTGGCCGTCGTTCTTTCACTCGCCGCAGGCGAGGTGGCGGCGCAGGAGACCAGTTTCCTGCTGATCAACGGGACGGCCTATCCGATCAGCCAGCTGGCGGTGTCCGAGACCGACTTCAATTTCTGGACGCCCAACGTGCTGCATCCGCCGCCGATCAAGGCGGGTGAGCGCCGCCAGGTGAAGTTCAATGCGCCCACGACCTACTGCCAGGCCGACCTGCAGGTCGGATTTGCCGACGGCGGGCAGCCGGCGGTGTGGCGCAACCTCAACCTCTGCACGCTGAGCAGGATCAAGCTGGTCTACGACCGCATGACCGGCATGACGACCGCGAGCTACGACGATTAGTGTCTCAACGCTTCCTCTCCAGCAAAGCTGGGGAGGTGCCCGCGAAGCGGGCGGAGGGGTCATGAGCCACAGTGACCCCGTCGCCCATGACCCCTCCGTCGCCGCATGACGGCGACACCTCCCCTTCGCGGAATCCGCGAAGGGGAGGAAGACGAGTGAGTTCACCATGGCGAACGACACAGGTCTCACCTTCCTGCGCGACGTGCCACCGTCCGGCGGCGGGCCGGTCTTCGGCTTCGACAACAGCTACGCGCGGCTGCCTGAACGCTTCTATGCGCAGCTTGATCCGACGCCGGTCTCCGCCCCGCGGCTGATCAAGATCAATGAGGCGCTGGCCCGGGAGCTCGGCCTCGATCCCGAGATGCTCTCGACGCCGCAGGCAGTAGAAATCCTGGCCGGCAACAGCATTGCCGTCGGCTCGCAGCCGATCGCACTCGCCTATGCGGGCCACCAGTTCGGCAACTTCGTGCCTCAGCTCGGCGATGGTCGCGCCATCCTTCTGGGCGAGGTGGTCGATCGCGCGGGCCAGCGGCGCGACATCCAGCTCAAGGGCTCGGGCCCGACGCCGTTCTCGCGCCGCGGTGACGGCCGCGCGGCGCTTGGCCCGGTGCTGCGCGAATACATCGTCAGCGAGGCGATGGCGGCCCTTCGTATTCCAACCACGCGGTCCCTTGCGGCGGTCGCCACCGGCGAGCCGGTGGTGCGCGAGACCGTGCTGCCCGGCGCGGTGCTGACGCGCGTCGCCAGAAGCCACATCCGCGTCGGCACTTTTCAGTTCTTCGCCGCGCGCGGCGATGGCGAAGCATTGCGTCTGCTCGCCGACCACGTGATCGCACGGCACTATCCCGATGCACACGACGAGGAGAACCCGTATCGCGCACTGTTCGACCGCGTGATCGCGCGGCAAGCCGAGCTGGTGGCGAGATGGATGCTGGTGGGCTTCATCCACGGCGTCATGAACACCGACAACTGCTCGATCGCCGGCGAGACCATCGACTACGGCCCCTGCGCCTTCATGGACGTCTACAAGCCCGACACGGTGTTCAGCTCGATCGACCACGGCGGGCGTTACGCCTACGTCAACCAGCCGCGCATCTGCCATTGGAACCTGGCGCGCTTCGGCGAGACCCTGCTGCCGCTGTTTGACGACGACGGCGACAAGGCGCTGGCCATCGCCAACGAAACGCTCGCCACCTTCCAGGGCCGCTATGGCCAGGCGTTGATGGCCGGCATGCGGCGCAAGCTCGGCCTCTCCACCGAGGACGAAGGCGACCCCGCCCTTGCGCAGGACCTGCTGAATGCCATGGCCGAGGCCGGCGCCGACTTCACCAAGACGTTCCGGGCACTCGATCCGGAAAGCGACGACAAGGTCCGGCCGTTGTTCGCCGATCCCGCCAAGTACGACGCTTGGGCGGCGCGCTGGCGCGAGCGCCTGGCACGCGAGCCGCAGGACGCGGCAAGCCGGCGCGCGGCGATGCAGTCGGTCAATCCTGCCTACATCCCGCGCAATCATCGCGTCGAGGCGGTGCTGGCCGCGGCGATCGAGCGCGACGACTACGGCCCGTTCGAGGAATTCCTGAAGGTGCTGGCCCGGCCCTTCGAGGAGCACGCTGAATTCGCCGACTACGCCGAGCCGGCGCCTTCCGACCAGGGCGTCTATCGCACCTTCTGCGGCACCTGAAGCGCCACTGAAAGGCGGCGGAATTCCCCATCGCCGCGCGGCAGGCCGAAGCGCACGCCCGTCGGCCGATCGGCGAAGGCGCGGACATGGATTCCGTGGCGCGCGAGATCCTCGACCTTCTCCTGCGCCTCGGGATGGCCCGCCAGCCTGAACAGCGGCGTTCCGCCCAGCACCGTGAATCCGGCCGAGACCAACAGTGCGTCGAGCTTGCGCGCATCGCCAGTCAGGCGAGCTGCCGCCGCCTGCAGCCACGTGTCGTCGGTCAACGCAGTCGCACCGATCGCGAGCGCCGGGCCGGACACCGCCCACGGTCCCAGCTCGTCTCGAAGACGTGCGGCGAGCGGCGCCGGCGCGATCGCGAAGCCCAGCCGCAGGCCGGCGAGGCCATAGGTCTTGCCGAAGGAGCGCAGAACAATGGCATTGTCCGGCAGCTCGCCAGCAAGACTGGCCTCGTTGGGCATCAGGTCGATGAAGGCTTCGTCGACGATCAGCAGCCGAGCGGTGACGGCGCGTAGCGCCTGCGGCGGCAATAGTCGGCCGGTCGGATTGTCAGGATTGACCACGACCACGACATCTGCCGCTTCGAGATCGGCCACGACGCGGACGTCGTGACCGTGCCGGCGCCAGTTGAGCTCGTGCTCGGCATAGGTCGGCCCGACGATGGCGACCCGCGAGCGCGTCACCAGCCGCGGCAGGATCTGGATCAGCGCCTGCGTGCCGGACGCGGCGATGAGCTGGCTGGGCTGGCAGCGATAACGCTGGGCGGCGGCGGCGATCAGCGTCTGTTCGGCGTCGTGCGACGGCAGGCGTGACCAGGCATCGGCCGGCAGGTCGGCGACGGGATAGGGCAGGGGATTGATGCCGGTCGACAGGTCGATCCACGGCTGCGGCGCGTCGGGATGGCGCCGCCGCACGTCGGCCGAGATCGCCGCCATGGGCGACGGTTTTGCCGACCGATACGCCTATGTTAGGCACATCCTGCATGTTCGCCGACCTCGCCCTCGTTGCCATCGCGACCGAAGCGATGGTCGGCTATCCGAACGCCGTCTACCGCCTGGTCGGCCATCCCGTTAGTTGGATTGGCAGGTTCATAACATGGTGCGACGAGGCCTGGAATTCAGGCGCCCGATCCTCGCGCGAGCGGCGGCTGTACGGCGTTCTCACCCTGGTATTGCTGATCGCGATCTCGCTACTGGTGGGCTGCGCGCTCGTCGCCGTTCTTGAGCGTCTGTTTTCCGGCATCGTGGCGCTCGTCCTCAGTGGCGTGCTGGCGAGCACCCTGCTGGCGCAGCGCAGCCTCGATTCGCATGTCCTCGACGTGGCCAAGGGTCTCGAGACGGACGGCCTGGACGGCGGCCGCTTGGCCGTGGCCCACATCGTCGGCCGAGAGACGCGGGAACTCGACGAGGCTGCCGTCTGCCGGGCGGCAATCGAGAGCCTGGCCGAGAATTTCTCCGACGGCGTGGTGGCGCCATTGGTCTGGATGGCGGCGGCGGGCCTGCCCGGCGCGCTCGCCTACAAGGCGATCAACACCGCCGACAGCATGATCGGCCACCGGACCGAGCGCCACGAGGCCTTCGGCTGGGCCTCGGCGCGCTTTGACGACCTGGTGAATCTGCCGGCCTCGCGCTTGTCGACGCTATGGCTGGCGCTGGCAGCCATTCCGCTTGGCCTGTCGCCCGCCGGCGCGCTCAGGACGATCCGCCGCGATGCGGGCCACCACCGCTCGCCCAACGCCGGTTGGCCGGAAGCGGCGATGGCCGGTGCGCTCGGCATCCGGCTCTCAGGTCCGCGCGTCTACGACGGCGTGCCGGTGCAAGAGCGCTGGGTGGGCGAAGGTCGCAGCCAGCTCACGGCGAAGGACATCCGCGCGGCGCTGAAACTCTATCGCACTGCCTGCGGCTTGCAGATCGCGGTGCTGGTCCTGATCGTGTTCGGCTTGCGGGCCTAGTCTAGCGGCTCGTCATCGGTGACAGCATTGCCAGCAGTCGCATTGGGCCGCACAAGCCTTGGTATGGCGGCGACGGACACCCGCGATAAGGACCCCCTTCTTGAGCGCCAAAAGTCGCTATAGCGAAAACACGCCATCGCCAGCGGCATGCGGTGATTGCCGATATGCACTATAGTTATTGACTAGCACGGCGGTTTTAGATAGAGTCCGGCGTCTGTCGCTCTATGCATCGTCCATCGGATCAACAACAGCCGGCCGGCCCGTTCGGCAAGGCCGCGGTGTGCGAGGTCGACAATGTCGAAGCAAACTCATCCGGCCGAAAATGGCCAGCGAAACTATCGAAATGCCCGGAGGGTCAAGAAAAGGCCCAAAACACGCGGCTTTTGCGGGGTCTAATTTCGATAGGGCGACACTATCGAAATTCATCGAAATTCACCCGCCGACTTTCGGCTCGCGCGCCAGTGCGAGCAGGCGATCACAATCGACGTGCTTTTCGAGGTGATCGGCAAGCAAGTCGAGCGTGGCATCGACATCGGCTTCATAGTCGAAGCCGGCGGCTCGTCCACCGATGAGGTGCAGCCAGTGCTGCCGCTGCCGGTCGTCGGCCAGCAGGCCGTGGATGTAGCAGCCCGCCACGCGGCCATCGTCGCTCACCGCGCCGTCTGTCTTGCCGTTGCCGAGGCTGAGCAGTGGCCGCAGCGATCCGCCCCTCCCGCTGGTCGTGCGACCGATATGCATCTCGTAGCCCTTGAACGGCGCGGCGCCGTCCGTGGTCTCGCCGCTCACTTCGACCAGGACCTTGTCGCCTTCGAGCACCGTGTCGACTGCGAACAGTCCCAGGCCGTCGACCTTCTGTGGCGCTCCCTCGATGCCGTGCGGATCGGCAATCGTGCGGCCGAGCATCTGGTAGCCGCCGCAGATGCCCAGCACGAAGCCGCCGCGCCGCAGATGCGCCTTGAGGTCGATGTCCCAGCCGAACAGCCGCAGCGACGCGAGGTCGGCGATGGTCGATTTCGATCCGGGGAGGATGATCAGTCTGGCGTCGCCCGGCACCGGCTGGTGCGGGCCGACGAAGACGAGGTCGACCCCCGGATCGAGCCGCAGCGGATCGAAGTCGTCGAAGTTGGCGATGCGAGGATAGACGAGGACGGCGATGCGAATGCGGCCATCGCCGCTTGCCGCCTTCTGGTCCTGCAGGATCACCGCGTCCTCGGCCGGCAGACGGTGTGCCGCCTCGAAGAACGGCACCAGGCCCAGCGCGCGCCACCCGGTGCGCTCGCTCACCGTCTTCATGCCGTCGTCGAACAGGGTGGGATCGCCGCGGAAGCGATTGACGATGAAGCCCACGATCATGTCGGCATCGGCGGCGTCGATCACGGTCTTGGTGCCGACCAGGCTTGCGATCACGCCGCCGCGGTCGATGTCGCCCACCAGCACGACGGGCACGTCGGCGGCGCGCGCAAAACCCATGTTGGCGATGTCGTTGGCGCGCAGATTGACCTCGGACGCCGAGCCCGCACCTTCGACCAGCACGAGATCGCATTCGCCCGCGAGACGTCCAAAACTCTCGAGCACGGCGCCGAGGAGCCTGGGCTTCAATCCCTGATACTCGCGCGCCTTGGCGTTGCCCAACACCTTGCCCTGCACCACGACCTGCGCGCCGACATCGCTCTGGGGCTTCAGCAGCACGGGGTTCATGTGAACGCTGAGCGGAACGCGGGCAGCACGTGCCTGCAGCGCCTGGGCGCGGCCGATCTCGCCGCCGTCGGCGGTGACTGCGGCGTTGTTCGACATGTTCTGCGGCTTGAATGGGCGGACACGAAGACCACGGCGCGTAAAGGCGCGCGCCAGTCCGGCGACCAGCAACGACTTGCCGACGTCCGACCCCGTGCCCTGGATCATGATGGCGCGGGCAGTCATCAGAACTCGATGCCCTCCTGCGCCTTCACGCCGGCGGCGAAGTGGTGCTTCACCAGGGTCATCTCGGTCACCAGGTCGGCCGCCTCGATCAGCTCGGGCTTGGCGTTGCGGCCGGTGACCACGACATGCTGGTCGGCGCGGCGTGCCTTCAGCGCCGCCACGACGTCGTCGATGGGAAGATGGTCGTAGCGCAGCGTGATGTTGAGCTCGTCGAGCACGATCAGGCGGATCTTCGGGTTCGCCATCAATTCACGCGCCTTGGCCCAGGCGCGCTCGGCTGCGGCGACGTCGCGCGTGCGATCCTGCGTCTCCCAGGTGAAGCCTTCACCCAGCGTGTGCCATTCGACCTGATCGCCGAAGCGTTCCAGCGCGGCGCGCTCGCCGGTCTGCCAGGCGCCCTTGCCGAACTGCACGACGCCGCAGTGCAATCCGCGGCCCAGCGCACGCACCAGCAGGCCCCAGGCGGCGGTCGACTTGCCCTTGCCCTTGCCGGTGTGGACGATCAGCAGGCCTTTCTCGACGGTCTTGGCGGCGACCTCGGCATCCTGCGCGGCCTTGCGGTTGGCCATTTTCGCCTTGTGGCGGGCGGTTTCATCGGTTTCTGCAGACATGGCGGCACAATGGGCGTCCTGCCCGCGCCCTTCAAGGCGACGGGAATCCCATTGACTGGCCTTTGCCGCCAACCGTATCAAGCGGGCGACGGTGCCCCTCACGGGGATCAAAAGGGAACGCGGTCCGGCCTTACGGCCTCATTCCGCGGCTGCCCCCGCAACTGTAGTCGGCAAGCCGATGGCCAGAATACCACTGGGAAACCGGGAAGGTGGCCAAAGGCGAGGACCCGAGAGCCAGGAAACCTGCCGTCAAACGCCGCATCCGAACCATCGCGCGGGGCGCAGCGAGGGTCGAGGCAACGCTTTTCGTCCGGTCGCTGGCCGGATGAAGGTGCTCCGTCGGAGACGGCATCCATTCGGGTCGGCCATCCGGTCGATCCGCGACGACGGAGGCAAGCGATGTCTGCATCTCGACGGCTTGGCGTGCTCGCGCTCATGATGATGATCGCCGAGCCGGCATGGGCACATCACCCCATGGGCGGCACGCTGCCGCAGACCTTCCTGCAGGGCCTGCTGTCGGGCTTCGGCCATCCGGTGATCGGCGTCGACCATCTTGCCGCCATCGTCGGCGTCGGCATCCTCGCCGCGCTGGCCGGCCGCAGCGCCGCCGTCGTGCTGGCCTTCAGCGTTTCCGTCATCGCCGGCGTCGGCCTGCATCTTTCCGGCATCGATCTGCCCGCGAGCGAGCTGTTCGTCGGGCTGACGACGCTGCTGATCGGCGCGCTGGTGATCCTGCGCCAGTCGATGAGCGCCGGACGCGCCCTGCTGCTGTTCGCTCTCGCCGGGCTGGTGCACGGCTATGCGCTGGGCGAATCGATCGTCGGCGCCGAGGCCTCGCCGCTGGTGGCTTATCTCCTCGGCCTGCTGATCATGCAGACCGCGATCGGCGTTGTCGTTTATGCCGCCGTGCGCAGCCTGGCGCGCTGGCCGGCGCGCACGACCGGCCTCACGGTCGCGGGCGTGCTGGTGGCGCTGGCGGGCGGCATCGCCACGGCCGCGGCGGCAGGCCTCGCCTGACGTGACGACCACCATTCTCTATGTCTGCGTCACCTGTCGCGGCAATGCGGCTGTCGCGGCGGACGCCTCGGATGCTGAGCGTCCTGGCGCGCGTCTGCTGGCGGCGGTCGAGCAGCGGCTCAGCGCCGGCGGCGACAAGGGGATCGCGGTGGTGCCGGCCAACTGCCTGTCGAACTGCCCGCGCGGCTGCAGTGCGGCCGTGTCGGCGTCCGGCAAGTGGACCTACGTGATCGGCGACCTCGATCCCGATCGGCATGCCGGCGATGTCATCGATTTTGCCCGCCTGCACCGGGCACATGAGGAGGGCGTGCCGGAGTGGCGCGACCGTCCCGAGCACGTCCGCAAGCACACCATCGCCCGCGTGCCGCCGGTGAAACCCGCCGCACCATCCCCCTCCGTACCGTCCCCCTCCGTACCGTCCCAGGAGCAGTCATGAGCGTTGCCAAGGTTCCCTGCACGATCGTCACCGGCTTCCTCGGCGCCGGCAAGACGACGCTGGTGCGGCATGTGCTGGAGAATGCCGGCGGCCGGCGGCTCGCCGTGATCGTCAACGAGTTCGGCGATGTCGGCATCGACGGCGAGATCCTGAAGAGCTGCGGCATCGAGAGCTGTCCCGAGGACGCCATCGTCGAGCTGGCCAACGGCTGCATCTGCTGCACCGTCGCCGACGATTTCGTGCCGGCGCTGAAGAGCCTGCTCGACCGGCCGTCGCCGCCCGAGCACATCGTCATCGAGACGTCGGGCCTGGCGCTGCCCAAGCCGCTGGTGAAGGCCTTCAACTGGCCCGAGATCGCCTCGCGGGTCACGGTCGACGGCGTGATCGCCGTGGTCGATGGCGCGGCGGTCGCCGCCGGCCGCTTCGCCGACGATCCGGCAGCGATCGCCCGGCAGCGCGCCGAGGATTCGTCGCTCGACCACGACAATCCGCTGGAGGAGGTGTTCGAGGACCAGCTGCTGTGCGCCGACCTGGTGATCATGAACAAGGCCGACCTGATGTCGAGCGAGCAGCGTCGCAGCGTCGTCGACGAGATCGGCAAGACGTTGTCGCGCGCGGTCAAGGTCGTGGAGACCGAGAACGGCAAGGTCGCGCTGAAAGTGCTGCTTGGCCTCGGCGCCGAGGCCGAAGCCGATCTCGCCAGCCGTCCTTCGCACCACGATCTCGAAGGCGAGCACGATCACGAGGATTTCGACACGTTCATCGTCGAGCTGCCCGTCTTCGATTCGCCGCAGCATCTGGTCGACCGCCTGGTGAAGGTGGCCGAAACGCACGACATCCTGCGCATGAAGGGTTTTGTCGACATTGCCGGCAAGCCGATGCGCCTGCTCGTGCAGGGCGTCGGCGCGCGAGTCCAGCATCAGTACGATCGCAAATGGCCGGGCGAGCGCCGCGGCCGGCTGGTAGTGATTGGCGAGAAGGGCTTCGACAGGGACGCGATTCGGGACCTCATCGCCTCATGAGCCCTTCCCCGTCATACGGGGGAGGGTACGGGAGGGGGAGCGCCTCACAGGTGATTCGTGAATCCTTATGATCATGATCTGAAATTAGCGGGCGCCTCGACTGGGGCCTTCCCCCTCCGGCCCTTCGGGCCACCCGCGCGTTTGGCCGCGTCGCGGCCAAACGCTTGCCCGTCTGACGGCGCAGGAAGAGTGCGCTGACATGCACGTCCTCGCCACCGAGCTTGCGACGCTGGAGGAGGCCGATGTCGCCGTCGACCTCGGCCAGTCGCCGGCCGATATCGTCGTGCTTTCCTTCTCCGACAGCGATCTTTCAGCCCTTGCCGCCGCCTGGCAGCGGGAGGCCGATCTGCTGCCGACGATGCGGCTGGCGAGCCTCAAGCGCCTGAAGCATCCGATGTCGGTCGATCTCTATGTCGAGAGCGTGGTCGCCCGTGCGCGCCTGGTCATCGTGCGCTGCCTTGGCGGGCTCGACTACTGGCGCTATGGCCTGGAGCACATCGCCGACACTGCACGCGAGCGCGGCATCCTGTTCGCGGCCCTGCCGGGCGACGACCGCGCCGATCCACGGCTCGCCTCGGTCTCGACTCTCGCCGCCGGGCCGCTGGCGACCCTCGATCGCTTCTTCCGCGAGGGCGGCACTGACAATTTGAGACAGGCGCTGCGCTATGCCGGCACGCTGCTCGGCCGCGACCTCGCCTGGACGCCGCCGGTGCCGGTCGGCCCGGTCTCCGTGCTCGGCCGCGCAGCGCCGGGCCTGCCGGTGGCGCTGATCGTCTTCTATCGCGCCAACCTGATGGCCGCGGACACCGCCCCGATCACCGCGCTGATGGAAGCGCTCGGTTGCCAGGGACTGGCACCACTTGCCGTCGCCGTGAACAGCCTGAAAGACCCGCTGGCCAGGCCCGAGCTGAAGGCATTGATCGCGACCCACAAGCCCTCGATCATCCTCAACACCACGGCCTTCTCGGCCAGGGCCGAGAACGACACGACGGTGCTCGACGACGCCGATGCACCGGTGCTGCAGGTCGTGCTGTCCGGCAGCCCGCGCGCAGCCTGGGACGAGTCTCAGCGCGGCCTGTCGCCCGCCGACCTCGCCATGAACGTCGTGCTGCCCGAGCTGGACGGCCGGCTGCTGACGCGCGCGATCTCCTTCAAGTCGGAGACGACCGCCGATCCGCGTCTGGAATTCGCCGGCGTGCATCACGAGCCCGCGGCCGATCGCATCGACTACGTGGCGCGGCTGGCGGCGGCGTGGGCGAAACTGCGCTGCACGCCGCGTCACGAGCGGCGCCTTGCGCTCGTTCTGTCGGATTACCCGGCGCGCGGCGGGCGCACCGGTTATGCCGTCGGCCTCGACACCGCCGCCAGCGCCGCCGGGATCCTGACGTTGCTGAAGGCCGAAGGCTACGACACCGGCGGACGCGACTGGTGCGCCGCCGACATCGAGCGCCTGCTGGCCGGCGATGTCGAGCCCATCGAGATTTTCCCAACGGGCTCCCCGTCACCTGAGCTGCAGCGCCAGCTGATCGAGGCGTGGGGCGAACCGGCCGACGCCTTCCGCCTGCCCGTCCTCCGTTGCGGCAAAGTGCTGGTGCTGCTGCAGCCCGACCGCGGCTCGACCGGCGATCGCAAGTCGGGCTATCACGACACGAGCTGCCCGCCGAGCCATGCCTATGTCGCCGCCTATGCGTGGCTGCGCGATCGGATCGACGCGCTGATCCATCTCGGCACGCACGGCACCTTGGAATGGCTGCCCGGCAAGGCGCTGGCGTTGTCGAGCGGCTGCTGGCCCGAGGTCGTGCTGGGTCCGATGCCGGTGATCTATCCCTTCATCGTCAACAATCCGGGCGAGGCGGTGCAGGCCAAGCGGCGGCTCGGTGCCGTCACCATCGGCCATCTGACGCCGCCGCTCAGCGCGGCCGGCCTGCACGGGCCGCTCGCCGAGCTGGAAGGCATCATCGAGGAATATGCCGCGGCCGACGGCCTCGACCGCCGGCGGCTCGTCTTCCTCGAAGAGGAGATCGTCGAGCGCGCCTGGACCAACGGATTGGCCGCCGACTGTGGCCTGGTGAAGGGCGAGCCCAACCGCCAAGCCATCGCCAAGCTCGATGCCCAGCTCTGCGACATCAAGGAGCTCAGCATCCGCGACGGCCTGCACATCTTCGGCCAGTCGCCTGACGAGGAGACGATGCGCCTGCTCGCCGCGGCGACCGGCGCCGAGACGGCCGTCCGTGCTTCGGCTGACTGCGAGCGTGCCGCCTTGCTCGCTGCCCTCGATGCACGCCGAGTGGCGCCAGGACCGGCCGGCGCACCGAGCCGCGGCCGCGCCGACGTGCTGCCGACCGGCCGCAACCTCACCTCGATCGATCCGCGCGCCATCCCGACACGCACCGCCGCTGCGATCGGCGTGCGCGCCGCCGATGAGGTGGTGCGACGCTACCTGCAGGATCACGGCGAGCCGCCGCGCGCGCTGGTGATCGATCTTTGGGCCTCGGCGTCGCTGCGCACCGGCGGCGACGATCTTGCGCAGGCGCTGTGGTACCTCGGCGTGAAGCCCGTCTGGGACAAGGCCTCCAGCCGCGTCACCGGCATAGAGATCCTGCCGCTGGCCGTCCTCGACCGGCCGCGCATCGACGTGACGCTGCGCATCTCCGGCCTGTTCCGCGACATCTTCGAGGCGCAGATCGCCCTGTTCGACATGGCGGTGCGCCGCGTTGCGGCCCTCGACGAGCCGGCCGAGGACAATCCGCTGGCCGAGGCCCATCGTGCTGGCGCCGACCTCGCCCGCGTCTTCGGCGGCGCGCCGGGCAGCTATGGCGCGCAGGCGGCCGACACCGCCCTCGACGGCAAATGGCGCGATCGGGCCGAGCTGGGCGAGGTCTATCTCGCCGCGGTCACCCACGCCTATGGCGGCGCCGAAGCGGTGCAGCCAAGCGAGGGGTTCCGCGATCGCGTCTCCGAGGCGGATGTGCTGGTCCATCCGCAGGACGATCGCGAGCGCGACCTGTTGGACGGCGACGGCGTCGCCGACTTTGCCGGCGGCTTTGCCGCCGCCGCGGCGCTGCTCGGCAACGAGCCCGAGCTCTACCATCTCGACACGAGCCAGACCGCCAACCCCAAGGCGCGGCGCATCGCCGAGGAGATCGCCCGCGTGGTGCGCGGCCGACTGACCAACCCGCGCTGGCTTTCGGGCATGCTGGACCATGGCCATCGCGGCGTGGCCGAGATCGCTCAGGGGGTCGATGCCCTCTACGCCTTTGCCGCGACCGCAGGCGTGCCCGGCCATTTGTTCGATGCGACACATGCCGCGCTGATCGCCGATGACGCCATCCGCGCGGCCATGCTGCAAAAGAACCCGGCGGCGGCGGCCGCCATCGCCGCGCGTCTGCACGATGCCCTGGCGCGCGGCCTTTGGGTCACCCGGCGCAACGCCGTCGATCACGAGCTGCGCCGCCTGATGACCGAGGCCGGCCGATGAACGCCGTGACCGACGTGAAGGGCTGGTGCCCCGGCATCATCCGGCCGATGGCGAGCGGCGACGGCCTGATCGTGCGCGTGCGCCCGCGCTGCGGCGCCTTCAGCCTCGAGACGGCCGCCGTACTGGCCGATCTCGCCGACGCCTGGGCAACGGCCACATCGACCTCACGCGTCGCGCCAACCTGCAGCTTCGCGGCCTGACCGAGGATCGCTTGCCCGAGCTGCGGACCGAACTGGCGACGCTCGGCCTGCTCGATCCCGATGCCGAGACCGAGGCGGTGCGGAACGTCATGGTGGCGCCGCTGGCCGGTCTCGATCCCGCCCAGCCCTTCGATGTCCGGCCCATCGCGCTTGCGATCGACGATGCGTTGACGTCGGACAAGCGGCTGCACGCCCTGCCGGGCAAGTTCGGCCTGCTGGTCGATGGCGGTGGCGCGGTGCCCATCGCCTCCGAGCGCGCCGACATCTGCCTCGCTGCGGCCGGTGACGCGCTCGCGTTCGGCCTGGACACAGCCAAGGGAACGCATTGGCTCGGCACGCTGCCGCCATCGCAGGCGGCCGAAACGGCGATCGCGGCGGCGCATGCTTTCCTTGTTGTCGCCACGCGCGGCCGCATGCGCGGCCTGAGCGAGCCGGCATTCGCTGACGTGCAGGCCGCCGTCGCGCCGCGCCTGTCGCCGATGACCGGGCTGCCGGCCGTCGGCGGACGCAGGCTCGGCCTGCTGGGTGGCGCGGTCGGCCTCGCGGCACCATTCGGCCGGTTGGAGGCGGGCCAGCTTCGCCAGCTCGTGAAGCTGGCAACCGACGCCGGTGCTGCCGATCTGCGTCTGTCCCCGTGGCGCGCCGTCTATTTCGGCGTGCCCGACACGGCGGCCGTGTTCGTGCTGGAAGAGGCACGCGACGGCGGGCTGATCGTCGAAGAGAACGACCCCGTGCTGCGGGTCGAGGCCTGTCCCGGCGCGCCCGACTGCAAGTCGAGCAGCGTCGATGCCCGCGGCGACGCACGCAGGCTCGCGACCATCGCCGCGGTCCATGGCTACCAGGGGCAGCATCCATGTCTCGGGCTGCGGCAAGGGCTGCGCGCGCTCGCTGCCGTCGGACCTGGTGCTGGCCGGCAAGGCCGGCGCCTATCGTCTGATCCGCAAGGCCACGACGCGCGGTCCGGTCGAGCGCATGATCGGCAGCGAGGAGTTCGAGACCTTGTTCGACGAGGTGCCGCATGGCTGAGCGTGCCTATGTGCGCGACGGTGCGGAGATCTATCGCCGATCCTTCGCCATCATCCGAGCCGAGTCCGACCTGGCGCGCTTCAATGCAGCCGAGGAGCCGGTGGCGGTGCGCATCATCCACGCCTGCGGTATGCCCGAGATCGCCCGCGACATCGTCATGTCCAAAAGCTTCGCCGAACGGGCGCGCCAGGCGCTGAAGGACGGCGCGCCGATCTTTTGCGATTCCAGGATGGTGGCCAACGGCGTCACCCGCGCACGCCTGCCGGCCGGCAACGACGTCTTGTGCACCTTGGACGATCCCGCGGTGCCGGCTATCGCCAAGCGCCTCGACAATACGCGCAGTGCGGCGGCGCTGGAGCTGTGGCGTGATCGGCTGGCCGGCTCGGTCGTCGCCATCGGCAATGCGCCGACGGCCCTGTTTCGGTTGCTGGAGATGCTCGACGAGGGCGCGCCATCGCCGGCTGCCGTGATCGGTTTGCCGGTCGGCTTCGTCGGCGCCATGGAATCCAAGGAAGCGCTGGCCGCGCATGGCGGCGTGCCGTTCCTGATCGTGCGCGGCCGCAAGGGTGGCAGCGCGATGGCCGCGGCAGCCGTCAACGCGCTGGCAAGCGAGCGGGAATGAGCGTGCTCGACTCCCTGGCCGGAACGGCGACGGCGGGTACGCTCTACGGCATCGGCGTCGGGCCCGGCGATGCGCGCTATCTCACCTTGCGCGCGGCGGGCCTGGTGCAGGCGGTCGATGTCGTCGCCTACTTCGCCAAGATCGGCTCTCCCGGCAATGCACGCCGCATCGTGGCGCCGCTTCTCGCCGAAGGCCGGGTCGAGATGCGCCTGGAATATCCGGTCACCGACGAAGTGCCGGCGGACAGCCTGGAGTATCAGCAGAAGATCGGCGCCTTCTATCGCCAGACGGCCGACGCCCTGGCGGCCGCTGCTGCGACAAGGTAAGTCGGTCGGCCTGCTGGCCGAGGGCGATCCCTTCTTCTATGGCTCGTTCATGCATATGTGGCGCCGCCTCAGCGCTGATTTCCCGGTCGAGGTCGTGCCGGGCGTGACCGGCATGTCGGGCTGCTGGACGCGCGCCAACCTGCCCATGACCTGGGGCAACGATGCGCTCGCCGTCCTGCCCGGCACCCTGGGCGAGAGCGAGCTGGTCGAGCGCCTGCGGCTGGCCGACGCGGCCGTGATCATGAAGGTCGGCCGCAACCTCGCGAAGGTGCGCCGTGCCGTCGAGGCGGCGGGCCTGCTGTCGCGCGCCGTCTATGTCGAGCGCGGCACGATGAAGGACGAGCGCATCCTGCCGCTGGCCGACTGCGGCGCCATCGGCGCCTACTTCGCCATGGTGCTGATCCCGGGCCAAGGGAGACAGCTGTGAGCGAGGCGGCTGTGACCGGCTCTCTCGTCGTGGTCGGCACCGGGCCCGGCAAGGCCGAGCTCATGACGCCGGCGACGGAGGCAGCACTCGCGCGCGCGACCGATCTCGTGGGCTACGGTCCCTATCTCGACCGTGTGCCGCCGCGGTCCGGCCAATGCCGCCATGCTTCCGACAACCGCGTCGAGCTCGAACGCGCCCGGCACGCTCTGTCGCTCGCGGCTGCGGGCCGCCAGGTCGTCGTCGTGTCGGGCGGCGATCCCGGCGTGTTCGCCATGGCGGCGGCGGTGTTCGAGGCAGTCGAGGCTGGTGATCCGGCGTGGCGCGGCCTCGACATCAGGGTCGAGCCCGGCGTCACCGCCATGCTGGCTGCTGCGGCCGAGGTTGGCGCGCCGCTGGGCGGCGACTTCTGCGCCATCTCGCTGTCGGACAATCTCAAGGCCTGGAGCACGGTCGAGCGCCGCCTGAAGGCCGCCGCCGAGGGCGACTTCGTGATCGCCCTCTACAATCCCGCCTCCAAGGCGCGGCCGACCCAGCTCGGCCAGGCGTTCGATTTGTTACGCACGCTCAAGAGCGCCGACACGCCGGTGCTGTTGGTGCGCGCCGCTGGAACGGCCGACACCCAGGTGATCACGACGACGCTCGGCGCTGCCGATCCGTCGCGCGCCGACATGCGCACGCTGGTGATCGTCGGCGCCAGCACGACTCGGCAGGTCGGGCGCTGGGTCTACACGCCGCGCAGTGAGCGGGCAGGACGCTCATGAGCGAGCCACGCCAGCGCCTCCTCGGCGCTCCTCACGATGTGGCCGACGGGCTTCACGGGCCGCGTGATCATGATCACCGGCAGGCCAAGCACGCGCGCCGCCTCGATCTTGGGATAGGTGGCGCTGCCGCCCGAGTTCCGCGAAACGATCACCTCGATCTTGCGCTCCTTCAGCAGGCGCAGCTCGGCGTCGCGATCGAACGGTCCGCGCTGCTGCAGCAGAACGAGATTGTGCGGCCGCACGCCTTGCGGCGGGTCGATGAGGCGGGCGATGTAATGGTGCTGGGCAAAGGCTGCGAAGGAGTGCAGTTCCTGCCGGCCAAGAGCGAGGAACACGCGTCGCGGCGCCTTGCCGATGGCCAGGGCCGCGGCGACGGCGGTGGGCGCCGTCTCCCATTTGTCGCCGGCTTCAGGCTTCCAGGCGGAACGGACGAGCGTGGCCAGCGCGACGCCTGCGCGCGCGCAGGCAACGACGGCGTTGGCGGAGATGCGCGGAGCGTAGGGATGGGTGGCATCGATCACCGCCTCCATCGCCTGCTCCTCGATATATCGCGCAAGACCGTCGGCGCCGCCGAAGCCGCCGATGCGCGTCGCGATGGGCTGCGAGCTGGGCGCGGCGGTACGACCGGCGAACGACAGGGTCGCCTCGAAGCGCGGATCGCCCGCGAGAAGCTTGGCCAAGGCCGAGGCTTCCGTGGTGCCGCCGAGAATGAGAACACGCATGACTGACGCGGCAAGCTGCACGCCGGCGCGCTGGCTGTCCATCGTCGGCATCGGCGAGGATGGTGTGGAAGGCCTGTCGCCGGTGGCGCAGAAGCTTTTAGCGTCGGCCGAGCTGGTGGTTGGCGGCAAGCGCCATCTCGGCCTGGCTAAAACGTTGATCCGCGGCCGCACGTTCGCCTGGCCGAGCCCGATCGGCGACGCCCTGCCCGAAATCGAAAAGCATCGTGGCCGGCCGGTCGTGGTGCTGGCGAGCGGCGATCCTTTCCATTACGGCGTCGGTGACTTGCTGCTGCGTTCCATTTCCGCGGCCGAAACGCTTTGCCTGCCCAATGCGTCGGCCTTCAGCCTGGCGGCCGCGCGGCTCGGCTGGTCGCTCCAGGATGTGGCGGTGGTCAGCCTGCATGGCCGCGCGCTCGAGGGCATCGTGCGTCATCTGCAGCCCGGCGCACGCATCCTGGCGCTGTCGTGGGGCGGCGAGACGCCGGCCAAGCTCGCGACGTTCCTGGCCGAGCGGGGCATGGGCAGTTCCGAGCTCACGGTGCTGGAGGCCATGGGCGGTCCCAGCGAGCGCGTGCGCTCCACGACGGCCGCAGGCTTCGATCTGGCGGACATCGCGCCGCTCAACACTATCGCGCTGCACGTCACAGCCGGCGCGGACGCGACGGTTCTGCCATTGACGCCCGGCCTCGACGACACGCTGTTCGAGCACGACGGCCAGCTCACCAAGCGCGAAGTCCGCGCCGTCACTGTATCGGCACTGGCGCCGCGCCAGGGCGAGCTTTTGTGGGATGTCGGCCTGGGCGCGGGCTCGGTCGCCATCGAATGGCTGCTGCGTCATCCTTCGCTCAGGGCGATTGGCATCGAAGCGGAGCCACAACGGGCGGCGCGGGCCGCCCGCAACGCCGCTGTGCTGGGCGCGCCCGACCTTCAGATCGTGCAGAAGCGTGCGCCCGAGGCGTTCGCCGGTCTGCCGTCGCCCGACGCGGTGTTCCTTGGCGGTGGGCTGTCCAATCCCGGCCTGTTCGAAGCGGCATGGACGGCGCTGAAGCCGGGCGGACGTCTGGTCGCCAATGCCGTGGCCATCCAGTCGGAGGCGCGCCTGATAGAATATTTCCAGCGCCATGGCGGCGAGCTGGTGCGGCTCGAAGTGTCCAAGGCGGGCAAGGCCGGCACCGGCAGTGTCTTCGTCTGGCGCGCCGCGGCGCCGATCGTGCAATGGCGGGCGAGGAAGCCATGATCGTGGCGGGCGTGGGCTGTCGTCGCGGCACATCGGCCGACGAAATCGAGCGCGTGGTGCGCCTGGCGCTCGGCATGCACGAGCTGCCGGCCGAACGCCTGCAGGCGATCGCCACCGAATCGGAGAAGGCGACCGAGCCCGCGTTCCCGGACGTCGCGCGCCGCCTGTCGGTCGACCTGGTCGCCTGCACGAGGATGGACCTCGATCGCGTCGCCGGACAGGTCCTCACGCCGTCCAAGTTCGTGCTCGAAGCCAAAGGCCTGCCATCGATTGCCGAGGCTTCGGCCATCGTCGCGGCCGGCCGCAACGCCCGCCTGCTCGGCGCCCGTGTCGCCACCGAGCGCGCGACCTGCGCCATCGCCACGGGAGAGGGCCGATGACCGTGCATTTCATCGGCGCCGGACCGGGCGCGCCCGACCTGATTACCGTGCGCGGCCGCGACCTGATCGCGCGCTGCCCGGTCTGCCTCTATGCCGGCTCGTTGGTGCCCAAGGCCTTGCTCGAGCATTGCCCCTCGGGAGCGCGCATCGTCGATACCGCGCCGATGTCGCTCGACGAGATCATCGAGGAATGCCGGCGCGCCACAGCCGACGGTCATGAGGTCGCGCGCCTGCATTCGGGCGATCTTTCGGTGTGGAGTGCGATGGGCGAGCAGCTTCGCCGCCTCAGGGAAGCCGGCATCGCCTACACCGTGACGCCGGGCGTGCCGTCCTTCGCCGCCGCCGCCGCCGCGCTCGGCCAGGAGCTGACCCTGCCGGAAGTCGCGCAGTCGGTGGTGCTGACGCGCACGTCGGGCCGCGCTTCGGCGATGCCGCCGGCCGAGAAGCTCGAGGCGTTCGCCGCGACGGGCGCCACGCTGGCCATTCATCTGTCGATCCACACCATCGACAAGGTCGTGGCGACGTTGCTGCCGTACTATGGCGCCGACTGCCCGGCCGCCGTGGTCTATCGTGCGAGCTGGCCCGAAGAGCGCGTGATCCGCGCCACCTTGGGCACGCTTGCGGCCGAAGTCGCCAAGACGCCCATCGAGCGCACGGCGCTGATCCTGGTTGGCAAGGTGCTGCAGGCCCACGACTTCCGCGACAGCGCGCTCTACGACGCCTCCTATCAACGACGCTTCCGGGGCCGCGGCCAGTGACCTCGCACGTGATTCCCAGGAACTTTCCGGCGCTGCCCGACTTCCCGGCCGGCGAGGTCTGGCTGGCAGGCGCAGGCCCCGGCGATCCGCGCCTGCTCACCGTGCTGGCGCTGCACGCGATCGGCCAGGCCGACGACATCGTCTACGACGCGCTGGTCGATCGCCGCGTGCTCGACCTTCGCCGCGACGACGCCGAGCTGATCTCGGCCGGCAAGCGCGGCGGCCGGCCTTCACCGCAGCAGCGCGACATCAACGAGGTGCTGATCGAGCGCGCCCGCGCCGGCCGGCGTGTGCTGCGGCTGAAGGGCGGCGATCCCTTCGTGTTCGGCCGCGGTTGGGACGAGGCCTTCGCACTGACCCAGGCCGGCATCCGCTTTCGCATCATCCCCGGCCTGACGGCGGGTCTCGCCGGTGCGGCGCTGGCCGGCATCCCGGCGACCTCGCGCGACACCAACCATGCCGTGGTGCTGGCCGCCGGCCATCGCGCCGAGGAGGGTGGCTCGGCGGCCGACTGGGCGGCGTTGGCCAAGCTCGGCCAGCCGATCGTGCTCTACATGCCGATGTCGCAGCTCGCCGAGATCACCACGTCGCTGCAGCAGGGCGGCTTGTCGCCCGACACGCCCGCGGCGCTGATCCAGTCGGCCGCTACCGACCAGGAGAAAGTGGTCGAAAGCAAACTGGGCAGTCTGGTTGACGACGCGGCGCGCCACGGCGTCGGCTCGCCCTCCATCGTCGTCATCGGCGCCACGGCGGGACTGCGGCGCCATCTTGTGGGCTCGCTGGTCGGCTGGCGATGACATCCGGACTCATCGTCGCGGCACCGCATTCGGGCGCCGGCAAGACCACAGTGACGATCGGCCTGATGCGCGCGCTGAGCCGGCAAGGGATGGCGGTGCAGGCCTTCAAGTGCGGGCCCGACTACATCGATCCCGCGTTCCACGCCGCGGCGACCGGCCGGCCGAGCTATAATCTCGACACCTGGGCGATGGCGCCGACGACGCTTGGCGACCTCGTGGCACGCCATCCCGCCGACATCGCCATTGCCGAGGGCGTGATGGGCCTGTTCGACGGCGTTGCCGCCGCCGGTCAAACGGCACGCGGGGCCACGGCCGATCTCGCGGCTTTGCTCGGTTGGCCGGTGTTGCTGGTGCTCGACGTCTCTGGCCAGACCGAGACCGCGGCCGCCGTTGCTGCGGGCCTGGCGCACTATCGCGACGACGTCACCGTCGCGGGCGTGATTCTCAATCGGGTCGCGAGCCCTCGCCATCTCGCCTTGATCACGCCGGGCTTCGAGCGTGTCGGGCTAAAAGTGTTCGGCGCCCTTGGCCATGACGTGCGCTTCGAGTTGCCGGAGCGTCATCTCGGCCTGGTGCAGGCGGACGAGACGGACGATATCGACCGTCGGCTCGACGCGGTGGCCGATGCGATCGAGAGCGCGGTCGAGCTTGCGGCCGTGAGGCGAGCGGTGGCGCCTGCGAACCTCACGACCGGCACTGTGTCGCGGCGGCCGCCCGGCCAGCGCATCGCACTGGCGCGGGATCGGGCGTTCTCCTTCATGTATCCCCATCTGCTGGAGGGCTGGCGGCTGGCCGGCGCGGAGATCCTTCCTTTTTCGCCGTTGGCCGACGAAGCGCCGGATCAGGGTGCGGATGTCGTCTGGCTGCCCGGCGGCTATCCCGAGCTGCATGGTGGCGTGCTGGCCGCGGCGCGCCGCTTCCAGGATGGCCTGCATCTTCTGGCGGCGCGGTCGGTGCCGATCCATGGCGAGTGCGGCGGCTACATGGTGCTGGGGCAGGGGATCGAGGATGCCGAGGGCCGGCGGCATTCCATGGCCGGGCTGCTGCAGGTCGAGACCTCGTTCGCCAAGCGCCGACTTCATATCGGTTATCGCCGCGCCCGGCTTTTGGCCGACGGGCCGTTGGGGTCGGCTGGCGAGACGATCATGGGACACGAATTCCACTATGCCGGCGTGCTGCAGGCCGGTGATGAACCGTTGGTCGACTGTCGCGACGCCACCGGGGCAGTCGTGCCGGAAGCGGGCGCGCGGAACGGCTCGGTGAGCGGCACGTTCTTTCACGCCATTGATGGGCTACAAAACATGAAACCGTCGTTCGATGCAGCCTTTCGCGCGCAGTTCCGCGATCTTGTGCTCTGGCGGCGCGATGTGCGGCGCTTTCGCCGCGATCCCCTGTCGCGCGAGCGTATCGACACGCTGATCGAGATCGCCACCCACGCGCCGTCGGTCGGCTTGAGCCAGCCCTGGCGCTTCGTGCATGTCGATTCGCCGGAGCGACGGCTGGCCGTCGTCGAGAGTTTCACCGATGCCAACGAACGCGCCCTGGCCGGCTACTCCGGCGAGAAGCAGGAGACTTATGCCGGCCTCAAGCTGGCAGGGCTCAAGGAGGCGCCGGTTCACCTCGCGGTGCTCTCCGACGACGGCACCCACACCGGCAGCGGGCTTGGCCAGCAGACCATGCCCGAGACGCTGCACTACTCGGTCGTCGCCGCGATCCAGACCCTGTGGCTGGCGGCGCGGGCCGACGGCATCGGCATGGGCTGGGTGTCGATCCTCGATCCCGCCGCGGTCACCAAGGCGCTCGACGTGCCGAAGTCGTGGAGTCTCGTGGCCTATCTCTGCCTCGGGCTTCCGGCCGAGGAGCATCTCGATCCCGAGCTCGAGCGGCACCACTGGGAACAGCGCACGGATCTCAAAGACGTCGTGTTCACACGCTAGCGCACATTCCGTTCGGCTGAAATCAGCCGAACTGAATGTGCCCGTTGAAAACCCGATCTCCCACGCTCCCTCTTTGGTCGGCGACGACGCTACAGAGGCGGAACATCCTGACCGATCGCGAAAATTAGGGCGATAGGGCCGTCGTCCTGTTTCCAGCATATGATCCGGTTGACGAAGGGGCCACCGGGGCTGCCTTCAAACTCGAAATCCGCCCTCCAGACTGTTCCCCAGGAATCAGTTTGCGTCACGATCTGTGCTCCCAAAATCCAGTCCTTTGTCATCGGGAAGCGGTCGAGTGCCACGACGCATTCGGCCGTAAAGGCGGAGCCGTCAAGTATGTGCCGCTCATGGCCTGGCTCTAGAGGCGGGGTGGAAATCAAGTTTCCGGCTCCGATAGATGTCGATGATGACCGATGTCTACCCCATGTCGCGAAAGTCTCCCGTCGTCATTGACCCGAAGGTCGAGAGGGTCGCGGTGCAGGGATGAATTGTCCTCCTCCCGTCGACCCTCGAGGAACGATTACACGACCGCCGTCAGGGAAGGAGACAACAACAGTGCTGGGGAACGGCCCGTTACGGGTAAGGCCAAGAGTGTAGTTGCAGACTTCTTCGGCGGTCATGCAGGCGCCGCGCATCTGAGTTGCCCCGCGAGGTATATTTTGAATGCATGCATGCGCGGCCTCGGTGCACACGTTGAATCGATTGTCATTGGCTGCCCCCGGTATGCCGTCCCTTGGCGGCAGATTGACGGGCTGAATTTGCCCTGGGTCAAAGGCGCTTCCCTCCTTCATGCTCGCCAATGTGCCACGAGAGTAAAGATCAGTCGTGCGATTGAAATATTCTTCAGCCGCATTCGCTGCCGGGCCGCTGGTACCATCAAGCCACCTGTGGATGCTGGTGGCCAGATTTTGCGGATCAACGAGGTCGGGCGGATTGCTGCCGACATGTCGGTAGAGCTGCGTGGCAGGTGCCGGGGCATTACTTGTCGAACCGTCGGAATTCATACGGAAACCGGGCATCACCTCCTCCGGCGGCTTGAAGTGGTGGAGGCCTGGCAAATGCAGTTCCGGTCGGACGTTGAACATGGCGCTGCCGGGCATCGCCGCACTGGTGCCCCGATCGTAACCAAGGAGCATGGTGCTCAAGTCGTTTGGCGCGCCATCGTGCACCGAACCACTAGCATTGAGGGGAAAGCCCGACGGCTTCCCCTGCAACAATAGAAGATCTGTGTGAACCTGTAAATAACTTCAGTGCAATTCAAATACTAAGATTATTATCTGCTTGCAGTGCTGTCATTCTGGTGTTGGCTCCGGAGGAGCTGGCGCTACATCGTTGCTTTTCGTGCTCCGGACGTTCATCTGTCGCTGGCCAGCAAATTGCTGAGGCGCATTTGTCTGGCCAACTTCAGCCGGCCAGGAAAATGCGTTGCTGGCTTGACGCGTTTTACATCGGCTGCCAGTTTGCCCGCGGTGGTTCCCGCAAGGGATCAAAAGGGAACGCGGTGCATGTGCTTGCACATAACCCCGCGGCTGCCCCCGCAACTGTGAGCGGCGAGCTTGCGACCTAAAATGCCACTGGGCGCCGAAAGGCACCTGGGAAGGCGGTCGCAAGCGAGGACCCGCAAGCCAGGAGACCTGCCACCAGCAGCGGTCACGCGCGAACGCATTGGGCGGGGTGTCCTGATGTAGAAACTGACCCGAGTCCGTCGCGGCAAGCGGCGTGACGGGGTCAGCTACAGGTTCGCGGTGACGTGTGACGTCTGCCGCGGGTTTGTCTTGTCGGTTCCTCTCAGTGATCCTGCCCAGCGCGACATCGATCCGCTCGAGCTCTATGCCTCGGCCATCGATACGTCGGACTATGTCGCCGCGCTGGCGCCGTTGATCCGGCAGGCGGTGCCCGAGGTCGGGCGCCTGCTCGATGTCGGCGCCGGCGGCGGCCAGCTCGGCATGGCGATCCACGACCCGGCACGATCGTGGACCGCGATCGAACCCTCGCCGACCATGCGGGCACGTCTCGTGAAGCTCGCCCATCCGCCGCATGTCATCGCTGCCGGTTGGGAACAGGCCTGCGTCACGCATGGTCACGACACCGTGCTTGCCGCGACCATGCCGGCGTTCTTCGATCATCCCGAAGCCTTCCTCGCGCGTTGCCGCGCCTGGGCGCGCACCGTCGTCTGGGTCGTGCCGGCGCATGCCGGCCCCAAGGGGTTGTGCTTCGCCGGTTGCCTGCTGCCCGAATGGCATCGCGAGGACGAGACGCCCGGCATCGACATCACGATGCGCGGCCTGGCGCCCTCGTCGCATCCGCCGCACGTTGCCTTCGCCGATTGGACCTTCACCGGCGTCGTGCCCGACCTCTTGGGGCTTTCTGCTTTCCTCGCCCGTCGCTTGGGCTGGAGCCCGTCGGACGACCGTCGCGAACGAATGACAGCGCATCTCGCCCGGCAGGCGAAGCGCATGGGATCGGGCTATCGCCTCGACATCCCGAGAAGATCTGCCGTTCTTGTGTGGGGACAACAATGAACAAACGCACGTTGGCGATCGCCAGCCTGATGCCTTTCGCCTTCGCATCGACGGCGGTGGCGCAGGATCAATCGCAACAGCCGTCGCCGCTGAAGCCGATGGACCAGCCGGGCCGGCAGCAATATTTCCTGCCCGAAGGCTTCATCACGGCGACCGGCCGGCCCGAGCCGATCAGCCGCCTGGTCGGCACGGTGCAGGTGATCCACCAGGACCGCATCGCCAAGTCGACCGCGCGCTCGGTCACCGAGCTCCTGAACGAGAACGCCGTCGGCTTCATGAGCGAATGGACGCCCGGCCAGACCTCGATCAACATCCGCGGTGCGGCGACCGAGGGCCAGGGCCGCGACTTCAGGAGCCAGGTCCTGGTGCTGATCAACGGCCATCGCGCCGGCACCGCCAACACCTCCAAGCTGTCGAGCGCCGACATCGAGCGCATCGAGATCGTGCGCGGGCCTTCCTCGGTGATCTACGGCAGCCAGAACATGGGCGGCGTCATCAACATCATCCTGAAGACCGGTCTGACCGCGCCCGGCAACGTCGTGCAGGCCGATGCGGGCTCGTGGAACCTGCTCGAGGCCAAGGCCGCGACCGGCGGTCTCTACAGGGGCTTCGACTGGTATGTCGGCGGTGCCGCCAGCACGCGCGACAACTACGCGATCTCAGGCGGCGCGCCCGAGCTCAACACGGCGTGGACGCGCTATGGCGCAACCGGCGCCTTCGGCTACCAGATCGACGAGACCAGCCGCGTCGAGGGCACGGTGCGCTCGGACGGCATCTACGATGCCGGCTTCCGCGGCTCGAGCGCCAACCTGTTCGCCTTCGACACGCGCTACAATTATTCCTTCGACACGAGCTACCTCGCCAAGACGCGCGACGGGCAGGGCAACGTCTATTTCCAGGCCTACTTCGTCACCGACGTCGACGATCTCAACAATCCTTCGCCGCTCAGCGCGCTCAATGCGCCGGCGTCACGCACCACGACGGACCACAACCGCCGCCAGCTCGACATCCTCGGCGCGCGCTTCCAGCCGCGCTACAAGCTGTTCTCCGGCAACGAGCTCTTGTTCGGCCTCGACTGGGAGCGCAGCTGGCTGCGCTCCGACCGCTATCGCCTGGGCGGCGCGGCGGTGACCCAGCTCTCACCGCAGGACAACAACCAGACCGACAATGTCTTCGCGGTCTACCTCGAGGATTCGCAGAGCTTCTTCGACGACAAGCTGATCGTGCGCGGCGGCGTGCGCCAGACCTGGGGCACCACGGCGCTCGACTGGACGCCCTATGCGCCGACCCTGGTCACCGGCACCAATCCCTACCAGGCCACGACCTACTCGGCGGGCCTGACCTACGCCTTCACCGACTGGTTGGCCGGCCGAGCCGGCGCCTCGAGCGGCTTTCGGGCGCCGACCGCCACCGAGATCGGCGCCAACTTCACGACCACGCCGATCGGCACCACCATCTTCGGCAATCCGGGACTGGGGCCGGAGACCAGCCAGCAATGGGAGGTCGGCGCGACGGCAACGTGGAAAGGCGGCCGCTTCGACACGGTGGTGTTCCAGAACACCATCTCCAACCGCATCGTGCCGCTCACCGTGTCCTCGACCGGCGGCCGCGTCGTGCAGGTCCAGACCAACAGCCCGGCCAACCTCGTGGTCCAGGGCATCGAGTTCCAGATGCAGGCCGATCTGTTCCAGTCGTTCAACTGGCGGCCGGCCGTCGACGGCCTGTTCTGGAACGTCTTCGGCAACGGCTACTACAACTGGCAAGATGACCGACTATGGCGCGAACGCCGTTGGCGGGCACCGACGTTGCGCTGCGCATCAACAAGTACGGCGCGTCGATCGGCACGCTGTTCGGCCAGATGGGCACGCAGTACCCGTGGAGCCTGCAGCTGCTCGGCATCCTGCGCGGGCCGATGTGGTACAACACCGAGGAAAGCCTTTCGCCGGTGTTCTTCCCCGGGCCAGAACCGCACGGTCAGCGTTTACGAGAAAGGTGCGTTCTGGGTGTGGAACTCGCGTCTCGAGGTGGAAGTGATCAAGGACCTGAAACTGTTCGCGGCGGTCAACAACATCTTCGACGTGAACAACCATCCGATCTTCATCGCCCAGGACGCCACGCCCTGCACCGCCAACCGCGTGAACCAGAACGGCGCCTGCGGCAACTCCATGCCGGGACGGGAAGTCATCGCCGGCTTCCAGTTCAGGTTTTGATCAGGACGGCGGTCCTCGCTCGGCGCGCTGGCGCTTGCCGCGTCAATGTGGGCCGCGCCGTTGCGGGCCGAGCCGGTCACGGTGCGCGACGCCTTCGATCGCAGCGTCACCGTGCCCGAGCCGCCGCAGCGCATCGTCACCATCTTCGCGTCGAACACCGAGATGGTGGCCGCACTCGGCCTCGCCGACCGCATCGTCGGCATCGAAGGCTATACGCGCTATCCGCCGGAGGTGCTGAAGCAAGCCGCTGGTCGGCGGCCGGCTGGGCTTCTCGGTCGACGAGGTGGTCGCGCAGCGGCCGGACCTGGTCGTCGTCACGCCCTCGCGCCAGGCCGCCAACCAGCTCGTCGATCCCATGCAGCGGCTGGGCATTCCCATCGTCGTTCTGTTGCAGCGGAACGTGCCGGAGATCCTGTCCAACATCCGCCTGCTGGGGCGCCTGACCGGCGTGCCGGAGCGCGGCGAGCAGCTCGCCGCCAGCCTGCAGGCCCGCCTCGACAAGGTCGACCAGCGCGTCGCCGGCCGTAAGAAGCCCAGCGTGATCATGATCACCGGCCGACTGGGCAACGGCCTGCTGCTGGTGACGCGGCCGGGCACCTACACGGGCGACGCCATCGTGCGCGCTGGCGGGAATCTCGCCTTCAATGCCGGCACCATCGCCCAGGTCTCGCCGGAGGCTGTGTTCAACGCCGATCCTGACCTGCTGCTGTTCGCCGGCAACGAAAAGGACATGAAGGAACTGATCGGCCGGCCCGGCTGGTCCGATATGCGCGCCGTGCGGACCAAGCGTGTCCACGCCGTCAACCGCGCCGAACTGCTGATCCCCGGGCCGCGCACCATCGACGGCATCGAGCGCCTGGCCACCATCTTCCACCCGCCGGCGGCCACTCAATGAGAGTCTGGTCGCTCCTCATCCTGGCGCTGCTCCTGTCCATCCTGATTGGCGCCGCGGCTGGTCACGATTGGATGAGCCCCGCCGACCTTTTACGCGCCCTGGCGGGCGACACCGATCTGCGTAGTCGCCTCTTGATCGACTGGCGTCTGCCGCGCGTGCTGGCTGCGGCGTGTGTCGGGGCCCTGCTGGGCTTGGGCGGCACAGTCTTCCAGGGCGTATTCCGCAATCCCCTGGCCGAGCCTTACCTCTTGGGATCGGCCGGAGGCGCTGCACTCGGCGCCACCGTGGCGCTGCTGGTGCCGCTCGCAGCGCCGCAGTCGTTCGTCCTGCCCGTGCTCGCTTTCGCCGGCGCCTGGGGCGCCACCATGCTGGTGATCGGCATCTCGCGCGTCGCCGGCGCCGTCGATGCCGCCGGCATGCTGCTGGCCGGCGTCGCGGTGGCCGCGGTGCTGAGCGCATTGCGCTCCTTCCTGATGCTCGCCCTGTCCGACGAGACGGTGAGCCTGCAGATCGTGCTGAGCTGGGTGCTGGGTGGCGTGCAGACGCCGACCTGGCCGATCCTCGGCCTGCTCGCGGCGATCTCGGCCGCCTGCCTCGGTGCTCACCCTGCTGCTGGCCGGCCGGCTCGACGTGCTGGGCCTGGGCGAGACCATGGCCATCGCCTTCGGGCTCAACGTCAATCGATTCATCGCGTTTGCCGTGCTGGCGGGTTCGGTCGTGGTCGCGGCCGCCGTCGCCTTCGGCGGGCTGGTCGCCTTCGTCGGCCTCGCTTCGCCGCACATCGCGCGCTGGCTGGTCGGGCCGTTGCATCGGCCCTTGCTGCCGGCATCGGCGCTGGTCGGCGCCATCGTCGTCACCCTGGCCGACGCCATCGCGCGCTCGGCGCTGCCGCCGGCCGAGATACCCCTCGGCCTGGTCACGGCCGTTGCCGGCGGACCGTTCTTCATCCTGCTGCTGGCCCGCAGGCTGCGCACATGACCGGCATCGCGGCCAACAACCTTACCGTCAGGCGCAACGGTGCGACGTTGCTCGACGGCCTGTCGCTCTCGCTCGGAGCGACCGGGTCGGTCGCCATCATCGGCCCCAACGGTGCGGGCAAGTCCACGCTGCTGAAGGTGCTGACCGGCATCGACAAGCCCACGGCGGGCACGGTGCAGGTCGGCGATCGCGATCTCGCTTCCCTCAGCAATGCCCAGCGCGCCAGCGCGATCGGATACCTGCCGCAGTACTTCGAACCGCACTGGGATCTCAGCGTCGCCGAACTGGTGCGGCTCGGAGCCGACCGCAGCGATCGGCTGGCCGCCGGTGCCATCGAAGCGGTGACGGAAAAGTTCGAGCTGACTGAGCTCAGCCGCCGCCGCTGGTCGACCTTGTCAGGTGGCGAGCGGGCGCGCGTGCTGCTCGCGACCGTGCTGGTGGTCGATCCGCCGGTGCTGCTGGCCGACGAGCCGGCCGCCAGCCTCGACATCCGCCATCGCCTCGACGTGATCCGCGCCCTCACCACCCGGCGGCCCGACCGGCTGTCGGTCGTGGTGGTGCACGATCTCGATCTCGCCTTCACGTTCTTCGAACGCGTGGTCGTGATCGATCGCGGCAAGATCGTGGCCGATGGCCCGGCCAAAAGTTTGATCGACGATGCGCGCATCGACGAGGCCTTCTCCGTGCGCTTCGACCGCCTGAAAACGCCCGATGGCTGGCTCCTGCGTGCGTCGACAGGCCCCTGATCGACCGGCTTGCATTGGCCCCCGGTCTGCCTGATAGGGTGGGCCGATGACCAAGACGACGCCCAAGAAACTGGGCTTTTTCACCCGTTTGCTCGACGAAACCACCGCGTCCGAGCGCTATCGGCTGGCCACCGAGCAGATCGTGCATGCCGAGCGCTGCGGCTTCGATTCGGCCTGGATCGCTCAGCATCATTTCCATGAGGGCGAGGGTGGCCTGCCGGCGCCGTTCGTGTTCCTCGCCCAGGCGGCGGTGCAGACCTCGCGCATCCGGCTGGGCACCGGCATCGTCACCCTGCCGCTGGAGCTGCCGGTGCGTGTGGCCGAGGACGCCGCCGTCACCGACCTTTTATCGGGCGGCCGCCTCGAAGTTGGCGTTGGGCCGGGCGGCAACCTGACCGCCTTCACCGCCTTTGGCCTCGACGCCAACGATCGCCACAAGCTGATGAACGGCAATCTCGAGCTGATGCGCACGGCCTGGGGTGGCGGCGCGCTGCCGGGCGGCGACAAGCTCTATCCCGCGAGCCCGACCCTGGTCGATCGTATCTGGCAGGCGACCTTCAGCGTCGAGGGTGCCCGCCGGGCCGGCCTCGCCGGCGACGGCCTGATGTTGTCGCGCACCCAGCCGCGCTCGCCCGACGCGCCCAAGGCATTGCTGTCGGACATCCAGAATCCCATGATCGACGCCTATCTCGAGGCGCTGCCCAAGGGACGCGAACCGCGCATCCTCGCCTCACGCACGATATTCGTCGCCGACGACACCCAGGAGGCGATGCGGCTGGCCGAGATCGGCGCGACCAGGATGCGCCATCGGCTTGCCGCCACCGGCAACCTGTCATCGGGCAGCCTGGTCGGCGACCTCATCGCGGCCTTCGACGTGCATCTCGGCACACCCGATCAGGTCATCGCCTCGCTGCAGGCCGACGCCACGCTCGAGCGCGCCACCGATCTCACCATGCAGGTCCATTCGATCGATCCGCCGCATCCGTTCATCCTGCGCTCGATCGACCTGATGGCCGAAGCCGTGGCGCCGGCGCTGGGCTGGGTGCGCAACGACAACGCTGCCGAGCGCCGCGTCGCCTGAAAGATCCGGGAAGGGAAACGATGTCCGATGTGATCGACACGCTGGCCGGCATCGCGCCGGGATCGCCGCTCGACGCGATCCGCAATGGGCGCCTGCAGGCGCGCACGCACGCCCAGGCGAGCTACGATTCGCTGTTCAAGCCGTTGACCGAAGCCGATGCGAGCGAGCTGGAGCGCCTCGCCATCGCCTGCTTCGTCGCGGGCCTGCACGGCCGACCCGAGATGGAAGCCTTCTATGGCACGGCGCTCGCCGAAGCCGGCGCGCCAGCCGCCTGGAAGGGCGCGATTGCCACCGCCGTCGCCTCGGCCAAGGGGCAGGGGCCGTACGGCCACTATCCGAAGGGACCGCTCAGCGCCGAGGACAAGGCCGGACCGCTGTTCAAGATCGGCGCGGCCGAGCGCAGTGCGCTCGGCGTGCGGCTCGCGGCGGCGTTCGAGCACACGCACATGCTGGTGTTCCATCCGCGCGATGCCGCGCCGCCTTACCTGCAGGCGCTGGTCGATGGCGGCTGGTCGGCCACGGGCATCGTGGTGATCTCCCAGCTCGTCGCCTTCCTCTCCTACCAGATCAGGGTTGTCGCCGGATTGCGCGTCCTGAAAGCGAGGCCCGCATGACCGACAAGGTCCTTTCGACCCCGCCGCATGTCGAGCCCGTGGTCTTCACACGCGACATGCTCGACTGGCTGCCGTGGCTCGAGCCGATGGCCGAGCAGGATCTGACAGCGCGCCACATGGCGGGCCTGGTCGACGCGGCGCGCGCCAAGTCGGCCTATTTCCGCCTGCTGGTGCGCGATCCCGAAGTGCTCGAGCACCGCACCAAGACCGACAAGGACATCTTCTACAATCCCGAGGCTGGCCTGCCGCGCGCCGAGCGCGAGCTCGCTGCCGCCGCCACCTCGCGCTTCAACGGCTGCATCTACTGCGCCTCGGTGCATGCCCGTTTCGCCGCGACCTATTCCAAGCGTGTCGAGGACGTCGATCGCCTGCTCGACAAGGGTGTGGGCACCGACCTCGACGCCCGCTGGAACGCCATCGTTGCGGCTTCCGTGGCGCTCACCTCGACGCCGATCACCTTCGGGCCCGAGCATGTCGACGGCTTGCGCAAGGTCGGGCTGGACGAGGCGTCGATCGTCGACGTCATCAACGCCGCCTCGTTCTTCAATTGGGCGAATCGGCTGATGCTGTCCCTGGGCGAGCCGGCGGCGCCGGAAAAGAGCTAGGAGAGGCGCAAGTCGGGCTGATGATCCCGGGCGGCGCGGATGATCGACAGGAACTGCTCTTCCTGGCTCTGCGCCAACCGGACCTGACCGAGTTCGCTCAGCGTGACTTTTCCGTCAAGCCGGTCGACCAGCCGCAGCTTGGCGAGCTGGTCGAGGTCGTCCGGTCTCAAGTGCCTGGTGCTGGAGATGCCGTGGGCAACGAGCCGCAATGTGTCTTCTTCCTGACGGCTCAGCGGAATAATGACCGAATGCTTCATCGGCGGCCCCCACGGATCGTCGGCAATAACGTGACAAGCGCCCGAAGGTTCCCCGCAGCGCAACCTTCGCCTTCACGTCCCGTTGATGTCCTGAAGCCGGCGGAGGGAGTCATGACAGTTGCGCGCAAGAAGGCCGCGCACGCCCAGCGGGGCAAGGCGGAGCTCAATCCGCACGATGCGCTGGTCCTTTTGACAGCCGAGCACAACGAAATCGAGAAGCTGGTCCGCGAGTTCGAGCGCGTCCGCAAGACCGCCGATTCGGTCGACAAGGGCAAGGCGGCGCTCCGGCTCTGCCATGCCTTGGAACGCTACGCGGCGATCAAGCACGAGGTCTTCTATCCGGCGGCCGATGCGGTGCTGGCTGGCGAGGACAAGGAATTGCTGGGCAAGGCGCAGGTGAAGCACGACGGCATCCAGGACCTGATCGAGAAGGCGGAGAACACACCGGCCGACGATCCGTCCTTCGACGCTACCGTGACCGTGCTGGCCGAGCAGGCGTGCCGGCTGATGAAGCAGGAAGAGGAGGAACTCTTCCCGCGGCTGCGCCATTCGCACCTCGATCTTTTGGGGACCGGCGAGCGGATGGCGGCGCGCAAGACCCAGCTGGGCACCGCACCCATCGATCGCGAGCAGGTCCGTCAGGCTCGCAAAGTGATGAGCGGCCGCTAAGCCCGCAACCACGGCGCTGCCGTTCCGTTGACTTCCTGTGACCATGCGGCGCGATGCGTGGCGGGAGGCGGGCAATTCCTGACAATGGCGTAGTACAAGGCAGCACCGAGCCTGCTCCTCCGTCGGCGGTGCTGAGCCACGGTGGACGCGTGCTGCCGGCGGTGACCGTCGATACCTACAACGAGGAGCTGCGCGACGAGGACGGCTTCGTCGGTGACCGCGCCAGCGGCCGCGCCTTCCGCGCCATCCTGGAGGATTGGCGCGACAAGCTGCGCGCCCAGGGAGAGGATCCATTCGAGGGCGTCCCGACTCGCGAGATCTCCAAGTCCAAGCTCGACAAGGTGCTGGCCGGCGATGATCCGCTGGCGGCCGGGCTGGTCCACTCCGCGGTCGAGGAATTTGCCGTCGAGCTCGCCACCGTGGTGCGCCGCTTCCTGCGCCTGAAGAAGTGGCAGGGCACCGAGCGCATCGTGATCGGCGGCGGCTTGAGTGCCAGCCACATCGGCGAGCTGGCGATGGGCCGTGCCGCCGTGCTGCTGGCCGGCGAAAGCGTCGCGGTCGAGCTGCGCACGATTTCCAACCATCCGGACAAGGCCGGCCTGATCGGCGCCGCGCAGCTGGCGCCGAGCTGGGTGCTGGCCGGCCACGACGCCATCCTGGCGGCCGACATCGGCGGCACCAACATCCGCATCGGCGTCGTCGACCTCAAGATGAAGAAGAAGGGCGACATCTCGAAGGCCACCGTCTGGAAGCATCTGCATTGGCGCCACCGCGACGACGAGCCGACGCGCGAGGAGGCTCTGAAGCGCATGGCCAAGATGGCCAACGAGCTGATCGAGGAGGCCGCCGCCGAGAAGCTCAAGCTCGCGCCCTTCGTCGGCGTCGGCTGTCCCGGGCTGATCGACGAGCGCGGCGTCATCGTGACCGGCGGCCAGAACCTGCCGGGCAACTGGGAAGGCGAGGATTTCAACCTTGCCCACGAGCTGACGCACCGCCTGCCGCAACTCGAAGGCCACGAGCCGGTGGTCGTCATCCACAACGATGCCGTGGTCCAGGGTCTGAGCGAAGTGCCCAACATGACCGACGTCCGGCACTGGGGCGTCCTCACCATCGGCACCGGCCTCGGCAATGCCCGCTTCACCAAGCGAGAGAACGAGCGGGAGCCTTCTTAGTGGGAGCGCGGGCCTCCGGCCCGCATCATGATCATGAGCGGGCCGAGAGGCCCGCGCTCCGAATCCCATGAACCAATCCAGCATCGCGCCGTTCTCGTCGCGCGGATAGGTATGCGACAGGTCGGCGACCTCGCGGTAGGTCACCCTGGCGCCGGCCTGGCCCAGGGTCTGCTCGGCCTGGCGTGCGAGCTGCGGTGGGAACATCCAGTCCTCGACACCGTGCACGATATAGACCGGCAGGTCGCGCAGGCGATCCTCGTCGGCAAAAGTCAGCATCATGGGATGGAAGGCCGCGGCGACCGGCGCGATGTGGGTGAAGCGGCAGCCGGCGCGCAGGCCCAGCACGTAGCTGAAGGTGCCACCGTCGCTCATGCCGGTCAGGAGCTGGCGGCCGGCATCGATGTGCCACTCGCCGGCCACCTGATCGACCATGCGGTCGATGCTGGGGCCGTCGGTATCCGGATCCATCAACGACCAGGTCGAGCCGATCGCCGTCGGCGCCAGCACGATGAAGCCGCGCGTGCGCGCCTCGCGCAGCCAGCTCCACAGGAAGGCGCCGCCGTTTCCGCTGCCGCCATGCAGCGCGACGACCAGTGGATAGGCGCGGCCCTGGTCGTAGGTTTCCGGCACATAGAGCGAAAAGCCGCCGCGCGCGCCTGGCGGGCCGCCGGCATGCATGACGCCGACCTTCTCGCGCGTTGGATCGACGGCAGCCAGCGTCGCCTGCAGGTCGGCATCGTCGCGCGCCGCCTGCTCCAGGAAGAACTGGCTGATCGGCCGGAAGAATGCCGCCAGGGGATAGATCGCCTGCGCGGCGCGCGCGTAATTGCGCACGGCGCGATAGGCGGCAACGATCGGCTGCGGCTCGTTGGCGGCCGAGCGCAAGGCGGCGATCCCCTCGGCGACCGCCTCGCCAGCGGGCTCGAGGCAGGCCCGCACCGGCTGCAGGCGGTCGGGCCAGGCGAGCGTGCGCGAATCGGCGAGGGCCGCCTTCAGCTCGTCGTCGCGGCCCCTCATGGCATCGATGAGCTGCGGCAGCGCCGTCGGCGAGAGATGCCGGCCGGCGAATTCCAGGGCGTGCAATCCCTTGAGCGTCGCCGGCACGAGCCGGCTGACCAGATCGAGAGCCGGCTCGTTCCCGGCGTCGGCCACCCGTTCAGTCCTTCAACATGGCCGCCTCGAGAGGCGGCTTGCCGCGGATTAGGTCGGCGGCCTTCTCGGCGATCATCAGGACGGAGGCGTTGAGATTGGCCGACGGCATGGTCGGCATGATCGAGGCGTCGACGACGCGCAGCCCCTCGATGCCGCGCACCCGGAGCTGGTCGTCGACCACCGACGTCGGATCGTTGTCCGGCGCCATGCGGCAGGTGCCCATGAGATGGAAGGTCGTGGTGCCGCGCTGCTTGGCGGCGGTCAGGAGGTCGTCGTCCGATTGCGCCTGCGGGCCGGGGAATTCCTCGCGGTCGTAGTATTTGCTGAGCGCCTGGGAGCCGAGCAGGCGGCGGGCGAGTTTCATGCCGGCCAGCAGAACACGCCGGTCGCTTTCGGCGACGAGATAATTGGGCTGGATGACGGGAGGCTCGAACGGATCGGCCGAGCGGGCCCGCACATAGCCGATGCTGTCGGGGCGCTGCTGCCAGGAGGCGATGGTCATGCCCGGGAAGTCGTCGAGGGTCGACTGCACGCCTTCCTTGTACGAGGCGGGCGTGAAGGTGAATTGCAGGTCGTAGTTGTCGACGTGCTCGTCGGACTTCCAGAACACGTAGATCAGCGTCGGATTGAGCGCCAGGATGCCTTTGCGCGCGGTGGCATATTTCAGCACCTCGCCCACCAGACGCAGTCCCTTGGACCGCTCGTTGATGGTGGTGGCGTTCTTGACGCGGGCAACGAAGCGCGGCGCGTAGTGATCGCGCAGGTTCTCGCCGACGCCGGGCAGGTCGTGCTTGACCGCAATACCCAGCGTCTTCAGCAGCGGCGCCGGGCCAATGCCCGAGACCTGCAGGAGCTGCGGCGAGTTCACCGTGCCGCCGCTCAGGATGACCTCCTTGGCGGCGCGCACCTCGGCCGGTGTGCCGTTGCGGCCACCCTTGTTGTAGCGGATGCCGACGGCGCGCCTGCCTTCGAGCACGATCTCCGTGGCGTGGGCGTTGGTGCGCACGGTCAGGTTCGCCCGCTTCATCGCCGGATGCAGGTAGCCGCGCGCGGCGCTCTTGCGCCGGCCGTTCTCGATGATGCGCTGCACGTAGCTCACGCCGGCCTGCCGGGCGCCGTTGTAATCCTGGTTGCGCGGGATGCCCATCTGCACCGCGCCTTCGATGAAGGCCTCGCACAGGGGGTCGCGCCAGTCGAGGTCGGTGATGGGCAGGTTGCCGTCGCGGCCGCGGAACAGCTCCTCGCCGCCCATCCGCCGTTCGCTGCGCCGGAAGTAGGGCAGGACGTCGGCGTAGCCCCAGCCGCGGTTGCCGCGCTGGGCCCAGCCGTCGAAATCGAGCCGCTGGCCGCGATTGTAGATATGGCCGTTGATCGAGCTCGATCCGCCCAGGGTCTTGCCGCGCGGGGCGGCGATGGCGCGGCCGCCGGTCCATTCGCTGGGCTCGGACTTGTAGAGCCAGTTCACCTTGGGATTGACCAGGGTGTACATGAAGCCGGCCGGGATATGGATGAAGGGGTGCCAGTCCCACGGACCCGCCTCGAGGACGCAGACCGTGACGTTCTCGTCCTCGCTCAGCCGGGAAGCCAGCACGCTGCCGGCCGATCCCGCGCCGACGATGACATAGTCGAAAGTTTCCATGCGATGACGAATGTGCGGCAAGTCGGCCGATTGGGCTAGAGTGGATTCCCGAAACACGACCACCTCACCCTGAGGAGCCACGCGAAGCGTGGCGTCTCGAAGGGTGGGCAACCTGCCGTGCTGTGGCCACCCTTCGAGACGCGGCCCGCTGGGCCGCTCCTCAGGGTGAGGCGGTGTCGTTTCGGTAGGCCAGGCCGCCGATACGTTCGCTACAAATCCGAGTGCAAGAACTCATCTGCAGGTCCCCTGCAGGCGTAGTGCTGTGATACAGTGCAACTGATGCGGGGCGGGGCGTAGTGTGACGATCGACAGGGAGCGGCTGATCCGGCTGCTGCGGATGACCGAAAGCGACCGGGACGCGGAAGCCGTGATCGCCATCCGGAAAACGAACGCGATGCTGAAAGCCAACGGCGCGAGCTGGTCGGATGTGATCGATCTGCCCACGCCGGCCGAGCCGCATGCCGCTTCGACCGACTGGTCCTGCGCGTCGCTAGCCGGCTACGAGCGGTCCGACGGCATCCGGCGCTCGATCCGCCGGGAATTTCCGATCATGCTGGCGTTCTTCCCGCTGTGGATCGCCGCCGAGCTGATGGCGATCTTCTATCCCAACACCTACTGGAACAGGAACGGCAAGCGCGTCGTCGTGGCCTTCTGGTCATTGTGCTGGCTCGGCCTGCTGTCGTGGCTGGGGGCGGGAACCTGGCTTTTGTTCACGATCGGCACTTGAGAGTCAGCCGGGGTTGATGCGATAGGTCGAGCAGTGGAGGCGCGTATATGCCGTATACTGAGCTGCCAAACTCGTCGTTCTTGGATTTCACGAGCTGGCGCAGCGGGGCCAGCGCGCCGACCGGCGGCCCGGTCGTCACCAGCTTCACCCTCAACGTCGCGCTCATCCTCGACCGGGCCAACGATCCGTCGACCCTGCTCAACGCCAACTGGGCGTCGCGCCAGCAACAACTCGATACCCTGAACGACAACGGCACGCTGTGGTCGACCTACGGCGCCGACACGGCGAAGTACAATCAGGTGAAGGCCGAGCTCGCCGGCTTGGGCATCAAGACGGTCGAGCAGGTGGCCGCCGAGCAGGGCGTGCAGAGTGGCTACGTCTCTTCCGTCGAATCGCGCACCATCTGGGTGCAGGTCGACCCCACCAATATCGACAAGCTGTTCGGTCCGGGCTTCGCCCTGCGCGGCGACGGCAGCAACTGGCATTGGGAGGGCAACCTCTCGCTCCCCGGCGGCTGGGCGAGCACGCTCGGGGTCAAGGGCCTGTGGTTCGACACGACCAATTTCAACGCGCTGGTGCCCAATCCCGGCAACGGCGCGCTGGTGCCCCTGCCGCAAGGATGGCAGAGCCTGGGCAACGCCAGCACCAGCCCGACCAATATCTTCCCGCAGCAGATCGCTGATCAGTACTACAACTTCCCGTTCTCGGGCGATCTGTGGAATCCCGCTTCGGGCATCGCGCCGCAAACCGGCACGATCGGTTTGGTCGAGTCGGGCGTCGGCGCCGCGGTTCCGAACGGCTCGTTCGGCGCGCTGCTCAACCACTATCGTGCGCAAGCGGGCATCAACACGCCGGCGCAATGGACCTCCGTTGCGCCGGGCGGCGAGCTGTATCCCATTGTCCAGCCGCCAGCCTTCAATCCCGCGGGCGAGCGGTCGCTCGATGTCGGCGTCGTCACAGCGATCAACCCGCAGAGCCCGATGGTGCTGTATGCCGGCTCGGGCTACGCGCCCGGCGCTCAATCCAGCAACTTCGGCCCACAATCCAGCACCTTCACGGCCTATCAGTCGTCGTTCTGGGATCTCGTCAACAATCCTTCGGTCATCACTTCCTCGTTCGGCTTCACATCGCAGCTGACGCCGGGCTCGCCCTTCTATTTTGCCGCGCAAGAGCTCTTCGTCGATGCCGCGCTGCGCAACATCACCGTGTTCAACGACGCGGGCGACGGCGGCTCGGGCAACCAGAACGGCAATGGCCTGACCAATGTCGGCACCAGCCGGGCCAGCCCCTATGCCTTCATGGTGGGCGGCACGGCCTACAGCACCGTCCAATCGGCGCTGGCCGACGAGACCCTGACCGACGTCGTCTCGCAGGCGATGTCTCACGATCGCGCGACCATCTGGCAGCTCATGGCCGGCGGCCTGACGGCGATGCCCAATCCATCCAACCTCGCCGCCCTCCTGATCGAAGCGGTGTGGAACGAGTACTACGTGACCGGCACGACCATCGCGTCGAAGAGCAATCAGACCGGCTATCAGCACAACAACACGGGCTCGGGCGGCGTCGATCCCAGCCGGCCCGCGCCCTGGTACCAGACGGCGTTCGGCCTCGATCCAAGGACATCGGATCCCTCGGCGCTGCCCGGGCGTGGCGTACCGGACGTCGCGGCCGACGCCGGCGGCAACATGCACTACCTTGTGCCCGGTCCGGCAATGACGGCTCTGGGCGCCGACAGCGGGACCAGCGCGGCGACGCCGCTGTGGGCCGCGCTCGCCTCGCAGATCGATACCATCTTCAACGACCAGGGCCTGCCCAACCTCGGCTACGCCAACGACCTCTTCTATATCGCCGCGGCCATCGCGCCCGGCAGCTACAACGACGTGACCTTGGGCAGCAACACCTCGTCGTTCACCCTGGGCGGCACCTACACCAGCGACGACAAGCAGATAACGCCGACGGGCTACGGCTATCACGCCGGCCCGGGCTACGACCTGGTGACGGGCCTCGGCACGCCCAACGGCACGCTGCTGGCGCGGGCGGTGTCGGCGATCGCCCATACCCAGATGTCCGGCACCGGCCCGGCGATGCTCGATGTCGACGGCTCGGGCTGGGACAGCGGCGCCGACCAGAGCCTGATGTTCCAGACCATGTCGCGCTCGGACGCCGCGGTGCATCTCGGCCTCGGCACCGGCGCCCTGGATTTCACCAGCGGGGCGTCGGGCAGCTTCGCCTGGACCATGCGGCTGGCGCAGCAGTCGCTGCAGTCCGACTTCGATCCCAACCTGGTGCGCATGTTCGACAAGTACGCCCACGGCTGGGTCGGCCAGACGGTGGTGGGAGCGGGCGAAAGCGTCTCGGTGTCGGTCGACGGCGCGTCGGCACGGGCGATCCAGGGCCTGCTCACCAGCGACTTCGGCTTCGCCGACTTCGTGACCGACACGGCCGCGGTGCGCGTGGCGCGGCCCGTGGCGGTGGCCGAGACGGCGGGCGGCGCGAACGACGTCACCGCCATCGTGCGGCTGCGCCAGAACGGCGAGAACAATCTCCAGCTCTCGTTCTACAAGGTCGACGACCTTGCCGGCACGGTCGACGGCAAGCGCCCCGGTGAAGTCGGCTATGAGGCGGCGGCCGCCGCGCATGCCTACGATCTGACGTCAGGTGGCAGGTCCATCAACGGTCCCGGCTACGGCAACTACGGCCAGACCGGCATCCTGAAGGTCGATGCCGGTGACATCATCGCCATGAAGCTGGTGAACACGACCACCGGCGCCCACTACTGGGCCTTTGCCAACGCCAACGAGCAGGCGGACGGCCGGGCGGTCGGCCATCTGTGGAACTACGGTCTGAACACCTGGGGCTGGGAAGACCAGCACGGCGGCGGCGACCACGACTACAACGACCTGCTCGTGCAGCTCGATTTCACCAGCAGCGCGGGACACGGCTGGCTGGTTTAGACGTCATCCCGAGCGAAGCCGCCCAACGGGCGTCGTCGTCGAGGGACCTTTTCTTGTCGACGCTGCGACAGAACAGGTCCCTCCACTCCGCTTCGCTCCGGTCAGTATGACGTTCTTTACAGAACGTCATACTGGTGGAAGATGCTCGCGAACTCGTACGGGTTCTGGGCAATGCCGCTGCTGTCCGGCGTGGCGGCGGGGATGCCGGCCGTGTTGCCGTTGTCCCGGGCGACCGACCACATCGACAGCATGGCGACATCCGGATCGTTCGCCGCGTAGTCGACCAGCATCTGCGCGTCGGAGAGCTTGAAGACCTCCGAGACGATGTCGTTGACGCCGATCATCGGCGTGATGCCGATCTTGGCGCCGAGCCCTATCGCGGCGAGCTGCTGCTGGGTCGACTCGGAGGCCTGGATGGCCGAAAGCCCCATCTGGCCGTTGTTGTCGACCGACGTGCCGTAATCCATGGCCATGATGTTGACCATGTCGATCCGCACGCCGTCGGCCATCGCCTGCTGCAGCACGTGCAGGCCGTCGGCGGTGAGGCCGGTCGGCAGGACCGGCAGGGTGAACGAGACCTTGAGGTCGGGGTTGGCGGCCTGCAGCCCCGCGATCGCCTGGTCGCGCAGGACCAGCGAGTTCTGGTTCTGCACCGCCGCGCCCTCGATGTCGAAGTCGATGGAATCGATGCCGTAGCGGTCGATCACCGACTGGTACTGCGCCTGCAGCTGCGCTGCACTGGTGGCGACCAGCGCCGCCTCCGTCCCCGCGGCGCCGCCGAAGGAGATGGTGATGTTGCCGCCGGCGGCCTGGATGTCCTGCACGTGCTGCAGGATGGTCGTGCCGTTGTGCAGCGTGTCGTCGTCGATGCTGCCCCAGCCCTGCCAGCCGATGCCCTCGTTGGAGGCGAGCACGAACGCCAGCGTGAAGTTCGTGATGCCCGATGCCGCGGAAATCCCCGCGAGATCGGCGGCGTTCGACATCGCCATGTCGATGTAGGGCGAGAACATCTGCCCGTCGTCGGCATCCGGAAGCGGCAGCGTCGTGTGCACCGAAACCGGGCTCGTCTGCGCCGACGATCCGGCGGCGTCGATCGCGGCCACCGAGAACTGGTAGTCGGTATCCGCCGACAGGCCGGTCACCCGGTAGCTCGTGCTGGTGGTGGTGGCGACCTGTTCGCCGTCGACGAAGATCGCGTAGCCGGTGACGAAGCCGCCGCCCGGGACGCTCGATGCATCCCAGCTCAGCATCGTCGAGGTGGCGGACACGGCGGTGGCGACAAGGTCGGTCGGCACGGTCGGCACCGAGTCCGGCACGTCATCCTCGCCCACGCCATGGACCTGGATGGCCGCGGCGTTGAACTGCCCGGAGGCGACGAAGCCGAAGCTCGTCTCGCCGTCGTGGGCGAGCGTGCCGTTCCAGGGCGACGGTCCGATCACGTAGCTGTTGCCGACGTGGCTGACGATCGCGGCGTTCCAGATGTCGGTGATCTGGTACGGCATGTCGATCACGATCTGCCAGCCTGTTGTCGAGCTGCCTTCGTTGTGCACCAACGACGTTGCCGTTGAAGCCGCTGCTCCAGGAATCGACCAGGGAGAACCGGGCCTCCAGGTCGCCCGACGGCGGCGGCGCGCTGTCGTTGTTGGCGATGGTGCCGGTCGCCGTGCCGTCGGCGATGGTGGCGCCGGAGGCACCCGCCAGGCTGATGGTGAAGGTCTCGTTGCCCTCGACGGCGGTATCGCCGGTGATCGGCACGGTGACGGTCTTGGTGGTCTCGCCGGCGGCAAAGGTGACGGTGCCGGACCGCTGGGTGTAGTCACTGCCTGCCGTCGCCGTGCCGTTGGCGGTCGAATAGTCGACCGTGACCGGCCCGGTGGCGGCCTGCGAGAGCGTCACCGTGAAGTTGAGCTGCGCGGCACCGCTGTCGCCTTCGGTGATCGAGGCATCGCCGATGGCCAGCGTCGGCACGGCCGGTTGCGCCGTGTCGTCGTCGACGATGGTGCCAACGCCGGTGTCGTCGGCGATGGTGGCGCTCTGCGGATTGCTCAGCACCATGCTGAACTGCTCGCTGCCCTCGACCAGCGTGTCCGGCGCGACGGCGATGGTGATGGTCTTGCTCGTCTCGCCGGCCGCGAAGGTGACCGTGCCGCTGATGCCGGTGAAGTCCGCGCTGCCCGCCGTGCCCGCCACGGTGTGGTAGTCCACCGTCACCGTCCCGGTCGCCGGCGCCGACAGCGTCACCAGGAAGGTCGCGTGCGGGCCGCTCGATCCGCCACCCGACACGTCGCTGTCGAAGTCGAACTCGATCGGCGTCAGGTACGCCATCTTGTCCTGGTTAACCGTGCGCCAGTCGTTGGCCAGGATGCCGCCGGTGTCGCCCGAGTTGGGGTTCCACGACCAGAAGGTCCAGCTTACGCCCTTGTCGCCGGCCGGGATGTCGGTCGTGCCGTTGTTGTCGAGATCGCCCGCCAGGTAGGAGGTGATCGCCTCCAGCCACGGCGCGTCCTTGGGGTCGGTGAGGTTGGTGCCGAACTCGCCGATGTACACCGGCGCGATCCCTTCCTTGTAGATGTACCCCCACATCTGGTCGAACTTGGCCGACAGGTTGGCCGGGAAGTCGCTGCCCTGGAACCACGGCTGGGCCCATACAGAGTTGGGATAGTCGTGCGCCGAGTAGACCAGCTTGTTGTCGAGGTTGAGGTCGATCGGCCGGTCGCGCACGCCCATCAGGTTGCCGCCCCACCAGTAGGGCTGGCCCTGATAGTTGGCGACGCCCTCGACGAAGATCAGCCAGTTGGGATTGACCGCGCCGATGGCGTTGCCGGCGCGCTCGGCCGCCGCTGCCCAATCGGTCGGCCCGCCGCCGCCCCAGGTGCCGGCGTGGGGCTCGTTGTGCAGATCCGCGCCGATGACCGTCGGGTCGTCGGCATAGCGGCCCGCCAGCATCTGCCAGTCGGAGATCCATTGCGACTCGGGGTGCTGGGCGTCGTACCACAGGCCGTTGGGCGAGGCGCCGGGACCCGAATTGTTGCGATGATGATCGAGGATGATCTTCAGCCCGATCTCGCCGGCATAGGCCACGATCTTGTCCATGATCTGCATGGCCGTGAGGCCCTGCAGGTCGGCGTTCTTGGCGAAGTCGATGCCGTTGGGCGTGCCGGTGCTGTGGATGGTGTCGTTGGAGAAGGGCAGGCGGATCGTGTTGAACCCGAGGTCCTTCATCTGGTTCATCATGTCCTGGTAGCCGCGCGTCCACAGGCCGTGCGGCGCCAGGTTCGAGGATTCGAAGCCGAACCAGTTCACGCCGGCGATCTGAACCGAGTGGCCGCCCGAATCGACGATCTGGTTGCCCGAGGTGCTGAACCAGCCCGCTGCAGCGCCACCGCCCTGGCCGGGGTCGCCTTCGACCACCGAGGCATCGGAAATGCTGATCGTCGGCAGGGGTGTGGCGTCGTCGTTGGTGATGGTGCCGATCGCCGTGCCGTCGGCAATGGTGGCGCCGCTGGGCGAGGCGAGCGTGAGCGTCAGGGTCTCGTTGCCCTCGACCGCGGTGTCGCTGCTCACCTGCACATGCACCACTTTCGAAGTTTCGCCGGCGGCGAAGGTCAAGGTGCCGCTGGCTGCCGTGTAGTCGCTGCCCGCCGTCGCCGTGCCGTTGTTGGTGACATAGGCCACGGTGACCGGGCCGGTCGCCGCGGCCGACAGGCTGACGGTAAAAGCGAGGTCTTTCGCGCCGCTGTTGCCTTCACTGACCGCGGCATCGGCGACGGAGAGAGCAGGCAGGGGTGGTGCGGTGTCGTCGTTGGTGATGGTGCCGATCGCCGTGCCGTCGGCGATGGTGGCGCCGCTCGGCGACGAGAGGGCAAGTGTCAGCGTCTCGTTGGCCTCGACGGCGGTGTCGCCCGACACCTGCACGCGCACGACCTTGGAAGTCTCGCCGGCCGCGAAGGTGAGCGTGCCGCTGAGTGCCGTGTAGTCGCTGCCGGCACTCGCCGTGCCGTTGCTGGTGGCATAGGCCACCGTCACCGGCCCCGTGGCCGCGGCCGATAGCGTCACCGTGAAGACGAGCTCGGGCGCGCCGCTGTTGCCTTCCACCACCGTGGCGTCGGCAACCGACAGCGTCGGCACCGGCGCCGGATCGGTGCCCACGGTCGTGCCATTGATGGTGAAGCCGGAGGCGGTCGTGCCGCCGCTGCCCGGCGTAGCCTGGAAGCCAAACGACGTTTCCTTGCCGCCCGCGACGTTGCCGTTCCAGTCGGCGTTCTTCACCACGTAGTGGTTGCCGACGTGGCTGACGATGGTGGCGTTCCAGATGCTGGTGATGTTGAACGAGGCATTGAACTCGACGGTCCAGCCGTTGAGCGCGGCGCTGCCGGCGCCGACCGCCATCGAGGCGGTGAAGCCCGCGCCCCAGTTGCTGACGATGTCGTAGTCGAGCGACAGGACGCCGCCCGCCGGCGGCGGGGAAGGCGGTGCCACGTCGTTGTTGACGATCATGCCGGTCGCCGACCCGTCGGCGATGGTGGCGCCGGACGGGCTTGCCAGGGTAACGGTGAAGGTCTCGTTGGTCTCGACGGTGGTGTCGCCAGTGACGGGGATGGCGATGGTCCTGGTGGTCTCGCCAGCGGCGAAGGTGATGGCGCCGGTGAGCGCGCTGTAGTCGGAGCCGGCGGTCGCCGTGCCGTTTGCGGTCGAGTAGTTCACGGTGACCGGCCCGCTGGCGGCCTGCGAGAGCTTGACCGTGAAGGTGAGCTGGCTGGTGCCGCTGTCGCCTTCGGTGATCGAGGCGTCGTCGATGGAAATGGTCGGAACGACGACCGGCGGCGGCGTGGGCGTGTCGGCCGTGCCGTTCAGAGTGAAGCCCGTCGCCGTGGTGCCGCCCGAACCGGGCTTGGCCTCGAAGCCGAAGCTCGCCTGGCCGCCCGCCGGTACGTCGGCGCTCCATGCGACGTTGCTGATCACATAGTGGTTGCCGACATGAGAGACGATCTCGGAGCCCCAGATGTTGGAGATGTCGAAGGTGGCGTCGAACTCCAGGGTCCAGCCATGAAGGCCCGAGTTGCCGCCCGGCACCTTGATGTTGCCGATGAAGCCCGAACCCCAGTTGTCGCCAACCGTGTAATTGATCGTCGCCATCCCCGCCCCCTGCGGCTGCGTCGCCGTGTCACGGCGATATGTCATGTCGATCGCAGGACGGCATTAGGATGCGGCCCGACTCTCGTCGAAGCGGGCAGATTAGTCGGTGAACTAAGCGGTCAATCGGTGACCTAGACGTGCCCCGCCGGCTTGCCGGCCGCGGGCAAATGGCTTTTCATGCGGTGTGCCGTCGGCAAAGACGGCTTTTGGGGACCAGCGGAACCGCGATCTTGCGCGAAAACGTGCTCAGCATGGCCGCCGGAACGGTCGGCGCCTGGTGGACGGGCCGCCTGTCGGTGTTCTGGCGGGCCCAGATCGTTGGCTGGGGCCTGTTCTTCCTGGTCGACCTCGTCAATCGCCTGCTGACTTACCGCAGCCTCGACATTGCGCTCGCTATCACCCTTCTGGTCACGCCCTGCCTGGTGGTGCTCTCGGCCGGCATGCGTTCGGTCTACACCTCGCACGCCTTCGACAATCGGCTGACCCCGCGCGCCATCGCGCTGATCGGCGCGCTGTCGGCCGGTGCTGCGGCCATCACTGTCGCCATCGTCTTCGCCTTTCGCCAGGCCTTCGCCTGGGAGATGCCCTACTGGGGACCGGTCGAGGCCGTGGTGGTGCCGTGGATCCACTACACGTTGACGCTGGCCGGCTGGAGCCTCTGCTACTTCTGGATCCATGCCGAGATGGCCGAGCAGGCCGAGCATCGGCATGCGGTGCGCGCCGAGGCCGAGGCTTTGCGTATCGAGCTCGAGGAGCTGCGCCTGCAGCTCGACCCGCATTTCCTGTTCAACGCGCTGAACGGCGTGGCCGAGGAAATCCCCGAGCATCCGACCGCAGCGCTCGCCATGCTGCGCGATCTCACCGCCTACCTGCGCAACTCGCTCGACAGCATCCACCAGACGATCGTGACGGTCGACACCGAGGTCGAGGGCTTGTCGGCCTACCTCGGCGTGCAGAGGGCACGCTTCGGCGAGCGGCTGAGGACGCGTATCCACGTCGAGCCCGCTGCCGGCGGGCGGCGGATTGCGAGCTTCCTGCTGCAGCCGCTGGTCGAGAACGCCGTCAAGTATGGCCGGCGCGACGATGGCCTGGACGTCCACATCGACATCCGCGCCGCGGGCGACGTCCTGCTCATCCAGATCGAGAACACCGGCACGCTTGAAGAGGCGGTCGCTTCACGCCGGCGCCGGTCGGGCATCGGCCTGGAGAATGTCAGGCGCCGCCTCGACCTGCACTACCCCGGCCGCCACGCCTTCACGCTGGGCGACAATGCCGACAAGGTGGTGGCCAAGCTCACGCTGGAGGGCGAACCGTGCTCCGGGTCCTGATCGTCGACGACGAGCGTCTGGCGCGCCAGGCCATGCGCCGGCTGCTGGCCGCCCATCCCGATGTCGAGATCGTCGGCGAAGCGGAGGGCGTGACGCAGGCCCTGCAGGAGATCGAGCGGACGCGGCCGCAGATGATCTTCCTCGATATCGAACTCGGCGGCGGCGACGGCTTCGACCTGCTGGCGGCGTTGGACAGGCCGCCCATCGTGGTGTTCGTCACGGCCTATGCCGAGCATGCGGTCGAGGCCTTCGTCGTGAACGCCGTCGACTATCTTCTGAAGCCCGTGGCGCCCGAGCGGCTGGCCGAATCGCTGACGCGCGTCGAGCGCCAGCTCGCCCGCGGCGAGGAGCCGGCGTCCGCCGGCCGCGGCGTGATCGCACTGCGCACGCCCAAGCGCACGCTGCTCGCCCAGACCGAAGAGATCGTGGCGGTGCGTGCCGACGGCGATTTCACGCATGTCTTCGTCGCCGACCAGCCGGCGCTGATGATCTGGCGCACCCTGGGCCACTTCGAGACGTTGCTGCCGTCGCCGCCGTTCCTGCGGCTCGGCCGCTCGCTGATCGTCAATCGCGACCGCCTGCGCCGGGTCGAGACGCCGTCCCGCGAGACGGCGCGCATCCTGCTGCAGGGCATGGACGAGGCGCTGACCTTGGGCCGCGCCGCCTCAGCACGCCTGCGCGATGCGTTGGGTGGCGACGCCTAAATAGATTTCCTCCCCTTCGCGAATCCCGCGAACGGCGAGCGATTTTGGCGCGTAGCGCCAAAACGCGTGGGTGTCGGCCTCATCGGCCGACGGAGGGGCGAAATACTGCCCTGCGGGACCACAAGTTTGACTCGTCTAGGCCCGGTTGCAACGATCCTCGCAACAAGCGGAGGAAATCGGGTATGGCGGTCGACTGGGCGAGCTCCACCGTGGAAGCCGGCGGGACCAAGCTCCATGTGAAGCGTGCTGGCCGGGGGCGTCCGCTGCTGGTCCTGCATCACGAGACCGGCACGCTCGACGATCTGCCATTCTACGACGCGCTCGCGGCGAACCACGCGGTGATCGTCCCGCATCATCCCGGCTACAGCCGCTCCGAGCGGCCGGACTGGATGCGCAGCGTGCGCGACATCGCCGTGGTCTATCGCGGCCTTTTAAGCGAATTGACGGTCACCAAGCCGGTGCTGGTCGGGCTGGGCTTCGGCGGCTGGATCGCGGCCGAGATGGCGACCATGGCGCCGGCCGACCTCTCGCATCTGGTGCTGGTCGGGGCCATGGGCATCAAGCCGCCGCAGGGCGACATCCTCGACCTCGCCGTCACCGGCTACATGGACTACGCGCGCGCGGCCTTCCACGACCACAAGGCGTTCGACCGCGTCTATGGCGCCGAGCCCTCGGTCGACCAGCTCGAAATGTGGGACATCTGCCGCGAGATGAGCTTCCGCATCGCCTGGAAGCCCTACATGTACAGCCAGACGCTGCCCCATCTGCTGAAGACCGTGCGCGCGCCAGCCCTGATCGTGTGGGGCGACGACGACAAGGTGGTGCCGATAAGCGCCGGCAAGCGCTATCTTGAATCGCTGCCCGATGCGCACCTGGAGATCGTCAGGTCGTGCGGGCATGCCGTCGACATGGAGCAGCCCGAGGCGCTCGCCAAGCTGGTCACCAATTTCATCGGTCGGGAGTAGACGCCATGCACCTGATGTATTTCACCGAGCAGCCGATGTCGGCCTACGACGAGCAGGCCGGCCGCGATTTCGGCGCCACGGCGCTGATGTTCTCCAACAAGCACTTCGATCCGGTCGCGGGCTCGCGGCTCTACAACAACTACATCGAGCAATACATGCTGGCCGAGGAGGTCGGCATCGACGGCATCATGCTGAACGAGCACCACAACGCGCCGTTCTGCATGCAGGCCAAGGCCAACATCTTCGCCGCCATCCTGGCCGGCATGACCAAGAAGGTGAAGATCGTCATGCTGGGCAATCCGCTGCCGCTGGCGGAGAACCCGATCCGGCTCGCCGAAGAGCTCGCCATGATCGACATGATCTCCAAGGGCCGGCTGGTCTCGGGCTTCGTGCGCGGCGGCGGCCAGGAGCAGCTCGCCACCGGCGTCAATCCGGCCTTCAACCGCGAACGCTTCGAGGAAGCGCACGAGTTGATCACGCAGGCCTGGACCAGGACCGGGCCGTTCCGCTTCGAGGGTACGCACTATCAGCATCGCGTGGTGAACCCGTGGGCGGTGCCGCTGCAGAAGCCCTATCCGCGCGTCTGGATCCCGGGCGTGATCAGCAAGGAGACGATCGTGTGGGCCGCGCAACAGCGCTATCCCTACATTGCGCTCAACACCTCGATCGAGCAGACCAAGAAGATCTGGGAGCTCTACGACCAGGTGGCGCTGCAGACCGGCTATGTCGGCGGCCCGGAGAATCGCGGCTACCTGATCCAGGTGCATATCTCCGACAACGAAGAAAAGGCGATCGAGAACGCCAAGCAGTTCCGCTGGATGCAGGGCGAGTTCACTGGCCTCGCCCATCCGGTGTGGAGCACGCCCTCGGGCTACGGCTCGCCCACCAATCGCCGCGCCTTCGTCGAGTTCGCCGCCGGCCGCGCCATCAACCCGCGTGGCAACACCAGCTTCGAGCAGCAGATGGCCGACCTGCGCATCATTGCCGGCACGCCCAAGACGGTCGTTGCCAAGCTGAAGCGCATCCTCGAGCAGACCCGACCCGGCATCCTGGCGCTGTGGGGCAATGATGGCCGCGTCAGCCAGGAAGACTCGCTCACCTGTGTGAGGCTGATGGGCCAGGAGGTCTTCCCGGCGATCCGCGAGATCGCCAAGAGTCTGGACCTCAAGAGCCCGTTCGAATCCAACGCGCCGGTGCATCTGAAGTATTCGACCGATTTGAAGCCGGCCAAGGCCGCTGCGGCGGAGTAGTCTTCCGGGACCGCGGGCCTCCAGGCCCGCTCAAGACTTATGAGCGGGCCTGGAGGCCCGCGGTCCGGCAAGAGGGGAGGAAACATGCAACTCGGTGCTTCACTGCCGGTCGGTGACATCGGCACCGGCCCGACCGTCCTGCGCGACTATGCGCAGGCTGCCGAGGGGCTGGGCTATACCTACCTGCTCGGTCCCGACCATGTGCTGGGCGGCAATCCCAACGTCGACTACGGCGGCAAGCGCGTCGGCACCACGGCGACCGCCTATCACGATCCCTTCGTCCTGTTCGCCTTCCTGGCGGGCGTGACCAAGAAGGTGGGCTTTGCGTCTGGCGTCGTCATCCTGGCGCAGCGCCAGGCCGCCCTGGTCGCCAAGCAGGCGGCGTGTCTGGACGCATTGTGCGAGGGCCGCGAGTTCCGCCTCGGCATCGGCGTCGGCTGGAACGAGATCGAGTTCCAGGGCCTCGGCATGGATTTCCACACCCGCGGCAAGCGCTCCGAGGAGCAGGTCCGCTTCATGCAGGCGCTGTGGGCCGAGCCGACCGTCAAGTTCAAGGGTGAGTTCCACCAGCTCGACGACGGCGGCATCAACCCGCGGCCGAAGTCGGGCCGCGTGCCGATCTGGTTCGGCGGCCACGCCGAGGCGACCTTCCGGCGCACCGCCAAGTACGGCGACGGTTTCATGCCGCTGGCCTATCCGGCGGGCGACGAGGCGCTGAAAGCCTTCGACAAGCTGCGCGGCCTCATCCGCGCCGCCGGCCGCGATCCCGCCTCGGTCGGCCTGGAGGTCTGGCTGTCGCCCGGCATCGGCAAGGAAGACGACTGGCGGCGCGAAATCGGCTTCTGGAAGAAGGCCGGCGTCACCCACGCCACCGTCCACACCACCTACGTCAGCGGCCATCACAAGCGCATCGCCGGCAAGAGCTACGCCGAGCACCTCGATGCGATCACGCGCTACCGGGCGGCGGTGGCGGATCTTCTGTAAGGTATAGTCGGACTCGTGGTCTTCTGGACCGCGCGCCTCCCGCGCGCCTCATGAGCGCGCGGGACGCGCGCGGTCCGGAAGAGCTTGATCGCAGGGGCATCACATCATGGGCATTGCGCTTACGGTCAACGGCGAGGCCAAGCGCGTCGAGGCGCCGGAGACGGCGACGCTGCTGGACGTCCTGCGCAACCATCTCGGCCTGATGGGCACGCGCTATGGCTGCGGCCTGGAGCAGTGCGGCAGCTGCATGGTGCTGGTCGACGGCCAGCCCGCCTACGCCTGCACCCGCGAGGTCGGCACGGTGGCCGATCGCAAAGTCACGACCATCGAAGGGCTGGGCACGCCCGCCAAGCCGCATCCTCTGCAGCAGGCTTTCCTCGACGAGCAGGCCGGCCAGTGCGGCTATTGCCTGAGCGGCATCGTCATGTCGGCCAAGGCACTGCTCGATCGTAATCCCACGCCCAGCCGCGGCGACATCGTCGCCGCGCTCGACCGCCATCTCTGCCGCTGTGGCGCGCATCAGCGCATCCTGCGCGCGGTCGAACGCGCGGCGGCCGCCCTGCGCAATGGAGGCCGGGCATGAACGCGCGCCCACTGCCGGCCAGCCTGGTCGACAATCCGCGGCTCGATCGCTGGATCCATTTCCAGCCCGACCGCACCGTGCGGATCGCCACCGGCAAGGTCGAGATGGGGCAGGGCGTCGTCACCGCCATCGGCCAGATCGCCGCCGAGGAGCTCGACCTGCCGCTCGATCGCGTCGTCGTGCTGTCGGGCGACACCGACCAACGGCCCGGACGAGCTCTACACGACGTCGTCGCTCTCGGTCGAAGTGTCGGGCGGCTCGGTGCGTCTGGTCTGCGCCGAGGTGCGGGCCAAGGCGCTGGAGCGCGCCGCCCTGCGTCTCAACTGCAGCCGCGACGATCTCTCCGTGGTCGATGGGCAGTTCCTGCAGAACGGTGCGGCGACCGGGCAGGACTACTGGACCGTCGCCGGCGAGATCGATCTCACCCAGGCGGCGACCGGCACCGCGCCGGTGAAGCCCGCTTCGGCCTACCGCGTGGTGGGAAGCAGCGTGCCGCGCCTCGACCTGCCGGCGAAGCTGAGCGGTGCCGCCTTCGTCCACGACGTCCTGCCCAAGGATGTCCTGCACGCCCGCACGCTGCGCCAGCCCAATCGCGGCGCCACCCTGGCGTCGCTCGACGAGGCCGCGATCCGCCGTGCCGCCGCCCATCATCATATAGGGGGCGAGCTGCAGATCATCCGCGAGGCCAACTTCGTGGCCTTCGTCAGCCCGGTCGAGAGCATCGCTCAGGCAGCCGCTGCCGCCGCGCCGGCGCACGCCAAGTGGGACAACGCGCGCCGCCTCGAGCCGGCCCAGCAGGAAGCGGCGTGGCTGAAAGGTCAGCCGAGCGACGACCGGCGCATCGGCGCTTGGCCCTCGCCCGCGACGCCACCCAGCCGCCTCGTGAAGATGACCGTCTCGCGGCCCTACATCGCCCACGCCTCGATGTCGCCGTCGTGCGCACTGGCCGAGTTCCGCGACGGTCATCTGACGGTGCGCTCGCACGGCCAGGGCATGCATCCGTTGCGCAAGAACCTCGCTCCGGTGCTCGGCCTGCCGGTCGAGGCGATCACGGCGCAGCACCTGCATGGCGCGGGCTGCTACGGCCACAACGGCGCCGACGATGCCGCCCTCGACGCGGCCCTGGTCGCCATGCGCATTCCGAATCGCTGGATCCGACTGCAATGGCGCCGCGAGGAGGAGTTCGGCTTCGAGCCGGTCGGCCCTGCCATGCTGGTGACCCTGCATGTCGATCTCGACGAGCGCGGCCGCCCGGCCGACTGGACGACGGAGATCTGGAGCCCGACTCACGTCCAGCGGCCCGGCAGCGGCAGCGGCTATCTGCTGGCGTCGGAGGCGTTGCCCAATCCGCCAACGGAGATCGCGCCGTTCGATCCGCCGGAGGAACGCGGCGGCGGCGGCACGCGCAACGCCGTGCCGCTCTACGACGTGCCGGCGCATCGCATCCTGCATCATCTCGTGATGCATCCGCCGGTGCGCACCTCGGCGCTGCGCGGGCTGGGCGCGCTGCCCAATGTCTTCGCCATCGAATCGCTGATCGACGATCTCGCGGCGCGGGCCGGTGAGGATCCGGTCGCCTACCGGCTGTCGATCCTCTCCGAGCCGCGTGCCCGGCGTCTGGTCGAACTGGTGGCCGAGCGCGCCGGCTGGACCTCGCGCGGCCCCTCCGGCACCGGCAAGGGCCTCGGTCTGGCCGTCGCGCGCTACAAGAACCGCGCCGCCTACGCCGCCGTGGTCGCCGCCGTCACCGTGCAGGAGACGGTGAAGGTCGATCGCGTCTGGTGCGTCGCCGATGCCGGCCTGGTGGTCAATCCCGACGGCGCCCGCAACCAGCTCGAGGGCGGCATCGTCCAGGCCGTGAGCTGGACGCTGAAGGAGCAGGTCAAGCTCGACGCCGAGGGCATCGCCTCGCGCGACTGGGAGAGCTACCCGATCCTGCGCTTCAGCGAGGTGCCCGAGATGCAGGTCGAGTTCGTCGACGGCGCCGGAAATCCCACCCTGGGGGTCGGCGAATGCACGGTCGGCCCGACCGCCGCCGCCATCGGAAATGCCGTGAATCATGCGCTCGGCGTGCGCATTTGCGACATGCCCTTGACCCGCGAGCGCATCATGGCGGCATTGCTGAAAACCTGACGCGGCCCTGCTATCCTGCCGCCGTTGCCCGGGAGGAATGGGAGTCCTTGATGCGTTTGCTGGCGTTGTTGTTTGCCCTGCTCAGCATGCCGGTCCTCGCCGCCGCTGCGTCGTGGGCCGATGCCGCGCCGGCCGGCGGTGAGGTGTTGCTGGCGCAGCAGACACAACAGAAGCCCTCGGGGTCCACGGGCCCCTCTGGGTCGTCCGGCTCGTCAGGGTCGCCAGGCTCGTCAGGGCCGTCAGGGTCGATAGAGTCGCGGATCTCGCCACGGCATCCGGGCGACTATTGCACGAGTCACTGCCGGCCCAACGAAATCCCGTGCGGTCGCGGGTGCATGTCGAACACCAGCGGCAGCGCGAAATGCCAGGAGAAGACCACCACCACCTGCGCGGGCAAGCCCTGAGCTGAAGCTTTACGCCGCGGCCTGCACCGCCGTCGGCCCGTCTCCTGCCAGCGTCGTGCGGCGCATGTCACGCGGCTCGTTGGCCGGGAAGGGGCGGGCGCGGTGCATGGTCTGGCGGTTGTCCCACATCACCAGGTCGCCCAGCCGCCACTTGTGGGTGTAGACGAACTCGCGCTGGGTGGCGTGCTCGATCAGGTCGCGCAGGTAGCCGCGCGCCTCGGGCATCGGCCAGCCGACGATGCCGCCGGCATGTGACGAGAGATAGAGCGACTTGCGGCCCGTCACCGGATGGACGCGCACCATGCACTGGAGCACCGGCCGGAACCGCTCGCGCTCCTCGTCGGTGAAGTCGCTAAAGCCGATGATCTGGCGCGAGAACATCTGCGAATGCTCGCACACCATGTTCTCGACCTCGGCCTTGGTCTCGTCGTCGAGCGCATCGTAGGCCGCGCGCATGTCGGCGAACTGGGTGTTGCCACCCTTCGACGGGATACTGATGGCATGCAGCAGCGAGTACTTCGCCGGCACCACCTTGAACGACCAGTCCGAGTGCCACAGCCGGTTGCCGATGGCGAACAGCCGGCGGCGGTCGTCGCGCGGATACGGCGTGTTGTTCTTGTCGAGGTTGGAGACGTCGGCGAAGGTCGTGGGCAGGCGGGTTTCGCTGGCCGCGCGCAGGCTGGTGCCGATCGCGTGCTCGATCTCGCCCAGGCTCCGCGTGAAGGCGAGCTGTTGGGCGTCGTCGATCTTCTGTTCGCGGAATACCAGTATGGCGTACCGGTCCATGCCGGCATGAATCGCCGCGACCTCTTCCTTGGAGAGCGGGCGCCGCATGTCGACGCCCTCGACCTCGCCGGCAAAGCACGGTCCGACTTGGCGGATGGAGATGGTCATGCTTGCCTCCCTGAACCGTCATCCCGAGCGGAGCCGCCCGAAGGGCGGCGCAGTCGAGGGACCTCCTCTTGTCGACGCATCCACAAAACAGGTCCCTCCACTACGCCTCGCTACGCTCGGCTCCGGTCGGGATGACGGTCTTTTAACGCAGCGGCGACCAGCTCGCCGGCACGGCGAATTTGTTCTCCTGCTTGAGCAGGGTCACGCTCTCGTGCCGCGGCGGCGGCCAGACGCCCGGCTTCATCGCCTGGGCGCGGCGCGTCTCGCGGTCGGCCATGTTCTTGTAGGCCCAGACATGGACCCACTGGTTGAGCGCGCCGATGTCGGTGAAGCCCGCGAAGACCAGCGGCGAGATGGCGGACCGCGCCTTGATCAGAGGCGTCCATGCCTCGATCACCTTGGGGATGGCGCCGGGGCCGTAGGTGTAGGTGCGGAACTCGTAGATGGCGCCATGCTCGCCCGGCTCGAAGTGCGGCGAGAACGGCGCGGCATGGAGGATCTTGCTCTCCATCTCCAGGATGTTGTCGGCGATCTTGGGCGGCCACACGCCGGTCCTGATCGCCTCGGCGCGGATGTGGTCGCGTTCGTTGACGTCCTTGTACGGCCAGACATGGATGATCTGGTTGAGCGTGCCGACCTCGGTGCGCCAGAAGCCGCCGAAGCGCGACAGCTTGGTGCGCGCCGGCATGCCCGCACCGAACAGCTCCTCGACCTTGGGGATGCTGCCCGGCTTCATGAGATAGGTGCGCATTTCAAAGATCATCAGTCTCTCCTTTTCAATCGGCGGCCGCGGCGGCCCGTGCGGGCCGGAACGCCGGCATCACTTCCTTGGCGAAGCGGTCGAGCTGCTCGAGCGTGTCGGCCAGATGCGTGCCGAGCGGCATGGTGCAGATGACGCGCTCGAGGCCGGGGTAGCGCTTCTCCACCGCCTTGAGCTGCTCGATGATGTCGGCCGGCGTGCCGGCCAGGAAGCCGCCCGCCTTCACCGCATCTTCGATGCGCGGCAATTTCGTGTTGGGCACCAGGCTGGGATCGCGCATGGCGGCGATCTGCTCGTCGGTGATGGCGCGCACCAGCCGGAGCTCGCCGAACATCTTCATGTTCTCTTCGTAGAAGTTGGCGGCCTTGGCGATGGCCGCCTCGCGGCTTTCGGCGATGCAGAACTGGTAGCCGAGCGCCAGTCGCTCGCCCGGCTTGAGCTCGATGCCGCGGCGCTGATAGGCGGCGCGGAATTCCGTCATGTGGCGGTCGACGGCGCCGCCCTCGGCCGAGCCGCCGCCGATCACACCCGAGATGCCGTACTTGGCCATGAAGTCGAAGGCGCGCTGCGAGCCGCTCTGGATGGGCTGCCAGCATTCGACCGGCCGGCGCAGGGGCCGCGGCACCAGCGTGAGCTCCTTCAACGTATAGCCGCGATAGGGCACCTCGGGCGGGATCGTGAAGTACTTGCCCTTGTGGCTGAAGCGCTCCTCGTTGAACGACTTGAAGATGACGTCGACGCCTTCCTCGAACAGCTCGCGGTTGGCGTCCTGGTCGATCAGCGGCGAGCCGAAAGTCTCGACCTCGCGGGTGTGATAGCCGCGGCCGATGCCGAAGATCACGCGGCCGCCGGTCAGGATGTCGGCCATGGCGTAGTCTTCCGCCAGTCGGAGCGGATGCCACATCGGCACGATGTTGAAGCCGCAGCCGATGTTGAGATTTTTGGTCACGCCGCAAAGGTGCGTCGCCATCATCAGCAGGTTGGGGATGCACTCCGTCCCTTCCGGCTGGAAATGGTGCTCGGCCATCCAGAAGGTGTTGTAGCCCAGCCGGTCCATCTGCTTGGCATAGGCCACCGTCTTGTGCATGACGTCGGCCAGCTCTTCGTTGGAATACCAGCGGTCGTTGATCGGCTTGCCGAGGTAGCCGGCATCTTCCAGGTCGACCGAGCCGACATAGGAACTGTCGAATTTGGTGATCATGAACTGTTCCTCCCGGGCCGTTTTCCGGTACAGGTTTCCGGTATTGGGGTTTTGCCCTTTGATTGGGCAGTTCCGCATTTTTTGCAGGGGCTGCCAATGAAGAATCGTGCAAAGCTCCCCTTCCCCTGATGGAGGCGAGCCATGCCAAAAGACGGCAAGCAGTACGACCGCAGCGCCGAGGACCTCGGCAACATCGTCGGTCTGGAACACGTCAACCTGCAGGTCGAGGACCAGGGCCTGACCACGCTGTTCTACGTCAGCGGCCTGGGATTGACGCGCGACCCCTACCTGATGACCAGCATCGACAACATGTGGGTCAATGTCGGCCACAGCCAGTTCCACCTGATCACCGGCAAGCCGCAGCATCTGCGCGGCCGCACCGGCCTGGTCATTCCGGATCGCGAAGCGCTGCTGCAGCGCCTCGACAAGATGAAGAAGCCGCTCGAGGGCACGCGCTTCGCCTTCAAGGAGCACGAGGATCATGTCGAGACCACGTGTCCGTGGGGCAACAAGCTCCTGATCCACGAAGCTGGCAGCTTCGGCCGCATGCAGCTCGGCATGCCCTATGTCGAGTTCGACGTGCCGTCGGGCTCGGCCAAGGCCATTGCCGATTTCTATCGCAAGGTCTTCGAGACGCCGGCCAGCGTCGATGAGACAGGCAACATGCCGGCGGCGCGGGTTTCGGTCGGCCCTTCGCAGGAACTGGTGTTCCGCGAGACCAAGTCGAAGCTTGCGACCTATGACGGCCATCACATCCAAGTCTACGTCGCGAACTTCTCGCGGCCGCACAAGCGCCTGCTCGAGCGCGAGCTGATCACCGAGGAGAGCAACCAGTACCAGTACCGCTTCGAGCAGATCACCGACCTCGAGACCGGCAAGCACCTGTTCCAGATCGAGCACGAGGTGCGTTGCATGACCCATCCGCTCTATGCGCGGCCGCTGGTCAACCGCAACCCGGCCCAGACCAACCGCAATTACGTGCCTGGCCGCGACGGCTGGGTGGCGGAGCCGATGACGCCGGAGATGGACGACCCGCGCATGGCCATGCGCCAGCGGCGGTTCGAGGCGGTGACGCGGCGGCGGCAGGCGGCGGAGTAGAGTTCCGCCTGCGACCACACCTCGTCGCTCCAATGGGAGCGCAGTGTCATGGCTTCAACGGAAGCGATCCTGACGGCGCTGCGAAAGAGGTTTCGCAGCGACGGGCACGTGCCGCACGACGAGATGGACATGTTGCACGAAACCGGAAAGGCTCCGGAAGCGCTTCTGTATTCGCTGCTGTTCGTTCCAACGCTTTTCATCGTCGACGACAGCGTGTTGCTGATGCATGGAGTCGACGACGCAGAGCGGCACTTCCTGGAAGCCAAGAGGGCAAGCGGCATGCCCTTGGAGCGTCTGGAAGCCTCCATCAACAGGGTGGAGGTCCCCTTCCTGTTCATCGACAGAGACCTCGACGACGACGAGGAGCGCCTGCTCGCGGAACAGATTGCCGATGCATGGCGCGGCGCGCTGGCGGTGTTCTGTCCCGAGCGGCGCTTCATGGTGAAAGTCATTCCGCCAGAGGAGAATGGCGACGTCACCGCGGTCGAGTTCTTCGAACGTCGTTCGGAGCCAGGCTGATCGTTGGGCGCACGCCGCGCCGCATCCGCAATTTTGACCAAGACGGATACAGCTCGCCTGTCCAAAACCGGGGGCAACGTGGCGCAGCCAAAGGCTGGGCGCTCGCTTGGTTTGGCTGGAGGCTGGAATGGAGCTTGGCATCGAAGGCCGTCGCGCACTCGTCTGCGGAGCCTCGAAGGGGCTGGGCTTTGCCTGTGCGCTCGCCCTGGCCCGTGAGGGTGTGGGCACCACTCTCGTCGCCCGCGACCAGATGGCATTGACGTCGGCCGCCGACCGGATCCAGTCCACCACGGGGCAGCCGTGCCATAGCATTGCCGCGGACCTCTCAACGGCTGACGGTCGTGGCCGTGTGCTCGAGATCTGTCCCGATCCCGATATCCTCGTGACCAATGCCGGTGGCCCGCCGGCCAAGGATTTCACGGAGCTCTGCCTCGCCGACTGGCAAAAGGCCTTGGAGACCAACTTGCTCGCGGCCGTCGAGCTCGTCCGCGGCATCGTTCCGGGCATGGCGCAGCGCCGCTTCGGCCGCATCATCAACATCACCTCCATGACGGTCCGCATGCCGGTCGAGCGGCTCGATCTGTCGACCGCCACGCGCATGGCGTTGACTGGCTACGTGGCCGGCGTCGCGCGACAGGTCGCCCGGCACAATGTGACGATCAACAACCTGCTTCCCGGCACGATCATGACCGAGCGCATCCGCGATCTCGGCAAGACCGCGCAGCGCCTCATCGACAAGGTCCCGATGGGCCGTGCCGGGAGCCCCGCTGAGTTCGCCGCCGCCTGCGCCTTCCTGGCCGGCGTGCCGGCCGCGTTCATCACCGGGCAGAGCCTGCTTGTCGATGGCGGTCTCTGCCCAATCACGATCTGAGTGTCTTCACCGCCGCGACCAACGCGGCCGTGGCCGCGGCGCCCGCATCGGCTTCGCGCCGTTCTGGCTGGTGCGCGCCTCGTCGACCGCGGCGCGGTGAACTTGGGCCACGATCCTGCGCTCTTGAAGGAATTGCTGCGCTCTCTGCAAAGCACCCGGTTCGACCCCGTGCTCTTCTGAGTGAACAGACCAGACGTTGCACGCATGGCCGCACACGCAAGACAGATCATCGTCATCGGCGCCGGAATCGGCGGTCTGGCCGCTGCCCTGGCGCTTCAGCGTCGCGGCTTCAAGGTCGCCGTCTACGAACGCGCACCGGAGATTCGCGAGATCGGGGCAGGGGTGGTCATCGCGCCCAATGCGCGCCGCGCCCTGCGCGATCTCGGCGTCGACGCCGCCCTCGAGGCCCTGTCCTGCTCGGTGTCGGTCCTCCATACCTGCGACTACAGGACGGGCGAGATCGTCCGGACGAACCGCAACGAGCAGATCATCGAACGGCAGGGCATGGGAGTCCTGCAGGTCCATCGCGCGGACCTGCATGCGCTGCTGATGGAGGCGGTGCGCGCCAACGATCCGGCGGCGTTGTGGCCCGGCCACGAGTTCGTCGGCCTCGATCAGGACGCAGCGGGCGTGTCCGTCACCTTCGCCAACGGCGCCCGCCGTCGGGCGGATGTCGTGATCGGCGCCGACGGCAACACATCGGCCGTGCGTTCCCTGCTGTTTCCCGGCGAGGCGCCGCGCTTCAACGGCCAGGTTGCGTTCCGCGCCCTCATCCCCGACGAGCTGGTGCCGGACGTGATCCGCCAGCGCCAGCTCGCGATGCATCCCGCCCCACGGCGCTACCTGCTGCACTATCCCCTGCGGCGCGGGCGGATCATGAATCTCATCGGCTGTGGGCAGACGGCGTCCTGGCAGGAGGAGGGCTGGGCGATCCCGGCGACCAACGAGGAGTTCGAGGAACATTATTCGGATTTCGCGCCCGAGCTGCTGGCGCTGATCCGCAGCATCCCGCCGGGAGGGCTGTTCAAGTGGGGGCTGCGCGATCGCGAACCCCTGAAGACGTGGACGCTGGGGCGCGTCACCATGCTGGGCGACGCCGCCCATCCCATGACGCCGTTCCTGGGCCAGGGCGCGTGCATGGCGCTGGAGGACGCGCTGCTGCTGGGCCGCGCCTTCGCCGCCGCCGCGACGATCGACGAAGCCTTGAGCCGCTACGAGTCAGCGCGCAAGACGCGCGGCACCGACGTGCAGCTCTGGTCACGCGAGGAGGGAATGGCGCTGCAGGATCCGTCGCGTCCGCGCCGGACCGCGCTCGACCGAGGCCTGTACGACTACGATCCTCTCGCCGTGCCGGTCTGACGTCCGCTCAAGCCGCCATCTCCTCGACTGCGGGCACGCGCTCGACGCGATGGGCCTGCAGGATCGGCAGCACCTCGCGGGCGAAGCGGCGGATCTGCTCGATGAACATGTCGTGAGGCATGGCGCCGCGATTGAGGCTGATCTGCACCATGTTGGCGCCGGCCCCGTCGGCCTGCGCGATGATGCGCCGGGCCACCTCGTCGGCCGTCCCCCACGGCCAGCCCTCGGCCAGGCGCTCGACGTCGGCCATGGTCGTGTTGCGGAAATCCTCGCGCAGCAGGGCGGCGGCGCGTTGGTTCTCTGGCCGCACGTAGTCGGTCGACTGCGCCGTCGAATAGCCGGCCTGGCGCTGCAGCGCCGTCTCGGTGAAGTTGCCATGGCTGAACAGCGTGCGGTTGAAGTAGAGATGGTACGGCCCCATCTCCTTCACCGCCTGCGCCTTGGAATCGGCGACATAGGCGTGGACGCCGAGCGACAGGTGGTTGGGCGTCAGCCGGTGGCCCGCGGCGGCGAGGCACTTGGCATAGTAGCGGATGATGTCGTCGCGCAGGCCGCCGCCGCCCAGCCCCGGCGTGATCGGAATGTTGTGCTGGCCGGCGAACTCGATGGATTCCTTGCTGCCGACGATCGGGATCCAGATCTCCGGATGAGGCCGCTGCACGGGCCGCGGCCAGATGGCCACGTCCTTGTACGACCAGAACTTGCCCGAATAGGAGAACACGTCCTCGGTCCAGGCGCGGGTGACGATGTCGTAGGCCTCCTCGAAGCGCGCGCGGCTCTCGACCAGCGGCACGTTGTGCACCTGGTATTCGCGCGGAATGCCGCGGGCAAAACCCGAGATCAGCCGCCCGTTCGACAGGCAGTCGATCATCGCGAGCTCTTCGGCGAGCCGCAGCGGCTCGTGCAGCGGCAGCAGGTTGCCGTAGATCAGGAGCTTCAGCCGGCTGGTACGCTGCGCCGCCGCAGCAGCCATCAGGTTGGGCGAGTTCATGAGGCCGTAGGGCGAGCAATGATGCTCGTTGAAGCCCACGCCGTCGTAGCCCAGCCTGTCCATCTCCTCCCACGCCGCAAGATGTTCGGCATAGGTGCGCACGGCGACGTCAGCCTTGAAGAACTCCCGGCTGAGCGGATATGGCAGCTCCGGGCCGACCTTCACGTGCTCGAGGTTCTCGCCGTAGGCCAACAGGTCGAAGACAAAGACCTTCATGCAATTCTCCTCGGCCGGCGACGCGGCGTGCTAGTCTTGACCCCCAGAAACCGGGAAACGGTGTGCTTGGGAGGAACCATGACAGCATCGACGGATGCGAGCTTCGCCTTTGACCAGCCCCTGTTGTCGGGCGGCCGGCATTTCTCGACGGCCGACTACCATGTCGCCAGAAGGTTCATCGAACGCTCCACACGGGGGCTCTTCGACCTCTCGCTGCCCAGCGCTCGCGAGTTCCGCCAATATGACGCGAGCTCGGCGCGACTGGGTGAAACGCTGTTCAGCCTGGTCACGGTCGACAGCGTTTCCGGTTACGACATCGAGATGATGGATGACCCTGATCTCGTCCTGCTGCACATCCTCATGCGCGGCAGCGCCCAGTTGCAGCAGGGCAAGGCGAAGGTCGACGTGGCGCCGGCACAGATGGTCGTGCTGGAGGGTATGGGCCGTTCGCACAAGCGCTGGCATGGAACGACCCATCAGCTCATGGTCCGGTTGAGCCGCAGCCGGATGGAACGCATCGTCGCCAGCGAGAGTGGGATCGGCATCGGCGAGCCGCTGAACTTCGGCGTGATGCAGGTGATCGACCTCGCCCGTGTGGCGACGCTGTCGAACTACCTCGTCACGATCTGTCGCGACCTCAACGACCCGCAGCCCTGCTTTGACGGCCATCTCGGCCGACTGGCCGAGCGCGCGCTCGTGCTGCTGCTGCTGAACGCCGTGCCCAACAACTACAAATGGGCCTTCGCCGAAGAACAGCCCTCTGCGGCTGCGCCTTACTACGTGCGGCGCGTCGAAAGCTACATCCGCGAGCATGCGCGTGAGCCGATCACCACCGACGACTTGGTGACGGTGGGCGGCGTCAGCGCCCGCTCGATCTACCATGGCTTCCGGCGTTTCCGCTCGACCACGCCGATGGGCTACCTCAAGGGCGTGCGCCTCGACATGGCGCGCGCCGCCCTGGCGCTCGGGCGCCGGCAGGGCAACTCCAGCGTGACCGAGGCCGCCACCGCCGCAGGCTACAGCAACCTCAGCCAGTTCTCGCGCGACTACAAGATGCGCTTTCGCGAATCGCCCTCGCAGACGCTGGCCGAGACCTGAGCGTTTCACAGGGGAATCGCCAACAAGTTGGGGATGTTGAAGGTGTCGCACACGGCGATCTTCTCCCGGAACCTGAGCTCGCCCGCGCCATTGGCGATGACGTCGCGATACTGGCCGACGCTGAACAGCCGCGTCTGCCCCTCCAGATCGGTCTGGTAGACCGTGTAGCAGGCCGCCACCTCGAACGTGTCGTCGCGTACCGACAGGATCTCGATATTGGACACGACGTGCCGGGAATAGTGGAGATTGTAGACGTTGGCCTCACGCAGGCTCTTGACGCGATCGACCATCATCGCCCGGCTGTCGCAGAAGAAGATTGGCAGCGCCGGCTGCCGGGTGAGGTTCTCGCGCGGGATCACCTTGTAGACGCCGCGCTCGACGAACAGGTCGGGCCACTCCTCGAGCTTGTCCTCGTCCAGGAGGCGCGCGTAGCGGTACTCCAGCGCGCGGATGGCGTCGTAGGCTGCGCTCGTCGCGCCCGTCATCTCGGGCCCATCAGGCCGGCGTAATAGCGCCAGAAGGCGCGGATCGTCGCCTCGCCCTGGCGGTCCTGATCGAGGTCGGCGTGCAGGCCGCCGAACTCCAGGAAGGAGTCCTCACGCCCGTCGCGCACGATGGCCCGCTGGATCAGCTCGATTGCCTCGCTGTCCTCCATCGAGATCAGGCCGGCCGGCCCGACGAGGTTGGCCTGCTTCAGCCGGCAGGCGGTCATCTGCTCGTCGTCGTCCTGGTAGCCGAAGTAGGTCCAGTACAGCTCGAACTCGTCCGCCGCCTTCGGCCGGATGTGGCGCGTCGCCAGCGTGTTCATGATCTGTTGGATGACCAGGCCGGGAAAGATGCTGGTGATCGACACCGTCACGCCGTCGTTGAAGTCGGGCCGGCCTTCCAGCAGCGACGGATCGGCCAGCGAATAGTTGGTGACGAACTTGTCCTGCCCGATGTTGTCGGGCTGCGACGCCTGCCGCCAATCGTCGCCGAAGGTCACGCCGGTGCTGTGCGCCCGCGCCCGGTCGCTGCCGCCTTTGCGCTTCTGGTTGGTCCGATAGAGGCCGAAGGTGGCGTGAAAGCCGTGCAGCAGCGCCGCATGATAGGGATCGCGCGTGTTCTCCGAATAGAGCTTCCAGTTGCCGCGCACGCGCTGGCGCATGTGGCCCAGCACCTTGACCGGCCGCGAGAACAGCCGGTCGATGGCGGCGATCAGCGGCTCGTCGAGATAGTCCTCGAGCGGTGCTGTGTCGGCGCTGAAGCTCGCGAAGATCACGCCCTTGTGCGATGCCACCCGCAGCCTGGCCAGGCCATGCCCCTTGGGATCGAAGTCGGCGGCATAGCCGCCCATGCCCGGCACGCCGCGGCGGTAGGGCACGCCGACCAGCTCGCCGCGCGCGTTGTAGGCCCACTGGTGATAGACGCAGCGGTGCTGGCGGGCGTTGCCGCAGGCCTGGCGCTGCACCGTGGCGCCGCGATGGGCGCAGCGGTTGACGAAGGCGTGCAGGCTGCCGTCCTCGGCCCGGCTGACGATGATCGGCGTGTCTCCCACGAACGAGGTCTTGAAGTCGCAGGGCTCCGGCAGCTCGGCCTCGAGCGCGACGTAGTTCCAGACGGGCCCGCGGAAGATCGCCTCCTGCTCGCGGGCGAATACGTCGGCCCGCGTGAACAGCTCGAACGGCACGCGGCTGCCGTCGCGCGACGGTCCTGCGAAAGAGGGAGGGGCGACTGCGGGGGCTTCACGCGACATTGACATCACCTTCGCTCGGTTGCCCGCTGCATTGATCAACAATGCCGGCCCCACTGCTTTGCCCGTAGTGCAGCGACTTGCTGCCTTGCGCAGAAAGTCGGGCCGGGATTGTTGCTTCCACAGGCAAGGCCCCGCGCTGGCAGCAAAGTTTGCCGCCCGCGACGATGGCAGCATGGCCGCTCGCCCGGGACAGGGAAGGTGGGAACAGGGAAGCTGATGACAGCCATCCGCGTCGCAGGCCTGCGGAAGCTCTTCGGCGGCGCGCCCGCCGTCGATGATGTGAGCTTCGAGGTCGAGAGCGGGTCGATCCTGACCCTGCTTGGTCCCAGCGGCTGCGGCAAGACGACGACGCTGCGCATGATTGCGGGACTGGAGCGGCCCGATGCCGGCGAGGTGCGCGTCGGCGACAGAGTCGTGACCTCGGCCGGGCAGGGCATCCACCTGGCGCCCGACAAGCGCCGCATGGGCATGGTGTTCCAGTCCTACGCCATCTGGCCGCACATGAACGTGTTCGAGAACATCGCCTTCCCGCTGCGCGGCCCAAGGCGTGGGGGGCGCATGGCCGAAGCGGAGATCCGCGACAAGGTCATGACCATGCTGCAGAGCCTGGGGCTGGAGGGCCTGCACGACCGGCCGGCGCCGCTTCTGTCGGGCGGCCAGCAGCAGCGCGTCGCGCTGGGCCGGGCGCTGATCGGCGCTCCCGACGTGCTGCTGCTCGACGAGCCCTTCTCCAACCTCGATGCGCGGCGGCGCGACGAGATGCGCTTCGAGCTCAAGGAGGTCCAGGCGCGGGTCGGCGTGACGACGATCTTCATCACCCATGACCAGAGCGAGGCGATGGTCCTGTCCGACCGCGTGGTGGTGATGAATGCCGGCCGCATCGTCCAGGAGGGCACGCCGCGGGCGATCTACCAGCGGCCGAACACACGCTTCGTCATGGAGTTCCTGGGCCAGGTCGACCAGCTCGGCGCGCGCGTCACGATGGCCGCCGACGGCTCGCTGCGGGCGCGGCTCGACGGAGCCGGCGACGTCGAGGTTGCGCTCGATGCTTCGCATCCCTGGCGGCCCGACGACGACGTGGTCCTGATGCTGCGCTCGGCGTCCGTGCAGGTGCGCGAGCCCAATGGATCGAGCGGATGGCAGGGGCGCGTGCTGTCGCGGATCTACCTGGGCGAACGCACGGAGTATGTCGTGGGTGTCGGCGCGGCGCGGGTGCGCGCCTTCGGCCCGGCCAGCCAGCCGCTCGATGAAGGAGCGCTGGTGCAGCTTGATTTTCCCGCGGAGGCGATCCGCGCATGGCCGGCGGCAAGACCGGTCGGGAAATAGCAGGGAGGAAGAACGATGAAACGGAGAGAGGCGCTCTTGGGTCTCACGTCGCTGGCTGCAGCGACGACCGCCGCCGGAAACGGGGTGCATGCGCAGGGAAAGGAACCGTGGGACCAGGTGGTGGCCGCCGCGAAGAAGGAAGGCGTGCTCGTCTGGTCGTTCTTCGGAGCCCCGGGTGCGGCGACGGAGCGTCAGGCCAAGGAATTCGAGCAGCTCTACGGCATCAAGGTCGAGCTCGCCCCCGGCCGCACCGGCGACTTCGAGGCGCGCTGGAACGCCGAGCGTGCCGCCGGCAAGGCCAGCATCGACATTCGCTCCTCCGGCAGTCCGGAGAACCGGCGCCTGGCGGCCCGCGGCCTCGATCAGTCCTTCGGCACGCTGCCGGCGGCCGTCGAGCCCGGCGTTCCCTGGATCCTCGATCCGCTGGTCGACGTGAAGGCCGGCAACGGCCACACGTTGATGACCAGCGCCGGCGGCTATTACATTCTGGTCAACAACAAGATCTGTCCGCCGGCGGGCGGCCCGCGCAGCTACAAGGACCTCGAGGACCCGAAATACAAGGGCCTCATCGTTCTTTCCGAGCCGATCGGTCCGTCGCCAGGGTCGCGCTGGGCGGCCTACGCGTGGAAGGCCTACGGCGACGATCACCTGCGCAAGGTGATCGACAACGTGAAGGCGCTGACGCGGGCCGAGATCGAGGCGCCCAAGCAGATCGCCCGCGGCGAGTACGGCATCTTCATCCATCCCACCCAGGTCGGCGCCGCCGACATCTGGAAGCTGCCCAAGCCCCATGCGTTCCGGCTGGTGGTTCCCGAGGACGGGGTGATGCTGCTCTTCGGTGGCATGAACCTGCTGAAGGATGCCCCGCATCCCAACGCCGCCCGTGTGTTCATGAACTACGTGCTCACCAAGTCGGCGCAGCAGATCAACGCCGACGATCCGGGCGGGCCGTTCATCCGCCGCGACGTCAGCCCCAAGGTCCCGGAGCTGGCGCATTTCGCGACGGCCAAGCCTTTCCCCAACAACCCCGACACCTACGAGTTCGGCTCGAAGCTGTTCTTCGAATGGTCGGCCAAGGCCGAGCCCTACCTGAAGGCGGCGGGACTGAAGAAGTAGCGGATGGCGACGGCGGAAAGCTCGATCGGCCAGCGGGCGGAGCGGTGGCGGGTGGCCGGCCGCGCCGCGGCCTGCGGCTGGAGACGCTGCTGCCGACGGGCCTCACCGTGCTGGTCGCGTTGCTCGTGCTCTACCCGCTGGGCATGGTCGTGTTCGGCACCTTCTGGAGCGCCGCACCCGGCCAGCCCGGTACGCTCACCCTGGAAAACTGGCGGAGCGTGCTCGGCGACCCGGCCACGTTCGAGGTGCTGCTGACCAGCCTCGTCATCGCCGTTCCGCGCACCCTGCTGGCGCTGGTGCTGGCCACGGCCTTCGCCTGGTGCATCGCGCGCACCAACACGCCGGCCAAGCGCCTGCTCGAGGGCCTTCTCGTCTTCATGTTCTTCCTGCCTGAGCTGCCCTGGGTGCTGGCCTGGATGCTGCTGGGCGCACCCAACGTCGGCCTGCTCAATCAATGGCTGGGCGCGCTGGTCCCGGGCGGAGAGGGCCTGATCGACGTCTATTCCTACGGTGGCCTCATCGTGCTGGGCGCGGCGCGCTCGGCGCCGGTGCTGTTCCTGTTCGTCCATCCGGCCCTGCTGGCCATGGACGCCACGCTCGAGGAGGCGGCGCGCATGGCGGGCGCCAGCGCCTGGCGGACCGTGTGGCGCATCAATTTCCCGCTGCTGCTGCCGGCCCTGCTGGCGTCGGGCATCCTGTCGTTCGTGGTGGCGATGGAATCCTTCGAGATCCCGCAGCTGCTCGGTACGCCCGCCAACATCTTCGTGTTCACGACCCGCATCTACGACCTCGCCTATGGCGGGCACGTCGCCAACTTCGGCGCCGCCATGGTGCTGGCGCTGATCCTGCTGGTGCTGACCGGCAGCCTGATCGTGGTGCAGTGGCGGCTGCTGCGCGGCCGCGCCTACACCACCGTGTCGGGCCGTGGCTTCAAGGCCCAGCCGCTCGACCTGGGGGCCGGGCGATGGGTCGCCTTTGCCGTCATCCTGGGCTTCTTCATCGTCTTCGGTGCCCTGCCGATGGTCGTGCTGCTGCTGAACTCGTTCATGGAACTGAGCGGCTTCATCTCCTGGGAGATGTTCACCACCCAGCACTGGGCCAATGCCCTGGGGCGCGACGACGTGCTGAAATCGATCCGCGACACGCTCATGGTCGGCATCGCTGCGGCGAGCTTGGGTGTGGTTATTTCGCTGTTCATCTCCTACGTCGTGACGCGCACCGCCTGGGGCGGGCGCAAGGTGCTGGACATGATGGCCTGGGGGCCGTGGGCGATCCCGGGCCTGGTCATGAGTCTCGGCTTCCTGTGGGCCTTCGTCTGGCTGCCAATCTACGGCACGCTCTGGGTGGTGGTCCTGGCTCTGGTCGCGCGCGGCCTGCCGGTCGCCTCGCGTTTCTTCACCAGCACCATGGTGCAGCTGAGCGCCGAGCTCGAGGAATCGGCGCGCGTCCACGGCGGATCGTGGCTGCGTACATTCCTGCGGATCTGGTTGCCTTTGCTGCGCCCGGCTGTCATCGGCGCATGGATCCTTCTCTTTGTGATCGCCGTTCGCGTTCTCGATGTCGTCGTGCTGCTGGCGGGGTCGGGCGTGCGCATGCTTTCGGTGGACATCTTCCTGTGGACCGTGACCGGCCGGCAAGAAGCGGGGTCGGTGCTTGCCCTGATCCAGACAGCCCTGGTCATCCTAGGCTACGTCGCCGTGCGTCTGATCGCTCGTCGGACCCTGCAGCAGCCTGCGCCCTGACTCTCCTGTCGTTCAGGCGAGAGCGGCTCTGACGGCACGGGTGAAGGCCACCACCTCGTTGCGCTTGTTGTGGTCGCCCGGCGGTGCGTAGGCAGGCTCGGGAAAGGCGCCCAAGGTCACCACGACAAGGTCTTCCTTGCGATAGATGTCGATGCGCTGGCCGGAGTGGCCGAGCGCCGACATCACGCCGTCGCCCAGCCACCAGCTGTAGCCGTAGTGGGTGATGTCGATGACCGGCGACGACGGCACCTCGAACGCCGGCGTCGCCGCCGCCTCGACCCAGCCCTCCGGCAGGACGCGCCTGCCGTCGATCACGCCGTCGTTCAGGACGAACAGGCCGAAGCGGCCGAAGTCGCGCAACACCATGCCGGCCCGGCTGCCGCCGATCTCCTGCCCGCCCTCGCTCTCGAGCGTATAGAAGCCATCGCACTCCATGCCGGACGGCTGCCAGACCTTTTCGGACATGTAGTCGGCCAGCGGCATGCCGACGGCCTTGGTGAGGGCCGCCCCGAGCAGATACGTATCGCCCGAATTGTAGCGGACCGCCGTGCCTGGCGGATGGGCGCGCTCCAGCGAGGCCATGAGCTTCAGCACGCCGCCCGGCACGCGATCGGCGAGCGACTTGCTGTAGCGGTTAACATGCGAGGTGCGGTCGGTGTAGTCCTCGACCCAGCGCGTGCCCGACGACATGGTCAGCACATGGCGCAGGCTCACGCCTTCGTAGGCCGAGCCGGCGAGCGCGGGCAGGTATTTCGTCAAATGCTCGTCGATGGACTTGATGGCACCGTCCTGGACCGCCGCGCCGACCAGCATCGCCGTCATCGACTTCACCGTCGACATGGTCGACCACCGATCATGCTCTCCGAGGCCAAGCCCGTAGCGCTCCAGCACGACGTGGCCACGATGGATCACGAGCGCGCCGACGATGGCGTTGCGGTCCATGAAGGCGCCGACGTCGTACTCCCGGCCGTCGGCCGTGTAGCGTGGATCGATCTCCGGCGCGTACGGCAGCGGGCGAGGCGCCGGCCCGCGCCGGATCACGCGATGGGCAAAGAGTTTGTCGACGATGCGGTAGGCGTAGGGCTGAACCCAGGGTGGCAGGAAGAGGAATTCCTCGCCGCACGGCAGATGCTGGCGCGGCGCACAGAGGAGGGCGTCGGGAGCGTTCATGCCGGCGATCTTACCTCGGCCCGGCTGAACCTCCAGCGCGTCAAGTCAAAGGCACGCCCTCGAACCCCGCGCGGTCCGATGGGATGATAGGCCTTGAGATCGCGCTCGCTCTCGCCGCCGCAGCCGCTCAGATGGGCCGGCTGGCTGCGGTCGCCTCGCCCTTTCCGATGCTCGCCCTGCCGACACTCGCCACTACGCAGGCCAGGACATCGGCCACCGTGTTCAGGCGCGATGCCTGATCGTCGGAGATGTCGATCTTGAACTCGTCCTCGAGAGACATCACCACCTCGACCCGGTCGAGGCTGGTGGCTCCGAGGTCCTCGTCCAGGGTGGCCGCCTCGATGATGCGCTCGTTGGCCACGTGGAACTGCTCGGCGATGACCCGGCTTACCCGGTCCCGCAGGTCTTCCATGATTGCCTCCTGTCTCTTCGAAGTAACAGGTCGCTGAACGGTTCGTTGCATGGCGCGTGCCATGCGGTGGCGGACCGCCTTAATCCTCGCCTTCGATGTCGAAACGGCCGCCCTTACCGGCGGCGAGGAACTGCCGGGCCCGCACGTCGGCCGGCAAGTCCTCGATGCGGCCAAGCCACGTGTTGTACCGGTCGTACTCCTGATCGGACGCCGCCCCGTCCTCGATCGCCTTGACGGCCTCGACGGCCAGGCCGAGCCCGGCGGCCATGGTCTCGCGTGAGGCGCCGAGCTGCCGGCGCCGGTCGGAAAGGGCGGGCTGTTTGGGTTTGCTCATCGATCATCCTTGGGCGAAACGGCTGGGTCTTTCAAGCCGGACCTGCCCTGCTTAGGTGGTCACGACGGGCCCGGCCTGCTATGGCTGATGCAAGGCGGTCTCGTCCGCCTGTTTTGCCGGGCCGCCAGGGCCGGAGAGGAACCTTCCAGACATTGCTCCACGCTGCCGGCGGGCTCATTTCGCCGGCGCCCCAGATGCGTGTGCGTCCTGGCCGCATGCGTCACCAAGGAGAACGTATGTTCGAAAAGACCCAGACGGCACCCGCCCAGCGGCCTCCAAGCAAGGAGACCATCCTCAAGCAGGCGGATGGGATGCGCGACCTCGCCCGCCGGGCGCGCCGCCTGACCGAAACGATGACCGACGAGGGCGACCGCCGCCGCCTTACCCGCTACGGCGACGAGCTCGACGAAAGCGCGTCACGCCTGGAAAGGGCGGCGGTCGAGGCCAAGACGGGCTAGAGACGGATTCGACTTTCGAGGTATCGCCACGTCGTCACGGCCTGGTTGGTGCCAGCGTGCGCCCGCCCATGGCTGTCGATTAGTTTGTCCCCAAATAGTTTGCCTCCCGACCAATGGGCCGTATCCTGCCAAGCCTGATCGCGCAGAACGCGATCAGGCAAGTCGCAGGCCGAGGGGAGCTACGATGGCCGGCCGTTCCGCCCGAAGGCTCAAGATTGTGCCGCAGCACGAGCCAACCCAGCCGAGGGAAATCGACTTCGGTTGGCTCGGCGGAACTGTCGGGCTTCATCTGCGGCTGGCGCAGGAGGTGGCGTTCCAGGCCTTCGCCCGCCGGGCCAACGGCATCGACGGCAGCCCGTGGCGCTTTGCGGTTCTCTTCCTGATCGATGCCAATCCCGGCCTGACGCAGGGCGACCTTGCGGCCGCCATTCGCCGCAACACGTCGAGCCTGACCCCGGTCCTCGATGACTTGTGCCGGCTGGACTACGTGGTCCGCGAACGCCTCGCCAGCGATCGACGGGCGTATACGCTCACGCTCACACCGGCGGGCAAGGCCGTGATGGCCAAGCTCCGGGCAAGTGCCGTCGCGCACGAGCGCGAGATCGACCGGCTGGTCGGCCGCACCAATCGTCCGGAGCTCATACGCACGCTGAGGCGGATCATCACCGGACTCGGAGAGGGCGACGATCGATGATCAAGCCATGGCTGTTCGAGTTCTTCCCGGAGCTCGCCGATGAGTCGCGGGATCCGGCGCCAGCCGAAATGGCCGACTATGCGACGCGCTATCTCGATTTGTGGGCGCGCGACGAGGCCCTCGGCTTCGAAGGCATTTTCTTCAGCGAGCATCATTTCGGCGGCTCGTTCTCCGCCTCACCGAACCTTCTGATCGCCGCCGTGGCGCAGCGCACGCGCAAACTACGGCTCGGCGTGATGGGGGTTGTGCTGCCCTATTATCATCCTGCGCGCGTCGTCGAGGAGATCGGACTGCTCGACCTTCTCACGGGCGGACGCCTCGAAGTCGGCACTGCCGTCGGCGTGCCGCAGGAACTCGCGCGCCTCGGCATGACGATGGAGGAGGCGCGCGAACGCAGCGATGAGATCGTCGATGTGATCGATGGCGCTCTCGCCCAAGGTGTTGTCTCGCATAAGGGAAAGCATTTCTCGTTCTCGAACCTGCGGCTCCTGCCGAGGACGCTGCAGCGACCCTCGCCGCCACGATGGACGGCGGTGGTGAGTGCTGAGTCGGCGCGCCGGGCGGCGCGGCGCGGCGTGAAGATCTCGACCGGCTTCAACTCCACTGAGACGATCAGGACGATCTTCGATGCCTATCGCGCGGAAGCCGACGCGGCCGGATTGGCGGCAGGGCCGGATTGCCTTGCTTTGCGTCGCCGGGTCGCCGTGGCGATGACCGCGGGCGAGGCGCGGGACTACGCCGCCGCCGTGTCCGAGCGGCTGAAAAGCTTCGTGGCCCAGGATTCCAGGCTGAAACAGAGCGTCCCCGATGCGCCGCCGCCAGCCGGCGGTTTCACGATCAGCGACGACGAATTCATCACCGGGACACCGGCCGAGGTCGCCGGGCAGATCGTCGAGCAGTGCCGGGCGGTCGGCGCGGGCCATTTCCTGGCCGTCCTGCACTGGGGCGCCGCGATTGACGAAGTGACTGCGGCGCATGAATTGTTCGGAAGCAAGACCATCCCGATCCTGCGTACAGCGTAACGAACGATATCGACAGGGAGGACGCCGATGTGGATTGCCCGTTGCCTAGCAGCACTACTGGCCCTGGTTGCGGCCGCCACTTCGGGATCTGCGGAGGACTATCCCGCCAAGCCCGTCCGCGTCATCGTGCCGACCGCACCCGGCGGCATGGCCGACATCCTGGCCCGCCACTTCGGCCAGAAGTTCGGCGAGAAGATCAAGCAGCCGGTCATCGTCGAGAACAAGACCGGCGCGGGCGGCGTCATCGCGGCGGACTACGTCGCCAAGTCGCCGGCCGACGGTTACACGCTTTACGTCGGTTTCCACGCGACGAACGCCATCCTGCCGACCCTGGACCCGAAGCTGCCCTACAACCCGGCCAGGGATTTCGCCCCGATCATCCACGTCGCCAACCTGCCGAACGTGCTGGTGGTGAATTCCAAGGTCGAGGTGAAATCGGTCAAGGAGCTGGTCGACCTCGCGCGCTCGAAGCCCGGCGTCTTGAGCTATGCCTCGCAGGGCATCGGCTCGAGCGGCCACATCGCGGGCGAGCAGTTCCGTCTCCTGACCAAGACCGACATCGTGCACGTGCCTTACAAGGGCGCGGCGCCGGCCTTGCAGGACCTCATCGCCGGCCGCGTGCCGATGATGTTCGACATCGTGCCGTTCGCGCTCCAGCACATCCGCGACGGCGGCGTGCGCGGCCTGGCCGTCGCCGCGCCGCAGCGCGTGCCGGTGCTGCCGGACATCCCGACCATGACCGAGGCCGGCTATCCAGGCGTCCAGGGCGGCGCATGGTTCGCGCTGTTTGCGCCGGCCGGCACGCCGCCTGCCGTCATCGACCTTCTGAACAAGGCGGCTCGCGATGCCTTCAACGCGCCGGATGTGCGTGACAAGCTCGAGCCGCGCGGCGTCGTCCTCGTGCTCGGCTCGCCGGCGGAGCTCGGCGCCTGGGTCGCGGCCGATACCGAGCGCTGGGCGAAGGTGATCCGCGAGGCCGGGATCAAGCTCGAATAGGCGTCAGTGCGCCAATGTCCTGTGCGGGTCCCGACCGTGAGTCATGTCGAGATGGATCGATCGCGGGGCTTTGTAGAAGCGCACGACGATGAAGCGGGCGGCGAGGAACGCCGCAAGAAACGTCGCCCCGGCGGCAAGGACGCCGAAGCCACTCGACTGGCGTCCCATCAGGCTGGAGGTCACGAACCGCAACAGCGCCAGCAGCAGCAGCAGGGCCGCCGCGCCGCCGCCGTCCCAGGCCGGCGGCACGCGGATCAGCTGGCGGGCGTGGTCCTGGTTCACCTTCTTGAGCATCCCGGCGCCTGTGCCCAGCAAGAGCCCGACAACGATGACGGCGGCCCACAGCTCCAAGCGCTTGCCCGCTGACACGGCCAGCAGCACCGCCGCTGCGAGCACGGCAAATGCCGCCGGAGCGGCCCACTCGAGCCGGGTGGCGGCCTTGCCGCCAAATTCGAAGCGTATCGTCCACAGGGCGAGGGCGGCCAGCAGCACGGCCGCAAGGTGCAAGATGAAAAGGACGCTCGTCATGGGACGATCAGCCGCCATCGTCGGCGCGATCGGCGCCGGAATGCCATGACCCGTCCATCTTGTTTGCGACCCCCGCGATTCATTGCTTGGCAGGATAATCCCTGTCGGCGCGGGCTCATAGCCCAGCCGCTTCGACTTTTGGAAGGGACCGCCCTGTTACGCGAGGGACGCTGTGACATTTTTCTGTCCGGCTGGCCGCCGGGCGCTTCGACAAAGGTCCCCGTCACAGTATTGGCACTGGCCTCGGCAATGGCACCCTGCTCGTCTTGAGCCCGGGTGGGGTTGTTCAATGTCGCAAGGGGCGATGATGCCTGCTTCGAACGCTCAGGTGTGTCCGGCCAAGCTGTTCCGGGCTTTGCTCGTCTCGACATGCGCCGGCGTGCTGGTTTGCGGGCTGGCCTCGCCGGGCCTGGCTCTCGATGGCGATCTTCCCGCCGGTCTCGGTGCTGCGGAACAGGTGCTGGGCGGAGGAACGGAAATCGCCGCGGCCCCCGACGATCCGTTCGTCAGTCGCGAGATCGCGCTCGGCGGCTTCGTCGAGGAGTTGTTCGAAGACTCGCTGGTGAGGGCGGGGGCGCCCGCTGGCTTGAGCCTCAAGCTGAAGGACGCTCTGTCGTCGGCTCTCGATCGGCGCCAGCTCGACAGCGGCGACAAGTTTCTCGTTCGCTACGAACAGGCTTTCGCGGCCGACGGTCGGGAGATCGGCACCGGTCGCATCGTGTCGGCCGAAGTCGCGACGGCCGCCCGGGGCAGGATCGCCTTCTACGGCTTCCGCCCGACTCGCGGTGCCGAGCAGCTGTGGCTCGCCAGCGGCGAAGCGCTGGCCGCGCCGCCGATGCGGCTGCCGTTGGAGACGGTCAGCGTGTCGTCGGGTTTCGGCGTTCGCGCCGACCCGTTCGAGCAGCCGCGGCATGGCCTCGGCGCGCCGAGCCGGCTGGGTACCGTTGGCGCCACCATCAACACGGCGACGGCGCGCGGCATTGCGCTCGGCTTGGCACCCGCCCCCGGCAAGAGCGCTGCCCGCGGCGGCGCCACGTTCCTGATGCACAACGGGGTCGATCTGGTCGCGCCAACCGGCACGCCGGTCCTGGCGGCAGCGAGCGGAACGGTCGTCGGTGCCGCGCCCAACGCCGGATACGGAAACTGGATTCGCATCGAGCACGCGCAGAATTTGGCGACGGTCTACGGCCACCTCGCGGCGTTTGCCCCGGGTGTCAGCGCCGGGGCAAAGGTCCAGCGTGGCCAGGTCATCGGCTTCGTCGGCAACACCGGCCGGTCGACCGGCGCGCATCTCCATTTCGAGGTCATCAACAACGGCCAGGCGATCGATCCCCTGGGCTTTCCGCAAACGAAGCGGGCCAGGCTGCAGGGCGCCGATCTCGAGCGCTTCCGCAAGCTTGTCCGGCAGTCCGAGGCCGGCTCGCTGCAGATCTCGGTTGGGGGCCTCCGCTAGCTAGCCTGGTCTTGCCGGCACGGCATCGTCATAGGTGCGCACCGTCGGCCATTCACCGCGTCAGTCATGTCGGAACCTTTGCTCCCCAGATCTTGACGGCGGCCTTGGCGAGGCCGAGCCGCGACGCCTGCTCGGCATCGACTGTCGTCACGTCGAGCCCCTGCGCGCCGAGCGCGGCCTCATAGAGCCGCCCGAGGGCGCCGGCTGCGATCAGCCGCACCGACCGCAATGTTCCGTGCCGGCGTGCCGCATCGGCGAGCTCGGTTCCGATCAGCAGGCCCGACAGCCGCGCGGCGCCGTCCGCGCGCGGCTCGAAGCCCAGGAGTTGCGCTGCCCGCAGACGGAACAGCGACGCGGTCAAGGCCGTGGGCTCGGCCAGCGCCGCCGACAGGCCTGCACGGAAGGCCTCGCTGTCCGTCGGCACCGACCCCTCGATGGCGTGCGCCAGGATGCTATGCTGCGCGATCACCGAGAACAGCTCTCCGGTCATGTAGGTCGAGAATTCGACGACGCGGCCGTCTTCGATCCTGATCCATTTGCTGTGGGTGCCGGGAATGCAGACGAGGCCGCTGAAGCCGGGCTCGGTCACGCCTAAAAGCTGCGTTTCCTCGCCACGCATGACGTCGGGGCGGTCGGCGCGCGCTTGGGCGATGCCGGGCAGGATGCGAATGTCGCCCGGCGCATCGATGCGGATGGCGCCCTCGTGCAGGGCGTCGAGCCGCGTCGGTACCTTTATATAGGGCGCCTCGACCCAGCCCTGCCGCGCACCCGCCATGCCGCAGATCAGGACGGGCGCTCCAGCCGGCGCGCCGAGTTGGGCGAGATGATCGCGCAGCACCGGCGCGAAGCCCACACCGCCGGCACAATGCAGCATGCCTTCGCCGCCGCGGCTTTCCGCCAGCACCGCGCCGTCGGCCGACATCAGCCAGCCGCGAAAGCTGCTGGTGCCCCAGTCGACGACGATAAAGGCTGCGGACGCGCCGCGCGACGGACTTTCGGCCGGGGACAAACCACCACTCCTCGGCGCCAGCGTACGCCGATGATGATGGTGGTGGCTACGCCGGAGGTTTCTTGGCGGCATCTGCGAGCTGGGTTCTTGCGCGGCGGCCGGCACACCGCATCGCGGGCAACCTGACGAAAGTCAGGGCCGCGGTATGCGGTGATTGTCACAAAGGCCGGGCTTGCATCGCCCGCAGCGCGTCACGCCGACGCTGCCAGCATCGGCGCAGCCACCAACCCAGGGCGATCGGCAGCGCTACCAGGAAGGCGGCGGCTTCGTGGGTGCGAGTGCGCCTGATTTCTCCTTCCCACAGGCCCCACGGAATGACCGCGGCTACCGTCAGGCTTGCCAGGAACACGGCGGTCAGCAGGGCCAACCCCGACGGCCGGTTCCAGAATCCCAGCCCGTCCGTCACCGGCGGCGCAACAGCGCCGGCTGCCGTCATCGCCGCTTGCAGCCGCGCGGCGAAGCTGGCCAGCCCTTCCTGGTCCGGCTTGGCAGCAGGTCCGGTACCTCGCGTCCGCACGGGCGGCAGCACGAAGTGCTCGCCGTCGCGGGTCGTGAGAGCCAACAACGCGTCCCCACCCTCCGACACGTTGCTCAGGGAGGCGACGTCGCCGAAGGGCACGCGCCGCACGCGACGGGGGCCGATCATCGGCACCAGAGGTCGCTCGTCGATCAGAACAGCGTCGGCATCGATCGCCCAGCGATGCCGGCGCAGCGACGCCAGCGCACACAGAGCGAAGATCACCACGAACCCGCCCAGCATTCCGAGTGCCAGCGCCAGCCGCTGCTCGCGCGCGGCGAACGGCAAGACGCCGGCGAGCCCAGCGACCAACAACAAGATGGATCCCAACAGTCCGCCGAGAACCAGTGGCAAGCTGCGATAGAGGCCGTGATGGCTGGGGCCGATCATGCAACAAGTCTAGCGTGGACGGATCGGCCGATACACGGACTCGTTCTTCGAGATCGGCGGAACTGATCGAGCTGGTCGAGGGGGAAGCTCGAACTGGAGGGCTAGTCGTACCGGACGACGAGTTCGATATCTCCCAGCTTGAGCGTCGACCCTGGCTCCAAAGGTCGTGTCAGCCCGGGAACGATCGGCTCGCCGTTGATCGAGGTGCCGTTGGTCGATCCGACGTCCTCGATCTGCAGCATGTTGTTCCCGTCTACGCTCAATCGCGCGTGACGCCTGGACACCGACGTATTCAACAGGACGACATTGCATTCGCTCGCATCCCGGCCGATCAACACGCTTTGCTGCCGCCTCACCAGCTCGTCCATTGCTACGTCGAAGCCGAATTTGCGCCCGCTGTCGTCGGCGCCGTGAAAATGGACGACTCCCCGCACGGGCGCCCGCCTGCTCGGTACGGTGACGGAGCTCATGCGCGCGCGGACCCGGTAGATATGCAGGGGACGGCTGACGTGCTTGGCCTGATGCTCGCCGCCGTCGATGTAGGCATAGTCGTCCCGCAACCTGGCGACGTCGCGTACCGCGCGCGACACGGCGATCCCACCCGGTTCGGCCAGCACCTGGATGCGTTCGGCCAGGTTCACGCCGTCGCCGAAAATATCGTGGTTTGTGTCGTCGAAGATGATCTCGCCGAGATGGACGCCAATGCGGAACAGGAGGCGCTGCTCCTCGGCGAGACCTTCGTTGAACCGCGCCATGCGCTCCTGGATGTCGATGGCCACCTGGACGGCGGCCGCTGCCGAGCCGAACTCAGCCAGCATAGCGTCACCCGTACTGTGGACCAGGGAGCCGCCGGCGCCTTCAATGGCCGGCTGCCAGATCTTGCTGCGTGCCGACCGGAGGTGCTCGAAAGTCAGGTCTTCCTCGGCCTCCACCAGGCGCACAAAGCCAGCGAGATCGGCATGCAGGATCGCAGACAGTCGCCGTTCGGAAGGTGGCATGGCTACCGATAAGGACAGAGACGCTTTCTTGTTGCAACTAGGGAAGCGGCCTTTGGCCTGACGGAATTTTCATGCCCCGGGGGCCTGCTGTCAAACAAAGCGCCGGGCAGTGAGACCCTCACTGCCTTCATCCGTGATTACACGATGTGCAAGTTGTTGGCGCAAAACGACTCTACCTGTGCAATGTCGTCTCCCAACGTTGACAACGTCGAAGACGCGTTCGAGCATTCGTGCAGGGAGTGATTGGGGGCGGTTGCGTGCATCCGAAGGTCTTCGATCCTGCGTGGATCGCGCGAGCGTCTGTCGCGTCGTGTGGACTTCGGGTGCTGGCGCCGCCGCTTGTGTCGCTGCTTCTGCTCATGACGCAGGCCCACGCCCAGCCCCTCACGATCCCCCTGCAATACTACAACGTGAACAGCGGCAGCCTCGGCATCACGATCGGCATCAACGGCGGCGCGCCCCAGCCATACCTGTTCGATACCGGCTCGAACCTCTTCAACGTCCTCTACAATCCGGCCACCTGGGGCGGCGGCGGCCCGACCGCGCCGAATTCGACGGTGCCCAGGGGCCAGAACCAATTCTACTGCTACGGCTCGCAGCCCTGCTACCAGGGCAACATCGTCCAGATGCCGACGCTCAGCTTCTATGCGGCGGGGGCTGCGGCGGCAGCCGTGCCGGCGGTCACCCTCTCCGCCACCCAGGGCTATCAGATCTCCGCCGTCTTCCAGTCGGTAAACAGCAACAACAATACGATCACGCAGAGATTTCCGGACTGGTACGACGGCACCCGGCCGCCGCCCCTCTACGGCACCTTCTACGGCATCTTCGGCACCGGCAACTTCGCATCGACGTCGACCGCGCAGGCGACCCCGGGGGGGCCGCAGACGGACGGGCCGATCGTCGGCGGCGTGTTCGGCCAGACGATCGTTCCGGGCGCGCTGCACCAAGGCTTCGTCGTCGCGGCCAATGGTCAGCCCAATCCAGCGACCTTCAATGCCAACGGCGAGTCGGACCGCCGGGTGATCAATCCGCCGACCGGCAACCAGATCGTGACGATCGGCGGGCAGCAGCAGCAGGTGAGCCCGTGCCTCTCCTGCGTCCTGGTCGGGCTCACGCCAGCGCTGATCGGCCAGTTCGTGGCGGTCTCTCCGTCGAGCACGGCCGGCGTCGTGCCGTTTGCCCGCGTCGGGCCGGACTTCCCCAATCCCTACGGCGCCGGCACCGCGAACAAGGGATCGCAGGAGTACGGCACGAGATTCACGCTCACTCTCCCGCAGGGCAGCTCGACGATCTCCGAGACGGCCCTTGCCCTGCTCGACACCGGCACGCCCTACTTTGGGTTGAGCAACCGGATGAGCAGCGGCAGCACGAGCGACGGCAGCGTCCTGTCGATTGTCGGCGTGACGCCGTCGGATGCAACGATCCCGGGCCTCGCGACCAGCAACTCGACGCTCGGACCGACGATCAGCGGTGGCTACTCGGTGTCTTTCAGCAGCGGCGACCCCGTCATCGGTCTCCCGTTCTTCCTGCAGAACTCGGTGATGTTCGACCTGACGGGACAGACGACCGGCTACACGCCGTTCTATGTCACCGCGGCGGACCTCGCGACGACGGCCAACGGTCCGCTGATCGTCGGCGCCAGCAACCTGCCGCTGGGGCTGGCCGGCGTCATCTCGGGCGCAGGCGGCGTCACCGTGGGCAGCGGCGGCATGGTGCAGATGAGCGGCACCAACACCTACTCGGGCGTCACGACCATCGGCGCGGCGTCGGGCGGCAGCGCGGCCGGCCTGCTGCTGGTCTCCGGTCCGGGCAGCATCGCGAGCTCGGCCGGCGTGGTGAACAACGGCGTCTTCGACATCTCGCGCGCCTGGGCAGCGGTCGCCATCCAGACGCTGTCGGGCAGCGGGCAGGTCTTCCTGGGCGCCGGCAATCTCGTCCTCAACAATGCCAGCGGCACCTACAGCGGCACGATCAGCGACGGCGGCTCGTATCCGGTGAGCGGTGGCAGCCTGACCCTGGCCGGCGGTTCCTTTACCCTGGCGGGAACGGGCAACTACAGCGGCGGCACCTACGTGACCGGTGGCGCCTTCACCTTGAGCGGCACGCTGCTGGGCGGGCTCGCCGTGGCGCCCGGCGGCAGCTTCACGGTCGCCCCGGGCGGCCTGTTGAACGACATGGGCGTGGGCACGGTGAACGCCGGCCAGATGACCGTCTCCGGCACGATGGTGAGCAACGTCGCCAATTTCGGCAGCCTGTTCGTCAACGGCCAGCTCACCGGCTCGGTCGGCAGCGTCGGAATCCTCGGCGGCACCGGCAGCATCGCAGGCAACGTCGCGAGCGCCGGCATCACGGCGCCCGGCAACTCGATCGGCACGCTCGGCATCTCGGGCAACTTCACCAATGCCACGAGCGGCGCCTACTCGGCCGAGGTGAGCGGCACCGGCCAGGGCGACCTGATCAATGTTGGCGGTACCGCGACGCTGCTAGGCGGCTCGGTCAACGTCTACGCCCAGCCCGGCACCACCTTCGGCGCCCGCACGACCTGGCGCATCCTCAATGCCGCGGGCGGCGTTTCAGGCACCTTCGCCTCGGTGAACGAGCTCTATCCCTTCCTGCAGTCGAGCCTGAGCTACGACGCCAACAACGTCTACCTGACCCTGGAGATGGGCGGCTTCGCGGCGGCGGCGGCGACGCCGACCCAGGCCGCGGTGGGCAACGTGCTGGACGCCAGCGTCAATGCCGCGACCGGCGACTTCGCCAACGTGCTGAGCGCGATGGCGACCGGGGTGCAGAGCAACGCCTCGGCGCAGTACGTGCTGCAGCAGCTCTCGGGCAACAACTACGCGGGCTTCGCCAGCGCCATGGTGCAGGGCGCGCAGCTCTTCATGAACAACTTCGCCGGCACCGCCGGCGGCGGCTCGCCCGGCGGGTCAGGGGGCGGCGGCCGCGTCGCCCTGGCCGAGGCCTGCAACGTCGCTTGTGACAGCGTGCCGCCCGCGACCTGGGGCGCCTGGGGCGGGGCGCTGGGCGGCCTGGGCACGATCGGCGCCACCGCGTCGGTCGGCGCGGTGACCTACAACGCCGGCGGCTTCGCGGCCGGCCTCGATCGCGCGCTGACCGAGAGCGTGCGGCTCGGCGTGACGGCGGGCTACACGAAGGGCACGCAGTGGGTATCGGGCTTCGCGGGGCAGGGCACGACCGACACCTTCAATGTGGGTCTCTACGGCAACTACGCCCAGGGTCCGCTCTATGCCGACGCGCTCGTGGGCTATGCCTACTCCTCGAACCAGATGTGGCGGCAGATCCTGATCCCCGGGCTGCAGCCGCGCACGGCGTTCGGTCTGACCGGGGCCAACCAGTGGTACGGCCAGCTCGAGGCCGGCTGGCGCTTCGACATCGGCACCAATGCCAACGCCTTCGTCACGCCCTTCGCGCGGCTGCAGGCCTACACCGGCACGCAGAACGCCTTCACCGAGACGGGTGCGCAGTCGCTGAACCTGACGGTGGCGCAGCAGACGACGAACTCGTTGCGCTCGGTGCTGGGGGCGACGCTGGGCGGGTCGGTCGACCTCGGCTGGCGCGAGAAGCTGGCACTGCAGCTCAAGCTGGGCTGGAGCCACGAATATGGCGACGTCAGCCGCCCGGTGGCGGCGACGCTCGCTGGGGCACCGGCGATTGCCGTTCACGACCTACGGCATCTCGCCGACGCGCGACGGCGTGCTGCTGGGCCTGGGCGCCAACACCGCCATCGCCGAGGCGACCTCGATCTACCTGCGCTATGAAGGCACCATCGCCGGCCAGGACAGCATACAGGCCATCACCGCGGGCTTGCGCATGACGTGGTAGAGGGGCCCTACGAGGCCTGCTGCGCCTCGGCCACCCGCAGGATCTCGACCACCGGCGGGGCCACGAGGATCTCGCTGAACGCCCGCATCCAGTTGCCGGTCTCCTCGCCCGTGCCGACGCCGCGCTCGCGGAACTGATCGAGCTGGTCGAGGCGGGAGAGCTCGAGCTCGAACTGCAGGGCGGCGCTGTCGTGGTGGCGGGTCAGCGGCACCAGCAGCCGGGCGTTGAGGCCATCGCTGCGTGCGGCCTTGACCTCGCGCAAGATGAAGTCGATGGCGCGCTGGCGGTTCACGGGCAGCACGTCGTACGAAAAGCGGGCCAGGTACATCGCGTCCCTCCAAGGTGTGATCCCGGTGAATGTCGGGGCTGGCGACACGTTGCGAGGGAAAGCGAAAATCGGCGCGGCCTGCGCTATGCTGAGCAACGAATATCTGGTCCGGCCATGAGAATTGGCGTCATTTCGGATACCCATGGTCTTTTGCGTCCCGAGGCCGTCGAACGGCTCGCGGGCGTGCAGCACATCATCCATGCCGGCGATATCGGCCGTCCTGAAGTGATCTCGGAACTCGGCAAAATCGCACCGGTCACGGCTGTAAGAGGCAACATCGACAGGGATGAATGGGCGGCCGGATACCCGCAGACGGAGTTCGTGAAGCTGGCCGGCCGGCTCATCTACGTGCTTCACAACCTTGCAGAGCTCGACCTCGATCCCACAGCGGCCGGCATCGATGTGGTCGTCTCGGGCCATTCGCATCGGCCCAAGATCGAAACCGTCGACGGCGTGGTCTACCTCAATCCGGGAAGTGCGGGGCCACGCCGTTTCAGCCTGCCCATTGCCCTCGCGACGCTCGATCTGTCCGGCGACGCGATTCGGCCGAGCATCCTGAGTTTGAGCGGATCGGAGCAACGACGATGAAATCACTGCCACCACCTCCTCCGCTCCAGCAGGCAGAGGCAACGCTCGGTTCCCTGCCTCCCTCTCAAAATCGCCTGCGGTCTGTAACGCCTTCCTAAGCCCTTTCGTCTTCCAGGCGAGTGACGGCGATTGGACGTCCCAAGTGTCCAAGCCGGCCCGTCATGCCGCCTTGTTGGGTGGGCGCTTGAATAACCCATCAGATAGGTTATTCTTTGCATGCCGACCGTCCACCGTGCTGGGAATCTGCGCTTCGTCGCCTTTCTCGACGACCATGGCCCGCCGCACGTTCATGTCTTCTCGGCGGGTGGCGAGGCGAAGCTGTTGCTTGGTGAGGCCGACGGTCGGCCGGCGCTGGTCTGGGCGCGCGGAATGGATCGCGGCAGCCTGCGACGGGCGATGACCGAAACGCTGGCGCGTGGCGACAAGCTGCTTTTCGCCTGGCGTCGCGTGCACGGCTTCGTCGGCGAAGAATAGAGGTGCGAAACATGCCAAGCGGATGGTCGAAGGCGGAGATGGACAAGGAGATCGACCGCGCCATTGCGCGCGGCCGCCGGCTCGCGCATGGCGAACCGCGGGCGGCGAGCGCGCGCTACGACCGCCGCACGCGGCGCATGGTCGTGGAGTTGACCAACGGCTGCAGCTTCGTCTTTCCACCGCGCGCCTTGCAGGGCATGGCGCGGGCCAACGATGCCGCGCTGGCTGATGTCGAGATCCTGGGGCAGGGTCATGCGCTGCATTGGCCGCGGCTCGATGCCGACTTCACCGTGCCCGGGCTGTTGATGGGCGTGTTCGGGACGCGCGCCTGGATGGCGTCGGAGCTCGCGCGCCACGCGGGACGGGCGAAATCGCCGGCCAAGGCCGCGGCCGCTCGTGCCAACGGCCGCAAAGGCGGCCGCCCGCGACGCAAGGCAGCGTGAGGTGACGGCACTGCCGCCGCATCGCATGCGGCAGGAGTCGTCGTTCCATCGAGTAAGCGCGCCGCTGCTTGATCGAGGCCCGCCGTCCAGGGCGTCGAACAAGGCGGCGAAGAACGCGCGGTTCTGGCGACGCCGGCGCGCTCTCGCCCAGGCCGCCTTTGCGCCCCAATTGAGGCACAGTTCCTATGGTATTGGCCGCCCACATTTGGGCGCCAAGATACCGCGGCTACTTGTTTCGACGTGGCGATGCTCTAAATGACGCCCCGTCAAGCCGCGAAGGGTCGTGAAGGAGAGATCCGTGTCGTCGTTCGTCTACCGTCGAAACGTGCTGCGTTTGGCGACCGTCGCCGCCGCCACTGTTTCCAGCTTTGCCGTCGTGGGGGCCGGGCCGGCGCTGGCCGAACAGGATCCCGCCGCCCAGCTCGTCCAGAAGGCGGCGGATCAGGGGATCGAGGTCGCCAGGGCCAACGCCGGCGCAGCGCGCGAGGCGGGCATCAGGCGGGTGCTCGAGGCCTATTTCGACCTCGCTTACATGAGCCGCGCGACGCTGGGCAGCTATTGGAACCAGGCCACTCCCGAGCAACGCCAGCGCTTCCTCAAGGCCTCAGCAAACGTGGAGGCGCGCTCCTATGCCGAGCGCTTCGGTCAATACCGCGGCCAGACCATCACGGTCGGCCGCATCAGCCCCCGGGGAAACGGCGTGTCCATCGTCGACAGCAAGCTTACCCAGAGCAGCGGCGATCCGGTCACCGTCCAATGGGAGGTGCGAAATGAAGGCCAGGGCCCGCGCATCGTCGACATCAGGACCGAGGGCGTCAGCATGACCATGACCAGGCGGGCGGATTTCGTTTCCTACATCCGCAATCACGGCGGCCAGGTCGAAGCGCTGATCGACGAACTGGAAGCCCGTGCGAAGCGGTGACCTCTAAGCCGTCGCCGCGATCGTCCGGATCGGCGGCCGCGCCAGCAGCGCCGGCCGGAACAGCAGGGTGACGAGGAGCTCCCAGCCCAACGAAATCATCAGCAGTCGGCCCATGCTGGCGGTGCCGGGATGGCTCGACAGCCAGAGCGCGCCAAAGGCCGTGGCCGTTGTCATTGCGCTGAACACTACGGCGCGCATCAAGCTCGACTGCAGCATGGCCGTCTCGCCGGCGCGCCAGGCGAGCACGAAATAGATGTTGAAGGCGACGCCGACGCCGAACAGCAGCGGCAAGGCGATGATGTTGGTGAAATTCAGCGGCAGGTCGAGGGCTGCGCAAGTGCCGAACGTCAGAAGGCCGCTCATCATCACGGGCAGCATGGTGAGCACGACATCGCGCACTCGGCGCAGCACGGCCACCAGTAGCAGCGTAATGGCCACGAACGAGTAGGTCCCCGCCTGCAGGAAGGCATGGACGATGCTCTCGCCCGAGGCGGCGGTGGATATCGGCCAACCGGTCGCATCCGGCGCAACGGACTGGACTGCCCGCGCGAACCGTAGAAGCGATGCGTTGTCGTGGTCGTCCTTCGGCAAGACCAGCAGCCGGGCGCGCCCATCCACGGCGGTCCAGTCGGCAATGAGCTCTTTTGGCAGGGTTTCGATGGAGATCGGGCGGGCCTTCAACTCGGCTCGCACCTGGTCGAGCATGATCTTGAGCGGCGTCACCACTGCCGCCGCTGCCGCGGCGCGAACCTCCGGGGTGGCGGCCTTTAGACGATCGAGCACCTTGGCCAAGCGACGCGCCGAGGCGGCGGCGGCCGCATCTGGGCTGTGTTCCGCCGCCTGCCGCAGCGAGATTGCCGTCGCCCCGAGTCGCTGCTGTAGCTCTGCGTCCGTCGTCGGCTGGGCGGGCTCGACGTCGAGGACGGGCTCGACCACGTCCACGGCATCGCCGATCAGCACCAGCTTTTCCTGCTGGTTCGCGGGCGTGAAGCTGTTGAGGCTGACGACGCGGGACACTTCCGGCAGGTCGGCCAGCCGGCGCGCCAGTGGCACTGCGTCGGCAAGCGACGGGGCGAGAATATTGATGGCGTCGAGGCTCCAGTTGCGATCGTGCTGCATGTCGTGCAGCGTCGCCATCGACTCGACCCTGGGGCTCTTGAGGTTGAGCGGATTGTAGTCGAAACGCAGCAGCGGCAGCAGGGCCGAGGCCGCGATCGCGGCAAGCAACGCCACGACGAGCACGGCGCGGCGATGGCGATGCACGAGGTCGTCGACCGGCGCCAACATGGTGAAGCCGACCTCCTTCATCCCGGCCTGCGGCGCGCGCAGCAGCACCAGGAAAGCCGGCAGCAGGACAATGGTCAGCGCGAAGGCGACGATCATGCCGAGGCCAGCGATGGTTCCCAGCTCGGCCACGCCGAGGTAGCTGGTCGGAAGGAACGCGAAGAAGCCCACGCCGATAGCCGCAGCCGACAAGCCCAGCGCCTTGCCGATGGCCGTGCCGGTCGCCACGAGCGCTGCCTCGAGGCTCGGCCGGACGAGCCGCTCGGCGAGGGTGCGTACGCTGAACTGGATGCTGAAGTCGACTCCGAGCCCGACGAACAGCGGGATGAAGGCGACGGAGATCAGGTTGAAGCGACCGACGGCCAGCAGGCCGATGGTTGCCGTGATGACCAGGCCGATCAGCGTGGTGCAGAGGATCGCAATCGTGATGCGCGTCGAGCGGACCGCCAGCCAGAGGATGCCGACCAGCGCCGCGGCCATGGCGACCGTGATCAGGCCCGCATCGTCGGCGAGTGAGGCGAACTCCTCGTCTGCCAGCGGCACCTGGCCGGTGAGGCGCACGGTGACGCCATGAGCAGGATCCAGCTTCAGCGATCGCGCCATCGCACGAATGGCGTCGCTCGCGCCCTGGCCCGGCTGCAACTGACCGTAATCCATCTCGGGCTGGACGAGGATGAGCCGTCGCGTGTCGCCGAGATCGGGTGCGTCGCCGGTGACCAGCGTGCGCCAGGAAAAGTAGGCCGGCTCTCCGGCCACCGCCTTCTCGAACGTTCCCGTCAGCGCCTTGAGCTGGGGCTCGATGTCCTTGAGCTTCACGTCGCCGCTATCGATGCCCAGCAGGGTGACGTTGAGCATCTTCATCGCCCCGGCCAGGCTGGGGTCGGCGGCCAGCGCCGACAGCAGCGGCTGCACCTTGATCAAGGCGTCCGTGACCGACCTGACATCGTCCATGGGCAACAGCAGCAGGCCGTTGCGCTCGAAGAACCGGCCGCCATCCGGCTGGCGTACATTGTGGAAAAGATCGGGCCGCTGCTGCAGCGCCGAGGCGAGCCGCTTTGCCCCGTCATCGGCAAGTTCGGGCGTCGCGCCGTCGACCACGATCATGGTCAGGTTCTGCAGTTGCGGGAATGACTTGTCGAACTCGATCCCGCGCTTGCGCCACTCCAGCTTGGGCGAGATCAGCTGGCTGGTCTCGGCCGTCATGGCGAAGTTCTGGGCGAGGTGGACGAGGGCCGCCGCCGTCGCCGCGAGCGTGGCAAGCAGCACGATCAGCGAATGCCGGATGCTGACCGCGACGATACGACCGACCAGCGAAGTGCCCATGGACAAGAAGCGCCTCGGGGGATTGATGCGAAGACTTGCAGGAAACCACTAGAGCGGAATCCAATCAGATGGAACCGCGCGCGGTTCCATTTGATTGGATTCGCGCGCACCGGGAGGTGCATGTTGCAGGAGGCACACTCCGTCCAGCTGATTCCAGCTGGACGGAGTCGTGCTTTAGGCATTCGCGCCGACTTTGCAACCCTATGCCTTTTGGTGGCCCCGACGCGATGGACAAAGCGGGATTCATGGCCATCTTAGGGACAGCGACGAGGCTTGCCTGGCATGAGAATCGGATCCCTAGAACATCGCGATGCTTTCTGCTCGCACTTTGCGCGAACCTATCTCGACTATGATCCAGAGACGCTGCCCTGGCCTGTCCTGGACGAGGCGGCATTGCACCGCCTCCGGCAGGTACCCTTCTGGGAGGAGGTTCTTTATTTCGAGCGACGTGCCGGCGCGATCGTCGCGGCCTTCACCGAAACCGTCGCCGATCCGGTTCTGAAGGAGGCGCTGGCCCTGCAAGGCCAGGAGGAGACCCGGCATGCGAAGCTGATCCGCGTGATGGTGGACAGATACGGCCTCGACGCTCCGGAGCGGCCGATCGGGGATCTCGGCGCGGACATCGAAACCAGCTTCAAGGATTTCGGTTTCGGCGAATGTTTCGAACTCGTTCGTGGGTTTCGGCCTGTTCAAGATCGCGTGGCAATCGGAATTCCTTCCCCGGGATATCATGCAGATCTTCTCGATGTTGATGTACGAGGAGACGCGCCACATCGTCTTCTTCATCAACTGGATGGCCTACACGGAAGCCCGCAAGGGCTGGCTTGCACGGACGGTCTCGCCGCTGGTGACCCTGCGCTACTACGTGCGGGCGGTGCACAGCAAGATTCGCTTTGCGCGTCGTGGCCAGCAGGTCGACGACGGCAAGGGCCTGGCGGCTCTCCAGGTCAGCATGTTCCTCGACGGCTTCAATTTCCGGCGCTTCCTCGAAGACTGCTACGCCGAGAACAGCCGACGCATGGGCGTCTTCGATCCGGAATTGCTGCGTCCCAGCTTCCTGCCGCAACTGACGAACGTCGCCCTCAGGGCGCTGCGCCCGTGGGGCAGACGGGCAGAGCTGGAAACCAAGTCAGGTCCGTTACCGCCTCTTTACGGCGCGCGTCCGGGCGCTGCGGCCACGCAGCAGCCGGAACGCTCTTAGAGCGGAATGGGAGATCGTGGTTACACGGGGCATGAAGGGTCCGGCTGATTCCAGCCGGACCCATCATGCTCTTAGTCTTCGGCTTTGCCGCCTCACCGCGCTGCTTGTCAGAACGAACCGGCCGAACGCCTCAGCTTCTCGAAGAGCAGACGATGTCCTTGCACTGAGAAGTGCGTATCGCCTGGGATGAAGTACTTGCCCACCGCGACGTCGGGCGGCTCCTGGAAAAATGGGCCAAAGCCGTCAAGGAAGCCCACACCGCGCTCCGCTGCCCACTGACGCCAGTGCGTGACTTGGATGCTGTTGCGGTCGCCTGCCTTGACGTTGTCGGGCCAGGGATAGACGACCAAAGTGAGCTGGCATTTCCACTCGCGGCAGATCTCGACGACCTTGTCGAGATTCTTGCCCGCCAGCTCCAGCCCGCGGCGGCCCCATTCGTCCATGACCTTCGGATCGAGGCTCCAGCGCGCGCGCCAGCTTTCGTCGGGCGCCGCCGAGCCGAACGGCATGTCGAGCCAGAGATTGTACAGCAGCCGGAAGGTCGCGAAGTTGCCGAGCAGGAATTGGCCGGTGTCGAACCAGTGGAATGACGGTGCCATCGTGATCGTGCCGTCCTCGCTCTCGCGATAGATGACCGCCTCGTCGGTGATGTCCGACATGTCGAGGAAGACGTATATCTCGGCGGGCTTGATGCCGAGCTTCTCGGCCGCCGCCCTGATCTTGCGATGGTAGATGACGGGGCTGAAGGACAGCACGCCCAGGTTCCACACCGCCTTGCCTTCCTTTGCGGCGTCGCACGCCATCAGCCCGGCAAAGGTTTCCTCATAGGGAACACCCAGACCTTCGGTGAACGAATCGCCGATGACGAAAATGGCAGGCTTGCTCTTGTCGCTTTCGCCTGGTGCGCAGGTACCGGTCCGGAAACCATAACGGTCGGTGCGGAAGGGATAGAGGATCTTGCCCCACGGGCGCATCGAGTTCTGGTTGGGAGCCAGATCATGATGCCAGGGGACGTGAATGTAGGCCTGGGTATAGGCCGTCGCGGCGTCCCGCCAATTGCGTTTCCAGTCCGCGAACACGGTGGCCAACAGGACGTAATCCAGCGCCAGCGTGATGGCAAGGATCGCGCATACCTGGCCGACCATACGCAACACGCGCTTCGCAAGGCTTGGCTTCGACACCATGCGGGCTCGGAATCTCCAGTCGGCTGAGCAGGCCAATACAGCTTGACTAGATAGGATACTGGCGAGCCGAGGCAAGCGGTCGCCTGCCGTCATAACTGCACTGTGAGCGAACGAACGTCAGGTCACCTCATCCAAAGGTGTAGTGTCGCGCGCGCACACAAAGGGTATTCTTTCGCTGATTTCGAACCGAGGCACGCACTTCGATGTCAGTGACGAGGCCAAGATCGGGCGATGCGCTCGACGGTGGCGACGGACGGCTCCTGGAAGAACTGGTAAGGCGCTTTGTCCCGCCCGAAGGCGTCCGGCGTCCCGCGACACCGTCGGACGTCGAGGCGGCCGACCGGACGGCACGGCATTGGACGAGCGTCGAGGTCGGTCCGCTCATTCCCGGCTCGGCAGCCCACAAACGCGCGATCTGCGCGATGTTCCAGGAGACGTTCAATCCCTATCGTCCGTCGGTGATCGTCTGGCCGGCGCTCGCCCCCGACGAGCTGCAGCGCCTGACGTCGCTGCCGATCTGGGACATCGCCGTACAGACGGAGGGCAGGGCGCGGCTCAGCTTCGCCGCCTACGCCGAATCGCTCGACGATTCCCAGATGCACTCGACCATCATGTTGAACGCCTGGGAAGAGAACCGGCACAAGGAGGTTCTGTCCCATCTGGTGCGCGCCTACGGCATCGAGCTGGAAGTTGAGCCGCCGTACCTCACGCCGCGCGATCGGGAGTTTGCCTTCCTGGTCACCGGCTATTCCGAATCGATCGACAGCTTCTTCGCCTTCGGCCTTTTCGAACTGGCCAGGCAATCGGGTTTCTTTCCGGCCGAGCTCGTCGAGACGTTCGAGCCGGTGATCCAGGAGGAATGCCGCCACATCCTGCTGTTCGCCAACTGGCTGGCCTGGTACCGCGCCAACCTCAACTGGTGGCGACGCATCCGCTTCGAGCTGCGCGTCGCGGCGGCCTGGGTCTATATCGCCGGCCTGCGCATCGGGCTTGCGCGCAGCGTGGGCACCAACCGTACGGCAACGCAGCAGGAAAGCAATTTTACGGTCAACGGCGCGCAGGCGGTGGCGGATGTCGAGATCGGCTTCTTCGATCTCATGCAGGTCTGCCTGCAGGAAAACGACCGGCGACTGGCCGGATACGATCCGCGGCTGTGTCGGCCGACCCGCGTTCCGGCGCTGGCGCGGTTCGTGCTCGCCGTCGGCAAACTCTGGCCGCGCAAGAAATGGCCGTAGTTGCCGGCGAATTGCGAAATCGCCGGATATCGTCATACTTCGGCCGACTTCGCGGCGCCGAAGGTATCGACAATGAATGCAACCTTGCGGCCGGGCGATCTGACCCTCGTCACCGGCGGATCGGGATTTCTCGGATCGGCCGTCGTGCGCGCCCTGATCGAGCGCGGCGCGCGCGTGCGTGCGCTGGTCCGCGGCAGCAGCCCGCGCGGCAATCTCGACGGCCTCGATTGCGAGGTGGTAGTAGGCGATCTCACCGACCGGGAGTCGCTGAAGACGGCGCTCAAGGACGTGCGCTACCTGTTCCATGTCGCGGCCGACTATCGGCTGTGGGCGCGCGATCCCTCCGAGATCATCCGCGCCAATGTCGAGGGCACCCTGAACCTCAAGCGCGAGGCGATGGCCGCCGGTGTTGAGCGCATCGTCTATACCAGCAGCGTCGCCGCGCTCCGCGTGGCGGGCGCCACGGCGCCGGTCGACGAGACGGCGGCGCTCACGCCCGAGGAGGCGATCGGCGCCTACAAGCGCAGCAAGACCATGGCCGAACGCGCAGTCGAGGACATGATCCTGCGTGAAGGCCTGCCCGCAATCATCGTCAGTCCCACGACACCCATCGGGCCGCGCGACATCCGGCCGACGCCCACTGGCCGCATCCTGCTCGACGCCGCGCGCGGCCGCATCCCGGCCTTCGTCGACACGGGCTTGAACTTCGTCCATGTCGACGACGTGGCGGCCGGCCATCTGCTGGCCTTCGAGAAAGGCCGTATCGGCGAACGCTATATCCTGGGCGGCGAGAATCTGACCTTGCAGCAGCTGCTCGCGACCATCGCCGCGCTGGCCGGCCGCAAGGCGCCGAAGATCAAGCTGCCGCGCGCGCCCTTGATGCCGCTCGCCTTCGCCGCCGAGCGCGTCGCGCACCTGACGGGCAAGGAGCCGCTGCTGACGCTCGATGGCCTCAGGATGTCGCGCTACCACATGTTCTTCACCTCGGCGAAGGCCGAGCGCGAACTCGGCTATCGCAGCCGGCCCTACCGGGAAGGTGTCGTCGACGCTCTCGCCTGGTTCCGCACCGCCGGTTACCTGACATGACCCTGTGGGTCGGCATCGGGCTGCTTTCGCTCGCGGTGTGGCTCTATCTGCTTGGCGCGCGCGGCGGCTACTGGCTGGCGCGCCAGCGCGATGACGGCGTGCTCGCTTCGCCGTCACGCTGGCCTGCCGTCGTGGCGGTCGTTCCCGCCCGCAACGAGGCCGACGTGATCGCGCGATCCATCGGCAGCCTGCTCGCCCAGGACTATGCCGGGCCGCTGCGGGTCGTGCTGGTCGACGATGGCAGCAGTGACAGCACGGCCGCCGTTGCCCTGGGTGTTGAAGGGGCCGTCGAAGGACGGCGACGCCTCGACGTGCTTGTCGGAACGGCGCTGCCGGCGGGCTGGACGGGCAAGCTGTGGGCGCTGGAACAGGGGATTCGCCATGCCACGGCCGCGGGCGACGCCGTCGACTATTTCCTGCTGACCGATGCCGACATCGGCCATGCGCCCGACAATCTCAGCCAGCTCGTTGCGCGTGCCGAGCGCGACGGCCGTGTCCAGGTCTCGCTGATGGCCGAGCTCTCCTGCGTGAGCGCAGCCGAGCGTTTTCTCATTCCCGCCTTCGTCTATTTCTTCCAGATGCTCTATCCCTTCGCCTGGGTCGCGCGGCGCGATCACAAGGCGGCCGCCGCCGCCGGCGGCTGCACGCTGGTTCGCCGCGATGCGCTGGAGCGGGTCGGCGGCATCGCCGCCATCAGGTCGGAGATCATCGACGATTGCGCGCTGGCGCGTCGCCTCAAGGCCGAGGGGCCGATCTGGCTCGGCCTGACGCGGCGCGCCGTGAGCTTGCGTCCCTACGGCGGCTTCCTGAAGATCGGCGGCATGATCTCGCGTTCGGCCTACGCCCAGCTCGGCTACTCGCCACTGGTGCTGGCGGGCACCGTCGCCGCCATGGGGCTGGTCTATCTTGCGCCGCCGCTGCTGGCGCTGCTGGGCGAGGGGGCGGCGCGCTGGCTGGGCTTGTGCGCCTGGCTGGTGATGGCCGCCACCTTCCAGCCGATGCTGCGCTTCTATCGCCGGTCGCCCCTTTGGGGCCTGGCGCTTCCCGCCATCGGCGCCGCCTACACTGCCTTCACCGTTCAGTCGGCGACCGACTTCTGGCGCGGCCGCGGCGGCCTGTGGAAGGGGCGGGTCCAGGCCATGACGGGCGACGCGTGACCGGCGCGGCAGACTTCGCCTCCGGCAAGGGACACCGCGACGAGAATTTTCCGGTGGCCTCGCGGCTCGTGCGTGCCGAGCTGCGCCCGACGATCCTCGCCTTCTACCGGTTCGCGCGCGCGGCTGACGATGTCGCCGACCACTCGACGGCCGATGCCGGGCAGAAGCTTGCCGAGCTCGATCGGCTGGAAGCAGGACTGCGCGGCGAGACAGGCGCTTCCGGGGAAGGCGAAAGGCTGCGGTCTGCCCTGCAGGCGAGGGATCTCACGGACCGCCATGCGCTCGATCTCCTGGAAGCCTTCCGCCGCGACGTCACCAAGCGGCGCTACGCCGACTGGGACGAGCTCATGGACTACTGCCGCTATTCGGCGGCGCCGGTCGGCCGCTTCGTGCTCGACCTGCATGGCGAATCGCAGGCCTTGTGGCCGCAGAACGACGCGTTGTGCGCAGCACTCCAGGTCATCAACCATCTCCAGGATTGCGCCAAGGACTATCGCGAGCTCGATCGGGTCTATGTGCCGCTCGATGCGCTCGGCACGCACGGCCTGGCGATGGAAGCGCTCGCCGACCGACAAGCTTCGCCGGCGCTTCGCACGGTGATCGCGGGCCTGGCCCGACGCACTGGCGCGCTGCTCGATCAATCGCGGCCGTTTGCCGATCGCATCGCCGATCGACGGCTGGCGCTGGAGGTCGGTGTCATCCAGGCGCTTGCCGAGAGCCTCGCGCATCGTCTCGAGCGGCGCGATCCGCTGTCCGAGCGCGTTCACCATCATCCGGCCGAAGCCGCGGCGCTCGCCCTGCGTGGCGGCCTCGGCGTCGCCATGAGGCGGCTCGGCCGCCTGGTCGGCTTGCGTCAACCTAGCCTGCACGGCCAACGATGACCGTCGCGCCGTCCGATGTCGACGCGATCCGGGCGCGCGTTTCCGGCAGCTCGTTCTACACCGCCATGCGCCTCATGCCGAAGGTCGAGCGCGAGGCGATGTTCGCGATCTACATGTTCTGTCGGCTGGTCGACGATATCGCTGACGACGGCACGCGACCGCGGCCGGCCCGCGCCGCGGCGCTGGCGGAATGGCGCCGCGACCTCGATGCGCTCTACGCCGGCCGGCCGGCCGGCCAGGCGAGCTTCCTGCGCGAGCCGGTGCAGGCCTTTGGCCTGCAACACGCCGATTTCCTCGCGGTGATCGACGGCATGGAGATGGATGTCGAGGCCGACATCCGTGCGCCCGACGCGGCGACGCTGGCCCTCTATTGCGACCGTGTCGCCGTCGCCGTCGGCCGCCTGTCGACCCGCGTCTTCGGCATGGAGGAGGCGCCCGGCGCTGAGTTGGCGCACCAGCTCGGTCGCGCGCTGCAGCTCACCAATATCCTGCGCGACCTCGACGAGGATGCCGCGATCGGCCGACTTTACCTGCCGCGCGAGCTGCTGGTGCGGGCTGGAATCGAGAGCACCGAACCGGGTGCCGTCATCGCCGATTCGCGGGTCGATGGCGCCTGCCGGGCGCTCGCCGCACAGGCGCTCGCGCACTTCGCGTCGGCGGATCGGCTGATGCGATCGAGGCCGCGCGGCAGCCTTCTGGCGCCGCGGCTGATGGGAGCCGTCTATCGCGCGCTGCTCGATCGCATGCTGGCCGAAGGCTGGAAGCCGCCGCGGCAGCGGGTGCGCATCGGCAAGCCGTACCTGCTTTACCTGGTTGTCCGCTGCAGCGTGTTCGGATGACGGTTCATGTCATCGGCGGCGGGCTGGCCGGCCTGTCGGCGGCGATAACCGTGGCGGGCCGTGGCGAGCGCGTCATCCTCTCCGAGGCGGCACGGCACGCCGGCGGCAGGTGCCGCTCCTATCACGACGGCCTGCTCGACATGACGATCGACAACGGCAACCATCTCGTCCTGTCTGGCAACGTGGCGGTCGATCGCTACCTGCGCGACATCGGCGCGGAAGGGCGCGTGACCGGGCCCGACCGGCCCGAATTCCATTTCTTCGATTTCCAGCTCGGCGATCGGTGGACGCTCCGGCCCGACGACGGCCCTGTGCCCTGGTGGATCCTCCATGCCGACCGTCGCGTGCCGGGGACGCGCCTCAGCGACTATCTCGCTTTGCTCGTCCTGATGCGGCGCCATCCCGGACGGCGCATCGACGAAGTCGTTCGCCGCGACACCGTCCTGTGGGAGAAGTTCCTGCGGCCCGTGCTCCTGTCCGCCCTGAACACCGCGCCGGAGGCCGCTTCGGCCGACCTTGCCGGCGCCATCGTGCGCGAAACCTTTGCCAAGGGCGGGCGTCACATGCGGCCTCTCATCAGCTCGCCCAATCTCGCTGCCGCGTTCATCGACCCCGCCATCGATCGCCTGCGGCGTCACGGCGCGGACATCCGCCTTGGTCGCTCGCTGCGCGCCGTCCGGTTCGCCGATGGCAGGGCGGCGGCGCTGGTTTTCGACGGTGAAGAGGAGGCCGTGCAACCCGATGATCGCGTGATCGTCGCGGTGCCGCCCTGGGCGGCCGAGAAGCTGTTGCCCGGCGTGACCGCTCCGCAGACGTTCCATGCCATCCTGAACGCGCATTTCCAGATCGTGCCGCCGCCGCAGGCGCTCGCCATGGTCGGCGTGATCGGCGGTACGGCGGAATGGATCTTCGCCTTCGAGGATCGGCTGTCCGTCACCGTCAGCGCCGCCGATCACCTCATGGATATCGATACCGATCCCCTGACCCTGCTCTTGTGGCGCGATGTCGCCGTGGTCCACGACCTGACGGGACCGGTGCCGCCCTGCCGGATCGTCAAGGAGAAGCGGGCCACCTTCGCCGCGACGCCGGCCGAGGATGCACGGCGGCCGCCGGCACGGACCGGGTGGGCCAACCTGTTCCTTGCCGGCGACTGGACCGACACTGGCCTGCCGGCGACGATCGAGGGCGCACTGCGGTCGGGCCATCGGGCGGCCGCGCTGGCGCTGGGTGGCGCCTGAGCATGAACGACCTCGCTGGGCTCGAAGCCGACATCGATCGCGCCGTGCAGGCGCTGGTGCGCCGACAGCGCCCCGACGGCCACTGGGTGTTCGAGCTCGAAGCCGACGCCACGATCCCGTCGGAATACATCCTGCTGCGCCACTATCTCGGCGAGCCCGAGGATCTGGAGCTCGAGCGCAAGATCGCCGTCTATCTCCGCCGCATCCAGGGCGGGCATGGCGGCTGGCCGCTGTTCCACGGTGGCGCCTTCGACATCAGCGCATCGGTGAAGGCCTATTTCTGCCTGAAGATGATCGGCGACAGGCCCGACGCGCCGCACATGGTGAAGGCGCGCAACGCCATCCTGGCCTACGGCGGCGCCGAACGCGCCAACGTCTTCACCCGCATCCTGCTGGCGCAGTTCGGCCAGCTCTCATGGGCGCACGTGCCCACCATGCCGGTCGAGATCATCCTGCTGCCGCGCTGGTTCCCGATTCATCTGTCGCGCATGTCCTATTGGGCGCGCACCGTCATCGTGCCGTTGCTGGTGCTGGCGGCATTGCGCAAGCGAGCGCGCAATCAGCGCGGCATCGGCATCCAGGAGCTGTTCGCAACGGTCGATCGGTCGCCGCCGCGTCGGGCTGCGCATGCGCACCGCGGCTGGGCATTGTTCTTCAATACGCTCGACCGGGGGCTCAAGGCGGCGGAGCCGCTGTGGCCGAAGAAGATGCGTCGGCGTGCGGTCGAGCGCTGTGTCGCCTTCGTCACGGAGAGGTTGAACGGCGAGGACGGCCTTGGCGCGATCTATCCCGCGATGGCGAACTCCGTGATGATGTACGACGCGCTGGGCTATCCGCCGGATCATCCCGACTACGCGACGGCCCGCCGGTCGGTCGAGCAGCTGTTAATGGTCGGTGATGACGAAGCCTACTGCCAGCCCTGCGTCTCTCCGGTCTGGGATACCGCGCTTGCCGCCCAGGCGATGCTGGAGGTCCAGGAGGGCGAAGCATCTGCCGCCGCGCTGCGCGGACTGCGCTGGCTGAAGCCGTTGCAGGAGCTGGAGGTGAAAGGCGACTGGAGCGAGCGGCGGCCCGACGTGCGGCCCGGCGGCTGGGCGTTCCAGTACCGCAACCCCCATTATCCCGATCTCGACGACACCGCCGTCGTCGTCATGGCGATGGATCGCGCGCGCCGCCAAAGCGGGGCGGGCCCTGGCTATGACGAGGCCATCGCCCGCGGCGTCGAATGGATCAACGGCCTGCAAAGCGGCAATGGCGGCTGGGCCGCCTTCGATGCCGACAATGTCGATCATTACCTCAACAACATTCCCTTCGCCGATCACGGCGCGCTGCTCGATCCGCCGACCGCGGACGTCAGCGCGCGCTGCATCAGCATGCTGGCCCAGCTCGGCGAGACGGCGGACACCCCCGTCATGCGCGCCGGCATCGACTATCTCGAGCGCGACCAGATGCCCGACGGCAGCTGGTTCGGCCGTTGGGGCGTGAACTACATCTACGGCACCTGGTCGGCGCTCTGCGCGCTGGGCGCCGCGGGCTTCGACGGGACGAGGCCGAGCGTGCGCAAGGCTGCAGATTGGTTGATCGCGATCCAGAATGCGGATGGCGGCTGGGGCGAGGACTGCACCAGCTACAGGCTCGACTATCGCGGTTACGAGCAGGCGCCCTCCACGGCGTCGCAGACCGCCTGGGCGCTGCTCGGGCTGATGGCGGCAGAGGAGGTCGGCCATCCTGCCGTCGAGCGCGGCGTCGCCTGGCTGCGCCGGCACCAGGATGCCGGCGGCCTGTGGCGGCAGGACGCCTACACCGGCGGCGGATTCCCGCGCGTTTTCTACCTGCGCTACCACGGCTACCCGGCCTACTTCCCGCTGTGGGCGCTCGCCCGCTATCGCAACCTGCGCCGCACCAACAGCCGGCGCGTCGCCTACGGCATGTGATGATCCTCGCGGTCACCGGGCTGCAGCGCGAGGCGCGCATTCTCGCCGGTCCTGGCGTCGAGGTGGTGGCGGGGGGCGGCGACCTCGATCTCCGCGCCGCGGGCAAGCGGGGCGTCATCAGCATCGGCATTGCCGGCGCCCTGGCGCCTGGTTTGAAGCCGGGCGACTGGGTGGTCGCCGATGCGGTGCGCGATGGCGATGAACTCCTGCCGACCGATCGTGACTGGACAGCGCGACTCGCATCGCGCCTGTCGGCCCCGCAACGCGGCGTCTTCTTGGGCGGCGACACGATCGCTGCGACGGCGGCACGGAAGGCGGAGCTGCATCGCGCCACCGGCGCCATCGCCGTCGATATGGAATCGCACCGGGCTGCACGCGCCGCGCAGCGACGTGGCCTGCCTTTCGCAGCGGCCCGAGTCATCTCCGATGCTGCCGGCCGCACGCTGCCGCCGGCGGCGCGCGTCGGCATGAAGAGCGACGGCACTGTCGACCTGCCGGCCGTCCTGCGGTCTCTTCTGCTGGCGCCCTGGCAATTGCCGGCGCTGATCCGCACCGGCCTGGAGGCCGAGACGTCGTTTCGCGCCTTACTCCGCGGCCACCGAATGCTTGGTCCCGGACTTGGCGGCCCGGATGTCGGTGAGCTTCCGCCCGACATGGTCTGAGAAGACGAACTCCGCCCGCCGCTGGCCCTCCAGCGGGATGTCCTTCGCCATCGCGCCTTGGGTGCGCACGCCGCGCAGCGCGACGGTCGCCGCCTTGAACGGACGCCGCACCATGTCCTTCACCGCCGAGGCCTCGAAGCCGCAATGGACCATGCAGTCGGCGCATTTCTCGTACTTGCCCACGCCGTACTTGTCCCACTCGGTGGTGTCCATGAGCTCGCGGAAGGTCGCGGCGTAGCCCTCGCCCAGCAGGTAGCAGGGCTTCTGCCAGCCGAACACGGTGCGCGTCGGGTTGCCCCACGGTGTGCACTGGTAGGTCTCGTTGCCGGCGAGGAAGTTCAGGAAGTTGATCGACTGGCTGAACGGCCAGGCCTTGCCGCCGCGGCCGCGGGCCAGGATGCCGCGGAACAATTCCTTGGTCTTGTTGCGATTGAGGAAGTGCTGCTGGTCGGGCGCGCGCTCGTAGGCATAGCCCGGCGACACGGTGATGCCGTCCAGGCCCAGCGCCTTCATGTCGTCGAGGAAGGCTGCCACCTCGGCGGCATCGGCGTCGTTGAACAGCGTGCAGTTGATGCTGACGCGGAAGCCCTTCGACTTGGCGAGCTTGATGGCGTCGACCGCCTTGTCGTACGTGCCCTGCTGGCACACCGACTTGTCGTGCATCGCGCGATTGCCGTCGAGGTGGATCGACCAGGTGAACGAGGGATGCGGCTGGTAGTCGTCGATCTTCTTGGCCAGCAGGAGCGCGTTGGTGCACAGGATCACGAGTTTCTTGCGCGCCAGGAAGCCCTTCACGATCTTCGGCATCTCGCGATGCAACAGCGGCTCGCCGCCGGCGATCGACACGACGGGCGCGCCGCATTCGTCGATCGCGCCCATGCAATCGTCGTACGACAGCCGCTGGTCGAGGATCTCGCTGGGATAGTCGATCTTGCCGCAGCCGGCGCAGGCCAGGTTGCAGCGGAACAGCGGCTCGAGCATGAGCACCAGCGGATAGCGCTCGCGGCCCACGAGATGCTGGCGCAACAGATAGGCGCCGATGCGGGCGGCCTGGTGGAGAGGGATGCCCATGGTGCTCTACCGAACCGTCGTTGTGGTCTTGCGGGGCGCCGCGGTGTCGTCCGAGCGGAGTTCGGGCGGCAGGCGGAACTCGATGGTCTCCTGCACGCCGTCCAGCTGCTGGAGCTCGACATCGCCGTGCCGGCGCAGCGCCTCGATGACGTCGAGCACCAGCTCTTCGGGTGCCGAGGCGCCGGCGGTGAGCCCCACGGTCCGCACGCCGCGCAACCATGCCGGATCGAGCTCGCTGCCGTCAGCGATGAGGTAGCTCGGCAACCCCTGTTCGACGCCGATTTCGCGCAGGCGGTTGGAGTTCGAGCTGTTGCGGCTGCCCACCACCAGCAGCAGGTCGGCCGCCGAGCAGAGATCGCGGACCGCCGACTGGCGATGCTGCGTGGCATAGCAGATGTCGGACACGTCGGGCCCTTCGAGGTCGCTGAAGCGGGCCTGGAGGGCCGCGATCACGCCGCGCGTGTCGTCCACGCTGAGCGTCGTCTGGGTAACGTAGGCTGCGGGCGCATCGTCCGGCAGGTCGAGCCGGGCGACGTCCTCGACCGTCGAGACGATATGAACGGGCGCGCCGACCTGCCCCGTGGTGCCTTCGACCTCGGGATGCCCGGCATGGCCGATCAGGATCAGCGCCCGGCCGCGCGACACGTAGCGCTTGCCCTGGTGATGGACCTTCGACACCAACGGACAGGTCGCGTCCAGCACCGGTAGGCCGCGCGCCTTCGCCTCGTCGATGATCGACTGGGCCACGCCATGGGCGCTGAAGATCGTGACGGCGCCGTCGGGGATCTCATCCAGCTCCTCGACGAAAACAGCGCCCATGCGCTCGAGGCGCTCGACGACATGGCGGTTGTGCACGATCTCGTGCCGCACATAGACCGGCGCCCCGAATTTCTCGAGGGAGCGTTCGACGATGTCGATGGCGCGGACTACGCCGGCACAGAAACCACGGGGCTGAGCCAAGATAACCCGCATTCCAGATCTACTCCTCGAAGCGGTGCGGCTGACGACACCGGCCACATTGCCGCGACGGCAACACAACCCGCGTCAGGCAGAAGGTGTCATCGGGCAAGTCTGCGGTGTCCAACATTGAACATGTTTGCAGACGCGATTGATTGTCCGCTACTGTGACCGCGGACGCAAGCCTTGGCAGTTGCATGCAAGGATCGTGCGCTTCCGAAGGCGAATTCGTCTCGATTGAACCCGAACGCGACCCGGACGTTGAGTACTTTGTCGCTGTGCCCGCAGCCGGCAGTGGCGGCAAGATGTCGCGCGATTGCTGCTTCAAATGCGCGCCGCGCACGCCCAAGCACATTGAGTGCACTGAAGGATCGTCATGAGCGTACCGTCCAAGACTCCACTCCTCGACCGGGTGCGGCATCCGGCCGATTTGCGCAACCTGTCCGTCGAACAGCTGAAGCAGCTCGCCACCGAACTGCGCGCCGAGACGATCGATGCGGTTTCCGTCACCGGCGGCCACCTCGGCGCCTCGCTCGGCGTGGTCGAGCTGACGGTTGCCCTGCACGCGGTGTTCGACACGCCGCACGACCGGTTGATCTGGGACGTCGGCCATCAGGCCTATCCGCACAAGATCCTCACCGGCCGGCGCGATCGCATTCGCACCATCCGCCAGGGCGGCGGCCTGTCCGGCTTCACGCGTCGTGCCGAGAGCGAGTACGACCCGTTCGGCGCCGCTCATTCCTCGACCTCGATCTCGGCCGGGCTGGGCATGGCGGTGGCCAGCAGCCTGAAGGGCGAGGACCGCAAGATCGTTGCCGTGATCGGCGATGGCGCGCTCAGCGCCGGCATGGCCTACGAGGCCATGAACAACGCCGGTGCGAGCCGGGCCGGCATGATCGTGGTGCTGAACGACAACGACATGTCGATCGCGCCGCCCGTCGGCGCCATGAGCGCCTACCTGTCGCGGCTCATTTCCTCGCGGCCCTTCCTGTCCCTGCGCGAGTTGATGGGCAAGATGGCGCGCCGCTTCCCGCGCCCGCTCGAGCAGGCGGCCCGCCGCGCCGACGAGTTCGCGCGCGGCCTTCTGACCGGCGGGACCTTGTTCGAGGAGCTCGGTTTCTACTATGTCGGCCCGATCGACGGCCACGACCTCGATCACCTCATGCCGGTGCTGCGCAACCTCCGGGACACGGATCACCAGGGGCCGATGCTGCTGCATGTCGTGACCCACAAGGGCAAGGGCTACCCGCCCGCCGAGCGCAGCGCCGACAAGTACCACGGCGTCGTGAAGTTCAATGTCGTGACCGGCGAGCAATCCAAGGGGCCAGCAGGGCCACCGTCCTACACCAAGGTCTTCGCCGAGGCGCTGGCCGCCGAGGCCGCGGCCGATCCACGGATCGTTGCCGTGACGGCGGCGATGCCTTCCGGCACCGGCCTCGATCTTTTCGCCAAGCGTTTCCCCGACCGGACCTTCGATGTGGGAATCGCCGAGCAGCACGCCGTCACCTTCGCCGCCGGCATGGCGACCGAGGGCATGAAGCCGTTCTGCGCGATCTATTCGACGTTCCTCCAGCGTGCCTACGACCAGGTGGTGCACGACGTGGCGCTGCAGAGCCTGCCGGTTCGCTTTGCCCTGGATCGTGCCGGCCTGGTGGGCGCCGACGGCGCCACGCACGCCGGTGCCTTCGACATCGCCTATCTCGGCTGCTTGCCCAACATGGTCCTGATGGCCGCGGCCGATGAGCTTGAATTGATGCATATGGTCGCCACCGCGGCGGCGATCGACGATCGGCCGTCCGCCTTCCGTTATCCGCGCGGCGAGGGGCGCGGGCAGGCGTTGCCGGCGCGCGGCACGCCGCTCGAGATCGGGCGCGGGCGGGTCCTGCGCCAGGGGCTGGAGACTGCCATCCTGTCTTACGGAACGCGCCTCGCAGAATGCCTGGCCGCGGCCGAGGACCTCGCCGCCCTCGGCATCCTGTGCACCGTGGCGGATGCCCGCTTTGCCAAGCCGCTCGACACCGCGCTGATCGAGCGCCTCGCCCGCGAGCACGCCGTGCTGGTGACGGTGGAGGAGGGCGCCGTGGGCGGTTTCGGATCGATGGTGATGCAGCATCTCGCCTGGCGCGGCCTGCTCGACGGCCGGCTCCGGGTTCGTCCCATGACGCTGCCCGACCGCCTCATCGACCACGACAGCCAGCCCAGGCAATACGAGGCGGCGGGGCTCAACGCGCCCCAGATCGTTGCCGCGGTGCTGGGTGCGCTCGACCGGTCCGAAACGCTGCGCAAGCCGACGCTCGCCCATACGAGTTGATCGCACGAGTTGACGATGATCTCATGGCTTGGCCGTGTCGTCGCGGCCGCTGCGCGACATCCATTCGTCGTGCTGCTTGTCTCCCTCGGCCTGACGGCGGCGGCGCTGGTCTATGCCGCCGGTCATTTCGCCATGACCGCCGACACCGCGGAGCTCATCTCGACCCGCCACGAGTGGCGTCAGCGCGAGCTGGCCTATGAGCGCGCGTTCCCGTCGCTGCAGAGACTGACGATCGTGGTGATCGACGGCGCGACGCCGGAGCTGGCCGTGGACGCGGCGAGCCGCCTGTCGGCCGCCCTGGCGCGTGAACCCGGGCTGTTCCAGGTGGTCCGGCGTCCCGACGGCGGGCCGTTCTTCGATCGCAACGGCTTGTTGTTTCTCTCGCTGCCGCAGGTTCAGGCGACTGTCGAAGGCCTGTCGCGCTCGCAGGCCCTGCTGGCGTCGCTGGCGGCGGATCCGTCGTTGCGCGGCGTGCTGGCCACCGTGTCGCGCCTCCTGCAGGGCGTCCAGCACAGCCAGGCGAAGCTCGACGAGTTCCAGCCGCTGCTGTTGGCGCTCGCCGATACGTTCGACAAGGCGGCGGCGGGCCAGCCCGCCTTCTTCTCCTGGCAGGACGTCATGGGGGCGTCGGATGTTCGGCGCCAGACGCGGCGCGTCCTCATCGTCCAGCCGGTGATGGACTTCACCGCCTTGCAGCCCGGCGAGGCGGCGAGCAAGGCGATCCGCGCGGCGGCCCGCTCGCTTGCCCTCGACGACGCCCACGGCGTCCGCATCCGCCTGACCGGCCCGGTGCCGCTGGCCGACGAGGAATTCGCGTCGCTGGCGCAGGATTGGCACCTGGTCGCCGCGGCCATGGTGATCGCGCTGCTGGGGATCCTGTGGTGGGCCGTTCATTCGGGCCGCGTGGTGGCGGCGATCCTGCTGGCCACCTTCATGGGCCTGATCATGACGGCTGCCCTCGGGCTGCTGGTGACCGGCCGCTTCAACCTGATCTCGGTCGCCTTCATCCCGCTGTTCGTCGGGCTCGGCATCGACTTCAGCATCCAGTTCAGCGTGCGTTTCCTCGCCGAGCGGCACTTCCATCTCTGCCCTGGGCATCCTGGCCTACGCGAAGCCCTGGTCGCCGCCGGCCGGGGCGTCGGCTTGCCGCTGGCGGTGGCCGCCGCCGCGATCGGCGCAGGCTTCTTCGCCTTCCTGCCGACCGACTATATCGGCATCGCCGAGCTCGGCCTGATTGCCGGCCTCGGCATGGCCGTGGCCTTCGCGCTCGCCGTCACCCTGCTGCCGGCCCTGCTGGCGCTGCTGCGGCCGCGGCCCGGCAGGATGGAAGTGGGCTTCGCCCGGCTGGCGCCGGTCGAGAGCTTCCTTGGCCGCCATCGTCGCGGCGTGCTCAGCCTCGGCCTGGCGGTCGCGGTCGCGGCGGCGGCGGTGCTCCCCTTCGTGCGCTTCGACTTCAACCCGCTGCATCTCAAGAGCCCGAAGGTCGAGTCGATGGCGACCCTCGCGGACCTCGCCGCCGATCCCGACTGGACGCCTAACACCATCAACGTCATCGTGCCCTCGGCCGCGGCCGCCGGGCCGATCGCGCACCGGCTTGGCGAGCTGCCTGAAGTCTCGCGCGTACTGAGCCTCGCGAGCTTCGTGCCGGACGGACAGGTCGAGAAGCTCGCGCTGATCCGCGCCGCCGCTGAGCGGCTCGGGCCCGCGCTCGGCATGCCCGCCGCCCCCTCACCGTCGAATGAGGCACCGTCCGATGAAGAGATTCGCCAGGCGCTGGCGTCGACGGCGGCGCTGTTGCGCCAGGTGGCGCCCGCCTCGTCCCCTGCAGCGTCACAAGCGGCGCTGCGCCTCGCCGGTGCGCTTGACCGCCTGGGCGAGGCCTCGCCCGACATCCGGGCCGTCGCCGCGACGGCGGTCGTGCTGCCGCTCGGCGTCATGCTCGAGCGCGTGCGGGCGCTGCTTCAGGCAGGTCCGGTTACGGTGGAGCAGCTTCCAGCCGACGTCGTCGCGGATTGGATCGCGCGCGACGGCCGCGCCCGCATCCAGGCCTTTCCGCGGCGTGAGCTGGAGACCGACGACGGCTTGTGGCGCTTCGCCCGCGCCGTCCAGGCGGTCGCCCCCGATGCGACGGGCGTGCCGATCTCGATCCGCGCGGCCGGTGACAGCGTGGTGGCGGCCTTCCTGCAGGCCGGCGCCTGGTCGTTCGCAGCCATCGTCGTGATTCTGGCGGCGGCGTTGCGGCGGGTGCGCGACGTCGTGCTCACCATGGTGCCGGTGCTGCTGAGCGGGCTTCTCACCTTCGCGACCTCGGCCGTCCTCGACCTGCCGCTGAACTTCGCCAACATCATCGCGCTTCCCCTGCTGTTCGGCGTCGGCGTGGCCTTCAACATCTACTTCGTCATGGCGTGGCGCGCCGGCGAGACCGCGCCGCTGCAGTCGAGCCTGATGCGCGCCGTCGTCTTCAGCGCGCTCACCACCGCGACGGCGTTCGGCGCCCTCTGGCTGTCGAGCCATCCCGGCACCGCCAGCATGGGCCGCCTGCTGATGATCTCGCTGGGCTGGGAGCTGCTGGTGACCCTGCTGTTCCGTCCGGCATTGCTTGCCGTTCCGCCGCAGGCGCCGGACGCGGCACGATGAAGGGCGCCGGCTTCGCCTCCCTGTTGGCCGCCGCGGCGCTCCTGCTTCCGGACCTTGCCTTCACGCAGGTGCCGTCCGTGCAGCTGCAGCCGGGCCAGCTGCGGCCCCACCGCGCAGAGTACACGCTGCGCCTCGGCACCGCTCTCAACGCAACGCGCATCGGCAGCGTCGTCCAGGACATCGTGCTCGCCTGCGACGGCTGGCGCATCCGCCGCGAGCTCATCGTCGACGCCTCGCTCACCCCCTCGTTCAAGGTGAGCTTCACCTCGCGTCTGGAGGGCGACGAGCGGCGCGGCAAGGGCTTCGCCTGGCGTGCCCTCCAGGTCGTGAACGGCAGCGAACGCGAGGTGAGGGGGATGGCGGAGAGGAAGGACGGCGCGTGGCAGGTCGACCGCACGACGCCGGATGGCCCGCAGCAATCGCCTCTGCCGTCGCTCACGCTGATGCCCGTGGCGGCGATGGACTGGCTGCTGCGGCGGTCGGCTGGCGGCAGCGAGTCGTTTCCGCTGCTCCTGTTCGTCCCCGAGGCCGACGGCGGTGCCTTCCTGCTCGACGTGAAGCGCGCCACCACGGCCGCGGCCGGCGCCACGCCGCCGTCGCAACGCCGCGTCGAGGTGCCCGGCACGCGATCCTGGCCGTTCGCCCTGGCCGTTACGCGCGCCGGCGCAGGCGACGGCAAGCCTCTCGTGACGTTGCGCGGCCGTCTCTTCAACTCCGGCGTCATCGACGGCCTGGTCGCCGATGCCGGAGTGGTGACGGTGGCGGCGTATCTACGCGACCTGCAGATGCATGAGGCCCCGGCTTGTCCGGCGTCCAATTAGGGCATGATGACATTGGCTCGATCCGTTGTCCCGACCAGAGCGCGAAGCGCGGAGCGGAGGGACTTTCTCTCGGCGATTTACGGCTTGTCGTGGAGAGAAGGTCCCGCTACGCCTCGCGGAGCCTGCCCCGAGCGAAGCCGAGGGGCTCGGCTCCGGTCGGGGCGACGGATCGAGCTAATGCCATCATGCTCCGGGATGTGGCTGCGACCGGGGACGGATTTGCCTGGTGCAGGAACAGTGTCGGCTCAAAAGGGACCGCACGTCGCAGCTTGTTCAGCGGCAGCAACGACACCATCTGAGGCGGCATGGTAGTGGGACCAGTCTATGTGAAAGTAACCAACGGCAAGCGCCCCTTGCGCGTGACGGCCCATGCGAGGTCCGGCCGGCGCCAGCTCGTGCGCATCTCCGCCGCCGAAGTTCCCAGCAAGATGTCGAGGGTCTGGTGGTTCGACGATCGTGAATTGCGGCCCGGCCATGACGAGAAGCTGGAGCTGGAACTCCCGGCCGTGGGCCTCGAGAGCTTCTGGCTGGTGCTCCACGTGTTCAGCACGGCGGGCCACGGCTGGCGCCGATCGACCGTGAAGCCAAGGGCATCGTTGCAGGTGCCCGAAAACGAGTTGGTCTTCGATGATGACGCCGATCAGGACGACGAGACGCGGGAAACTGCCGCACGCGGCGTCGTGCTGAGCCTCGCATACGGCGGCACGGAAGACCGCTAGAGCATACTCCCTTCGGCTGGAATCAGCCGGACGGAATATGCCTGCTGCAACAACTAACCCCGGGCGCTCCATCGGCTGTGTCGGCTCCGCCTCGGTTCAGTCGGAGGCATCGGAAATCGGCGCATCCAGCGCCTTGGCGGCGCGCACGGGATCGAAGTACTCGCGAAGGTGCGCGATCTTCCCGTTCCTGCAGCGCAGGAACACCACATATTCCTGGCGATACGGTCGACCGGTCGCCTTGATCAGCGCTTCGGCCCGGATTTCAGCGGCGGCGGCCTCCGGGTCGGCCATCGGATGGATCCGAGGATCGAAGAAACGGAAGTTCTCCACGGCCGTGAGGAACCACGTCACGTGACGCATGACTTCCTCGCGTCCCGCCAAGCGCGGCGGGTGCCCCAGCGACGGAGCGTAGACGAGCTCCCACAGGAGATCGTCATCGATCAGGGACTGCCATTGGCGGTTGTCCGCGACCAGCGTCTCGAAATGCCGCTTCAGAAGATCGGACCCGATTGTCATGTGGAGATGCTCCGAATCGCCCGAGACCTGAAGCTACGACGCAGCCCACTGTCCCTTTCATCGCTCCAACCCGCGGAAAACAGTGTCGACCAGGCTGTCTACATAGGCAGCGGAGATCGGCGCGCCGTCGTAGGGAACCAGCAGCCGGTAATAGAACGGACCGTACAATGCGTCGAGAACGATGTCGGGATCGAGCCCGCGGCGCAGCTCGCCCGTTTCGATTCCCCGACGGACGAATTCCACGGCAACCTCGCGCCGGGGTTCCGCCCGACGGCGAGTCCGTTCTGGGCCACCGCGAGTCCTAGGCCTCGGGCTGCGCGGCGAGCCACTTGCGGGCATCGTCGATCGACAGGAAAGCCTTGGCCGGCCGGCCGTCCTTGCCGAGGTTCAGGAGCCGGTCCGCCAGCTCCAGGGAAGTGTCGGGCGCGGGCACGAGCGCCAGGGCGCCGCGTTTGCCGGTCGTCGCATAGGCGGCCATGCGCGCGCCAAGGGCCATGACGTCGTCGTCCGTGTAGGTGCCGCTTGCGGTACGGCCGTCGATCAGCTTGCGATAGGGCAGCGCGCCCACCCCGACCACGGCATCGCAGAAGTCCTCGACGTCCTTCAGGACGAGGTTGCCGTCGAACGTCGCTTCGACATGGCGGGCCTTGTGGTCGATGGTGAAATGGATGGGCATGCGCTCTCCGCTCTTATGGGCGGGCAGCCGAAACGTCAACGGCCAGGCCTGATGGAGCGCCTTCACATCGGCGAGATCGGCCCGGCCGTGGCGTCGGCACCGATCGCGGCAGCAATTCGGCAACCCTATTGAGAAGAATCAATCGTTGAAGGCGCTCCATCGATTGCCTTTGGCCGGTCTTCCACTAACCTCTCCCCGGGAGACAGCTTGGGGCAGGCTCGATGAGCAACGTCAATTTTTCGTTCGGCACCAACCTGCTGGGGAACTTCGTTGCCGGCAACGGCGTCTATGTCTACGCCACGGTCTTCGCTGGCGGCACCTGGGTACAGACGTTCGAGCTCGTCGACAACGGCGCGGTCAGTGGGTCGCTGACCAATCTGCCCCTGCCGGCCTCGCTGGTCAGCGGCAACATCGTCATCACGATGCAGGAGGGCGGAACGCCTGCGTCGCACTTCGATCCCACCAGCAAGGCCTTCAACCAGGTGGCCTCGGCCAGCGCCGCCGCCACCAGCAACTATCGCTACGACACGATCGAATTGACGCTGACGAACAGCTCCGGCGACGCCGCCGACCTCACTAACATCGTGCAGTTCGGCATGCCGATCGAGTTGTCGGCCAACGGACAGACCCGCGGCTTCCTTCCGAACGTGGGCGGCGCGCCGACCGGCCAGGCGCTCGTGGCCGCCATGAACGGCATTTCGCCCGCGGGCTTCCAGAACGGCACGTGGGCGTCCGGCAGCACGCCGCTGTCGTCGCCGACCGACCAGCGCGAAACCTATATGGGGGGCAACAACGGAAACAGCACCAGCAACACGAACCTGCTGAACCAGTCGACCGACTGGAACGCCTACGTCCAGCACATCGGCGATGTCCAGCAGAGCATACGCATCGCCAACTTCTTCCCCGGTGTCACGGCAAGCGGGACGACGCCCGCCGTCTCGCCGTACTTCGTCTACTACGACGTGAGCTATGACGGCCACGTCGTCACGATGACGCCGATCAACGACGCGAACTACGACGCGCTCCTGGCGCCGAGCGGCGTGCAGGCCATCGGTTCCGCCATCAAGATGGCCGCGACCGCGAGCGATCCGGGCTACGGGACGGGCAACGCCCTCACCGAGAACATCTACATGCAGGCCGGCAACATCACGATCCTGCCGGATCCCGGCAATCCCGCTAACAGCTTCACGCAGCTTTACGCGGCGAACAACCAGTACGCCGCGCCCATCAAGTTCCTGCTCTCGGGCTTCGAGGCCGGCTTCTGGGGCGCCAAGGCCCTGTCGATTCCCGATGCGGTGGCGGGCAACACCGGCGCCGCCCACCTCGACCTCAACAAGAGCTGGAACTGGTCCGGCCTCTACGCCTATCAGGCGGTCGGCACCGCCAACGGCGCGATCGCCAACTTCGACTACCAGAACACGATCTCGAGCGCGCGTGTCGACCCCTACGCCGCGGAGGTCTTCAAGACCAGCAATGCCTATGGCTGGTCCTTCTCGGATTTCATCGCCTCCCTGGGCGGCGTCACCAACCCGACCCTCAATCTGTGGACCGGCACGGCCGACGCCGACATCTCGATCAAGCTCTTCGGCCTGACGGACACGCCCACGGGCTACACGCCCACGGCGCTCAGTTCCATGTACCTGCCGGCCACCGGCACCGTGGCCGCCACGATGCAGGTGAGCACTGGCGCCAATCAGTTCATCATCAACACGCAGGTCGGTATCCCCGGCACGACCCAGAGCGTGGCGCCGGTCGACGGGACGCCGATGACCTTCCGCTTCTATTCGCCCAACGATCCTGCCCACAAGGCCGACGGCTTTGTCGAGATCGCATTGCCCACCGACTATGACCAGAACCTTGTGGTGACCAACACCGGAACGTGGGGGGTCACGCAAGGCGGCTCTTCGGGCCTCACCGGCAAGATCCTGATGTCGAATGTCCCGGTCACGGGCGACGGATCGAACGGCTGGTACCAGCTCGTCGTGGGCGCGGGATCGTACGCCAAGACGTACAATTTCTACACCCAGCAGACCGGCTTCTCGAGCACCTTCACCAACATCGTGAGCGACGGCGGGGCCTCGTCCTCGGTCGTCACGGGCACGCCGTTCATCGCCCAGGTCAACCTGTCGTCGGGCGGTTCGATCACCTATGCGCCCGACTACTGGCTGTCCGCCAACCCGCAGGCCGGGCCGCCGCCGCTGCCTCCGGCCGCGCCGCCGCTGCAGAGGCTGACGCCGGTCCTGGTGGGCGACAATGACGGCGGCACCTTCGACGCGCTGTCGGTCATCGCGCAGGCCGACCTCGCCTTCAGCTTCAACGTGGCCGGCGACAACGACACGGGCGGCTTCAACATCGCCAAGATCGTCCTGGCCGACGTCGCACACCCGTCGTGGATCCTGACGCCGGTCGTGGCGCAGTCCGACCTCTACGGCCGGTGGTCGACCGCTGAGACCACGCAGTTCTGGGACGGCACCTACACCGCCTACATGGAGCAGTACAAGCCGGGTAACTGGTCGCTCGACCGGCCGGTGGGCTATGCCACGGTGCCGGTCACCTTCACCGTGCAGCTCGACAAGCTGCCGCTGACCCCCACGCCGGACAGCCATTCGCTGCAGCTGTCGGCCGGCGGCTCGGCCACCAAGGGCAACTGGATCGAGCTGTCGGCCGTCGGTTCGACCCTGCCCAACGGCACCCTGGTGGTGTACGCGACCGACAGCGCCGGGCACATGCTGGCGCGCGACGGCGAGACCTTCACCACCTCGCTCGACGATGCCGCGCTCGGCCGCATCGGTTCCGTCGCCAGCGACGGACTGTCGACCGTCTTCTTCAGCGGCAAGCAGCACGTTTATCTGCAGGCCGGCCAGCAGCTTCACTTCGCCGTCGTTGCCGGCGACGGAACGATCGATGCCAACCCTTCGGTCAACGTGACCGGCAGCGGCGGAACGCTCGCTGTCCATGTCAGCGACGCGTTCGGGGCCATCGACCTGGTGGCCCGGGTGAACAACGCGCTCGATCAGTCGGCCGTGCTGGCCGCCAGCCAGCGCGGGACCGACCATCCCTGGGTGTACCTGAACCAGGGCAGCCAGGTGGGTGTCGACCTGGCGTGGAGCGCCGACAACACCAACACGCTGCACTTCGTGCGGCTGGACGTGAACCCGGTCGATCCGACCCAGTGGCGCGTCGCCGGCGTCGACTACGGCAATACCGACGCCTTCCGGACCGCCGTCCAGAACAACTGGGAGTTCAGCTCGACCCAGGGGCACTCCACCGGCTCGTCGGCCGCGTCATGGACGGTGAGGGGAGCCGACGGCTACTACGCACCGGTCCTGGTCAACCAGCAGGGCGAGATCTTCATCGTCGACCAGTCGTCCGCCAACACGGCGAATGCCGACGGGCGCCAGCACATCCGCAACTTCGGGCAGAATACGTTCGGCTTCGAGGATCTGAGCGCCGGTGCCGGCAGCGACTTCGATTACAACGACATGGTCATGCATCTCTGGTTGCGCTGACCACCGGGCAAGGGCTCAGGCTGGGTCATGAGATCGCTATTTCACCTGCCGTCGCTTGAAGGGCAGTATCCCCTCTAACCTCTTGTTCGCCAGGTAACGACAGATGCATCGGTCCAGCAGACGTTCCGCCCCCACACGACGCACCCTGATGGCGCTCGCGGGCGCGGCCCCGGCGCTCATCGCCACCCGCCCGGCGCGTTCGGCCGGGAAGGTGCTCAAGGTCGTCCTCGCCGTCGACATGCGCGGCATCGACCCGGTGTTCAACACCGCGGCCTACGCGGCCTATCATGGCTATCTCGTCTACGATCAGCTCTTCGCGCTCGATTCGCGCGGCAAGCCGCAGCCCCAGATGGTCGACGGCTGGCAGGTCTCCGACAACCGCAAGGCCTGGATGTTCCGCCTGCGCAATGGGCTGAAGTTCCATGACGGCAGCCCGGTGCGGGCCGCCGACGCTGTGGCCTCGATCCTGCGCTGGAAGGACCGCGATGTCGTCGGCAAGGCCCTGTTCTCGGCCGGCGCCAAACTGGAGGTGGTGGACGATCTCACCTTCACCTTGGCGCTGCGCGATCCGTTCGGGCTGGTGCTGGAGGCCTTGTCCAAGCCCACGGCGAATGCGCTGTTCGTCATGCCCGAGGCCATCGCCAGGACGCCGGCGTCAGCCCAGATCTCGAGCGCCGTCGGCTCCGGGCCCTTCATCTTCGTGAAGGAGGAATGGCGGCCCGGCTCGCAGGCGGTCTACGTCCGCAATCCCGACTACCTGCCGCGCAAGGAGAAGCCCGACGGCCTGGCCGGCGGCAAGGTGGTAAAGGTCGACCGGGTCGAATGGCTCTCGATGGCCGATCCCACCACCGCCATCTCGGCGCTGGGCGCGGGCGAGATCGACTACCTGCAGAACCCGGCCATGGACACCTATCCGGTGCTGAAGGCTAACCCGAAGGTTCGCTTCGTCACGGTGGACCCGACCGGCAGCATGATCTGGATCCGGCCCAATCACCTGCAGCCGCCCTTCGACAATCCCAAGGCGCTCCAGGCGCTGCTGCACGCGATCGACCAGACGGCGATCCTGCAGGCGATCGGGGCACCGGCCGAGAACGCGCGGCCGTTCTGCGGCTCGTTCTTCATGTGCGGCACGCCGCTGGAGACGAAGGCCGGCACGACCGGCCTCGAGAAGCCGGACCTCGAGAAGGCCAGGGCCCTTCTCAAGGAGTCGGGCTACGACGGCCGGCCGGTCGTCTTCATGCAGCCGAGCGATCTTGCCGCCAACTTCAACGCCACGGTCGTGGTCGCCGAGGGCATGCGCAAGGTGGGCTTCAAGGTCGACATCCAGCCGCTCGACTGGGGAACGCTGTCGCAGCGCCGCAACAACAAGGGCCCGGTCGACGCCAACAACAAGGGAGGCTGGAACCTGTTCATCACTGTCGCCACGGCGCTTGATGCCTCGACGCCGCTCACCAACGTCTACCTGGCCACCCCGTGCCCCAACGACGTCGCGGGCTTCCCCTGCGACGAGGAACTGCAGCGCCTGCGCCGCAGCTGGTGGGAGAGCACCGACGAAGCCGAACGCGCGCGGCTCGCCGACCAGATTCAGGTGCGGGCGTATCAGGTGGTGCCGTACATCAACGGCGGGCAGTGGAAGCAGTACACGGCAGTGCGGACGAATGTCTCAGGGCTGGGGGAGACGACGGTGCCGGTGTTCTGGGACGTGGCGAAGGAGGGGTGATCGACATTGAGCGGGCGCTGGAGAGGGCTCGAGATAGAAGCGTTCAAGTGGGCCGCGATAGGGGCATCGATCTGCGCGACGCGACCGCCTGAACGGATCGCGGGATGCCTGTCAGCGCATTGCGATCAGCTCGAGCGCAGACGAGCCGCCACCGATTGCTACTCCAATGCCAGCCAAGAGAAGGGCAGCCACAACGAGCAGGCGAAGGAATTGTGCGAGTTCCGAACGGCTGATGGTTGGACGCATGACCCCCTCCGACAATGCTCCAAATGCTTGCATGACTCTACTTCAACGGCGTTACTGCATTCAAGAGGATGCGGGCGCCAGGGCTGCTAGAGCGATTCCCGACATCATGGAACCGCGAGCGGTTCCATGATGTCGGGAATGTGCTTTAGCGGGGGAGCACTAGTCCCTAACCGGCCTGCGCCCCGGCGCGAGGTTCTTCATCTGCTCGCTCTTGAGGCGGAACACCGCCGAGCACTTCGGACAGTGGATGGGCTCGTTCTTGTCCAACTCTGACTTCTCCACGAAGAAGGCATGGTGACAGAGGCGGCAGGTAAACGGCAGCTCCAGAACCTTGCGCATTGGTCAGCCCCCGGCAGCGAGAAGGCGTTCATGTCGCGGTGCTGGCCTGCCCGGAAGTCGCGGGCAATCTTCGTTATCCAGGCCGCAAAGCGGACTGCAGGCAGGGGGCGAGTTCTTGTCGAGTGCCAAGGTCATGCTCGAGGACTTGCCAGGTAGCGCAGTGCCGGAAGGCTCGGCAGAAAGAAATAATCGCCGCCGGCCAGCTGGATGAAGGTCTGAACGTCGACGATCCGGCGTAAGGGCTCGTCGGGGATCGTGAAGCGACCTTTGGGACCCATCAGCGGATCGGTTTCGTCATACAAGGTCGCGAAGTTCTTGTTCAACAGCCAGGTCTGCTGAATGAACTCGAACTGACGGGCGATATCGGCGTTGAGGCAAATGAAGAGCAGCCCGCGTTCCGCGCCGTCGTCGGTGCGCCGGTCGGTTGCCGTGGCGCCGTACTTGCGGCCGCGCCGCAGGATCCGGTGGTTGTTCACCGAATCGAGCAGGGCGGGAGCCGAGGCAAGGTCCCGCGCGAGGCCGTCGCGAGGATTTGCACGGCGCACGTGGGAGCCGAACGGGCAACCGTGGCCGTGGGGATCGAGTTCGGCGAAGCCGAAGGCGTTTTGCGGCTGTTTGCGTTCGTCGGCCGCGAGCAGTCCGCTGGGGCACAGCAGATGGCCGTCGATGTTGCGCCCGACAATCCGTTCGGCGAGCCAGTCGGCAGTGACGTGCGTGGCGGGCGGGTCGTGGGCGCGGATTCTCGCGGCGTTGTCTTCAAGCGATTGCCAGAACCGGGCCACATACTGGCGCAGCTCACGCACCACCATGTAGCTGCCGTTGAGACCAAGATTGAGGAAGCCTTCCGGCGCTCCTTGTGGCGAAAGCTGCGCAGCGCGCGCGAACTTGTCGTCTTGCACAACCGGACCAGGCGTCTTCTCCGCATGGGCGTTGGTATGTCCCAACAGGATCTCGCCCAGGGGCACGCCATGCCACTCATCGCGCGGTGCCGGCCGGCCGTCGCTCAAGGCGACGGTGTCTTCCGAGGCGACATCCGGATCACCGAAGGGAATTGGCTGCGACATCCCGTCGGCGAAGCCGAAATGCTCCCGGCCGATACCAACTTCGTCGAGCTGAAGGTCGAGCGCGAGCTGGTGGACGATTTTCATGCCGTGCGGCGCGAGCGCTTGGCCGACCTCCTCGCCCCAGACCTGAACGTCGGCGACAGTCTCGCCGTAGAGCAGCAGCAGCGCATGCACGGTCGTCCGGGTCGTCGCCTGGCGCAACTCGTCCGCAGCGGGAATGTTGCCGCTCCACAGGGGGCCACCATCGATGACGGGCTCCTGCCATTTGTCCTTCACCTTGTCGCCCAGGCGGCGGAGCCTGTCTTCCTGGTACATCCCCTCGCGAAACGGCGCGGCAAATGTCGCCAGCGCCTCCGGCGAGAGTCCCGCCTTCTGCAGGCCGGTCCAGGTAAAGGCGATGGCGGCGGCACGGGTCTCAGGCTTTCCATCGCTGGCGGTGATGGGCGCCACCTTCATCAGTGTCTGCAGCCAGGGGCCCCGGCCGGCATCGCTCTCCGGTCCGTCGCAGTGGAGGAACAGCGCCTTGCCCGCCGGCAGCCGGGAGAAGCCGCTGACCACGATGCCCTGCGTCTGTTGGTCGTGCGGCGGCTTCAGCCGCCAGCTCAACCGCTCCTTGACCGGTGAAGCGGTCACAGATCCCGCGCCCATGCGGTGGCCTCCTGTGGTTTCAGCGTGGCTTTCCGCAGCCCTTCGGCGATGCGCGCATTGCGTTCGATCTGGTCGACCGTGAGGTCACGATAGGCGCTGAACCAGAACCGGCTTACCGCCATCGAGTGACGGGCCCACGCCTTGAACTTGCGCCCGTGGCTGGCGCCGTCGAGCACCAGGAAGCGGGTCGGCGGGAAGCCGACGCCGCTGCCCCAGGCAAGCGTGAGTCCGCCGTGCGCCTTCTCGATGAAGTCGTCCAGGTAGCTCCCCCAGCTGTGATCGAAGTTGCTGAAGAACATCAGGCGACTGCCGTTGTTGATGAACGCCCAATGGGCGAAGTGAACGGTTCGCATGCTGCCGAGATAGCCGTCCGTCGCGATTGCCCTGAGAAGCAGGCCCAATCCAAGATGGCCCGCGCGGAAGAGTATCGTGCGCAGAACACCCGGCTTGACGAGGACAACGCTGCCCATGTGATTTTGCGCAATCCAATCCTCGCGGCGGGCCATCTCGCGCAACAGCCGGTCATCGACCGGCGGCTCATCGTGGGACGAATCGCGCCGCTCGAGCCAGCGCAGCCACAGGACGATGGCCGGCGCCGTGAAGGCGATGCTTGCCAACCCCAGCAGGACGACCCTCGCCGTCGGCCAGAACGAGCCGGCATAGCTCAATCCCGTGATCAGCATCGTGAGGACCGACCCGATCACGGTGGCAACGACGACATAGAGCGCCACGACGAGCAGCAGGCCGGCAACCAGGGTGACCGGGTGTGCGAACGACGTCAGCCTGTTCTTCACCGACAGGCTGGCCGGGGTCAGGCCGCCGGAACGGGTCGGCACGCCTTCGCCGTCCCGGGCGCGGTGCATCGACCACAGGCCGATCGCCACCAGTCCGGCCAGGACCGCTGTCAGGACCGCGAATCGCCAGGCCGGGGTGACAGGCGCCACCGCCATGCCGGGAATCGAAAGGCAGAGGAAAGTGGCAAACAGGAAAGCGAGCAGCCGGCAAAAATCCGCCGCTCGCTCGATCCAGGAAATTCTCGGCGGCGCCGGTTCCGCCAGCCACGGAAACGACCGCACCATGGCGTTGCGCAGCCTGACGTGGATCTGCTCCGCTGGAATGGCCCGATACGGATTGGGCGCTGTCGGGCTTGCTTGCGCAAGCTCGTCCCTGATGGCCAGGAAGAGATCCCGCTCGCGCAGGATCCGGTCGCGCTCGAGTCCCCGGTTGCCCTGATGAAAGACGCTGGGGCGCAGCGTTCTGCGGGCCAGGTAAGCGACGACCGGCACGCGCGAGTCCGGCTTCGTGACGGCATCGTAGGCGAGCCCGTCACTGTCGGCGGGGCGCTTGCAGCAGCGCAGCATCGGCCGAAGAAGATCGGCCAACGTTGCCTCCATATGGCCCCAGAAAGCATCCGGCGATCCGTCGAAATTGGCCTCGATCACGAAGATCGGATCGTAGTGCGCACCCGGGAAGATCGACATCGACAGGAAGTGCAACGAAGGCACACCGTCCTTGAGCCGGCCGTAAGTCTCTACCCCGGCCTCTTCCTGCTGGCGCTTGAACGCCTCGATGAGGTCTGACAGATGCCGGGCGCTCTGTGGATCGACGTCCAGAACGACCGACAGGATCGTTTGCCGCATTAGGCGCCCCCCTTGCGGCCACTTTGACGCACGAAACCGCCGGGTCAATCTGCGTGTGTGCATGGTTTGATGCCCATTGATCTCGCCGCAGGGAGACCTCGCGAACGGGGAACGCGAGTAACTGGCATATGCGAACGCTCCTCACGAACGCCGCGCTGATCGACTGCGTCCAGCCAGGGCAAGCATCAGACGACAATTTCGCTCACCTTGCGCGGCATGTACGCCCGCCACGCCTTGTCGGCCTGCTTGGCAATTGCCAGCTTGGCCATGAAACAAGCCGAGCCGATATCGCTGCCGAGAGTGATTGCGGGCCTCTCCTTGGCGCTCCGGTAGTGGTAGCCGCCATGATGCCAATACACTCGGGCGAACTCGGGCTTCGCCAACTCTGGATGACTGGTGCGCGTGCGCATCTTTGCGATCGTCGTCATGGTCATTCTCTATCGCCGGCGAGCACCTAAGCCCGTCGCGGCAGCGCCGTGAGAGCGGCGATGCGGGACAGCGCTTCATGCAGGGTCATGGGACCGGTCTCGTCGCCGAGCGTGCCGTTTCCCCGGTAGCGGACCAGGGTCCATTCCTCGCGGCCCGGCTTGCCAAAGAGTCCCGATTTCCATACCGCCAGCACCAGGCACTCGCCGCTTGGCAGGACGCGCTCCCAGCACGCGCCATCGCGTTCGTAGTCCACTGCGTAGAAGCCGGCGGCCTCGATCAAGCGGCAACATTGCTCGCGGTCGGCCTCCGTCACATCGGTGGCTTCAGGTATCGGTCGCATCAATCGCCTCTTCAGTGGGACGGCCCCTCGCCTGCAGTTGGATCACCTTGCAAGTCGGCCCGTGTCGGGTGGGAGTGGGTGTGGGCGTGGGCGTGGGCACGGGCCGACTGCTGGTTGACCGGACCGACCCGCGCAGCGCGGCGATCCTGTCTTCCTGGGGTGAACCATCCTCCGGCCAACTTGCGCATCACGCGCGGTCTTTGCATTGACTTCGCCCGTCAGACTATTGACCCTTGGCGTCATTGTGCGGGTTCAGATGATCGAGGCCCGGTGGGCCACCTACATCGCAAACGATGTGCGGCGTGCCGGGCATGCGCTCGACGGCCTCCTGAGGGAGGCTGGCTTGTCCCGGGCAGACATCGCCAGTCCCGACGGCCGGATTTCCTATGCCGCCTTCATGCGCCTGATCGAGCGCGCGGCCCTGCTGTTGGCAGAGCCCGCCTATGGCCTGAAGCTCGGCGCCTCGCACGACGTCCGCGACAACGGCCTGCTTGGCTTCATCGCGGCCAATTCGCCGACACTCGGAGACGCGCTGGCCAACGTAGAGCGCTACATCACCGTCACCAACGAAGGAACCGACGCAACTCTCGAAGTGGCTGGACCCGTCGGCACTCTCCGCTTCCGCGACGCCAATCCCACCCTTCGCGAGTTGCGGCAGAATTCCGAACGAGTGTCGGCACAGTTCGTGAAGGGTGCGCGGGAGCTGACGCGGTCGAAGGCCGCTCCGGTGCGCGTGGAGTTCATTCACGCGCGGCCCAACGAGCGCATCGACTACGAAGGAATTCTCGGCTGCCCCGTCCGGTTCCGGGCCGAATGGGATGCGATCATCTTCTCGGAGGAGACCCTGCGGCTGCCGGTGATTGGCGCCGACAACCGGCTGTTACGCACGTTGGAAGCGGCCTGCCGCCGTATCATCGGCCCTCGACCGCGAAAGGAGGACCTTGTCCATTCCGTGCGGCAATACATCGTGGAACGGCTGACCAAGGGGGCGCCCGCTTTCGACGACGTCGCGCGCCATTTCAATATGAGCGCCAAGACGCTCGAACGCAGGCTTGGCGAGCGCGATGTCAGCTATCGCGACCTGGTCGACGGCACACGCTGCAATCTCGCCAGGCATTACTTGGCGAACACCGATCTGCGCCTGCACCAGATCGCCTATGCGCTGGGCTATGCCGAGCCGGGGCCGCTGGTGCGGGCTTTCAAACGGTGGACCGACAGCACGCCCATGCAGTACCGGATGAAGCATCGGTGAGGTTCCCCTCCCCGCATTCCGCTCTACGCGCAGTTGTCGCGGGAGCTCAGCCCGCTGCGGGCACCGGCCGCGCGCCCGACCGCGTCCCGGAGGGACCGCCGAACAGGATCTGGACGATGCCCGCGACGATGCCGAGGGATACGCCGAACCGCCAGGCGAGGTCGTAGTTGCCGAACATGTCGAAGATCATGCCGCCGCCCCAGGCGCCGATGACCGAGCCCATCTGGTGGATGACGAACGAGACGCCCAGCAGCGTCGCCATGTTCCTCGTGCCGAACAGGTCGGCGACATAGCCCGACACCAGCGGAATGACGCCCAGCCACATCATGCCCATCGCCGCCGCGAAGACGATCGTCGTGGCGGGGGTCGGGGGGAACATGAAATAGACCATCAGCACGGCGGACCGGGCGAGGTACGTGAGGCCCAGCAGGACGTTCTTGAGGTAGCGCTGCCCGAGGTAGCCGGCCATCAGGCAGCCCGCGATGTTGATGCCGCCGATGATGGCCAGCGCCGTGGCGCCGAGCATCGGGTCCTGGCCGCACAGCGCCAGGTAGTTCGGCAGGTGCGTGTTGATGAAGATCAGCTGCAGCCCGCAGACGAAATGCGTGCAGCACAGCACGACGAAGCGGCGGTTGCGCAGCGCCTCGCCGATCGCCGCGGCCGCCGATACGCGCTGCAGCGACGGCTGGGGCAGGCGGTCGACCCGGCCGGTGATCATCGCCGCCGGCACCATCGCCGCCGCGAGGATCACGAACAGCACCGCTCCCCATCGCCAGTCCCACACACCGAGCAGCGCCTGCAGGACCGGCGCGATCACCAGCGTGCCGACCGAGGAGAAGGCGCCGACGATGCCCAGGACCACGCTGCGCCGTTCGGGTGACGCGGCGCGCGCGGTCGCGGTCATCGCCAGCGACGATCCCGTACAGGCGATGCCGATGCCGACGAACGTCTGCGCCAGGACGAACATCCAGACACCGGTGGCGGCTGTCATGACCGCCATGGCGGCGACATACGCCACCGCCCCCAGCGCCATGACCGGACGCAACCCCCAGCGATCGGCCACCGCCCCCAGCGGCGCCTGCGCCAGGCCCCAGACAATGTTCTGCACCGCGATCGCGAAGGTGAAGTCCGATGCCGACATGGCGAGCGCTTGCGTCATCGGCGGCAGGAAAAGCCCCAGGCACTGACGCATGCCCATCGCGAGGCTCATCATCACCGAGGCGGCGATCAGGATGTGCAAGGCGTTCGCGCGGGTCGCGGTGGTCATGGCCGGCAGATTTCCTCTCATGCGCCAGCCTGCCCGGATTGGGCGCAAGGTCAAGAGTCGCTCACCGGTATCGTCCATGCCCGCGTCGCTGGGCGATCGCCATCACGAGCGCTCGGGGCCAACGCCCAGTGTGCCGTCAGGGCGACGCGCGTCCGCTGACGGCGAACACGCGAACGGGCTGGTCGAACCCCTTCAGGTTCCGCGCGTCGAGCTCCACGAGCGGCGTCTTCGCTTCGATCGCCTCGGCGGTGACGCGGTCCACCAGGATCTGGTTGTCCTGCGCGCTCGCGCACAGTCGCGAGGCGAGGTTCACGACATTGCCGACCGCGGTGTAGTCGAGGCGCCCTTGGGAGCCGATCCGACCCACTGTTGCCGGTCCCATGGCGAGACCGATCCCGAACCCGAGCTCATGCTCTGACGTCCGCCATCCGGCCAGGAGCGCCTGCACGCCCGTCTGCATGTCGCTCGCCATGGCGATGGCGCGCAGCGCCGGATTGGGAACCGAGACCGGCGCGTTCACCAGCACCATGGCGCCGTCGCCGAAGAAGTTCACGAGCGTCGCCTGGTGGGCGTTCACCACCCTTTCAAGCATGTCGTAGTAATCGCGCAGCACCTCGATGATGGTCGCGGTGTCGGAGCGCGCCGCGAACGCCGTGAATCCCCTGAGGTCGCAGAACACCACGACGACCTCGACGCGCCGCCCGTCGAGTACGCTGTCGTCGCCGCTGCGATCGACGAGCTCGGCCACCTGTGGCGCGAGGAAGCGCCTGAGCCGGCTGATCCTTTGCGAGCGCTCCTGCGAGACCGCCAGTTCCGCCGCCATCTCGTTGAAGCGCTTGGCCAGCCGCTCGAATTCGTCGCCGGTCGCGAGCTCGATGCGATGGTCGAACTGTCCCGCGCCTATCCGCGTGACGCCATCCTCGAGCAGTCGGATGGGACCGATCATGCGCTGGGCCAGCCACCAGGCGAGGACTGCGGCCAGCGCCGCGCCGCCGACGAGCAGCGCAACGGTGCGCCACAGCGCGATGTAGAGCGGGGCGAAGGCTTCGGCCAGCGGCTGATTGACGATGACGCTCCAGTCGACGCCTGGGATCGGCGCCATTGCCGCCAGCACCGTGTTGCCGGCGATGTCGCGGCCGGTTTCCGCCTCGCCGGGCCGCGCCAGCAGGGCGGCCCGCAGGTCCTGTAACGGTCGCTGCCTCGCTTCGTCGGCGCGCAGCACGAGATTGATGTCCGGATGGGCGACGAGACGTCCCGGCCGGTCGAGGACCAGTGCGTTGCCGGTGCGCCCCACATGGATCTCCGAGACCACGTCCCAGATGAACTTCAGGTTGACCTCGGCCACGGCCATCCCGACGGATGAACGGTTGCCGGCCACGGCAATCGTCATGAAGGGTTCCGAGCCGTCGAGGAACCTCACCGGGCCGTACCACACGCTGTCGGCCCGCGCGCCCTCGACCGCGGGATCGGTGGACAGGTCGTTGCCGCTGTCGATCCTGTTCAGGCCGATGCGCGAGACGAACAGCCGTTCCTCGCCGTCTGCATCGACCAGGGTCAGGGTCTGGACAGCCGGGACCTGGCGCAGCAGGCGCAGCGCATCGAGCCGTCGCCGGTCCCCGCCGCCTTCCGACCACGGCAACTGGACGGTCCATCCCAGCTGGTGGCGGATGGCGTCGAGGAAATCCTCGATCTTCACGGCCGCCAGGCGGGCTTCCGCGTTCAGGACGTCGTTCAGGCGGGCGCGGGCGTCGCGATAGCCAAGCCAGGCTTCGCTGCCGCCGGCGATCAGCAGCGGAACCACGACCGCCGCGAAGAGGAGGCGAAAGTATTTCCAGAAGAGCGAGGTGCGGCGAAGCGCTCTGGCGTCGGCCTGCGTCGCGCGAGTGTCCGCGGCGCGGTCCGAGCCAGCGCCGGGTTCCGCCTTCATTCGATGACCCGGTCGGCGCTGGTCTGGATCGACGGCGGGAATATCAGGCCCAGCGCCACGGCGGCCTTCACGTTGATGAACAGTTCGACCTTGGTGACGCGCTGCACCGGCAGGTCCGCGGGCTTCTCGCCCTTCAGGACCCGCCCTGCCTGTCGCCCCGATTGCCGGTGCGACTGGAGGAAATCGCCGCCGTAGCTCATCAGGCCGCCGGCCAGGGGAAAGTCGCGCGATTGCATGATGGCGGCCACCTCGTGGCGGGCCGCGAGCGCCGCCAGCTGCCGGCTTCGGTAGGCAAAATAGGGATCGGAGCTGAACACCAGTCCGCCCGCCGCCGCGTCCCGCACGGCGGCGAACAGGCCGTCGAATTCCCCTTCGGCGTTGGCCCTGAGCACGATGAGCTCGACGCCGAGGCTGTGGGCCGCGGCCTCGAGGTTCTTCAGCTGCGACTCCGCGGTCGGGCTCGAGGGATTGATGGCGACGGCGAAGCGCTTCGCGCCGGGCCGCACCTCGCGCATGAACTCCAGCCGCTTGCGGGAAACCTCCACGCTGAGGCTCGACACGCCGGTGAGGTTGCCGCCGGGCCGGGCCAGGCTCTCCACGATGCCGAGCCTGACCGGATCGCCCCCCATCTCGAAGACGATCGGCATCCTGGTCGTCGCCGCTTTCGCCGCCAGCACGACTTCGGCGCCGCCCGGCGCCACCATGAGCGCCAGCGGGCGCTCGGCCAGCTCCTTCGCCAGCGCCGGCAGCCGGCTGTACTGGCCGTCGGCCCACCGGTATTCGATGGCGACGTTGCGTCCCTCGCTATAGCCGGCGTCTGCCAGGCCTTCGCGGAAGGCAGCGAGGCGGCTGGCGTAAAGCTCTGGCGATTCCGACCCCAGATAGCCGATGACCGGCAGGGTCTGCGCGCCTGCCGTCGTCGGGCCCAGCGTTGTCGATGCCACGGCACCGCCTGCCAGGGCCACGAAGCCGCGCCGTCCCAGGCGATCGACCGCTTCGGCAAATGGGTGGCGCGCGAACCGCACGATCGTCTCTCTCCTCCGCCTGTGAGCCTGGGTACTCGCGCGGGCCGCGGCGGTCATGGTTGGCAGATTTCCTCTTGTTCGCCAGCCTGCCCGGATCGGGTCCCAGGTCAAGAGTCGCTCACCTCAATCGTCCATGCGCGCGTCGTTGGGTGGTCGCCATCAGATCTTCAGCAGCCAGGCCTCGATGCCGCTTCTGCCTTTGACTTCGATTTGGCCACGCGACTCGAAGGCGAAACGGTCCTTGAGCTTGTCATACACCGGCCGCGTCACCTGGATCGTGCCCGGCACCCCGGCTGATTCCATGCGGCTCGCAAGGTTCACCGTGTCGCCCCAGAGGTCGTAGATGTACTTCGTCTTGCCGATCACGCCTGCCACGACGGGGCCGCTGTTGATACCGACCCGGAGGCTCAACGCAACGCGATGCTCCAGGGCATGTTCCCGGGTGATGTGGACCATCCGGATCGCCATGCGCACCATGCGCTCGGCATGATCGGGCACTTGCACCGGCAGGCCGCACACGGCCATGTAGGCATCGCCCAACGTCTTGATCTTTTCGATGCCGAGCTCCTGGGCAGCTTCGTCGAACCGGGTGAACAGCCCGTTCAGCAGGCTTACGACACTGGTCGGAAGCATTTGCGAAGACATGGCGGTGAAGCCGACGATGTCGGCGAAGGCCACCGTGACCTCGGCAAAGCCGTCGGCGATGTTCTTCTCCCCGCCGCGCAACCGGTTGGCAATCGGCCCCGGCAGCATGTTGAGCAGCAACTGCTCGTTCTCGCGGTTCTTGTTCTCGATGACGATGGTCTTCTCGCGCAGCTCGTCGACCATGCCGTTGAACGCCGAGCAGAGGCGGCCGATTTCGTCGCGGCTGCGCACGGCCACCTTGGCGCCGTAGTCCCCGGAGGCAAAGCGCGTGACGCCGGCGGTGAGTTCGCGCAGCGGCCCGAGCAGCGAGCGCGACAGCCAGGCGGACGTCACGACCACCATCAGCAAGGCGATGGCGCCCACGATGATCAGGTTGCGCCGCAGCTTGTCGATCGGTGCGAAGGCCTCCGCTGTGTCTATCTTGGCGATCAGGACCCACTTGAGGCCGGGAATTGAAAGCGGCCCCCAGGAGGCAAGCGTCGGGACGCCGTGATATCCGACGATCTCGCCGACGCCTTCGGTCCCGGCGAGTGCGGCCTGGACCGCCTCCGTGGCGATACGCTGCTGGAGCACCGGCGTGCCATAGCGCCGGATGGCGTCGATCTCCTGGTCGGCGGCTCCGCTGCTCTTGAGATCGGCATAGTACCGATTGCGGTTTTCATAGAACGCCCGCGGCCCCGACCGCGCGAGGTTGTCGGATCCGACGAGATAGGCCTCGCCGGTGGCGCCGAACCCGTCCTGCCGCCAGCGTCGTCCGCCGGTCACGACCTTGTCGATTTCGTCGATCGACAATTGCGCGATCAGCACGCCGACGACGACGTTCTGGTCGATGATCGGCGCGGCCATGAAGGCAATCGGCGCGCCACCCGAGGGCGCATAGGGCGCAAAGTCCTCCAGGCAGGCGGCGTACTTTTCGGCATCGGCGCCGCAGTGCGCGACGGCCACGGCGAGAGTCGATTGCCGGAAGGGAACGCTGCGGAGGGAGGCCGCGAAATCGACTTCCTTCCTGACGGCATAGACGATGCGGCTGGCCGCCGGATCCGCCAGCATCAGGTCGAAGAAGCCGAAGGTCGTGGCGGCGTCCCGCAGCAGCGGATGATAGATCGCGTGCTGGCGGCTGTAGGCGCTCCCGTCTCCGGCATCGTCGAGCAGCTCGCGCCGCTCGGGCGGATAGGGGTTGGCGACGATGTAATGGTACTGCAGATAATAGGCGGCCGGATCGACGGGGAGGTACTCCTTGACGTCCGGCTCCTTGGCCGTCAGGCGTCGCACGCCGGGCATGAACTGCGCGCCGTACCAGGCGTCGACCTTGCGCTGGAGATCGACCGGCACATCGGTTCGATCGAGCTCGTTGAACGTGGTGCGGAATGCCCGCGCGGCGTCGATTGCTTCCTTCGAGTTGGCCACCTGGGTGAGCTCGTTGCGGATGGTGCGGAAATACGTCTCGACCTGCTGCACCTTGCTCTTCCGCGTCGAGGTGAGCTGGTTGTAGATGGCCTCCTGCAAGGCATCGCGTGCCTGCAGGTAACCCAGCACGCTGGTGACCAGCACGGCAATCGCGCCGAGAAGGGCGAGGATGGCAAACAGCTTGACGGCCAGTCCCCAGCGCACGGGAGGAGACGGGTTGGTCGCGTCGAACGGGGACATGCGGCGATCCTAACCCATCTGACCCTGGCATGCGTTGACGGGTCGGCGCATTCCGTGTGCGTCGACGATATGACCCAGGAATGCCTCGACCTCGGCGATGGTCGGCGAGTCGCAAGGTCGCTCCTGCAGCCGCGACGTCAGTTCCTTGGTCGAGGAATACATCGTCGCGTCCGCTGAACTCTTTCGTTGCTTCTGCCGCCGGCCACTTCCTTGATCTGACCGGCAGGGCATGTGCCATCGTCGACCAGAATGACCTGGCCCTGCCGCAGGCTGCCGGCCGGCGGCTCGCTCTGGACGATGACGGGCTGGGAAGACGACGTGGCAGGCCCCGGAGGAGGAGCGGCAGGAGGAGCGGCAGCGGGAGGACCAGCGGGAGGACCAGCGGAAGGGAAGGTACCGAAGTGCCGGCTCTTCCACTCTCGTCGCCGGCTGTTCTGTTGAGCTTCCTCCTCTCGTCATCGAAACGGGAAATGGCCGGCGCCGCTTCCTTCAGCAGGGCTTGATTCTGTTCGCCCGTGACGAAGCCGGTAGGCGCTGCCCCACGCGCCTTCTGCCAGGCCGCGATCATCTCGCGCGTAAGGGCGCCGAACACGCCGTCCGCGCCGCGCGTATCGAACCCCAGCGCGGTGAGCGCGACCTGGATGCGCTGCCGGTCGCTCGCCGTCAGGTGCAGGCCGAGCTCGCCCGTTTCGGCCGCCCTCTGGTTGGCTTCCTCGGCCTGGCGCAGGCTGGCCGCCCCGGTTTCCGCCTTCTGCCGCGCCTCGTCTTCCTGGCGCTGCTTCTCGGCCGCTGCGGCCTCCTCCTGCTGCTTCTTCCCGGCCATCTCGGCCTCGATCCTGCGCCGGGTCTCTTCCTCGACCTGCTTGCGCAGGGCTGCCTCCTGCTCGGCCCTGAGGCGCCGCTCGTTCTCGGCGCGCAGGCGGGCGAGCTCCTCCTGGTCCTTCAGCCGCCGGGCTTCCGCCGCAAGCTGGGCATCCTGCGCGGCCTTGTCGGTCGGCGCAGGCGCAGCCACCGTCTGTGGTGGTGGCCGCTTGTCGTCGACGAGGGCGTAGTAGCCGCCCGCCAGCACCAGGATCGCAGCCACGGCGCCGCCGGCCAGGCGACCGACGCCGCCCTTCCTCGCCGGCACAGGTGGTGCGCCCGCCGGTGACGGGGCAAAGGCGGGCTGCACCGTCGGCGTTCGCGGGAGCGCCAGGGTCGCGACGGAAGCGGGCGAGCCGGCCTGCTTCAGCATCGGGCGCCAGTCCGCGATGCTCTGTGGCCGATCGATGACGCGGACCTCGAGCCCGAGGTCGATGCCGGCCAGCAGGCCGCGGCCAAAGCCGGGCAGCGCCATCCTGCCCAGGGGCGCGTAGGCATCGTCGAGCATGCGGTCGAAGGCGCTGGGCGGCGGCGCCCCTGTGATGGCGTGATAGAGCGTTGCCGACAGTCCGTAGATGTCCGTCCACGGTCCCTGCTTGGCGGCGGTCATCTGTTCGGCCGCGGCATAGCCCGGCGTGAAGATGGCCGTGAGCGCCGAACTGCGGCCGGCCATCGCCGCGCGCGAGGCGCCGAAGTCGATCAGCGTCGGGTGGTCCGCGGCATCGAGCAGGATATTGGCGGGCTTGATGTCGCGATGCAGGAAGCCTGCAGCGTGAACCTGCTCCAGGCCGTCGAGCAGCGGCCACAGGATGCGGTCGACTTCCTGGCGGCTGAGCTTGCCGTTCTTGGCTATGCGGTCACCGAGCGTCTCACCGCTCAGGAGCTCCATGACGATGTAGGCGGTACCGTTGGCCTGCAGGAAATCGAACACGCGCACGATGGCTGGCGCATGGTGGAGGCTCGCCAGCGTTCGGCCTTCGGCGACGAAGCGGTCGCGACCCCAGGCAAAGTCCTCCGCCATCCTGGTCGAGCGCGGCAGCACGGTGATGCCGTCCTGGCGAACGGCGAGCGCCGCCGGCAGGTATTCCTTGAGCGCGACGTCACGGCCGAGCTCGGTATCGCGCGCCCGGTAGGTGATGCCGAAGCCGCCCTGGCCCAGGATCGAGAGGATCTCGTAGCGGCCAACCCGTTGGCCCTGGGGAAGCGCGGCGTGGTCGGTGTTGGCCGCGTTGGCGTCTGTCGGAGAATCGATCATGCAGGCCTGCTCGTTTTGTCCGGCACTGCCTTCGCTCGCGACATCACTGACCGTCTGCAAACCGCGTATGCCAATACGCCTCGATGCGGGACACCACGTCCGGCGGAAGCGGGACGAAGCCCAGCGCGGTCGCCTGGTCCTGGCCGTGCTGCAGTGACCAGCGAAAGAACGCCACGGCGGCTTTCGTCCGTGCCGCAACGGCGAGGAGCGCGCCGGTCAGTCGCAGCTCGCCGGATCGGACGCCGTCGATATTGAGGATCGGGACCACGCCACCGACGACGAGGGGAAACTGCAGCAGTCCGAATCGCTGCAGGTCGGCCGGCCGCAGCGGGGCATCGGACGCCGCGAAGTCGACGAGGCCCGACTTCAGGCTGGCGATGCCGCCGCCCGAGCCGATGGGCTGATCGTCGAGACCGCTTCCGCCTGTTGCCCTGTGGCCCGCCGACCACGTCGACAGGACGGAGGCGACGAACGTCGATCCCGCGCCGGCTATGTCATCCGCCCGTGCCGGGCCTGGTTGAAGGCAAAGCGCGACAACGGCGATCCCCGCATATCGCAACAGGTTCATCTGCAAATCCCCCGCAACAATCCATCATATCGCAGGGGCAGTGCGCATTGCGTGACCATTCGGAGGCGACGCACCCCTCGGTTGCGTCGCCGCTTGGCGCCCTGCGACCAGGGCCTCGGTGAATCCGGTCACCGCGAACTTCGCCGCCGCACAGGCAGTGTGCGGTGCGCCGGGGCTTTCGCGGCCGCCATTCAGCTCGTGACGATCTCCCCGCCGACGACCTTGGGAAAGGTATCGAAGTGCGACTTGAACTTGGCCAAGCGTGGCGTGGCCACGATGGCGGCCGTTCCCACGGCGAATTCGAGGATCATCAGTGAGATCGATTCTGCGTTGTGCAGCTTGAAGAACTTTCCGATCGTCAGGAAATGCCCCTGGAAGGCATAGGCGTTGTCGTTTATCTCCAGGCCGGTGCCATCGCGCGGCCCGACGAAATGGCACATCTCGTGGATCACGGTCCATTGCTTCTCGATGGGGGCGGGCTGGTTCGTGAAGATCGGTCCGAGGAAGACGGTGTGGCCCGGCGCCTTTATGTTCACGCCCTTCTCCACGTAGATCTGGAACTGCTTCGTCGACAGCTTGTCGCCGCCGCGCACGGTCCAGGCGATGACGCCGGGGTCGGCCTTCGGATCGAACATGATGATGCTGTCGATGCCCTGCGCGCCGAACGCATTGGCGCGCGAGACCTGGAAATGGATGGCCGAAACGATGCCGAGCAATTTGCTGGCGTCGTTCGAGGTGACCTTGACCTTGGCGGTCTCGAAATGCTTGTTCAGCCAGGCCATGGTTGTCGGCGTCTGATGCAGCAGCTTGAAGCGCAGCGACATCAGCTTGCGCTCGAGGTCCTTCAGGATCTGCTTTCCTTCCGCCACCATCTGGGCGCCTGTCTGGGCCGGCGTCGGCGGCTTCGCGGGCGAGCCCGCGGCCTGTCCGGGCCGGCCGTCGAGGCCGAGGCGGCCGGCGGGAACGGAGTCGGAGTCGCAAATGAACTTCGTCAGCGCCTTGATCGTCGGGCCATGCGGATCGATGCGCCCGTCCGGCCGGCTCAGGACCTTCGCCTGAAACTTGTCGATCGCCGCCTGCGTCTTGGGGCCGATAAGTCCGTCTTCGGCCAGCAGGAACGCCGGTCCGCCGTCTTGCGGCGGCGTCGAATTCAGGAAGGCCTGCACGATCCGGACATCGGCCTTCTTGTTGGTTCCGCCCTTTCCGACCGAGCCGACGATCGGCTTGTCGGTCCCCTCGTTGCTGCAGAAGAAGCACGTCCTGTGGGGTGAAACCGCGACAAGCGCCATGGCCATCTCTCCCGAAACAAAAGGCTGCGGCACGGGCCGACTTGCGGGCGTGCACCCGCAGCTTAGGCATGGCGGCACCCCGGCGCCACCCGGCTTGCGGGCTGCCGAAGAGGCTTCACCCGGCCAGGAACAGCGCAAACTGGGGCACGTAGGTCGTCAGGAACAGCACGATCAGCATCACCAGGATCATGGGCCATATCCGGCGCGCGACCGCCCCGAGACTGAGGCCGCTGATCGCCATGCCGACGAACAGGCAGTAGCCGATCGGCGGCGCCGCCATGCCGATGGCAACGTTGGTGACGATGATCGCGCCGAAATGGACCGGATCGACCCCGAAGCGGCTGGCGATGGCGATCAGCATCGGGCCGAAGATCACCATGATGGCGATCTCGTCCATCACGGCGGCGAGCAGGAAGAAGATGATGTTGAGGCCGGCCAGGGCAATCCAGCGCTGGTCGACGCTGGCGGCGAGCCATTGCGCGAACTTCACCGCTATCTGGTCTTGCGCCACCAGCACGCCGAAGCCGGTCGACACCGCGACGATGGCCGTCACCATGGCCGACGTCCGCACCGCGCGGATGAGCAGGTCCGGCAGCCCGCGCAGCGTGAGCTGCCGCTCGACCAGCAGCCCCACCAGGATGGCATAGACGCAGCTCACCCCCGCCGCCTCGGTCGGCGTGAAGATCCCGCCATAGATGCCGCCCAGCACGATGGCCGGCGACATCAGCGCCCACTTCGCGTCCCAGAACGCCTTGCCGGTCTCGCGCCAGGAGGCACGCTCCTCCAGCGGCACCTTGTGGCGGCGCGCATGCACGTAGCAGACGACCAGGAGGCCGGCGGCGATCGCGAGGCCGGGCACCACGCCGGACAGGAACAGCCGCCCGATCGACTGCTCGGCGATGACGCCCCAGATGACGAAGGCGATCGACGGCGGGATCAGCGGCCCCAGCACGCCCGAGCTGACCGCGACCGCGGTGGCAAAGGCCTTGTCGTAGCCGGCGCGGGTCATGGCCGGGATCATGATCGACCCCATCGCTGCCGTGGTCGCCGGCGCCGAGCCGGAGATGGCGGCGAACACGGCCGACGCGATCACCGTCACCATGGCGAGGCCGCCCGTGCGGTGCCTCACCAGCACGCCGGCCGCGTGGACGAGGCGGCTGGAAAGCCCGCCTGCCGTCATCAGCTCGCCGGCCAGCATGAACAGCGGGATCGCGAGCAGGCTGAAGGACTGCGAGCCGGCGACCATCTGTTGCGCGAAGAAGGCCGGCTCGATGTCCGCCACCAGCACCACGGCCATGGTCGCCAGGCCGATGGCGATGGCGAAGGGCACGCTGATCGCGGCCAGCCCGACGAAGGTGGCCACCAGCACGATCGCGGTGGCGCTCATGGCGGGGGCGACGCTCCGGCCTGTCTGGCACCGGCCACCACACGCTCGACGGCGAAGAGGCAGACGAGCGCGCCGGCGAACGGGGCCATGCCGTGCAGCAGTTCGATGGGATAGGCGATCGCCGCCGACACCGACCCGCGCGTGAACTCGACGAAGCGCAGCCCGGACCAGACGAGGCAGGCGCCGAACACGGCCGCGATCAGGTCGATGCCGCGCTCCGCCCAGACGCGCCCTGCGCCGGGCAGCGGGTCCAGCGCCAGCGTCAGGCGGACATGGAAGCCTTCGTGGATCCCGAGCGCCAGGCCGCCCAGCGTGGTCCAGGCGAACATCAGGATCGCCATCTCCTCGGACCACGAGGGCGTCTTCCCGAACACGTAGCGCATGACGACCTGGATCGCGATGCAGGCCAGCATCGCCGTCGCGGCGGCGATCAGGCTTGCCCGCAGCAGCCAGGCGACGGCGCGGACGATGCGCCGGATACCCTCGATCGCCGCTCCGCCCGCCGACTCCGTCGCCATCGCCTACTTAACCGCCGTGAGCACGTCCTCCATGATGTCCGGGCCGATCGACGTCTTGAACTGCTCGTAGACCGGCTTCACCGACTCGCGGAAGGGACCGATGTCGGCCACCTTGTTGACCTTCATCCCCTTGCTCTCGAGCGTCGCGATCACGCTCTGGGACGCCGCCAGCGATGCCGTGCGCTGCTGCTTCGTCGCTTCCGCGGCCGCCTTGACGATCGCCTTCTTCAGGTCGTCCGGCTGTTTGTCGAAGACGCGCTTCGACATCAAGAGGTCGATCACCGAATAGGTGTGGTTGGTCAGCGACAGGTATTTCGTGACCTCGAAGAGCTTGTTCTGGTCGATGACCGTCGGCGGGATCTCGAGCCCGTCGATGGCGCCCTGCTGGACGGCCGTGAATGTCTCGGCCCACGCCATGGGCACCGCATTGCCCCCGAGCGAGGAGAACATCGCGATATAGACCGGGTTCTGCATGACCCGGTATTTCACGCCCTTCACGTCCGCCGGGGTCGACACCGGCCGGACATTGTTGATCATGGCGCGGAAGCCGCCCTCCATGAAGCCGAGCAGAATGACACCCTTCGTTTCCAGCTTCTTGCGCAGCTTGTCGCCGACCGGGCCGTCCAGGATCTTCTGCGCCTGCGCCTCGTCGGAATAGAGGAACGGCATGTCGTTGATCTGGAAGGCCGGCTCGATCTGCGCGACCACCGCGTTGGTGATGATCGCGGCCTCGACGGTGCCCAGCCGCATGCCCTCCAGCAGCGGCTTCTCGTCGCCGAGCGCCCGGTTGGGGAACAGCTGCACCTCGATCCGGCCCTTCGACTCCGCCTCGACCGCCTGCTTGAAGGCCCGGGCGCCGATGGCGTAGGGGTCCGTCTCGCCCCCCGAGCTCGCCCAGCCGAGCTTGATCGTGAGGTCGGCCGCTTCGGCCTGCGGCACGAGCGTCCCCGACAGTCCCCAGGCGAGCGCCGCCCCCGCGGCAAGCAGGCTCAACCGACAAATCCCGCGCATTCTTTCCTCCCACTTCCCTTGTTTCGTTGCAGGGTTGTCTCCGCGCCCTGCGCGCGCCTTGCGAATTGCGAGCCGATGCTGGTCGCCGGGCATCCGGGCGTCAACCGCGGCGGAGAATGCGGACATTGGCCAGCGGTCCCGATATCCTCCTGTCGAAAATCATCCTCTTCTCGAGAATTCACAGAGGCAGGGAGGGCGGCTTGGCGGACACTCTTGGCTGGCGGATGAAGTTCGGGGTGGTCACCCCGTCCACCAATACGGTGGTCCAGCCCGAATATGACGACCTGCGGCCGCCGGGCGTGACGAACCATGTCGCGCGCATGCACATTGCGGACGATCCCGTCGGCAGCGACGCGGACTTCGACAGGCTGATCGCGGCGATCGACCAGGCGTTGGAGGAGGCTGTCGACCGGGTGATGACCTGCAAGCCCGGCCACCTGATCCTCGGCATCTCGGCCGAGAGCATCTGGGGCGGCGGCCTGGCCCCGGCCCGCGCCATCGCCGAGCGGGTACGCAGCCGCGCCGGCGACATCGGCTTGACCCAGGCCGCCGACGCGCTGCCGGCGGCCCTGAAGGCGCTCGGGATCAGGGAGCGCATCGCGATCGTCACGCCCTACTTTCCCGTGGCCGAGACGCACCTGCAGGAATTCGTCGGCGCCATCGGCTATCGCCTCGTCGGCACCCGCCATCTCTCCTGCAAGAGCCCGACCCTGATCGCCCATGTCACCGGCGACGAGCTGCGCGCCGCCCTGCACGCGGTGGACGGCCCGGACGTCGAGGCGATCGTGCAGTTCGGCGCCAACCTGCCGATGGCCGGGCTGGCGGCCGAGGCGGAACGCTGGCTCGGCAAGCCGGTGATTGCGGTCAATGTCGCGACCTACTGGCACGCGCTGCGCAGCACCGGCATCATGGACAGGGCTTACGGTCGCGGGCGGCTGTTCTGGGAACACTAGAGCGGAATGCGTTTAGGTCGATTCCGTCGTCCCGACCGGAGCCGAGCCCCTCGGCTTCGCTCGGGGCAGGCTCCGCTCCGCGTGAAGTTTACCCAGAGTGAAGTCGAGGGGCGCTCCGTTCGGGGCGACGGATCGAGCTAATGTCATCATGCTCTGGGATGCGCGTGCTGGCCGGGCAGATTGAGCCTATGTCGACCAGCTCTCGAGCTCGCTGCCGCACCGCAGTCGGGCAAGCTGCGCGCTGGCCGGAGTATCTTCGACGAGACCAGCCGTGCTGCCGATATCCTGTCCGCGACGCGATCGGTGTGAATAAATCGGTCTTTGGACGTGCCGGTCGCACGGCGATTTCTTAACGTGCCCGGCGGGAGAGACCGACGGCCATGCTGAAGAAAGCCAAGTATTGGAGAGAGTTCACGGCTGCCACGCGCGCGGCGGCGGAAAAGGCGGCAACCGCCTGGTGGGCCGAACAGAGCGGGTTCGACAGGATCAGCGGCTGGACCCTGCCGGCGCGCGACGCGCCGCCGGGCGGCGATCCGCAGTGGACGGTCACCATCATCTACAAGCCGTCCGACTCCGAACCACTGCCGGCAACGCTTCATTGATCCCTTGAGGCCAGGGGTTCCTTGAGGCAGGGGCGGGGCGGCCATATGTACGCCGCACCCCCGCCGGGATCGCTCGTGGCCTACCAGTAGCTCGGTGCGTTGTAGTACTTGTCCACCTGACGGCCGTAGTCCGCCGTCCAGCGGAAGTCCTCGTTCATGCCATAGCTCGGTGCGCCCTCGAGGATCTGCTTGTCGAGATTGACGACATAGCCGCCCTTGCTCTCGTCGTACTTCAGGGTCGACCAGGGCAGCGGATGGTACTTCTCGCCGATCCCGAGGAAGCCGCCGAACGACATGATGGCGTAGATCGCTTTGCCGCTCACCTTGTCGAGCATGATGTCGTCCACCGTGCCGAGCTTCTCGCCCTGCATGTTGTAGACGTCCGTTCCCTCGACCTTCTCCGACGCGATCAGGCTGCCGGACGTGATCTTGGTCTCTTCGCTGGCCATGCTTGCCTCCGTTGGATGTCATGGGGAGCAACAACTGCCCCCGGACCAACGAACGACGCCACCTCGGCACCGTTGCGAGGCAAGGTGGGATTTCTATGCGGACGGCGAGGCCCCCGAACGCCCGATCCCACCACCGCCATCTCGGCGCTGGGCGCGGGCGAGATCGACTGCCTGCAGAACCCGGCCATGGACACCTCGCCGGTGCTGAAGGCCAACCCGAAGGTTCGCTTCGTCACGGTGGACCCGACCGGCAGCATGATCTGGATCCGGCCCAATCACCTGCAGCCGCCCCCTCAACTTCAAGGGGGACAATCCCAAGGCGCGCCAGGCGCTGCTGCACGCGATCGACCAGACGGCGATCCTGCAGGCGATCGGGGCGCCGGCCGAGGCCACAAGGCCGTTCTGCGGCTCCTTCTTGATGTGCGGTACGCCGCTGGAGACGAAGGCGGGCACGGCCGGCCTCGAGAAGCCGGATCTCGAGAAGGCGAGGGCGCCGCTGAAGGAATCGGGCTACGACGGCCGGCCGGTCGTCTTCATGCAGCCGAGCGATCTTGCCGCCAACGTCAACGCCACGGTCGTGGTCGCCGAAGCGATGCGCAAGGCGGGGCTTCAAGGTCGACATCCAGCCGCTGGACTGGCGAACGCTGTCGCAGCGCCGCAACAACAAGGGGGCCGGTCGACCCGGTGAGCTTGTCCGACCGCGTCGGCGCCCGGCGTGGCAAATATAAGTCATCGCACCGGCCTTGAGGACTTTTGGGGAGGACTTTTGGGCTCGCTGCGGTCAGGATGGGCTTATCTGGGCCGCCTGCTTATCTGGGCCGCCGGTAACCCGCTGTTCGTCGACGACGTTGTCTCCACGTTCCCTCGCCCGGCCTGGTTGGAGCAACCGGGCCATCTGGCCCGTCGGCTCTTCCGATGGGTAAGGTCGTCCGGCCCTCGGTCGGAGCAACAGGGGAGGCCATGATGTCACTCGCGTTGCTGTCGCTCCGGCTTCCGGCGGCCTTGGTCCTGGCCGCCTCTGTCGCAGCCTGTGATGTGTTCGAGGGCCGCCAGAGCGTGACGGCCTATGCCGACGATTCCACCATCACCAACAGCATTCGCGCCAGGTACCTGGAAGATCCGATGGTTCACTTCGGCGACGTCGCCGTCACGACGCTGAACGGCGCTGTGCGCCTGACAGGCCGGGTGAACTCCGAGCGCGAACGTCAGCGGGCAGCCCAGATCGCGCGCGAGGTCAAAGGCGTGCGCGGCGTCAACAACGAGATCGCCGTCCGCTGAAGCGGCACGAAGGTCGCAACGCTTGAACCAGGGAGGACCTCATGGCAGGACGTGACTGGAGAATCGAAGCCAAGTATGTCGAGTATTGCAGCTGCGACCTCGGCTGCCCGTGTGAGTTGATGGCCGATCCGACCCAGGGTTTCTGCACCGGCCTGGTGGCGTTCAAGATCGACAAGGGTCATTGCGAGAAGGTCAGCCTCGATGGCTTGGCGGTGATTGGCACGTTTTACTTTCCGCGTGCTATCCATCACGGGCAGGGCGTCTTCCAGCCGATCATCGATGAGCGCGCCGACGAGGCACAGCGGGACGCACTGTTCTATATCCTGTCCGGCGCCGACCAGAAGGTCGGCACGATATTCCAGATCTTCTCGGTCATCGTCGAGACCATCAAGGACCCGCAGTTCGTGCCGATCATCTTCGACTGGGATCTGGCCAAGCGCACCGCGCGCATCGAGGCGCCGGGCCTCGTCCGGGCAGGCAGCGAGCCGATTCGCAATCCGGTGACCAATGAGGAGCACCGCATGCTCACGGTGCTGCCGGACGGCTGGGTGTTCCACGAAGCCGAAAACGCGGCCGGCTTTGCCAAGGGCATCGGGGCGATCAAGTTCGATCTCAACCGCCGGCACAGCTCGCTCGCCAACGTCGCCTGGGGGCCGAACGGGCTCGTCCATTCCTACGACGAGTACAAGCAGAAATACGGCCGCCCGTAGCGCCGGCCTCGGCACGGCGATGACTGCGGCGGCGCGGTCGGTGCTCGAAGCCGCGTTGCTCCGCGACCGCACGGTCGTGGTCCTGGCGCTGGTGCTGGTCATCGCGGTTTGCTGGCTTTGGATCGCGCTCGGCGCGGGCATGGAGATGAGCGCCGTCGAGATGACGCGCATGCCGCGCGACATGGCCATGACACCGGCTGTGTGGACGCCCGACTATGCGGCGCTGATGCTTGCCATGTGGTGGGTGATGATGGTGGCGATGATGCTTCCGAGCGCGGCCCCCGTGCTTCTGGTTTTTGCCCGTATCAGCCGCCGCGAGCGGGCGGCCGAGCGACCCTGGGTGCCGACCGGCATCTTCGCCGCCGGCTATGTCGCGGTCTGGGCCGGTTTCAGCGCGTTGGCGGTCGTCCTGCACTGGGCGCTGGAAGCAGCCGGACTGCTTTCGGCAATGATGGCGACCACGACGGCCTGGATGGGGGCAACGATCCTGATTGCCGCCGGCCTGTGGCAACTCGCTCCGATCAAGCACGCCTGCCTCAGCCAGTGCCGATCGCCGGTTGGCTTCCTTGCCGGACACTGGCGCGCCGGACGCAGAGGCGCGTTCCGCATGGGGTTGGTGCACGGCGCCTATTGCCTTGGATGCTGCTGGTTCCTCATGACATTGCTGTTCTTCGGCGGTGTCATGAATCTGTGGTGGATCGGAGGGCTTGCAGCCTACGTACTGCTGGAGAAGCTGCTGCCGATGGGCCATTGGCTGGGCTACGCCGTCGGCGCCGCACTCGTCGGCTGGGGCGCCTGGCTCCTTGCGATCGCCTGACCGTCTTGTGTTGCATTCAACCATGAACTGCGGTCACGCGGACGGACCTGGACTAGTACTTGCTTTTGTTGATTGATGATTTACGGCAAACCTCATCCTGAGGAGCCGTGCGAAGCGCGGCGTCTCGAAGGATGGGCAACAACGGTGCTGTATCCCATCCTTCGAGACGGCGCTTCGCGCCTCCTCAGGGTGAGGTGAGAGCGTATCAGCAATCTATGAAAGCAGGTGCTAGGTAGGCCTCCTTCGACTGAAGGGCTCAGGCCCAGCCGAGCTCTTTCATCGCCCAGCCGGCATTCCAGATCTTCGTCATGTGACGAATTTTGTCGCCGTCGAAATCCATCGAGTAGACGTAGTCTGAGCTTGTCCGCTTGCCGGTGGGCGGCGGCCCGCCTTGCCCTGTGTGCGTCCCGGAAAACACCGCGTAGGCGGTGACGTTGGCGCGCTGGTCGTCGGTTGCGAACGATTTCAGCTCATAGCGGGCGTCCGGCAGCATCTTCACTAAGCCCTGCATCCAGTCGGCATAAGCCTGCAAGGTACGCACGTCGGCGAGCGGCTCGGCCTGGGCGGAGAAGGTGGCGTTGGGCTTGCAGTATGCCTTGCACCCCTCCCACCCCTTGCCGGCTTCGCAGGCCTCGAAGAATTGCATGGCCACTTGCTTGATCGACGCCATGGGACCCTCCCGTAACTCTGTGTTTTTGGTTCAACTCAGCACCCGAAGCCACGCGACAAGCCACGAACAGCGGGCCGCATCGCACGCGTCCCGATCGTTCGCAGCACGGGGCGGCGTTGCCACACACCCCCAAAACAATCGCCGCCCCGCGGGGCAGATCGGCCTGATCACCCTGTCGCTTCCCCAATCCATCCGGGGAAGGACGCCGCGGCGGGAGGTCTGGAAATTGAACACCCAGTTGCACCCCCAAGCCGCTCCATCATAGACCGCTGCGCTACGAAGCGCTGTGACCAGCAAGTGAAGTCGGCGGGCGCGAGGTCGGCCGCGATCGGCGCCGCCACGCTTCAGTCGTAACGGACGACGAGTTCGATGTCCCCCAGCCTGAGCGTCGACCCGGGCGCCAGGGGATGCGGCAGCCGGGGCGCGATGCGCTCGTCGTCGATCGAGGTGCCGTTGGTCGATCCGATGTCCTCGATCTGCAGGGTGTTGTCCCGGCCGACGCTCAGTCGCGCATGAACCCGGGAAACCGACGGATTCAGCAACACGACGTCGCATTCGCTGGAATCCCGGCCGATCAAGACGCTTTGCTTGCGCTTCGCCAGCTCGTCCATTTTCAGGTCGAAGCCGAACTTGCGCCCGGTGTCGTCGGTGCCGTGAAAATGGAAGACCCCGCGCACGGGCACCGGCCGCGTGGGCACGGTGGCGGCGTGTTCGCGGGCCCGTACCCTGTAGATGTGGAGCGGAAGGCTGACGTGCTTGGCCCGATGCTCGCCACCGTCGACATAGGCATAGTCGTCGCGCAGCCTGGCCACGTCGCGAACCGCGCGCGAGACGGCGATGCCGCCCGGCTCCGCCAGCACCTGGATGCGTTCGGCCAGGTTGACGCCATCGCCGAAGATGTCGTGACCCGCCTCGTCGATGATGATCTCGCCGAGATGGACCCCGATGCGGAACATCAGCCGCTGGTCCTCGTCGATCGTCTCGTTGAACCGCGCCATGCGCTCCTGGATGTCGATCGCCGCCTGGACGGCGGCGGCTGCCGAGGCGAACTCGGCGAGCATGGCATCGCCCGCGCTGTTGACCAGCGAACCGCCGCTATCTTCGATGGCCGGCTGCCAGATCTTGTCGCGCGCCGACCGAAGATGCTCGAACGTCAGCTCTTCCTGGCTCTCCACCAGCCGGACGAAGCCGGCCAGGTCGGCGTGCAGGATGGCAGACAGTCGCCGTTCGGTACGTGGCATGGTTTCCGACGAAGGAAGAGTGAAAAACCCTTCTTGTTCAATGCGCTGACTGATGGAACGAAGCCCGCACCGTGCCGCGGCGTTTGCTGCCGCGAGGGCGCGGCCTGCGACGCCGGCCGCGGATCATCCCGGTGAAGCTTGTCCCACCGCCGCGGCGACGAGCGTGGCAAATGTGAGTCATCGTCCGGCTTGGCCGACCGGCCGGGGGAAGCCAGCCCGCTGCGATGCGCATCCGAAGGTGCGCTTCGTCACGGTGGACCCGGCCGGCAGCATGGTCCGGATCCGGCCCAATCACCTGCAGCCGCCCCCTCAACGCCATGGGGGACAACCCCAAGGCGCGCCAGGCGCTGCTGCACGCGGTCGACCAGACGGCGATCCTGCAGGCGATCGGGGCGCCGGCCGAGAACGCGCGGCCGTTCTGCGGCTCCTTCCTCATGTGCGGCACGCCGCTCGAGACGAAGGCCGGCACGGCCGGCCTCGAGAATCCGGATCTCGAGAAGGCCAGGGCCCTTCTCAAGGAGGCGGGCTACGACGGCCGGCCGGTCGTCTTCATGCAGCCGAGCGATCTTGCCGCCAACTTCAACGCCACGGTCGTGGTCGCCGAGGGCATGCGCAAGACGGGCTTCAAGGTCGACATCCAGCCCCTGGACTGGGGCGCGCTCTCGCAACGCCGCAGCAACAAGGGCCCGGTTGACGCCAGCAACAAGGGCGGTTGGAACCTGTTCATCACCGTTGCCACCGCCCTCGAAGCCAGCACACCGCTCACCAATCCCTACCTCGCCACCCCGTGCCCCAACGATGTCGCGGGCTTCCCCTGCGACGAGGAGCTCCAGCGCCTGCGCCGCAGCTGGTGGGAGAGCACCGACAAAGCCGAACGCGCGCGGCTTGCCGACCAGATCCAGGAGCGGGCGTATCAGGTCGTGCCGTACATCAACGGCGGGCAGTGGAAGCAGTACACGGCGGTGCGGACGAATGTCTCGGGGCTGGGGGAGACGACGGTGCCGGTGTTCTGGGAGGTGGCGAAGGAGGGGTGATGGTCTCTCTGACGTCGAAAAATCGCTCCCTTCAAGCTCCGGTATGGAAAGAGTTGGCTCTCACTTCGGCGACTTGAACTCTGGAGCCAGCCTGACTGGGGGCGATCCTGCCCGGGCGGGCCACGAGTGCCCGACTGTCGGCATTGTCGATGCGCTTACAGATGATGGTGGAGAAGGTTCTACGCGCTCTGCTGCTTGATGTTCCCGGCATAGAGAAGTCAGCCAAGCTTGGGGCACTGCAGCGAAAGGGCCTTGCCATTGAGAGCAATGCCAATCTGATGGCCAAGGATGAGGTGAACAAGATGAGTGCAGGCGCCGAGAGTACCTTTGGTTATGTCGAGCCGCTGGCCCTTGTGAACCATGCGCGACCGCAGGTCATAGAGGTCACGAGCTAGCGTGGCCCACTTATAATTAGCCGCCTCGTCTTTTGGAGCGCCGAGCTCGAGCAACGTGCGTTGAGCGAAGCGAGCGACAGAAGAGCGAAACGACTTCACGCTGACGTGCTGCAACGACCCCCAAAGATCCCTGAATTCGATATCTTTCCGACCAATCTGCTCAACGGTCCGGATGATGGGCTCCATCCAGTCGATAACGTGCTTCGGGCGGTCCGGCGGTCGAGAGAGTAGTTCGAGCATAGAAACGAGAAGAATGAACTGCGAGCGTGGTTGTCCGAGATCGTAGCCAACTCAGTGCAAAATGCGCTTTTTGTATTCTCCAGCAAAATCGCTTCTTAGCTCCCAAGCGCAGTTTCGTGGCCTATTCCTACCGACCTTCAATAGAGAGGTTGGCCCAAGAAGCGTTCTGTTCCGAACTTGATGTGCAAAAGCCTACTTCTCTCGTGCCAGCATTCCAGCTTTCTCAACCAAGGAGCCATTCGCCTTTAGACGCTCGACGCCTGCGCTCAATGTCGCCCGAAGTTGGTTGCTTGTCGACAGATAGCCAAACATTCGCGCCGATGCCTGCACCAATTCATCAGCGCCTGCTCCGAAGTTAGCATCCACGATGTCGATTAAGGCTTTATCGACTTCGGCGGGGGGAAGCATCTCAGGCTTGCGCAGCGTTGCCGAAGCGACCGCCGATCGGTCGCGGACGATCACTGTCGAATTCGGCAGCGCATAGAAGGGGCCGCCCACTATCAATTTCCGTTGAATGCCAACAGATATCGCGCGTTCGACCGCCGCACGGATGCGTGATCCCGCTCTTCCAAGTCCCCAGAGAATTCGTATTCGGGCAGTAATCTCGTCCTGATGGATAGGGCCCTCAATTTCCACGATCTTGACGACGTGCGCGGTCATCGCTGCCAGTGCCGTCTCGTGAGGTTCCTGCTGGCGATTTACCGGGAAGTCGGCTTCGACATAGTGGCAGCGAGTCGATGGTGTCGGTACTTCGGCTTCCACGACTGCCGTGATGATTTCGGTATCATCCTTCTGCTCCACTTCGAACGACAATGGTACGGCGCGTGCAGCCTTGAAGCCGCCTTCGTCCCGGGAATTCCATTCCGCCCGTGCTGCAGCGATCGCCGCCTCAATCTTCTTCAACTCGTGTTGTGGCCGCAAATACCAGTCGGCACTCCAGACACGATGAATGATCCAGCCATGGCCCTCCAGGACCTGCTGCCGGAGTCGGTCGCGATCCCGCGCCGATCGCGAAGAATGGAACTGTGCGCCGTCGCATTCGATGCCGAGGACGAATCGCCCCGGCTTGTCGGGGTCGGATACAGCTAGATCAACCCGAAAGCCTGACGCACCGATCTGTCGCTTCACGTCGTATCCAGCGGCTTGAAGCCGTTCGAAAACCTGAATCTCGAACTCGCTGTCGAAATCCGCGCCTGTCACTTCCCCGAGCCCAAAATGGCCTGTCTCGGCGAAGGTGAGGAACAGCTTCAGAGCGGAGACCCCCCGCGCACGTGATCTCTCTAAATCGATGTCGGCGCCAGTGAAGTTGCAAAACACTTCGCAACGCAGTTTAGCGCGCGAGATCAACACGTTCAGGCGACGCTCTCCCCCTTCACCGCTGAGCGGTCCGAAAGCGTGAGCGAGATAGCCCTCGACGGTCTTGCCATAGCCTACCGAGATGAAGATCACGTCGCGCTCGTCGCCCTGAATGTTCTCCAAATTTTTGACAAAGAACGGCTCGTTCACCTCGCCAACGAAGAAACTTTCGAGGTCGGGGTTGGCGCGGCGCAGCAGCTCTAGTTCCTTGAGAACTGCTTGCCGCTGGGCGACCGAAAAGGTCGCGACGCCCAGTGTCTGTTCCGGGTTGGTGCGGGCGTGACGCACTACGGCCTCGGCAATCGCCTTAGCTTCCTTCGGATTGGTTCGCGAGCCGCCACGATCGTAGGCGGCGTCCTTCAGGTGGTTGAACTTCAGCCCCATGCCGGCGACGGCGTCATAGGGGCTAGGCACGATGAAAAGCTTGTTCTCGTAAAACTCTCGATTCGAGACGGCGATCAGCGATTGATGTTTGGACCGGTAATGCCAGCTCAGCATCCGTGACGGTACGCCCTTGGCGAGACACAGCTCAAGAATGCTCTCCGCATCCTTTGCCTGGATCGTGACACCGTCATCGTTCTCGTCCGGGTCCTCTTCACCTGTGAGCTTCTTGAAGAACGCGGTGGGCGGCAGTTGACGCTCGTCACCGACGACCACGATCTGCTTTGCGCGCGCGACGGCGCCCAGTGAATCCACCGGCTCGATCTGGCTCGCCTCGTCCATGACCAGCAGGTCGAATTCAATGCCGCCGGGCTTGAGAAACTGGGCGACCGACAGGGGGCTCATCATGAAGACGGGCTTGAGTTGCTGGATCGCCGGACCGGCCCTTTCGAGAAGAACCCTGATCGGCAGATGTCCCCGCTTGCGAGCGATCTCGGCGTTGACGACGCCCAGGGGGCCGATGCCTGCGGCACCGCGCGGGCGCTCATTGGCGTGGCTGGCGACGATCTGCTCCTGGGCCAGTCCAATTCGCGCCTTGTCGAGCTGGCGAAACATCGCAACAAGATTGTTGTGCTGCTCGCCGTCGAAAGAGCGCAGTTCGGGCCAGGCATCGAACAGCGCAATCCGCAAGACTTCCGCGTAGGCCCTGTTGAAGGCCGGCGCCAGAGTCGTTGGGTTCAGGGCGCCGTCGTGCACAGCATCGGCCAGCGACTTGAGCCCGAGATTGGCCAGCATTCGAGTCCGTGACGCAAAGGTGATGAATTGGCTGAGCCCTTCCAAATCGCTAAGCCAGGCCGTCAGCCGCGCGGAAAGGACGTCCAGGGGGAGCGACGGGAGTTCGACTTCGCCGAGCGCCCGCTTCAGATCGAGGTCCAATTCCTGCGCAATGGCGGTGAAGTTCGCTTCAAGGTCACGTAGGGCGTCAGCCAAGCCGTCCCGCGCTGCCTCGATTGCAACGACGTCCGTCGTCGAGGCTAGCCTCTGCCAGACTTCAGCCGGCAGGGCTGTGTGCTGGGCGCGCCAGGTAACGATGCCGTCGAGCTGACCCCAGTCCGACCGTGGCCCTTTCCATGCGCTGCCAAATGCCGCGCCGGCCGCCTCGGCCGCCTCGAATGCGGCCTTTGCGGTTTGGGCGCCGGCCATCGTGTCGATCAGGGCAATGCGGGAAGCCTGTGCCCCCGGCAACGGCGTGACCAAGTAGGATCGCAGCAGGGCGACCTGTGCGCGATAGTTGCCGTCCAAGAATCGGAAAAGACTGCGTCCCTTGGTCACTACGGCCATTCGAATCGCTGCGTAGTCCGCGCGCTGCCCGGCTTCGTTGAACTTCGTCTCCGCTGCGGCCCAGCTCGTCACGTAATTCCGGCCGGCCTCCACCAGCTGGCGCAGATCGTCGAGGCTCGTCTCGGTCCAGGCGCGTGATGACAGCGCTAGGCGGTCTAAACCTGTCGGCAGAGGCGTCAGCTTAAGAAACGCCAGTGTCGTTTGTAGATCCGAGATAGTCCGTGGGGGTGGCGCGCCGAGGATATTTGTCGCAATCCGCGCATGTTCTTCCGCTCGACGCTGGATGTCGATTAGGACAGCAATGCGTCCACCCAGCGCCTCTCGTTCCACTGGATCGAGAGGCTCGCAGCGGACGCCCCGCCAGATGTTCTGGGGGACCGAACCGAGGGCGCGAAGGCGTTCGGCAACGTCGTCGATGACGAGACGACGCGCGTCTACCGCCGCACGATCCCAGCTTTCGGCGCCGCTCAGCCCGTAGAGCCCTGGGGCATTCGATTGCTGGGTCCGCGCCAGCAACCCCAGCACAGCCTGCGGTGAGAGACCGCTTGATTCCAGCGGTCGATGAAGTCGCCTGGCGAAGGCATTCAGCGAGCTGCTAGCCTCGCCCAGCTTGGCTACCACCGACAGATCGCCGCGCGCCGGACGAAGCTGGCCGTCACGTGTCCGCTTAAGTTCCTCCAGCACGGTACGCTTGTTGACCTTGTTGGAGTGTAATTCCAGTGTCAGCGGTCCAAGGCCCACTTGGCGAAGGCGCCGGTGGACCACGTCGAGCGCAGCCATCTTCTCGGCAACGAACAGCACTTTTTTGCCGCGCGCGACCGCGGCGGCGATGATGTTGGTGATGGTCTGGGACTTGCCCGTTCCGGGCGGTCCTTTGACGACCAGAGAACGGCCGCCCGCGGCTTCGGCGATCGCCACTGTCTGAGAACTGTCAGCGTCGACGACATGATGCAACTCGATCGGCGGGATGACGTCATCGATCGCCGCGCCATCCTCGATCAGTGGCGGACTTTCCGGAAAGCCGTCTCTCAGCAGGGCGCTGATCATCTCACGGGTGTCGATACCGGACTTCTCGGGCCAGGTGTCTGGATCGAGATCCCGGTACATCAGGAACTTTGAAAAAGAGAAGAAGCCAAGCACCATCGAGTTCGCGAGGACTTCCCATCGCTTTTGCTTCGAAACGACTTCTGCGACACGAGCACTGTAGGCTGCGAGATCTACCTCTTCTTCGTCGCTGAAGTCCTCGATGGCCAGGGTGAACTCCACGTTCATCTTGGCCTGGAGCGTCAAGTTGGGCGACGGAGGTTCTTCCCGCCAACGCATCTTGAACTTGTCGGCGGCGTTGCTGCGCTCCAACTTCACCGGAAGCAGCACTAGGGGGGCATGTCTTGCGATCTCCGACGTGTCGCTGTCGAACCAACGTAGCAGGCCGATGGCCAAGTAGAGGATATTGACGCCCTGTTCCTGCTCAAGGGTCTGCGCGTCGTACCAAATGTCGAACAACCGCTTCTGCAGCCCCTCCGAGGTCAACCGTGTCTGGAGCCGGGTATCCGAGTGGCGGGATGCGATGCCACGTTCGTCGGTGGTGTCATCGTCCGGCTGGGGGATACCGCCTGTCACGTCATCTTCAGGGTCCAGCGAAGCGCGATCCTCATCGCTCAACTGGACCCCGGGCAGAAAGGTGATGGCCTTGTTGGAAGTCAGAAGCCGGAAGACTTCGTCCGCTCGCTCGTCAACAATCTCGATTGCCCGATTGTTGCGCGTTCGCAGAGGTGTATTCAGCAGTCGGTTGCGGGTTGACAGGTCGAGAAGCGCGTTCCGCTCCTTGAGGAGCCTATCCCGTATGGAAACCGCCACGCCGCCATCGCCCATGCAAACCGCCTACCCCCGAAGTTCGAGCATTGAGTCGTACAACCATGGCCTAGAACTAACCAGCACCTTCGCAGATTCGCTCCGGTGTCCAGTCCGTCAAGGATTTCGGGCCCGCTGGAAAAACTCTATATGGTCCCGACCCGGCTCCAAGCGTTTTGCCCACTAACGTTTTCGCCCGAGCCCCGCCGGTGATGGCGCGGCAAAGAAACCCTGTAACGCCTTCCTCCGTCCCGTCGTCTTTAGACAAGTGGCGGCGCTTGGCTGATCGAGATGCCGACGTCGGGCCGTCTTGCCGGCGGGCGGTGCGGGAGGGGCAGAAGCATGATGAGCGGAGGTCGAGGGTGGAGCTGGACGAGGAGATCGATCGCGCCCTCGCGCGGCCGGCGGTTCGCGCCAACGGCCCAAGGGCACGCGTCACTTGCGCTTCGTACGTACAGAAAGTAAATATACGTGCTGCCGTTCGAATGGGACGAGCGCAAGCGGGCCGCCAACCTCGCCAAGCACGGCGTCGATTTCGAATTGGCGAAGCTGGTCTTCGAGGGCCCCACCCTCGAGGGACCGGACGACCGCCGCGACTATGGCGAGCCGCGCTTCGGCGCCTTCGGGATGGCCAACGGTATCGTGTTGTTCGTGGTCTACACGTGGCGCGGACGGCGGCGCCGTCTGATCAGCGCACGAAAGGCAGGAAAGCATGAGCAGGAAGCATACGCGTCCCGCATCGCCGCGCTCCCAGGCGCGCCGGAAGAGCGGGAGCAAGACGAAGGATAGGACGAATCCGAGGCGCGTGAGGGCACAGACGGATGCGGCCATCCGCAGGGCCGCCGAGAACGATCCCGACAGCTTCGTGCCAGATGCCGCCTGGTTGCGGCGCGCCAAGCTCGTGATGCCGCAGAGGAAGGAGACAGTCACCCTCCGCCTGGATCCCGATGTCTTGTCGTGGTTCCGCCGCGAAGGCCGCGGCTACCAGACACGCATCAACGCCGTTCTGCGGGCCTTCGTGCAGGCCAACGGACCATTGCCGCGATAGGCGCGACTGCACGCACTGCCAGCACTCGCCGGTGTCGCACTGCGCGAAGGTACTAAAGGTAGTGTCAACGCCGAGCCTATACGGTGCGAAAAAACTCAATCTTGCGCAACAGTCGGTGCCCCGGCGGTGGCAGCACTGCTGGCGACAATTCTCGCGGGCGAAAGCTCTTGGCATGATTAAGCACTTCAGTTATAATCGATCTGGCAAGTCCTGAGTGTCGTCCGAACCATGCAAATCCTGCGTCTCGCACCATCACTGGAGGGGGTAGCGCAAACTGCGGGAACTGCGGAAACTCCCGGCCGAACACCAAACACCGGGGGAGACGCGCATGAAGATCGCGAGCTATGAGGCCAGCATCCTGCTCGTCCCCGAGGACGATCCCCTGGCCAACATGCCGGAGGAAGCCGGCCGCAAGCGCCCGATCGTGACGGTGCGGCTGCGCACCGATTCCGGCATCGAAGGCATCGGCGTCACGCTCTATGGCGGCCGCCTGACGCGCAGCCTGCATGCCGCGGTCGAGGATCTCGCCGCCGCGACCGTCGGCGAGGACCCGCAGCGCGTCGAGGCGATCGTCGCCAAGCTGCGCGTCGGCGATCCCGGCGGCGGGCCGGGCGGCATCTTCACCCTGGCGCTGTCGGCCATCGACACCGCGCTGTGGGACATCAAGGGCAAGGCCCTCGACCAGCCCCTCTGGAAGCTTCTGGGCGGCCATCGCGATCGCGTGCCGACCTATGCCTCGGGCTCGCTGCGCCGCGGCCTTTCGGACGACCAGGCCCAGCGCGCCGCGCAGATCCTGCTGCAGAAGGGCTTCCGCGAGATGAAGACCCAGATGGCGCTGCCCGGCAATCCGACGCCGGCCGAGGAGGTGCGCCGCGTGCGCGTGGTGCGCGAGGCGATCGGTCCCGACATCAAGCTGATGTGCGACATCAACCAGCGCTGGCGGCCCGAGCAGGCGATCCAGATCGGCAGCCGCGTCGAGGAAGAAGGCATCGGCCTGTTCTGGCTGGAGGACGTCACCACCTTCGACGACTATCCCGGCCTCGCCCGCGTCACCGCCGCGCTGAAGACCCCGATCGCCGGCGGCGAATATGTCTGGGGCATCGTGCCGTTCCGCCACATGATCGAAGCCCGCTCGGTCGACATCGTCATGGTCGACCTGGCGCGGGTCGGCGGCGTGACACAATGGATGAAGGTGGCCGGCATGGCCGAGGCCTTCAACCTGCCGATCGTCAGCCACGTCATGCCCGAGATCCTGCTGCACATGGTGGCGGCCTGCCCCAACGGGCTCACCGTGGAATACATGCCCTGGATGCTGGCGCTCTACGAGGAGACGCCCGAGATCAAGGACGGCCAGCTCGTCCTGCCGCAGAAGCCGGGGCTGGGGCTGAAGTTCGACGAGAAGGCGATCAAGTCGTTCCGGCCTTAACGTCATCCCGAGCGAAGCGGCCCGGAGGGCCGCGCAGTCGAGGGACCTCTTTTGACGATGCATCGCCAAAATAGGTCCCTCCGCTCCGCCTCGCTTCGCGAGGCTCCGGTCGGGATGACGGAGGAGGCGGCGTGTGCGTGCGTGATGCGAAAGGAAACGTGTCAAGTGCGCGGAAAATGGGCCGATTCCGGCACGTCCGGCTTGCTATGCGGCTTGCAGTCCGCTTGGATACGGCCTCACCGCCCGCAAAAGATTCCAGGGGAGACGCCGCCGCATGAGTGAAGTCCAATATCAGTCTGCAAAATCCGTCAAAGAGGCGGTGAAAATGATGCAGGCAGCCAAGGGCAAGGGCTACATCCTGGCCGGCGGCACCGATCTCCTGGTCCAGATGAAGTCGGGCGCTCGCACCCCCGGGGTGATCGTCGACGTCAAGAAGATCTCCGAGATGGTGAGCATCACCGAGAAGGGGGGCAGCTTCACCATCGGCGCCGCCACGCCGGCCGCCGTGATGGGCGAGAACAAGAAGCTGCGCAAGGCCTGGCCGGGCGTGATCGAGGCCTGCAACCTGATCGGCTCGACCCAGGTCCAGGGCCGCGCCTCCGCGGGCGGCAACCTGTGCAACGCCTCGCCGGCCGCCGACAGCGTGCCGGCCCTGGTCGCGGCGGGCTGCATCGTCAACGTCGCGGGCCCCAACGGCAAGCGCAAGGTGCCGGTCGAGGAGTTCTGCACCGGCCCGGGCAAGACCTCGCTGAAGACGGGCGAGATCGTGGTCAGCCTCACTCTGCCCAAGCGGCCGAAGGGTTCGTCGGACGCCTACCTGCGCCTCATCCCGCGCACCGAGATGGACATCGCCGTCGTCGGCGTCGGCGTCTCGCTCACCATGAAGGGCGACACCGTCACCGATGCACGCGTCGGCCTCGGCGCCGTGGCGCCCACCGTGCTGCTGGTCGACAACGCCGCCAAGGCGCTGATCGGCTCCAAGCTCGACGACGCGGCGCTCGACGCCGCCGCCGACGCCTGCTCGGCGGCCTGCCGTCCGATCGACGACAAGCGCGGCACCATCAAGTATCGCACCAAGATCGCCGGCGTCCTGCTGAAGCGGAGCGCGATGATCGCGCGCGACCGCATCAACGGCATCGAGCACCGCGGACACCGCCCGGTTTAAGAGGAATTTGCTGAACATGGCCAAGATCCACGTCAACACCACCATCAACGGCGCGCCGACCGAGTTCCTGTGCGACGCCAACCAGACCCTGCTCGATGTCCTGCGCGACAATCTCGGGCTCACCGGCAGCAAGGAAGGCTGCGGCTCGGGGGACTGCGGCGCCTGCAGCGTCATGGTCAACGGCCGGCTGGTCTGCTCCTGCCTGGTGCTCGCGCCGGAGGCCGAGGGCGTCAAGGTCGAGACCATCGAGGGCATGGCCGAGGGCGACCAGCTGCATCCGCTGCAGAAGAAGTTCGTCGAGATGGCCGCCCTGCAGTGCGGCATCTGCACGCCGGGCTTCCTGATCGCCTCCAAGGCGCTGCTCTCGAAGTATCCCAACCCGACCGAGGACGAGGTCCGCTACTGGCTGGCGGGCAACCTCTGCCGCTGCACGGGCTACGACAAGATCGTCACCGCGGTCCTCGATGTGGCCGCCGAAATGAGAGGGTCAGCACGATGAGCAATCAAGAGCATCGGCCCAACACCGACGGCAAGTACAAGTGGATCGGCACGCGCCCCGATCGTCCCGACGGCGCCGACAAGGTGACCGGCCGCGCCCGCTTCGGCGCCGACTTCAGCCTGCCCGGCCAGCTGATCGGCAAGGTGCTGCGCAGCCCGCACGCCCACGCCGTCATCAAGTCGATCGACACGTCGAAGGCCGAGGCGCTGGCTGGCGTGAAGGCCGTGATCACGGCGAAAGACTTCCCCGACCAGCCCAACCTCATCGTGCCGACCGGCGAGATGCAGGTGAACATGCGCGACGTCACGCGCAACATCATGGCGCGCGAGAAGGCGCTCTATGAAGGGCACCCGGTCGCCGCTGTCGCGGCGACCAGCGAGGCGATCGCCAAGCAGGCGCTGGCCCTGATCAAGGTCGACTACAAGGTGCTGCCGCACGTCATCGACGTCGCCGAGGCGATGAAGCCCGGCGCGCCGATCCTGCACGATCACCTGCTGACCGAAGGCGCCAATCCGCCGGCCACCAAGCCGTCGAACATCGCCAAGCGCATCGAGTTCAAGAAGGGCGACGCCAAGGCGGGCTTCGCCCAGGCCGAGGTGGTGATCGAGAAGGACTTCACCACGCAGGCCGTGCACCAGGGCTACATCGAGCCGCACGCCACCCTGGCGTCCGCGGCCGAAGACGGCCAGGTCCAGGTCTGGTCGACGACCCAGGGCCACTTCCAGGTGCGTGGGTTCTGCGCCCGGCTGCTCGGCCTCGAAACCTCGCAGATCCGCGTGACGCCGACCGAGATCGGCGGCGGCTTCGGCGGCAAGACCGTGGTCTATCTCGAGCCTTTGGCCATGCGGCTCAGCCAGAAGTCGGGCAAGCCGGTGAAGATGACCATGGCGCGCGAGGACGTGTTCCGCGCCTCCGGCCCGGCGCCGGGCGGCAACATCAAGGTCAAGATCGGCGCCACCAAGGACGGCCGCATCGTCGCCGCCGAGTGCATCGTCGAGATGCAGGCGGGCGCCTTCCCGGGCTCGCCGGTGGGTCCAGCCTGCATGTGCAGCTTCGCCTGCTACGACATCGAGAACGTCTACATCGAGGGCTTCGATGTCGTGAGCAACCGGCCCAAGGTCGCGGCCTATCGCGCGCCCGGTGCACCGAGTCTCGGCGTGGGCCGTGGAATCGACGATGGATATCCTGGCCCAGCAGCTCAAGATGGATCCGATCGATCTGCGCCTGAAGAACGCCGCCAAGGCCGGCACCAAGACGGCCTATGGCGTGACCTTCAACACCATCGGCATGGTCGAGACCCTGCAGGCGATCAAGGACTCCGAGCACTACAAGTCGCCGCTCAAGCCGGGCTACGGCCGCGGCGTGGCCGCCGGCTTCTGGTTCAACATCGGCGCGGACTCCAGCGCGGCGTCGCATGTTGGCGAGGACGGCTCGGTGACGGTGATCTCGGGCAATCCCGACATCGGCGGCAGCCGCGCCTCGCTCGCCCTGATGGCGGCCGAGGAGCTCGGCGTCGACTACAACAAGGTGCGGCCGGTGATCGCCGATACCGCCTCGATCGGCTTCAACTTCGTGACCGGCGGCAGCCGCGTCACCTTCGCCACGGGTCTCGCCGTGGTGAACTCGGTGCGCGACATGATCCGCGAGCTGAAGCTGCGCGCCGCCAAGATCTGGAAGATCGATCCGGAGGCGGTGATCTGGGAGAACGGCATGGCCAAGCCCGCCGGCAACCAGGTCGGCACCTTCGAGCCGCTCACCTTGGCCGATCTCGCCGCGCAGGCGGGGCGGACCGGCGGGCCGATCAACGGCCATGCCCAGCTCAACGTCACGGGCGCGGGGCCGGGCTTCGGCGTGCACTGCGTCGATCTCAAGGTCGACGACGACACCGGCTGCGTCACGGTCGGCCGCTACACCGCGGCGCAGGACGTCGGCACGGCGATCCATCCCAGCTACGTCGAGGGCCAGCTCCAGGGCGGCGCCGTGCAGGGCGTCGGCTGGGCGCTGAACGAGGAGTACATCTACAGCGCCAAGGGCACGCTCGAGAATCCGGGCTTCCTCGACTATCGCATGCCGGTCGCCTCCGACCTGCCGATGATCGAGACCATCCTGGTCGAGGTGCCCAATCCCCAGCACCCCTACGGCGTGCGCGGCGTCGGCGAAGTGCCGATCATCCCGCCGCATCGCCGCCGTCGGCAACGCCATCGCCCGCGCGACCGGCGTGCGCATGGTCGACCTGCCGATGTCCCCGCCGCGCCTGTCGGCGGCGCTCGACGCGGCACGGCCGCGAAGGATGGCGGCGGAGTAGAATCTTCCTCCCCATCGCGCTTCGCGCGATGGGGACGTCATTGCCGGGAGCGCGCCACTCCGTGGCGCTCGTGCTCATGCGGAGCGCGGACCTCCAGGTCCGCTCATGAATCATGATGCGGACCTGGAGGTCCGCGCTCCAAATATGAGCGCCACGGAGTGGCGCGCTCCCGGCAAAGAGCATGAGGGGGCACCCATGACCTACTACGATCTCGGCAAATTCGGCCGTCGCATCACCACCTCCTCGCCCGAGGCCCAGCTCTGGTTCGACCGCGGCCTCGCCTGGGTCTACGCCTTCAACCACGAGGAATCCGTGAAGTGCTTCCACAAGGCGCTGGAGCACGACCCCGACTGCGCCATGGCGCACTGGGGCGTGGCCTACGCCTCGGGCCCCAACTACAACGTGCCCTGGGAGCTGATGGACCCCAACGGCAAGGCCAAGGCGCTGGCGGCTGCCTTCGATGCCACGAAGAAGGCGCTGGCAAGTGCCGCCAAGGCGACGCCGGTCGAGCAGGCGCTGATCACAGCCCTCCCGGTGCGCTTCCCGCAACGCGATCCGCCGCCGAAAGACTCCGATGACACGATGGTGTGGGACAAGGCCTACACCCGCGCGATGCGCGACATCTTCAGGAAGCACGGCGCCGATCTCGACGTCCGCTGCCTCTTCGTCGACGCCATCATGAACGAGACGCCCTGGCAGATGTGGAACCTCGAGACCGGCAAGCCCACCGAGGGCGCCGAGACCCTGGAGGCGATGGCGGTGCTCGACGAGGCGTTCGAGACGGACGCCGCAGTCGTGGAACCATCCCGGCCTGCTGCATCTCTACGTCCACCTGATCGAGATGTCGCCGTTCCCGCAGCGTGCGTTGCGCGCCGGCGACCGGCTGCGCGAGCTGGTGCCCGATTCGGGCCACCTGGTGCACATGCCGACCCACATCGACGTGCTGTGCGGCAACTACAACGACGTCATGCGGTGGAACCAGAAGGCCGTGGCCGCCGACCGCAAGTTCGTCGAGCGCGAAGGCGTGATGAACTTCTACACGCTCTATCGCGTCCACAATCATCACTTCGTGATCTACGGCGCGATGTTCCTGGGCCAGTACACGCCGGCCATCGAGGCCGCGCAGGAACTGATCGACACCATGCCCGAGGCGCTGCTTAGAATCCCGTCGCCGCCGATGGCCGATTTCCTGGAGCCGTTCCTGTCGATGAAGCAGCACGTGCTGATCCGCTTCGGCAAGTGGCGCGAGATCATCGCCCAGGAGCTGCCCGAGGACCGCGAGCCTCTACTGCTCGACCACGGCCATGATGCTCTACGCCAAGGGCGTGGCCCATTCGGTGCTGGGCGAGATCGCCGAGGCCGAGAAGGCGCGCGAGGCTTTCCGCGCCGCCAAGGCGCGCGTGCCCGACACGCGGCTGGTGCACAACAACACCGTCGAGGATCTTCTCGACGTCGCCGCCGAGATGCTGAACGGCGAGCTGGAATACCGCCGCGGCGACGTCGACGCGGGCTTCGCCCATCTGCGCCGCGCCGTCGAGCTCTCCGATGCGCTGCCCTACGACGAGCCGTGGGGCTGGATGCAGCCGCCGCGTCATGCGCTGGGCGCGCTCCTGCTGGAGCAGGGGCAGCTCGCGGAGGCCGAGGCGGTCTATCGCTCGGACCTCGGCTACGACGGCAAGCTCGCCCGCGCCTACCAGCATCCCGACAACGTGTGGAGCCTGCACGGCCTGCACGAATGCCTGACGCGGCGCGGCGACACCGCCGAGGCGCCGCTGATCAAGGCCAGGCTCGAGCTGGCCCAGGCCCGCACCGAGGTCCCGATCCGCGCCTCCTGCCTCTGCCGGCGCGAGGCGGCCTAACCGTCATCCCGACCGAAGCCGAGCGTAGCGAGGCGTAGTGGAGGGACCTATTTTTGTTGTCGCATCGTCAAGAACAGGTCCCTCGACTACGCCGCCCTTCAGGCGGCTCCGCTCGGGATGACGGGCGGGGTTGCATCGCCCTGCGGTGCCGTGGGGTTGCGACCGCTGCCGGCCCATGAAAGCATTTTGCCAACAAACCAAGCAAACGGAGGACGCCTCATGGATGTCGGCATGATGATGGTGTTCGCCAGCTACGGCTGGGAGAACTGCTCCGACGATCGCGTGTGGGACGAGGAGATCAGGCTGGCGCGGCTCGCCGCCGACTTGGGCTTCGATTGCCTGTGGTCGGCCGAGCATCACTTCAACGACTACTCGTTCGTGCCCGACAACCTCGCGCTGATGACGCATCTCACGCGCGCTCTGCCCGAACATCGACGTCGGCACGGCGGCGGTGATCCTGCCCTGGCACGATCCGCTGCGCGTCGCCGAGAACGCCGCCGTGCTCGACATGCTGAGCAAGGGCCGGCTGCGGCTCGGCCTCGGACGCGGCCTGGCGCGGCGCGAGTTCGCGGCCTTCCGGCTGAGCATGGATGAATTGCGTGCCCGCTTCGACGAGGCCGCGCCCATGATCGTCAACGCGCTCAAGACCGGCTTCATGGAAGGCGACGGCAAGTATTACAAGCAGCCGCGCATCGAGATCAGGCCGCGGCCGCAGCACTCGTTCGACGGCCGCATCTACGCCGTGGCCTCGAGCGAGGACTTCGGTCGACTCGGCCGCCAAGCTCGGCGCCCATATCGTGATGTTCACCGACCGGCCGTGGGAGATGCGCGCTGCCGCAGATCGAGCATCGGCCGCACCTTGCACCGCAAGTACCACGGCACCGAGCCGCCCACGCTCATGCTCACCGAGTTCTGCGTCTGCGGCACCAACGCCGACATCGAGGACGAGGCGCGCCGGTACCAGGGCAAGTTCGTCGAGAGCAATTTCTACCACTACGAATTCCTGGGCGAGCACTTCAAGACGGTGAAGGGCTACGACTCCTACCAGCAGAAGGCCGAGATCGCCCGCAAGGGCGGCCTGGAAGGCGCGGTGAACGGCTTCATGCAGGCCGCCTCCTGGGGCCCGCCGGACAAGATCCTGCGCGGGCTCGAGGCGCGGCGGAAGGTGGTCGGCGACTTCGAGATGAACGTCGCCTTCCGCTTCGGCGGCACGCCCTATGAAGTGTCGGAGCGCGGCCTGAAGCTCTTTGCCAAGGAAGTGCTGCCGGTCGTGAAATCCTGGAAGTCGGCGAAGGCCGAGAAAGCGGCGGCGTGACATGAGCGACGTAAAGATCCTGGCGACCGGTCTCGGCTTTCCCGAAGGCCCTGTCGCGATGCCGGACGGATCGGTGATCCTGACGGAGATCCGCAACGGCCGCTGCTCGCGCGTGACCGCCGACGGCAAGGTCACGCTGTTCTCGGCGACCGGCGGCGGGCCGAATGGGCTGGCGGTCGGGCCGGACGGCGCGCTCTACCTCTGCAACAACGGCGGCAGCCGCTATGTCGAGGGCTCGTCGATGGGGCAGGGCCCGCATCCCGACTACAAGTATGGGTCGATCGCAGCGGCTCGATGCCAAGAGCGGCGAAGCCAAGGTGCTCTACATCGAGTGCGACGGCCACAAGCTCTCGGCGCCCAACGACCTGGTGTTCGACAAGCAGGGCGGTTTCTACTTCACCGACCTCGGCAAGCGCTATGCCCGCCATCGCGACCATGGCGGCGTGTATTATGCGCTGCCCGACGGTTCGAAGATCGTCTGCCTTGCCTATCCTTTCCTCAGCCCCAACGGCTGCTCGCTGTCACCCGACGGCAAGGTGCTCTATGTCGCCGATACCGAGAGCGCCGCGCTGTGGGCGTTCGACATCGAAGGACCGGGCGTGCTGCGCAAGCCGACCGGTCACGCGCACCATAGTGGCCGGGTGATCGGCGGCGTCGTCAGTCCGGCGCGCTTCGACAGCATCGCGACGCTGGAGAACGGCAATATCTGCGTGGCGACCTTGACGACCGGCAAGATCACCGAGTTCTCGCCGGCCGGCGCGGTCGTGCGCGAGGTCAAGATGCCGGACGTCTATCCGACCAACATCTGCTTCGGTGGCAATGATCTTCGGACTGCCTATATAACGCTTTCCGACAAGGGCGAGCTCGCGGTCATGCAATGGCCCACGCCAGGCCTGAAGCTCAACTTCTGAGGAGACATGCCATGGCTGGCAACGGACAGACCGTCATCGATCTCGACAAGAAGCGCATGCAGGCGATGGCCAAGAAGGACGTCGCCACCCTGCAGTCGGTGCTGGCCGACGATCTCATCTACACCCATTCGTCGGCGCGGCTCGACACCAAGAAGAGCCTGATAGACAACATGACATCGGGCTCGACGGTCTATACCAGCGTCGAGCCGTCCGACGTGAAGGCGCAGGACCTCGGCGACACAGTGGTGCTGACGGGAACCTGCCAGATCAAGGTGACGTCGAACGGCGCGCCCAATGCCTTCGGCGTGCGCTTCACCGATGTCTACGCCAGGCGCGACGGGCGCTGGCAGATGGTAACCTGGCAGTCGACGCGCCTTCCCGCGTAAACTGCCCGCGTAAGGAGATCAGTCATGACCGAAGCCAAGCTCGCGCCCAACATGCCGAAGTGGATGGTCGACCACACCAACCTCTACCTGTCGAGCGGCGGCAAGGAAGGGCACATGTACACCATCAAGCAGCCCGACCGGCCCTCGCTCACCGTGCCGTCGCTGCTGCTGACGACGACGGGCCGCAAGTCGGGCCAGAAATTCCTGTTCCCGCTGTTCTACGGCAAGTCGGGCAACAGCTACTACATCGTCGCCTCCAAGGGCGGCGCGCCCGAGCATCCCGGCTGGTACAAGAACATCCTGGCCAACCCCGAGGTCGAGATCCAGGTCGCCACCGACAAGATCAAGGCCCGCGCGCGCACCGCGAGCGGCGAGGAGCGGGCGAAGCTCTGGAAGGCAGGCCGCCGAATTCTGGCCGCCCTACATCGACTACCAGAAGAAGGTGCCCGAGCGGGAGATCCCGGTCGTGGTGCTCGATCCGATATCCTGACCCTCATGCTCTTCCGGACCGCACGCGGTCCGGAAGACTGGCTTGAAAGCATTGCTGGTACTTGGACTCGAGCGACACAAGGTATGGCGTAGTCGTCCAGACGACCCGCCATAGGGACCCCCTTCTGGAGCGCCAAAAGTCGCGAAAACGAAACTGGCCGATAATAACTGTCGTGCTTGACATGACGAGAACGTCAGTTATAATGTCGACCTGTTGCGTTGCGTCCGCGCGTTGTCGCTCTTTGCATCGTTGATCCGACACCAGAAGGCCGGCCGTTTGCTGGGGGCGCGCCACTCCAGTGGCGCGTCATGCCGGAGCGCGGACCTCCAGGTCCGCTCAGAATCATGATGCGGACCTGGAGGTCCGCGCTCCAAAAGACCACGCCCCAGCATGACCGCCGAACTAACAGAGCCTCGTGCGAACCACCGGCAACATGTCCTTCGCCAGCGCCTCCAGGCTGTCGACGGCGTGACGCAAGGTCATGCCGGGCTGACGGCCCTGGAAGATGAAGTGCCTCAGCGAGAATCGCGGCAGCCATTCGATCATCTTGGCCGCGATCTCGGCCGGCGTGCCTAAGAACCAGCGGTCCTGCATGAAGGCTTCCGAGAGATAGAGCGGATTGTCGCCGGTCAGCGGCTTGCGCTCGCCGGTGGCGGGATCGATGTAGGTCTGGCCGGTGCGCTCGGGCGCATACTGCACGCGATAGACATGGTCGATGTAGGGCTTGTGCCGCTTGATCGCGTCGGCCGCCGAATCGCCGACCAGGACCTCGCGCATCAGCGCATGCGGCAGCGGTCCGGCAGCCTGCCGCTCGGCCTCGTCGTCGAACGATTTGATCTGGCGTGAGAGATGCTGCAGCTCGATCAGCGGCGCCACGATCAGCCCGGCGCGATAGCGCACGGCGCGGGCGCGGGCCGCGGGTGCGGCGGCGCCGACCCAGAGCGGCAGCGGGCCGGGCTTGATCGGCGGCGGCCGCAGCAGGCCGCCTTTCACGTTGTAGACCCGGCCCTCGTAGTCGAAGCGCGCGCCACGCCAGGCGAGCCCCAGGATGTCGAGCGACTCCTCGAAGGCCCGCGTGCGCGTCTTGTAGTTCCAGCCGAAGCTCTCGAACTCGGCCGGCCGGTAGCCCTGTCCCAGACCGATCTCGATGCGGCCGCCGGAAATGTTGTCGACCACCGACAGGTCCTCGGCCAGCCGCAGCGGATGGCCGTACAGGGGCGCCAGCGCCACGCCCTGGCCGATGCGGCAGTTGGGAGCGGCGACCGCGAGGGCGGCACAGGCGACGACGGGCGAGGGGCAGTAGCCGTCGGCCTCGCCGTGATGCTCGCTGGCCCAGATCGAGTCGAAGCCCAGCCGGTTGGCCTCGCTCGCAAGCTCCAGGCTCTCGCGGTAGGACGTGTCCCAGGCCTCGCCCAGGCCGGGATTGGTCTGGAAGCTGAGCGACAGGCCGAACTCGACGGTCATGGTCAGCCGCCCAGCTGGCGCTTCAGCTCGCTCCAGCGGTCGATGATCGGCATCAGCTTGTCTTCCTTCTCCGCCGGCAGGGTGAAGGTGACGCGATCGACGCCGATCTCCTGGCAGAACTTCAACTGATCGAGCACCTCGGGCACGCGGAAGATGGTGATCGGCAGGCTGGCCGGGATCGCGGCCGGCCTCCTTGGCCATGACGCGGAACTTGTCGATGACCACGCCGACGCCGCCTTTCTCCAGCCGGTCGGCGCGCGGGATCCAGCCATTGCCGTAGCGGATGGCGCGCCGTGCCGCATAGGGAAAGGCGCCGCCGACGATGATCGGCGGATGCGGCTTCTGGAAGGGTTTGGGCCACTGCTTCATCTTGTCGAAGTTCACGAATTCGCCGTGATACTCGGGCTCTTCCTCGGTCCAGATCGCCTTCATCGCCTCCATGCGCTCGCGCGCGAGCTTGTGACGGCTCTCGAAGACGGTGCCGTGGTTCTCGATCTCGTCCTGGTTCCAGCCGTTGCCGACGCCGAACAGGAAGCGGCCCTGGGAAAGCTGGTCGATCGTCGACACGACCTTGGCGGTGACGATGGGATCGCGCTGCGTCAGCAGGGCAATGCCGGTGCCGACCTTCAGCTTGGTCGTCACGGTGGCCGCGGTGTTCAGCACCAGGAACGGGTCCATGATGTCGTAGTAGGGCCGGATCAACGGACCGCCTGCCGGGTAGGGCGTTTTGCGTGTCGAGGGGATGTGCGTGTGCTCGGGCACCCAGAGCGATTCGAAGCCGCGCTCCTCCAGGAGCCGCGCCAATGGCGCGGGCTGCATGGAGTCCGCGGTGAAGAACATCACGGCACCAAGTTTCATGGTCGTTTCCCCTCAACGGTCTTTGCCGGCTATCCTAGCCACGCAGTCGGGAGGAAAACATGCCAATCGCCGGGAAGTACCTTTTCATCGTCAGCATGGATGTGGCGAAGGAGAAAGAGGCGCTGTTCAACGAGGTCTACGACAAGGAGCACGTGCCCTTGCTGTCCAAGGTGCCGGGCGTGCGCGGCGTGACGCGCATGAAGACCGAGCCGGCCGCCTTCAACATCGCGGGCCAGCGCAAGGTGCTCGATGGCGCGGGCGCGCCGACCTACATGGCGATCTACGAGCTCGACAGCCCCGACGTTCTTCTAAGCAAGGAATGGGCGGAAGCGGGAGAGCAGGGGCGTTGGCCGAGTGAAGTGCGGCCCTTCACCAGCAACCGCCATCACATCGTGCGCAAGGTGATCTGATGCGCTTCAAGAACAAGGTGGCGCTGATCACCGCGGGAGCCAACGGCATCGGCCGCGCCACGGCCAAGATCATGGTGAGCGAAGGCGCCACGGTGATCATAGCCGACAACAACCAGGGCCATATCGACGAGGCTGTGCCGTCGCTCAAGGAGGCGGCCGGCAAGTCGGGCGGCAAGGCCCAGGGCGAGTTGATAGACGCCCTGGATCCCCAGCAGGTCGAAAAGCTGATCGGCCGCGTGGCAGCCGACCACGGCGCCATCGACATCCTGGTCAACGCGGTGGGCGGCAGCACGGTGATCGCCAATCCGCAGGCGACGACCGAGCAGTTGAGCTTCGCCGACTGGCAGAAGCTCATCGCCTTCAATCTCGACGCCACCTTCCTCTGCACGCACACGATCATTCCGGTGATGAAGAAGAAGCGCAGCGGCAAGATCGTGAACCTGGCTTCGATCGCCGGCCGTGGCCTCAGCTACAACAGCTCCAGCGCCTATGCCGCGGCCAAGGGCGGAATCATCGCCTTCACGCGCAAGCTCGCCTTCGAGCTCGGGCCCGACGGCATCAACGTCAACGCCATCGCCCCCAGCATCACCTTGACCGAGCGCATCCGCCCCCATTGGGACAAGCGCTCGCAGGCCTCGCAGGCCGAGGAGATCGAGCGCACGCCGTTGCGCCGCGTCGCCGAGGCGGCCGACCAGGCCAACGTCATCTGTTTCCTGGCCTCGTCCGACGCCGATTTCGTCACGGGCCTCACCATCGACGTCACGGGCGGTGTGTAACGCCATCTCTGTCATCCTGAGCGCAGCGAAGGATCTCATGCCGACGGCAAGCGGCGATGAGGTCCTTCGCTGCGCTCAGGACGACGTTACCTGAGGAGGAAACAAATGGCCGGCAAGGTCGGATTCATCGGGCTCGGCGCCATGGGCGGGCCGATGGCGCTCAATCTCGCGAAGGCCGGTCATAAGCTGGTGGTCCACGACATCGACCAGAGCAAGACCGCGGCGGTCCGCGCCAAGGGCGCCGAGCTTGCCGGCAATGCCGAGGCGGTGGCGGCGGCGGTCGATCGCACGATCCTGATCGTCGAGACCACCGATCAGGCCCAGTCGGTGATCGTGGGCGAACGCGGCATCATCCGGGGCGCCAAGCCCGGCCACATCGTGGTCTGCATGTCGACCATCGATCCGTTCGCCGCGCGCGAGCTCGCCGACCAGCTTTTAGCCAAGGGCATCGCCATGGTCGATGCGCCGGTGAGCGGCGGCACGGGCCGCGCGCAATCGGGCGAGCTGTCGGTGATCGTGGGCGGCGACAAGGACGTGGTCGCCAGGTGCGAGGACCTGTTCAAGGCGATGGGCAACCGCACCTTCCATGTCGGGCCGCTGGGCAACGGGCTCGCCATGAAGCTGGTCAACAACATGCTGGTGCAGGTCAACACCGTGGCGGTAGCCGAGGCGCTGGTGCTGGGCGTCAAGGCGGGCCTCGATCCGCAGGCGATCTACGACGTCGTGCGCGTCTCGACCGGCGCCAGTGCCGCCTGGGAGCTGCGCGTGCCGCGCATCCTCAAGGGCGACTACGAGCCCGGCGGCACGATCGACATCTCCTACAAGGACCAGGAGCTCGAGACCGCCTTCGCCAAGCGCCTCGGCGTGCCCATCCTGCTCGCGAACGTCAGCCAGCAGGTCTACCAGATGGCCCGCGCCCAGGGGCTCAACAAGCAGGACGGTTCGGCGGTCGTGAAGATCTTCGAGCAGATGGCCGGCGTGACAGTGAAGGGGGAAGGCAAATGACCACATTCGTGCTGATCCACGGCGCCTACCAAGGCGGCTGGATTTTGAAGCCGACCGTCGAGCAGCTCATCGCCAAGGGCCATCGCGTGTTCGCGCCGACTCTGGACGGCTGCGCCGAGCGCAAAGGCCAGGTGCGCGCCGGCATCACCACCGAAAGCCATGCCGAGGAGATCGCGAACTTCCTGTTCTACGAGGACCTGAAGGATGTCGTGCTGGCCGGCACCAGCACCGGCGGCATGGTGATGGCGCGCGCGGCCGAGCTTGCCCGCGAGCGCGTGGCGCGCGTCGTCTTCGCCGATGCGCTGGCGCTCATGAACGGCGAAGCGCTGCCCGACATCGTGAAGCGCCCGACCGCGGTCAATACCGAGCTGACCAGCGGGCCGTCGCGGCAGGATTTCGAGAACCGCCTGTTCAAGGACCTCGATCCGGCGATGCGCGCCTGGGCGATCGAGCGCTGCACCATGCATCCGATCGCCGCCATGACCCAGCCGGTGAAGCTCGACCGCTTCTGGGACCAGTCGTGGAACGCCTCGGTGATCTGGTGCAAGCAGAGCACCAATCCGCCGGTCGCCCATCAGCGCCGGGCCTGCGAGACGCTGAAGGGCCGCTGGCACGAGCTCGACACCGGCCACTATCCGATGCTGAGCGAGCCCGCGGCCCTCGCGCGGCTGATCGCGGAAGGGTGACGGCCATGGCGACCAGCGAGTTCCCGTCCGGCCTCGGCGCGATGTTCCAGGGGACGCGTGATGCCGGCGAGCCGACACGCTTTGGCCGCATCTTCAAGCCTGACGACGCCTGGCACGCCAAGGCGCCGGCCGAGCCGATCCTCGAGCCCGAGCTGCCGATCGTCGACACCCACCATCATCTGTGGGACATGCCGCGCTTCCGCTACCTGCTCGACGAGCTGCTGGCCGACCTGAACACCGGACACAACATCGTGGCCACGGTGTTCGAGGAATGCCGCTCGATGTACCGCAGCCACGGCCCCGAGGAGATGAAGCCGGTGGGCGAGGTCGAATTCGTGGCCGGCGTCGCCGCCATGAGCGACAGCGGCCGCTACGGGCCGGCGCGCATCTGCCGCGGCATCGTGGGCTTTGCCGACCTCGCCTTGGGCGATCGCGTGGCGGCCGTGCTGGAAGCCCAGATCGCCGCCGGCGGCGGGCGCTTCCGCGGCATCCGCTATTCTGCCGGCTGGGATGCCGATCCCATCATCGGCAACAGCCACGGCGTGTCGGCACCCGCCCTCTATCGCGACTCGACTGTCCGCGCCGGCATGAAGCGCCTGGAGAAGCTTGGCCTGGTGCTCGATGCCTGGCTGTTCCATCCGCAGCTCGCCGAGGCGGTCGATCTGGCGCGCGCCTTCCCCAACGCCAGCATCGTCATGTGTCACATGGGCGGCCCGCTGGGCTACGGCCCCTATGCCGGCAAGAAGGACGAGGTCTTCGCCCACTGGAAGGCGTCGATGACCGAGCTCGCCAAGTGTCCCAACGTGTCGGTCAAGCTCGGCGGCGTCACCATGCGGCTCGCCGCCTACGACTACGGCAAGCTGCCGGCGCCGCCATCGTCCGAGGCGCTGGCCGGCTACTGGGGCCCGTACGTCAAGACCTGCATCGACCTGTTCGGTCCCGACCGCTGCATGGTCGAGAGCAACTATCCGGTCGAGAAGATGGGCATCGGCATGCCGGCGCTGTGGAACATGTTCAAGCGCCTGACCGCCGGCGCGTCGGCCGCCGAGAAGAAAGCGATCTTCAGCGGCACGGCGAACCGGGTGTATCGGCTGGGTCTTTAATCTTCCGGACCGCCGGCTTCCAGCCCGCCTCATGATCATGAGCCGGCTGGAAGCCGGCGGTCCGGAAGACTAAGCCGCCAGCTTCACCACCTTCTCGATCTCGGGCAGGCGCTCGTTGATCTTGTCGGGCCGCTGGCTGCCCAGGTTCGGGATCAGCCGATGCACGCCGAGATCGGCATACTGCTTCACGTGGTCGGGCGCCATGTTCATCGGCGGCGTGATGATGATCTCGTACTTCGAATCGCGCTTGCGGCCGGCCTTGGCGAAGGCGGCGTCGAGCTTGTCGAGCATCTGCTTGGCGCGGGTGGGATCGAGGTTGAAGCCGTACCAGCCGGCGCCGAACTTCACGGCGCGGGCGAAGGCGGCATCGGCGTAGCCGCCGACGATGATCGGCACGTGCGGCTTCTGGATCGGCTTGGGATCCATGCGCATGGTCTCGAACTTCACCCATTTGCCGGAGAAGTCGACCACCGGCTCGGTCCACAGCCGGCGCATCACCTCGAGGAACTCATCGCAGCGCTTGCCTCGATCTTCCCAGCGATAGCCGCAGGCCTCGACCTCTTCCTTGTTCCAGCCGACGCCGATGCCGAAATCGATGCGCCCGTCGCTGAGCCAGTCGAGCGTGCACATCTCCTTGGCCGTGTAGATCGGGTTGCGCTGCGGGACGAGCGCCACGCCGGTGCCGAGCCGCAGCTTGGTGGTCGCTGCGGCCAGGAAGCCGAAGGTCGCCGTGACGTCGAGCATGCCGCCGCCCTCGGGCACGGGAATGCGGCCGTCCTTCGATCCGGGATAGCCGTAGGTGTTCTTGTCGAACAACGCCACGTGCTCGCCCATCCAGATCGATTCGAGACCGGCGTTCTCGGCGCGCCTGGCGAAGTCCTTGATCATCTTGGGCGTCGCCTGGGGCGACATGAACGTCGCGAAGACTCCGATTTTCATGATGTTGCTCCTTCAGTTGAGGCGCGCGGCCTGCGCCATGACTTCGATGGCCTCGGGCTGGCGCGACCGCACGCTGATCGTGTCGGCGCCGCAATCCTCCCATGCGCGATAGCGCTCGCGGATGCGCGACGCCGGCCCGACGAGAGATTTCATGTCGACCCATTCGTCGGGCACGGCGGCGATCGCCTCGTCCTTGCGATGCTCGAGATAGAGTTCCTGGATGCGCTTGGCGGCGTCGCCGAAGCCGCGGCGCACCATGATGTCGTTGTGGAAGTTCTTGTCCTTGTGGCCCATGCCGCCGACATAGAGCGCCACTTCCGGCTTCAGCCTGGCCAATGCCGCCTTCACGTCGTTCTCGACCTCGACATGCACCGACGCGGTGATGGCGAAGTCCTTCATGGTCTTGCCATTGCCGGCGCGCCTGAAACCTTCTTCCAGCCACGGCCGGTACTCGTCCATGGCGCCCGGCATGAAGCCCATGGGCAGCCAGCCGTCGGCGATCTCGGCGGTGAGCTTGACCGTCGATTCGTTGCCGGTGGCGAGATAGATCGGGATGTCGGGATTCATGTGAAGGATCGACTTCAACGGTTTGCCGATTCCCATGGAGCCCGGCCCGGTATAAGGCAGGGAGTACTCTTTGCCATCATGCGTGACCGGTCCCTCGCGCCTAAAAATCTTGCGCATGATCGCCACGTAATCCTTCATCCGGTAGTAGGGCTTGCCCCACGGCTCGCCGTACCAGCCTTCGACGATCTGCGGACCCGACACGCCGAGGCCTGCGATGAACCGCCCGCCGCCTGCCATGGCATCGACCGTGGCGGCCGACATCGCCGCATTGGCCGGCGTGCGCGCGGCAAGCTGCATGATGCCGGTGCCGAGTTTTATGCGCTTGGTGAGCGCCGCGAGGTAGGCGAGCGGCGTGACGGCATCCGAGCCATAGGCCTCGGCCGTCCACACCGAGTCGTAGCCCAGCTCCTCGGCGCGCTGGACCAGCTTGACGGGGATGTCGAGATGCGCGCGGGAATAGCCGATCGACAGGCCCAATTTCATTGCCGTTTCCTCCGCTTCCCGCGCAGACTATATCAACAACAACTCAGCCAGAGGAAACGCCATGCCGCGAGTGGGATACCTGCTGCCGACGCGCGAGCGGGTCATGGAAGGACGCGACGAGACCGGCTCGCTGCTGGCGCTGGCCGAGAAAGCCGAAGGCTTGGGCTACGATTCGCTGTGGGTCGGCGATTCGCTGCTGGCGCGGCCGCGCCACGACCCGCTGACCTTGCTGGCCGCCGTCGCCGCCCGCACCAGGAAGCCCGAGCTCGGCACCGCCGTGCTGCTGCCTGCTCTGCGAAACCCCGTCGTGCTGGCCCAGCAGGTGGCCACGCTCGATCGCATCGCCGAGGGTCGCGTGATCCTGGGCATCGGCATCGCGGCTGACGTCCCCAACATACGTGCCGAGTTCACGGCGGCGAGCGTGCCGTTCGACAAGCGCGTCGGCCGCCTGGTCGAGGGCATGGCGCTCTGCCGGGCGCTGTGGACCGGCAAGCCTGTCACCTGGCCGAAGCCGGGATCGGAAGGGCGCTGGAAAGTCGAAGCGAGCGTGCTGGGCCCGACGCCGCATCGTCCCGGCGGGCCGCCGATCTGGGTCGCGGGCGCGGTCAAGGCTTCGCGCGAACGCGTCGGCAAGTTCTTCGACGGCTGGTTCCCCAACAGCCCGCTCGCCAAGGACTATGCGCCGGAGTGGGCCGAGGTGGTCGCAGCGGCGAAGGCTGCCGGCCGCGATCCGTCCAAGCTCACGGCGGCGATGTACTGCACGCTGTCGATCGACGACGACGTCAAGCGCGCCGACGACAAGCTCAACGCCTATCTGAAGGAATACTACGGCGTCGATCCCCTGGAGACGCGCAAGCGCCAGAAGAGCTTCGCCGGTCCCGCGGCCGAGGCGGCGGCCTGGCTGAAATCCTATGCCGACGCCGGCGCCACGCACCTGGTGCTGCGCTTCGCCGGCGATCATGACCGGCACCTCGAAACGGCGGCGCGCATCCGCCGCGATCTCGGCTGGTAAGGGGGCTGGTGACACCATGAAGTTCGCCCTGCACTTCGGCAACAACACCTTCCCCGACTTCGCCGGCGCCGCCCGGCTGGCGCGGCTGGCCGAGGCGGCCGGCTTCGATTCGGTGCTGGCGGTCGACCACGTGGTCTTTCCCGACAACTACAGCTCGACCTATCCCTACTCGGCGACCGGCCGCCTGCCGGTCGGCCGCGGCGGCGCCTTCCCCGACCCCCTGATCTGGATCGCCTATGCCGCCGCCGTGACGACGCGGCTGCGCTTCCTGACCGGCGTGGTCATCCTGCCGCAGCGCGACCCGCTGGTGCTGGCCAAGCAGGTCGCCACCCTCGACTACATGAGCGGCGGCCGGTTCGAGCTCGGCATCGGCGTCGGCTGGCTGAAAGAGGAGTTCCAGGCGATGGGCGTGCCCTTCGAGCGGCGCGGCCGGCGGGCCGACGAGTACATCGCCGCCATGAAGGCGCTGTGGGCCGAGGACGGTGCAACTTTCTCGGGCGAGTTCGTCAGTTTCAAGGAAGTGAGCTGCAATCCCAAGCCGGTCGGCCGCGTCCCCATCGTCGTCGGCGGCCATTCCGAAGCGGCCGCCAAGCGCGCCGGGCGACTGGGCGATGGGTTTTTTCCATCGATTGGCTCCCAGGTAGATACTTTTCCTCTTTTCGACGTGGCGCGCCGCGCCGCGGCAGAGGCCGGCCGCGATCCCGCAGCCATCGAGATGATTGCCGGCTGTCCGGACCTGTTGCCCAGCTCGACCGTCGAACCGCGGGCCGCCATCGAAGAACGCAGGCGCCGCGGCGTCGATCGCATCGTCCTGCCGGTCGGTCCGTTCATGCCGAACCTCGAAGAGAGTCTGGTCCGCTTTGGCGACGCGGTCATCCGCCCCCATGCGGAGCTTTGATGACTTCACTCGGTGTGCTCTCGCGAAAAGTTGAACTCGTCGAACGCGCATAGGTGAACTGCCGAAATGTGACGTGCAGTTGAACGTGCAACTGCACACGTTCTCCCGCACATGAGTAGTGCTGCGCCCGAAATAGTCCCGCTGTTTGCTACCCCGCTCGTTACCTTGGACGTACCTGAGGCCGCGACTCTCAACAGCGAGTTGCGCCGCGTCATCATCGAGCGGGAGAAGAGCCATCCCACCACGCAGCACTCCAACCTCGGCGGCTGGCAGTCGAGCTGGGACATGGATCGCTGGGGCGGGGCGCCCGCGATCAAGCTGATGGGGATCGGCCGCAACCTTGCCAACCGCGTGACGACGGATCGCAAGGGCGCTGCCGGCAGCGGCCCTCATCCCGGATATTTTGCCGTGACCTGGCACGGCAACATGTGGGCGAACGTCAACCGCAGCGGCCACGGCAACGAATTCCACTCGCATCCCGGGGCCTTCTGGTCGGGCGTCTATTACGTCGACGATGGCGGCATCGATGCCGATCCGTCGCTGGGCGGCGAGCTCGAGTTCATGGATCCGCGCGGGCCCTTGCCGGCGATGAACGCGCCGCATCTCGGCTATGCCATGCCGGGCGGCCTGACGGCGGGCGCCACCGAGCGCATCCGGCCCAAGGCCGGCCGGCTGGTGATGTTCCCGGCGTGGATGATCCACCAGGTCCGGCCCTATCAAGGCACCGCCGAGCGCATCTCGATTGCGTTCAATTTGAGTCTGTAAGGGAGCGCGGGCCTCCGGCCCGCATCATGATCATGTTCTTCCGGACCGCGCGCGTCTCGCGCGCCTCATGATCATGAGCGCGCGAGACGCGCGCGGTCCGGAAGATCATGAGCGGGCCGGAGGCCCGCGCTCCCGTCAAGCAAACGCCTTGCGGATGCGGGCCCAGTCGGCGAGCGCCGATTCGTGGCCGGGCACGAGCTGGATGGTGAACTGCGAGTAGCCCGCGCCACGCAGCACCTCGATGCGCTTCTTGATCTCGGCCTCGCTTGCCGTGAACGACGTGTTCGCGATCAGCTCGGCGGCTGACGAACCGCTTCTCCGCCTCCTTCACGAACATCAGATGCCCGCGATGGTTCTCGAGATAGGGCGCGTCCTTGGGCTCGAAGCCGCGCGCCAGCTCGATGTAGGCCTGGATCTCCGGCGTCGACAGCATGGCCACGCCCGGCTTGAGGCCGGCCAGCGCCTCGTCGGCGGCACGATGCAGCATCACGGCGGCGCGCGGGCCGGCCTGCGCCATGGCGCGCTCGGAGTTGGCGGGCTCGCCGTCCTTCAGCACGCAGCCCAGCGCGAAGGCGGTGGCCTGCAGGTCGCCGATCGCATGGCCCGCTTTGGTCCACGCCTCGCGCATGGCCTCGACTTCCTTGATGCCGTTCTCGACCTTGCCGACGAAGTCGATCCAACCCGCCTTGAGCTGGGCGGTCAGTGCGCGGGTGCGCGGCCCGAAGGCCGAGAGATGCAGCGCGATCGGGTCCTTGGTGTTGAACAAGGGCAGCTCGGGGTTGAGGAAGCGGATCTTCTTCTTTTCTCCTTCCATCTCGAACTCGACCGTCTCGCGCCGCAACAGGCCATAGACCTGGTGGATGTAGGTTTCCATGTCCTTGACCTTGATGGCGCCGAAACCCATGGCGCGCCGCGCCGTGAAGCCGGTGCCGACGCCGAAGTCGATGCGGCCGGGCGCAAGCTGGTTCAGCGTCGCCAGCGCATTGGCCGCGACCGGCGCGATGCGGTTCGACGGCACCAGCACGCCGGTGCCGAGCCGGATGCGCTTGGTGTTGACCGCCGCGGCGCCCATGGCGACGAAGCAGTCGGCGCTCAGCATCTGGGTGTCGTAGAACCAGGCGTGGGTGAAGCCCAGCTCCTCGGCTTCCTTGGTGACCTTCCACGAATCCGCCGCCGTGGGCAGGGCGATGCCGAAATCCATTGTCGTGTTCCTTCTCAGGTGTCGGCCAGCACCGCCAGCATGCGATCGCGCGCCGCGAAGTCGCCGTCGGCATGCACCGGCTGCAGGCAGACATGGGTCGCGCCCGCCTCGAAGTGCGCGCGCAGACCTTTCTTGATGGTCTCGACATCGCCCCACAGGCACATGGCGTCGATGAAACGGTCGCTGCCGCCGTTGGCGAGATCGGCCTCGGTGAAACCTTCGCGCAGCCAGTTGTTGCGGTAGTTGGGCAGCACCATGTAGCGCGCCAGCTCCTTGCGGCCGATCGTGCGGGCGCGGTTGGCGTCGGTCTCGATCGTCACCTTCTGCTCGACGGCGAGCCACTTGTTTGGCCCCAGGGCGGCTGCCGCCTGCTTGGTGTGCCTGGGCGTTACGTTATACGGAACAGCGCCGCGCGATTTCTCGGCGCTGAGCGCCAGCATCTTCGGACCAAGCGCCGCGACCACGACGGGCAGCTCCTCGCCGGCCGGCACGTCCTTGTTGATGCCGTCGAGATAAGCCCGCATGGCCGGAATGGGCTTGTCGTAGCGATGGCCGCGCACGCCCTCGACCATGGGGATGTGGCTGACCCCCAAACCCAGGATGAAACGCCCGCCGTACCAGTCGTTCAGCGAAATCAGGGCGCGTTTCGCCGTGTAGGAATCGCGCGCATAGATGTTGGCGATCGAGCTGCCGACCGTGAGCTTGCTCGACTTGGACAAGAGGTAGCCCGCCAGCGACATCGATTCGTAGCCGCGCGATTCGGGATACCACAGTGCGGAGTAGCCGTTGCCTTCGACGGCCTTCACGAGATCGCCGATCTGCGATCCATTCAGCTTGTCGGTCGCGTACCAGACGCCGAGACGACCCAGTGCCATCGCAATTCTCCTGTCAAATTTTGCCGCACCTTGGCACTGGCCGATTGGAGGCACCACCCGAAACTCGGTAAGCTGCGAAATGCCTTCTCCCAGTGCGCTGGTCTGCGTTCGGTGCAGCGCCCGATATGCGGTCGATCGTTTCGCCGACGATTGTCCGGCCTGCCGTTCCGCCGGTGCTCCGGCCAATCTCACCGTCGCCTATGACGCAACGCCGGGCGCCGGACTCGGCCGCAACGATCTGCAGCGTCGGCCGCGATCGATGTGGCGATGGGATGCGTTCCTCCCCGCGACTGCCAGCGACGCGGTGAGTCTCGGCGAGGGGGACACGCCGTTGCTCGAAGCGCCCAACCTCGGTCTCGGCGATGTCTGGATCAAGGACGAGTCGCGCAATCCAACCTGGTCGTTCAAGGACCGGCTCGCCTCGGGTGCGCTCACCATGGCCAGGCGCTTCGGCGCCAAGGTCATCGCCTCGAGCTCGTCGGGCAATGCCGGGGCCGCGGCCGCCGCGTATGCCGCCAAGGCCGGCTTGCCGTGCATCGTCTTCACCTTCGTGGGCTCCGCGGGTCCGCTGGTCCTGCAGATGCGCGCCTATGGCGCCATGGTGGTCAAGGTCAACGACAAGGCCGATCGGTGGCGCCTGCAGTCGCTGGGCGTGCGCGAGTTCGGCTGGTATCCGACCTCGCCGTTCTTCGGTCCCGTGGTCGGCAGCAACCCCTACGGCATGGAAGGCTACAAGACGATCGCCTACGAGATTGCCGAAGCGTTCGACTGGGACCCGCCCGACTGGTGCGTGCTGCCGGTCTGCTACGGCGATGCGCTGTTCGGCATGTGGAAGGGCTTTGAGGACTTGAAGGCCCTGGGCTGGATCGATCGCGTGCCGCGCTTCGTCGCCGCCGAGGTCTCGGGCTCGCTCACGGCCGCCATGGCGAGCGGCGACGCCATGCCGCCCGAGGTGCCGCGCAACGCGCCCTCCATTGCGACCTCGATCGGCGCGGCACAGGCCACGGTACAGGGGCTCGATGCGCTGCGCCGCTCGCGCGGTGCGGCCGTCACGATCGGCGACGACGATCTCAGGCGCTGGGTCGTGACCCTGGCCGCCAAGGAAGGCATCTGGCCGGAGGCGTCGTCGGTTGCGCCCTTCGCCGCCATCGAGCGGCTGCGCGCCGACGGCACCATCGCATCGCATGAACGCTGCGTGGCCTTGCTGACGGCGAGTGGCTTGAAGGATCCTGGTCCGATCGAGACGGCGCTGCCCGAGCCGCCGCTGGTCAGTGGCGGCCTGACCGAGCTGATGGCTGCGCTCAAGAACGCTTACGGATTTGCGCATGGCTGAGTTCGGCATCTCCATGGACGGCCGCGCGCCGGTCACTGACATTCCCGCCCAGGCCAGGGCGGCGGAGGAGGGCGGCGCCTCGACCCTGTGGATCGCCTGCCATCTCTATCTGCGTGATCCCATCACCATGGCGGCGCTGGCGCTGGGCGCCACCAGGCGCATCAAGATCGCGCTGATGGCGATGAGCCCCTATTCGGTGCATCCCGTGTTCATCGCCATGGCGGCGGCGACGCTCGACGAGATGTATCCCGGCCGCGTCATCCTTTGCCTCGGCGCCGGCGCGCCGGCCGATCTCAAGGCGGCGGGGCTGGAGGCGACCAAGCCGCTGCTGAGCATCGGCGAGACGGTGAAGATCTGCCGCGCTCTGCTGGCCGGCGAGATGGCCGATTTCCAGGGACAGGTGTTCCGGGTTTCCGGCCGTCGACTGGCCAATGGCGGCCGCAAGGTGCCGATCGTGCTGGCGGCGTCGCGCGCCCGCATGCTGAAGCTCGCCGGCCGCGAGAGCGACGGCGTGCTGATCTCGGCCGCGACCTCGCCGCCCTTCGTGAAGGCCTGCCTTGCCGAGGCGGCAAGCGCCAACCCGGGCTTCCGCAAGGTCGGCATCGTCTACACCAAGCTCGGCGCCACGGAGAAGGAAGGCATCGACCCGATCCGCCGGCCGATCGGCTTCGTGCTGCGCGGCGCTCATCATGCCGAGAACATCCGCCTGTCCGGCGCCAGGCTCGACCAGGCCGCCCTCGCCACTGCCTATGCGGCGGAGAACTGGCCCGAGGTCGATCGCCTGGTGAGCGACGATGTCGTGCGCCGTCACGCCGCCTGCGGCACACCCGACCAGGTGCGCGCCAAACTGGACGAGTATCGCGCCATCGGCCTCGACGAGGTCGTGATCGGTGGCATGGATGATGCTCCGTCGATCGCCGCAGCTCTTGCTGCCGTTCGACGGTAGAGGGCGGAGATAGGATGAAATTCAGCATCAGCCTGCCGACCGGCTTCGAAGGAGTGATGTATCCCATCCCCTTCGTCGAGCCTGGCGATTTCGTGCGCATGGCGCAGCTCTGCGAGAAGCTCGGCTACGATTCGGTGTGGGGCAACGACCACATCACCAGCCAGCACTATGTGCGCGAGCTGTTCCCCGACAAGGCGCCGAATTTCTACGAGCTTCTGACGGTGCTGTCGTTCTGCGCCGCCGCAACGACGCGCATCCGCGTCGGCACGGCACTGGCAGTGCTGCCGATGCGCGATCCCTTCTGGCTCGCCAAGCAGGCCGCGACCATCGACCAGCTCTCGGGCGGCCGCCTGGTGCTGGCGCTGGGCGTCGGCGCCTATCGCGAGGAGTTCGCCGCCTGGGCGCCGAGGCTCGCCCCCAAGGCGCGGCGCGGCGAGATGATGGATGAGGGGCTGGCGCTGATGCGCCGCCTGTTCACTGAGCGGCGGGTGACGCACGAGGGCAAATACTACGCCGTGCGCGACGTCGAGATGTACCCCAAGCCCAAGGCCGAGCCGTTCGCGCTGTGGGTCGGCGGGCACAACATGGAGACCGTCGAGCGCGCCGCGCGCCTTGCCACCGGCTGGCTGTCGGGCTGGCGTCCATGGCCCGAGCTCGAGGAGCGCATCAAGACGCTGAAGGCGCGCGCTGCCGAGCTCGGCCGCGATCCGGCGGAGATCGAGATCGCTCCGCAGTTCTCGATGACCATCGCGAAGACCGCCGAGGAGGCCGAGCGCCGCTACATGGAATCGGGCCTGGTCGCGCACCGCAAGTCGCTCGCCTATACCGGCCGCGACCTCACCAAGCAGGTGGTGGCCAACCTGGTCGGCTCACCCGATTTGATCCTCGAGAAGATCGAGGGCCTCAGGAAGATCGGCGTCGACCACGCCTGTGCCCTGATGATCCCGGCCGACGGCATGGCCGAGTTCGAGGACCAAGTGGAGTGGTTCGCGAAGACCGTGCAGTCGTGATCAGTTGACCTCGAGCCATTCGCGGCGAATCTCGGGCGCTTCGCGCAGGCTGTCAGGCGTACCCTCGAAGACGATCTGACCATGGCCCATCACGTAGACGCGCCGTGATACGCGCATGGCGATGGTCAGTTTCTGCTCGACAAGAAGCACCGAAACGCCCTGCCGGCAAATGTCGCGAATGACCTCGGTGACGGTCTCGACGATCTTGGGCGCCAGCCCCTCGGTAGGCTCGTCGATCAGGATGACGCGCGGATTGCCGAGCAGAGACCGGCAGATGGTCAGCATCTGTTGTTCGCCGCCGGAAAGCATGCCGGCAGCAGTGGTTCGACGATCCCTGAGCTGCGGGAAGAACGTAAACATCTGTTCGACCGTCCATGTCGGCACGCCAGGACGTGCCGGCTGCATGCCTATGCGCAAATTCTCGTCGACCGTGATGTTGGCAAAGATCTCGCGCTCCTCCGGCACGTAGGCAATGCCGACGCGAGCGACCCTGTAGGCGCGCTCGCCGGCAAGATCGCGGCCGTCGAGGCGCACCTGGCCGCCGGTCGGCGGCACCAGCCCCATGATGGCCTTGAGCGTGGTCGACCGGCCCGAGCCGTTGCGTCCGAGCAGGCTGACAATCTCGCCCGGCGCTATGGTCATCGAGACGCCGTGCAGAATATGGCTCTTGTCGTAATGCGCGTGCAGTCCTTCGACCTCGAGCAGGGCGGCCATCAGTGAACCTCCTCGCCGAGATAGGCTTCCTGCACCTTCTTGTCGGCGCGCACGGCCGCCGGCTCGCCCGAGGCAATGATCTCGCCGTAGACCAGAACCGAGATCCGGTCACAGAGCGTGAACACGACGCTCATGTCGTGTTCGACGACCAGCAGCGTACGGCCTTCCGTGACGTTGCGGATCAGGTCGACGATGTAGATCGTCTCATCGCGCGACATGCCGGCCGTCGGCTCGTCGAGGATCAGCACCGCCGGATCGGTAGCGAGCGCCATCCCCATCTCGAGAATGCGCTGCTCGGAATAAGCGAGGTCGCCGGCGAGACTGTCGCGCCGCCGCACCAGCCGGAGCTTCTGGAGGTACTCCTCCGCTTCATCGTTGACGTCCGCTAGACTGCGGATCGGCCGAAACAGCGTGAGACGGTGCCCGTGCCGTCCCATGATCGAGATGCGCAGGTTCTCGGCCACACTCATGCGCGGGAAGACGTTGGTGATCTGGAACGACCGCGACAGCCCGAGCCGGTTGATGATGTGAGGGGCAAACCCGGCGATGGAAGCCCCGTTGAGCAGGATCTCACCGGAGGTCGGTGCGTAGTGGCCGGAAATGAGGTTGAACAGCGTCGACTTGCCCGCGCCATTGGGCCCGATCAGCCCGTGGCGCTGGCCGCGCATCACGGTGAGATCGACGCCGCGGATGATCTGGGTTTCACCGAACGACTTCCTGAGGGCCTTGAGCTCGAGCACCGGCTCGCCGAAGTGCGAGGGCTGCGTGATCACGGCCGTGCTCCCTGGTCAACCGCCCCTGGCGCGGTTGTCACCGACGGCGCGAGCGCTTCATCCCGCACGTCTCGCGTCGCGGCGAGCCACGCCCGCGCGGTGATGCGGCGGGCCAGCGGCAGGAGTCCGCCGCCGACCGCAAGCAGCACGACGGGAATCGCCCAGGTCAGGGCCGAGAAGGGCTGGAACGACTGTCCGAACAGCTCGTAGGGCACCCATTCGCCCTTGGATGCCATTCGCTTGGCAAGATAGGCGTCCGTCAGCACCACGTGGATGCTCTCGACGACGAAGACGAGGCCCGCGATCAGCAGCAGGCCGACCGCGAGGCACAGCAGATAGGGCGCGACGAGGTGCTTCCAGCCGTCAGCCCTGACCTTGCGGGCGTGCAGATCCACGAGCCCACCGAGGCCTTGCGGCGCGAACAGCATGACGAGCACGAAGATCAGGCCCTGGTAGAGCAGCCAGGACCGGGTGAGATCGGATGTAATGCGCGCGAAGAAGGTCATGATCATCGCGCCGAGCGCCGGCCCAAAGAAAGTCCCGGCGCCGCCGATGAACGTCTGCAGCACGACGTTGGCCGAGGCCTGCGCCGAGAAGATCGTGTAGTTGGCCGCCTCGTTGGCGATCGCGAGCAGCGCGCCGGCGACGCCGGTGAACAGGCAGGAGATGGCGAAGATCAACGTCCGGGCGACATGCGTATTGAAGCCGAGGAAGCGCACGCGCTGCTCGTTGTCGCGCAAGGCGAGCGCAAGTCGTCCGACCGGTGTTTTCGTGAACGCCCACATGCACCAGGCGGAAACCACGAACCAGCCGAGCGTCAGATAGTAGACATCGGCATCCGAGCCGAAATTTATGCCCCACGAGGGTCCGCGAATTGTGGAAATGCCTGATTCGCCGCCAAACACCGAATTCCAGGTCGGCGCAAGCGTGAACAGGAGCTCGGCCAGCGCCAGGGTGACCATCGAGAAATAGACGCCCGTACGCTGCGTGGCGAACCATCCGAACGCGAGCCCGAACACGAAGCCGGCCAGCGCGCCGGCGAGCGGGATCAGGGGAGTCGGGAATCCGAAGAGCTTGTGCTCGACCGCGCGCATCAGATGCAAGGCAGCGAAGGCGCCGAGTCCGTAGTAGGCGGCGTGGCCGAACGAGAGCATGCCCGCCTGGCCCATGGCGAGCGTGAAGGCGAGCGCAAACAGCGCGGCGATCATCATCTTGATCGCGGCATTGAGCAGGTTGGGCGACAGGAACAGAGGCAGGATAACGAGCAGACCCAGCGCCGCCAGCAGCAGGACGATCGTACGCGTGTTGATCACTGGCGATCCCCCATCAAGCCGGCCGGCCGGATGAGCAGCACGAGAAGCATGAGCAGGAACGGCATGCTGTTGGCGATGGTCGAAAGCTGCAGCGTGAAAAGCCCGCCAACCTCGTTGGCCCACGGCCCGAGTCCGAGCAGGGTGAACAGATCGGCAATCGACACGTTGAGGCCCACCGAGAAGGAGATGAACAGTCCGATCATCAGCGACGCGATGAGGGCACCGACGACGGAGCCCAGCCCGCCGATGACGACGACGACGAAAACGAGCGTTCCGAAGTCGACCGCCATGTTAGGGCCGGTCGGGTAGAAGGCGCCGGCGACGGCGCCGGCAAGCCCGGCCAGGGCGGAGCCGCCGGCGAACACCGCCATGTAAACCAGGGGCAGGTTGTGGCCGAGAGCCTCTACCGTGGTCGGCCTGTAGGTGGCAGCGCGCACGACAATGCCGACGCGGGTGCGGGTGAGCAGGAGATAGAGCACGGCGAACATGGCGAGCGCCACCGCGCCCATGAACAGCCGGTAGAACGGATAGTTGGTCTCGAAGATCGTGAAGGCGGCGAAACGCATGTAGTTGGGCATCTGGTAGCTGACCAACGCATCGCCGTAGAAGAGCTTGATCACCTCCTCGATGATGAAGGCGAGGCCGAACGTGAGCAGCAGCTCGTGCGCGTGTCCATATTTGTGAACCCGGCGCAGCATGTAGCGCTCGACCAGGACGCCGGCTAGCCCGGCGACAATCGGGGCGAGGGCAAGCCCGATCCAGAATCCTCCGAGGCGCGTCAGCGTGAAGCCGACATAGGCCCCCAGCATGTAGAACCAGGCGTGGGCGAAGTTGAGCACGCCCATCATGCCGAAGATCAGCGTCAGCCCCGCCGACACCATGAAGAGCAGCAGTCCGTGAACGACGCCGTTCAGGACCGAGACGACGATGTATTCCAAGGCGGCCCCACTCGGATGAACCTAGAGTGCGCGGGATCGCGCGGTCGCCGCTGCCCTCATCCGATTGCGACGATGGAGGCAGCGGCAGGCGGGTGCGATCGGCCGCCGTCAGGCCGGCGGGCGCGTCATCTTGCAGCTCGGCTGGACGGGGCTGGCTGCCTGCTCGCCCGTCAGCAGCTTGATGGTCTTGAAGCCCTTGTCGGTATTGTCGGCCTTGAACTTGGCGTCCTTCGACACGACGGCAACGGCAAGCGGCAGCAGCGCCTGATGGTCCTCGGCACGCATCTTGATCGGGCCCATCGAGGTATCGACCGTGACTTTTTCCATGGCGAAGGCCAGCGCATTGACATTGAGCTTGTCGCCGGGCTTTGCCTTGAGCGCCTTCAGGGCTTCGCCCAGTCCCCACATGCCGTGGACGACGTGGCCCTGGACGTTCAGGGGATACTGGCCTGTCTTGGCTTTGAAATCCTCGGCGAATGCGGCCGTCTTGTCGCCGTTGGCGTCAGGAAAGAATGTCGACAGGGTGTAGTGCCCCAGCGCCGTGTCGCCGGCGTTGGCAATGTTGCCCGGCTGGTCGATCCAGTAGGCAAGAAAGCGTGCCTTGAGTCCGGAGTCGCCGGCGGCCTTCATGAGCAGCAGGAGGTCGTTGGACCAGTTGCCCGTGACCACCGTGTCGGGCCCTGCCTCCTTGATCTTGGCGACGTACGGTGCGAAATCCTGGATCTTGTTGACGTCATGGATCACGTCACCGACGATCGTGTAACCGTACTCCTTGGCATAGTCGCGCGTCAGCTTCTGCACATCATGGCCCCAGCTGTAGTTCTGGCCGATGATGTAGACCTTGTTGCCGAGTGCATTGGCCTCTTTCATCGCGATCAACATCGCCTTGAGGCGAATCTCGGCATTGCCGTTCCAGCGGAAGTGGTAGAAGTGGCACTTCGGCCCGGTGAACTCCATGGCCTCGGCGCCGACGTTGATCCAGATGATCTCCTTGCCGGGATTGCGCGCATTGTGTTTCTGCACGTCGGCCGTGATCTGGCCGCCGATGGCGGAGGAGGCGCCCTGGATGATGATCTGGGCCCCATCATTGATGGCAGCCTTGACCTTGTCGGCCGCTTCCGACGGTCCACCTTGATTGTCGTATTCGAGCAGCCTGATCCCATCGGGCCATGCTTTTTCTGCCTCGAGCTTGGCGAGGCCGTACTTCACGGCCGACTGGAAGAGCTTGCCCGTCACCGCCTGACCTCCGGATAGCGACTCGATCAGGGCAATCTTGACGGGTTCGGCGTTGGCAACGCCGACCATGCAACAGGCGGCAGCAGCGAAGGCAGCCGCGATCGTTCTCCTAGGCATTGCGTCCCTCCAAAATTTTATTTCATTGGGCAGACGCATCTAAACACATTCCGTCCGAGGGCACCCGGCCGGACAGACTGTTTATTGCACGTGGCTTCTTTTATTTCTCTTCGCGGAATTATTGATTTCGGGGGGTGCGCTCATGATCAGCGGGGGCGCCGCCGAGGAGGCGATGCGCTTCTACCCTGCAATTGTCTCGCGTCGATCCCCCGCAACCCCGTCGCGCGAATGACGGGTCACCTGATTTTCGGCGTCACCTCTTCGCCGAAGATCTGCATCTGATCGATCAGCTCCTGTACCGAATTGGCCGCGAAGTAGAGCCCGAGCAGATGGGTCACCCCGGCCTCGCGGAAGGCGTTGGCCTTGTCGACGATCTCGGCCGGCGTGCCGATCAAGTTGATGTCCTCGTGCGCCGCCGTGCCCTGGCCCTTCAAGCGTCGACTTGGCGAGCGAGATCAGGTGCTTGTTCATCTGGCTCTTGCGGAAGCTCTCGACGGCGGCCTGGCGGGTCTTGCCGATATGCACGATGAACTGCGGGCAGACTTCGATGGTCTTGGGATCGCGGCCGGCCTTCTCGGCTTCCTCGTGCAGGGTCTTCACGCCGGCGCGCAGGCGGTCGACATGCATGCCGGCCGGCAGCCAGCCGTCGGCCCACTTGACCGTGCGCATGATGTTGTTGGGGTTGTTGCCGCCGACATAGATCGGGATGTGCTTCTGCAACGGCTTGGGATAGAGCTCGACGTCGCGGAACTTGTAGTACTTGCCCTCGAAGCTCGCGACGCGCTCCTTGAACAGCAGGTTCAGCGCCTGCAGGCCTTCGTCGACGATGTCGCCGCGGTCCATCTTCGCATCGGGCTGCAGCGCCTTGAACTCTTCACGATAGGCGCCGATGCCAAGGCCGATCTCGACCCGGCCCTTGCCGAAATGGTCCAGCGTCGCGATCTGCTTGGCCAGCACGACGATGTCGTGGCGCATCGGCAGCACGATCACCCCGGTGCCGACCTTGATGGTCTTTGTCTCCGACAGCACGAAGGCGTAGGTGATCAGCGGCTCCCAGAAGCGCGGCGGCACCGGGAACTCGGCGCGCACGTAGTTCTGGGTGGTCATGTGGTCGTTGCCCCACACCGAGTCGTAGCCGAACTTCTCGGCGGCCTGGGCGATCCTGATGACGTTCTCGGGATCGGAGAAGGGGATGGGATAGGTCAGGCCTTCCATCCCGGTCGGCAGGCCGGCACTCACGCGCATCGCACTAGCTCCTGGTCTGTTGCCTACCCTTCGAGACGCCGCGCTGCGCGCGGCTCCTCAGGGTGAGGTGTTCTTGTTGCAACAAAGCAAACCTCATCCTGAGGAGGGCGCGAAGTGCCCGTCTCGAAGGATGGGCCCCAACACGGATGTCTACTCGGCCGCGATGGCGCGCAGCTTGGCGGTCTCGGTCTCGTCGACCGAGCCGTCGTCGTTGACGGCAACGCCATAGTCGCGCCGCGCCGCCTCGCTCGAGATGAAACCCTGGCGCACGTCCTCGGCGACGACCGCCGCCGGCCGCTTGCGTGGATTGCCGAGCCCGCCGCCGCCCGGCATGGCAATGATCACACGGTCCTTCGACGGCACAGTCTGCAGTCCCTTGCCGCGCAGCACCTTGCCCGACGACAGCGTCAGCGAACCGGCGATGCCGGCGAGGCCGCCTTCGCGGCCGCGCGCCGGATGGTCGATGCGGTCGTAGTAGGCGCTGAGCGCAAACGGCGCCTTGTCGAGCGTGCCGACCTCCATGATCTGGCCCAGCCCGCCGCGGAACTCGCCGGCGCCGCCGGAGTCCTGGCGGTACTCCTTGCGCCACACGACGATGGGCGACACCGCCTCGTTGACCTCGATCGGCACGTTCTTCACGCCGCTCGGGAAGGCGGTCGCCGAGAGTCCGTCGGCACCCGGCCGCGCGCCGGTGCCGCCGGCGTGGAAGCTCATGACGCTGAACGGCTTGGCGTGGACGGTCTCGGACGGATCGTCGCCGGTCGAGCCCGGTCCGCCCAGCGCGAACAGGTTCCACAGGCACGACGTGCCCTCGGCCGGCACGTGGCCGCCCAGCGCCTGGTGCAGGCAGCCGAACATCACGTCGGGCAGCATCTGGCCGGTGACATGGCGCGCCGCCACGGGGGCGGGCTTCAGGGCATTGAGGATCGAGTTCGGCGGCGCGGTGACGCGGATCACCGACAGCGAGCCCTCGTTGTTGGGCACCTTGGGCGCCACGATGCACTTCACGCCGAACGAGGCATAGGCCTCGGTGTAGCAGACCGGCACGTTGATGCCGTAGGCCGACACGCCCGAGGTGCCGGTGAAGTCGACGTCGATGCCGCTGTCGCCGATCGTCATGGTGGCGACCAGGTCGATCGGCTTGTCGGCGCCGTCGACGCGCATCGAGTAATTGTAGGTGCCGGGCTTGATCTTGCGGATCGCCTCCAGCGAGGCCTGCCTGGACTTCTCCAGGATGTGGGTGCCCAGGCGATCGAGGTCGTCGATGGCGAACTCGTCCATCATCTCGATCAGGCGCCGGCATCCGATCTCGTTGCAGGTCGCCAACGAGTAGAGGTCACCCACCACCTGGATCGGCTCGCGCACGTTGGCGCTCACGATCTCGACCAGGGTCTCGTCGACCTTGCCCTCGCGGGCAAAGCGCATCAGCGGGATGTAGAGGCCTTCCTCGTAGACCTGGCGGGCGTCGGTGGTCATGCCGCGGCCGCCGATATCGACGACGTGGCAGGTGCTCGCGAACATCGCCACCATCTTGCCGCGCCGGAAGGTCGGCGTGACGAAGGTGAAGTCGTGCAGATGGCCGGTGCCCTTCCACGGGTCGTTGGTCAGGAAGATGTCGCCTTCCTTCATGGTGTGGGCCGGAAACCTCGCCAGGAAGTGGCGGACGGCGCGGGCCATCGAATTGATGTGGCCGGGCGTACCGGTGACCGCCTGGGCCATCATGTCGCCCTTGAGGTCGAAGACGCCCGCCGAGAGGTCGCCCGCCTCGCGCGTCGAGGTCGAGAAGCCGGTGCGGATCAGGGCCAGCGCCTGCTCCTCGACGACCGCGATCAAGCGGTCCCACATGAGCTGCAGGCGGATGGGCGAGAGGGGATCGTTGAAGCTCATGGCTACACCTTCTCCATCAGGATGGCGCCGATCGGATTGATCCTCGCGGCGAAGCTCTTGGGGACAATGGTGGTCGTCTCGTCCTCGGCGATGACCGCCGGGCCGGGCACGAGGCTGCCGATCGAAAGATCGGCGCGATGATAGACCTGGACGTTCTTCATGTCCTGATCGGCCGGGTCGTAGACCGCTCGGCTCGAACGCGCCGACGCGGGCTTGTCGGCCGGCTGCGGCGGCGCCTTGGGTTGCTCGGGCTGCTCGGCGGCGAGCCGCAGCGTCCAGTTCATGATCTCGACGTCGAGGCCGGGAATTGTCCGGCCGAAGGTCGCGGCGTAGCCTTCCTCGTAGAGCTTCACCAGCTTCTCGCGCGAGGCGGCGTCGAACTTGCCGGGCGGCAGGCTGACGGTGATCTCATGACCCTGGCCGCGATAGCGCATGTCGGCGGTGCGGGCCTCGATCAGCCTGGCCTCAGGCGCACCGGCTTTGACAACGGCCTCGGCCTCGGCGCGCATCTCGGCGAACAGCTTGTCGACGTAGGCCGGGTCGAAGTTCTGGTCGAGCTGGACGTAGCGGCTGCGCACGACCTCGTAGGCGACCGGCGCCATCAGGAAGCCGACGGCCGAACCGACGCCTGCGCCGCTCGGCACCATGACGCGGCGGATGCCAAGCTTCTCGGCCAGCCGCGCGGCATGGATGGGGGCGGCACCGCCGAAGGCGATCATGGTGCGGTCCTGCAGTTCCTTGCCGCGCTCGACGGCATGGACGCGCGCGGCGTTGGCCATGTTCTCCTCGACGATCTCGCTCACGCCGAACGCCGCGTCGATGCGCTTCAGCCCAAGCGGCGTGCCGACCGACTTGTCGACGGCGACACCCGCCTTGTCGGGCGAGAGCTTGATCGAGCCGCCGGCGAAATAGCCGGGATCGATGCGGCCCAGCACCACGTCGGCATCGGTCACGGTGGGCTCGGCGCCGCCGCGGCCGTAGCTCGCGGGACCGGGCTCGGCGCCGGCGCTTTCCGGGCCGACATTGACGCGGCTCAGCGAATCGACCGAGGCAATCGAGCCGCCGCCGGCGCCGATCTCGACCATCTCGATCACCGGGATGCGCAAGGGCAGGCCGCTGCCCTTGAGGAAGCGGTACTGCCGCGCGACCTCGAAGGAGCGCGAATGCTGCGGCTCGCCGTGGTCTATGAGGCAGATCTTGGCGGTGGTGCCGCCCATGTCGAACGACAGCACCTTGTCGAGGCCGCACTGGCGGGCCAGCGCCGCCGCCAGGATGGCGCCGCCGGCCGGGCCCGATTCGACCAGCCGTATCGGGAACTTGCGCGCGGTCTCCAGCGCGGCGAGCCCGCCGCCCGAGGTGATCATGAAGAGGGGACAGCCGACGCCCTGCTTGCGCAGCGCATCGTCGAGGCGGCCGAGGTAGCGGTCCATCACCGGCTGCACATAGGCGTTGGCGACGGCGGTCGACCAGCGCTCGTATTCGCGGATCTCGGGCGACACTTCGCTCGAGAGCGTGATCGACACGCCGGGCAGCAGTTCCGAAAGAATATCGCCCGTACGCCGCTCGTGCTTGCCGTCGAGATAGGCGTGCATGTAGCCGACGGCGATCGCCTCGATGCCGGCGGCCTTGAGCTTGGGCGCGAGCGCCCGCACCGCCGCCTCGTCGAGCGGGATCAGCACGTTGCCGCGGCCGTCCATGCGTTCCGGCACGCCGAAGCGCCATTCGCGCGGCACCAGAGGCGGCGGCTTCCGCATGAAGATGTCGTACTGCTCGAAGCGGTGCTCGAAGGCAATCTCGATGGAATCGCGGAAACCCTCGGTGACGATCAGCGCCGTCTTGGCGCCCTTGCGCTCGATGATGGCGTTGGTCGCGAGCGTCGTGCCGTGGATGATCAGGCTCAAATCCGACGGCTTGAGCCCGGAGAGCTTCAGGATGTCCTCGACGCCAGTCAGCACGCCTTCCTCCGGCGCACGCGGCGTGGTCAGCACTTTTACGCTCTTGCGCTTGCCGTCCCACTCCAGCGCCAGGTCGGTGAAGGTGCCGCCGATGTCGACTGCCAGTCGTGCCTTGTCCTTGGCTTTGTCCATCTGTCCTACGCTGCTGTTTGGTGAATGTTGCCGCCGAGATAGGCCTGCTTGATGCGCGGATCGGTGCGCACCTCCTCTGCCGGCCCTTCCATGAAGAGCCGGCCCTGTTCCATGACCAGGGCGCGGTCGGAGATCAAAAGAGCGCCGCGCACGTTCTGCTCGACCACCAAGACGGTGACGCCGCTGCCCGCGATGCGTTGCACGGTGGTGAAGACATCGCCCTGCATCTTGGGCGAGAGGCCGAGCGAGGGCTCGTCGAGCAGCAGCAGCGCCGGCTCGACCAGCAGCACCATGGCCATTTCCAGGATCTGCTGCTCGCCGCCCGACAGGTTGCCGGCATCGGTGCGCCATTTCTGGCGCAACATCGGGAAAGACCCGGTGACACGGTCGATGGCGGAGTCGTGCACCGCCTTGGGCAGGGTGTAGCAGCCCATCTTCAGGTTCTCGGCCACCGACATCGCCGGGAAATTGCAACGGCCCTGCGGCACGAAGCCGACGCCGCGCCTGAGGCGCTCCCACGGCGGCAGGCGTTCTATGGTCTCGCCCTTGAACACGATCTGGCCGCTGAACAGGCGGTTGGTGCCGTAGATGGCGCGCAACAGCGTCGACTTGCCGGCGCCATTGCCGCCGATCAGCGTGGTGATCGTGCCAGGCTGCAGGCGGGCCGAGAACTCGCGCACGATCGGCACGTCGCCGTAGCCCGCCGTCACCGAGACCAGTTCGAGGGCGGGAATCATGCGGCCCCCCGCATCTCGGCCTCGGCCATCTCCGGCGTCATGCCGAGATAGGCTTCGAGCACGCGCGCATCGGTGTGGATCTCCTTGGCCGTGCCTTCGGCCAGCTTCTTGCCCTGGTCGAGCACGATCACGCGATGGCAGAGGTTGGTGATGAATTCGACATTGTGCTCGACGATCAGGAAGGTCTCGCCGGCGCGGTTGAGCTCGGCCAGTGCGACCTCGATCTCGCGGATGCGGGTCGGGTTGACGCCGGCCACCGGCTCGTCGAGCACGACGATCTTGGGATGCGGCATCAGGGCCGCCGCCAGCGCCACCAGCTTCTTCTGGCCGTAGGACAGGATGCCGGTCTCGATCTCCCAATAGCGTTTCAGGCCGATCAGCTCGACCAGCTCGCGCGCCCGCCCCTCGGCCTTGTCGACGGCCTGGCGATAGCGCCGGGTGCGCAGGAATTCGTCGACCCAGGTAGCGGGATCGAACTGCTGGGCGGCGATCGCGAGGTTGTCGCGCAGGCTCAGTCGCTCGTAGATGCGCACGGTCTGAAAGGTGCGCATCAGGCCGGCGCGGGCGATGTGATGGGCGGGCTGGCCGGTGATGTCGTTGCCCGCCAGCACGACCTTGCCGCTGTCGAGCTTCTGGAAGCCCGAGATGCAGTCGATGGCCGTGCTCTTGCCCGAGCCGTTGGGGCCGATCAGGCCGGTGATGCTGCCGGCCTCGACCGCGAGCGAGACGCCGTCCAGCGCATGCACGCCGGCGTAGGATTTGCGCAGGTCGGTGACCTCGAGGATCGCGCTCATCGCAGTTGCTCGCGCATGCGGGCGAGCTGGCGCTCGCGCAACCAGCCCGCCACGCCCGTCGGCATGACGAACATGGCGACCACCAGGATCACGCCGTAGATGATCATGCGGAAGTCGGCCGAGAAGCGCAGGACCTCGGGCAGGGCCGAGAGCGCGATGCCGGCCGCGATCACGCCCCAGAAGCTGCCGGCGCCGCCGATGATCACGATGATCAGGAAGGTCTGCATGTAATAGAAGTCGAGGAACAGCGGATCGATGATGCCGAGGTGGAAGGTGAAGACGCCGCCCGCAGCGCCGGTGACCGCGGCGCTGATGGCGAAGGCCGAGAGCTTGTAGGGCATGGGCGCGATGCCCTGGGCGCGCACCAGCGGCTCGTTCTGCTTGATGGCGACCAGGGTGCGGCCGATGCGCGAGCTGCAGAGCGCATAGAGGAAGGCCAGCATCGCCACCGAGAAGGCCCAGGCCACCCAGTAGTATTGGCCGGTCGTGCCGAAGTGGTAGCCGAAGGCCGACGGCTTGGGCAGATTCGGAATGCCGAGCGGGCCTCGCGTGAGATCGACCCAGTCGCGCGCGATCAGCGTGACCAGGAGCGCGAAGGTGAGCGTCATGATCACGAAGGCGTGGCGGTTGGTGCGCAAGGTCGGATAGCCGATCGCCAGCGCCACGACGGCGTTCAGCAGCGCCGCCCAGACGACGCCCCACCAGAAATTGCCGCCGAAGGTGACGACGGTGAGCGCCGTCACGTAGCCGCCGATGCCCCAGAAGCCGAGCTGGGCGAAGGACAGGAGGCCGGTGAAGCCGTAGATCAGGTTCAGCGCCGCCGCCGCGACGGTGAAGATCAGGGCCGAGATGCCGACGCCGATGATGTAGTTCGACGACGTCATCAGCGGCAGGGCGGCGAAGGCGAGCGCTGCGATGAGGGCAATGGCGAGCTTCATCCGACCCGCATGCCTCCGCGCTTGAACAGGCCGTCGGGCCGCACGAACAGGATGGCGATCATGATCACGAAGACCGCGGCCTCCTGCCAGATGATCTCGTAGAAGCCGCCGATCCAGCTTTCGATCAGGCCAAGCGCGATCGCGGCCACGATGGCGCCCGGGATGTTGCCCAAGCCGCCGATGATCACCAGGGCGAAGGCCTTGAAGATCAGGAACTGGCCCATGTAGGGCGTGACGAGCTGGATGGGCGAGATGGCCGCCCCCGCAAGCCCGCAGAGGCCGGCCGCCAGCACCACGGCGTTGCGCGCCACGACGCGTGGGCGGATGCCGACCATCAGGGCGGCCTCGCGGTTCTGGGCGATGGCGCGCATGGCGCGCCCGAACTGGGTGTGGCGCAGCACGACGTAGAGGCCGCCGAAGGCGGCGGCGGCGGCAGCCGCGCCGATAATGCGTGTCCAGGTGATGCGGATCGAGCCGATCGACACGCCCTCGAAGCCGTATTGCGTGTCGACCATGCGCGGCGTGGCCGTGAACAGATACTGCATCACGTGGATGATGATGATCGACAGTCCCAGCGTGATCAGGATGCTGCGCTCGAACTCGTCGGGCTTGAGGCGCGCCAGCAGCACCTCGTAGAGCACCAGGCCAACCAGCATGATCGCCACGATCGCAACGGCGAGCGAGGGCCAGTAGAGCAGGCCCATCACCGGCAGGGCGAAGGTCATGGCGAAGGCGCCCAGCATCAGGAGCTCGCCATGGGCGAAGTTGATGATCTCCATGACGCCGAAGATCAGCGACAGGCCGACGGCGATCAGCGCGTAGATCAGTCCGAGCGTGATGCCATTCAAGGTGAGCTGCAGAAGATAGACGGCGTCGACGGTCATGATGCTCGCGGCGTTGCAATTCCCGGACCAGCCAACGCGGATGCAACCGTGGCCGATGTGCGTTGACAGATAATCAAGAATCCTGCGAACGTGCAACTATCGCAACGATGTACCGATATTCGGAACAACCGGTGAATGCTCGCCGAACGATCTCAGGTCCGCGCCCGCCGCGTTCGGGATCGCAATCGCTGGAACGCGGGCTCGACATCCTGGAGATGATCGAAGCAGAGAGCGGCGACATCGGCGTGCGCGAGCTGGCGCGGCGGCTCGGACTCAGCCCGACCATCGTGCAGCGCCTGGTGAGCTCGCTGGCGGTGCGCGGCTACATCGAGAAGAACCTCGAGACCTCGCGCTATCGGCTGGGCCACCGCTCGATGATCCTGGGCGCGAGCGGCGAGCGCGGCGTCGACTATGCGGCGACCGCCCGCCGCGAGTTGGACCGTCTGGCCCACGAGCATCACCTCAACGGCTTCGTCGCGGTGCTGCGCGGCGGCCGCGCCATCTACCTGCTGGCGGTACAGGCCGAGAGCCCGGTCGCCATCCGGGTGAGCCTGGGCAGCGAGATGCCGCTGCACAGCACGGCCGCCGGCAAGGTGCTGCTGGCCTCGCTCGACGACGGCGAGGCGCGCAAGCTTGTGGGCCGCGCCAAGCTCGCCGCCATCACGCCGCATACCATCACCGACCCCGCCGCGCTCATTGCCTCGCTCACCAAGGTGCGGCGCCAGGGCTACGCCACGGTCGTCGAGGAGAACATTCCGGGCGTGCTGTCGGTCGGCGCGCCGATCACCGACCGCGGCGGCCATGTCGTGGCCGCGCTCAGCGTGGCCTTTCCCAAGTACCTGGAAAGCGGACTGACCTTGCAGGGGAGCATTCCCCTGGTGACGGCGGCGGCGCTGCGCATCTCGCGCGCGCTGGGTGCGGGAGAGCTTGGCACGACGTCTGCTATGCGTTTGAGTGCAATCGGGGAGCGCAACGGAGGGAAGCGATGAGGGTGAGGATGAGTGAGGATTCTGGCGGCGGCAGCGATCGCCGGACTTTGGGGCATGGGTTCGGCGATGGCCCAGCCGATCGTGATCGGCGTGTCGACGCCGCAGACCGGCGTCGCCGCGGTGGCGTCGGAATGGGAAATGTGGGGCGTCAATCTCGCCGTCGAGGAGATCAACGCCGCCGGTGGCCTTCTCGGCGGCCGCAAGCTCGAGCTGATGGTGCTCGACAACAAGTGCAATCCCTCCGAGGCGGTCAACGTCGCCAACAAGCTGGTCGAAGCCAAGGTGGTGGCGATCGAGGGCGCGCATTGCAGCTCGGCCCATCTCGCCAGCATGAAGATCGTGGCCGACGCCAAGATCCCGATGATCACCGGCATCGCGTCCAATCCGCAGATCACGGCGCTCGCCGGACCGGGCCGCAACGAATACTCGTTCCGCATCAGCCCGTCGGATTCCGCCATGATGGACGCGCTCGGCATCTATCTCGGAACGAAGAAGGTGTTCAAGACGGTGGCCATCGTCGGCGAGGACACCGACTTCGGCCGCGGCGGCGCCGACGCCTTCAAGGCGGTGGCCGACAAGGCCGGCGTCACCGTGGTGTCGACCGATTTCCATCCGCAGAATGCGCCGGACTTCACCAGTATCCTGACGCGCCTGCAGCAGCGTCGTCCGGACGCCATCGGCACCTTCCAGGTCGGCGGCGATTCGATCAACTTCCTGCGCCAGGCCATGCAGCTCGGGGTGAAGATCCCCTATACCGGCCGCATCGAGCTGGGCGGCCGCAACACGCCCATCATCGAGGCCGGCGGCATGGAGAAGTCGATCAGCGCCTGGACCTACAACGCCACCATCGATGCGCCGACCAACAAGGCGTTCGTCGAGAAGATCAAGGCCAAGTACAAGTCCGAGCCCTACCTGCAGACCTGGGGCGGCTACGACGCCATCCGCATCATCGCCCAGGCGATCACCGACTGTAAGTGCACCGACGGCGAGAAGATCAAGGACGCCATCAAGAAGATGACCTTCGTCAACGTCATGGGCAAAACCGTAACCTTCGACGACCACAATTCCGCGGGCCGCTTCGTCGTGCTGCAGACGGTACTGGACAAGAAGGTTGGCGTGGCCGACATCGTTGAGGTGAAATAACCCGGGGGTCCGGCCCAAGTCCGGCTCCCTCGGGGCACCGGGGGGACGGACGCATATGCAGATCGGTGTCATTGGCCTCGGACGGATGGGTGGCAACATCGTGCGTCGGCTGACGCGCGCGGGGCACTCCTGCGTGGTCTACGACGCCGATCCCGCCCCCGGCGCGGCGCTGGCCAAGGACGGCGCCACCGCGGTCACGTCCGTGCCGGCCATGGTCGAGGCGCTGGCCGCGCCGCGTACCGTCTGGGTGATGCTGCCCGCCGGCAAGATCACCGAGGAGACGATCAAGCAGCTCGCCGGGCTGATGAAGCCGGGCGACGTCATCATCGACGGCGGCAACACCAACTTCAAGGACGACGTCCGCCGCGCGCGCGAGCTCGCGCCCAAGGGCATCAAGTACCTCGATGTCGGGACCTCTGGCGGTGTGTGGGGACTTCAGCGCGGCTACTGCCTGATGATCGGCGGCGACGCCGACGCGGTGAAGCGGCTCGATCCGATTTTCTCCGCATTGGCGCCAGGCGTGGGCTCGATCGAGCGCACCAAGGAGCGCGAAGGCGAGAAGCAGCTCGATCCGCGCGCCGAGCAAGGCTACCTGCATGCCGGCCCGGTCGGCGCCGGCCATTTCGTGAAGATGATCCATAACGGCATCGAGTACGGCATGATGCAGGCCTTCGCCGAGGGCTTCGACATCATGCGCCATCGCGCCTCGGAGAAGTTGCCGGCGGACGAGCGCTATGATCTGAACCTGGCGGACGTCGCCGAAGTCTGGCGGCGCGGCAGCGTGGTGACGTCGTGGCTGCTCGACCTGACGGCGAGCGCGCTGGCCAAGAACGAGCAGCTCGAAGGCTTCTCCGGCCATGTCGAGGACAGCGGCGAAGGCCGCTGGACGATCGAGGCCGCCATCGAGGAAGCTGTGCCGGCCGACGTGCTGGCCGCCTCGCTGTTCGTGCGCTTCCGCTCGCGCCAGCAGCACACCTTCGCCGAGAAGGTGCTGTCGGCCATGCGATTGGGTTTCGGCGGCCATGTCGAGGCACCGAAGAAATAACGAAGGAGGATGCGATGCGTGTTGGCGCGTTCTATTTCCCGGCCGACTACGGGATCAACATGGCGGAGCTGGCGAAGGCGCTGGAAGACCGCGGCTTCGATTCGCTGTTTGTCCCAGAGCACACCCACATCCCGGCCAGCCGCAAGTCGCCCTTCCCGGGCGGCGGTGAGCTGCCCAAGCGCTACTCGCACACCCACGATCCGTTCGTGGCGCTTAGCTTCGCCGCCGCGGCAACCAAGAAGCTGAAGCTCGGCACCGGCATCCTGCTGGTGCCGCAGCATGAGCCGATCGTGACAGCCAAGGCCATCGCCTCGCTCGACCAGCTGTCGGGCGGCCGCTTCATCTTCGGCATCGGCGGCGGCTGGAACGTCGAGGAGATGGAGAACCACGGCGCGAAGTACCAGACCCGCTTCAAGCAGATGCGCGAGCATGTGCTGGCCATGAAGGAGCTGTGGACCAAGGAAGAAGCCTCGTTCGACGGCGAGTTCGTGAAGTTCGACCGCGTCTGGTCGTGGCCCAAGCCCGCACAGCAGCCGCATCCGCCGATCATCCTGGGCGGCGAGACCGACCATACGCTGCGCCGCGTCATCGAGTATTGCGACGGCTGGTTTCCGCGCCCGCGCGGCGGTTTCGATGTCGTCAAGGGCGTGGCGCATCTGCGCCAGATGGCGGAGAAGGCGGGCCGCGACCCGTCGACGATCACCACCATCGTGTTCGGCTCGGCCAACGACGCCAAGGTGCTGGAGAGCTACGACAAGGCCGGCATCCAGAGCGCGCTGCTGGCGATCCCGGACGACAGCCGCGACGAGATCCTGCGCTATCTCGACAAGATCGCGCCGCTCGCCAAGGTGGCGCTGGCGGCATGACCGTCGCCATCGGCCTCGGCTTCACGGAGTTCCCCTTCGCCGGGGCGAGCGATTACTGGCGCTGGGTCGATCTCTGCGAGGCGGGCGGTGTCGATTCGCTGTGGCAGACCGACCGGCTCATAAGCCGCCAGCCGATCCTGGAATGCATGGCGGTGATGGCGGCGCTGGCCGGCCGGACCCGTCGCCTGCGCTTCGGCATGAACGTCGTGTCCCTGGCGCTGCGCGATCCGGTGCTGCTGGCCAAGCAGTGCGCCACGATCGATGTGCTGTCCGAAGGCCGCCTGTTGCCGGCCTTCGGCATCGGCAGTCCATTGGGGCCGGAGTGGGATGCCCTCACCATCGACACCAAGACGCGCGGCCGGCGGACCGACGAGTTGCTGGAGATCATCGCCCGGCTGTGGCGTGAGGACAGCGTCGACTTCGAGGGCAGGCACTATCGGCTGAAGGCGGCGTCGATCTCGCCCAAGCCGGTGCAGCCCGACCTGCCGATGTGGATCGGCGGCTCGTCGGAGGCCGCGATCCGGCGCACCGCGCGTTACGGCACGGGCTGGCAGTCCGGCGCCGAGCAGCCGGACGCCGTCGGCAAGGTCATAGCCGCGATCAAGAAGGCGGCGATCGAGGCCGGCCGCACGATCGACGAGGATCACTACGGCGCTGCCTTCCCGTTCTACTTCGGCAGCCCGGGCGACGGCGTTCTGTCGGCGGCCATGGCGGCTTACCAGAAGCGGACCGGCCGCGACCCGTCGGGCTACTTCGCCATCGGTGACGAGCAGGTGATCCTCGACCGGGTTGCCGAGTACGTCGCCGTCGGCGTCGAGAAATTCATTTTGCGACCAGTCGGGGCGGACGGCGAGGCGATCGTCGTCCAGACCCGCAAGCTTATCGAAAAGGTGCTGCCGCAGATCGAGGCGCGGTGGCCGAAGAAGGCGAAAGCGGCGTAGCGCAACAGTTGGCAGAAGGTCAGCGCGGCACGAAGTCGGGTCGCTTGACCCCCGGCATCGAGTCGTAGGCGCGGGCGATCGCCTGTTCGGGTGTTCGCGCTACGCCGCTGTCCCAATAGATCGCCTTCAACCAGAGTGCGGGTTCGGTCCTGTCGCCTCCCCAAAAGAAGTTGGGTAGTAGACTAGCGCGCAGCATTTCCGCGCCCCGCGCGACAAAAACTGCATCCCGGCTACCGCCTCGAGCCAGGTGGTCGCATGCCCACCTGCCGAATTGAATGAGCGGCTTCTGATTGGCGGACGGTCTCCTTACTTTCGCTGCTTCATAGAGGTTCAGTCCGATTGCCGGCACGTTTCCAGCAAGGGCTACTGCCATGCACTGGCTCAAGGCCTCCTGCCGATCCTCCTGATCGTCAGAATCCCCATAAGGCTGCTGCCAAGTCTTCCATCGCTCTTCAGTCGCCCGGACGAAGTGCTGCCGCCCGTCATCACCGCGGCTCAACCACTTGCACAAGCCGAGTGTTCGCTGCCAGCTGTAGGTAGACAGCTGAGGCTCAGAGCGGGCTTCCATCCATGCAACTACGTGCTCCAAGGTGGGGCGGACTTCAGCTGACAAGCCAATCCAATATGCCTGAACTAAGCTGTTCGCAGTTTGAGAGACGTAGCCAGTCTGGGCCGTAGGAGGTATTGCGTCGGGAGCAAATTGGATTTCGACCTTAAGACTGTAGTCCAGCCATCCTTGCCGTTCGCGGATCGGATCGAACTTCGCCAACATTGTCACGGTCTCCAAATTCCTGATCGAATACGATCTCGCACAGACTCTGCCACGGCTCCGTGAGCGTTTCCTGTGCCGATCGTGTAGATATCGAAGTTACCGGCGTCGACATTCGTTCTCGCCGTTGCAGCAAGATCCGGTGCAAGATGTCCAGCCCTGACCGCGTCAGCAATGCGTTGTCGAAGCTCCCACTGAAGTTTCTCGAAGGAGTTTTTGCTTTGGTGCGCCCGCTGGCTGAGACTTATGGATCGTTGGCCGCTTCGCCATTTTGAATCCCATATTGAGACTGTACCGTTGGGGTTCAGCGAGATGACGTCAGCCCCTTGTTGTCCGGCCGGCATGCCATAGTGGATCACAACTTCATTCGGTAGAGCGGCGACGATCCGGTTGGCGAGCTGTAACTCCCCCCTGTACCCGTCACGGAGGTGCCTGAGCGCAGGGAAATAACTCCGACCCGCAGCAGGTTCCGGCAGTTTGGGATCGAGTCGTACGCCGGCTCGCGTGTTCCTGCCGTCGGGGCCAAGATACTGGCCCTCCGGCGCTTCCTCGCCGCGAACTTTTACTATTCTTTGCCAGGCTTCGAGCTTCTCGGGAGCTTCAGGATCAGAGGGCGCGGGCTCATTCAGCTGCTCCGTCGCAGCAGCACCTGCTGCTGCGGCACCCGCCGCCGCGGCGGAGTTATCTGGCGGCTGCGGTGCAGGTGGATTTGCCTGACTCGGTGCAGCTCGTGACGGCTGAGGCGGGACCCGAGAGGTCGAATCCGGCCGAAGAGGCGGTCCGCCATTGTCTCTGGGACCCGGCGGTGGCCGAGCGGGGCCACCTCCGGCGGGCACAATGTATCGCGGATCGAACGCATCGCCGACGGTGGCCGTCGGCCCATTGGCGGATCTGCCATCGCGGAACACAGGTGGACGGCCGTCCGAACCTTGCCAGTCGATGCGATAGATCCGTGCGATCTGATCGAGTGCCTCTTGCACAGGATCTCGCAGCGGTGCTGGAAAGTATGTTGGGTCGGAGGGCGGATAGGTCGCCGGATCGATGGCGAGCGGATGAATTCCGCCAGTGGAACGGGCGTCGATGGATGGCGCTACGCCGGCAACGGGATCGTATCCGAAGGAGGAGACGTCTAAGTGGCTGGAGAGGTCGTCGCCCACTGGATCGTCGCCGGGAACGTGAGAGGTCGATGACTCCTCCGTCAATGGCTCGACGCGGAATCCGGGCAGTGGGCCATCGGGTCCGGCGTCGAGCTCGCCGCCATCATCCAGCAGACTCGACGAGGAGAACCGCGGCTCCGTCATCCGCGGAAACAAGAACGAGGTGGCGTTAGGCGGAAGCGATCCTCCATCAAAGGGCGGGATCGGATCGGCATTTGATTTTTGCTGGCCAAGGAGATCGAACAGATTGCTACCGTCCGGGAAGGGACGAAGCGCATCGGAACTAATCCCCGTCGGCCGGGTGACGTCAGTGTGAGGATCGTAGCCCAAGGACCAGAGATTGGGATCGTTTGGCGAACCGTTCCCCACGGAACCATCGGCGGCGCCGCGAAAGCCCGGCGGATCGTCCCCCGGCGGCTTGAAGTGGTGGAGCCCGGGCACCGATGTATCGGGCCTGGCTTCGGGCTCGCCGATGTGGCCTTGCGGACCGGGCCACACGGTCTGCGGCTCTGTCAGCCGCGGAAACAGTAGCGAGGTGGCAAATGGCGGAAGCGATCCGCTGCCAAAAGACGGGATTAGGCCAGCGCTACTCCCTCGCCTGTCGAAGCCACTGCTGGCAGGGCGATATGCGTTACCGAATTCGATGTCGAAAGGCGTGGAGGGATTGGTGCCGGAACCGTAGCTGGGAAACCGGGAGCCGGACTCGCCAGTGGCCCGTATCGAGCCGTCGGCAGCCATGCGAAAGCCCGGTGGATCCTCGGATGGCGGCTCGAAGCGAATCCAAGGCCAAAGCTGGTCGGGCCTAACGTTGAACATACGCTCACCTCGGAAACGTGATGCGAACGCTCTTCTTCGGGCCAGGCCGATGCCCGAGACCGGAGGGAGCCTGTAGACAGTACTATGAATGATAACTTCAGTCAATAACTAAAGTGACCTGGATATTACATTTGTTATTGGAATGAAAAATGGCTACGCCTTAAACTTTTGCCGTCTCAAAGGAGGAAACCATGCATATCGGCGCGGCGATGTTCTTCACCGACTACTCCATGACGCCGGCGGAACTCGCCACGGCGCTGGAGGAACGCGGCTTCGAATTGGTGTGGGCGCCTGAGCACTCGCACATCCCGCTGACCCGCAAGTCCGAATGGCCGGGCGGCGGCGAGCTGCCCAAGAAGTACTACGACGCCATGGATCCCTTCGTGACCCTGACGGCGGCGGCCGCGGTCACCAAAAAGCTCAAGGTCGGCACCGGCGTCTGCCTGGTCAACCAGCGCGATCCCATCCAGACCGCCAAGGCGGTGGCCTCGATCGACCAGCTTTCCGGCGGGCGCTTCCTGTTCGGCGTCGGCAACGGCTGGAACCAGGACGAGATGGAAAACCACGGCACCAATTTCGAGAGCCGCCACAAGCTGGTGCGCGAGCGCATCGAGGCCATGAAGGTGATCTGGACCAAGTCCAAGGCCGAGTATCACGGCGAGATGGTCAACTTCGATCCGATGATGGCCTGGCCCAAGCCGGCCCAGACGCCGCATCCGCCGATCCTGGTCGGCGGCGCCTTTCCCTACGGCGCGCGCCGCGCGGTGCGCTACGGCGATGGCTGGATGCCGCTGCGTCGGCGCAAGGGTTATAGCGAGGTGCGCGACCTGATCCCGAAGTTCCAGGCGATGGCCAAGGAGGCCAACCGCGATCTCGCCTCGCTGCCGGTCTCGATCTGGGAATCGAAGGAGGACGAGGGCGAGCTGAAGCGCGACCAGGACGCGGGCGTGGTGCGCGTCATCGTCAGCCTCGACTCGGCCAAGTCCGACGTGATCCTGCCCCAGCTCGACCGCTGGGCGAAGTTGGCAGCGAAGGTAGCGTAACCGTCGTCCCGACCGGAGCGCGAAGCGCGGAGCGGAGGGACCTTCTCTCCGCAATTTGCGACTAGTCGTAGAGAGAAGGCCCCTCGGCTACGCTCGGGGCGACGGCTAGACCAGCGCCAGCACATCCCGCTTGAACTTCTGCATCTCGGCCAGCGTCGCATCGACGGTGCTGCCGCTGAAGCCGAAGTCGAGGCAGCCGACGCCCATTTCCTTGAGCGCCTTGATGTCGCCCGCGAGTTCGGCGGGCTTGCCCGAGAACAGCCGCCGCTCGCCGTCGCCTGCCTTGGCCGGCGCGCTCTCGCCGAACTGGGTGACACGCAAGGTGACGCCGACGGCGTCGGCCTTGCGCCCGGCTTCCACGGTCATCTTGCGCAGCCGATCGACCTGCGTCTTGAAGCGCTTCAGGCTATCGAGCGGATTGGCCGGGTTGGTGCCGATCGGATACCAGGCGTCGCCCAGCTGGGCGGTGCGGCGCAGCGCCGGCCCGCTTTCGCCGCCGACCCAGATCGGCGGATAGGGCTTCTGCACCGGCTTGGGGTCCATCAGGATGTTGTCGAAGTGGACGTACTTGCCCGCGAACTTCGGGTTGGGCTTGGTCCAGAGCTCGATGAAGGCTTTTATGTATTCGTCGGTGACCTTGCCGCGCTCCGCGAAATCGGGCGCCTGGATTGCCTGAAACTCCTCCTTCATCCAGCCGGCGCCGATGCCCAGCACCAGGCGACCGCCCGACAGCACGTCGATGGTTGACAGCATCTTGGCGGTCAGTACCGCGGGGCGATGCGGCACCACCATGACCGACGAGACCAGGCGCAGCTTCTTCGTCTTGGCCGCGACGAACGCCATCTCGATCAGCTGCTCGTGCCGTTCGACGCGCGAGCCCGCGGGAAATTCCCCGGTGTTGCTGTAGGGGTATTTGGCCTCGATGTCGGTCGGGATCACCACATGGTCGCTGAAGGTGGCGTAGTCGAAGCCCATGGCCTCCCCCTCGACCACCAGCTTCACCAGCTGATCGGTCGCCGACATCGGCCCGGCGGTCGGCGCGTTGAAGCCGAATTGCATGTCTGGTCTCCTCCAAATCCGGTGTTGTTGTCGCCATACTACACGATGCGGCCGGTCGCGATTGCCGCTATCGTCCCGCCCACTGGCGTACAGTTAGAGGATTGGCCATGTCCGAACTTTCCGAGCTGATGGCGGACGCCGCGCGGCTGCGCGACCGCGGTCATGGCCGGCTGATCTCCTACTCGCGCAAGGTCTTCATTCCGCTGACCAAGCTCTGCCGCGACGTCTGCCACTACTGCACCTTCGCCGAGACGCCGCATGCCACCCAGCCGGCCTATCTCTCGCCCGACGAGGTTCTGGCCATCGCCCGCGCCGGCAAGGCCGCCGGCTGCACCGAGGCGCTGTTCACCCTGGGCGACAAGCCCGAGCTGCGCTACCGCGCGGCGCGCGAAGCGCTCGACGCGCTCGGCTATGAATCGACGATCGCCTACCTCACCGCGATGTGCGCGCTCGTGCTGCGCGAGACCGGCCTGCTGCCGCACGCCAACCCCGGCGTGATGACGCGCGAAGAGATCGCGGCGCTGCGCGAGGTCACCGCCAGCCAGGGCATCATGCTGGAATCGACCAGCGAGAGGCTGTGCGAGAAGGGCGGCGTGCACTACGGCTCGCCCGACAAGCATCCGGCGGTGCGGCTGGAAACCATCCGGCTCGCCGGCGAGCTCAAGGTGCCGTTCACCACCGGCATCCTGATCGGCATCGGCGAGACGCGCGAGGAACGGCTCGAGGCGCTGCGCGCCATTGGCGACCTGCATGCGCAGTACGGCCACATCCAGGAAGTGATCGTCCAGAACTTCCGCGCCAAGTCCGACACCAAGCTTGCCGACGCCGACGAGCCCGACCTCGACGACCTTTTATGGACCATCGCCCAGGCGCGACTGATCCTCGGGCCGGACATGAACATCCAGGCGCCGCCCAACCTGTCGCCCGGTGTCTATCAGCGGCTGGTCGATGCCGGCCTCAACGACTGGGGCGGTATTTCGCCGGTCACGCCCGATCACGTGAATCCCGAAGCGCCATGGCCTGCGGTCGAAGAGCTGGCGCGCAAGAGCGCCGAGACCGGCAAGGTTCTGGTCAATCGCCTCGCCGTCTATCCGTCCTACGTTCGCCAGCCCGAGCTCTGGCTGGCGCCCGAGGTGGCGACGCAGGTGCGGCGCATGAGCGACGCCGAGGGCTTGGCGCGCGAGGACGACTGGGCGCCCGGCAACACCGAGCCGCCGCCCGCGCCGCAGGTGCTGCTGCGCGAGGTCGATCCGGAGATCGTGCGCATCGTCGATCGTGCGACCGGCGGCAAGCGCCTCGACCATCCCGAGATCCAGCGGCTGTTCACGGCGCGCGATGTCGACTATCGCCATGTCACCGGTGCGGCCGACGCGCTGCGCCAGGCGGTGAGCGGCGACGTCATCCGCTACGTCGTCAACCGCAACATCAACTACACCAACATCTGCTACTTCCGCTGCCGTTTCTGCGCCTTCTCCAAGGGCCGCACGCACGACGACCTGCGCGGCAAGCCCTACGATCTCGCGCTGGAAGAGGTGTCGCGTCGCGCCGTCGAGGCGTGGGAGCGCGGCGCCACCGAGGTCTGCCTGCAGGGCGGCATCCATCCCGACTACACGGGCGAGACCTACGAGGCGATCTGCCGCGCCATCAAGGAAGCGGTGCCGGGCATGCACATCCATGCCTTCTCGCCGCTCGAGGTGACGCAGGGTGCGGCGACGCTCGACCGTCCGATCGACACGTTCCTCGCGGGGCTCAAGGAAGCGGGGCTGGGCACGCTGCCGGGCACGGCTGCCGAGATCCTCGACGACGAGGTCCGGGCCATCATCTGCCCCGACAAGATCAACACCGCTGAATGGCTCGACGTGCAGCGCGCCGCCCACAAGCTCGGCCTGCGCACGACCTCGACCATCATGTACGGCCATGTCGAGACCTCTCTCGCCTGGGCGCGCCACCTCCTGGCGCTGCGCGACCTGCAGGTCGAGACCGGCGGCTTCACCGAGTTCGTGCCGCTGCCCTTCGTGCACATGGAAGCGCCGATGTACCGCCAAGGCCTGGCGCGCCGGGGTCCCACGTTCCGCGAGGCGGTGATCATGCACTCGATCGCCCGGCTGGTGCTGCATCCGGCGATCACCAACATCCAGACCTCGTGGGTGAAGATGGGGCCGGCGGGCGCTGCGATCTGTCTCAACTCGGGCGCCAACGATCTCGGTGGCACGCTGATGAACGAGAGCATCTCGCGCGCCGCCGGCACCCAGCACGGCCAGGAATTCCCGCCCGACGCGATGGAAGCGCTGATCCACTCCATCGGCCGCACGCCGCAGCAGCGCACGACGCTCTACGGCCCGGTCGACGAGGACCGCCGGGCCGCCTCGTTCGTTGCGGCCGACCTGGCGCCGATCGTGCTAACCCCGCCGCGCAAGCGGGTCGCGGCTTAGCTGAAGATGTCGAGCGGCAGGACGGCCGATACCGTCATGTTCGGCACGTCGACGACCTGGCTGATGCGCAGATCGACGGCGACGCTCGCCAGGCAATAGGCCTGCTCGCGCGTGAGGCTGTAGGCATCGGCGATATAGTCGATCATGTTGATCAGCGCGTTGCGCGCCGCGAGCGTGATGTCCTCGGATTCGGCTTGACCGTCGCCGCGCAGCGACATGCCCGTCGTCGCGTAGTAGCCCTTGCTGGGCGCCACACCGTGGGCGCCGTGCACGCCCGGCGCGCCGTGGTGGGCATGTCCCGGCAATTCATACGAGGGATCGCGCTGGCGGCGTCGCCTCGCCTCGCCCTTCAGCACGTCGAAGCGGGCCACGAAGGTCGCCGAGGTCTCGACCGCGGTGCCGCAGGATTCGCCGTCGCCCTGCGCAAAGTGCGCGTCGCCGACCGAGAACAGCCCACCGGGCACCTGCACCGGCAGATAGAGCGTGGCGCCGGCGGTGAGCGACTTGATGTCGAAATTGCCGCCGGTCTCGTGCGGCGCGATGGTCCTGATCGCCTTGCCGGCGATGCCGGCCGCTGTCGGCACCGCGCCCGTGGCGTCCGGCGGCATCACCATGCCGCCACGTGCCGCCAGATCGGTCTCGCGGGCGACGATACGCTCCAGCAGCTCGTGCGAAGGCGCCACGCCCATCACGCCCATGAACGGCGCGCCGGGAATGCGCACGCCGGGGAGTTGCGGCGAGACGGCAAAGCCGTTCGCCATCTCCCAGTGCACCAGGAAAGGCATGGTGAAGAGATCGCGCAGGAATCCGAAGCCCGGCATGATCATCGTGAAGCCCCGGCTTGCCGGGATGATCTGCTCGATCTTCACGGCAAGAAGATCGCCCGGTTCGGCGCCGTCGACATGCACCGGTCCGGTCAGCGGATGGATGCGCCCCATCTCGACAGTGGCGAGATCCGCCGCCGTCGTGGAGGCCTTGATCTGGCCATCGAGACCGTCGAGCGTCTCCATTTCGACCGACGAGCCCGACGCGATGCGGACCGCGGGAGCGATGTCGGGATGCCAGCGGTTATGACCCTTGTCGGCCTGACGGACGAGCGGCAGTGCCGGATCGATATGGATGTGGTTGTGCGCCATTCTCTCCTCCGACAGTGTCGCCGATATCCATGCAATCCAGGTGCCACGCGCCTTGCGCCGGCGCTCAAAGCCCTCGGTCTGCCAGCAGCTTAGAAATGCCCTCGGCTTCGAGGAAGGCCCGCGTGCGCGTGCCAATCGACTGCGGCAGCCGCAGGAACATCGCGAGGTCGGCCGGATGGTCGATGTCCATGGCAATGCCCGGCTGATGGATCACCGTCGGCTCGATATTGCAGCGGAGCGCGGCGTCGAGGTGCGGGTAGTAGCTGTTGTCGCCGAAGCGCAGCGGCACGGCGTCGGGCGGCGAGCAGATCACGGTGTTGGAGCCGAGGTGATCGTGCGCCGGCGAGATGGTGAAGGATGGCCCGGGCAGGTGGGCGCCGACGACCAGGCTGATTTCCTGCGAGGTCACGGCAGGAATGTCGGCCGGCAGGGTGAGCATGGCCCCGCGTCCTTCGCTTGCGCCAGCAGCTTCAGGCCCGCGGTGACGCTGCCGGTATGGCCGTCGCGCGCGCCGTCGGTCACTACGCGCGCGCCCAGCCGCTTCGCCAGCGCCGTCGCATGGGCATCGACGGTGACGACCATGACGCCGGCCAGGCTTTTAGTGGTGGTCACCGCCTCCAGCACCTCGTTCATCATCACCTCGATCAGCGCGCGGCGCTGCGCCGGGGTGAGCAGGGGCGCCAGCCGCTGCTTGGCGCCGTCCAGTTCCTTGATGGGCACGACGGCCCAGATGTCGTTGGTGCTCACGAAAGAGATTCCGCAAAGGAGAGAACGGTGCGCGCCAGGGCTTCCTTGGTAACGACGCTGGTCATCAGGGTGGGGGCGACATGCACCTTGCCGGGCACGCCCTCGACATCGCCCTGATCGACGATGTAGCCGTCCAAAAGGTTGCCGTAGCGTTTCGCGACGGATGCGGAGGTCACGGCAAGCCCGAGCTCCTGCATCATCTTGGCGGTCGGGCCCTTGACCGCCTTGCCGCCGACGATCGGCGAGATCGCCACGACGGGCGCGCCGCAGCCTTCGATGGCGGCGCGCAGGCCCGGCACGGCGAGGATCGGCTCGATGCTGATGAAGGGATTGGACGGGCAGATCACGACGGCGCGCACCTTGCCACCCAGCGCCTTGATGATATCGGGCTGCGGTCGCGCCTTGGCGGCACCGTCGAACACCAGCTCACGCACAACCGGCCGGCATTGCTGGCGCACGAAATAGTCCTGGAAGTCGATCCAGCCCTCGTCGCTCCGCACGCGCGTCGGCACGGGATCATCGCTCATCGGCAGGATGCGGTGGCCAATGCCGAGGCGGCGGGTGATGTCGGCTGTGATCTGCGACAGCGTTTCACCGGCGCGCAGGCGGCGCGTGCGCTCGACGTGCATCGCAAGGTCGCGGTCGCCCAGCCTGAACCAGTCGGCGCCGCCCACCGAGGCGATGGTCGCCATGAACGACCAGGTCTCGTCGCGCCGGCCCCAGCCCTGCTCGGTGTTGTCGAGACCGGCCAGCACGTAGGCGAGCGTGTCGATGTCCGGGCAGATCTTCAGGCCGAGATGCTCGAAGTCGTCGCCGGTGTTGGCGACGACGAGAAGCTCGTCGGTCGGCAGGACGCGGCTCAGGCCCAAGGCCAGCTTGGCCCCGCCGACACCGCCGGACAAGGCGACGACAAGCCCCTTGCTCACCGGAACATGTCCTCGGCCGCGGGCCGCACCAGCTCGGAAGCCGGGTTGTCGGGCGCCGTCCAGGCAAGGCCGCGCACCAGGATGACAGGCTGCGCCTCGTTGCCCTGGCCCTGGACGAGCGAGGCGGCGGCCGCGATCTCGTCGGCGAAGCCCGAGATGCTGACTTGCAGGGTGCGGCCGAACAGGTCGGGATTGCCGCGCAGGTCGAGCAGGGCAGGCAGGCCCGCGGCGCCGATGGCGATGCCCTGGGTGCCGCGCCGCCACGCCCGGCCGAAGCTGTCGGTGATGATGACGGCGGGGGCGGCACCCAAAAGCTCGCCGAGGCGCGTGCGCAGTTTTTTGGCGCTGCCGTCGGGATCGGCCGGCAGCAGCAGGGCGCGCTCGACGCCGTCGGTCGGCCCGACATTGGACTGGTCGATGCCGGCATTGGCCATGACGAAGCCAAGCTTGTGCTCGACGATCAGCACGTTGGGCCGCGAGCGCACCACACGCACCGATTCCGACAGGATCAGTTCGACCAGCCGCGGATCCTTCTGCACTTCGGCGGCGAGGGCGATGGCACGTTCCGACGGCTTCACCTTGGCGAGCTCGATGCTGCGGCCCTCGGCCTTGGAGACGATCTTTTGGGCAAGCGCCAGCACGTCGCCCTTCTGGGGCTTCAGCCCGGCGCGTAAAAATCCCTCGGCGATGAGGGCCGCGAGGTCGTCGCCTGCCTTGATCATCGGCAGGCCGGGAATGGCCAGCAGCTCCAGCTTGGACGTGCTGTTCATCCGAAGCGCTTGCGCAGGCGCGGCAGGACCTCTTTGCCGTAGAGGTCGAGGAAGCGCGCCTGGTCGGGGCCGGGCGCGTGGAAGACGAGGTGGTTGAAGCCCAGGCCAACGTAATAGCCGATCTTCTCGACATGCTCGTCGGGATCGCTGGACACGATCCAGCGGCTGGCGGCGCGCTCGAGCGGCAGGGCGTCGGCGAGGCGCTGCATCTCGACCGGATCCTCGACCGACATCTTCTCCTCGGGCGTCAGCGCCAGCGCCGCCCAGTGGCGCGTGTCCTGCAGCGCGCGCTCCTTGTCGGTGTCGAACGACACCTTGACCTCGATCATGTTGTCGTAGGGCTGCTTGCGCTTCGCGCCGCCGGCGGCGATGCCCTCGGCGACCTTGGGCAGCAGCGTCTCGGTATAGAGCTCGCGCTTCTTGCCGCTGGTGCAGATGAAGCCGTCGCCCTGGCGGCCGGCGTATTTCGCCACCAGCGCGCCGGCAGCGGCGACATAGATCGGCACCTCGACGTCGGGCCGGTCGTAGATGGTGGCCTTCTCGGTCTTGTAATACTCGCCTTCGAAGGTGACGCGCTCTCCGCGCCACAGGGTGCGTATGAGGTTCACTGCCTCGCGCAGCCGGGCGAAGCGCTCCTTGAACTCGGGCCACGGCTGGCCGGTCGATGGCACCTCGTTCAGCGATTCGCCGGTGCCGATGCCCAGGATGACACGGCCAGGGAACATCGAGCCCAGCGTACCGAACGCCTGGGCCACGATCGACGGATGGTAGCGGAAGGTGGGTGTGAGCACGCTGGTGCCGATGTCGACCTTCGCGGTGCGCGCGCCCAGCGCCCCTAGCCAGGCCAGCGAGTTGGGGGCGTGGCCGTCGATATGCTTCCACGGCTGGAAGTGGTCGCTGACGAATACCGATTCGAACCCGGCCTTCTCGGCATGAACGGAGAAGTCGAGCAGCTTGCCGGGCGCGAATTGTTCGGCCGACGCCTTGTATCCGAGCTTGAGCACGGTGATGCTTCCTTATGGAAACGGGAGGTCAGGCGAAGTCTTAATGGACAGGCATGCTGCTCACAACCGCCCCCTGGTCCTGGTCGTCATGGGGGTTTCGGGCTCGGGCAAGACCACGGTCGGCAAGCTGCTGGCCGAACGGCTGGGCTGGTCGTACCAGGAAGGCGACGCGCTGCATCCGCCTGAGAACGTCGCCAAGATGAGCCACGGCACACCGCTGGCCGATGCCGATCGCATCCCCTGGCTTCAGCGGATCGCCAGCCGCATCGACGCGTGGCGCAGCAGCGGCGAAGCTGGCGTCATCACCTGCTCGGCGCTGAAACGCGCCTATCGCGACATCATCATCGGCGATCGGCCGGATGTCGGCCTGGTCTATCTCAGGGGCTCGCGCGAGCTCATCGGCCGGCGCATGGCGGCGCGAAAGGGTCACTTCATGCCGGCCGCCTTGCTCGACAACCAGTTTGCCACCTTGCAGGAGCCGTCCTCGGAGGAGCGGGCGATCGCCGTCGACGTCGACGGCACGCCGACCGAAATCGTCGACGCAACCCTGCGGCTATTGCCGCCGGAATTGAAACGGGAGCCCGCGTAGCGGCTCGACCTGCGACCGATGTGCCCGGCGCATTGACCGCGGTCGGCCGGGAGCGATAGGCTTGACCGCAGGGGAAGCGCCGCAAGTGCGCCAAATCCACAAAAAACGTCTGGAGGGAACGACATGTCGATCAAGCGTCGCACAGTGCTCGCCGGCTCAGGCGCCGGAATGGTATCGCTAACATCGGGCCTCGCGGCCCCGGCTATCGCCCAGAACGACCCGATCCGCATCGGCTACCTGCCGGCGCTGACCGGTCCCAGCTCGTCGACCGGCGTCGGCATCAACCGCGGCGTCCAGCTCGGCGTTGAGGAGATCAACAATTCGGGCGGCATCAAGGGCCGCAAGATCGAGCTGGTCAGCCGCGACACGCAGAGCGATCCGACCAAGGCGGTGAACGCCGTGGCCGAGCTGACGCAGCGCCAGAAAGTCGCGATGATCTTCGGGCCGGTGAACTCGGGCGAGGCGCTGGCGGCGACGCCGCTGATCGCGCGCGACAAGGTGCCGATGCTGCATCCGTGCTGGGTCGACGAGCTGATCGACGTCAAGAAGTACCCGATGGCCTACCGCATCGCGCCGACCAACACGCAGATCGGCAAGGGCGCCAACAACTACGTGGTGAACGTGCTCAAGCTGAAGAAAGTGGCGGTGATCAGCGACACCACCGGCTACGGCACGGCCTCGGCCAACACCTACGTGCCGATGCTGAAGGCGATGGGCGCCGACGTGGTCTACATCAACAACGTCGATGCCGCGAACCCGGACCTCAAGCCCGAGCTCCTGCGCATGCAGAGCGCCGGCGCCCAGGTCATCATGCCGTGGAGCGTCAACGCCGGCTTCCTGTCGCGCATCTGCAACACGCGCGGCGCCCTGAACTGGGACGTGCCGATCGTCGGCCAGACGACGCTCGGTTCCGGCCAGACCAAGGCCCTGCTCGAGAAGCCGGAGTACTGGAACAAGGTCTACTCGAACAATTTCCGGCAGGTCTGCTACATCAACGGCAAGCTGCTGCCCAAGGCGGAAGAGTTCGTGGCGCGGCTCAAGAAGGCCAAGATCGAGTTCAGCGACACGCTGCTCTGGTGGGTGGCCGTGGGCTGGGACAGCGCGCTCGTGATCGGCGACACGCTCAAGGCCGTCGGCACCAAGAGCGACGACATCGTGGGCTACATGAACAAGGTCAAGGACAGGCCGGGCATCTACGGCACCGTCACCTGGACTCCGGAGCAGCACAACGGCTTCCCCGACAGCGAGGTCGTCATGTGCGAGGTCAACTCGCTGAAGGACGGCGCCTTCAACGTCGCGCCGGGCTACAACTCGTAGGGCATGCCGCTCCCGGCGGAGCGCGGACCTCCAGGTCCGCTCGTGAATCACGGCTGCGGACCTGGAGGTCCGCGCTCCAGAGCGATGGCGTAACCGGTGTTTGTTTCCATCATCTCCTACGGCCTCGCGGTAGGAGCGGTCTATGCGCTGATCGGCATCACGTACAACGTGATGTTCTCGGCGTCGCGCGTCTTCAGCTTCACCGCGGGCATGCTGGGAATGCTGGGCGGCGTGCTGGGCGCGCTCTTCATCAACAAGTGGGGCATGAACGCCGTGCTGGGCTTCGTGCTCGTGCTGGGCTGCGGGGCCGTGCTCGGCCTCGTCACCGAGATCCTGACGGTGCGGCCGGTGCTGAAGAGCATCGAGCAGCACCTCTACGTGCTGTCGACGCTGGCCTTCGCGCTGATGATCCAGCAGGTGACGGCCATCGAGTACGGCACCGAGGCCTATCCCTTTCCGGTGCTGATCCCGATCGACGCGAATTCGATCCTGGGCATCGTCGACCAGAAGTTCTGGCTGCCGGTGCTGGCCTGCATCGTCACTATCGCCGGCTTGGAGTTCCTCTATCGCAGGACGCTGATCGGCCGCGCCTTCCTTGCCATCGCCGAGGACAGCTACGCCGCTCGCGCGTTGGGCCTGCCCGAGACGCGGCTCAGGCTGGCGAGCTATGCCCTCGCCGGCATCATCGGCACGCTGGCGGGCTTCACCGGTGCGCAGATGCTGCTCGCCTTCATCGGCAACCAGGCGATCCTGAACTTCTACGGCTTCGTGCCGGTGGCGCTGGGCGGCATGGGCTCCAACCGCGGCGCGGTGATCGGCGGATTGGCGCTCGGCATCTTCCAGCAGGCGGCGAACTTCCTGGTCGGCGGCATCTTCGCCGCGGTCGCGGTGTTCGCCGTGTTCATTGTCGTGCTGCTGCTCAGGCCCGAGGGCCTGGCCGGTGCGGCGGCCGCGAGACGCGTATGAGGATGGCGTGTGACGGATACCGCCGCCTCGGCGCCGGCACGCGCTGGCGCCACGTCGTGGCTCGGCAAGCTCGAAGGCAAGCTGTCGTGGATCCTGCTCGGGCTCGCGGGTCTCGCCCTGCCGTTGCTCGACGACAACTACATCGGCGTCATTGCCCAGCGTGCCTACATCTACTGGGTCCTGTCGGCCGGGCTGAACCTCGTGGTCGGCTATGCCGGCCAGATCGCCATCGGCTGGGTGTCGATGCTGACGCTGGGCGCCTACACCACGGCGGCGCTGGCCGCGGGCCGCGTCGGGGCGGAGTGGAATCCGTACCTCGCGCTGGCGGCGGGCGGCGTCATGGGCGCCATATTCGGTGTCATTGTCGGCCTTCCCGCGCTCAGGCTGCGCACCTTCTACTTCGCCATGACGACCTTGGGCTTCGCCACCATCGTCACCCAGGTGGCGCTCGCCTGGAAGGACGTCACCGGCGGCGGCGTCGGCACGCCGGGCCCGACCTTCCCTTGGCCGTTCGAGCCGGGCTGGGGCTTCTACTATTTCTGCTTCATCCTGGCGGCGCTCGCGACCTGGATGACGGCCAACATCGGCTCGAGCCGCTACGGCCGCGCGCTGGTGGCGATCCGTGACGCCGAGGTCGCGGCCGAGGCGTCGGGCATCGCCAAGCCGAAGCTCCTGATGATGGTCTTCCTGCTGGCCGGCGCCCTGGGCGGCGTGGCCGGCGGGCTGTTCGCCTCGCTGCAGTCGTACATCACGCCCGATGCCTTCACCTTCGAGATGTCGGTGCTGTTCTTCATCGCCATCCTGATCGGCGGCCGCGGGTCGATCCTGGGGCCGGTGCTGGGCACCATCATCCTGACGGCGCTGCCCGAGTTCGCGGCGCCGCTGGTGCAGTGGTCGACGTTCCTCTACGCCGTGCTCCTGCTGGCGATCGTGCTGCTGGTGCCGGGCGGCATCGCCGACATGCTCGACTTCAAGAACCGCCGGCCGCTCACTCAGCATCGCGAGATCGTGCCGCGGACTGAGCTCCTGAAGCGCGCGCTCGACCGGACGGATGGCAAGCACAGCATCGTGCTCGAGGACATCGCGCTGCATTTCGGCGGCGTGCGGGCGATCGATGGGCTCGACCTCGAAATCCGCTCGGGCGAGGTCCACGGCCTGATCGGCCCCAACGGCAGCGGCAAGACCACGACGCTGAACGTGATCTCGGGCTACTACAAGCCCAAGACCGGCACGATGAAGCTGGACGGCGCCGACATGCCGTTCGACCGGCCGCATGCCCGCGCCAACTACCGCATTGCCCGTACGTTCCAGACGCCGCGCATCGTGGGCGCCGCCTCGGTGCTCGAGAACGTCATGATCGGCGGCACGGTACACGGTCAGGCGACCTTCGCCGAGGCGATGCTGTCGTTGCCGCGCAACCGCCGCGACGAGAAGCTGCTGCGCCAGACGGCGATGCAGGCACTTGCCACCGTGGGCCTCGAATCGCTGGCCGACGTGCGGGCCGACCGCCTGCAGCACAGTGAGCTGCGCTTCATCGAGATCGCCCGCGCCCTGATGCTGCGGCCGGCTTTCCTGATGCTTGACGAGCCGGCCGCCGGCCTGTCGACCGAGGAGATCAAGCGGCTCGGTGCGCTGATCAAGGCGATCAGCCGCGAGGGCACCGGCGTGCTGCTGGTCGAGCATCATGCCGACCTTATCTTCGACATCTGCGATCGCGTGACGGTGCTCAATCTCGGCAAGGAGCTGGCCGCTGGCACGCCGGCCGAGATCCGCGCCCATCGGGAGGTGGTCAGTGCCTACCTCGGCGCCTGAGCCATTGCTCAAGATCAGCGGCCTGTCGGCCGGCTACGGCAAGATCGGCGTGCTGAACGGCATCGATCTCACGGTCGGCGCCGGCGAGATCGTGGCCCTGCTCGGCCCCAACGGCGCCGGCAAGAGCACCCTGCTCAAGGCCATCTCCGGCCTGTTGCCGCGCACCGGCACCATGACCTTCGGCGGCCGGGACATGAGCAAGGCAGGCCCGCGCGAGGCGGTGAATGCCGGACTGGTGCACGTGGTCGAGGGCCATCGTGTCTTCACCCAGCTCAGCGTGCACGACAACATCATGCTGGCGGGCTACGGCATGAGGGGCGCCGAGCTCGCGACGCGCGTCGAGGAGGCGCTGGCGTTCTTCCCGGAGATCGCCGAGAAGCGCAACGACCGCGCCGTGACCTTGTCGGGCGGCCAGCAGCAGATGCTGGCGGTGGCGCAGGGCTTGGTGCGCAAGCCACGTCTCCTGATGCTCGACGAGCCGTCGGCCGGTCTCTCACCGGTGCTGGTCGATCGCGTGCTCGCCGCCGCCGCGCAGTTGCGCGATGCCGGCACCGCCGTGCTGCTGGTCGAGCAGCTGATCGAGAAGGCGCTGAAGCTCGCCGACCGCGTCTACGCGCTGGCGCGCGGCTCGATCGTGCTCGAAGCGCGCACGAACGAGGACGATCTGCCCAATCGCCTCGAGCATGCATATTTCGGACAGGACGTAAGCGCTCCGCTCGCATCATAGCTGGGGGCGCGCCACTCCAGTGGCGCGTCTTCGTTGATCACACTGCTCATGACGCGCCACTGGAGTGGCGCGCCCCCAGCTATGAGTCCGACACGCGGCTCTTCAGACCATGTGCTATTGACCGGTTTCGAAGCACGACCGATAGTCGCCCTCGCCGTCGTTCGAGTCCCAAGAACTAAAAGACAAAGTCATCGTTTCGGGAGGAGCTCATGATTCGGCAGCTTGTGGGAGCGTTGGCTCTCGTTGTCGCCTCGTTCGTCGTCGCGATCGCGCCGACTCATGCCCAGGATCAGAAGGGCACGCTTGTCTTCGCCGTCGAATCGCTCGGCGCCCAGACGCTTGACCCGATCCTCGAGGGCCGACCGGGCAACGCCGTCTATCAGGCGATCATGTACGATTCTCTGGTCGGCTTCGACCTCGCGAAGGGCGGTGTCGGCCCCGGTGTCGCCGAGCGCTGGGAAATGACGCCCGATGGCCTCGTCTGGACCTTCTTCATCCGGCCGGGCCAGACCTTCCACAACGGCGACAAGCTGACGGCGCACGACGTCAAGTTCAGCCTCGAACGCCAGATGGGGCCGGGCTCGCTCGCCGCCGCGGCCGCCACGATGAAGCGCACCATCAAGAACATCGAGGTGGTCGACGACCTGACGGTGAAGGTGCACACGACCAGCCCGCAGATCGGCCTGCCGGCCAGCCTGTCGCGCGCGGTGGCCCCCGAGGGCGCGATCATGCCCAAGGCATACATCGAGAAGGTGGGCGAGGAGGAATTCCGCAAGAAGCCGATCGGCAGCGGCCCCTGGAAATTCGTGCGCAACGTGCCGGGCGATCGCATCGAGTTCACCGCCGTCGCCAATCATTGGCGCGGAACGCCGAGCTTCAAGGACCTGCATGTCCTGCTGGTGCCCGAGGAGAGCACGCGCGTCGCCATGGTACGCACCGGCGAGGCGGCGATCGCGTCGATCGGGCCAGAGACCATGCTCAGCGCCTCGCGCGCCGGGTTGGAGGTCCTGGCGGTGCCCGGCACCATGCAGGCGATCTTCCAGTTCTGGGGCGCCTACAAGCCCGAGATGAAGGATTCGCCCATCGCCAAGCCGCGCGTGCGCCAGGCACTGTCACTGGCGATCGATCGCAAGCAGGTGATCGAGCATGTCATGAACGGCAAGGCGCGCATGCCCTATCCGTTCTCGACCTTCGCCTATACCGACTATTTCAGCGCCGACCGCTGGGAGAAATGGGCGGCCGAGGCCTATCGCTATGATCCGGCGCTGGCCAAGAAGATCCTGGCCGAAGAAGGCTATCCCAACGGCTTCGAGCTCAAGTTCGCCAACACCGCGTTGCCGGGCACGCAGTTCATGGTCGATATCGGCACCGCGATCGCCGACATGTGGACCAAAGTCGGCGTCAAGGTGACGCTGAAGCACTACGAATGGGGATCGTTCGCGCCCATGGAGCGTGGTGACCAGGCGCCGCTGATCGGCTGGGCATCGATGTACCGTACGGCCGGCCGGCCCGATGCGCCGTGGCGCTACAACGGCGCCTTCTCGGTCGACAGCACCCAGCGGCTGCTGGGCGACAAGGACAATTGCGACGAGACCTGCAAGGAATTCCAGACGACCTACCGCGCCCTGGGGTCCGAGCTCGACAAAGCCAAGCGCACCGCACTGACCGACCGCATGGTCGAGATCACGACCAACTCGTGGATGGTCGTACCGATCATCGAAGGCATGGGCTACTACGCCATCAACACCAAGAAGGTCGGCCAGTTCGAGGCCATCCCCGGCCGCCACGAATTGGGCGACGTCTTCGAGCGCGTCCCGCGCCCGGAGCAGAAGCCCTGGAAGAAGTGAGCACCCGCGCCCCATGAAGCGCTTCATTGCTCGCCGCCTGATGCAGGGTGTCGTCCTGCTGTTCATGGTGGCGACGATCGTGTTCTTCCTCGGACGGCTGACCGGCAATCCGGTCGACCTGATGCTGCCCGAGGACGCCACGGCCGAGGACCGCGCCCAGCTCACCCAGACGCTGGGCCTGGACGGCCCGTTGTCGGAGCAGTTCCTGATCTTCTTCGGCAAGGCGCTGCACGGCGATCTCGGCACTTCGATCCGCATGAAGCAGCCGGCGGTGCAGGCTTTCTTCGACCGCCTGCCCAACACGCTCGTCCTCATTCCTTGGGCACTGTTGCTCGGCATGATGCTGGGCATTCCGCTGGGCGTGGTCGCGGCCCTCCATCGAGGAGGCTGGCTGGACCGCGCGGCCGGCACGGTGGCCGTCCTGGGCGTCGCCATGCCGAGCTTCTGGCTCGGCGTCCTGCTGATCTTCGTTTTCAGCGTCGAGCTGGGCTGGCTGCCGTCGAGCCGCATGGGCGGGCCCGAACACTACATCCTGCCCGTCATCACGCTCGGCACCTTCCTGGTGGCGGGCTTCATGCGCATCACGCGCTCGGCCATGCTCGAGGTAATGGAAAGCGAGTTCGTCAAGCTCGCGCGCATCAAGGGGCTGAGCGAGACCACGGTGATCTGGAAGCATTGCCTGCGCAATGCGCTGATTCCCGTGCTGACCCTGTGGGGCGTGTTCGTCGGCAACCTGATCACCGGCGCCATCGTCACCGAAACCGTGTTCGCCTGGCCCGGCATCGGCCGGCTGACCTACGAGGCCGTGATCTATCGCGACTTCCCGCTCCTGCAGGCGGTGATCATCCTGAAATCGATCCTGATCCTCACCATCAACCTCGGCGTCGACATCCTCTATGCGTATGTCGATCCACGCATCAGGCTGGCGTGATGACAGTAACCGTCGTCCTGAGCGCAGCGAAGGATCTCACCGTGCCGCGGGAGGCAGGTAGTGGCTATCACTGACCGTCCATCGACCACCGTCGAACAGCGACGCTGGTCGTTATGGCGCGCCATGGTGTGGCCGCGCCGCGAGGCGGCGCCGCGCCGCACCGCGCGCGTGCCTTGGATACCGATCGTCATCATTTCGGTGATCGTCATCATGGCGCTCTTCGCGCCCCTGCTGGCGCCGCATTCGCCGATCGACCAGACGCTGCGCGACAAGCTCCTGCCGCCGGCCTGGATGATGGGCGGCAAGGACAAGTACTTTTTGGGCACCGACGCCTTCGGCCGCGACATCCTGAGCCGCCTGATCTACGGCGCCCGGGTCAGCCTGCTCGTGGCGCTGCTGGCGCTGACAGCGGGCGGCGGCGTCGGCCTCACCATCGGTATCGTCGCGGGCTATGTCGGCGGTGCGGTCGACAGCGTCCTGATGCGCCTGGTCGATGCCGCCTTCACCTTCCCGGCTATCCTGTTCGCGCTGCTGCTCGCCGTCACCATGGGACAGGGGCTGAGCACGCTGGTGATCGCCATCAGCCTGCTCTTGTGGGCGAGCTTCGCGCGCGTCATCAGAGGCGAAGTGCTGGCGCTGCGCCAGCGCGACTTCGTGGCGCTCGCCAAGGTCCGCGGCTGCTCGTCGCTGCGCATCATGGCGACGCACATCCTGCCCAACGTGCTCAACACCTTCATGGTGCTGGTGACACTGAACATCGGCGTCGTCATCATCGCCGAGGCGACGCTGTCCTTCCTGGGCGCCGGCATCCCGCCGCCGACCCCGACCTGGGGCCTGATGATCTCCGAGGGCCGCGGCCGCATCGCCGAGGCCTGGTGGGTCGCCCTGATCCCGGGCATCGCCATCACGCTGCTGGTGCTGTCCGTCAACCTGTTCGGCGACTGGCTGCGCGACCGCCTCGATCCCCGGCTGCGCCAGCTATGAGCGATACCGTCCTCGAAGTCCGCGACCTGCACACCCATTTCTTCCTGCGCCGCGGCGTGGTGAAGGCGGTCGACGGCGTGAGCTTTTCGCTGAAGCGCGGCGAAGTGCTGGGACTGGTCGGCGAATCGGGCTGCGGCAAGAGCCTGACGGCGTTGTCGCTGATGCGCCTGCTGCCCAAGGGCGGTGCGCGCACGATCAAGGGCGAGGTGCTGCTGGGCGGCGAGAACATCCTGCAGCGCACGCCAGCCGAGATGCGCGAGATCCGCGGGCGGCGCATCTCCATGGTGCTGCAGGATCCGCAGACCTCGCTCAATCCCGTGTTCTCGGTCGGCGACCAGCTGCGCGAGGCGATCGAACGCCGCCGCAGGGGCGCTTCGCTTCCCGAGATCATGAAGGAGGCGGTGGCGGCGTTGCGTCGCGTCGAGATCGCGGCGCCCGAGCAGCGCATCGGCCAGTACCCCCACCAGATGAGCGGCGGCATGAAGCAGCGCGTGGTCGGCGCCATCGCCATCAGCGGCGAGCCCGAGGTGCTGATCGCCGACGAGCCGACCACCGCGCTCGACGTCACCATCCAGCTCCAGTACCTGAAACTGCTCAAGCGCCTGCAGGCCGAGAACGGCATGGCGATCCTGTTCATCACCCACGATTTCGGCGTGGTCGGCCGCATGTGCGACCGCGTGGCGGTGATGTATGCCGGCCGTATCGTCGAATGCGGCCCGGTGAAGCAGATCTTCGAGGCGCCCTCGCATCCCTACACCCGCGCCCTGATCGCCTCGGTGCCCAAGATGACCGGAGCCGCCGGGCGTCTCACCACCATCGAGGGTCAGCCGCCCTCGCTGATGGACCTGCCCGTCGGTTGCCGCTTCGCCTCGCGCTGCGCCCTCGTCGAGCAACGCTGCCTCGACGCCTATCCGGGCAGCGTACGTGTGGGCGAAGAGCACACCGCCGATTGCTGGAAGGTAGCGGCGTCGTAAAGCCGTCTTCCTCCTTGTCATGGGTGCATGCAGGCTGCACTCTTGGCGCCGGCGTCTGGTAGCGTTCCGTCCGCGTATCACAAAAAACGATCGAGGGAGGTCCCATGACAGCGTCCAAGCTTGCCACCGCTGCTGCCGCAGCGGCGGCGCTGGTTCTTGCCGTCGGCTCGGCCGAGGCCCAGCAGAACATCCGCACCGCAACGTCGTGGCCGGGCGGCGTGCATCTCGAACAGTTCGCCCAGGGCTTCTCCAAGCAGGTCGATTCGATCACCGGTGGCAAGGTCAAGTTCCAGATCTTCCCGGCCGGCACCATCGGCAGCCCGCTCAAGATCACCGAGTTGGTGCAGAAGAAGGTGGCTCAGGCCGGCCATAGCTGGTCGGGCTACGACTGGGGTCTCGACAAGACCGCGGCGATCTTCGGCGGCTACGTCGGATCGCCGCCGGCCGAGGCGCTGCTGCATTGGATCTATGTCGGCGGCGGTATCGAGCTGTGGCGGCAATGGCGCATGGAGAAATTCAACGTCGTGGCGCTGCCCTGCGGCTCGCACTCCGACGAGATCCACATGCATTCGCGCAAGCCCATCCGCACGCTCGAGGACCTGAAGGGCCTCAAGCTTCGGACGTCTGGTGCGTGGGCCGAGATCGCCAACAACCTCGGCGCGTCGACGGTCATCCTGCCGGGCGGCGAAGTCTATCCGGCGCTCGAGCGCGGCGTCGTCGACGCCATCGAATGGGCGACGCCCGGCATCAATATCGGGCTCGGTTTCCACAAGGTCGCCAAGTACATCATCCTGCCCGGCGTCCACCAGCCGGGCGCGGTGCTGGAATGTGTCTTCGACAAGGCGTTGTGGGACGGGTTCGATGCCACCACCAAGAAGCAGATCGAAGCGGCCGCCAAGCTCACCACGATCAATTCTTGGATGAACATCAACGTCATGGACGCCGATGCCCTCAACAAGCTCAAGGCCGAGGGCGTCGAGTTCATCCGCGTCGATCAGGGCTACATCGACGGCGTCGCCAAGGCGACTCGCGAGTGGGAGGACAAGTACATCGCGGCCGACGGCGGATGGTTCAAGAAGGTCGTCGAGAGCCAACGCGCCTTCATGGCGCGCTGGAAGCCGTCCGCCGAGTATCGCTCGGAGTTCCGGTAGCCGGGGCTCCGCCGATGCGCGGATTGGTTCGTGTGGTCGACGGCATCAGCCGTCTTTTCGGGGCGATCGCGGCCGCGCTCGTGATCGTCCTGGTCGTCCTGATGCTCTACGATGTCGTGCTGCGCTATGTCTTCAATGCGCCGACGGCATGGGGCAACGATCTCAACACCTGGCTGATGGGTTCTTCGTTCGTCCTGTCGATCGCCTATGCCATGTCGACAGACAGCCATGTCCGGGTCGATCTGCTGTATGACCAGCGCACCCGGCCGCGCATACGCATCTTCGACCTGATCGGCCTCACCCTGATCATCCTGCCGACGGTCGGCTGGGTGACGCTGGGCCTGTACGATCATTTCATGACGGCGTTTCGGACTGGCGAGCGCTCAGGCTCGGGCGGGTTCAACCCGATCGTCTGGCCGTTCAAGCTGATCCTGTTTGCCGGCTTCGCCATCTTCACCCTGCAGATCGTGGCTGAGATCATCAAGCGGGCCGGCTCGCTGATGGGCAAGCCGTTGGACAAGCCGCAGGAGACGATCGACGTGCATGGAGTCTAGCGCCGCAAAGTCTTTGCCTCCCCATCGCGGAAACCGCGATGGGGAGGTGCCCGCTAGGGCGCCTTCACAGGCGCGTAAGCGGGCGGAGGGGTCATGGGCGACAGCAACTCCGTGGCCTATGACACCTCCGGACGCCTGCCCTTCGCGGATTCCGCGAAGGAGAGGAAGCCGACTGGAGCGGAGAGCCGTCCGATGAGCCCGCTCTGGATGTTCCCGGCCCTCATCGCGGTGATCCTGACCGGCTTCCCGGTGGCACTCACCATGATGGCGCTGGCTGTCGTGTTCGGGCTGCATTCCTTCGGCTTCGAAGGCCTGCAATACCAGTTCATCCAGAAGATCGAGGAGGTCGCGACGGCCCAGGTGCTGGCGGCCGTGCCGTTGTTCATCTTCATGGGCGCCATGTTCGAGGCCTCGGGCATCGCCTCGCGCCTGTTCGACGCCATCCACATGTGGACGCGACGCATCCCCGGCGGCATGGCGGTCGGCACCGTCGTCATGTGCGTGATCTTCGCGGCGACCAGCGGCGTCGTCGGCGCCACCGAGACGGTGGTCGGCCTGCTGGCGATCCCGGCCATGCTGAAATACGGCTACTCCAAGAGCCTGATCTCGGGAACGATCTGCGCCGGCGGCTCGCTCGGCACGATCATCCCGCCGTCGGTGCTGGCCGTTGTCATCGGCCCCGTCGCCAACGCCTCGGTCGGCAACATCCTGCTCGGCATGTTCATCCCGGGCTTCATGCTGGCGGCGGCCTACATCATCTACATCGTGATCCTGTGCACCCTCCGTCCCGACTACGGACCGCGCATCCCGCGGGCGCCCGACGAGCCATCGCTCGGCGCCAAGCTGGTGCTGAGCGCCAAGGTGCTGGTCCCGCCGGTCGTCGTCATCATCGCCGTGCTGGGCTCGATGATGGCGGGCGTCGCCACGCCGACCGAGGCGTCGGCGACCGGCGCGCTCGGCACCGTGCTGCTGGCGCTGGCCTACCGGCGGCTGACCGCCGCGGTGCTGATCGAATCGACCATGCGCACCGTGCGCATCACGGCGATGATCCTGACCATCGTCGCCTGCGGCCAGATGTTCGCCGCGGTGTTCGTGGGCTCGGGCGGCCTGGAAACCCTGCAGGACTTCCTGAAGGCGTTCAGCGTCGGACGGTGGGGATTGCTGTTCCTGGTGATGTTCATCGTGTTTCTTGCCGGCTTCATGCTCGAGCCGCTGGTGATCATTCTGATGGTGGTGCCGATCACCATGCCGCTGATCGAGGCGGCGGGCTTCGACAAGGTGTGGTTCTGCGTGCTGTTCCTGGTGATGCTGCAGACCGGCTACCTGACGCCGCCGATGGCGCCGTCGATCTTCTACCTGCGCGGCATCGCCCCGCCAGAGATCACTCTGCGGCACATGTATACCGGCATATGGCCCTTCATCGGCCTGCAGCTGCTGGTGGTTGCATTGCTGGTCTACTTCCCAAAGGCCGTGACGTGGTTGCCCGATGCCGTGTTGACCGGTATTCGTTGAGGCGATGACACCCCAAGAACAGCCGTTGCTGCGCGTCGAGAATCTGCGCAAGCACTTCGCCTTCACCAAGGGCATCCTGTTCTCGCGCACGCTCGGCCACGTCAAGGCGGTCGACGACGTCTCCTTCGACATCAAGGCCGGCGAGACGCTGGGGCTGGTGGGCGAATCGGGCTGCGGCAAGACCACGACCTCGCGCATGATCCTGAACCTCGAGGAGCCCACCGAAGGCCGCATCCTGCTGGACGACGAGCCGATCCAGGGGCTGCAGGGCGAGGCCCTGCGCGCTTACCGGTCCAAGGTGCAGGCGGTGTTCCAGGATCCCTGGTCGTCGCTCAATCCGCGCATGAAGGTGGGTCGCACCATCGCCGAATCGCTGATCGTCAACGATTGGGGTGACCAGGCGAAGATCGCCGTGCGCGTGCACGAGCTGCTGCTGCAGGTCGGCCTCAGGCCCGAGCAGGCCGAGCAGTATCCGCACGAGTTCAGCGGCGGCCAGCGCCAGCGTGTGGCGCTGGCGGCGGCACTGGCATCCCGACCCAAGCTGATCGTGCTCGACGAACCGGTGTCGGCGCTCGACGTGTCGATCCGCGCCCAGATGATGAACCTCTTGAAGGACATCCAGGCGCAGGACAACGTGGCTTACCTGCTGGTGGCGCACGACCTCGCCACGGTGCGCCACATGGCCGACCACACCGTGGTGATGTATCTCGGCAAGATCGTCGAGAAGGCACCGACCGAGCAGCTGTTCGCCGACGTCCGCCATCCCTACACCAGGGCGCTGTTCTCCGCCGTGCTGGTGGCCTGGCCTGGCAGAAGCGAGGAGGAGATCGAGCTGCGCGGCGAGGTACCGTCGCCGCTCAATCCGCCGCCCGGCTGCCACTTCCACACGCGCTGCCCTTACGCCATGCCGCGCTGCTCGCAGCAGGAGCCGGCCTTGCGCGAGGTAGCGCCGGGGCACGCCGTGGCGTGCCATTTGTTCGACAATGCCTGATCGGGAGTAGTGTGATGTCGGAAAAGTGGGGGCCCCTGCAGGGCGTAAAGGTCGTTTCCTGCTCGACGGCGCAGGCGGGCACCGTGCCCTACATGCTGATGGCCGATCTCGGCGCCGACGTGATCAAGATCGAGACACCCGACGGCGGCGACGGCTCGCGCCGCATGACCGTGCTGCCCGGCATGCCCAGCACCTTCTTCGAAACCAACAATCGCGGCGTGAAGAGCGTGACGCTGAACCTCAAGTCGCCCGAGGGCCGCGCCATCCTGCACAAGCTCGTCGCCAAGGCCGACATCTTCGGCCAGAACTTCCGGCCGAGCGCCGCCGACAGGAACGGCTTCGGCTGGGAGGAGCTGCGCAAGATCAATCCCAAGCTGGTCTATGTCTCGATCTCGGGTTACGGCACGCGCGGTCCCAACGGCCATCTGCCCGGCACCGATTCGATGGCCCAGGCGCTGGGCGGCATCGCCGAAGCCTATTCTCAGCCGGGCCAGAAGATGCGCACCGGCATCGCCTCGGTGGCCGACGAATCGACGGCCATGCTGGCCTTCGGCGGCGCGCTTGCGGCCCTCACCCATGCGCGCACCACCGGCGTCGGCCAGAAGATCGAGCTGTCGCTGCTGGGCTCGCTGATCCGTCTGATGGGCTGGACCTTCACCACCACCATGTGGCGCAACAAGAACCCGGTGACGGGGCAGGCACGCATCACCGGCACGCCCGAGCGGGCGGGCATCAGTGCCTCGTTCAACGACCGCGACGGCAAGCCGTTGGTCTTCCAGCTCACCGGTCCGGAAGACTGGAAGGACGCTATGACGTGTCTCGGCTTCCTCGATCGCATCAAGGCGGCGGGCTTCGAGAACCTGGGCGTCATCATCGACAACGACGCCAAGCGCGAGGAGCTTCTGGCGCTGCTCGACGACCTGTTCGCCACCGGCACACGCGACGACTGGGTGGCGCGGCTGCGCAAGGCCGACATCGTTTCGGCGCCGATAAACACGATGCTGGAAGCGTCAAACGATCCAGACGTGATCGCCAACGGCTACGTCACCCACGTCGACTATCCCAAGTACGGCAAGAAGCTCAAGGTGCATGGCACGCCCTGGCAGTTCTCCGAGACCCCGGCCAAGCCCGGCATCGCGCCGGAGCTCGGCCAGCACAACGAGGCGATGCTGTGCGATCTGGGCTACAGCGAAGCCGAGATCAAGGACCTGAAGGCGCGCAAGGTGATCTGATGGGAGCGCGGGCCTCCAACGCTCAATCGACCGTAGGTCGATTGAGCTCACCGCGCTCATGATGCGGGCCGGAGGCCCGCGCTCCCAGCAAAGACCTACTAGGCCCGCGCCGTCTTCTGCTCCTCCAGCCGGTCGGTCGCCGGCGGCGGCGTGCGCGAGAGATCGGCGATCTCGGCGCGCAGCGACGGCGTCATGTCGATCTTTATGGCCGCCAGAGAATCCTTCAGCTGATCGGTGTTGCGCGCGCCGATGATCGGGGCCGTCACCGCAGGATGCGCGCCGACCCAGGCAATCGCCGTGCTGACCGGGTGCAGGCCGCGCTCCTTGCAGAAAGCGACATATTCCTCGGCAACCTCGAACATCCAGGCGTCGCTGTAGCGCGCCTCGTACATCTTGTTGGTTTTTAGCCGGCCGCTCGCCTGGCCGAGATACTTGCCCGACAGCAGGCCCGCGGCGGCCGGGCTGTAGGGGATGACGCCGATGCCGTTGGCCTCGGCCATCGGCAGGATCTCGACCTCGGCCTGGCGCTTCACCAGGCTGTACATCGGCTGGAGGACTTGCAGGCGCGCCCAGTTGCTGCGCTCCTGGATGTCGAGCCCGCGCTGGGTCTGCCACGCCGACCAGTTGCTGACGGCGGGGTAGATCACCTTGCCGGCGCGCACCACGTCCTCGAGCGCTCGCATCGATTCGTCGATCGGTGTGAGGGCGTCGTAGCGGTGCAGGAACAGGATATCCAGACGATCGGTTCCGAGGCGCTTCAGGCTCGCATCGACCGCTCGCACGACGTGGCGGCGCGACGTGCCGCGCGCATTCACGTCGGGTCCCTGCTGGCTGTTGCACTTGGTGGCGATCACCAGCTCGTCGCGATGGCCCTTGATCAGGCGGCCGAGGATCTCCTCGGACTTGCCTTTGCTGTATTCATCTGCCGTGTCGAAGAAGTTGATGCCGGCGTCGCGTACGTTCTTGTACATCGCGGCGGACGTGGCTTCGTCGGCGTCGCCGCCGAAGGACATGGTGCCGAAGCAGAGTTCGGAGACGGCGATGCCGGTGCGGCCCAGGAGCTTTGTTTTCATCCCGCAAATCTAGCAAATGTTGCGCACAGCGGAAGCCATTCGCTTTCCACGAACGCATGATTGTCGCGATAATGTCGCCAGACGGGCAGGCAAGCTCGCAGGTGAGGAAAAGACATGGACGGGCCTTCGCCCGGCGGCGGTGCGGCACGGCCCGCCAGCATTGAGAGCAAGGCCTCGTGGCGGACCGCCTGGTTGATCCTGGCGATCCTGTCGGTGTCGTTCGGTTCGTCGCTGCTCATCGTCGTCGGCATGAAGCCGATCCAGGAGTCGCTCGGCACCGATCGCTCGGTGGTGGCGCTGGCCGGCGCGTTCCTGTGGGTCGGCACCGGTGCCGGCGGCATCTTCATGGGCTGGCTGTCCGACCGCATCGGCGTGCGCGCCACGGTGGCGATCGGCGCGGGCATGATAGCGGCCGGGCTGGTGCTGTCGTCGATGGGCTGGATCTGGTCGCTGTTCGTCGGCCACGCGCTGATGGGCCTGTTCGGCAATGGCGGCGTCTATCCGCCCTTGCTGGTCTATGTCAGCCGCTGGTTCGACCGCCGCCGCGGCACGGCAATCGCCCTGATCTCCTCGGGCCAGTACGTCGCCGGCGTCGTCTGGCCGGCGCTGTTCGAGCGCATCATCGCAAGCCTGGGCTGGCAGACGCTGATGGTCGGTTTCGCCGTGCTGGTGCTGGTTGCGATCCTGCCGGCGACCCTGCTGCTCAAACCCACGCCGCTGCCCCTGGTGCCGCAACACCTGCCGCATGTGACGGCCGCCGGCAGGCGCATCGGCGGCATGCATCCCAATCTCGTGCAGACGCTGCTCTGCATCGCGGGCTTCTGCTGCTGCATCCCGATGTCGGTGCCGCAGGCGCATCTCGTCGCCTTCTGCACCGATATCGGCATCTCGCCGACGCGCAGCGCCACCATGCTGTCGATCATGCTGGCGTCGGCCTTCCTCGCCCGCCAGGCATGGGGTGCGCTGGCCGATCGCATCGGCGGCCTGCGCACGGTGATGGCGGGCTCGGCCTGCCAGGCCGTCGTCATCACGGCCTTTTCGTTCACCCAGGACGAGGCCGGCCTGTTTGCCATCTCCGCCGCCTTCGGCCTGGGCTTCGCCGGCATCATTCCGGCCTACTCGGTGGCCATCCGCGACATCTTCCCGCCATCGGAGGCGTCGTGGCGCATGCCGCTCACCCTGTTCACCGCCATGAGCGGCATGGCATTCGGCAGCTGGTTCGCCGGACTGCTGTATGACCACTTCGGCTTTTATGCCCCGGCCTTCTTCACGGGCATCGCCTTCAACGTCGCCAATCTGCTGATTATCGGCTTCCTGGTCTTCCGCCTCTCCGGCGGACGGTGGGCCAATCCCTATGCCGCCGTGGCCTAGAGCTCACATGCGCCTGCTCGACACCAGCGGCAAATCGAAGGTGGCGCTGTCGCCGCGGATGTCCGGCGGCAGGGGCGCATAGGGCGAGCCCGAGCGCACGCCGGCCAGCACACCCTGGTCGAACTCGGGAACACCGCTCGAGCGCGAGACGGTGACATTCAAGAGCCGCCCGTCACGGGCGATGACCACGCGCACCACGGTGATGCCCTGGGTGGCACTGGTGTTCGCCTGGTAGCGGTAGCCCTGCAGCCGGCGCACGACCTGCCAGAGATAATTGTCGGCGGCGCGCGCCTTGCTGTAGGTGTCGGCCGGATTGACGAACGGCGAGGGCGAAGGGTTCTCCGACTGCGTGCCCGCTGGCGGCCGCCGCGACGGTGCGGTGCTGAGCGGCGAGGGCTTGTATTCCGGCTTCTGCAGCTGCGGCATCGGCGGCTTGGGAGGCTGCGGCTGCGGTGGTTGTGGTGGCTGCGGCTTGGCGGGCGGCGTGGCAAGCGCCTGTTGCTTCGGCGCCGGTGGCGCCGGCTCAGGCGGCTTGGGAAGCTCGCCGGCCGCGGATGGCGGTGCGGTCGGCGTCTTCTGCTGGGGAGCGGGCGGCGTGGGCGGCTCGGGCGAGGGCGGTGCGGGCGTGGGCGGCGGTGGCGCGGGCTCGACCTTGGCGAAGTCTGCCGCCGTCGGTGGCGCCAGGTCCTGGTCGGGCGACGGCAGGACATCCTGCAGCGGCGGCGGGGGTGGTGCGAGATCGGCGTCCTTTGCCTTGTCGCCCTTGGGCGGTGCCTGGGTGGCCTTGTCCGCGACGATGTCGGCGGGGGGCTTCAGCGCCTCGATGGGCGGCATCGGCGGCGGCTGTTGTGGCTGCGGCTGCGGCTGCGGCTTGGGCTCGGGCTTCTGCTCGGGCTCGGGTGGCGGCTCCGGCTTCGGCTCTGGCGGCTTGGGCGGCGGCTCGAAATAGACCTCCAGCGCCGGCTCGGCCGGTGCCTTGGGCTCCTGCGCCAGCCACCACAGGGCGAGCGCAGCCACTGCATGCAACAGCACGGCCAGCCCCACCGCCGCAGGCGACATACGGTCCGAACGATACGAAAAGGCGCTGAGAGCGTGGGCCACGGGTCTTGGTTTTACGATGCGGCTTGCCCCGCCGCCACCCTAGGGGTTGCGTATGACGTGAGATTTGACCGATTGCTTGAGGTGATCGGCCATCTTTTCGGCAATCATCACAGTCGTCAGATGGGTATTGGCCCGCACCACGGTGGGCATGAGCGAGGCGTCGATGACGCGCAGTCCGCTGCAGCCGATCACCCGGCAGTCGGGATCGACCACCGAGCGCGGGTCGTCCGCCGCGCCCATGCGGCAGGTGCCGCTGGCGTGCTGGGCGTCGGAGCATTCGGCGAACATCCAGTCGTCGAGCTCCTGGGCCGAGAAGGGCTCTTCGATCGAGCGCCCGGTCATGCCGTAGTCAACGCGGGCGGCGATGGCGCGGACATCCTCGTGCAGACCGATCTCACGCAGCCGGCGCACGCCGTCGCGCATGCGCAAAAGATCACTGTCGTGGCTCAGCATGCGCTCGTCGACGCGGGGATCGATGGCGGGATCGCGCGTGGTGATGCGCACGCTGCCTTCGCTGAAGGCCTGGAAGGCCGAGACGGCGAGGCGCGCCCGCGCCGTGCCGCCGTCCTCCGCTGGCCGCAGGTTGCCCGCGATCATGATCATGTCGTTGACGCCCGATCCGGCGAGGCCGGACGTGTAGCGCAGGCAGCAGTTGGTATGGCGATGCGCCAGCGTGCTCGCCTGTGCATCGGCACGCAGCTCGAGCGAGAGCCCCAGGATCGGATGGTCGAGCAGGTGCTCGCCGACCGGCCGCTCGGCCACGACTTTTATGCCGAGGCCTTCCAGCAAGCTACGCGGCCCGATCCCGGAGCGCTGCAGGATCGCCGGCGAGTGGATCGCGCCAGCCGACAGGATGACCTCGCGCCGTGCCCGCACCGATTTGCGCTCGCCGCCTATTTGTACGCTGACGCCGTTGGCATGCGGGCGATTGCCTTCGAAGGTCAACGTGTCGACCACGGCATTGCCGACGATCGAGAGGTTGGCGCGGTCGCGCGCCGCCTCGAGGTATCCGTCGTTGACCGAGATGCGCAGGCCCTGGCGGCTGTTGATCGCGTAGGGCGACACGCCGGTGCCCTGCGGCGCGTTGTGGTCGTCGCACCAGCCGTAGCCCAGCGCCATCGCCGCTTTCATCAGGGCGCGGTCGACGTGGCCCCATTGCTCGACGGGCGCGCGATAGACCGGGATCGGGCCGGCCTTGCCGTGATAGGGCTCGTCGCCGAAATCGACGTCGCTTTCCAGCCTGCGGAAGTAGGTCAGGACCTCCTGCCAGCCCCAGCCCTTGGCGCCGTCGGCGACCCAGTCTTCGAAGTCCTCTGGAATGCCGCGGATGGCGATCTGGCCGTTGATGGTCGAGCTGCCGCCGATCGCACGTCCGCGCCATAAGAGCTTGGGATCCTGCCGTTCCGTTCGGCGGGCCACAAGCTTGGGCCAGCGATAGTCGTCGTCGGCGATGGCGCGCAGCGGATTGGGGATCCGCAGGTGCTGCGGCGTGTCGACGGTGCGGAAGTCGCGGCCGGCTTCGAGCAGCAGGACGCGGAGGGCGGGATCCTCGCTCAGCCGCGCCGCCAGGACCGCGCCGGCCGAGCCGCCGCCGATGATGATGAAGTCGTAATCGTCTTGCATTGTCCGTCCTCACTGGCACGCTTCCCGGCGAAATCCAACGCCTCGAAGATAGGAGCCTGCCGTGGCCACCAACGTCCTGGAGATCAATGCCGAGAGATTGTGGGAGAGCCTGGAGCGGTCGGCGGAGATCGGGCGCTTCCGCGAGGTCGGCCTGCGCCGGCTGGCCCTGTCGGCCGAGGACAAGGAGATGCGCGACCTCTTCGTCGACTGGGCAAAGAAGGCGGGCTGCAGCATCGAGATCGACCGGCTGGGCAACATCTTCGCCCGCCGCGCCGGCAGCGATCCCGCCCTGCCGCCGGTGGCGATCGGCAGCCATCTCGACACGCAGATCTGCGGCGGCCGCTACGACGGCATTTTAGGCGTGCTGTGCGGGCTGGAGGTCGTGCGCACGCTGAATGACCGCGGCCTTGCGACCAAGCGCGGCATCGAAGTCATCTGCTGGACCAACGAGGAGGGCGCGCGCTTCAGTCCGCCGATGATGGGCTCGATGGCCTTCGCCAAGGTCCTGCCTCTGGAGAGCGTGCTCGCCACCACCGACGATGACGGCATCACGGTCGCCAAGGCGCTGGACGAGATCGGCTATGCCGGGCCCGCGCCGCTGGGCGAGCGCACGTTCGACGCCTATCTGGAGCTGCATATCGAGCAGGCGCCGGTGCTCGACCGCGAGAACTGCGACGTCGGCATCGTGGTCGGCGGCTACAAGACCCAGGCCCTGAGACTCACCATCAACGGCGACACCGGCCACGCCGGCGGCACGCCGATGGCCATGCGACGCAACGCCTTGGTCGGGGCGGGCTATGTCATCGCCGCCGTCAACGATATCGGCCTGGCGTACTCAGCCGACGAGGGCCGCACCACGACGACGCGGATCGAGAGCTTTCCCAACCTGCCCGGCACCTACGCCGAGCAGGTCAAGCTCACCATCGATTTTCGCCACATCGATGCGGCGCGATTTGCGGCCATGCGCAAGGAGGTCGACGCGGCGATCGCGGCTTCGGCGAAGAAGGCCAATGTCGAGATCGAGGTGGCCGAGGGCTGGAGCTGGGGCACCGAGCTGTTCGCGCCGGAATGCATCGACCTCCTGAAATCGACGGCCAGGGAGCTCGGCCTGCCGTACCGCGAGATGCGCAGCCAGGCCGGCCACGACGCCTATGCCGTGGCGACCATGGCGCCGACGGCGATGATCTTCACGCCCTGCTTCGAGGGCATCAGTCACAACGTCAACGAGGCGATCGAGCTCACGCGCTCGGTGCCCGGCGCGAACCTGCTGCTGAACGCGGCAGTAGCGCGGGCGAATCGTTAGTCTCTTCCGGACCGCGCGCATCCTGCGCGCTCAAGCTCATGAGCGCGCAGGATGCGCGCGGTCCGGAAGAGTATGAGTCCGTTCAGTGCGGCGTCAGAGATTCACGCCGTGCCGTAACCGCCGCCGCCCGACGTCTCCATGACCACGCGATCGCCCGCGGCCAGGGTAAGGTTCTCCTTGCCCGAAAGCTCGCGGCTGCCGCCGGCGGCGCGATGCAGCGTGACGCGGAACGGCGCGCCGTCCTCGCCGCCCATCAGCCCATAGGGCGGCACGACGCGGCGCTCGAACATGGTGGTGAGGGTGAGCCCGTCGCCCAGCACCGTGTAGGTCCGGACCATGCCTTCGCCGCCGCGATGGCGGCCCTTGCCGCCCGAGCCCGGCCGCAATCGCTGCTCGTCGACGCGGATCATGTACTCGGCTTCGACGATCTCGGCCGGCGTGTTCATGGTGTTGGTGAGATGGACGCGCACCACGGGCACGCCGTCGCGGTCGGCGCGCGCGCCTTCGCCGCCGCCATGGGTCTCGTAGAACGTGCCCGTCGCGCCGTCGCGCCGCCTGCCGCCGAAGATCAGCAGGCCGGCCGTGGTCGAGCCGCCGGCCGTCAGCCGCTCCGGCACCGCGTGGGCGAAGGCCTTCATGATGGCGTCGACCGCACGCTGCGAGGTCTCGTGGTTGCCGCCGACCACCGGCTTGTCGATGCCGGGATCGAGGATCGAGCCCGGCCGCGTGGCGACGTCCAGGGCGCGATAGCAGCCGCCGTTGGGCTGGATCTCCGGCCCGGCGACCGCCTTGATGGCGTAGTAGACCGCCGCCATGGCGACGAACGGCGTGGTGTTGAGCGGGCCCGCGACGGCATCGTCGGTGCCGCTGAAGTCGAAGCTTGCGCGATCGCCGGCGATCTCGACGCGAACGCGGATCGCTGCGGGCTTGCCGCCCGGCCCGTCATCGTCGAGGAAGTCCTCGCCCTCGTAAGTGCCGTCGGGCAGGCCCGCGATCGCTTCGCGCATCTGCGCCTCGGAAAGATCGTCCAGCCGGTCGAGTGCGGCGCGAATGGTTGCCGCACCATGCTCCTCGCAAAGGCGGGTCAAGCGACCCTCGGCCGCCCGAGTCGCCGCCACCTGGGCCAGAAGATCGCCCTCGCGTTCGGCGGGGCCGCGCAGGTTGGCCAGCAGGAAGTCGCGTTTCTCCTCGTCGATGCCGTCGGCCGTGCAGAGGCGCAGCGGCGGGATGCGCACGCCCTCCTGCCAGGTCTCGGTGGCGGCGGCAAAGTAGCTGCCTGCCCAGGCGCCGCCGATATCGCCCCAGTGGGCCAGGCTGACGGCGAAGGCGAACAGCTTTCCTTCCAGGAAGATCGGGCGGATGGCCTTCACGTCGGGCAGATGGTTGCCGCCGACCTCGGGCAGGTTGAGGAACCAGACGTCGCCCGGCCGCAGCCGGTCGGCCGGCACGCGTTCGAGGAACTTCCTCACCGTGAAGCTCATGACGCCGAGATGGATGGGGATGTCGCGGCCCTGGGCAATGAGGTCACCCTTGTGGTCGGTAATCGCCGACGACAGATCGCCCGCCTCGCGCAGCAACGGAGAGCGCGCCGAGCGCATGACGACGAAGGACATCTCCTCCGCCGCGGCGGTGAGGGCGTGGCGGATGACCTCTACGGTGAAGGGATCGATCGCGTTCTTCATGCCTTTTCCCTGATCCAGAGATGGCCCATCGCATCGGTGCTGACGACATGGCCGGGCGGGACGACGATGGTCGACCAGGCGTCTTCCACCACCGCGGGCCCGGCGATCACGACGCCGCTCGGCAGCAGATCGCGGTCGTAGCGTGGCGTGTCGTGCGGCGCTGAGGGCGCGAACCAGCAGGGCGTGATGCTGGTCGGCTCGGGCATGGCGTCGGGCGCCTCGGTCGGGCCGAGCGTGGTGCGGCGCGCGACACCGGCGCGCAGGCGCAGGCTCTGCATCTCCCAGTGCTCGTCGGTGGCGTAGCCATAGATCTCGCGATGGCGGTGGCGGAAGTCGCTGCCCAGGCGTTTTAGGTCGAGCGGCATGGCGAAAGGCACTTCCACGGCATAGCTCTGGCCGACATAGCGGACCAGGGCGGTGCGCTCGACGGCGATGGCCGCCTTGTCGTGGCCCTGGTGCCGCAGCGGCGCGATCAGCGTCTCCAGCATGCCGTCATGGAGGCTGGCGAAGCGGTCGGCGTCCCAATGGGTGCTCAGCATGCGCACCGCCTGCTGCTGGGTGTAGCTCATGTCGGCCACGATGCAGCCCAGCGCGGAGAAGCCCGAGGAGAAGCGCGGCACGACGATCTCGGTGATGCCGAACTCGCGCGCCAGCTGGGCCGCATGCATGGGGCCGGCTCCGCCGAAGGCGAGCAGGGTGCACTGCCGCCCGTCGACGCCGCGCTCGACGGTGACGCGGGCGAGCGCGCGCACCATCGTGGCGTTGGCGACGCGCTGCACGCCTAGCGCCAGCTCGATGACGCTGACGCCGAGACGTTTGGCGAGCGGCTCCAGCGCCGCTTTCGCTGCCTCCACGTCGAGGGAGATGGCGCCGCCCAGGCGCCGGCTGGTGTCGAGATAGCCTAGAACGGCGTTGGCGTCGGTCACGGTCGGCCGCGTGCCGCCGCGGCCGTAGGCGGCCGGACCGGGCTCGGCGCCGGCACTCTCCGGCCCGATCGACAGGCCGCCGGTGCTCAAGGTCACCAGCGAGCCGCCGCCGGCGCCGATCGATTCGACGGCGACCATGGGCTGGCGCACCGGCCGGCCGGCGAGCTTGGAATCGGTCGAGATCTCGGCGGCGCCGCGGACGACCAGGCAGACGTCGGTCGTCGTGCCGCCCATATCGAAGCTCAGGACCTTGTCGAGGCCGAGAGTGGCGGCGACATGCTGGGCGGCGGAAATCCCGGCCGCCGGTCCCGACAGCGCCATCGACAAGGGCCGCCGCGCCGCGGCTTCCGGCGAGGCCATGCCGCCGGCCGAATGCATGACATGCAGGCGCGCGCCCTGGACCTCGCGCTGCAGGCGGTCGAGGTAGCGCGCGGCGATGGGCATCACCGAGGCGTTCAGCACCGTCGTGGCGGTGCGCTCGAACTCGCGGGTCTCGGGATTGACCTCGTGCGACAGCGAGACAAAGGGCAACGCCGCCTTCAACGCCGCGCCGAGCGCGCGTTCGTGCGCCGGATTGGCGTAGGCGTGCAGCAGCGACACCGCGACGCTCTCCACGCCGCTCGCCTTGGCGCGCTGCACGGCCTCGGCGATCGCGTCGGCATCGGGCGCGCGCACGGCGACACCCGCATGATCGATGCGTTCGGCCAGACCGATGCGCCGCTCGGCCGGGACCTGGGAAGCGCGCTTTGGCGGCAGGTCGAGCCGGTAGAGATGCTGGCGTCCGGCGCGGCCGATATCGAGCACGTCCTCGAAGCCCTGGGTGGCGATCAGCGCCACGGGCTCGACGCGGTCCTCGACGATGGCGTTGGTCACCAGCGTCGTGCCGTGCACCAGATCGTCGACGTCGATGGCTTCCAGGCCTGCGGCGGCAAGCGCCGCCTTGATGCTGGCGACGGGATCGTTACGCTGGGTCGGCACCTTGATCGAGCGCAGTTCGCCGGTGGCGGGCCTGAGCGCCACCAGGTCGGTGAAGGTGCCGCCGATGTCGATGCCGACCTGCCAGCCGATGTCCGGCATGCTCTCTCCCGCCTGATTGCGCTGCCCCATCATAGTGGCAGAGTTCGGATTGGACTTGTCGCAAACTGCAATTTCGAGGGGCGGCAGGGCCCGCCTGGCCGCGCGCGGCCGCTGCGGTGTGACCGGCAGGCTTGTCGACGTGCGTGCGCTGGGATAACAGACGACGCACCTGACGAAAGGGGTCGCTGTGCAGCATCTCGTCACGTCCGAAGCGGAACTCGAAGCACTCTATGGCAAGCCGGCCGGTCCGGCGGTGATCAAGGAGATCGGCCACATCTCCGAGCACTATCGCCGCTTCATCGAGGTCTCGCCGTTCGTCGTCCTGGCGACGTCGGGTCCCGAGGGGCTCGACTGCACGCCGCGCGGCGATCCGGCGGGCTTCGTGCGGGTGGTCGACGAGCGCACCGTCATGCTGCCCGACCGGCGCGGCAACAACCGCATCGACACGCTGCGCAACATCGTCCGCGACCCGCGCATTGCGCTCCTGTTCCTGATCCCGGGCATCGGCCGCACGCTGCGCATCAACGGCCGCGCCGCGATCAGCGTCGATCGCGAGCTCTGCGCCTCGTTCACCATGGAGGGCAAGGCTCCGCGCAGCGTGATCGTCGTCACCGCCGAAAGCGTCTACACGCAGTGCCCCAAGGCGCTGGTGCGCTCGCATCTGTGGGATGCCAGCCGGCACCTGGACGAGAGCGCGTTGCCCAGCAGCGGGACCATGATGAAGGCGCTGCAGGCAGGCTTCGACGCCGATGCCTACGACCGCGAATATCCGCAGCGCCTCAAGGAAACGATCTACTGACGTGAGCGGATCGAACTGGCGGGAGCGCGCCGGCACGCTCTTTGAGTGCGAAAAGCAGCCGGCGCACGGCACCAAGGGCGTGGTGGTCACCAACCATCCGCTGGGATCCGCCGCCGGCATGGAAATGCTGGCGGCCGGCGGCAATGCCGTCGACGCCGCCGTCGCCGCGCAATTCGCGCTGACCGTCGTCGAGCCGATGATGGTCGGCCTGATCGGCGGCACGACCTGTCACATCCGTCTCGCCGACGGCATGCACACCGTCATCGACGGCATGAGCGCGGTGCCGCTGGCTGGCCGTCCGGACATGTACCGCCCGGTCGCCGGCGCCGCGCCGGAGGTCTACGACGTCGAGGGCCGCGAGAATCAGGTCGGCCCGAAGGCGGTTGCCGCACCGGGCTCGTTGCTGGCCTGGACCCTGGCTTTGCGCCGCTACGGCACGATGTCGCTGGCCGACGTCATGCAGCCCGCGATCCGTCATGCCATGCGCGGCTTCACGGTGACGCCGTACCTGTCCGATTGCATCGAGAGCGCCGCCGCCGACCTTGTGAAGGACAAGCTGGCGGCGGCCCGGCTGCTGCCCGACGGCACGCCGCTGAAGGCCGGCACGCGGCTGGTGCAGGCCGACTACGGCGAAGCCCTGACGCTGATCGCCCAGCAGGGCGAGACGGCGCTGCATGGCGGTCCGCTGGGCGATCTTTTGGTCGACTGCATGCAGAAGGCCGGTGCCTTCGTTTCTGCCAAGGACCTCACCGACTACCGCGTGATCGAGCGCGCGCCGATCCGCGGCCGCTATCGCGATTGGGAGATCGTCGGCCCGCCGCCGCCCGCCGCCTCGGGCGTGCACATCACCCAGATGCTGAACATCCTCGAAGGCTACGACATCAAGCGCCTGGGCTTCGGCACGGTGGACACGCTGCACCTGCTGGCCGAGGTGCTGAAGATCGCCTTCGCCGACCGTGCCCAGGCGAGCGGCGATCCGGCCTTTGTCGACGTGCCGGTCGAGCGCATCACCTCCAAAGCCTATGCCGACCAGCGCCGTGCCGACATCGACCTCGGCCGCGCCAGGCGCTGGACATCGGGCCTGCTCGCCAAGGAAGGCGCCGACACCACGCATCTCACCGCGGCCGACGGCAAGGGCAACGTCGTCGCGACCACGCAGACCATCAACAGCCTGTTCGGCGCGCGCTTCGTCGTGCCCGGCATCGGCATGGTGCCCAACGACTACATGTCGAACTTCGATCCGCGGCCGGGCAATGCGCTGTCGATCGCGCCGGGCAAGCGCGTGACGACGTCGATGGCGCCGATGATGGCGTTGCGCGACGGCCGGCTGATCTATGCGCTGGGCCTGCCTGGCGGCCGCAAGATCTTTCCCTCGGCCTGGCAGGCGCTGATCAACCTTTTGGATCACGGCATGGCCTTGCAGGAGGCGGTCGAAGCACCCCGCATCTGGACCGAGGGCCCGGTGCTCGAAGTCGAGCACGGGATCCCAGAGACGGTGCGCCAGGGCCTGAGCGCGCGCGGCCACAAGCTGCACGTGATGCCGACCGTGGCGGGCGGCATGAACGCCATCCAGTTCCACGACGACGGCAGCCTGACCGGCGCCGCCTGCTGGCGCGCCGACGGGTCGCCGGTCGCGCTGGGCGGCGGGCTGGCACGGCCTGGGGTACGCTTCGTGCTGCCGGGCTGATCGACCGGACGCAATTGCACCTTCCGAGGTGGAAGCTCAATGCCGATCGTCCGTGGCTTCTTCCTTCGACTTGCCGCCAAGAGATATGCCGCCAAGCTTGGCCCCGAGCTGCTGAAGGGCTATGGCGCGAGCAAGTTCTACACGCCAGGGCAAATCCGTGCCGCTGCCTCCAGAAGGAGCCTTCCGGCTCTGTATCTCAAGATCGGGTACGCGGCGTTTCTGGATTTGGATGGCTTTCTTTCAATCGTCAGCGACGCTTCACCGGACGACTACGAGACGTTTCGTGCGCTTTTCCAACGTTATCTGCCGTCACGCGTGACGGATACCTTTGCTCCGGCGGTGATCGATCAAGGCGGCGGACCTGGCTCGCCGGGACCAAGCCACGATTCCTAGGCCGACCTGGGCGGTTCGCGCACAAGGAAGCGTTTGTTGGCAAAGCCTTGCCGGATTCTGATTTGAAATGGAGTTCGAGCCACACATTCGAACCCGAGATGGCTGTTTGATGCTTGCATCGGGTTGACGCGGTTGTCTGCTGGTCCGGGAGCGGTACTAGAGTGACCACCGACACGGCTGGTAACGCGGAGCGCCTACTGGCAAGCTCGCCCTTCCGGAACCACGGAAGGTCAAGGATGAAGCTTTGCGCTCTTCGATTGGTCGCCGTCGTTCTTTGTACGCTACTCGCAGCTCAATTCGCTACGGCCGCTGATCGTTTTCCTGAGACGACCTGGGAACGTATAGACCCCGAGGTCGCGGGATGGTCGAAGAGCAAGCTGGCGAAAGCAGAGGAGTGGTCGCAGCGCATTGGCTCGACCGCCGTGATGGTCGTGCATCGCGGAGCCCTCGTTGCCGAATGGGGCGACACGTCCGCCAGGACGCCGCTCGCTTCCGTGCGCAAGAGCCTGCTCAGCGCGCTGATCGGGATAGCGGTCGAGCGCGGCGAGATCGATCTTTCCCGGACGATCGGCGCGCTCGGCATCGACGACAATGAGCCGTCGCTGACTGCCGAGGAAAAGAGCGCCACGGTGCGCGACCTCTTGATGTCGCGCTCGGGCATCTATCACGCCACCCTCTATGAAACGGCGGCGATGGCGGCGCAGCGCCCGCGCCGCGGCAGCCACAAGCCGGGCAGCTTCTGGTACTACAACAACTGGGATTTCAACACGCTCGGCGCGATCTATGAGCATGCCGTGCGCTCCTCGATCTTCGATGCCTTCGAGCGCGAGATTGCCCGGCCGATCGGCATGCAGGACTACCGGCCGTCCGACGGCGAGTACTTCACGGGCGCGGCATCGGTCTACCCGGCCTATCCCATCCGCATGAGCGCCCGCGATCTTGCCCGCTTCGCCCTGCTCTACCTCTATAAGGGCCGCTGGCAGGATCGCCAGGTCGTCCCCGCCAAATGGGTGGAGGAGAGCACGCAGGCTTACTCGGAGTCCGGATTCGGTCCGGGCTACGGCTACCTGTGGTGGATCGGATCGATCAACGGCGGCTTTGCCCCATCGGTCGAGCTTCCCGAAGGCACCTTTTCCGCTCAAGGCGTCGGTGGTCAGTACGCCTTTGTCATCCCGCGCTATGACCTGGTCGTCGTTCGTCGCGGACGTCACGTGGAGGGCGGCGCGGGTTACACGGAGATCGGCCGGCTGTTGTGGCTCCTGCTCGATGCCGGCGGCTTTCGCGACATCGGGCCGGATGCGTCGATCGACGCGGCAGGGATTGCGCCCGCCACGGGCGAGACGCTCCAGCGGATCCTTCCGGGCAAGACCTTGATCTATGGCGAAACGGCAAGCCAGGGCCCCTATCGGATCAGGCTCAATGCCGACGGCAGCGCGGTGGTTCTCCGGGGACGCGAGCTGACCGAGCTCGACACAGGTTCCTGGAGTGTCCGCGAGGGCCAGCTCTGCCGGGCCTGGAAGAAGCTCGGGTCCCCGTGCTCGGCCGTCGTCATTGACGGCTCGAAAGTGCAGCTGTTCGATCGCGCCGGCCTGATGTCGATCGCCGCGCGCATCGTCGAGGACTGACGCTCGACCGTCATCATCTCATTCGGCTACGTCGATCCGAAGAGTGTCGGGTCCATCGCGGCCGGCACGGGGCTGAGCGTCTCCCCCAAGATTCCGCTGCCGTCCGGCCGATACGCAGGGCAAGCTGATCTCGGTTCGACCAAGGGATCAGCTCAATGCGCATCATGGATCTCCGTCAGCTCGAGTATTTCCTGCGGGTGGCGCAGCGCCGCAACATCTCCGCAGCGGCCGCCGAGCTCAACATCACCCAGCCCAGCCTGACCAAGAGCATAAAACTCCTGGAGAAGGAGCTGGGTGTGCGTCTGTTCGATCGGCTGGCGCGCGGCGTCGAGCTGACCGACTACGGCCAGACCCTGCTGCGCCATGCCGAGGCGGTCCATGTGCAGATCGGCGACGCCTCGAGCGAGATCGCCGCTTTGCGCAGCGGCACGTTCGGCGCCGTGTCGGTCGGCGCCGGGCCGGCCTGGCTGCGCCGGCACCTGCCGCTTGCCGTGGCGCAGACCGTGGCGCGCTATCCCGGCATCCGTATCCGCGTCGGCGGCGGTTTCGACGAGGAGCTGTTCCGCGCGCTGCGCCGCGGCGACTACGACTTCGTGGTTGCCGAGCTGCCGCAGGCGCAGGATCGCCGCGGCCTGGAAGTCCGGCCGCTGACGTCGGACGAGCTCGGCGTCTGCTGCCGCGCCGGCCATCCGCTGGCCGGCCGCCGGCGCACGGCCGTGCGCGACCTGCTGGCCTATCCCTGGGTCTTGCTGCCGCGCTCGACCCAGCGCCGGCTCGCCGGCCTGTTTGCCGCCCAGGGCCTGGAGCCGCCGCTGAATGTCGTCGAGACCAACTCGCACGCCTTCCTGCTCAACCTGCTGCGGCGGTCCGATGCCCTCACCTTCGCCGCTTCCAAGACCGTCGAGATCGAGGAGGGGTCGGGACTGGTGATGCTCGACGTGCCCAAGATCAGGGCGCAGCGCGAGGCGGGGATCGTCAAGCGGCGCGATGGCTGGCTGTCGCCGGCGGCCGAGCGCGTGATCGACAATCTCGCCGCCATCTGCGCCGCCGATCCGCGTAACTGACCTATTCCTTTTAGCTATGCTTTCGGCATCCGAAGTTGTTTGTGGCAATGGCAGGTGCCGTGCCACGCTTTTGCCAACGAATAAATTCGGGAGGAAGCCATGGCGGTTCAATGCGGGCCGATCGGTCGCCGGCAAACCTTGGCAGGTCTTAGCGCTGCGGGCGTCGTCGCCGCCGCTCCGACGATCGGCTCGGCGCAGACCAAGGTCGCGCCGATCACGGTCGTGATCAACCAGTCGCCATGGTTCGACAGCTTCCGCAAGACAGTCGAGCTCTACGAGAAGGAGACCGGCAACAAGGTCGAGCTCGACGTCAACCCGTTCGCCGGCTCGCTCGAGAAGCAGCGCAACTCGGTGCGCGCCCGCCAGGGCCAGTACGATCTCCTGATCATGAACTCGGGCTGGTTCGCCGAGATGTATTTCGGCGGCTTCGTCGAGGCGCTGAGCGACATCGATCCCGGCTTCAAGCTCGACCCCGACATCTTCACCCTGGGCAACACGGTCTACTTCGATCCCGCGAAGAAGACCGTGGGCAGCGGCAAGCTGATGTCCATGCCGATCTCGCCCCTGATCCCGGTGCTCTACTATCGCGGCGATCTCTACAAGGAGGCTGGCCTCGTGGCGCCCCGAGACCTTCGCCGATCTCGAGGCCAATGCGCGCAAGCTCAACAAGCCGCCGCGGCAATACGGCATCGTCCAGCGCGGCGCGCGCGGCCCGGCCAGCGTCAGCTTCGACTACTATCCCTACCTCTACGGCTTCGGCGGCAGCGTCTTCAAGGACCAGGCGGCCGGCGACTACGGCGTGGCGCTGAACAGCGAGCAGGGCCGCACGGCGCTCGACTATTACATCCGCTTGTCGCGCGAGGCCGGACATCCCAAGACCGCGGCGATCGACCAGGCCGAAGTCATCCAGAACATGGTCACGGGCAAGGCCGCGCACGTCATGATGGTGATCTCGGCCTGGTCGCAGATGGACGACCCGACCAAGTCGGCCGTCGTCGACAAGGTCGAGTTCGCGCCGACGCCGCACGCGCCCGGCTTCGCGTCGACGCCCGGCCTCGGCCACTGGCTGGGCGGCGTGGCGCGGAACGTCCCCGACGACCGCAAGCGGGCCGCCGCTCGCGTTCCTGCGCTGGTACCAGACCAAGCCCGCGCAGATGGCGACGGCGATGGCCGGCGGCATCCCGGTCAGCGCCGCCATCTACCGCGAGCCGCTCGCCGGCGAGCGCCGGTTCCGCTGGATGAAGGCGATGGCCGACTCCTTGCCGCACGCGGTCAACACGCTGAGCTTCCCGGAGGCGGGCGAGGTGATCCCCATCCTCGAGCTCGGCCTCAACCGCGCCGTCGCCGGCGAGACGACGTCCGTCGCCGCCCTCAACGACATGGCCGGGCAGATCCATGCCGTGATGGCCAAGTACGGCTACAAGACCGGCACGTTGCCCGGCCTGAAGTGAAGGCGGCGCCGATGGCAGAGCGCTCGCTGGCAGCACCAGCCGCTGCATCGGCGACGCCGCGACGGCGGGCGCTGCGCCTCGACGAGCTCCTGCCGCGCTGGGCGACCTTTGCGCCGGCCTTGCTGCTGATGCTGGCGCTGGGCGTCCTGCCGCTGCTCAACCTGCTCTACACCAGCTTCCACACCGTCAGCTGGTCCGGCGGCCAGGCGACCTTCACGCCGGTCGGCTTCGCGCATTACGCCAACCTGCCCTTCGATCCGCTGCTGCGCGCGGGCCTCGGCAACACCGTCCTCTTCGCCCTGTTCGCCGTCGCCGGCCAGATGGTGCTGGGCTTTGCGCTTGCTCTGCTGTGCAGCCGCGTCACCCGCGGCCGGGTGTTCTATCGCGCGCTGTTCATCCTGCCGATCCTGGTGCCCGGCATCGTCATCGGCGCCATCTGGAAGCTGATGCTCAACTTCGACTTCGGCCTGATCAACCAGGTGGTCGAGCTTTTAGGCTTCGAGGCGCGCAACTGGCTGGGCGACAAGGAGACGGCGCTGCGCCAGCGTCATCGTCGTCGACATCTGGCACTGGACGCCGTTCTGCTTCCTGCTGCTGCTGGCCGGCCTCGAATCGCTGCCGCAGGACCCCTACGAGGCGGCCAAGATCGACGGCGCCTCGTGGTGGCAGGAGCTGCGCTTCATCACCCTGCCGCTGATGGCGCCGGCCATCCTTGTCACCTTCGCCTTCCGGCTGGTCATCGCCTTCAAGGTGTTCGACGAGGTCTACCTGCTGACCGGCCGGCGGGCCGGGGACCGCCACCGAGGTCTTGAGTTTCACCCTCTACCAGCGCTTCTTCAGGGAGGACCGCGCCGGTTACGGCGGCGCGATGGCGATTGCCATCATGTTCATCTGCGCGCTGCTGCTGGTGGTGGCGCTGTCGGCGCGCCGGCGTTCGGAGCGGTCGGCATGAAACGCCTGTCGCATCGGCTCGCCTTGCATGCGGCCCTGGCCGCCATGGGTTTCGTCGTGCTGGTGCCGATCGTCTGGGTCGTGACGGCGGGCTTTCGCACCCAGATCTCGCTGCTGACCGGGCAGGTCCTGTTCACGCCGGTTCTGGCGAACTTCACCGAAGTCCTGTTCTCCAAGACCTCGGATTTCCTGGTCAACTATCGCAACTCCCTGATCGTCGGGATTTCCAGCACGCTGCTCTGCCTGACGGCGGCGACGCTCGCGGCCTGGTCGCTGCACCGCCTGCGCTGGCCGCGCTGGGTGATCCACGTCTTCCTCGGCTGGGCGCTGGTCTTCCAGATGATGCCGCCGGTGGCGCTTGCCAGCGCCTGGTACGTCATGGCGCGCGAGGTCGGGCTCGACAACAGCTTCGCCGGCCTGATCCTCGCCCACACGGTGCTGAACCTGCCGATGGCGCTGTGGCTCATGGGCGTCTTCGTCCGCGAGGTGCCGCTCGAGCTCGAGGAGGCGGCGCGCATCGACGGCGCTTCGACCTTCGTGCTGCTGCGCCACGTCATCCTGCCGATGATCGCGCCCGGCCTGGCCGCCTGCGCCATCCTGACCTTCGTCTTCAGCTGGAACGAGTTCGCGGTGGCGCTCACTCTCACCATGAAGCAGACCGCCACCGTGCCGGTCGCGATCGCCAAGTTCGCGCAGGATTACGAGATCCGTTACACGCAGATGGCCGCCGCCGCGGCGCTGTCGATCCTGCCGGCGCTCGTCCTGCTGCTGATCGGCCAACGCTTCATCGTCAGGGGGCTCACCCAAGGAGCCATCAAGTGACGGAGTATCGCCGATGAAAGCCGTCTTCGTCCTGTTCGACTCGCTCAACCGGCATATGCTCGGCCCCTATGGCGGCCGCCGCGTGCCGACGCCCAACTTCGACCGGCTGGCGGCGCGGTGCGTCACCTTCGACAAGCATTATGTCGGCAGCCTGCCCTGCATGCCGGCGCGGCGCGACATCCTGACGGGGCGGCTGAACTTCCTGCACCGCAGCTGGGGCCCGATGGAGCCGTTCGACAACGCCTTCCCCGAGCTGCTGCACCAGGCCGGCGTCTACAGCCATCTGATCACCGACCACTTCCACTACTTCGAGGATGGCGGCGCCACCTATCACAACCGCTACGACAGCTACGAGTTCGTGCGCGGCCAGGAGGGCGACCGCTGGAAGGCGATGGTCCAGCCCCACTGGGAGCGGCTGCGCGAGAGGTACCACGCCCACCAGTTCAGCGATCAGCGGCGGACCTATCGCTCGCAGAACATGATCAACCGCGAGTTCATCAAGGAGGAGAAGGACTTTCCGACCGTGAAGTGCTTCGACCACGCCGTCGAGTTCCTCGACCGCAACCGCAGCGCCGACAACTGGCTCATGCAGCTCGAGACTGTTCGATCCGCACGAGCCCTTCCACGCGCCCGAGCGCTTCAAGAAGGCATTCGATACCGGCTGGAAGGGCCCGGTGCGCGACTGGCCGCGCTACGGCCGCTTCGACGCGCTGCCCGAAGAGTGCGAGGAGCTGCGCGCCAACTACTATGCGTTGATGGCGTTCTGCGACGACCAGCTCGGCCGGCTGCTCGACTACTTCGACCGGCACGATCTGTGGAAGGACACGGCGCTCATCCTCACCACCGACCACGGCTTCCTGCTCGGCGAGCACGATTTCTGGGCCAAGAACCGCATGAACCTCTACGAGGAGATCGTGCACATCCCGCTGTTCGCCCACGATCCGCGCCGGCCGCGCGGCGGCGAGCGCGTGTCGGCGCTCACCCAGGCGATCGACATCGCGCCGACGTTGCTCGATCTGTTCGGCGTCGCCCTGCCGCGCGAGATGGAGGGGCACAACCTGCTACCCGCAGACGGCCCCGTACCGCGGCGCGAGGCGGCGATCTTCGGCTATTTCGGCGGCGCCGTGAACGTCACCGACGGCCGTTACACCTACCACCGTTTTCCGGCCGACCTGCATCGCCAGGAGATCTACCAGTACACGGTGATGCCGACCCACATATACGCGCTGTTCACGCCGGAAGAGCTCGCCGCGGCGAGCTTGGCCGAGCCCTTTGCCTTCACCAAGGGCGCCAAACTGCTGCGCGTGCCGGTGATCGAGCGCTCGCCGATGTACAACAACTACGGCCCGGGGGCGTTCATCGAACGTGACACCAGGCTTTACGATCTGGAGACGGATCCGGGGCAGGACAGGCCGATCCACGACGATGCGCAGGAACGGCGCCTGATGCGGCTGATGGCCGGGCTGATGGCCAAGAACGACGCGCCGCCCGAGGCGTTCCGACGGCTCGATATTGCCTTGCCGGCGCAGGCGGCGTGACAGTCGACGCGCTGAGCGACAGGGTCGGCGACCTTCGCCAGGTCGCCAGCGTGCGCCAGATCGTGCTTGGCGACGGCGACGAGCAGGGTGTGCGTGCACTGGCCTTCAGCACCGGTGGCGGCCTCGACTTCTGGGCGCTTCCCGACCACTCGCTCGATATCGGGCCGCTGTGGTGGCGCGGCCGGCAGATCGCCTGGCAGGCGCCGACCGGTTTTGGCCATCCCGGCCAGCGGCGCGGCGATGCCGAGGCCGCCCGCGGCTTCGATCTCTCGGGCTTCCTGGTGACCTGCGGGCTGGAACACATCCGCCAGCCGGTCGACGGCCATCCCCTGCATGGCCGCCTGCCGTTCACGGCGGCGCACATCACCGGCCGCGGCAGCGACTGGCAGCGCGAGGACCCTGTGCTGTTCTGCGAAGGCGAGGTGACGCAGAGACATTCCAACGGCGAGCATTTTCGCCTGAGGCGTCGGATCGAAGCGCCGGTCGGCGGCAATTGCCTGTCGATTTCGGACACGGTGGAGAATCTCGCGACGACGGCGCAGCGCCAGGCAAGTCTCTATCATTTCAACATCGGCTTTCCGGTCCTTGCCGATGGCGTGGTGGTCGAGCACGGCGGCCGCCGGTTGCTCGGGCCGCTCTGCGTGCCGGATGCGACGGCGTCGCGTGAGGCAGCCAGCTGGGCGGTCGATGACGCGGCAGGAGCCGAGTGCGTCGTCCGCACCAGTCGACCGGACGAAACACTGCCCTCGGTCACCATCGCCTGGAGCGCCGCGACGCTGCCCTATCTTCAGCTGTGGCATGATCTGCGGCCCGGCAAGTGCGTCCTGGGCATCGAGCCGTGCACGAGCCTGCGCCTGGCCGGAGGGCGGAGCGGCCCGGATCCGATGCTCGGACCCGGCGAAAGCCGCCGATACAATCTGCGAATCGTCCTCGGACCCTAGTACCGACCATCGCTGCCAGACGACTCACGGCTGTCCCCCGGGAGAGCACGATGCCGGCGCGACAGTTGGAGATGGGCATCAACTCGGATGCCTGTCTGTAAAGGGCTCAATGTGCTTGGAGCATCGACGCTTGAAATGCACTGTGACTGTTCGGGGAGGGTATCGGGGGCGGAGGGAAGCGATGTTCGGTCGCCGGGTCAGGATTGGCGATCCTGGCCTTGCATTGTTCAATAGTCTGCCGCAGGGCGTTCTGGCTCCAATTCCAAACCTGTTGCGATCCCAACGAGTCGTGCATCGGGTGGACCGCGGTCTGGCCGAAGAATCCGGGAGTGCCTTGATTTTCCCTGGTCGGAAGAATCCAACCGTGACTCTCCCGGATCAGGCCGCCCGCGCCGTTGCCTTCCTTCCATGGAGTGCCCCCGACGGCGCCATGAGTGCAGAAGAACATTTTCTCAGTGTAGCCTGTACCGCCTGACTCACGCTGTCGGCCGCAGTTCTCGAACCAAGCGCGCGACAGGGTCATCGGGTTCCGTATCGCGTGAAAGCAGACGCGCACGTTGGCTGGTATCAAGTCGGCGTCCAACGTGTTGGTTCGGTCAACCGCGTCGAACATCAGCAGGCAGTCGACGCCGATGTTCCTTCGGTGCAGCAGCCGGCAAGCATGCAATGCCGCGGCTGCACCCCTGCTATAACCGACAAGGAATACGCCCGTCCTCTGCTTCATCGCTGTGCGCATGGTCAAGTAGTTGATCAGGAAATCCGCAGCGAAGTTGGCGAGCTTTCTTGTATCGGTACCAAAATTGCCTGGTCCTCTTTGATAGAAAGCAGGGCCGTGTTGCCGCCAAGCCCAGAGTCGCGTCAGCGACCGGACATGGCTGTTGGCGAACTCGGTGTTGTATTCGGCGTCGTCAGACGTCCCGGTCCCGTCCATTCCGGCGAGCAGAATCATGAATCCCTCCCGTTATCCTGTTCCTGAACGGCCCTTGCTGTCCCCATGGTGGTTTCTTCTGGATGAAAGGCTGCGACGGCAATTCGGCGCAGCGTCGAAGCAGCCACAGCCCATCGCGAAGCTGCGGTTGCTGCCGCCAGCTTTGCGATCGACCGAGACTGTAAGCCCGACGAACTCCCCACCAGCAGCGCGGCGCCCCGTCCGCGCAATTGCCAACATCACGGAAAGCCTAGCCGGTCGGCGGTACAGCCGCAGCGGAAAAGCCCCTGGTGGAGAGCGTCAAACCGAGGCAGAGGGCACGATTGCCAATCCCCGGAGGGTCGCGCTTGTGGGCATGTCCCGAATCAGGAGAGTTTCCTGCCCGATCGGCAGACTCATGGCCGACGCATTCGTCGGTTGGCGGCTCGCAAATGGATTCTCGGCGCGATGAGAGCTAAGGTTGTCTTGAAAAATTGGCCACAATCAAAGGAAAATACATGACGAAATCACATGCCGTCGACGTTCACGTCGGCCAGCGCATGCGCCAGCGCCGTACGCTGCTTGCCATGAGCCAGACCAAGCTCGGCGATGCCGTCGGGCTGACGTTCCAGCAAATTCAGAAGTACGAGCGCGGCTCCAACCGCATGGGCTCGAGCCGGCTGTTCGAGTTCGCCAAGGTGCTCGATGTGCCGGTGTCTTACTTCTTCGATGAGATGCCGTCGAACGTGCTGTCGGGCCGCCCGATGTCGGGTCGCGGCCGCAAGGGCTTCGGCGAGGCCGGCACGCCGTTCGAGCAGGAGAAGGACCCGCTGGTCAAGCGCGAGACGCTCGAACTCGTGCGAGCCTACTACAAGATCCGCGAAGGCCGCGTGCGCAAGCGCATCTTCGAGATGGTCAAGGCTGTAGGCGCCGCGAGCCACTCCGAATTGATGGCTGGGCGTAAGAAACGATAGCTCGGGCGCTCCTTCAAGTAATGGCAGCCTGGCAGTTCCACGAGCTCACGGAACGACGCTCGAAACTGGGGTCGTTCGGGATTGGTATATCTGCGCCATAGCCCTAAAGGCCGGCGAAGAACGATGCACGACCTCCTGCGACAGGAACGGAGTTGTGGATAAAGCCGGGTTGTCCGTGTGGTATAGGCCCGCCGTTACCTCTGCACAGCTTCGGTACTGCCGCGTGGCCACCCCTTCTTCGGCGTTCGGATGTCCCGTCTCAGCTTGCGCCTGACGCCGCACGGGCGCCTGATCGCTGAGGCTGCCGAAAACACGCCGGAGATCGACGACTCCGCGGCGGCACGCCTTGAGTCCGCATTCGCCCAGGGAAGCGGGCCCGGGCTGCTCCGGCTCGGCGCCGGCGAGGTCGGCCAGGCGCTGCCGCCGGCTTTCGTTTGGTGGCGCGCCTTTGCCGCACGGTACGTGGCAGCGCTCTGCCTGCACGCACCCACGGAAGCTGGCGGGGAATCGCGATCAAGGCTCGTTCCCGACGTTCCGGCGCCGGGTGAAGGCGATTTCGCCACCCTGGTGCTGACGGCGCCCATGATGGCGGGCGCCGAATACCTGACGGCCGAGGTCCTGCGCCGCCTCTGGGACGAGATCGCGCAAGCCGCATCGGCTTCTTTCGCCGCGGCCAGGACAGACCTGCAAAGCTTCCTGAAGGGATTGAATCCGGCCTGGAATCTCGTCGGCCGCGTCTACTTCAACCTGGCGGAGAATCGCGGCGATCCCGGCGCGCCCTTCGCCTTCATGGCCACGTACACGACGCATCTGTCGGCGCAGGCGAAGGCGCAGCACCTGCCGCTGGGCCAGGCGCTGCGCGAGCATGCCGGCGCCGCCAACCGCAGCAAGCTGCTGTCGTTGCTGATGCCGGTGCAGCGCGCCGCCGAGACGTGCGCCTGGCTGCGGCCGATGGTCGATGCCGGAGAGATCTATCATCCCCTGCGCTGGACGCCGTCGGACGCTTCCCGCTTCCTGGCGAGCGCCGGCGATCTGGAAAGCGCCGGCGTCGTCGTCCGCATGCCCGCCGCGTGGCGCGCCAGCCGGCCCGCGCGACCCAAGGTGTCGGCGACGGTCGGCCGCCGTGCCCCGTCGACCCTCGGCCTGGACGGGCTCCTGGATTTCTCCGTCGACATGACGCTGGACGGCGAGACGCTGAGCGACGAGGAGATCGCCACCCTGCTCGCCGGCAGCGACAGCCTTGTGCTGCTGCGCGGCCAATGGGTCGAGGTCGACCGCGACCGGCTCGACCGCACGATGCAGCGTTTCCGCGAGGTGGAGGCGCTGGCCAAGCGCGAAGGCCTGACCTTCGCCGAAGCGATGCGGATGCTGGCGGGTGCCGCGGTCGCCGACGATGCTCCCGATCCCACAGCAGCCGACTGGTCCGTCGTGTCGGCGGGCCCGTGGATGGCGCAGACGCTGAAGGCCCTGCGCGCGCCGGATGGCAACGGCGTCGACCCCGGTTCCGACCTTCGCGGGACGCTGCGCCCCTATCAGAAGGCCGGCGTCCAGTGGCTGCATGTGCTGTCGGGCCTCGGGTTGGGCGCATGCCTTGCCGACGACATGGGGCTGGGCAAGACCATCCAGGTCCTGTCATTGCTGCTGGTGCAGCGCAGGAAGAACGGCGCCGCGCCGCTGCCGCCCTGCCTGCTGGTAGCGCCGGCATCGCTGCTCGCCAACTGGGCCGCGGAAATCGAGAAGTTCGCCCCCGACCTGAAGGCGCGGATCCTGCATCCTTCGGCAATGACGGCCGAGGAGATGAAGCAGGTCACGCCCGATGACACGGCCGGGCTGGACCTGGCGATCACCAGCTACGGCACATTGCTGCGCCTGCCGGCGCTCGCGCAGGCCTCATGGCGGCTGGTGATCCTGGACGAGGCCCAGGCGATCAAGAACCCGAAGGCCAAGCAGACTCGGGCCGCCAAGGCGCTGAAGGCGCAGGCCCGCATCGCGCTCACCGGAACGCCGGTCGAGAATCATCTCGGCGACCTGTGGTCGATCTTCGATTTCGTCAATCCGGGCCTGCTGGGGACCGCGAAGCAGTTCGCGCGGTATGCCAAGGGGCTCGCCGAGCAGACCGAGAATCCGTATGGACCGCTGCGCGAGCTGGTCCGCCCTTACGTCCTGCGGCGCATGAAGACCGACAGGTCCATCATCGCCGACCTGCCCGACAAGACCGAGACCAAGGCCCACTGTCATCTCAGCCGACGGCAGGCCGCACTCTACGCACAGGCGGTCGAGGACCTGGCCCGCAGCTTGGAAGAGTCAGACGGCATCCAGCGCAAGGGCATCGTGCTGGCGATGCTGATGCGGCTGAAGCAGATTTGCAATCATCCCTCGCAGTGGCTGAACGACGGCGGCTGGGCCGAAGCCGACAGCGGCAAGCTGGCGCGCCTGCGCGAGATCGCCGAGGTGGTCGCCACGCGGCAGGAGAAGATGCTTGTCTTCACCCAGTTCCGCGAACCGGCGGCGCCGCTGGCCGCCTTCCTGGGCGGCGTGTTCGGGCGGCCGGGGCTGGTGCTGCACGGCGACACCGAGGTGAAGAAGCGAAAGGAGCTGGTGCGGACGTTCCAGGAGGACGAATCCGTGCCGTTCTTCATCCTGTCGTTGAAAGCCGGCGGCTCGGGGCTGACGCTGACTGCGGCCTCGCATGTCGTGCACTTCGACCGCTGGTGGAATCCGGCGGTGGAAAACCAGGCGACAGACCGTGCCTTCCGCATCGGACAGAAGAAGAATGTGCTGGTGCACAAGTTCGTCTGCCGCGGCACTGTCGAGGAGAAGATCGATACGATGATCGAGGACAAGCGCGCGCTCGCCGACGCCCTGCTGTCCGGGGGCGGCGAGATCAACCTGACCGAAATGACGGACGACGCCCTGCTGAGCCTGGTTCGTCTCGACCTCCATGCCGCCCTGAAGGAGTAGCGCCGTGTCACGGTATCATGACTACGACGACGATGGCGGCTGGCCGCCTTACGTGTCCGCCGCCGAGCGCCGTCTCAGGGCTGTGCGCGAGGCCCAGAAGCTGCGCAAGAAGGGCAGTCCGGTCGAGCCGGTAGTGATCGAGGGGCGGCGGATCGCCTCGACGTTCTGGGGCAAGGCCTGGTGCGACAACATGGAGAGCTATCGCGACTTCGAAAGCCGCCTGCCACGCGGCCGCAGCTACGCGCGCAACGGCTCGGTGCTCGATCTCCAGATCGCGCCCGGAAAGGTCGCGGCGCTGGTCAGCGGGTCGAGCCTCTACAGGGTTGCCATCGACATCACGCAGCTGTCGAACAAGAAATGGGAGGCTATCCGCGCCGACTGCGCCGGCGGCATCGATTCGCTGGTCGAGCTGCTGCAGGGAAAACTCTCCAAGGCGGTCATGGAACGCCTGTGCCGCCAGGATGCCGGGCTGTTCCCCAGGCCGTCCGAGATCCGCTTCTCCTGCACGTGCCCCGACTTCGCGTCGATGTGCAAGCACGTGGCGGCGGCACTGTATGGCGTCGGTGCGAGGCTCGATCACAAGCCGGAGCTGCTCTTCCGCCTGCGCGCCGTCAACGAGACCGAGCTTGTCGCAGATATCGACGTCGTCCTGCCGGTATCGAGAAGGGGCACGGGTTCCGGCAAGATTCTGGAAGGCGGCAACCTCTCCGCCCTGTTCGGCCTCGAAATGGCGGCGCGACCGGCCGTCGAGCAGGCGTCAAGCAGGGGGCCGTCAAGCAGGGGGCCGTCAAGCAGGGGGGCATTGAGCAGGCGGCCGACGACCCCGGGCCGCCGCGCTCTCGTCGCGTGGCGTCGGCGCCGAAGCGCGCCCCGCCCGCGGTCAAGGCCGCGGCCTCCAGGAAGCTGGGATCGCCGGTCATCGACATGGCGGCGGGCCGTTCCCGGGCGATGCGCCCAAATAAACGAGCGAAGTCTACGCCATAGCCCCGCAGCGACCATGTTCCTTGCAGCCGGGGGTCTCCGCCAATATTTCCGGAAACGTGGGAGTCGTCAGAAATGGCTGGTTGAGCAAAATCCTCCCTCGCGAGTCACCGCGCGCGGAGGGAACACCAGGGCTTCGTGCGTGTCGAGGTCAACGTCCGCAAGGAGGATGCCGGTCTGGTTCGGCAAGTCGCCGCAGCCCTGTCCGATCCCGCGCGCCGGACCGAAGCTCGCCAGCTGCTTTGGCGGCGCTTCGTCCAATCGCCCGGCATGAGCCTGAAGACGCTCCTTGCGTCCGCGACGCAAACGTCACCGCATGGTGCGTCGATTGCAGATGACGATCTGTTTCTGAGGACGCTTGTCCTTGGAGAGATACGAAAGGGCGTCGCGCTTGCGCGCTCCCGAGATTCGCAAGGCGGCGGCGCTCGAACGCTGGTTGCGAGAAATGGAGGGCGCGTTCGCCGGGCGGATACCTGGCATCGACGACGCGGCGGCCGACCAATGGGGTCGCATGAGCGCGATCCGGCCCGTCCCGGTCATCGATGGCCTCCTCGCGGCGACGGCGCCGACCAATGGCCTGACACTGGTGACTCGCAATGATCGCGACGTCGCCGGACCAGAGCGGAATGCGTGTTGCAGGAGGCATGATGGGTCCAGCTGATTCCAGCTGGACCCATCATGCTCGAGGTGAGGCAGTGCTCGATCCATTTTAGGCTGCCGAAAGTCGTCATCGATCGTAGCACGCTATGCTCTCGTGCCGCTTCTGGATCTCGATCTCGCCCGTCGCGCGGCACGCAACCATCGCAAGCTGAGGGAGCGGGGCATCACGATCCGCAAGACAGCCGACATCATCATTGGCACCTTCTGCATCGAGCATCGCCACTCGTTGCTGCACGATGACCGAGATTTTGCGCCCATGGAGGAACATCTCGGCCTTATGGTCGCATGACACTGCGATGAGCCGCCGGAGCATCTCTGGACAGACTGCAGGCTGGCGGAGAGCATCGGATTCGAACCCGCGGCAGCTTTTGTTGCTTGCAACACTGCCGCATATTACAGCCCTCAAGGCCTGCGCCAGTCGGTCGCCGGGGCCGCGCCGAAAAGTGCCCGTATTGTCGGCGTTTTAACGCGTTGGTCTGTTGCGATCCAAGCGGCCAAGACGCTTGGTAAGCTTGCAAGCCTGAGCGCGCCGCACCTGGAGAAAAAGTTCGTGCACCCGTCTGCCTGCCGGTCGGGACGAGAACCGCTGCTTCCAGCGCCGATCAGGGTTGGTACTTGAAGACTCTGCCGCCCTTCATCACGAACGCCATTTGGCGCAGCGCGGTAGCATCGGCAAGGTAGTCGCCGCGCATCGCTACGATGTCGGCCGTCATGCCAGGCGCAATCGTGCCGATCTCGCTGCCGAGATTGAGCGATTCCGCTGCGAGCGACGTCGCCGAGACGAGCGCTTGCATCGCATCCTGGCCGCCGAACTTGATGCGGTACAGCAGTCCTTCGGCATTGTGGCCGTGAGCGCCCGCGGTCGCATCGCTGCCATAGACGATCTTCAGGCCTGGCACTCCAAGGGATCGGATGAATTCCTCCGGCGGCTTCGGATTGGCGATCAGCTTTTCCATCATCGCGAACGCCTCCGCCGTGTAGTTGCCGACGCCCAGGTACTTGTCCTTGTTGGCAACGTAATTCTCGGTGACCACGCCAACCGTCGGATCGAAGAAGGTGCCTTTGGCCGCCATCAGGGCCAGAGCCTCATCGGTCATGCCGCCGGTGCCGTGCTCGATCGCCGTGCATCCCGCCTGGACCGCCATCTGCACGGCCGACGTATAGGCGTGAACGACGCTGCGCAGGCCCTGGCTGTTGCATTCGCCGCAAATGACGTCGAGCTGAGCTTGCGTCAGCGTGGGTCGCGACCCTTCGCGCACGCTCGTTGAGGCGAAGATCTTGATGGCGTCGGCGCCGCGCGCCTTGAGATCGCGCACCATGGCCCGGAGCTCCGGTTCCGGCTGCACGGTCTGTCCGGGCTGATCGTAGCGGAACCATTGCAGCGAGGTCAGCAGTCGCGGCCCCGGCACCAGGTTGCGCGCCCAGGCCTCGCGCAAAGGGAGATCCCATGCGGTGCCCGGTCCCAGGCTCTGCACCGTCGTGAAGCCGGCCTCGAGGATGCGCACGCCGTTTTCCACGCCGAACAGGACCGAGTCGGGCACGGGCTCGTCCTGCCCGACGAGCCGGTTGTCGATGAAGCGATCGTGGCTGAAGTGGTAGGTCACGTGAACGTGGGTGTCGATCAGTCCCGGCACCACGGTCAGGCCGCCGAGATCGTAGACTTGGGCCCCTTGCGGGACCGGCCCACCAATGCGTTCGATTTTGTCGCCAGAGACGACGACCACGGTGTCTCGTAGCGTCCCGCCCTTGCCGTCGAGCAGGGTGGCGACCTCGAGAGCGATCGGCCGCCTGGGCTGCGGCAGCTCCCATGTGAGCGGTGGCTTGTTCGCTGCGCCCAGCAGCGCCGCCGATGGGTGCGATTGCACTGACTTCATGCGCCTCATCGCCTCCTGTAGATGGCCTGTCCAAAGCTAGAAGATATTCTCGGGCGACACGCCGAGCATGACCTGACCGACCGTCTCGTAGTGCAGTATGCGGCCCTGGCCCTGTTGCGCGACCGTGTCGATGTCGCGCAGACGGCGTTCGAACGGATTTTCCTCGAACACCGCCATCGAGCCGCAATCGTGAAACAGCGTATTGACGATCTCCCGTGACGACTGAATGGCCCAGGTGGAGGCGAGGCGCAGGCGGGTCCGTTGATCCAGGTCCATCTCGCCGCGTTCCTCGATCGTTGCCAACGCTTCGTCCGCCGCGGCGTGAAGGAAATAGCGCGCGGACCGCCACCTCGCCTCGGACTGCGCCACGTGCGACTGGACGACGTTGTTCTCCACCATCGGTTTGCCCGCGCCACGGCGGGTCTTTTCCCGCGGCAAGCCCAAGAACGCGTCCATCGTGCCACGGGCAATACCAAGGGCTACTCCACCGAACCCGATCGAATAGAGCTGGTTGCTGGTGAAACGGTAAAGTGGGCTGTCGCTCCGGCGGTCGCGCGGATCGTCGCGAAAGATGGCGCGCTCGTGCGGAATGAACAGATTGTCGACGGAATACTCGTTGCTGGCCGTGCCGCGCAGTCCCAGGGTGTGCCAGATATCGTGGAGTGTGGCGCTTGATTTGGGATACAGGAACGTCTTCGTTTCCTTGGTGCCCGCCACCCGCAGATGCGCGCCAAGCCAAGTGGCGTTCTGGCTGCCGCTCATGAAGCGCCATTTTCCACTGATGCGGTAGCCGCCTTCCACCGGTGTGGCCTCGTACGGTGAACCGGGAGGTCCCCAGGCGACGATCCCGTCCGACCCGCCAAAAATCTCCTGGGCAATATTCGGATGGAGATAGGCGCTCGTGGTCGAGCAGCCGTTGCTTTGACACACCACCCACCCGGTGGATCCATCCGCATGGGCGAGCGCTTCGGTCACGCGGGCAAAGATCGAGGGTTTCAGCTCCATTCCGCCAACGGATTTCGTCTTCAGCATGGTAAAGAACCCGCCATCGATCAGGGCTTTGACAACGGGCTTGGTGAGTTCCCGGATTTCGTCGTTTTCGTCCGAGGCCGCGGCGATCAGGGGCATGAGATCGCGCGCTTTCTGTACCTGCGGATGGACGGTCGGCATGATGTGTCTCCTGCTCCGGGACAAACGCGGCCCCGATTGATTACCGACGGGCCGGGCGCCCTGGTCAAGCGATGGCCCCGCAGGACGAAAGTCTGGACGAGGGGTGGAGCCGGCCCTGCTATAGTCGGCCCATGACCGCGCGCCTCAGCAACCTGCCCTCGACCAGGATCGAAAAGCTCGAGACGTTCCTGATCGAGCGCTGGTGCCTGCTGCGCATCCATTGCGAGGACGGCACGGTCGGTACCGGCGAGGCAGGCGTGCACGGCTGGCCACGGCCGACCGCCGCCATGATCGACGAGATGAAGTCCTATCTCGTGGGGCGCGACCCCTCGACGATCGAGCATCACGCGCAGGCGCTGCAGCGGCACTCGCACTTCATGGGCGCGCTGGTCGGCGGCGCCATTTCGGCGATCGACATCGCGCTGTGGGACATCAAGGCCAGGCGCTACGGCGTGCCGATCTACGAGCTGATGGGTGGCAAGACGCGCGACCGCGTGCGCTGCTACATGCACGCGAAGGGCGACACGCTCGATGAGCTGGTGGCCGATGCCGTCGCCAAGAAGCGCCAGGGCTTCACGGCGATCCGCTTCTCGCCTTTTGCGCCCGACTATCATCTGCGCAAGTCCTTCGAGGAATGGGTGAGCGAGGCCGAGCGCCGCGTCGGCGCGGTGCACGAGGCGCTCCAGGGCGACGCCGACATCTGCATCGAGCTACACCGCCAGATGAACCCGGCCGAATCGATTGCGCTCGGACAGCGCCTGCAAAAATTCCATCCGTACTTCTATGAAGACCCCATGCTGCCCGACAGTCCGGCGATGATGGGCGATGTGCAGGCGCGGAGCGGGTTGCCAGTGGCGACGGGCGAGCGCTTCTCGTCGATCTTCCAGTTCCAGGAGCTTCTGGCGAACAACGGCTGCGCCTATGTCCGGCCCGACGTCTGCCTCTGCATGGGGCTCACCGGGGCCAAGAAGGTGGCGGCGATGGCCGAGGCGCACCATGTCAAGGTGATCCCGCACAATCCTTTGTCGCCGATCTCGACGGCGGCCTGCGTGCAGCTCGACGCCTGCATCCCGAACTTCGCGCTGCAGGAATACACGGGCGAGTCGGATCCGCCCAAGCGCGACATGGTCGTGCAGCCACTGGTGTTGAAGGATGGTTACCTCGAGGTGCCGGATGCGCCGGGCCTGGGCATCGAGTTGAACGACACCGCCCTGGCGCGGCTCAGGCTGCGCGAGGTCGTGACCGAGCCGCCGATCGGTCGGGATGGATCGGTGCAGGATTGGTGACAGGTGCGGCAGCCCGGCTGCAGCCGGGCGGGGAAAACGACGCCGCGCTAGAGCATGATGGGTCCAGCTGGACCCATCATGCCTCCTGCAACACGCATCCCCGGTGTGCGCGAATGCGATGAGAAGGAACCGCGCGCGGTTCCATCTCATCGCATTCCGCTCTAGACGACTCCCTCCTGGCGCAGGCGCTTCGCCTCATCGGGCTCGACCCCGCACAGCGATTCAAGCAGTGCGTCGGTGTGCTCGCCCAGCAGGGGCGGACGGCTGACCGCGACGGGTGAATCCGACAATTTGATCGGGCAGCCGACGGTCTGATAGGTGCCGCGGGTCGGGTAATCCACGTCGACGATCATCTCGCGCGCCTTGAGATGCGGATCGGCCAGCACCTCGCCGGTGTCCTGGCAGGCGCCGCAGGGAACGCCCGCATCTCCCATCAGGCGCATGACTTCGTGCTTGCTGTGCCGGCGCGTCCACGCCTCGATGATCGCGTTGAGTTCCGTCCGATTGTCCCAGCGCGCTTCCACGGTCTTGAAGCGCGCGTCCTCGGTCAACTCCGGCTGCCCCAGCACTTTCGTCACCGCCGGCCACATCTGCTGCTGGGCGTAGATGTAGACGTAGTCATTCGGGCCGCCCGGCGCGCAGGGGTAGGTCGTGCCAGGCACGTTGCGCCCGAGCTGATTGCCGGTGCGCGGCATCGGCTGGCCGAAGCGCTGATGGTCGCGCAGGCTCACCCGCACCAGGTTGACGACCGCGTCCTGCATGGACACCTCGACCTGCTGGCCGCGGCCGGTCGCATGGCGCTGCTGCAGCGCTGCCAGAATGCCGATCGCCATGTGCATGCCGGTGCCGGAATCCCCGATCGCCGGATAGACGTAGGTCGGCGGATTTTCGGGGAAGCCGGTGACGCTCATCGCCCCGCCCATGGCCTGGGCGACCGGCTCGAAGCTCTTGAAGCCGCTGTAAGGCCCGTAGGTGCCGAAGCCCTTGATGGTGGCGTAGATAAGTCGCGGGTTGATCTTGCTCAGGGCTTCGTAGCCGAAGCCGAGGCGATCGAGCGCGCCCGGCCCGAAATTCTCCACCAGCACGTCCGACTGGGCGATCACCTTGCGGAACAGATCCTTGCCGGCGTCGGTCTTGAGATTGAGCGTCAGGCTGCGCTTGTTGGCGTTCAGGATCAGGAAGAACAGGCTGTCGCTGTTCTTCTGGTCGCGCAGGTTCGTCCGCGCAATGTCGCCGCCCTTGGGCTCCTCGAGCTTGATCACGTCAGCACCGAGGAAGCCGAGAATCTGCGTGCAGGCGGGCCCCGCCTGGTTGTGCGTCATGTCGATGATGCGAACGCCTGACAAGGCCTGGTCCATGGTCGCCCTCCTTCTAGCCGCCCATGCTAGTCAGAAGACTGCTGGCGATCACCCCCCTTGATAGCAATCTCGTGCGCTACTGGCATTCCCTGACGTCGGGGCACTGTCTCAGTTTGAATTTTGACCGGAATGTCTGACTTGTCGCACGACATTCCGGACAGTCGTCAGACATGCCATATTGTCACCCATGCCCACCGGACCCAAAGGCCAGAAGCGCGGTCCTTACAAGAAGCGGAGAGAGCAGGGGGTGACATGACATTTGTCGTTCGATCAGCCCAGCCAAGCGATGAGAGCGCGCTAATCGATCAGTTCCAGGGTCTGAATGTGCACGAAAATGGCATCACGGGGGATCGCCGAACTGATTATTCAGCGGCACAGGAGTCGCTGGCTGCTGCCTGGGAGAGCGTTCGTCAAACAGACGGTCAAGTGCTGGTCGCAGAATTGGACGGTCGCGTGATCGGCCACCTTTTCCTGCTGTTCAAAATCGATGCTGTCTTCGTTGAACGAGAGCTTCGTCCTTATGCCTATGTCTCTGAACTCTACGTGGGAGAAAAAGTGCGAGGCCGGGGCGTTGCTAGGGCACTAATGAACGAGGCCGAGCGCATTGCAAAACAGCGCGGTCTACCTCGTATTTTGGTTGGCGTTGTGGCTGGCAACAAAGAGGCCGAAGCTCTGTATGGGCGGCTCGGTTATGCGCCTTACACCATAGAGCTGACTAAGGATCTCTGATTTTCAAACTGATGCAGTGCCGACGTCGGGCAATACTTGATAGAAGCCGACATTCGGCCGATGCTATCGCCAAAGGTGGTCTTCCGAAATGCTACACGCGCCCGCGACAATCTGCGGGTCGAGAAACGAGGAGCCGGATCATGAGCGCTGCCGCGTCGAGGCTTCCCACCCAGGCCATGAAGATCGAGAAGGTCAAGGAGCACATCGGCGCCATTGTCACGGGTGTCGACCTTGCGCATCCCGTCGACGGCGCGACGCGGAAGAAGCTCTACGACGCTGCCGTCGAAAACGTGGTCCTTGTGATTCGTGGGCAAGAGCACCTCACCCCAGCCCAGTTGCAAGCCGCTGGAGAAATGTTCGGCGAGCTGATGGAGGACCAGAACCGGCGCTATCTGGTTGACGGCTTTCCGTTGATCAGTGTGCTCGACAACCGTCACACGGACAGCAAGGGTCAGCCGGCAAAAGTCGGCGCCAATGCCACCTGGCACACCGACCACACCAACCAGGAATTGCCGCCCAAGTTCACCATGCTGTATGCGGTGGCGATGCCGGATAAGGGTGGCGGGACATCGGTTTGCAACGCGCGTGCCGGCTACGAAGCGCTTCCAGACGACGTGAAACTGAAGATCGCCGACGCGAAGACCGAGAATACGCTGATCAGCAGCGCACGGATGAAGACAGGCAACCCGGATATCGTGAAGGCCCAGCTCGAGGCGACGAAACCGCCGACGATACATCCCTTGGTCCGCACCCACCCGGAGACCGGCACCAAGGCGGCGTGGTTTCACAAGGCCAAGACCGAGACGGTGACCGGCATGTCGCCCGAAGAAACCCAGGATTTTCTGCAGGATTTGACCGACAGGATCACGCAACCGCAATTTTGCTATGTGCACGAGTACAAAAAGGGCGATCTGCTGATCATCGATGACCGTGCTTCAATGCATAAAGCCGGATTCGATTACGATCACAGCCAGCATCGCCGCCTGTATCGGATGCTGGTGCGTGGCGACCGTCCCTACTGAGGGACGCCGGGAGACGCCGGCTAATTCGCCGACAGTCGGGAAACCCAGGCGGACACCGCGTCGCCGCTGCTCATGTCGTTCTGGACCAGGCCATCGATCATGAAGGTCGGTGAAACATGGATGCCGTTCTGACGGGCATATTTCGTATGTCGCTTGACCTCCTGGTCGAGCTTGGGGAGGGCGTAGGCCTCGGCAAGCTTCAGGCCCGAATATTCCTCGACGCGCGCAATGATGTCGGCGGGCGACAACGCGAGAAGAGGGCCGCTGCAATGATCGGCGGGTTCGAACTTGTCACGGTGGGCGGCGACACCCGCAAGCACCTTCTTGGCGGCGCCTTTGCCCTCGCCAAGAGTGGAGGCGGCGAGCGCGCAACGCGTGATCACACCGGAAAAAAGATGCCATGGCTGCGAGTGCAGCCAGATCCTGAGCGTGACGTTGTCGGCGCCCGCTGATTGCAAGGTTTCGTCGAGCTTGCCGAAGGCCTTCGCGGAGAACGGGCAGGTCGGTTCGAGGAACACCTCGAAGACCCTCGACCCTTGCCCCCAGGTCAGTGGCTCCGCACGCCACGCCGAATTCTTTTCAACCATGCGTTCACCCTTGCTTCCATGGACGCCTTGTTAAATTTTCTCACAGCGCCGTCATGCCACCGTCCACGAACAGCAGGGCGCCGGTGACGTAGGAGGCATCGTCGGAGGCCAGAAAAAGGATTGCGGCAGCGACCTCCTCGGGCCTGCCCGGGCGCTTCAGCATGGTGCCTCGTGCCGCCTGGGCGTTGTATTGCTCGACGGTCTCGCCAGCCGCCGCGATGCGGCGCTCATGGAACGGCGTGAAGATCGGGCCAGGACCGACAGCGTTCACGCGAATGCCCTCCGACGAGTGGTCGGCGGCGAGCGCCCGCGTCAAGCCCGCGATTGCAGCCTTGGTCGTGTCATACTGCAAATTGCCGCCGCCTGCGACGACGGAACGGACGGAGGCGACGTTGACGATGGCGCCGCCCCTATCGCGCCCCTGGTCGCGGCGCATCAGCGGAACCGCCGCCTTGGCACAGAAGACGTAGCTCATCAGGTTGACGCCGAGGATCTCGTTCCAGCTCGCCGCGCTCGCCTCGTCGACCTTCTCGTATTTGCGGATGCCGGCATTGTTGACGAGGATGTCGAGGCGCCCGAACTGCTGCGCCGCACCGTTGACGAAGGCAAGGCATGCTGCCTCGGTACCGACGTCAGCCTGCGTGAAGGCGACCTTGGCGCCTGTGGCCTCGAGTTCGGTTGCCACGCGGCGGCCGCGGTCGCCGTCGCGATCGCAGAACGCCACGCTTGCGCCCTCGGCGACGAAACGCCTGACCGTCGCCTCGCCGATTCCCGATGCCCCACCCGTCACCGCGGCGACCTTGCCGTTGAGCCTTCCCATGTTCGCCGCCCTTCATTGTGTTGCGAAGTTCGCATCCTCACGTCCGACCTGCGTAGAATGCAGCCCATCATTCAACAGGTCAAAACGACTGTGCCTGGGCACCAATCTAATAGCTGAGTTCTTGGGCGAGTCCGATGAGAAGCCCTTCCGGCCCGCGGATGTAGCAGAGCCGGTACGCGTCTTTATACTGGACGACTTCGCCTACGAGTTGCGCGCCGCGATTGCGGAGCCTTTGAAGCGTCTCGTCGATGTCGTCCACGGCGAACATGACGCGGAGGTAGCCTAGAGCGTTAACCGGGGCGTTTCGGTGATCCGCGACGGCAGGCGGCGTGAGGAAGCGGGATAGCTCGAGCCGGCCGTGGCCGTCCGGCGTGCGCATCATGGCAATCTCGACGCGCTGATCGCCCAGTCCAGTGACACGTCCGGCCCATTCTCCTTCGATCATGGCCCGCCCTTCGAGCTCAAGGCCGAGCTCGCGAAAGAAATCAATTGTCCCTGCGAGGTCATCGACGACGATCCCTACGTTGTCCATCCGTTTGAGCGCCATGTGTCCACCTGCAAGGTGTCGTCTAGTACGACGTCGTCCAGCGGGTCTCGAGTGCCGCCTCGATGCGGCGGTGCCGCGCCTTGATCACGTCGGCCGGCACGGCGCTGACGAAGGCGTAGAAGGTCTTGTTGCGGATCGCATCGACCACCCGCTCGCCGACCAGCTTCGGGTCGATGCCGACCCGCGCCAGACGCTCCGCCAGGGTCGCCTCGTCGGTCGGACGCTGCTGCGGACCGCCGAGGTGATCGGGGCGGTTGCGCGCGCCCAACGCAATGTTGGTGGCGATCGGACCGGGGCACAGCGCGGTCACGCCGACATTAGTACCCTCGAGCTCGTGCTCCAGCGCCTCCGACAGCGACAGCACGGCGTACTTGCTCATCGAATACGGCCCCTGGTCCGTGCCGCGGCGATTCTGCGTGGCGGCGACCGAGGCGGTGTTGACGACGTGGCCAGCCTCGCCGTGCTTCAGGATCGCCGGCACGAAGTGGCGGATGCCGTGGATGACGCCCCAGACATTGACGCCGATGACGAACGCCCAGTCGGCCAGCGACACATCCACCAGCCGCGTGCCGTGCATCGGCACACCGGCGTTGTTGCAGGCAATGTGGAGCTTGCCGAAGCGGCGCTCCGCCTCGGCCAGCGCATCGATCACCGACTGCTCCTGGGTGACGTCGATCCTGACCGGGAGAACCTGCTTGTTGGTGCCGGACAGCCGATGGGCCGCCTGCTCCACCGCGTCCTTCTGGATGTCGGCCATCACGACGTTGGCGCCGGCTTCAGCGAGGGCCGTGGCGATACCGAGGCCGATGCCGGAAGCGGCGCCGGTAACGATGGCTGTCTTGCCCGAAATCTCCATGGCCCATGACCTCCAGAGGCGCCGCGGCGCGATGGTTGCGCGCTCATGCTAGAGTACCCATGTGGCCTTTCAATAGAGCGCCGGTCCTCTCGCTCAGATGCTGAGGCCACGCCTGCGACCAAGGCTCCATCAACCCGGCCTCCCGACAGGACCACGCCGGCAACGTGCTCGTTGATGTGCCGTTGCGGGCGGCCGTGCTGCGAACGTATCAGAAGTCCAGACTGTACTTGAGTTGGGCGCCTACGGTGTCGCCGGATACGCCGAAAGTCGTGCTGAAGCGAACGCCCGCGATGGCCGTGAATCCATCCAGCAAGGGGTGCAGATCCTTCAGGTCGTAGGCGACCGCAGTCCCCCATAGCGAGTCCAGGCGATAGCTGTTGATGGAATAGTCGCGTACGTAGCGCTGCGTGGTGTGAAATCCCAGTGCCCATGCGCCTTTTCGCAGTGTCGTGGCCAATGTGAGATAGTCTACGTCGCGATTGGCTCCGCCCTGGCCCGTCACCGATACGAACTCGCCCATCGGCTCGATAGTCAAATGGTCTAAGATCTTGTACTGCCACATCGCTGCGATCGACCACGAGTTCTCGTCACGGGCATCGAACCGTGAGGCAGCCTGTCGAGCCCAGCCGACCTGATAACTCACGCCGCGCAGCCCCGGCATCTGCTGCCCGCTGAGTGCGAACGCGAAGTTTTCAAATGTTCCGGTGTTGCCCGCTCCTCCATCCTGCAGGCTGAGCAAACCGGGCCGTACGGTGCCGGGTATCAGTGAACCGGCCAGGAAGGAGGTGTCGGCATGGAACACTTCCGCCGTGAAGCGATGGCGGCCAAACTCCCGGATATCCCAGCGCACTCCTCCGCCGATCTTCTCCACCAACTCGTAGTCCAGGTCATAATCGCCACCGTACAATCCGGGAGTGGCGTACCAGCCGATGCCGAACCGCGGATGAATCTTCCCGGCATATAAGTGCATTGGTCGCAAGTGAACGACTCCGAAGAGTCGCTGAACGAAGAGGACCTGATCGTTGAATGCCGCATCTGTCGTCAATTCCTGCCCGCGATCGAAGCGCAACAAACCGTTGATGCTGAAATAGGGGCCGAGATTGATGTTCGCCCGCGCTTCGGCTGCGGCAAACATGCTCGAGTAAGGCGACAACCCGGCCGCATCGGGCGAGACGCGGTTGAACTGGAAGAACCCCTCGATGTGAGCTTCACCGGTCAAGAAGCGTTCCCGATCTGCCACCGTGGGCAGGGGAAAATTAGGACTTTCGCGTATCGTGAACTCGCTGTCGGTCTCGGCGGTGTCTTCTGCAAGAACCGGACGCCAGCAGAACGCCGTCTGCGCGATAAGGACCATGAGCCCAAAGTTTGGCCCGGCAGCACCGGCGACGGCGAGGCCGCGCATCAAGGCTGCGGCCAGCCGCCGTATGCCGCCGGTGCGTCGGGCCATTGCCTGGTCAGCGATCACCCTGCGGGCCACCTTGCGAAAGGCTGCGATGATGTCCTGAACATCCTCGTCCGTAAAGTGGAACCGAGTGTCAGCGGCGCGCCACGTGAATGCAGGTTATCGCAGGTCGGCAGCGCCCCGTGGCCATCGTTGTAGCCGGCGGCGAAGACGTTCGCCGGATGGGTCCAGGGGAAGCCGTCGCGGCTGTTCGACCGACGTTCCACCAAGCTTGGGATGTTGGACTACCAGTGCAGTCCCCGTTGACCGGTCGACTGGTAGAACGGAGGCCTTTCGCCGCCCGTTCCGCTGACCTTCATTACGCGTTCGGCCTGGTCGTAGTACGCGGACACCACGTCCGGTTCGATGACAACGCCCCCGCGACCAGGTCGTAATCTCCGTCGAGCCGGGCGGCGATGCGGTGCACGCAGCCGATGAAGGCCCCGGAGCCGCCGCCAACGATGCCGAGCCTGATCTTTTTTGCGCCTTCCTCTTGTCAGCTCAGGCCAAGCAGCTTGCGGTTGGCCGCCCTGCCGCCCGCGGCGAGATCGTCGGATGCGTGCTCGGTGACACGGATGATGTGCGCCGCGATGAACTCGGCACCCTCGCGCGCGCCATCCTCGGGATGCTTCAGGGCGCATTCCCACTCGAGCACCGCCCAGCCGGGGAAGTCGTACTGCGCCATTTTGGAGAAGATGGAGGCGAAATCGACCTGCCCATCGCCCACCGAGCGGAATCGTCCCGCGCGGTTCACCCAGCTCTGGAAGCCGCCATAGACTCCCACCCGCCCGGTCGGATTGAATTCGGCGTCCTTGACGTGAAACATGAGAATGCGTTCGTGGTAGATGTCGATGTAATCCAGGTAATCGAGGCATTGCAGAACGAAGTGACTCGGGTCGTAGAGCAGATTCGCGCGCGGATGGTTCTTCACCCGCTCGAGGAACATCTCGAAGCTGACTCCGTCGTGCAGGTCTTCGCCCGGATGGATCTCGTAGCAGAGGTCGACGCCGTTCTCCTCGAACACGTCGAGGAGCGGCGTCCAGCGCCGTGCCAGCTCGTCGAATGCCTCTTCGACCAGTCCCGCCGGACGCTGCGGGAAAGGATAGAGAAACGGCCATGCGAGCGCGCCCGAGAAGGTCGCGTGCGCGGTGAGCCCGAGATTCTTCGCCGCCACCGCCGCCCATTTGAGCTGCTGCACGGCCCATTCCTGGCGCGCCGCCGGGTTACCGTGCACCTCCGGCGGGGCGAACTCGTCCATCTGGGCGTCGTAGACAGGGTGCACCGCAACCAGCTGACCTTGCATGTGCGTTGACAGCTCGGTGATCTGGACGCCCTGCGCCTCGACACGACCCTTCAGATCATCGGCGTAAGACTTGCTGGTCGCCGCCTTCTCGAGGTCGATGAAATGGCCTGGCCAGGTGGGGAGCTGCACGCCCTTGTAGCCGAGATCGGCCGCCCATCGGCAAATGTTCTCGAGCGTGTCAAATGGCGCTTTGTCGCCTGCGAATTGAGCGAGGAAGATCGCCGGCCCCTTGATTGTACGCATGACGTTTCTCCTCGAATGCCGAAGCTTCTTGCCTGCTTCGTGTTTCGTCCCGCTTCGTCCGATGTCGGAGCGCAGCGTTCTCTGCCTCAAGTCGGCTCTTCGACTTGAACGGCGAGGCGAGCAGGGCCAGCAGGCGGCGGAACAGAGCGATCATCAATGCTGACGTTAGGCGATTTGCTCACGTAATCACACGGGGGGAATTCTCGGTGCATGTCACTGTTGGCTTGCTCGAGCCCGCGGATTGACCGCCAAGGAAGTTGAGGACTTGCCCGGGGAGCACGAACAGCGCAGATTTCCATCGAAACCAGAGTCAATCTGGACGCTGTCGTGAGTCGCGTGATTGCAATATCTCCAGGGGAACAGGTCGTGCATTTTGATCAGACGTCGTCTACCGGCGGCCTAAACGGCCAGTGGGTTTGCGACAGCTGGATCGATGCAATTAATCCGGAAGGACCATTCCCAGGAACGCCCTTCGACGTGATTGTTGTCGGTGTCGGCATGCATGGCGGATACTGCGCCGAAAAGATCTATCGCTTCGCCGAGGAAAACGGCAAAAATCTCAGAATCCTGATGCTCGACGCGGGTTCGCTCTTGCTTACGCCAAATGAACCAGCGTCGCCCAGGACGGTTACTTCAAATCTAGATGATCCGGGTCCTCAGGAGTCGGTCTGGGGTTACCCGTGGCGCAGCGACGAAGCGTTCCCCGGCCTTGCGTTCTGTGTCGGAGGCCGCTCGCTGTATTGGGGCGGTTGGGCACCCAGGCTCACCTCCTCTGATGGCCTGGACGATTGGCCGGCCGACGTGAAGGCCCACCTGCTACTGAACTACCCCAAGGTCGAGCGGGACATTGGAATTACGGCAGCGCTGCACGAGCCGCTGAGCGCCACCTTGATAAGCCGCCTTGCCGCCGCGGCCCGTCCCGGGATCACCGTCGAAGCCGCACCACTGGCTGCCCAAAGCACGGTTCGGCTCGGCGCCCCGTTCAGCTTCGACAGGTACAGCAGCGCCAACTTGCTCATTAAAGCTGTACGTGAGGACGCTCTGCGTGATCCCACCACAGCAAATCGTCGACTGCTGCTGGTCCCCCACGTGAATGTCACGCGACTTCTGAACGATGGGACGAGGGTAACCGGGCTCGAGGTGCGCGTGAACGGACAGCGAAGCACAATCAGCGTGGGGCGGGAATTGAAGCCCAATTTCAAGGTAGTGATAGCCACCAGTACGATCGAGTCGACCAGGCTTGCGCTCAATTCGTTTCCAGTGAATGGAATGGGGGCCAATTTGATGGCTCACCTCCGAAGCGATACCCTCGTAACAATCCCGCGCTCTGAGTTGGGACTGGGACCGCTGGCTGAACTAGAGATCGGGATGGCGCTGATCCGGGGAGATGTTCAGGTCAGCGGAGGGAAGACCCATCACTTCCATCTTCAGGTGACTGCCGCATCAAATCTTTCCCGCACGCCTGATTCTCGTCTTTTTTTCAAAAATTTTCTCGATACCGACCTGCTTGACGACCTGATCAAGGCACAGTCGCCGGATACAATCATGATGGTGATTTGTGCCGTGGGCGAAGTCGCGGGCGATCGGTCGATGACCCCTCCGGCGGGGCCTAGGGACATGACAAAAAGTTGGGTTGATCTCACTAAAGATCCGAACAACCTCGAATTTGGAGACAGCCGCAGGGCATGGGTCAACCTGGTCATGAACTCCGACGATGCGATGGTCGGTTTGGCGATGAACAACGCGGCCATCGGCCTCGCGAAAAGTATCGCCAACAATCCTGCGACAGTCGTCGTGCACTCCCAGCGCGATGCTGCGATTGGCTCGAGTCATCACGAGGCCGGAACCCTTTTCATGGGAAGTCCCGGCAGCTCGGTGACGGACAAGGACGGACGGTTTCACCACATCAGCAACGTCTTTGTGGCAGGCCCGGCTTTGTTCACCCGCATCGGCTCTGCCAATCCATCGCTGACAGCCATGGCGCTGGCTCGGAACACGGCCCAGGTCATCGTGAACTCCTTATAGTGCTGTCATCTCAACGTTGCGTCGAGCCGTCGTTCGAGAGAAGCGAGCACAAAAGACGAAGGGCTTGTCGATGCGGGACGAAATTGATAGGGATGGTCGCCAGTAGCAATGATGCGATCCAACGCAACTCCCGGCACAAATCGCCTGAATTCCGCCCGGCGACCTCATTGCGCCGTGCTCCCACTACGCCATGATGCCTATTTGAATACGCACCGGCGATGGGCGCGAGTACACCCGGATAAAAGATCTTGAAGATCGGAATCGACGTCAACGTTGAACCTGGTTTCTGTGGTGGCGTTGCCCCCGCGTTGCGCAGCCTCATCACAACACTGGGTTCGCTTACCGACGGTCCGGAAGAATACGCCATCATCGTCGGATCCGATCGACAGCGTGAATGGTTGCATCCGCTGGGAGCCAACCAGACGTTCGTCACTCGCACGCAACTTCACAAACCTGGTGCCGTTCGGCGAAGTCTACGACGTCTCCAGGATTGGCTCTCCCCGCCGAACGCCTCGCCACGCCTTCCCATATCAGACGGCTTTTATGAAAGCCTAAGCTGCGACGTCATGCACTTTCCAACCCAAGAGTACACGCTATGCGCCGTGCCCAGCGTGTACAATCCCCATGACCTCCAGCATCTGCACTATCCGCAATTCTTCACGCCCGGCCATGTGGCTTGGCGAGAGACGGTCTGTCCAGCCGCTTGCCACATTGCCAAAGCCGTCATCGTAAACTCTCAGTGGGTCAAAGAGGACGTGACCCGACAATACGGGATCGCATCACCAGGCAAGATCCAGGTTATTCCCGAGGCGCCGCCTACGCTGCTCACGCGCGAACCATCGATCGATGACGTGGCGCGAATCAGAAAGCGCTACAGTCTGCCCGAACGTTTCGTTTTCTATCCGGCCGTGGCGTGGCCTCATAAGAACCACCTGCGTCTACTTGATGCGATGGCACATCTTCGGGATCATCGAGGCCTGATCGTGCCCCTGGTATGCACAGGCGCGCTTCATGAAGATCCGCCTGCAAGTGCGCTACGCGCTCGACCAGCAGAAGCTCACGCTGCCAGTCATCGGTCGAAAATCAAGGCGCAACTCGCTCGACTTGATCTGGTTGATCAGGTTCATTTCGTGGGTTTCGTGCCGGAGGAGGATTTGCGGGGTCTTTACCGGCTTGCACGATGTCTTGTGTTGCCGACGCTGTTCGAGGCGAACAGCTTGCCGATTTTCGAAGCATGGGTCGACGGAACCCCGGTGGCCTGCTCGAATGTAACCGCGCTGCCTGAGCAGGTCATGGATGCGGGCCTTGTCTTTGACCCGTTTGACCCGGTCGCTATCGCGGACACCATTGCTCGGCTCTTTACTGATGACGACTTGTGCGAGGAATTGCGCACCAAGGCGCGGCGGCGTCTCAACAATTTCGATTGGGTACGCACCGCGAAGGCCTATCGTGCCATATATCGACGTACCGCGGGGCAGCAACTCTCCGAGGACGACCGAGTGCTTCTCGAGTGGGACTGGATGCGAGACCCCTTTCACGTCGTCGCTCCCCAAAGACCGGACAATCAAAGGCTTGCGTGAGCCGCGGCGAGCTTGTCCAGTCGAGCACTGAGACCATCCACGCACATGAGGCCGGATCGAGCGTAATTCGCGAAGGTCAGGACACGGTGGGCTTAAGTGATACGCGTCGAACAGGCGGCGATTCTCGTCGGCGGCCGCGGCACACGACTAGGATCGATTGCGGCACATGCTCCCAAACCTCTCCTCGAGATCGCGCCGGGTGTGCGGTTTCTCGACGTCGCGCTGGATCAGTTTGCTCGCCACGGGTTTACCGATATCGCGCTCCTTGCAGGTCATCTGGGAGATAAAGTCGAGGCCTTGTATCATGGCGGCCGACTGCGAGACGCAACTGTGAATGTCCACGATGATGCGACGATTGAATCCGATGGGGTTGCCGGCCATCCGACCGAACGCCCAATCCGGGGATGATTTTGCGAGCCATGCGTGAATGGGCAGGGGATCGTGAACGCAGCTTCTGATCGGCCATCGTGATGGCGACCTCGAGATCGCGTAACGAACCGGGCGCAGAGCATTACTCTTCCAGGGGGCGATCTCAAAGGCTCCCAGATGGGACCTTGATGCAAACAGCATGAGTCGGTCCTAGCGAGCCGGTCAGCCAGGGCTGGACGTCGTCAGTGTTTACGATGAACACCGCAAGAGGATAGAATGCCACCCTCGACGCATGCTGATGTCGAGGGCGAAAGTAGTGTGCGCAATTTCGATGCCGTTCCACTCGGCGTGGAGTGCGCTGCGCTCCCTCGCAACAAGCGGAGAAGGATCGAGGCACGAGATGCGAATCCTGGTCACGGGCGGTGCTGGCTACATCGGCTCTGTCTTGGTCCCGGTCCTCCTCGATCGCGGACATGAGGTAACGGTCCTCGATACTTTCGCCAGGGGCACCACTGAATTGGCCCCGTGTTGCCGCTTCGCGAACTTCAACCCAGTCCGTGGTGACGCGCGCGACGAACGTATCCTAGATGAGCTTGTGTCGCGCGCAGATGTCATAATCCCCCTTGCCGCACTCGTGGGCGCTCCATTGTGCAAGGAAGACCCAATCGCGGCCCGCACCACCAATTTGGACGCCGTGGTCGCTTTAACCAAGCGGACGCGCAAAGAGCAAATGGTGATCTTTCCCACCACCAACTCCGGCTACGGCGTCGGACAGCTTGGAGAGCATTGTACGGAGGCTACGCCCCTTCGGCCTATTTCGCTCTATGGCGAGACAAAGGTCGAGGCCGAAAAGGCAGTTCTCGAGCGAAGCGAGGGCGTGACTTTGCGCCTCGCCACGGTGTTCGGCATGTCGCCGAGGATGCGCATTGACCTCCTCGTCAACGATTTCACCTGGCGCGCCGTCACCGACCGCGCCGTTGTTATTTTTGAAGGTCATTTTCGACGCAACTATCTGCATGTTCGAGACGCAGTGAAGGGTTTAGAGCATGCCATCGCCAACTTCGGCACGATGCGAGGGCAGGCCTATAACGTCGGTCTGTCAAATGCGAATCTCTCTAAGATCCAATTGGCCGCCAAGATCAAGGAGCAAGTGCCAAACTTCGAATATCTCGAAGCGCCCATCGGCGAAGATCCCGACAAGAGAGACTACGTCGTTTCAAACGAGAAGATAGAGCGTACCGGCTGGATGCCGGACTGGGAGCTGGAGGCGGGCATCGCCGAACTGGTGCGTGGCTTCCGGATGCTTCGCAACTCCCGTTATGCGAACATCTGATGCATTTGCCCATCAGGGGGCTGACGAAGTGGGTGAATGAGGTAAAGGATTGACGGTGTCGGGATCGCACGTGATATTTCGATGGCCGATCGGCTTGCGGGAGTGGGATGGGTTTTGTCTTGATCATTGTTCGCACTCCGATGGCCGCCAGGCATGGCATGAGCCACGTGCCAATTCGGATGGAGTCCGATGAGACTTCAACCCATTTGTCCGATCCGGAATTGACGTCAAACGATGTCTCGGCTTCAGCTCAGGCTTCGTGAGTTCAATTGGGGGCAGGACAATGCAAGAGCACGCGAGCGCAGACCTAAAAAACGAGCCTTTCGACATCACCCGCTTCACCTGCCAGGAAGGCGACGGGCTTTGGGTGGGCATCGAGCGGGCCCTCGACAACGGATATGGCAGCGTCTTCACGACCGATCCCACTGGCGCCGTAACCGGCATAGTCCGGCTCGACCAACTGCGTGCAGCGGTCCGCAAGGGAGCCCACCTCGACGTCATCCGGCTCGGCGACTTAGCTGTCAAATGGGATACGGCAAGCAACTGTGAAACGCTGACCCCGATCCTCGATGAGAAGAACCGCATCGTCGACGTGCATTTCCATCCCGAAGCCAAATCCATCCCGGTGTCGGAGCCCGATCTTTCCCATCTCGAGCTCAGAAACCTTGTCGATGCCTACCTGTCGACCTGGATTTCCTCGATAGGCGAATACATACGCTCGTTTGAGCAGGCTTGGGCTCGCAGGGTCGGCGTGGCCCATGGCGTGGCAACAGCCAATGGAACCGTATCCCTCCAATTGGGCCTCGCGGCGCTCGGTGTCGGTGCGGGCGACGAGGTTATAGTGCCCGACTTCACCTTCGCGGCCTCGGCCAATTCCGTGATTCATGTCGGCGCGCGGCCCGTATTGGTGGATGTGGATCCCGATACCTGGTGCATTTCCATCGACGCGATCGAGAAAGCCATAACCCCGCGGACGCGCGCGATCATGCCTGTCCACGTGTTCGGCCGGCCCGCGCCGATGACAGAGATCGCGGCACTGGCGAAAGCACGTGGCCTCCTCGTGATCGAAGACTGTGCGGAGGCGCCCGGCGCGCGCTATGACGGCAAGCCAGTCGGGTCATTTTCTGACGTTGCCTGCTTTTCATTCTATGGCAACAAGATCGTCACCACCGGTGAAGGTGGCATCTGCCTCACGGACAATCCCGACCTGGCCGCGAGAATGCGCATATTGCGGGACCACGGCATGCGGCCGGAGCGCAGCTATTGGCATGAAGAGCCAGGGTTCAACTTCCGCATGACCAATCTTCAGGCTGCCATCGGGTGCGCTCAGCTGGAACGGATGGATGAGCTCATTGCGATGCGGCGCCGAGTGCACGCCGAGTATGAGGCCGCATTCGCGGACGTACCGGGAATTGCATTCCCGGGGACCATGCCCGCACGGTACGAACCTGTCGTCTGGTTCTCATGCATCCTGGTGCGCGCTCAGGAGCGTCCAGCTTTGATTAAGGCATGCCGAGAAGCCAACATCGATCTGCGGCCGTTCTTCCACGGCCTTTCATCGATGCCGGCTTATCATCATTTTGGAGGCCCTTGTCCGGTGAGCTCGGCTGTGTCGGCGTCGGGCATCAATTTGCCGACATTGCGCAAGGTTGATGCGCGTATCGCAAATATCATCGCCGACATATTTCGTCGAGTACTGACGCCATCCTGACGCGTTCGACTTTCGCTCCAGCGCTCTCGCGTCGCGTCTTAGCTGCTTGATCCGCGACGTCGTGAACAAGCCCGATGCGGAGATGGGTCGTCCTTCGACTACGCCCCAGTGGGCCGTTGCGGACGAGCGTCGTCTCAGGCGCCGGCACCATGAACAAGGTCACCCTGCAAGCGACAGGCTGCTCGACAGCAACAACGGCAAGCTCGACCCTCACGATTGTGCGCGCACGGGCACGGGAAGGCTACACTAAGCGCCCGCGATCGTGACATAATTCAACCCGGCCCTGAAGCTCTGGCAAGGCTCAGTCGGCTGGGAGAGTCAACAGTGTCGATGCGGTCCAAAACGGCGGACGGCCACGAAGGCTCGGAAGCCGCCGTAGGCGCAAGCGTTCCCCCGTACGAGGCTCCGGTCGTGGCCGCGTCCGACGGGGTCTTGCCGATCGTGGGTCTCACGGCCGGACCGCCCACTGACACCCGGGAAGCGGTTTCCGGCTCCGATCGTACCGGATCCGGTTGATGATTTATGCGGCTGAGTCTCGCCGAAAGCGGGGGGCCGGTTGTTCGCAGGAACGACGGCAGCGGCAGAGGAGCTTATTCGCGTGATTTACCTGCTTGTAGGGATCGCATCGCTGGGCGGCGTGCTCTTCGGCTATGAGACCGGAGTGGCAGCGGGTGCCCTGCATTTAGCCAGCGACGGCTGGGCCCGCGACGCACTCTATTATCCCGTGCTGCTCAGCAGCGGGACCTTGATCGGCGCCATGGTGGGAGCGTTGCTGAGCGGGAAGCTTGCCGACGTCATCGGCCGGCGCGACGTCATTATGGCGACAGCCGCCCTTTTCACCCTGGGCGCGTTCGTGAGCGCCATCGCGCCATCGATTTACGTGTTGCTCCTCGCCCGGTTCATCGTCGGAATCGCAGTCGGCGCAATATCCGTCGCGGCACCGCTTTACATTGCCGAAATTTCACCTGCGGCCAAGCGCGGCGTCTTCATTTGTTTTTTCCAGCTCGCAATTACCACCGGAATCCTTCTCGCCTACCTCGGGAACGAGATCTTCTCGTCCTGGCCAAATGGCTGGCGGTACATGCTCGCGATGGGGGCCATCCCCGGCATTCTTCTCAGCGGACTGGCCTTGTTGCTTGTGGAATCCCCAGTCTGGCTGGCTTTGCAAGGAGATGAGGAGGAAGCGCGCTCCACGCTGGCAAGATTGAACGATAGCCGCTTCGATTCGGAGTTAGAGGCAGTTGTGGCGGCTGTTTCCGGCAAGGAACGCGAACAGTTCCGCGACCTGTTCTCGCTGGCGGGCCGGAGAGCATTGTTTCTTTGCGTTGGTATCTTCTTCTTTCAACAATTCGTAGGGATCAATACGATCCTTTACTATGCGCCCTCGAGCTCGACGGGGCATCTTGATCTCGCCGAGGGCAAAGCGCTTACGTTTGTGGTTCTCAATTTCTTCGTGACTCTGCTCGCCGTGGCGCTGGTTGACCGAGTCGGACGCCGTCCTCTCTTGCTGATCTCGCTTCTTGGCATGTCGGTTGGCCTCTTCCTGGTCGCAGGTGGCCTTGCCCTGACTTCGAGCAGTGATTTCGTTGGGCAGCTTCCTGCCACGGTCGGATTATTCCTTTTCATCGGGTTTTTTGCGGTTGGCATTGGCCCAATCGCGTGGGTCACCGTGTCGGAAGTCTGTCCACTGCATATTCGAGGTTTTGCGATGAGCATTGCGGTAGCGTCGCATTGGCTCTTCGACGGTCTCGCATCGCCCACCACCTTCATCCTGACAAACGAACTTGGGAGGACGTTGATCTTCGCGCTCTACGGCACAGTCGCGCTGGTGGGCTTCTTCGTATTTCAAAAGATTCTGCCAGAAAATAAAGGCCTGACGTTACTGGCCATCCATCAAAAATTCGCAGATTGGGCTGACAAAGTTCAGGACAGCCGCTTCGTCCATTACACCGTAACAACATTGGTTGCGACGGGTGGCATGCTGACCGGGTTTAATTTTGCGATCAGCGCCAGCACTCTGATTTTGGTCACCGCGGAGTGGACTCTAGATCCAACGCAACAAGGCATGCTGGTAAGCTCAATACTCTTCGGATTGATTTTTGGTTGCTTGATCCATGGACCGATGTGCGATCGTTTTGGCCGCCGATACGTGTTGATGTCGACAGCGGCACTTTTCGTCGGGGGAGCCTTCGGATGCGCGCTTGCCCCTTCGCTCGGATGGCTGGTGGCCGCGCGCATGGCGGTGGGAGTAGCCGTAGGGATCACGGCCCCGACTACCGCGATCTATGTCGCGGAGATCGCGCCGACTGCAATTCGTGGTCGCCTTCTTTCCTTTGATGCAGTCACCTACGGTGTCGGTGTGCTGATGGCTTATGTCGTAAGCTTGGTGTTCGAAGCTCAGCCCGATGGATGGCGTTACATGTTCGCCTTCGTTGCCGTGCCGAGCACCATCTATGGTCTTGCCCTGCTGCCACTGCCAGAGTCACCACGCTGGCTGGCCGCCACTGGTCGCCGCAGCGCTGCACGTCGCGTGTTCCTCCGACTGAACGAGCGTGATGTGAATCAATTGGTTGGAGAGATGAAAACCAAAGGTGAAGAGACGGAAACGAAAGCCTGGGCGAAGCTTACGGCACCGCTTCATCGCCCCGCCTTGTCGCTGGGTCTTGTTCTTATGTTCCTTCATGTGTTCTCCGGCTGGGACATGGTGCTGTTTTATGGGCCTACAGTGCTTAAGGAGACCGGGTTCGAAGACGTGACGGTGTCCTTCGTCACCACACTTGGCTTGGGTATGGTTTTCCTGGTCCTCACCATCATTTCCTTGTTCATCGTAGACAAGATTGGAAGGCGGCCCCTGGCGGTGTCGGGACTGAGTGTTATGGCGGGCTGCCTTTGCCTAATGGCGGCGATGACCGTCGCGCCAAGTACAATGAACCCCGCGACCCGATGGGCGTTGGTTGCCTGTCTGGCAATGTTCGTGGCCGCCTTTGCTCTCACGCTGAACACTGTCTCCGATGTGATCATTTCGGAGATCTACCCTCAAGCCATTCGTGGTCCGGCGTCCAGTCTCTGCAATACGATGAGGAGTTCTCTTTTCGTTCGTCTTCTCTTTCTGCTTTCCCTTGGTGCTCGCGTTCCTCGGGTTGAGTTCGACATTCCTTCTCTTTGCGGCCTTCAGCGCCGTGGGCGCGTTCTATCTTTGGCGTCACCTTCCGGAGACAAGGGGACAAAGCTTGGAGCAGATTGCGGATTATTGGCGTTTCAGATCGGGTGAGAAGCCATGATGCTTCCTGACGAGGGCGGATGGAACGACTTGGGTGCGCGTATGCTGATTTGAAACTATCGCTTTCGAGCCACGATGATCATTGCAGGCCGCAAATGCGGTATGAGACGTTCCAGCCATCGTCTGGGCGCGTGGCGCTCTCGATGATACCATATGAAATGCGTGGCAAGGTGCTCGAGGCCGCACTCGGTCATCGAATCGATGATCTCACACGGCATATATTCACGGCGGTGAGTGCCCTCGTTTTCGAAGCTGACGGGCGCAAACGTCCGCTCGGGCGGGTCCATAATCGGGAGCATGCGCCATAGCGAAAGGATCTGCTCGAGCGATCCGAGATTTGGAGTGGTGACGACAAGGTAGCCATTTGGTTTCAAGTACGGCAAGAGTTTGCGAAAATGTCGAACCGGAGCCTCCGGAATATGCTCCAAAATTTCAGTGCTCAGCACCATGTCGCACGGCTCAACGGGCAACTGGAGGTCGTCGAGCGACAAGTCGGCCGCCACAGACGTGAAATTGTTCGCACCGTACAGGCGCCGATGAAGTTCGATTGCGGCGGGAAAATCAACCGCGACCACGCGCGCCTGCAGTTCGCTCGCCAACACAGCCTCGACATAGGCGCTGCCGGTGCCGACGGACAGGAGGCTCCCTCCCCTCTGAAGGAGACCGCAGCAAATCCGGTATGTGCAGTGCAATCGCACCGTGTGATAGGCCAAGAACTCCTCGCCCTGACGGTCGTTCAGCAACACGCTCTGTCGGCAGCGAGCGACGAATTCTGGATAGGCCAAGGGTGAATTTGTCTGCAGAATTGGTCGACCGGTCGTCTGAGAAGGAGGGGCAAGCATACCGGGGTACGTCCGCAATGTGGTTGGGATTGGCGAGGGGCGCACTCCAGCGACGTGAAGCTATCTGATCAAGCGGCGCGGTCAATGGATTACCTAACCGGACAGTTTGTGTGCTTACGACACGTCGCCGGGTGAGGCTTGGCGTCCCAATCCGACCGCGGTATTCTTGGTATGAGGCGTGACGATGATCGCTCGTGTGGCGCAAACGCGTCCGAACGGTGGGTGATTGTTCGACGGCCGTCGCGACGTGGTGGCTGTACATGAAGATCTCGAAATCTGAACGCGACTCGGGCCGATTGAGCGAACGCAATCTCAAGGCCGCGGCTCGAACCCTGAAGGAGTGCGGGTTCGTCGTCATTGAAGACGCCATTTCCCACAGTTGGGTCGACCGCACACGCGCCGCATGCGACCGGGCATTGAATCAATGCATGGAAGCGCTGACGCCCGAGAAACGAGAGCCGCTGCAGCGGACAAACGTCCCCATGTTTCCGCCGGTCTGCTCGCCCTTCATGGATGCGGTTGCTATCGAAAATCCGCTTGCGGTCCAGGTGGCCGAGGCGCTGATCGGAAAAGATTTCTTTTGCACATACTACAACACGAACACGCAGTGGCCGCATTCGGGGCAGCAGCACGTTCATCGAGATTTCGAACATTTGTTTGCCGGCTATCCGGTGCCGCTTCCGATCAGCCAGATCGTTGTCAACATCCCGCTCATCGACTTCACGATAGAGAACGGGGCGACGGAAGTATGGCCCGGGAGTCACCTCATCGTCGACGATTCGCTTGAAGACTCCGAGGTGATGGACGAACGGGCTGCGCAATTGTCTTCGGTACGCACCACGGTCTCCGTAGGCTCCATCATCCTGCGCGACATGCGAACCTGGCATCGCGGCATGCCCAACAAAACCAACGACATTCGAACCATGCTGGCCATGATCTACAACCGGCCGTTTCTCAACGCCTTGATCAATGCCCCGGAGTTGATCGAAATCCCGCGGATCACCTGGGCGCAGCTGTCCGATCGCGCCAAGCATATTTTCCGATACAACCCGATCGTCGATGAAGAGCCGCCGTTTTACGGCAAGGTCCCTCCTTATTGACCCCATCAGGCGCCGGGCGGGGGCCTCACAAGCGAGATGTCGGACGCCGTTTTCCTGGCGGCCAGGGCATCCGCTCCGGTTCTCCGCGCGGCGATGGAAGAGGTCACCAATCGCACGCCAATGCTGCTGATCGGCGTGACGCCCCAGGGCAAGAGGTGGTCTGACGAAGAACTGCTAAGCATTGCTCGCAGCCTTCCCGTCGAGCACTGACACCATCTACGCAAAATAGCGCGCCTTGGCCTTTGACGCCTGAAACAAGCAGGCTCGCGTGATAGTGGTCGGGCAATGGCCGCTCGAAGCGCCGGCGGCGCTCGGGATACCAGTGCATCGCCATCATGCAGGCGAGGTCGGTGGCCGGCAGACCGGCCTCCAGGCGCTCCAGTCGAACAACCGCTCGCCGCCCGCGCTGTCGTCGTTGGGCAGGAACACGTTCCACACATGGGCATCGCCATGCACAAGCACTCGCCACGGTCCGTAGGATTCCGTCCAATTTTATTGTCCTGCACGCTATTGCATATGTCTGTATGCAGGTGTATCCAATTGAAGCAGCAAGAACGAAAGTGTGACAGCCAAAGAAAGGCACGCTCGTGGACTTGGACCGATGAGTCGCAACTTCAATCCGATCTCTCTTGAGATCCATTGGAGCCGTCTAATTTCCATCGCGGACGAGGCTGCGGCAGCGCTGCTACGCACATCGTTTTCGACGATTGTGCGAGAATCGAACGACTTCGCGACCGTCCTGATGGACGTCAATGGCGACTCGCTCGCAGAGAACAGCGCTGGCATCCCGTCATTCGTCGGTATCCTTCCGCGAACCCTCAAGCATTTCATTTCGCGTATTCCATTGTCGCAATGGAAGCCGGGCGATTGCATCATCACCAACGACCCCTGGATGGCGACGGGCCATCTGCCGGACGTCACAATGGCCTCGCCGATCTTCCATCGGGGCAAGCTCGTCGGCTTCTCGGGTTCAATCGCGCATTTGCCGGATATTGGCGGATCGGGCTGGGGAGCCGACGCTCGCGAGATTTTCGAGGAAGGCTTGCGGGTAATGCCCGTGAAGTTCCTGAGCGAAGGGCAAATCGATCCGGTTGTGCGAGACTTCATCCTCGCCAACGTGCGCGTCCCAGATCAAGTCCTCGGTGACCTGTACGCGCAGGTGACGGCACAGCAGGTATCGGCGCGTCGTCTGAACGAATTTCTCGAAGACGCGCAGCTCACGGACCTTACCGACCTCTCTACCGCGCTGCAAAGCCGCGCTGACAAAGCGATGCGGCACGCAATTGCTGGCCTTCCGGATGGCATTTATCGCGCCAGCGTCGACGCCGACGGTTTCGACGAGGACGAGACGCACATAGAGTGCGCGATCACGGTAAGTGGCGAAACACTGAGTATCGACTACGCCGGGACCTCAAAGCAGATCCAGCGCGGCCTCAACTCGGTAATGAACTATACCCATGCGTATTCGGTGTATCCGATCAAGTGCGCACTTGATCCTCTGACGCCACGCAACGAGGGGTCCTATCGTTCGATCTCCGTGAGGGCGCCAGAGGGAAGCATTCTAAACCCGCGCTACCCCGCGCCCTGCAACGCGCGCCAGCTCACTGGCCATCTCCTCGCTGGCGTACTGTACAAGGCCCTGGCGCAGGTCTGTCCGGAGAAGGTGCTGGCCGAGTCGGGAAGCTCGCCGACCTTGCGCTCCGTCTTCAGTGGACGGGATGGCCATGGTGATGCGTTCTCCCAGGTCTTCTTCGCAAGCGGCGGCATGGGCGGCAGCGCCGTACAGGACGGCCACAATTGCACCGCCTTTCCCACTAACACAGGGTCCGGCAGCATCGAGGCGTTCGAGAGCATCTCGCCGATGCTGGTCTGGCGCAAGGAACTGCGGATGGATTCGGGCGGCGCCGGCAGATTCCGCGGCGGCCTGGGGCAGGATGTGGAAATCGAAGCAGCGTCTCCCGAGTCCTTGCGCTTGTCCCTGCTTTCGGATCGGCAAAAATACGCTCCAGAAGGGCTGAACGGCGGACGGTCCGGCGCCAAGGTCGAGATTTACCTGGCAGACGGGACGCGGCCCCACGCCAAGTCACGAAGCGTCCTGCGCCCAGGGCAGCGGATCACGCTGCGCTTCAGCGGCGGCGGAGGCTATGGCGACGTCAGCGAGCGCAGCTCGGACATGATCCGCGATGATTTGCGCGACGGCTACATCTCGGCAGAGGCCGCTCGCGATGTCTACAAGTTCAAGATCTGAAACCTAGAGATCGTCATGGCGCAAGGAACCAGCAAAACGACCAACTCGATCAGAGTAGGGGTCGATGTCGGCGGCACATTTACCGACTTCGTCCTCGTGGACGACAACCGAGGCCGGATCTTCACGGGTAAGCGACTCACTACCCCCGCAGATCCAAGTGTTGCCATGCTCGAAGGAATCGACCAGCTGCTGAACGAAGCGTCGGTCGACATAGGCGAAGTCGACAGGATCGTGCATGGTACGACACTGGTCACGAACACGGTGATCGAGCGCAAAGGGGCAAAGGTCGGTCTCATCACTACTAAGGGTTTTCGCGACGTCGCCGAGATGGGCCGCGAGATCCGTTATGACCTATATGACCTGTTTCTCGAAAAGCCAGCCCCGCTCGTCTCTCGATATTTGCGGCGTGAAGTCGACGAGCGGATCGATGCCGATGGGCGCGTTATTCGTTCCTTTGATGCCGAGGGCTTCAGATCCGAGGTGCGCTTCCTGGTCGAACAGGGGGTTGAAGCGATAGCCGTCTGCTTCCTCCATTCTTATCGGAATCCGAATCATGAACGCGAAGCCGGTAGGATTCTCGGGGTGGAATTTCCGCAGCTGCTTTCCACGCTCTCGTCTGAAGTCGCTCCCGAAATTCGCGAATACGAACGCGGCAATACGGCGGCCGCTAATGCCTATGTCCAACCTTTGATGAACAAGTACCTGGAACGACTCGGTGACGGCCTTGCGGCGATGGGTTCGAAGGGCGCACTTTCCGTCATGCTATCCGGGGGCGGAATCACGACCCTCCGCATGGCGCGGCGCTTTCCCGTCCAGCTCATTGAGTCCGGTCCCGCCGCTGGTGCGACAGCAGCTTGCGTCTACGCCAAATTGACGGGCGAGGATCATATCATCTCGTTCGACATGGGTGGCACAACAGCCAAGATGTGCCTCATAGAAAACGGCGTTCCCGAGTATGCCAACGAGTTCGAGGCCGCGCGCGTCCGCCGTTTCCGCAAGGGATCGGGCCTGATGCTCAGAGTGCCCGTGATCGATCTGATTGAGATCGGCGCGGGTGGCGGGTCAACGGCCTGGATAGATGCCATGGGTCTGCTGAAGATCGGACCCGAAAGCGCCGGGGCCGAGCCAGGCCCGGTGTGCTACCGGCGCGGGGGCACGATTCCTGCGGTGACCGACGCGGATCTGATGCTTGGATATCTGTCATCGGAGTTTTTCCTTGGCGGAGAAATGGCACTCGATCTCAAGCTGGTGCGGGACGCCATCGAGAAGAAGATCGCCATTCCGCTCGGCCTGAGTGTCGAAGAGGCGGCGGCCGGTATGCACTCGATCGTGAACGAGAACATGGCAGCGGCGACGCGCATGCATGTCGCGGAGAAGGGTAAGGACTCGCGCCACTACACCATGATCGCGTTTGGCGGAGCCGGACCGGTACACGCCTATGGACTTGCCAAGTTGCTGAAGCTGAAACGCGTCATTTGCCCGCTTGGCGCAGGAGTGATGTCAGCGCTCGGCCTCTTGGCGGCGCCTGCCGCGCTGGACCTCGTTCGCAGCTATGTGACGCGACTGGAAAGGATCGACTGGCCTCACCTGCAATCGCTGTTCGGCGAGATGGAGACCGAGGCGCATGGGCTGTTGGTCGAGGCCGGAGCCGACGCCGAGGAAATCCGACTTCAACGGCGGGCTAACATGCGGCACGTCGGACAAGGGTTCGAGATCAGCGTCCCGATCCCTTCGGGCCTGCTCACTGCCGAGTCGCTCGATGCAATGAGGGTTTCGTTCTTCAAGACATATGAAGGCCTCTTTGAGCGCCGCCTGCCGGAGATACCGATCGAGGTGCTGAATTGGCGCGTGCATGCCAGCACGGCGCTGCCGCACATCGCACTCGACTTCGAGGGGCAAAGGCAGGATTCGGGCAACCCGGTGAAAGGGCGGCGGCGTGTCCATTTTCCCGAAACTGGCTACGTGCTCTGCACGATCTACAACCGCTATGCGCTCGAGATTGGCGAGAGTTTCCGCGGGCCAGCCGTAATCGAAGAGCGCGAGTCAACCACTGTGGTCGGGCCCGATGCCACGATAACCGTAGATGCCCATTTCAACCTGGTCATCGAGATCGATCAACCTAATGCCAAGGACGACGAGGCTCACGCGGTCGTCACGGAAGTGACGGGAGCCTAGCCATGCCTACGACTGTTGAAGTCCTCGCCGATGCCTTCAAGGCGGCCGGCACGCCGTTCATCGTCGGACATCCGGGCGGTGAATTGGTCGAGCTGATGGAGGCGGCACGCGTGCGCAATATGCGCTTCATCCTGATGAAACAGGAGGCCGCCGGCGCAATGCTGGCAGCCACCTGGGGCGAGATCACCGGATCGCCCGGGGTTTGCCTCTCGACCCGTGGGCCAGGCGCGGCCAACATGGTCAATGGCGTTGCGCACGCGTTTATGGACCGGGCGCCGCTGATCGCGATCACAGATCAGTATTCTGCAGCCACCTACGAGACCGGGCTGCGCCAGCGTCTCGACCAGATGGCGGTCTATGCACCTGTGGTGAAGTGGAACACAACCATTTACGCCAAGTCGGTGCACCAGCAGATCGGGCGCGCGATGCGAGTGGCAACCGGCACTCCGCCGGGCCCTGTGCATTTCGACATGCCGCAAAGCGAGACCGTACGCGAGGCCGAACCGCTGAACGCGCAGCTTCAGTTGATGCCGAATCTGCAGATCGCAGGACCGGACAAAGCTGACCTGAAAGAGTTGCTTGGAATGATGGCACAGGCATGCCGGCCAATTATCCTTGCCGGGCTTGGCGTGCTCTGGGGCAACGCGTCCGCCAGTCTCGTGTCATTCGCCGAGCGCTTGGGAGCGCCGGTCCTCGTGACGTCCAAATGCAAGGGGGTGGTCCCCGAAGATCATCCATTGCGCGCCGGATGCATCATCGGAGGGCTGATCGAGCGCAAGCTGGTCGGCGAGGCGGATCTTATCATCACGATCGGACTCGATGCCATCGAGCTGCAGCCCAAGCCCTGGCCCTACAACATCCCCGTTGTCTCGCTCGCCCCCACGCCGAGTTTGGATGCCTTGGTTCCGGCGTCATTGGAGGTCGTGGGCGACCTCCATGTGCTGCTCTCACGACTGAGCGAGTGGGCGCCGGAACGGCCCAGTTGGGGAGAGGGTGCGGCGCGCGTCTTTCGCGACGATGTCACTGCTGCGCTCAACACGCCGGCGACAGGGCTGTCGCCGCAGCGCGCCATCGAGATCGCGCGCGAGGTGCTGCCGAGGGATACAATCGCTACCTGCGACGCCGGTGCCAGCCGCCTGCTGGTGGTCCAGAAATGGCAGTCGTACGGCCCGCGTGAATTCCTGACTTCCAACGGACTCGGCTCCATGGGGTACGCTGTACCGGGTGCGCTGGCGGCTCGCCTGGCGCATCCGCAGCGGCCCGTCGTCGCCTTCTCGGGTGATGGCGGTTTTCTGATGGCTGTGGCTGAGCTGCAGACCTCCGTACGGGAAGGGCTGCCGATCATCGTCGTCGTGCTCGACGATCAGGAGATCGGCCTGATCCGGATCAAGCAGGAGATCAAGGGCATCCCATCGCACGGCATTCGTCTGGGCGGCGTGGACTGGGAAAAGCTCGCCGCGGGTTTTGGTGCCGATGGTGTCACAGTGGACACAGCGGAGAGCTTCCGGGCGGCGCTTGGGCATGCGCTCAAGTCCGGCCGCACGACGGTCATCGGCGTACGCATCGATGCCAGCGGCTATGTCGAGCAGTTCAATGCGCTGAGGGAACTCTAGCTTCATGACGGACTTTCGAATCATAAGCGGCCTGAAGGACGGGGAATGAAGAATTTCTTTCGGAGATCATTGATAGCTGCACTGTCATTGCTCGTTGTGCAATCGGTTCACGCCTATCCCGAACGCCACATCACGCTCGTGGTCGGATGGGCAGCTGGCGGATCGACCGACGTCTTGGCTCGCATCATTGCCGCAAAGCTGACTGAAAAGTTGGGACAATCGGTCATTGTGGTGAACAAGCCTGGTGCCAGTGGCACCATCGGCGCCCAGTTCGTCGCCAACGAGAAGCCGGATGGCTACACGATGTACTACGGTACCAACAGCACTTATGCGCTGGCGCCGTGGCTATACAAGTCGCTTCCCTATGACTTCGACAGGTCATTCGAGGCCGTATCGTTCGTTGGATCGATGCCCATGATCTTTGGGGTCAATCCGGCGGTGCCCGCCAAGACGGTGCGGGAACTTGTCGACATCGCCAAGTTGAAGCCGCGTGGCCTCACGTTCGGCTCTTCGAGCGCGGGCGCTACCAGCCACATCGCGGCCGAGTTGTTCATGGCGCAGACCGCCACGGAACTGATGCACGTTCCTTACAAGGGAGGTGGGCCAGCGATGGCGGCGTTGCTGAGCGGCGAGATTGACGTGTTGTTCAACGATGTAGCAACGCTGAAACCTTTGATCGAAGCTGGCAGAGTTCGCGGTCTGGCAGTGACGAGCCTGACTCGCTTGCCGAACATTCCGGAGCTGCCGACTGTCACCGAGTCCGGGGTGCCTGGCTTCGAAATCGCGACAACCAATGCCATTTTCGCGCCCATGGGTGTTCCGGCAGAGATCATCGATCGCTTCCGCGGCGCACTTGTCTCCGTCTTGAGTGAGCCGGCGATGGTACAGGCGCTGTTGGACCGAGGCATGGTGGTGCAACACTCGACGCCCAGCGAGGCTCGCTGCACAGGTGAGGGGCGAACAACAGAAGTGGCGTACCTTGCTGCAAGACCGCGGCATTACTTTGAGTCCGTAGCTTCAGGAGTGCCAATGACGACGAATCCAACTTTCGCGTGGATGGACGGATCGCTTGTCCCATGGGAAAAGGCGACGATCCATGTGTCCGCAGAAGCAGTCTTGCGCGCTGCGAATGTCTTCGAGGGCATGCGGGCCTATCCGAACGAGGGCGGCAGCAATCTCAACATCTTCAGGAACTCCGAACATCTGCGCCGGCTTCGGCAATCAGCCAAGGTCATGCGGATGTCGATCCCTTACAGCGATGACCAACTGACCAACGCGTTCGTCGAGCTGATCCGTGCCAATGGTTACACCGACAATGTCCACTTCCGGCCGGTAGTGTACTTCGGCGAGGGCGAGTCGAATCAATACGATCCGAGCGAGATCCGCACGGGTGTCTTCGTGCTGGCGTTCAGCCGGCCGCAGGCCGGCGCCGTTACACGGGGCGTGAAGAGCTGCGTCAGCAGCTGGCGGCGCAGTCCCGACGTGTCGGCCCCGTCGCGCGTCAAGGCGGCCGGTAACTACCACAACTCGCGCCTCGCGCACGTCGAAGCACGTATCAATGGGTTCGGCCCGCCGATCATGCTCAACGAGCGAGGAAAAATCGCCGAGGGTCCGGCAGCATGCTTCATGATGGTTCGCGATGGTGTGGTGATCACGCCGCCGATCACAGCCGACATCCTAGAAGGCATCACGAGATCGACGTTGATCGATCTTGCTCGGTCGGAACTCAGCGTGACGGTAGTCGAGCGCGAGATCGACCGCAGTGAGGCTTATATCTGCGACGAGGCCTTTTTCTGTGGCAGCGGTGCCGAGATCGTACCGATATTGTCGGTCGACCACTATTCCGTCGGCGACGGCAGCGTCGGCCCACTCACACGAAAGCTCCAGGAGATATACTTCGACGTCGTCAAGGGTAGGGTCGCCAGGTACCATGGGTGGTTGACACCGGTCTACCAGCATAGCACCCGCTTCTCTGATGTTGTGGCAGGCTCTCCCGCAGCATTGATGGAGACCTCATGCTGAGCGTCGCGTTCGACATCGCTCGCATCGCGAGTCGCGTGTAAAGGCAAGTTCAGTGAAGGCAAAATCACGAAAACAAGGCGGTCCTCTGGGCGACAAGGCGGTATTCCTTTCGCGCGGTGAGCAAGCCTATGAGGACCTTCAGCTCGCTATTCAGTCCGGCACGTTGAAGCCTGGCATGAGGTTGCGCGAAATCGAGCTTTCAAAGTGGCTGGGTAGCAGCAGGACCCCGGTGCGCGAAGCGCTCAATCGGCTGCAGACCGAGGGCCTCGTCATCCAAGAACCCAGGCGGGGATTGGTCATCGCAAAGCTCGACCACAACATGGTTACTGAATTGTACTGTGTTCGGGAAGTGCTCGAGGGGACGGCGGCGGCGCTTGCCGCAAGACACACATCCAGTGAAGAAGTGATGACACTGCGCGAGATCATTGAGCGCGACAATGCTCATCCCGATGATCCGGCGAAGCTGGCCAACAATAACCGGCTCTTCCACGAGACGCTGTACCGGTACGCGCGCAATCGCTACATCTTGAAGACGTTGAACCTGTTGCGCGAGTCTATGGCGTTGCTCGGGCCGACGACCTTCTCGCTGCCTAGACGCTCCGGAGCCGCGCTGGCCGAGCACGAAGCGGTGGTGAGTGCTATCGAACGGCATGATCCAGGAGCGGCGGAAGAGGCTGCCCGTGCCCACATCAGGGCTGCTTACCTGGCACGCTTGAAGCTGCTGGTGACGCTCGATGCTGCTGCTTTGGACAGCGAAATCGCGGAAGACCCGCGGTGACATCCTTGTCCGGCTGGGCCGCTCGTGCGCTGCGACAGACGAGAAGTGTGGCACTAGAGGCATTTGAGCATGACGGTTGATGTCTTGGTTGTCGGTGGCGGAAACGCCGCGGCCTGTGCGGCGCTTGCGGCGCGCGAGGCGGGCGCCTCGGTCGCCATGCTCGAGGCCGCCCCCGAGGAAGAGCGCGGCGGCAACAGCACCTATACGGCGGGCGCCATGCGCGTGGTGTTCCACGGCGTCGACGACCTGGTGCAGCTCTACGACCTCACCGAGGACGAGAAGCGCGACGTCGATTTCGGCCGCTACACGGCCGATGAATTCCTCGACGACATGGGCCGCGTGACCAACTACCGCTGCGACCCCGAGCTCACCGACATCCTGATCGGCCGCAGCTTCGAGACCCTGAAGTGGATGCGCTCCAAGGGCGTACGCTTCCAGCCGTCCTACGGCCGCCAGGCCTTCAAGGTGAACGGCAAGTACAAGTTCTGGGGCGGCCTTGCGGTCGAGGCGTGGGGCGGCGGCCCGGGCCTGGTCGATCTCGAGCACAAGGCCGCGGTGAAGGCGGGCATCCCCATCCATTACCAGACGGCCGCGGTGTCGCTGATCGAGGAGGACGGCGTGGTGCGCGGCGTCATCGCCCGCCACAAGGGGCGCAAGGTCCGGATCGGCGCCAAGGCCGTGGTGCTGGCGTGCGGCGGCTTCGAGAGCAACGCCGAGATGCGCACGCGCTACCTTGGGCCGACCTGGGATCTCGCCAAGGTGCGCGGCACGCGCTTCAACACCGGCGCCGGCATCAACATGGCGCTGGCGATCGGCGCCAAGGCGCACGGCAACTGGTCGGGCGGCCACGCCGTCGGCTGGGACATGAACGCGCCGGAGTTCGGCGACCTCGAGGTCGGCGACAATTTCCAGAAGCACTCCTACCCGCTCGGCATCATGGTGAACGCCAACGGCGTGCGCTTCGTCGACGAGGGTGCGGACTTCCGCAACTACACCTACGCCAAGTACGGCGCGGTGATCCTGAGCCAGCCGCAGCAGTTCGCGTGGCAGATCTTCGATTCCAAGGTGCTCGACCGGCTGCGCGACGAGTACCGCATCAAGCGCATGACCAAGGTGCGCGCCGACACGATCGAGGAGCTGGCGAAGAAGCTCGAAGGCGTCGACGAACAGCAGTTCCTCAAGACCATCAAGGAATGGAACGCCGCGGTGATGACCGAGGTGCCGTTCAATCCCGCCGTCAAGGACGGCCGCTCGACGCGCGGACTGGCCGTGCCGAAGAGCAACTGGGCCAACACGATCGACGAGCCGCCGTTCGAGGCCTATGCCGTGACCTGCGGCCTCACCTTCACCTTCGGCGGGCTCAAGATCACCAACGAGGGCGAGGTCGAGAGCACCGACGGCCCGCCGATCCCCGGCCTGTTTGCCGCCGGCGAGCTGGTGGGCGGGCTGTTCTATCACAACTATCCCGGTGGCACCGGACTGGTGTCGGGCGCCGTGCTGGGCAAGCTGGCGGGCGAGGGCGCAGGGCGCTACGTTGCGGGCGCGCTATAGGCAAGGGACCCCCTCGCATTTGCTACGCTGCGGTCTGGCTTGAGTTAGACCGCTAACGTTGCTTGCGCTGGCCTTGCCGCCAAGACTTGGGCGACGCGGAGCGTTGCCCTCGGCAGTGGCCGAACCCCTGATCTTGCGAATGTCGCTTGTTGCCTTTGTCGCGATCAATGCGCTGGGCAACGGCAACTGCCTAGAGAGATGTTTAGTCCCGGCATTTTGGTGGAGCGGATTGAGGGTGAATCGTTCTGGCTCTTTCGTCCAGATCTTGCAGATGTACACGTAGGACGTGAGCCCCTTGAGGGTCTTGAGGCGCTTGGCGAAGTTGTAGGCAGTCACGAAGTCCGCGAGATGAGCTCGAAGCTCGTCATGGGTTTCGTGGTAGAAGCGCTTGACGGTGGCATGCTTGATGGTGCGGTTCATCCGCTCTCGACCTGGCCATTGGTCCAGGGGTGCTTGGGCTTGGTCAGACGAAGATCGATGTCGTTGCGAGCGCACGTCACCTCGAAGGCAGGAGCCCGGAAGGCTCGCCACGCTCAAGCATGCCTTTGGTATCGGCGACCGACCAACTCTCGCCCTTGGGGTCGGTGAAGTGGGTGCCGTTGTCGGTGAGCACGATATGGATCTTGTAGGGCACCGCTTTGATGAGGTGCAGCAGGAAGTCGCCCGCGACCCGCCGTGTGGCTTTCTCATGCAGCTGGTGAAGGCGACCTTCGAGGTCCGATCGATGGCGACAAAGAGGTAGAGCCGGCCCTGCGCGGTGCGTACTTCGGCAATGTCGATGTGGCAGTAGCCGATCGGGTAGGTCTTGAACTTGCGCTTTATGCCCTTGCCGTCCTCGACGTCCGGCAGCCGCGAGATGCCGTGCCGTTGCAGGCAGCGGTGCAAGGACGAGCGCGTCAGGTGCGGGATCGTCGCCTGAAGGGCAGGCAATCATCAAGCGGCAGCAGCGTATGTCGACGAAACGCGACGACGGCGGCTTCATCCGTGACTGACAGCGATGTCGACTTCGGGTCTTTGGCGCCGGTCAATCCATTTCGGGCCGCCGCGAATCGTCATCGATCGTAGCATCGGCGGAACCCGGACAGGGCCGCGCCGCAGCGGAGGATCGGCGGGTTGGCGGGCCACGGCCGACGATGATGAGCACTATTCCTATGCGATAGCCCTATGAGGGACGCCGCTGGGCCAGAGTCATTGCCAACCCCAGTTCGACGGCGACGCCGTGCAGTCGCTTGTCTTTCGTCCATAGCTCCGATCCCGCCGTCAGTTGCACTGCCGCGAGCAAATGGCCGTCAACGTAGCCGATGCCGCGCCCGAACAACGTATGACGGTCGATGAAATGGAGAACCTCCAAGTCTGTGGCGGCGCTGGCGTGGGGTAAATCAGACAGTGCATTCAGCACGATTTCGCGGTGACGCAGATTGCCCAAAGCAAGTTCGCCGATGACAAAGGGATGCACCAAGATCGCACTGGCGTCGAGCAGCGCGGCGAGGGCCTGGTCGTCCGCCCGCAGATGGTCGACCCAAACGGACGTATCGACCAGGATCACGTCGAGCTTGACCGTCGCCGCGGCGCCGCCTTCAGACCGGGCTGGCTGCCACCCAGACGCGCGAGTCGCCGCGCGCTTTCCCGCTCAATGAGGGCCTTGAGCGCCTCGCGAACCAGGCTGGACTTCTCCTTCAAGCCGGTGAAGGCCTGAGCCTTGGCAACAAGTTCATCATCCAGAGCGATCGTCGTGCGCATTTTCGTGTCTCCGGTGGAGGCATACTTTTATCATCACTTGATGTCCACTTCAATGCCTCCCGCATCGACCGCAGCCGGCGCGAGCCCAAAGGCGCGCCATCGGTTGGGGTGTATCAACGCCCCGAGCGGATGGCGAGCGGCTGGTTGGCTTCGACAATGCGCATCCGGTGGTGAGGCAAAACGCGGCGAGCCGCAGGACCATCGTCACCGGCTGCGGTCGATCCGGGCCTACGAGTACCGGGACGCGGCGACTTTGCTTGCCGACTTCTGGGAGAGCGTGGACGCGGTGTTGCGTGAGAGAGGAGTGATCCCATGACGACGCTGAAGGTCGGCATCGCCGGCTACAAAGAGATGAAGGCGCGCACCATGGCCGTGGCGCGTGGCGAGCGGCGTGTGGCGGCCGAGGAGCCGAAGGTTTGGTTCACTTCGACGGAATCCTTCGCCAAGGTCCTTTCGGCTGGTAATCGCGAGCTGCTACGGGTCATCGCCGAGAAGGCGCCGGGCTCACTCGACGAGCTGGCGCGCATCACCGGCAAGGCCAAATCCAACCTGTCGCGCACGCTGAGGACAATGGAAGGCTACGGCCTGGTCCGGCTCGAACGTGGTGAGCGTGGGCGCATCACTCCCAAGCTGATGCACGACCGCGTGGAGCTCGACCTGCCGCTCACGTTGTCGCGCAAGGCAAGCTGAGCCCTGGCCGCTTGGGTGCGAGCAGGCCGGACCGCCGCCAGGCCCTCAAGGCTGGAGTGTTCCGCGCCACCGCTTCGCGGCTTCGGCCTTGACCGCCTGTCGCCGGCCCGGCGAGGGCTTGCCGAGCGATCACGGCTCGGGCTGAGCGAAGTCGCTCCCCTCATCGGGGGCGTCCGGCTTTGGGCGGAAATGAGCGGCAGTCGTGATCGGGTGGTCCAGTCCGCGAAAACTCCATTGGTTCAAGGCACAGGAACATAGACGACAGCACAGCCTCTGTTGCCTAAGGTGCAAGCTGCTTGGGTTAGCGGGCATGTCCCCGTCGGTTCGCATTGCAACACCTTGCCAATAGGAGGCTCGCATGTATCAGCCCAGGTCGGTGATAACCACCGTTGCCGAGATCAGGGCGCTGCTTGGTCCAGTCTTCGAGACACAGGTGGCAAAGATCATCGATCACATCGACCCGCACTGCCGAGCCTGGATCGAACGGTGTCCCTTCATCGTGATCTCGAGCATCGATGCCACCGGCGCGATGGATGTCTCTCCGAAAGGCGATCCGCCGGGGTTCGTCAAGGTCCTGGATCGGAACACACTGGCCATTCCTGACCGCCTTGGTAACAACCGCGGCGACACGTTCCTGAACGTTCTTCAGAATCCCAGCGTCGCGATCGTCTTCATCGTGCCCAAGCGGCGCGAGGTCGTGCGCGTCAGCGGAACGGCACAGATCGTGACGGACGACGAGCTCCTCGAAGCCATGGCGGTGCAGGGCAAACGGCCTGACCTGGCCCTGGTCGTCACGGTGAAGGAGGCCTTCTTCCACTGCGGAAAATCCATGATCCGCTCCGGACTGTGGGAGCCCGACCGCTGGGGCCCGATCGATGGCCTGCCGACGTACGCCCAAGCCCTCAAGGATCATGGAAAGCTCTCGACCGGACTCCCTGAAATTGAGCAACGAATTGTGCACAGCGAGATGCATCGGCTCTACTGACTAGGCGGGGAGTACATGCCTGCTAAGGGTCAATCACGTCGTTCTGACGGGTTTCGAGCACTTCCGATCTACCCCGATGGGCAGACATCCGGCTGGTCCGACAGCACGTCTCTGACGGGCCAAAGGGCGACATGCGCGAGCTTCGGCACTTAATTCTGCACTGGCTAGTCTAAGGCGTTCGTTCGGGCAATGCCTCTACGCCTTGCTGTCGCTGCTCATGCAGCTTGCCTAATCAAGCTCGATAAGAGGGCGGCGGAAGCAGCGCCAATCCTCGGCATCCCGTCGAACTGATCTAGCCCTCCAGCACTCTTACCGCCCGTTCCAAATTCGCCCGCAGGATGGTGCGGTGGAATGGCGCGATCACCGCGAGGTACGTCCGCCCCAGCCGGTTATGGCAATGCACCACTGTCACCACGACTAGCTCGCGCCCACCCGCCGCGCCCGTTCGCAGCAGGTTCGCGACTCGGAAGTCGAGATGCCGGTCGTCCTCGCCCACCACCAACTCCCCCGCACTCTTCGACAGCAGCGGAAAGTAGCCGATCACCGCCCCCCGCGTGGCAGCGGCAGCACCGATCGCGCGAGACGATTTGACGCCGACCGTCGCCATCACCGCATCGCGCACCCAGGTCAGCGCGCGAATCCACCACGCCTGCCGCTCAAACAGGGCGCGCGCCACCACTTCGAGATCGTCGCTCGCGCCCGCCGGCAGGTGAATCGCGAACGCATCCACCAGGTCCGCGCCCACATAAAGCGGCGCCAGTACGCTGTCGGACGGCACGGGCACCGCACGGGCTTTGATCATGCCACCAACCTTTCCTAAAGTGCTTTCAGCCGCAAGGCGCGAAGGCAAACAAGTTGCCCGAAGATGCTGCGCGCCGTGCCGTCGTGTAAGGCCTATACCTAAACTAAAGCAGCGCGAGGTTCGATCAGGGTCAAACGCCGACGTCGGGTCATGTCGAAGTCATGTCCGCTTTCCCTGGAAGCGGACGTCCCTCCGTACCTGGTTGATGTCGGCTTGGGGCCATGAGGCGGCATCGACGACCTGCATCGGCTGGGGAGGCACCAGGCGAGAAGAAACTCCGGCGAAAAGCTGAACCGGCCGACCTGTCGTCAAAAGGCTGCCGTGGTGCGGCGGAGCGCGGCGGCAAACTCCTTCTCACGCGCTTGGATGCGATCGGTCGGGCCCGCGATACTGATCGCGAGCTTGCGGCCCTGCCGGCCTCGGCTGAGCGCAGCGGCGATCGAGCAGGCGCCCTTGTAGACGATCTCGCGAGCAAAGAAGTAGCCGTGATCACGCGCCGAGCGGATGCGCCGCTGCAGTTCGGCGAAGCTCGGTCCGTGCTGGTCCAGGAGGCCCTTCGCCTTGGTCCGGCGATAGACCTTCTCGATCATCTCGTCCGGTTCGCGGCACAGGATGGCGGTGCCAGGACCGGAGCAGACCAGCGGGCGGCGGGTGCCGATCTCGACGACGAAGCGGATCGGCTGTTCGCACTGGATACCATCGATGTACTGTACGTGCAGACCGTTGGCGGTGGCGAGCAGGATCGCCTCGCCAGTGCGGTCGTGCAGCTCGCGCATGGCGTCAAGCAGGGTCCGTTCCTCGAACAGGGAGTCGGCAATCCAGTCGCCCAGGGAGGCTAGCCGCGGCGTTGGAAAGTAGGTGCGCGACGCGGTGTCGAAGCTGAGATAACCGGCCTCGGCCATCGCCTTCAAAAGCTCGGCTGTACTGGAGTTCGGGAAGCCCAGACGTTCGACGAAATCCTTGAGCCTGAGCGGCCGGCGCAGCTCGCGGCAAAGCTCGAGCAGCTCGAAGGCCCGCACCGCTGACTTGGCCGACGCGCCGCGCACGGACCTGCTTTCAAGCTGCTGCGTCGACCTGCAACGGCCGGCCCTCGGCGCGTGCCACGTCGACGGTGTTTCCGAGGTCCTGCACCGTCGTGCGGTGCATCACGCGCCGGTGGTGGAGATCGTCGTAGGGGCGGGCGCGATGCATGGTGCAGCGATTGTCCCACATCACAAGGTCATGCACCTTCCAGCGGTGGCGATAGACGAACTCGGGTCGGGTCGCCACAGCCATCAGCTCGGCGATCAGCTTGCGGCCCTTGTCAATCGGCCAGCCGATCACATGCGAGGCGTGAGAGCCCAGAAACAGCGTCATGCGCTGCGATCCGGGATGGCGGCGCACCATGACCTGCCGCACCGGCGGATACTTGGCGTAGATGGCATCGTTAAACTGAGCTTTCTGAAAGTCGATGAGGCTGCGCGAATAGAAAATCGAATGCTCAGCGACCAGGTGCTCGAGCTCTGTCTGGAATGCAGGCGAGAGCGCATCGTAGGCGGCGCGCATGTCGGCAAACTCGGTCTCGCCCTTCTCCGGCGGCACTTCGCGCGCCGACAGAAGCGAGGCGATCGAAGTCACATATTTATAGGTCGAATCGGTGTGCCACAGCTGGTTGCCGAGATTGAAGAAGCGCAGCCGGTCGTCGGTCGTCAGGAGGCGGCCGTGCTTGTCGAGGTTGGAAATGTCGACGACCTGGGGTTCGGCGATACGCCGCCCGCTGCCCGCGAAGTCGCTCGCCGTTTCCAGAGGCCCGAAGTTACGCGTGAAGGCGATCTGATGTTCGTTGCTGATGGCCTGGCCGGGGAAAACCAGCACGGCATGCCGGTTGAAGGCCTCGATGATGGCGCTGAGGTCGTCCCCGCCCACCGGTCGGGTAAGATCGACGCCCTTGACCTCGGCCCCGACGTGCGGATGAAGCGGTGTCACTTTGATCATGGCCACTCCTTGTCCTGGCAATTCCGAAATTGTCGGCGCATGGATGCCAGATGCTCAATCATTATCACCGGCAGGAAATGTTTTCCGATTAGCCGAAATTTTAGCATGGCGAAGCCAGGAAAGAGACCAGTCTGTCGGCGATTTCCGGCAGTGCGGAAAAAGTCCGGCAATGTGGACAGCCGCCTTGCCAGCTGGGCAGAAAAACACATGAAGAAGATCGCTTTGTTCCTCATCGCGGCTGTCGCAATCACGTCGGGCCTTGTCCTTGGCCCGACCGCACAAGCGCAGGACTGGCCGAACCGCCCTATCCGCCTAGTCGTCGGTTATCCCCCGGGCGGCGCGACCGATACCGTCGCGCGCCTGCTGGCTGCGGGACTGGCCGAGCGCCTGGGCCAGCAGGTGATCGTCGAGAACAAGCCCGGCGCGGGCTCGATGATCGCCTCCCAGTCAGTCGCGCGCGCCGCGCCCGACGGTTACACTTTCCTGGTGGCGTCGAATCCCTTCACCACCAACGTCTTCGTTTTCGATAAGCCATTGTACGATCCGGTCGCCGACTTCGAGCCGGTCCAGCTCACCATCCGTTCGACCTATGTGCTGGTCGCCCATCCCTCGCTCGGCATCGCGACGCTGCCAGAGCTGATCTCCAAGGCAAAGCAGGAGACGGGCAAGCTCGATTATGCCTCGCCGGGCGCGGCCTCGCCGCAGCAGCTCGCGATGGAGCGGCTGAAGCGTGCCACCGGCATATCGGCCCAGGCCGTACCCTACAATGGCTCGGGGCCGATGCTGGCCGACCTGCTCGCCGGGCGGGTGCCGATCACTATCGACAGCGTTGCCAACATGGTGCCGCACATCCAGCGCGGCGCGCTGAAGGCGCTCGCCGTGTCGACGCGCAAGCGGTCCGACCGCCTGCCCGACACGCCGACCATGATCGAGGCCGGCGTGGCCGACTTCGAGGCGACGAGCTGGATCGGCGTGTTCGCGCCGGCCAGGACGCCTACGGCGATCGTCGAGCGAATGAGCCGCGAGATCGCCGCCGTCGCTCGCCAGGGCAAGGAGCGTGACCGCATGGTCGAACTTGGCATGGACCCACAGGACGGCGGCCCCGAGGTGCTGAAGGAGGCCGTGCGCCGCGACCTTCAGGTCTTCGGCCCGATCATCAAGGAGCTTGGGATCCGCGAACAGCTGAACTGAGGCGCGTTGATCCAAGTTAACGGAGGACACCGCTATCGCATTCGCGCGCCCCGGGACTGCGTGTTGCAGGAGGCATGATGGGTCCAGCTAGCATCCGAAGATCAGACAGAAGCTGGAAATCACTCCAGGCGTTGATGGAGTACGCCGAGTCGTCGCCTGTGCACGATACCGAATTCCATAGCCCTTTTTCTGACCGGTGTTCAGTGAGCTCGGACGGGGTATCAAGACCTCATGGCGCTGCACATTGGGCAACTGATCGAGGGCGCCAGGGCTGCATTCTGCATGTCTTCGCTAGGCAAGGGGCGCGCGCATGATCAGACGATTGTGAGCCTGCCACACTCAAGCGCGTCGCATCTCAGCACATGGCAAGACGTGCGTTGGGTGGGGAAGTTTGGATCCCGCCGCCCGTCAATCAGATCAAGCTTGCCTTGGCCACACCACTTGCATCTGGATCGGTCATCGTGGGTGGACAGCTTGGCTGCCACCGCAAGTAGTTTTCCCACAACATTCACTGTTGTTGCCCGTTGGGATGCATTGAACGGCTACAAAGTGGACCTTGCGCATATGAAGGGATGTAACCATTGGGTGGGCAGCGGTCAGCAAGAGGGTTAATCCTTTCGTGCCCTGCCACGCCGGCGACGTCTCAGGGCTTCCGGGGTCTCGGCTTCTTTGGTTCCGCGCTGCCTGCCAGTTCACGCCTTCCATGGTCTTTAGAAAAGCTTTGGCCGCGGCTGGCGTCGCGCTGTCTTCTCACAGCCACGTCGACCAGGCGTCGTCCTCTAGAATCGCCGGCATACGCGGATCGTCCTCCTGGAACTTGACCGCGCGGCGTATGAGGTCGTTGGCAGGAACCGTCGCCATGACGCACGCCAGCATCGGCGCGGGCAGATCAGGAATCTCGAACCGCCGCCATACGAAGGCGAAGCCGCGTGGCTGGCCGTCCTGCGGGTCGATCGTCCATTGCCGGGTTTCCGTCTTGCCGGACGGCTTCACGACCTCTTCACCTTCGTTGAAGGTGCGGAAGACGACGATGCCGCGCTGACCAGCATGGAAAGGGGTGTGGAACGGCTCCTTCGCGTCGATGGTTTCCGAGCGTGCATGGATCGGCCGCGGCCGCCGCCAGTCGCGCGGGTCCGGAAACCCCCAGCGCATTTTGACCACATGTCGTGCGTGCGATTCAGCACCCCAAACGATGACCGGCAACAACCCGCCCACGCGATAGGTGACGATTTCGTCGTTGCTGCCTTCGTCGCCGCCTGATCCTTCGCCGCCGACGCTCTCTGTAAGCGGCTCCGAGAACGAGACCACTTCGCTCCAAGATGCCAGGGCCGTGAACTTGCCACACATGTTGTGACCCTACTGACAGTCCATGGGTTGCCCGCCAGAGCTCAAGTGGCTCTGTCGTCGCCGCCTTCACTGCTAGGCGGGGGCCGTCATTGCAGATCGGCTCACAATGCGGAAGACGGAGATCGCCTAACCGTCCGCCGGCTTGTGCCCCGGCCTTCATCCATCGCCGCCTGGAGCCGGCTGAACACCGGCACGGCGTCGCCGTTGAGAGCGCATAGCTCGCCATCGAGGTACGCCGACTTCACGTTCAATGCACCCAGTGCCTCGATCGCGCGGCGGTAGCGATGCGACCAATCGAGGCCTGTCCGAGTCAGCAGCTTGATGTCGCGGCCGTCGATGCGCGCATGCATGCGGTAGCCGTCATACTTGATCCCGTGCAGCCAGTCTTTGCCGGCCGGCGCCTCGTCTACCAGGCGCGTAAGTTGCGGCTTGATCCACTTTGGCGGCCTAGATGTCGTTCCCACGGCAGCAACTGAAGCACATCCAGCCACGCCCTTCACCTTCTCGCGGGGATAGTCTCAGGGGAGCAGTCGTAAAGACTCCATAAGCCTGTGCTTCCACGCTTCGCGATTTTCGGGAGGGGCAATGAGCAACTGGAGGGAACGTTTGCTCTGCGGCATCGTGCGTCGCGAGTGGTTTCGTGCGGAAACAGACGAAGTCATTAACGCTGTCACGATGGTCTTGATCGCGGCCTCGGTGGCGCTGCTGGGGTCGTTGGTCGTTTAACAACAGCGGGCACCTCGGCGCCGCAGATCCAGTATGTGTAGGGCTCGCGCGTGAGCACCTGCCTACTTGGCGACAATCCCGCTGTTTCGCGACCGGCTTGGCCGGTTTGCTTCGTGGGCCACGACTGTCTTGCGCTGTTGGCTTAGGGCCTTCAGAGCCTTAGTACGGCCCGACTTTCCAAGGGCCCGCAACCTTGCCAGCTCAAGCCTAAGATTGGTTGTCATCTGGGGTCGCCTTTTCCGCCCTGACCCGCTTCGCGACCTTCTTGCGTGCTGCCATGTGCGAGGTCCTTTGTGACTGCGACGGCAAGAGAAACTGAAACGATGCCGGTTGCCGCTATCCCTTCACCTTCGGATGCAAGTACCAAGCCAAGATGCGCTAGGTGCTTACAATTTCGGGCGGGGGCGCGCGGTGGTCGACGGGCCCCTAAACGGCCTATGGTACTGGCTCTCTGGTGTTCGTCTGTTGAGTAGAAGCGGCACGTCTTTGCCGTACCGCTTCCACATCCAATTTCGAGCATCGGACAAGCCCCACACGACCGGCCAAATGCCCGTGAGGCAATAATGCATTGGAGACCGTAGAGGTGAAAGCGTGTCTTGGTTACGTTCTCCTTACTGTCTACAAGCGCTCGGTGGAGGCCGCGCGAGCCCGCAGGCGGGGGCCTAATTGGCGAGTTTTGCGAGGTCGGCTCGGAAAGCATCAAGCCTCCGCTCCATCAAGTGGAGCATCTTCTCAGCTAACTCAGTTGGCTGGCCTTCTGCCGTAAGGACGCTGATCGTCTTCCTCCAGACAGCAACATGCCTCGCTTGCTCCGCAACACGGCGGCGCACCGTCTCTAGGCGTGCTTCGTAAGCTTCCATGAGGAGTCCCCCAGCTGTCGCAAGAGTCGCAGGGGTGGCCTTGTGGATTTGGGCGCGGCGGAGGAAGCTTTGAAGACCGACCGTCCGATTGAGAAGAGGATGAGTAGCGGAAGGAACTAGGAGGCGGTGATGCTGCTTCTTGTTGTTCTGCTGGCACAGATAGCGCCTCCCTCAGATGATCGACCGCCTATCACTCCGTGGGGGGATATCGCTGGATTTCACATGGCCTGGGAGGACTTGAATTCGGCTTGTCGAAAGCTCTCTTATGATTCGCCTGAGGGCGAGGCTACGTGCCTTCAGCGCGATATTCTTGGTTGGCAGCTACGTCAGCTAGGATGGTGCGTTAGGAGTTCGGGGCTTCAGGTAAGGTGGGAGATGTGCCCTCGGACAGGGCTGCCCGCGAAATAATTGGCCACAACACGCGTGCGCGCGGGCATGTCATGGGGTCTTACTGGCAGCCTCAATTCGTGCTACAAATTGTGTAGCATGCGACGCAAGATCCTCTGCCAAGCAACGACCAGGCGCGAGACGCCCTGCCAATGCAAGGCGATCAAAACCAAACATGGGGCCTGGCGCTGTCGCCTACATGGCGGCCTGTCGACTGGTCTGACCACGCCGGAGGGGCGGGCGAGAATTGCCGCGCGCGGCGCGAACGCCACGGGCTTGCGGGGCGGCGGCAATGCTCATGACAGGTGGTGACGCCGCTCACCTTGAAACACGACTGGCGAGGGCGCTCTCATCGCCGGGCGCAAGCGCAAGCTGATCGAGCCACCGTTCGTTCGATTGGTGGGTAGTCTGGTGGGTACAAACTATGACAGAAGCGAAAAATGCCCATAATTAGGCGATTTACACGATAAAAT
>CAWEIE010000031.1:0-24512 GCA_963809025.1 uncultured Alphaproteobacteria bacterium | reverse complement strand
TATGAAACGGACCTTAGCGACCGGCCGTCAGCGGATCAACAAAGGGCGGAAGGTCGATGGTCACACCACCCGCCGCTTCAGCTTGAGCATCAGCTCGTCGTAGGCGCGTTCCTGGCGCCAGTCCTGGTGCGCGACGGGCCGGGCGAAGGTGAGCGCCAGGGCATCGCCGTCGTCGGGCGATGCCAGCCCGCGGCGGCGCATGTCGTCCTTGCGCTCCAGCACCAGGGCGTCGGCGCCGTTGTAGCCGTACTCGACGTTACCCAGGTCGGCGATCAGGTCGGCGTCGTCGGGGATGCAGCCCAGACGCAGCCAATCCTTCATGAAGCCCCACATCTCGGCCCGCTTGTTGGCGTACTGGCGGCGGCGTCGCCCATGTCGGCGCGGTCGGCCGCGCTGCCGAAATCGATGCCGACGGCCCGGCTGCAGCCGAGCTGGTTCAGCCGATCGCACACACCCCAGCCGATAGGTCGGGGATGCGGAACTCACCCCCGATCGAGCGCGCATCGAGGCCGCGCCGGAAGCGGATCACCGTCTGGTCCTCGCCATGGCGGGCGATATCCACCCCCATCACCAGCGGCGCCGTCGGATCCGGCTCCACGGGACGCGCGACGGCATCGCCGATGCGCTGGCTGTCGATGAACTGCAGGGCGCCCGCGCGCGGGAAGACGCCCTTCACCCGCACCCGCACGAAGTCCGAATCCTCGCCGTAGTCCTTCACCCAGGTGGCGATCTGCGTCTTGTGGGGCATCGACACCAGCGCGAATTGATCTGGCGCGGCGACCAGCGATGAGCGAACCGGCCGCCGGCGAAGCATTCGCGAAAGCGGCCCGAGCTGCGCGTCGGGTTGCCGAACGCCGTCCAGAACAGTTCGGTGCCGGTGTCGGTAAGCGCGCCCTCGATGGTTTCCCACACCGGGTCGGGAATTGCCGAGGCCTCGTCGAAGATGGCGAAGGCGCGCTTGCCCTTGTTGTGCAGGCCGGCGATGGCTTCGGTGTTGTTCTCGGACCAGGTGACGGCATCGCAGCGCCAGGTGCGCGCACGTCTCGCGCATCAACGAGAAGCTGATCTCCTTCGACAACTGGTCGGCGCTAGAGATTGAGAAACGCCAGGAAATGCTGATCAGGCTTGGAAAGGGTGTGTGGCGAACTGTTCCGATCGACGTGGACGGATAGGGTAGCCTCCCTCTCGAACAGAAGTCGGTCGGCGATTGAGAGGGCTCGTTCGATCTCAAGGTCAGGAACGCATTGACGCCAGCGCCGTTGAAGGACCCGGGCGAAGCGTTGGAGCGACGCCCGGCAAGGATGCAGGTACCACTGGCCTGGACGGTTGAACAATGACACGGGCGATAGACGAAGTACGCGAGCAACGGATCGTCATGGAGGCCGTCGTGGACGCTTACGGCGCCGGCGAGCGCGCCATGGGTTGGTATTACTACCTCGACGACAAGATGCAGGTTCCATTCAAGGCGCGCTGCAGGTTTGCGCGGCCTACCTCCGTTCTCAAGGTCAAGGAAGAAGTGGAAGTCCTCGGCATGGCACCGGAAGAAGAATGCGAGAGCGAGATGTTCGTCTGGGTCGGTCGTGCCGGGGAGAGAATTGCTGTTCCCCTGGCGCAATTGCGACCATTGTCGAACGATCAAGCGACCCAAGAGGCCGTCGGCGATTGGCTCTACTGGGTGGATCGCGGGTATGAGCTATGAGCGCCGCAAAGCTTGACATCCGACTTGCGCGGCTCCGCCCCCCATCCGGCCGCCGAAGCCTACGTCGTGTCGTTGTCGGCTTTCCGGAATAGCCGAGATTGCCACTGGTTCGATTACGCCCGAGGCGCTCCGGCGGACCCGGAAATGAACTGGCCCTTGCCCTCCGGCCTGTAACGCGTTACGTTGTAACGCGTTACAAATGGAGAATCCAATGCCGGAGCCCGCGGAAAGGATGAAAATGATGCGGCAGCGGCGGCGCGCCCGGGGACTGCGTGAGCTGCGTCTCGTGGTGGCGGATGCCCGTTCACGAGCGGTTCGACGGCGAGTGGCGAAGCAGGTTGCCAGTCTCGATCCCGCTCGCGAACGCGACGCGCTGCGGTGGATCGAATTGGTCTCCGAGTTTGATGCAGATGCGGCGCGGTGACGTGGTGACCGTCGCCGCGGCCGGTGACTATGGCAAGCCCCGCCCGGCGGTCATCGTGCAGAGTGACGCCTTTCCGGAGAACCATGCCTCCGTGGTGGTCTGCCAGTTGACTTCCGAGCTGGCGGACGCACCGGATTTTCGCGTCACTATCGAGCCGACCGCCGAGAATGGATTGCGACTCAAATCGCAGGTGATGGTCGACAAGCCGGTCACCGTGAGACGCGAACGGATCGGGCGGACAGTTGGGCGTCTCGGCAGCCAGGAAATGGCTCGGCTCGGGATTGCTTTGGCGTTCGTCCTGGGGCTTGCGGATTAGTACCAGGAGCCCGAGGCGGCGCAGCGGCTGATGGACCTTGCCTCGAGCCGCAAGGCCAACGAGCTCTACGCCTCGTTCACCAGGCAGGTCGCCACGCTGGGGCATCGTCAGCGACATCCCCGACTTCGCGTGGGCCTTGAGAACCGGGCGCCTCCTCGCGGAGTGGATGCGCCGCTACGACGACAAGGCGACCATAAAGAACTGACCGGTCGTCCTTGGCCGCCCGCCGGTCATCCCGCCGGCCGTGCCGGTCGTCACAATTCGAGGCATCATCGTCGGATCAGCGGTTACCAAGAGGCGCCCACGAGAGGACCCGTCCATGAACCGCCGCCAACTCATGATGCTCGCCGGAGGTCTGCCCCTGATGTCGACCGCCTACGCCCAGGATGCCAAGCGCCGCAGCCGTCCCGGAGATCCGTCCTGGCCGTCGGCCAGCCAGTGGCAGGAGCTGGCCGCCCGGGTCGGCGGCCAGCTCGTCCAGGTGAAGCCGCCGCTCGACGCCTGCCGGGCGGCGCCGGCCAGTGCCGAGTGTGCGGCCTTCTTCAAAGGCCTGAAGAACCCCTGGCTGATCGGCGACAGCGTTGCCCTGACCCAGACCAGCGGCTGGGCCGATGCCTGGACGTCGACCCCCAGCGCCTACGCCGTGGCCGCGCGCAATGCGGCCGACGTCGCGGCCGCGGTCAACTTCGCGACCACCCATCGCCTGCGGCTGGCCGTGAAAGGCGGCGGCCACTCCTATCAGGGGACGTCCAACGCACCCGATTCGCTGCTGGTGTGGACGCGCGCCATGAACCGCATCGAGCTGCACGACGCCTTTGTCGGTCAGGGCTGCAGCGATCACCCGCAGCCCGCCGTGTCGCTGGGCGCCGGCGTGGTTTGGCTGCGCGCCTACGATGCGGTCTCCAAGGCCGGCCGCTACGTGCAGGGCGGCGGCTGCACCACGGTGGGCGTGGCCGGTTTGATCCAGAGCGGCGGCTTCGGCACCTTCTCCAAGCGCTACGGCCTGGCCGCCGCCGGCCTGATCGAGGCCGAGGTGGTGACGGCCGACGGCACAGTGCGCATCGCCAATGCCTGCACCAACCCGGACCTGTTCTGGGCGCTGAAGGGCGGCGGCGGCGGCAGCTTCGGCATCGTCACGCGGCTCACGCTCAGGACGCGCGAGCTGCCCCAGTTCTTCGGCGCCATGTTCGTGAACGTGGCTGCCAAGTCCGATGCCGCCTACCGCGAGCTGATCCAGCGCTTCGTCGCCTTCTACCGCGAGCAGCTCTTCAATCCGCAGTGGGGCGAGCAGGTGACCTTCCGCCGCGACAACGTCTTGGGCGTCGCCATGGTCTTCCAGGGCCTCGATGGCGACGCTGCCACCGCCGTGTGGAAGCCGTTCTTCGACTGGCTGGCCGAGCGCCCCAACGACTTCGCGCTGCAGGCACCGCCCATCATCGCTGCCCTGCCGGCGCGGCATTTCTGGGATGCCGCCTTCCTGAAGGCGAATGCACCGGACTTCGTGCTGAGCGACGACCGTCCCGGCGCGCCGGGCGGCAACGTGTTCTGGCGCTCCAACATCGGCGAGGCCGGCTGGTTCATCCAGGGCTACGAATTGGCATGGATGCCGGGCCCGCTGATCGAGCCCGCCAACCAGGCGCGGCTGGTCGATGCGTTGTTCGCCGCGTCGCGCCAGTGGCGCGTCACGCTGCATTTCAACAAGGGCCTGGCCGGCGCGCCGGCCGAGGAAGTCGCCGCAGCGCGCGACACGGCGACCAATCCGGCGGCGGCCGACGCCTTCGCCCTCGCCATCAGCGCGTCGGAGGCGCCGCCGGCCTTCCCGGGCATTCCCGGCCACGAGCCCGACATCGCTCTGGCGAAACGCAACGCCAAGAACATCGGCGCCGCCATGGACGAGTTGCGCAAGCTGGTGCCGAACCACGGCTCCTACGTCTCGGAGTTCGAACTACTTCGAACCCGACTGGCGCTCAGCCTTCTGGGGCGCGAACTACCCGCGGCTGCGGCAGGTCAAGGACAAGTACGATCCCGACGGCCTTTTCTTCGTCCACCACGGCGTCGGCAGCGAGGACTGGAGCCCCGACGGCTTCACGCGCCTATAAAGTGTTCTTGAAGATTTTTCCGTCCTTGACGATGACGACGAAGTTCTTCGCCGGGTCTTCGATCAGCTTGATGTTGGCGATCGGATCGCCATCGACCAGCAGGAGGTCGGCGAGGGCGCCTTGTTCGACCACGCCGAGCTTGCCCGGGTAGGGATTGCGCTCACCGGACAATGCCAGCAGTTCGGCGTTGGTCCCGGTCGCCATGGCCAGCGTCTCGGCGGGTGTGTACCAGCGCACGAGCTTCGCCAGCAGTTCGCCCTGGCGCGGCGCCAGCTGTGGTGAAAACAGGATGTCGGTGCCGAATGCCGTCTTGATCCCGTACTTCTTCGCCAGGGCGAAGGTTCTGTCCGTGCCGGCGAACACCACGCGCGCCTTGAGCGCCTCCAGCGAGCCGGGAGGGAAGGCGTCGGCCAACTCGTCGGGAAATGCCTGGGTGCTCAACCAGACGCCTTTTTCAGCCATCAGCTTGGCCGTCTCGTCATCCATCAGATGCCCGTGCTCGATGCACTTCGCGCCTGCCGCGATCGCGCGGCGAATTGCAATGGACGTATAGGCGTGCACGGTGACGTAGGTGCCCCAGTTGTCGGCCGCTTCGACGGCTGCGCGCAGCTCGGCCTCGGTAAAGGTCGATGCGTCGAGCGGGCTTCGCGGCGAAGCCACTCCGCCGCCTCCCGTCAGCTTGATCTGTGAGGCCCCCAACAGGAGCTGTTCGCGCACGCGCACGCGGACCTCATCTGGACTGTCCGCAATCATGGCAGCGCCGAGCTGCTCGCCGCGGGACTGCGGCGAGCCGACGACGCGCGGCACCTCGAACGGCTGGCGAAAGTCGCCGTGGCCGCTGGTGACGGTGATTATGGCGCCTGACGGGTAGATCCGCGGACCGGGGACGACGCCTTCGTCGATGGCGCGCTTGAGCCCGAATACAGGCCCGCCCAGATCGCGAACGGTGGTGAACCCGCGCATGAGCGTGTCGGTAGCCTCGGCGGCCGCCACCAGGTTGAGGTAGCCCACATCCGCCGTCAGCAGCGCCGCGATCGTCGGCCGCGCGAGCATCGCATGCCAGTGGTTGTCGATCAGCCCGGGCATCAACGTGCGGCCGCCGCCTGCGATGATCCTGGTGCTGGCGCTGCGATCGACGGGAATCGGATCCTTCGAGATCCTGTCGATCGTGTTGCCGCGGACGAGGACGTTCATGCTTCCGCTCAGCGTGCTGCTCTTGCCGTCGAAGATGCGGACGTTCTCGAAGAGGATGAGGCCAGGCGGCTCGCCGGATCGCGGTTGAGCGAATGCGCTGACGTCCGCGATACAAAGCACAGCAATCAGCACAGAGACTACACGAGCGAACATGAGCGTCCTCCAGACCTTCTACGGATTGGTGGCCTTGCGGGAAGCCAGCGCGACGGCCACGTAGGCCCAACCGGCAAACAACAGAGACACGCCGCCAACCGAGGCCGGCGTAAAGGTGTGGTCGTAGGGAAGCTTCATCATGAGCAACCCCGCCACAATCAGCGCAATGCAACCTGACGCCACGAACCAATGCCAGCCCTTCAGCTGGCGGACCTTCAAGGCAAAGGCGACCTGCGTCACTCCGTGGAGGGCAAAGACCATCGCCATCAGAGCCGTAATCGTCACGATGCCGGGGAACGGGTCGAGGTAGACAAGAACGCCGCCGAGTGCGGCCAAGAGGCCCAAGGTCAAATGCCATGCGAACAGGACTTCGCCTTGCATTTTTCCCGATTGCACGATCTGTACGATGCCGACGAACGCCAGGACCAGGCCGAGCAATTCATTCGGTGCAATCGAGGAAACTGCAGGAACGGTACAGGCTACCAGGCCGGCAATGATCAGAAGAGCGCCGACCAGGATGAACAGGAGCCAGTGGGATCGGAAGATGCCAGCGATGAAGCTGCGGTCGCTTGGCTCTGCTTCGCGCATGTGGATTATCCCTATGGCTGCGTTGCGCGTCGCGGCTTGTGTGCGAGGCGGCCTGCTCGAAGGGCGAGCAAGCATGACGGTTCCTCTACCTGTTGCTGGTGGCAGAGCCGACGATGGCGCCGGCCGCACCGCCGATGAGGCCCGCGCCGACCACCTGTCCGAAACTGCCGCCGGCGACCATGCCGATGCCGGTGCCGAGCGCCCCGCCGGTCACGGCACCCCGCTGCGTCGGAGTCATGCCTTCGCAACCGGCAGCAAGAATGGCGGCGACAACGATCGACAGGAAGCGAGATTTGCGCATTTCATCCTCCCCGGCAGGGCCGCTTGCGCTGGTCGCAACCACGTAGTGCCCGAGCCGCGCCTTGATTGGCGGCAAATCCCATCAGGCCGTGACAGGACTTTCGCAGCAAGTTGCTACGGCCTGTCAGTGAGCTTCGACCCTTGAAGCGATCGACGCAACAGCGACCAGAGGCTGCCACCTGTTGCCATGCCCAAGACGTAAACCAAAGCAACCAGCAGCGCGAGAGGCGCCCGGGCACTGAAGCCGAGAAACGACATGGTGACCATCGTGAAATTCTGCACGACGAAGATGAGGACGGCGGCTGCAAACAATACGACCACCAAAAGATGGATCCAACGCATGTGAGTGTCTCCTGATGCCGGCGATGTAGCGGCGGTCACTTTGCTTTGCTTTGCTCACGTGAGCATCATCTCATCGTGCCAACCAGCCGCCGTCCACGGGGCGCCGAAGCCGTTGATCACGAGATCGGCTCCCGCTGCGGCAAGCGCGCTCGCGATGCCAAGTCCGATCCCGCTCGTCGAGCCTGTAACGACAGCCACCTTGCCCTTCACCATGACGCATCCTCCGACCGCCATGGCCGTGCGAAATCCCGCATGTGACGCATCCTAATGCGCTCCAGCAGGCTTTCCTTAGCGCCGAGTCCCCGAATTGTTCACCACGTCCCAAAATGTCGGCGGGGTCGGCAAGCGGAAGGCCGCTGCCGGTGCCGCCACGTTCAGGACGCCAGGCGGCATCACCAGGAACATGACCCGGGAGCCCCGCCCAAGGTCTTCGTGACACGCTCGCCCTTGGGGCACGAATTTCAACTTCGCTGCCGATACGTCGAGTCACCGAAGACGGTCGAAGAGCCGAGGACTGGCTGCCGGTGGAACGCTGTCGCGCCAGACGGCGTCCGGCGCTAGCAAGAGCGCAGGCAATCGCCAAAGCTGTGAACCTCGCGGTCCATGCGATCCGTCGGCGTCGCGGGCGTCACGCCGACAAGAGATGCGGCGCGTACCTCGCGCGGGTTCATGCCGAATTCACGGCGGAACGCCCGGCTGAAAGTCGACGCGTCGGCGAAGCACAACATCTCGGCGATCTTCCCGATCGGGAAATTGTTGGAGACGTTGCACAGCATCGCGAAGCTTTCGGACAATCGCCGGCGCTGGATGTAGTGGGCAACGCCGCCTTCGCCCTCCAGCAGCCGGTAAAGCTGCGATCGCGAGGTGGCCGCCTCCCGACACAGTTTGTCCGGCCCCAGGGATGGCGAGCGCAGGTGCCTGTCGACGGCCCGCCGCACCCGTTCCATCACCGTGACGTTGATCTGGCTGCCGGCCTTCGCCAGGCGATCGGCGGATGGCGCCAGGCAGGCCTCGAGCATGGCTTGCACCGCATTGCGCAGCCGCGGGGCATCCTCAGGTGCCAGGCTCGGAAGGCTCCGCTCCAGCATGAGCATGTACTCGCCCAGCAACTTTCCGAGCGGCGTGCGCAGTACCATGCCCCGTGCCGCATCGAGCAGCGGTGCAATTTCGTAGAAACCGTCGCGCGCGAGATGGAGTTGAATGCGCTGGTTGTCGTTGTTTCGTTCGGTAGCGATCTCATCGGCCAACGATACGACAAACGGCGCCCCGAGCGCCGGCTGCAGCCAAGCGTCGTCCATTCCGATTCTGAAGACGCCGCGCTCGTAGACGGTGATGACCCAATGATCAACCGGGTTGCGCCGGATATGAAGCTTGGTTCTCCGGCCATCGACGGGGGGCGCGGAAACCCGGCTGACCACCAACCCGCCCAAGGTCCAGGCCAAATGTCTCGCCAGAAACCCGCCTTCAACAGGCTGCCGTGGCATCGAATCGAAGACGCCGCCATACCAGCTGCGCCAAGCCTCAAACTGCTCGGCTGCCGGGAATGATCGAGTGTCGAATTCATGCGGGATCATCATGTCCCGAATCTACCATGGATTGAACCCGACAAGACACCTCGTCGGCCCGCTTTGCGAGGGCTTTCAGCCATCAAAATCGCCATTGAGATTGAAAAAAGAACGCTCTGCATAGTCTTGGGATGGCCAGCACGGAAGCCGGGCAGGCCAAGCCCACGAGGAAAGGACTGTTCGGCAAGGATCGGTAGCCAGGGCCGCCTCTTGTGGTTGGCTTCAGAAAGCGCCGAACAGCTCGCCTAACGCGTGACAACGCTCAGTGCGATCAACGGGCCGACGAGCCCAACCATCATGATTTCACGGTAGCTGCCCCGTTGCGTGGCGCCGCAGATCGCCAACAGCGTGCGCGTTCATCACAATGATCAGCCCGCCCGATGTCGAGCCGGTAACGGCGCCCATCACGTTGGCAGCGAGAGGGGCCCCGGCAAGCACGACTACTCAGCGCTTGCTGAAGCGCTCTTCGGCGATCGCATCAGCCACCTCCTGCGTCGGCCGCTCCTCATGCTCGGCGCGTTCGAAGATCTCCATCAGAGTGTCGTAGATGCTGCCGACATGCTCGCGCACCTTCTCTTGCACGAAGCCCGTCCGCTGGTAGAACACGTCGATCACGCCGCCGGCATTGATCACATAGTCCGGGGCATAGAGGATTCCGTGGCTCATCAACTCCTCGCCGTGTCTCGCCTCCGCTAGCTGGTTGTTGGCGGCGCCGGCGACTACCCTGGCCTTGAGCCGCGGGATCGTCTGGTCGTTGATGATCGCGCCCATGGCGCATGGCGCGAAGACATGGACATCGAGACCGTAAATGTCCTCCGACGGCACGGCCGTGGCCCCCAGCTGATCGACGGCGCGCTGCACCTGGTCCTCGTGGATGTCGCTGACCCACAGCGATGCGCCGGCCTGCTTGAGGTGGTTCGCCAGGTTAAAGCCGACGTTTCCCATTCCCTGCACGGCCACCTTCAATCCCTTCAGGTCGCCGCGGCCGAGCGCACATTTGACTGCCGCCTTGATGCCGACGAAGGTGCCGTAGGCCGTGGACGGAGACGGGTCGCCGGTGCGCACGCCCTCTGCGCTCTTGGTCTCCTCCGGGCCGGTGACGTGCGGCGTCACCGTGCGCATGACCCGCGTGTCGGCGACGCCGATGCCGGAATCCTCGGCCGCGATATAAGCTCCGCCCAAGCCGTCCACGAAGCGCCCCATCGCACGCAGCAGGGCCTCCGTCTTCTGGGTGCGCGGGTTGCCGATAATCACCGACTTGCCGCCGCCCAGGTCGAGGTTGGCCATCGCCGACTTGTAGGTCATGCCGCGCGAGAGACGCAGCACATCCCGCAGCGCCTCGTCGTCGGAGGCGTAGGGCCACATGCGGCAGCCGCCCAGCGCGGGACCGCGGTTGCGGTTGTGGATGGCGATAATGGCCCTCAGGCCGCACTCAGGATCGCAGCCGAATACAACTTTCTCATGATCCGAAAAGTCCCGGGCTGAGAATACAGGCATCGCGTTGCTCCTCTCGGTTGCGTGGAACTGCTTCGGTTTCGTGGACACTCGTACCGTTCGCTGCGGGCGCTTCGATCCACGCGCGAGGCCTCCCCTGCGCCAATGCCGCCCGTGAGCCAAGCGGTCGGACCAAGGTCCACCTAAGCCAAGCATTGGACCGGTCGCCAGTTCGTCGCATGTGGCATGACCTGCTTGTCCTGCCGCTACTACCTGCCGATACCGCCCGCAATGATGCCCGTCACCACCACCGAGGTGATGGTGACCGTCGAGAAACCGGCTACGATCATCCTCGGCAGAATCTCGGCTTCGATCGCCCTGACCTCGTCCTCGCTCTCGCCCACGGCCTTGGCTGCCTCCTGGCTCAGTATCAGCGTTCCCGGGAAGCCGTAGTGCGCGGTGAGGCCAATGCTGATCGACATCGGAACGCTGAACCCGAACAGCTTGCCGACCAGCGCCGAACCCGCCACGATGCCTGCGACACCTACCGCGAACGCGACGGCGAGCGGCGCCGCGAGCGCCTGCAGGTCGACGATCGTCACCGAGGCGAGCGGGCCGAATATCATGATGAGGATGGCAGTGATCATCAGGCCGTAGGCGTCGATGCCGCCAAGCACGGACGGCTTGAAGATGCCGGCCCATCGCAGCAGGACCCCGAGGATGAGACAGACCACGAAGGTGTTGAGAGCGCCGTTGGTCAGGTCGTTGACAAGCTGCGCAACGAGCACCGTAATGCCGACCGCAAACAGCGTGCCCACAGTGCCGTGAAACGCCGCAGGCAGCTTCGTGCTGCTCTCGCCGCCCGCTGCTTTTTCCTTAACCGGCGCGAGCTTGCCGGCGCGGTAATCGGCCTTGAGGCGCAGCGCCTCCTTGCGCAGCAGGATCGAGGTCAGAGGGAAGCCGACCAAGCCCTCCAGCGCAGCAATGAGAACCGGGAACGCCGCGACTGTCACCAGGCCAGCGGCCAGTGCCGCCTCCTGGATGATGACGACCGACACCGTGCGACCGCTGAGGGCGCCGATCGCGGCGATCACATAGTCCGCGCCCTTGAACAGCGACCCGATGCCGAACAGCGCCGCCGCGACCCCGAGAATCGCCGAGACGCCGACAACCACCGTGCGCCACTGCGCCTTGAAGTCGTCAACGCTTATCACTGTACCCAGATGCACGATGACGAACCCGACCACCACTCCCGCCAGTGCGAGCAGCGAGGAGTTGGCGAGGAGATCACGCGGGAAGATGCCGGTGAGAAAGCCGACGACAAAGATGATCGACGCAACGAAAAGCGACGAGATATAGCCCTGCGACTTCGAGGACAGAAAGTCACTCACTGTCCAGATGCCCATGACGACGGTGAATGCCAAGACCGGGTTCATCGGGTTCCGCACCTTTCGCGTAGTGCCAGCAGTCCAGCGCGCCTGGCGAGAAAGATGGGCAAGGCCAGGGCAATCAGGATGCCGAGCAATCCGATTGCGGGGGCGCTCATCCGTCTAACCCGCCATGCGCCAAAGGGCGAACAGCGCCGACATCAGGATCACGATCGTCGCGGTAAGGAGGACCAGCCGATCGGCGAACAGGCGGCGCATCGGAGATCTCCCTAGACGAAGCTGTAGCGTTCGGAGTGATACTTCGACAGCGGCACGTTCATCTCGCCGAGGGCCTTCTCAATTGCATCCATCATGACGCCAGGCCCGCAGATGAAGTACTCATGGTCGGCGTAGCATCGGCGGAAGGTGGCGTTCCAGCACCTTCGCGTTGATGAAGCCCTTTTCGCCTTTCCAGCCGGCCGGCGGATCGCTCAGCACGTGGACGACCGTCAGGTTGAGCCGCGCCTCCATCGCTTCGAGCTCCTCGCGGAAGGTGATCGATTCCCAGTCCTTGCTGCCGTAGAGCAGGACCACCGGCCGCTTGTCGCCGCGGTCGGCGAGGGTGCGGATCATGCTCATCATCGGCGTGATGCCGACTCCGCCCGCGATCAACACGTGCATGTCGGCCGGGTTGCCGATGGTGAACGCGCCGTACGGGCCATCGAGATAGACGCGCTGTCCCACGGGCACTTCGGCAATCGCGCTCGTGAAGTCGCCCAGGTTCCGGATCGTCATCTCGACACGCCCGTCCACCGCCTCGGCACTGGACGAGAACGAGAACGGGTGCCCGGTGATCTTGAACGGGCTGCCCCACAACGTCAGCCAGCCGAACTGGCCGGGCGTGAAGCGGAAGCCGGAGTGGCCATCGGGCCGCATCACCAACGTCGACGTGTCGCCACGTTCGCTGCGCACGTCGGAGACCCGATATGGCCGACGCAGCATGAACAGTGGCTTGGCGATGCGCACGTAGAGCAGCAGCGCTATCCAGAAGACGGTCAGGCCGATCCACAGCGCCCGTTTCCAGGGGTCCGGCAGGTAGAAGCCCGATGCCGCCATGTGGGTCAGGCCGGCGGTGACGGCGACAACCGCCAGCACGATATGGGTGAGATGCCATGTCTCGTAGCTGATCTTCAATCGCGCGCGCCAAAGCGCCATCACCACCAGCGCGATCAACGAGATCAGCGACACGACGGCGAAATAGGCACTGAGCGGCGCGCCGATGAAATTCGACGGCGCGCGCAACTCCGGCTGGACGGCAAACAGGATGAGCGGGTGCGCCACGACGAGGCCGACCGCCGTCAGCGAGATCTGGCGATGGAAATGGTAGATGACGTCCTCGCCCCACGGCTCGGTGACGTAGCGGAAGCGTGCCGTGAGGCCGAACTGCAGCCCCATCATCGCCAGGCCGGAATAGCCGATCGCGACCGCGAACTCCGTCCAGAAATCGCGTGGCGTTGGATGCGAACCAGCCAAGAGCGCGAACAGCGGGGCGAGAACGAACAGCAGATAGACGACGATCCAGACGGCCCCGCGAAGGGTATGGAGGAGCTGCATAGGCTGTCCCAGGCGCGTTCACGACGCGTTACGTATCCACTGCTGAGCCGACTTTCACCAGCTTTCCCGGGGCGGCGTCGATGAATTGGGACGTTGAGACCAGTGGTGGGATTCCGGGCTGATGCGGCTTAGGATTGGCCGTTCGATGATCGGCTTCCCCGTTTGGGTCGCGTCAACGGAACTCCAAAGAGGAGGGGGCGCATCGCGTCATGCCGGATCCGATGATCGCCTACTGCGGGCCCGCAGCCGTTCCGGATGACATCTGGACGCGCTGGAATTTCGATCCGCTGCTGATCGCGCTGCTCGGCCTGCTGGCGCTCGCCGTCGGTCGCGGGCGCTCGTCCAACGCCCGAGCCGGCTGGGCGGCGATCGCGCTCATGGCCGTCATTTTTGTTTCGCCGCTCTGCGCGCTGTCATCGGCGCTGTTTTCGGCGCGGGTGCTGCACCATGTCCTCCTGGTCGCCGTCGTCGCGCCTCTCCTGGCGCTCGCCTTTCCAGTGTGGCGCGCGGGCTCGCCACCACTTGGCGTGCTGGTCGCGACGAGCGCCGTCATCCTGTGGCTATGGCATGCGCCTGGCCTCTACGCCTGGGGCCTCGCCAGCGTCCCGGCTTATTTCCTGATGCAGGTTTCCCTCCTTGGCAGCGCCTGGCTGATGTGGCGGGCAATCCTGTCGCCCGCGACGCCATCCGGGGCGGCGCTCGTCGCGCTGGTGGCGACGATCGGGCAAATGGGCCTGCTCGGCGCACTCATCGTCTTCGCGCCTGGGCCGCTGTACGCGGTTCATCTTGCGAGCACGGCACCGTGGGGCCTCGACCCGCTCGCCGACCAGCAGCTCGCCGGGCTGCTGATGTGGGTGCCGGCGGTCGTGCCTTACCTCGGCGTGGGGCTATGGCTTGCCTGGTCCGGCCTGCGGCGCAGCGAGCCGGCCTTGTGACGGTCTTCCTGAAATTCGCCCATCTGGCCGCGATCGCCATCTGGTCGGGTGGCCTGCTCGTCCTGCCGTTTCTGTTCTGGCAGCGCGGAACGGTTGCGGCCGGCCCGGATCTCGACCGGCTGCACCGGATAACCCGGTTCGTCTACGTGGGGATGACCTCGCCGGCCGCCGTCATCGCCATCGGCAGCGGGACGGCGCTGATCTTCCTGCAGGCGACGTTTCAGGAGTGGTTTTCCCTGAAGATGGTCCTCGTCGGGGCCATGGTGATGCTGCACGTGGTCGCCGGGCTCGTGCTCGGATATCTGTTCCTGCCCGACCGCCGCTTCAGCTTGATGTCGCACATCGCGCTGACGAGCGCCTACCTCGTGCTGGTGAGCGCGATCATCTGGATCGTGCTGGCGAAACCGCATGTCGACTCGAACGACTTTGCCCCCGGCGTGTTCAAACCCGGCGCGCTGGGTCAGTTCTTCTCCGATATCAGAACGCCGACGCCATGATCGAACACGAGCTTGCCTCCGTGCCAGCCGGCAAAGCCCGTCATGAGCGATGCGAGTCCGGAGAGCGCGAGGCCGTGCGTCAGGATCTCGCCAGGATCGATCAGGCGCACGCCCCAGTTGGCCCCCGCAATCGCGACCAGCGTCATCGCCGCCACGGCATGGGACCAGCTCGCCTCGCGCACCCGGATGCCGCGCACGAGCAGGATCTCGGCGAGGCCGACGATGCTTGCCGCCACCCCGGTCCAGAAGGCAATGCCGGCCGACCACAGGCCGACCCGAACCCAGAAGACGTCGGCCGACCACCAGTAGAAGACATCGGCGCCCAGCGTCGCGATCACGAAGGCGATCGGGAAGTGCACCATCATCACGTGGAGCGGATGGCCGACCAGGGCGACCGCCGAACCGACATCGAGCCGCTCGATTTCGAGCATGACCGCGCTCGGCCCGCGGGCCTCGGGATCGCGCTGCTTTGCCATCGTCGTCCTCCACGCCGCGCGCATTCTTCGAGCGGGCATCGTAGCGCCTTGCATCCGGCCGTCCAACCGGGATTGGCCATCACACTTGCCGTGACACTGGCCGCTTGCAAAGGACCTGCATCGACACTCGATCCTGCCGGCCCGGCGGCGGCCTCGATCGCGACGCTGTGGTGGGTGATGCTGGCCGGCGCCACCGTGCTCTTCGCGCTGGTCATGGTCCTGTTCGTGCTGGTGATCCGTCGGCCGGGCTGGGGCTCGAGCGTGTCGCCGACGCGCTGGATCGTGCTCGGCGGCCTCGTATTGCCAGCTCTCGTCCTGGTGCCGCTCGTCGCCTACGGGCTGGTCGCCGGCGAGCGGCTCCTGCCGTTGTTGGGCAGTACGCCGCCGCGCATCGAAGCCGTGGGGCGGCAGTGGGTCTGGACCTTCCGCTACCCCGATCATGGCGGGGCCGAGACCAAAGCCGTGCTGCACCTGCCCGCCGGTGCCCCCGTCGACATCGTGGTCACCAGCGTCGACGTCATCCACTCCTTCTGGGTCCCGCGCCTCGCCGGCAAGATCGACGCGGTGCCCGGCCGTACCAACGTGCTGCGCCTGCAGGCCGATCAACCCGGCCGCTACGACGGGCAGTGTGCGGAGTTCTGCGGCCTCGGCCACACCGGGATGCGATTTGCCGTCATTGTCCACCGCGCGGAGGACTTCGCCCGCGCGCTCGCGCAGGCGAAGGAGCAACGATGAGCGCGCTCAGGCTGCATCGCGAGCTCGCAGCAATCTGGGCCACCGGGCCGGGATGGCAGCGCCTCGCCGCGGTCAACCATTCCGTCATCGGCCTGCGCTTCATGGCGACGTCGTTCGTGTTCTTCGCGATCGCCGGCGTGCTCGGCATGCTCACGCGCGTGCAGCTCGCCACGCCCGACGCCAAGTTCATGGACGCGGAGACCTACAACCAGGTCTTCACCGTGCACGGCTCGATGATGTTGTTCCTGTTCGCCATCCCGATGATCGAGGGCATCGCGGTCTACCTGACGCCGAAGATCCTCGGCACCCGCGATTTCGCCTTTCCTCGCCTGACCGCCTACGGCTACTGGTGCTACCTGTTCGGCGGCTCGATCGTGGCCCTGTCACTGGTCTTCGGGGTCGCACCCAACAGCGGCTGGTTCATGTACACGCCGCTCAGCTCGAACGTCTACACGCCGGGCATCAACGCCGACGTCTGGCTGATCGGAATCACGTTCGTCGAGATCTCGGCGCTGACGCTCGCCGTCGAAATCGTCGTCTCCATCCTCAAGATGCGCGCGCCCGGCATGTCGCTCGACCGCATGCCGATCTTCGGCTGGTACATGCTGGTCACCGCGCTGATGATGGTGGTGGCCTTTCCACCCCTGATCCTGGGGGCGATATTGCTCGAAATCGAGCGCGCCTTCGGGCTGCCGTTCTTCGACCCGGTGCGGGGCGGGGATCCCCTGTTGTGGCAGCACCTGTTCTGGCTGTTCGGCCATCCTGACGTCTACATCATCTTCCTGCCGATGGCCGGCGCGCTGTCGACCATCATCCCTGTGTTCGCCAACCGGCGGCTCGTCGGCTACCGGGCGATCGTCGTGGCGATCATCGCGCTCGCCTTCGTGAGCTTCGGCATCTGGGTGCACCACATGTTCACCGTGGGCATCCCCCATCTGGCGCTCGCCTTCTTCTCCACCGGCTCCGCGCTCGTCGCCGTGCCGACGGCCGTGCAGATCTTCGCCTGGCTCGCCACGCTGGCCCATGGCAGGCCACGCTGGGACGTGCCGATGCTCTACGTCTTCGGCTTCTTCTTCGTCTTCGTGATGGGCGGCCTGACCGGCGTCATGCTCGCCATCGTTCCGTTCGACTGGCAGGCGCACGACAGCTACTTCGTCGTCGCGCACATGCATTACGTCGTGGGCGGCGCCTTGGCCTTCCCGATGCTGGCGGCATTCTACTACTGGCTGCCGCTGTTGACGGGACGCACGGCGATCCATCGGCTGTCGGTGCCTGCCTTCTGGCTGGTCTTCATCGGCTTCAACCTGACCTTCTTCATGATGCACCTGGTCGGCCTGCTCGGCATGCCGCGGCGGGTCTACACCTACCCAGGCGACGTCGGCTGGAACTGGCTCAATCTTCTGTCCTCGGCGGGCGGCTTCATAATGACCATCGGCTTCGGGCTGGTGGTGATCGATATGCTGACTCAGTTCCGCTACGGCCGTCGGGTGCGGCGCGATCCGTGGCGCGCGACGACGCTCGAATGGGCCATGCCGATCCCGCCGGCGCCCTACGCCTTCGCGTCGCTGCCGGATGTCGGCGCGCCGGCGGATGATATCGCTGCAGACAAGCGTGCACTGTCGTTGGCGCGAGGGGAGGGGTATCTCGGCTTCGCCCGCAATGGCTGGCAGGAGACGCTGGGCGTGCATATGACGTCCGGCGCCCCCGAGCAGCTGATCGTGCTGCCGCGACCGACCTACCTGCCGCTCTTCACGGCGCTCGCCACCGGGGCGGCGGCGCTGGCGATGCTGTTCCAGTTCTACCTGCTGTCGCTCGCCGCGGCGCTGCTTACCGCCGGCCTCTTCGTGCTGGCCGGACAGCGGGCGGGGCTGGGGCGCGACTATGGTCCGCTTCCGGTCGGCCATGGCGTCAGCCTGCCACCGCATACCGAGGTGGCCGGCGCGCCGCCGTGGTGGGCGCTGATCTTCACGCTGCTCGCCGACGGCACCATCTTTGCGTCCCTGGTGTTCGGGACGTTCTATCTGTGGATCGCTGCGCCGAACTGGCCGGCGGCGGTGGCGCCCGCGCCGAGCCTCACGTTCGCCCTTGCTACCCTGGCCGCCCTTGCCATTGCCGCGGCGGCGGCGCGTGGCTCGCTGCGAGCCCTTGCCGCCGGCGGGTCCGTGCGCGGCTGGACTGGCTTTGCCATGCTGGCGCTCGTTGCCGCCATCGCTGGCGTCGTGGGGCTTATCGGCGGCGTCGCGCCGTCGCCGCGCGAGCATGCGCTGGGTGCGACCGCTGCCGCGCTGATCGGCTATCTAGCCCTACATGCGGGCATCGGCCTTCTTTTCCTCGTCAGCAACCTGCTGCGGTTGGGCGCCGGCCTGGTGTCGCCCCGTCGGTCCCTCGACCTGCACCTGACGCGGCTCTGGCTCGACTACACTCTCGTGACGGGAGCCATCGCGCTCGGTCTCGTCCTGGCGCTGCCGGCCTTGGTGGCGACGCTGGGGGCCCGGCCGTGAGTCCGCGTCCCGTTCCGCCTCGGCGGCTATGGTGGCTGGTAGCGGGCTTCGGGGTCTGGTGCAGCGCCCTCGTCGTCGCCTACGGCCTGCACGCCGTCGGTTGCGCTTTTGGCTGGTCAGCGGGTTCGCTGCGCCTGGCCCTTGCACTGGTGATCGTGGCGCACCTGGTCGTGCTTGGCTGGATGTGGCGCGATCTTGCAACCGACCGTGCGGAAGCCGGCTTCGGCCCGACCGGCACGTTTTTGCAGGCAGTGGCCCTCTGGACCTTGATCGCCGCCGTGGTGGCCACTGTCCCGTTGCTTGGGCTGACGCTTGCGCTCGCCACATGCCTTTGATCGGCGGCTTGGAGCCATCCGAATCCCAGAGCAACTTGGCGTGCCCGCCGTTCAGCTCGACCCTCTCGGCGCCCATCGGTCGTCAGACGGCTGTTGCTCGGCTTGTCAAAACGATCGCAGGCAATCCCCGAAGTTTCGGATGCCATGTGTGCTCGCGGCCTTTGGCATCTCGGGGCTGAGCCCGCCGAGCGAGGCGGCGCGTACCTCTTTCGGGGTCATGCCGAACTCCCGCCGAAACGCACGGGTGAAGCTCGAGGCATCGGCAAAGCACAGCATCTCGGCGACCGTGCCGATCGAGGAATTGTTGGTAACGTCGCACAGAATGGCGAAGCTTTCGCGGAGCCGCCGACGCTGGATGTAGGCGACGACACCCCCTTCGGGCTCGAGCAGGCGATAGAGTTGCGAGCGCGACGTTGCGGCCTCTCGGCAAAGCTTGTCGGGTCCCAGGGTGTGCGAGCGCAGGTGCGTGCCGACCGCGCGCCGCACCCGTTCCATCAGCGTGAGGTTGATCTGGCTGCCAGCCATCACCAGCCGATCGGCGGACGGCGCCAGGCAGGCTTGGACCATGGCTTCCACCGCATCGTTGAGCCGCGAAGCATCTTCAGCCGTCAAATTCGAAAGGTTGCTTTCCAGCAACGTCATGTAGTCGGCCAGCAGCTTGCCGTGGGGCGAGACCAGGGCGGCGCCGTTTGCTGCGTCGAGCAGGGGGGCGACGGCACCGAAGCGGTCGCGCGCCATCAGAAGCTGGACGCGCTCTTCCCACTTCTTCCGGCCGATGTACATCTCCTCGCCCAGCGACAGGATGAAGGGCACGCCCGGCGGCACGTCCAGCTCGACGTTGCGCGCCTTGACGTGACTTGCGCTCTGCTTGCTGAGGGTGATCACCCAATGGTCCACCGGATTGCGCCGGATGAAGGACGTCGCGCGGGCGACCGAGTTGGGCGGCGACGCGACGCGGCTGACCGTGAAGCCGCCCACCGTCCAATTGTCGTTGATGGCGGCAAACCCCTCGTTGGGCGAGGCGAGCGATGCCGCTTCGAAAACGGGTCCATACCAGCCGCGCCATGCCTCGAACTGTTCGTTCGGAGGGAGTGATCGCGTGCTGAACGTTCCAGTGAACATGGGCCCCTTCCTGCACTACCCGGCGCAAGTTGTGGTCGGACGACCACCACGGGTCCCATAACTCAAAAAAGACGCATTTGGCTATCGCAACGCCCGCGCAGGAGACGGAAATTGGGACGCTGGGTACAGATCCGAGACACTCAAGTGGTTGCAGGGCCGGAGGCGAGCGCATCACTCGCGGCAAGGGCTTACGGTATGAGGCGCGCCCTGAGGCGCGTGTATTCCTGTTCGGAGATCGATTTCTGTGATCTCAGACGGTCGAGCTTTTCGATCTCATCGGCGGCGCTGAAGCCGGCGATCTGGCGGATCTCATCGCGCGCCATCCTGGCGTGCGCCTGGTTGCGCTCGGCCATGCCGCCGCCCTGAGTCAGGATGTAGGCGAAGATGCCGATATAGGGCAGGACGATGAGCAGGATCACCCAAAGCACCTTGCCGAAACCCGAGATGTCCTGTCGTCGGAAGAGGTCGCTGGCGGCCGTTATGAACAGCCAGAACCACAGGATGAACATGAACACCGCGAAGGCGTCCGCCACAAAGGTGGCGAACGCAGACTCACCAAGAAACGACATGATCCCTCTCCAAATAACGCGGGCTGCCGTCGTCCAGGCAAAAGTCGATGGGTGCGCGGGCAACGGCCGCCGTCGAGATCAGGCCCACCAGCCTCCTCATCGCTTCCCTGGCATTCAGGTGTACTACGGTGCCGTTACGCGGCACGAAACGCGGTCGACGAAGACGTTCGTCCTCGGGCCATAGATCGCGAGCCCCTGGCGTACGCTGGGCGCCGTCGTCTGGACGAGGGCGCGAGTCACCATCACGGCGTTGCCGGCATTGGTGAAACGGCACTCGATGACGGGATCGACAGGATTGGCGCTGTTGTTGTCGAGATACAGCACGGCCTGCCAGCGCTGGCCCGGCACCGCCCGCAGCGACGCGCCGTCCATGGCGACGATCGGAACGGTGGGTCCGGCCGTCACCGGGACGGTGCCGACCGGCCTGCCGCGCACGCGTTGCTCGGAGACCTTGAGAGGCGCGCCCTGCGCGGCCGGATCGAAAGCCTTGTCGTCGGGGCCGGTGAGCGGGCGGCCGTCCTGGCCGACCGTCTCGGGGGTCCACACCTGTCCGGTCTTGGGATCGCGGAATTCCGGCGCGCCGGTGGATGCGGCGGCGTCGAGGTTGCTGCGGGGCGCCTGCGCAACCGCCGCTGACGCCAGCGTCATGCCGATGAGGCAGACGAGAAGCTTCGACATTCTGTTGGGAGCGTTGCTCATTCAGTTCCTCCATGCAGATCAGGCGCTGGACCTGCCCTTGGCACCGAAGCTCAAGCGTGCGCCGGAAGAGTTCAGCGTCGCGCCGGGCCTGCTCTGCAGTTGCGGTTGAACTCGAGTACTGCATGCACGCTTGTTCGACGCCCTCATTCTACAAACGAGGTTCAGCAGTACATCAGCTTGGAATCCCGCAACTGTTCTCAGTGTCCCATTCATCGACGGTCTTCGCCGTCGGTTGCGGTCGGATGGTTCGCATGCCTGACCTGTTCAATCCGCAACCGTCGGGTGTGCGTCAGGCCAATATTGTGAGCGACGCTGCACACTTCTCAATTGCACTCAAGAAATGCAATTCGCGTCGGTGCGCGCGACGAAAAGTACGTGCTACGGTCATGTATTCGCCTGGGCTTTGCGCCTGGCCTTCATTGAGCAGCCGGTGTCTTTTGGTTGATTCGAGGACGCCATGACCCCCGCGACGTTGGCGACACACTCGTTGCCGGCATCCGAGCAGTTCGACGCCTGGCGCGCCTGGTACGCCGCCGTTTTCGATACGTCACCGCGGCAGCCGGCAGTCGAAGGTTTCCGTGCGAGAACGACGACGTGGACGTTGGACGGCTTCGGGTTCAGCCGCGTGGCTACGCCGCCGATTTCGATTGCCCGCACGAAGACCCTCGTCCGCCACAACCCGGTGGACCATTGGTGCATCAGCTTCGGCAGGAGAAGCGCCACCACGCTCAAGGTTGGAAATGACGTACTCGAGGTCGCTTCTGGAGTGCCGTTTGTCTTCTCGCTGGCGGAGGAATCATACAGCGAGCGGTCGGGCGATCGCCTTCAGCTCTACTTGGCGCGCGATGACTTTCAGGCGATCGCGCCGTTGCTGGATGGGGTGCGCGGAACGGCACTCGAACTCGTCGGAAGGCCGCCTGCTCGCGGATTACATGCTCCTGCTGGAGCGGAACATCCCGCATTTGTTGGCCGGCGACGGGCCGAAGCTTGCCCGGGCGATCCAGGCGATGGTCAGCGCTTGCGTCGCGCCGTCCGCCGACCGGCTGGTGGAAGCCGGCAATGTCATCGATCTGACGCTGATGGAAAGAGTGCGGCAGGCGGTTGCGAGAAACCTGCGCTCGCCGTCGCTCAACCCGGAGAAGCTGTGTCGGGAAGCGGCGACGTCACGATCGCAGCTCTATCGCCTGCTCGAGGGGGAGGGCGGCGTGGCGCATTATATCCTGCGTCGGCGGCTCTCGGAGAGCTTTTCGATACTGTGCGGTTCCTCGAGCAATCTTCCGATCGGCAAGGTCGCCGAGATGCTCTGCTTCGCCGACGGGTCGAGCTTCAGCCGCGCGTTCCGGCGCGAGTTTGGCATGAGCCCAAGCGACGTGCGGGCCGGCGCCATCGGCGGATCGCCGCCGGTGGCGCCGCCGAAGAAGGTCGCGGGACCTGGCCTGCAAAGCTTCAGCGATTGCCTGCGCAGACTTTGAGGGCGAGGTGATCCGGCGGCTCCCGAGCAGTGGTCTCGATGGCCGGCCCGCTTCACGCCTTGGGCGTGATCGAGACGACCAGGAGCTGGCTGTTGATGGCCGTGAGGCTGTCGCCGACCGTGAACTCGAGACAGCTGATCGCGGCCGGCCTGCGTCGTGACGTTGTGGGTGCGCACCGGGCCGCTGGCGGGATTGACCAGCGTGATCGTATTGGCGGCCGGGTTGACGCCCACCACCCACCAGGTGCCGACGGCCTGGGACGCCGAGACGCCGGTGAGATTCTGGCCGGCCGAAGCGGTGCCGACGACGCTCACGTCGCGATTGGGCGGAGTTGGCGTCTTGCGATCCGACAGCACGAAGCTCAGCCGGTCGTCGAAGGCAATCGACACCACGTCGCCGACACGCGTGGCGCCGAAGTTGGCCACCGCCGGGCTGACAGTGTGCGTGCGCACGGCGCCGTCGGGATAGGTCACGGTTATCGTCCGGGCGTTGGGATCGACGGCCGTGATGCGGACGTCGGCCGAATAAGTTGTCACCGTCTGGATGCCGACGATGGCCTGGTTCTGCGCTCGGATGCCGACAGGCGTCATCATCGGGCCAAGAATTGCGATCGCGACCAGACCCCTTCGGTTAAGCACGATAGACCTCCTTAGCTTGATGGCGACATTCTACGAGCGGCGGCTTGGGGCCGCATTGGCAGGGAATCCTGCGATTGGTCCAGGCATTCCAATATCGCAGGCGAAGGGGCCGATTTCGGGACGCAGAGCACAATGTTGGGATGTGGTGACAATAAGTCACCAGTCAGCGGCCGGCCTAGTGGCGGACGGCAGCCTCCTGTCTTGCTGAGCGCCTGGTGTGAAGACCGGGCGGCGTCTTGTGCCATGCACGGCCCGCGACGGCCTGTTGGTAGCCGTAGTCGTACAGCGCGCGCATGTACGCCTGGTCGAACGGCTGATCGCGCTGCACTTTGAAGTCGGACCCGATGTAGGCCAGGTTATAGTCGACGCCGTCGCGCTTGGTGAGGAAGTACACGCGCAGCACGTCGTTGTAGCCGCTCGCCGCCAGCATGGTGCTGATGGCGCGGCCGGCGATGGTGAGAGTACGACGCTCGATCTCCGCGTGCTCGGGATCAAGCCTGGCATTGCGGATGACGAAGGCGGTCTGCGGTCGCTCGACCGCCAGGAGGCGCGGATCGATCGATTGCGGATAGAGGAAGAGCTGGGCGATCGCACCGCCGTCGACATGCATTTCCTGGAACTTGGCGCCATCGATCTCGACGTCGAGCAGCACGGGTTGGAATGCCCCGGGAATCGACGCCGATGCCAGCAGGATCTTGCGAAAGAGGTCCAGCGACTTCGGATGCCGGCTGACGGCGATGGCGCCGACATTCCAGATCACCGGCCGCTGGGCGTCGAGGTCCGTCGTGCCGATCAGCAGCAGGCGGCCCTTCTGGTATTCGCGGGCGATGGCGTCGAACATCGTCTGGTCGGCATAGCGGGCGATCGTCTCGGCCAGCGGGCTGGTGTCGGCCATGGCATCGCTGAACAGCGCTGCCAGCAGGCGCCGACGGAGGAACACCCGTTCAGGACCTGTCGTCGTATAGATGTCGCGCAGCGCGGGATCATAGTCAGGTCCCAGAAAGGCAAAGGGAGCGATCAGGGCGCCGGTGCTGACGCCGGTCACGATCCTGAACTCGGGCCGCGTGCCCGTAGTGGTCCAGCCGTTGATGAGGCCGGCGCCGAAGGCGCCGTTGTCGCTGCCGCCGGACACCGCGAGAAAGGATGCCGGTGGCATCGGCTTGGTCGGCCGGCCGGCGGCGCGCAATGCCGCTCGCTCGCGCTCGAGGGCACGGGCAGCCTCGGCGAGCATCGGGGCAGGATCGTCGTCGGCGAAGAAGCGCGCATTGGCGATGCCCAGCGGCAGGGCGCGCACCGTGTCCGACGAGGGCACTGCCGGGCCGCGCGGGGGAATTGAGCAGCCGACCGCGACGGCGGTTGCGACCGCGATGGTGATGAATGAAGCAAGGTGGCGCAAAATCAAGATGTGCCCCCGGTTCAGAAGGATCCGAGCAGGCTC
>CAWEIE010000030.1:0-608326 GCA_963809025.1 uncultured Alphaproteobacteria bacterium | reverse complement strand
GCTCCCGCGGTCGCGCCCATCGATCGCGATTCGTTCATCGTGTCGCCCGCCTGGTTCAGCAGGCCGCTCTCCAGGTCCTGCCTGACGCGCGGCGGAAAGAAATCGAGCTCCCAGCCCTGGATCGACGGGATCAATCCGGACCAGAAAATCGAGCGTCCGCCAAAATTCAGCTGCGGCTTCTCGCCGATGAAGTTCTGCGAGCTCGAATCCCCGCCCTGCCAGAACGTGTCGCAGCCGAAATGCTTCGCCAGGCTGGCGTTCGAAAAACGACAGAGGTTGTAGACATGCGTGGGATAGATGAACGATCCGGCCTCGAGGACGAGAATGCGCTTGCGATCCCCGAGACGATCGGCAAGGTCGTCGGCGAGCACGCCCCCGCCCATGCCCGAACCCACGATGATGATATCGAAATCGTTCCGCGGTCCGATGTACTGCAGGAACAGCCGCTCCTGCGCGGCGCTGGAGGCCGAAACGAAGTTTGCGTACGTCGAGGCATGGAAGGTCATGGCGCCCTCGCGACGTGCGATTGTCCTTGCCCACAGCATCGCGCCGGGGCGCGCTTCTGGCTGTGGGATATCTCACACCGGGCGATCCTGAGCCCGACACGCAGCCCGGTGGCCGCCTGCGATGTCCACCTTACGCCGCCTCTATTGCTGGCGGCGGCAGGCCATGCGTTGATGGAGCCCTTGCCCGTCCTCTCGTCCGAGGCTTCCATGTTTCGCAGGTCCCTCACGGCGATCGTCACGATCGTTTTGACCGTCGCCGCCATGATGGCGGCGGCCTCTGCCGACCCGGCCGGCGATGAGGCGGCGATCCGGCAACGCTTCCAGCGCTGGACGGCCGATTTCAACGCCAGGGACAAGGCGGGCGTTTGCGACCTCTTCGCGCCGGATCTCGTCTACTCGATCCCGGAGGTCGTGCAGGGCACGCGGCAAACGCTCTGCGCGAACCTCGCCGCCATGCTGGCCAGGTCCGACATCACGCTCCACTACGACAATCCCGACATCCACGACCTCATCGTGATGGGCGATGTCGCGGTCGTCCGCCTGACCTGGACCCTCACGACGGAAGTGAACGGCATCAAGGATCGGACGACGGAAGAGGGCATGGACATATTCCGCCGCCAGCCTGATGGACGATGGTCCATTGCCCGGTTCGTCGCCTTCACGACCCGCGCGAACAGGCTGCTTCGGTAGAGCGGTTTCCGGCAACGCCGTTGGCGCAAGCGACAAGGAAGCGAGCGTCGTCGTCTCTCATTGCCGGGAGCGCGGCACCCTGCCTTCGCCGACCTTCCTTCGCCCGCCGAAGCGGGCTTCGCGAAGGCGGGAGCGAAGCGCTTCGGCGTCGCGCAGGCAGGTCCAGTGCCGCTCATTGGGTTCTGCCCTCCCGCTGCGGCCGGATCGCAAGGACCGCCAACCGCCAGCTCGACTGACGCGCCGAGCGACGGGCCGTCACCGGCTGCCCTGCCGGGCCGCCCACCAGCGCGCGATCAGGCCGATCGACGGCGGCACGAGACCGAGCCCGCACAGCATCGGGCCGAGGTCCGTGAAGAGGCAACTCCAGCCCGTCGTCCTGCCCACCACGCACTCCCAGTTGGCCATCGAATAGCCGGCACCCAGCAGGACCATCGGGTTGAACGCCACGGCGGCGGGCCACAGCGTCCAGGCGGGCGCCGAAAGGCCGGGCCACCGGCTGCAGGCGAACGCGGCGATCGCGGCGCCGGCCGCCATGCCGAGGGCAAAGGCCACGACGGCCCCGAGATTGAGGACGAGGCTGCCGCCAAGCGCCCCGATCAGCGCGGCACTCAGCACCATGCCCCTGGCAAAGGCGTTACGAAGGACCGGTCGGCCTGGCATGGGGATTTCCGCGCTTGGCGCCGGTCGTCCGCAACGCCCAGATCAGCGCCAGGAGCCACCCGATGCCCGTCCACCCGAGCAGGAGCGTCAGCGCCCATATCCAACGCACGTCCGGGTGCTGGCGGTCCCACGCAATCAGGGCGGGGATGATGTAGAACAGGAAAGCGAGGAAGAAGCAGAGGGCCAGGGCGAAGCCCATGGCCGTATCGTAGTTCTCGCCCTTGGCGAGCGCGGGGGCTGCGGCGGCAGCTAGCGAAAGCATCAAGCCGCCAGCGCCCGCTCGACCGATGCGGCAGCCCCCGGCGTTCCCGTCTTCCATGTCAATCGTGGCTCGGACTTCTGCGGTGTTGTTCGACACGCTGCAACAAAGCCTGATGGCGCGCCAACCCGCAAGGCTGGCGGCTGCGGACGCTATGCTCCGCTTGCCCGCTGCGCTCGTCGGGCAGCGCTCAGTCGTCGGGATCGGCCGGCGTGTAGGCGTATTCCAGCTTCAGCCCGTCCGGATCGGCGAAGAAGAGGGCGTAGTAGCCCGCCCGGTATTGCGGATAGTCGGCCGGCGCATCGAGGATGGCGGCGCCGAGCTTCTCGCCGAGCTTCTGGAGGTGCGCGTGCAGGCGGTCGACGTCGTCGCGGCTGGCCGCCGCCCAGGCGAAGTGATGCAGCCCCACGGTGTAGCGGTCATGCGGGCGCTCGCGATGGGCCCGGCGGATGGCGATGGAGCAGTACGATCCGTCGGGCGTCGGCAGGTCCCAGTCGATCCAGCCGTCGCCCGTCTTGCTGCGCCGGTAGCCCATGAAGCCCAGCACGCTTTCGTAGAACGGCGCGGACCGCTCGAGGTCCTGCACCGTGAGATCGAGATGATGCATCTGGCCTCGTGGCATGGCGTCCCTCCCGGCGCTCGCGGCGCTGCCCCGTCAGGGGAGGCCCCTCATGAGCGGCCCCTCATGAGCGGCCCCTCATGAGCGGCGAGTGTCGCGCGTGCCCTCGCCGTAGGCCGGCCAGGGCGCGTCGCTCTCGGCCGGGCGCGCGGGCCGCCGCGACCGGTCGGGCTCGGAGGGTTGCGAGATGCGCCGCAGCGCCTCGCCGGCGCCGGGCGCCCGGTCGGTCGCGAGGTCGCCCAGCGCGATCATGCCGACCAGGCGCTTGTCGCGGTCGACCACCGGCATGCGCCGGATCTGCCGCTGCGCCATGGCCTCCTCGATCTTCTCGACCGGGTCGTCCTCGAAGCACCAGCACACCTCGCCGGTCATCACCGCCTGCACCGGGGTCGCGTCCGGCCGCATCCCGTCGGCCGTCGACCGCACGACGATGTCGCGGTCGGTGACGATGCCGACCAGCCGCCGGCCGTCGCACACCGGCAACGCGCCGACATTGAGCTCGTCCATCATCCGCGCCGCCTCCCGCACCATGGCATCGGGCCGCACGCTGACCACGTCGCGTGTCATGACTTCGTCTGCGCGCATGACCTGCTCCCTTGCTTCAAGCACAACAATATCAAGCGCCGGCGGGGACGATCGGTTGCACGGCCACGGCCGTCCGCGCGCTCGGCGGCAGCGACCCTGGCGCCGTCGCCGTTCGGGTGGAACCGAGCGGAAACGCGCGCGCCCTGCCGCTCTTCACGCCGCGAGCGAGCGGGCGCTGACGTGGTTCAGGATCGCCTCGGCTGAGAGCGCGGCGCCGTCGCGGCCGGCATAGGCCGCCTGGATCAAGCGCGCCGCGGCGCGATGGCGGGGGTCGGCGAGCATATCGCCCACCATCGGCGTGAGTTTCGCCGCGTCGACCGAGGCAACGGGGAGCGACCGGACAGCTCCGCGCTCCTCCACGAAGTGTACGTTCGATTCCTGCTCGAGATGCAGGGGAAGGGCGATGGCCGGCAGCCCCGCGGCCATGGCGCATTGCAGGCTGCCCTGCCCGCCCGTGAGCACGGCAAGGTCGACGCGCGGCATGATCTTGTGGCTGGGCAGCACGCCGCCAACCGTTACGGTGGGACCGGCGAGGTCGGCCAGGTCGTGGACCGTGCCCGCGACGATGACATTGGCCCCGCTCGCCGCAACGCCGCGCACGACGCGGCGCACCACGTCGGCCGTCACCGACGTGAGCGCGACATAGACGTGCGGGCCGGGGCGGCCCAGGGCCTGTTCGACAGCGGCCGGAACTTCCAGGTCGAACTCGGCAAAGATCGGCCCGGTATATTCGAAGCGCGTGGTCGGCCAATAGGCGCCGTCGCTGGGCCGCCACGCCTTCATCTCCTGCTCGCTGACGCCATAGACCTCGGGCGCCTCGGTCACCAGCACCAGGTCGCCCAGGATCAGCGCGGGAAAGCTCGGGATCGGCGGCACACCGAGCTCCGCCGCGAGCGCGTTGAAACCCGAGAGATAGAGTTTCAGCTTCGGCATGCCCTTGTTCTGCAGCCAGCGCGCCACCGGCCGGGGCAGCACGCGCAACAGCGGCGGCGCCCGCACGGCCGAGGCCGGCAGCAGGTTGCGCTCGAACAGCGGCGGCAGAAAAGCGCCGGCATGCTCGACGATCAGCGGGATGCGGGCGACCCGCGTCGACAGCAGCGCGGTCACCGTGAAGCCGGTGACGGCGGCCGTCACGCCGTGCCTGGCAAAGTACGCCGCCTCGGCCAGCACGTGGGCGCGCATCTCGTCGGCGTCGTACATGCTCTGCTGCGGATCGCCGATGCCGACATTGCTCATGACGAAGCGCTGCCCGCGCGCGGCGTCCATGTGCGGTTCGATCAGGTCGTAGTCGATGCCCTCCTGCCGCAGCAGCCGCTCGTGTGCGCCGCCGTGCGTGGCGATGCGCGCCGCCGCACCCTTGGCCCTGAGCGCCTTGTAGATCTGGACCATGCGCGAGGTCTCGGAGAGGTAGGCGCACATCGGCAGGAGGCAAATCATGGATTTCTCCTCGCATCATCGGACAATAGGTAATATATTACCTATATGCCTGCGCCCGACAAGTCCATCTACGCCCTGAAACCGTCGGAAGCCCTGGCCGCCGGCGGCGCTGCCGAGGCCGTGCGCAACTTCCGGCTCATCCTCTATTGCAGCCACCGTCTGAGGAACCTGCTGGACGAACGGCTGCGCCGCGCGGGGCTCACCGTGCAGCAGGGCGTCATGCTGAGCATCGCGCGCGCGCGCGGACGGCCGCGGCTCGGCGAGGTCGCCGCGGCGATGGCGACCAGCCACCAGAACGCCAAGCAGATCGCGCTGGTGCTCGAGCGCAAGGGGATGCTGAGGATCGTGCCCGACGCGGACGACGGGCGAATGCGGCGCCTCGTGCCGACGGCCGCCGGCCGGCGCGGCTGGACGGATCGCGACAGCGGCGATTTCGCGGCGATCGGCGCCATGTTTTCCAGCCTGCCGCGCGCCGAGCAGAAGAAGCTGCGGTCGCTGCTGGAGCGGCTTGCCCTGTCGATCGCCGCCTAGCGGGAGCGGAAACACGGCACCCGGAGCGCGCAGCACCCGAGCGCATTCACATGCGCGTAGCGCGCGAGATCACGATCAGCCCCCCTTGGCAGCTCGTCCAGGTACGACAAGGCGGCGATGATGTCCTCCACGAGCCCGTCGCTGGTTGCGCACCTGGGACAGCGTCACGGCCGTGCCTATCTCGTGCAGCGCGGACTGTGAGAAGGCAGCGCGTGGTATGTGCTTGAGCCATTTGACCTTATGTCGGTTGGGAAGGCCCTCGCCGGTAGTCAGATGGATATAGTCCCCGTCGATCATGCCGATGTGCACCAGGCGGTCGATCTTCGACGGATGGATGATCACGTCACCCCTTTCCATCTCGTGGACGAACTTGAACAGCGTGCCGCCCGTAACGGGAAACGAGCCGGGCTTCCTGTCCGGGTACGTGCGCGCGACGATCTCGCGAAACGCTTCGCGAGCCTTTGGCAGCTTGCTCAAGTCGCCGACTTCCGACCATCCGATCGCGATGAAGCCTTCGGTTATCGGCTTGCTCCCCAATGTACGCGGCATGTGCACGCACCACGCTGGCCGGTCATCCGCCATCTTCTCCCCCTTCACGTTGTGCGGCGACTACAACCTGGATCTCGGCCGGACACAACCGAGGAGTACAGCTCAGCTGTACGCCGCCTCTATTTCTGGCAGCGGTAGACCATGCGTTGATGGAGCCCTTGCCCGCCTTCTCCGAGGCTTCCATGTTTCGCAGGTCCCTCACGGCGATCGTCACGATCGCCTTGACCGTCGCGGCGGCCGCGGATGCAGGGCGACGGCTAAGTGCTTCTCGACTGCAAGGCCGCCGCGGCGGGCTGGCTCATGGTCAACTGGCATACTGTTCGAATTCGCGGTCCCTCGAAGGGGAGCTCAAGCATGCGAGACGCGCCGGCGCCGAGCTGGTAGTATGAGAGTACGCTGGTGGCGAGTTTCGTAGAAGGCGTGCGAGGCAGGCGGCGTCCGGGACACTTGGATCGATCGAAGCAGACAATGACTTCCGACGAACGCAAGCTCGAAGAGGAGCTCCTAGAAAAGCTTCGCGCTCTGAAGTACGAGCATCGGCCGGATATCCGTGACCGCGCCTCTCTTGAGAATAACTTCCGCGAGAAGTTCCAAGAACTGAACCGCGTGCGCCTGACGGACGCCGAGTTCGGGCGGCTGCTAGAGGAAATCGTCACCCCAGACGTATTCACTGCCGCCCAAACGCTCCGTAACCGCAATGCCTTCACGCGCGACGACGGCACGCCACTCAACTATACGCTCGTCAACATCCAAGACTGGTGCAAGAACACCTTCGAGGTCGTCAGCCAGCTGCGCATCAGCACCGACTACAGCCACCACCGCTACGACGTTATCCTACTGATCAACGGCGTGCCGGTTGCCCAAATAGAATTGAAGACGCTTGCCGTCAGTCCCCGCCGGGCAATGGAGCAAATTGTCGATTACAAGAACGACCCCGGCAATGGCTACACGCGCACGTTACTCTGTTTCATTCAGCTGTTCATCGTTAGCAACCGCACTGACACGTGGTATTTCGCCAACAACAACGCCCGGCATTTCAGCTTCAACGCCGATGAGCGATTCTTGCCCATCTACCAGCACGCGGCAGAGGACAACTCAAAGATCACTCTTCTCGAAATTTTTGCAGAGAAATTTCTCGCCAAGTGCACGCTTGGCCAGATGATCAGCCGTTACATGGTCCTCGTCGCAAGCGAGCAGAAGCTACTGATGATGCGGCCGTATCAAATTTACGCCGTCAGGAACATTGTCGAATGTATCGAAAGAAATCTCGGCAACGGCTATATCTGGCACACTACCGGCAGTGGCAAGACGCTCACCAGCTTCAAGACTTCCACGCTGCTGAAGGCAAACCCCAACATCGAAAAGTGTCTGTTTGTTGTCGACCGCAAAGACCTTGACCGACAGACCCGCGAAGAATTCAACCGCTTCCAGGAACGGTGCGTTGAAGAAAATACCAACACCGGCGCACTCGTCCGTCGGCTACTTTCTCGATGATCACGTCGACAAAGTCATTGTGACGACGATTCAGAAGCTGGGCCTTGCCCTCGACGAGAACAGTAAGCGTAGCAAGGGGCGTGAGAAGAGAGGTCTCTCGACTTACAAAGATCTTCTCGCACCGCTCCAGGATGACCGAAGGGGACTTGAGCCATGGAGGCCGCCTCTTTCCCCGATCTGTCCCGACTCGCGAAGCACCTTCGAACGGAATTGCAGACGAAGAAGTTTGTCCTGTTCTATGCCTATAGCTACCTCTTGTGGCACCGCAATCGCGTGACCGGTCCCTTGCCGACACTGATCGAGAGCCACGCCACAGCGATCACAGCCGCTCCCGCTTCAGCCGCGCAATCATCGCCTCCGCAAACAGCTGCGCCTTCGCCAGCGGCACCCGCGTCGGCAGCCAGACCGCGTGGATCGGCACCCGGGCCACCTCGAACTCCTCCAGGATGATCTCGACCTCGCCGCGATCGACGAGGCTGCGCACCAGCCAGAGCGGGGCGAAGCCGATCCCCGCGCCGCACGCCACGGCCGTGTTGGCCGCCGCGGTGCTGTCCGTCCGCACGCGGCCGCTCACCCTGACCAGCCGGCGCCGGCCGGCGATGCGGAACGGCCAGGCTTCGCCCTCGCCGTCGGTCAGGCGGACGACGCAGTCGTGTTGCGCCAGCTCGTCGGGATGTTTGGGCCGCCCGCGCCTTTGGAAGTAGGACGGCGAGCCGAACACCACGGCGCGCACCTCGCCCAGGCGCCGGGCCTTCAGCGTCGAGGAGCGCATCTCGCGGATGCGCACCGCGATGTCGAGGCGCTCGGCCACGAGATCGACCTCGCGATCGGAGCTTTTGAGCTCGATCTCGAGCCGGGGATGGCGCGCCACCAGCTCGGCGATCACCGGCACGATATGGGCCGCGGCGAACAGCACCGGACCGCCCACGCGCAGGAGGCCCGCGAGCTCGGCCTGCTGGCTCGCCGCCTCGCGGCGGGCATCGCCGATCTCGGTGAGGGCGGGCTTCACCCGCCGATAGAAGGCGAGGCCTGCTTCCGTCGGCTGGCTTTGCCGCGTCGTGCGCCGCACCAGGTCGACCGCCACGCTGCGCTCCAAGGTCGAGAGCGACCGGCTGATCGACTGCAGCGAGCGGCCGAGGTGCCGGGCGGCCGCCGTCAGGCTGCCCTTCTCCACGACGGCGAGGAACGCCTCTATGTCGTCGAGCCTGTCCATGGGAATTCTTCCGATGTTCGACAGAGTCTATCCGATGAAGCGTCGATTGTCTCGCAAAGCCGGAGAAACTAGGTGACAGGGAGACGCTGTCTCCCGAGCGCTCCTCTGTCGTCCTGAGCGCGCGAGCGAACGCGGACCTCATCGCCGCTTGCCACGGCATGAGATCCTTCGCTGCGCTCAGGATGACGGGAGGCCGTATCAGAAAGAAAGGCGGAAATCGGATGAACGCCCCGGACCTCACCCTCGACCTCGACACCATCGACACCGACGCGCCCCTCTTCGATCCCGCGGCCTTCGGCCTCGGCGACGAGGAAGCCGGCCTCAACGCGCTCGCCCGCCGCCTCGGCCGCGCACGCTTTGCTCCCCGCGCGGCCGCCTATGACCGCGACGCCCGCTTTCCGACCGAGAACTACGCCGACCTGGGCGAGCACGGCCTTCTCGGCATCTGCATCCCCAAGGCCGAGGGCGGGCTGGGCGCGGGCTTCCGCGCCTATTGCACGACCGCCGCCGAGATCGGCCGCTATTGCGCGGCGACCGCGCTCACCTGGAACATGCATACCTGCACCTGCCTGTGGACCGGCGCGCTGGCCGACGATCTCGACATGGCCCGCGACGAGCGCGAGCAGCATCGGCGACGCCGCGCGCTGCACTACCGGCGCGTCGTCGCCGAGGGCGCCCTCTATGCCCAGCCGTTCTCCGAGGGCGGCACCTATGACGGCACCGCGCGCATGACGCCGTTCTCGACCGTGGCCCAGCGGGTGGCGGGCGGCTGGCGCATCAACGGCCGCAAGATCTTCGCCTCGCTCGCCGGCGCCGCCGACTATTACGGCATCCTGTGCGGCGAGGCGGGCTCCGATGAACCGCCGTCGCGCCGCGACGCGATGTATCTCGCGGTGCCCGCCGATGCCCCGGGCGTCGAGGTCGTGGGCGAGTGGGATCCGCTGGGCATGCGCGGCACGGTCTCGCGCACGCTCGTGTTCAAGGATGTCTTCGTCGACGACGACGCCACCCTGATGCCGCGCGGCCTCTACTTCCAGGCATCGACGCGCTGGCCGCACATGTTCCTCTCCCTGTCGCCGACCTATCTCGGGATCGCCCAGGCCGCCTTCGACTTCACCGTGCGCTACCTGCGCGGCGAGATCGCCGGCCAGAACAGCGGAGGCGGCGGCGAGAAGCGGCGCCAGTCGCCGGCCAAGCAGCTCGCGGTGGCCCAGATGTTCATCATGCTGCAGCAGATGAAGGCGCTGTGGTTCCAGGCGACGTCCGAGGCCCGCGTCGACCCGACCAAGGAGCAGGTCCTGCGCGCGCTCGCCGCCCAGTACACGGTGATGGAGAACGCCAACGACCTGGCGCAGCTCGCGCTGCGCACCTGCGGCGGCCGCTCCCTGCTTAAGAGCTTGCCCCTCGAGCGGCTCTATCGCGACAGCCGCTGCGGCTCGGTCATGATCCCCTGGACGGCCGAAACCTGCCTCGAGCGCATCGGCCGCGAAAGCCTCTACGAGGCGGGGGAAAAGGACGACTGACCCCGGATGGATGACAGCACTGCAGTCACCAATTAGTAGGGGGCCGGCCGGCATCCGCCCCTAGCCGTACCCCCTTCTTGAGCCCAAAAAGTCGACGCTAACCTCCCCGGCAATGGCCTTGTCCCTGATTGATAACCTGGGTTATCATGCCCTCATGACCACCATGGGCCGTCCCACGCGATTCCATCCCGCCATGTGCGAGGAAGCCCACAACTATTGCCTGCTCGGCGCGACCAACGACCAGCTGGCCGGCTTCTTCGGCGTCTCGCCCAGCACCATCGACAACTGGATCGCCGGCCGTCGCGATTTCGAGGCAGCCGTGAAGAGCGGCCGCGTCGTCGCCGACGCCAAGGTGGCGCGCGGCCTCTATGTCCGGGCCGTCGGCTACGACCGCAAGGTCGAGCGCGAGGTCATCCTCGGCGGCGAGCTGAAACCCGTCACCAGCACCGTGCACTATCCCGCCAACGTCCAGGCCTGCATCTTCTGGCTGCGCAACCGCCGCCGCCGGACGTTGGCGCGATCCGGGGCGCGACGCAACCGACGATCCGTCGAGCCAGATCGACGACATCGCCCTGCTCGATGCCGCCGGCGAGAGCGTGCGCGCGAAGAGGTCTGCCGACGGCCGAAACATTGAACGTTCCGGTGTCTGACGTTTCCGAGAAAGTCTGAAACTCTGTAGGGCGCCGGCCGGCATCCAGCATTTTATCATCCAGCGTTTTCGTTCGCGTCGCGTATCGTCGAAGTATCGGTGCCATCCCCGGTGCCGCTCGCTCTATTCATCGTCGGATCTGATTGCATTCCTCGGGCGCCGGCTGCGGCGGGCCGGGCGGAGACGGGTCATGTCCGCCGAGCCCGGCCGAAACCTGCCTCGACCGCATCGGCCGCGAAAGCCTCTACGAGCCGGAGGAAAAGGACGATTGAACTTCCCCCACCGTCATCCCGAGCGTAGCGAAGCGAAGTCGAGGGACCTGTTCTTGTCGTCGCATCAACAGATTAGGTCCCTCCACTCCGCCTCGCGTAGCCTGTCCCGAGCAAAGTCGAGGGGCTCGGCTCCGGTCGGGATGACGGAGAGATGCCGAGGGAACCCGACAGCGGCCCGATCGATTGAATCCGCTCGGAGCTCAAAGGAGAGTCCAGTGGAGCGAACCATCGTCGCCAATTTCGACACCCGCCGCGATGCCGAGACAGCGGTCGAGCATCTCGTCCAGGAGCATGGCATCGAGCGCACCGACATCTTCATCCGCGCCCCGGGCAAGGCCAACACCGCCGGCGTCCGGCCCGCCGGCGCCGACGTGGAGAGCGGCCATCCCGGCGTTGAAAAGCACGGCGAGCCGGAACTCTCGGGACCGATCGAGGTCTCCGTCGATTGCGATTCCCGCCGGTCCACCGTCGTCAGGTCAGCCTTGGAGAAGGACGGCGCGACCCTGCTTCGGATGGAGTAGGCCCGCGCCAGTGCCCTCAGCTAATGGGCCTCGGCTTCCTGGCCTCAGCGTCTGGCGACGGCGTCGACGAACCCATGCGCATGCACGCCCGCCGAGCAATGCGAGGCCACCACCTCGGGCAGCCCGTCGCGGCGGCCGACATAGACCGTCGGATCCTGCAGGTCGTGCGGCGCGGCATCGCGCGCCATGGCGCGGATTTCGAGGCTGTAGCGGTGCGAGCCCGTGCCGTAGCCCGTCGTGAAGTGTGGCGTGTATCGACCATGGATGGTGAGGTCGCCGGGCTGATAGGTCGGCACCCACACGGCGGCGAGATTGTCGAGGACCACCCGATCGCCGAGATCGAGGTCGCTGCCGGGCGGCACGGGCAGCAGGCGATCGGGCGCGTCCGTCACGAAGCCCAGGCCCGAGTTGCGCCCGGGCACGACACCCTGCAACGGCAGCCACAGCGAAAAAGGAACGACGGGCGGCAAGCCTTGCGCGTCCTGGTGGGCGCCCACGCCGAGATCGCGGTCGATCGCATGACGCGCCAGGCAGAGGCTCAGCAGGATGGCGATGTCGGTCGATCCGCAGAGGCGCTCGACGACGCCCCAGCTCCACGATTTCAGCAGCCGCGAGATGACGGCCGCTGTCGGCCGATAATTCCAATAGCGAACCGACCACGGCCGATGCCAGCTTCCGGTAAAATCCTCCCCGGCGGCCCATTGCCGGCCCGGCCCGTCATCGCTGCAGGCCAAGCAGCGGTCCCATCGCCAGTCGTTGCGACCCAGCAGGCGCGCAAATCGATGGAACGCCAGCCGGCCGGGAAGCAGCGCCGTTGCCGGCATCGCGCCGCGCAGCATCACGACGCCGTGCTGCGAGAACGCCTCTGCGCCGGCCTCCGGCGCATCCTGCGCGGTGAATGTCAGCTCCCGGCGATCCCGCGTGACGGCGGGATGCCGGTCGATCAGCTCGCGAATGTTCATCGTGGATGAGGGAACGGGTCTGAGGGAGTGGGAAACTGCCCAACGCCTGTCGCTGATCGAGGGATGCCCCGCGGGCGGTGACCTTGCTGTCGCGGGCCGTCAGACAGGCGTCTGCTGGTGTTGCACCAGCTTCCAGGTTTGGCCGCAGTGCGCCGACTTAACGGATGTTAAGTGGGCCGCATGCCTATTTGAGTGAGTTACCCAAATGCGCCAGCGAGGAATTGCTCGCAAGAATGTATTTTCTTGCGAACGCCTGCGAGGCACCAACAGCGTCGTAGCGTCAGGGACCAAAGCCGGATTGCGCCCACACAGCGCCCCACGATCGGGCTTTGGTCCCGCCTGACGGGCCTCAGGCGAAAACGAGAAGCCAAACCATGTCGGTTCCGTCACACACGCGACTCTCTTGCGTGAGCACTCGACGCGCCATCCGGATTTTCGGTGAGCGGGCGGTCGCTGTCTGCGCCACAGAAGCGGCGGGCGGTCTCGCGACCGCCCGTCGCCCCTGCGCATGTAGGTCCCACACCCACACAGCAAAACAGACCACGATCCCTGACCCATACACCGCGGCCTGCGCCGGCTTATACGTTTGCAATTCCGCCTGGATCACGCACAAATCAAATTTCTTTCGCACGCTTGCGCTGCCCGGATGCGGCGGCCCGGCGGCTTGTCTCCCTCGACGCCATTTTCTGCATATCTCGACGGCTTCAACGAGAGAGATCACGCATTGATCACGAGACATCGCGCACATTGAGCAGCACGCGGCGCGCAGTTTGCCTTAGGTTTCCGACCTTAGGCTTCTCAACGGTTGTAGCGTTCGCGGGGGAAAGATGTCGTCGCCGGGTAGCGGAACAGCAATCCTGTTCCAGGACGACTTCTCGGCAAACGATCGACAAACTCGATCCCGCGAAGCGGGACCACAACCGCTGGCATCCAGCCGACAATCCGTCGTTCCTCGGCCTGACCAGGATGGGCCAGTCCCTCCCGCTCCAGGAGAACGGAATGGCACGTCACGCGGTTTGGTCCAGCGGTGATGGTCGTCCACGAGATGAACGGAGCAACAGATGACGTCAGCGCTCACGGCAGCAACAAACGAGTTCATGGACGACTTTCCCGGGTCGGCGCTCAGAACAGCATTCTGGGAACCCTTGGCGAAAGGGGCTGAATACAAGGGGATGACCTGGACCGCCTCAAGCACCGATCCTTACACGCAGGGCGGTGGCTTTCCGACGGTGAGCAACGGAACGGCGCGTTTTGCGCTTCAGACCTGGGACGGGGCTCCAAACAAGCAGCCCAATGAGCGTGCGTTCCTGGGCACGGAAGCGATCACCACTAGGGCCTGGAATCCGACGACCGGCGGCCTTTCGTTCGAAAGCAAGTTCAAGTTCTCCGGAGACGGGACGGGAGACCAGGCCGCCTTGAAGCAGGGAGGCATGATCCTCGGGTTCTTCTCGTTCGAAAAGAATCCACCGTTGCCCGAGCCGCCCAACCATCACACCGAGATCGACTTCGAGGTCTTCACCAGCAACTTCAGCAACCCCGCTTTGAATCAGATCTCGACCAATGTCTTCAATGGCTCGAAGACCCTCACGATTCGTGACACGGTGCACAACAGGGACGTCAGGATCGATTACGACCCATTGTCCTATCCGAACAACCCCCTGCCAAATGCCGAGTACCATACTTACAAATTCGAGTGGTTCCCCAGCTGGGTCACCTTTTACATCGATGGCGAGGCCATCCGGACGGTAACCAACCCGGACTCACTTCCGGATCCAAGCAGGGACCAGCGACTTCACCTCAACATCTGGGGCCAATCCACGAACGTCGGTTATGCCAACGGCGACTGGAGCGGGAACCCGGTGGGCGATCCTTCGCTCGGGCCCGCAACGACCGCTGCTGCAGGCAGGACCTACTACGCTGACTTTCAATCGATCAGAGTCGACAGGCTGTCGTCCCGTCTCGGCACCGCCGCTGACGACGTGCTGGTGGGCACCGCGGGCAACGACGGCATCGATGGCGCTGCCGGCGCGGACACGCTCAACGGCGCGGACGGTGACGACACCATCATGGGCGGCGCCGGCAACGATACGATCGACGGGGGCGGCGGCTCGAATACGGCGCTGTATGTCGGCCCGCGCAGTCGCTACACCGTCGCGTCGGCGGGAGCCATCCTCACGGTCACGGACAAAGGCAACAGGGATGGCACCGATAGCGTGACCAATGTCGCGTTCCTGGGGTTCAGCGACAAGGTCTTCAGGCTGGGCGATGCCACCAGCAACATCATGGCCGGTACGGCGCGAAACGATGCCTTCGACGCCGTCGGCGGCGATGACCATCTCAGCGGAGCGGCCGGTGATGACACCCTGTACGGTGGTGACGGCAACGACATCATCGACGGAGGTACTGGCAGGAACACCGTCTCGGGCGGCGCGGGCAGAGACCTGTTCGACTTCAGGTCGGGCGAAAACGCCTTGCGCGATACGCCTGCCGATCTGAACGGCGATGCGATTACCGGCTTCGGCTCGGACGACGCGCTGGACATTCAGGGCGCATTGATCGGACGCACGGCCTTGAACGTCGCGGCGAGTGCCACTGCCGCCGCGGTCTCCGTCGGCGGCTCGCGCTTCGAGATGACGGGAGATTTCTCCGGCGGCGACTTCATGACGGTGGCGCGTGGCGCCGGTGACGACGCTCATACGATCGTGACCTTCGTGCCCTTCCTGCCCAGACTCTCGGAAGGCGCGGCCGTGGACACCGCTTCGATCAACGGCGTCGCCAACGAGCCTTTTCTGTTCGGCGATGGCTCGGTCCGCTTCTCGCTCGAGCTCAAATCGGCGGTGTCGGCGTTCCACAACACGCTCGGCGTCTACACGGTCGCCGCCGACGGCACGATCGGCGACGTGCGCATCCTGTTCAGCGACACGCTGAATGTCGCCGGCGCGGCGCGGATGGTGGATCTCGGCACGCCAGCGGAGGGCGCGAGGCTGGCCTTCTTCCTGATCCAGGACGGCTTTGATTTCTATGGCGCGCTGCCGAACGATCTCACGTTCGTGAGGCCGGGAACGACCGATGCAGCCAACATCGCGCTCGACACCGCGGTCACCCTGCACAGCGCGACGCGCGGCGACCTCGTGGCCGTTCCGGTCTTCCATTCCAACCCTGGTTTCAATTCGCCGCTCGGCACCGTCCAGGTCCTGTCGGGCGTTACACCGGGCGGCCGCGAGCTGCAGATCGGTTTCGAGGACGTATCCACCGTCACCGGCGACAACGATTTCCAGGACGTCGTGATCGGCATCCGGACACTCGACGACGGCGTCTTGATCCTCTGACGTTCGCGAGAGCGATCCGTGTGAGCGACGCCAGAGCGGAATGGGATGAGATCGTGGTTCCACAGGGCATGATGGGGGCCGGCTGATTCCAGCCGGACCATCATGCTCTAGGTGCGTCTGGCCGCTCATTGGCCGTGAGGCCGCCAGGTCCTCGTTAGACATTGGCTGGTCACAAGGCCGCCGAAAACACCTGCTATAGGGTGACTTCATCCATGTCGTGAAAGTCATCATCGAGTGAAGGGCCAGGCACAGAGGTATCGGGAGCTTGCTGCCGAAACGCGGGCATTTGCCGATGCCATGACGCACGAGCAGACCCGGGAAGCGATGCTGGCGGCAGCGAGCGTGTGGGACCGTCTCGCTGAGCTTGCAGACCGCGAGGGCCTTCAAGGGCGTCATTCGAAGCCGCCGTGGCAACGTCATCATATTTGACACGGCAGGTTCGCAGCGCGGCTCGAGTGGCTGGAGCAGCCGCAGTCCCCTGTGGATGGCGTGACCGGGCCTTGGAAGGATTGCGTATGCCTTGCGCTCCGACCTGCCTTGCACGGCAGGCTGCGGCCATCGTCACCGGCACGGCCGTTTGTAAACTGTCTCGGAGGCAGCCTCACAAGGCAGCGAAGCCAATCCTACCGAGACAGGCCGGATCCCACACAACCCGGCGACGATAAATGTGCTTCCACGTGTCTGCGTTCCTGCAAAACCGGCGGCACCACGAATTGAACACGTACTCTCGCCCAAGTTGACGCCGGCATCACCGAAAGGTCGCGCTTTGCGGAATCCCAATGTGCTACCGAGTTGCGGCCCTAACCCAATCAGGGCAGGCGGGTGGTTTCCCCCTCGGGGGTGATCGCAGTGACCCACACCACTGTCCGCGCGGCTTCAACGCCGCGCGGCCCGCCCTAACTTTACGAACTTCACCTCATAGCCCATCTCCCAGGGGCCACCAGCCTCGATATGGTCGAAACCATAATGTCGCTCGAGGATAAGTTCGACCAGCGTCCGCGAAGCCGACGTTCAGTCTGTCAGCGGTTCGCCAGCTGCGTGAACAATCGATCCCGGTCGGCGACGTGTCTGGCGCGCTTGGCCTCCAGTTGCCTCAGAAACATCTTTGCCGCCTTGACGTCATGGCCGCCTCGATCCAGCGTCGCAATCATCCGACCCTGAAAGGCGATGTTCTCCGCCATCCGCTGCAAGAGTCCTTCGACCTCTTGCAGCCGCTGCTGCAGAGTAGGTTGGTCCATCAGGTACCTTAGCAGCCAAAGTCGCCGTTAGAGCCTGGTCTTGAGTTGTGCAGAGGTTTTGGGTGCTGGCTGGACGGCGGGCTCATCGACCCGACAAAGCGTTCCAGTGAGTCAGATCTCGACTCTGGCGAGCATGCTGCACGGCAGGTTCGGCTAGGCGATCGGCTCTCAAGCGATGTTGGAGACCAGATGTCTATGACGTAGCCAGCTCCAATCAATTCACTTGCTCGGGTGACTGCGCTGCTCAAGTTCGTAAGGCTTTCGGCGACAGGCTGACCGGTCCGGGAGTGTTGTCCCTGCAACACATACCGGCCTTGAGCTGCAGCAATCGGCGGCGCAGGCTCCTGAAGAAATTCGATCAGGCTCATGCGGTCAATGTGACGCAATCAAAAAATGATCATAGCCAGTTTGTCACAACCGCAACATTTCATACAAAACTTACGAGCAACCGGCACGCTCGGGCAAATTCGCCCCGGGATCGGAGCGGTGCAGCCCCAACCGCACCGCTCCATCCCAAGAGGAATGCGCCGCTAGTCACCCAACCGCGCCTCCCTTCCCACGAAGCAACGCTTAGTCGAAAACGCGAGACCATACATGTCGGTTCGTCACACTCTCGACAATACGGGCATTGGTACTCGGCGAATCCGTTCGGTTTCTCGGTGAGTGCGCCGTTTCGCTGGGCGAGTCTTCCAACCAGCCGCAGCTAGCGCCCTTGCAGGGCCCAGGCTCTGGATTGAATAAGGGACCGGTACGGATGTTCGCCGTACCGGTCCCCCCATTGAGGGCGACAGTCCGATTCACCACCGGCAGCGCCCTGCCCACACGCGAGAGCTTGTACCATGAGCCTGCAAATTTATCTGTGACAAGGGCACCAGATCACGACAATCCACACTTTGGTTGCAATTATATAGGAATGTGGCTCTTGCCATCGAGGCCACTGAATAATCGCGCCTGCCGGATATATGCATTGCCAGATGCGACCGCAGTGACCCACACCACTGTTCGCGCGGTCGGAGAACGCGCGCGCCATTCACTTCATGGCTTTGGAGCCAGCCCGTGTGCCTGCTGGTTACCGGTGCAGGTCTCGCGTTGATGCTCCTCGGAATGGTACCGCGCCGCGAAGCGTGAGGTTGGCGGAACTTGCCAATCTGGCCTCGCCGGCTCGCTTTCTCACTCTGGCCGCTCAAGCTCTGGATTTGACCTCGCGTAGGGGCGCTGGGAAGCGAGGGGCTTAAATCACCGCCTCTGACGGTTGAAGGGCGGCTTCAAGCCGCGGCAGCTCGGGATGCAGGTCTTGGGCGCCGTAACCATTCTCGAGCGCCCAGATGGCCGCCTGAGTTCGGTTGGCCATCCGGATCTTTCGCAGGATCGACTTCAAATGAACCTTGACCGTTGCTTCGGCAATGTCGCGCTTGCGGGCGATCGTCTTGTTGGGAAGCCCCTTTACCAGGTCCCTGAGAACCTGCTCTTCGCGCTCCGACAGGCCGTGACGAACTCGAATGGAAAAAGAGCCGTCGAAGGCACCAGTCCGCGCCTCCCCATGCGTCACGACCGGCGCGATCGGCAGCCGAGCAGACGGCAAAGCGATCACCGAACGGGAGGCAGCCTCATGGACCAGGATCTTGAGATCCCCGTCGAGAATCTGTTGAAGAGTGCCGACAAGCACATCGGGCGACACCGACAACGGAATGCACCCATCGATCTCCGACGCCTGCCAATTCTGATGATCGGTCGATGATGCACGCTCGAAGAGAAGAACGATCTTGGTGTCCGGCCACAGCTTGCGAATGCAGCTCGCGGCAGGAGCAGCCTCCTCGGCCGGCAGTGCCCCAAGGATGACGAGCCTCGGCGCGTCATCGACAAGCAAGGAGCTGTCGATGTCGGCCGTTGAGCCGACACCACCGATCACATGATAAGAATGACTTGCCATCAGTGAAACCAGCCCCTCGCGTACCAGCGAGCGCGGTTCGATGATGAGCGTGGCTACACGCTTTCCCATTTGCTGCCCCCAATTCAACTGTCCCACACCCCTGCACCGTAGTGGAATGTCGGGCTCGGCGAATTAACACACGTTAAGTTGGCGCATGAATTCTTGCCTGCACGGAAACTTTGGACGCCTGCATCGAAGCATGGGGCGCACGACCATCCACGAGAGAGTCATCTGGCGCTTCGGGGGCGGTGTGGGATAGGCCGGACAATCTGCCGAGCTGGCTTGTCCTCTCGCTGTCGCTGATACGAAACCTGCCGCAGCGGGTTTTCTTCGGTCCATGTCAGGTATGTCACGTCCACGACCACATCTGGCCGAATCCAATGCATACGCGACCGCTTCGATGGCGAGCCGAACTGGCTAGAGCGCACGGGAGATCGTGGTTGCACAGGGCATGATGGGTCCGGCTGATTCCAGCCGGACCCATCATGCCCTGGGTACTCCGGTTTAGTCATGGGAAGTCCATGCACCTGTGGTGTCTGCTTCGCCAACCAATGTGGACGCAACAGTGCACCGACTGCCGATAAAGACGCCGATCCCCATGCTTTGGAAAGCAGCCTTCATTGGCTGCACCATCGTTTTCGCAGCTCTTGCCTGGCTGCCGGCGAACGCCATGACGCGAACATCACTCGGCGGGCACGCGGAACACCTGATCGCGTACCTTGGTGCCGCGGCGGTGATGAGCCTTGCGGCGCGGACAACGCGGCGGCTTGTTGTCCAGTGCCTTCTCATGATTGGCTATGCCGGGATCTTGGAGGCAGGCCAGTTGTATGCAGTTGGCCGCCAGGCCTCGCTCCAAGATTTTGCGTTCAGTTCCAGCGGTGTCTTGATCGGGGCCATGTTGGTGTGGATCGCACGCACTTGTTGGGTAAAGGTGAGGATCCTCAAACTCAGTTTCGTCGAGTAGGAGCGGTATGGGTTCGCCCGCTCGTGCGGTGGGCCTGAAGAAGAATGTGCCGATGAGCTGACAGCCCGGCCGAAGCCGGGCGACACGAACCACTGTCACGCACGGTCGTCGAGCGTGCGACCGTGCCACTTGCCAGTGCGTCAATTTGAGATTTCGTTGTCAGCGCCCGTCGTGTGGCGCTCTCTCCTCCGCGATCTGAGGTAACTCTTTAGACCCTTGTACGAATCCGGCACGACCAACTATGACGGGTTCGATTTGGGGGGCTAAAATGTTTGTCGAATGGAGCTCGGACGGCCAGATCTCGGCCGCATACGTAGAACAGCAGTATCCCGATCAGAAGTGGGTACCGCCGTCCAACGAAGCCTTGCAGGCCTTTCTGGGCGACGCGCCAAAGCTGGGCAAGGACGCGAAGGGTAGGTCCTGTTTGCGCCCGGCTCCCGTTCGGCCTTTGCCCAAGCCGCGCCCTGCGAAGAGTCCGGAAGCACAGATGAAGCGAGCCAGCCGCATATGCGGACAGTTCTCGCCGGCAAAGGTGGACCACAGCATGGCCATGCGGTTCACCTCCGCTCTCTACGAGGACACCCAGCACGAGCCGATGCCATGGAGATGGCTCGGCGACACCGCAAAACGAGCGGGGATTCGGCACGACGACCAGTTCAAGCGGGCCTTCGAGGTGGCTGAAGCGGCGGGCTGGCTCATCGTGCACGACGGCAACTCGGTGAAGTTGACGTTTGCGGGCATAAGGGCGGTCCGGCGGTTTCTGGACAGCGCCGAGGATGTGCAATTGGATGTACCGGCCCTCCCGGCCCAACCGTTCCAGTCCTTGAGCAGCATTCAACCTGGGACGGGAACCTAGTCTCTACAAACCTCACGCGGACGCGGGCGTTTGCGCGGGGCGGCCTTGGACCACCGCTGGGCGGATCTGACCTTGGGCTCGGCGTGGCGCAGCGCGCTGGGCTCGGCGTGGCGCAGCGCGCTGGCCGTTCAGTGTTTCTCCGCGGTTGAACTCAGGAACCGCATCCATTCGGTCAGACCGGTCGGACGTCACCCAGAGTGGATTATCGAAATCGAGGACGTCGATAGGTGCGAGCGGGCTCGGAAGACTGAGTACGACGCCCCCTACATCATAGCTGCCCGCGCCATCCGTCTGACGGTCTCGATCAGCATGGGTGCCTTGAACGGCTTCTCGATCAGGATTTCATCGCTGAGGTCCACCGGCAGCTGGCCCCGCTCGCTCGCCGTCAGGAACACCAACGGGATGCCGCGCGCCCTCAGGGCGTACGCGACGGCATAGCTCATCTCATCCATCAGTCGGACGTCGAGGATGGCGGCATCGATCCTGGACGTCTGAATGAGACCGAGCGCGATCGCGACGTTTTCTGCGGGTCCGACCGGCTCGCAGCCAGCCCCCAGCAGCAGGTCGCACAGCGTGTCGGCCAGCAACCTCTCGTCTTCGACAACGAGCACCCGGGCGCCGGTCACTGGTCCTGCCGCCGGCCGGCGCGCGCGCATGCTGGGCCGCTCGGCGGCCCTTACCGCCAGCTTTCGCCAGTGCAAGGCCACTGACTGCAAGATCTGACGAATCGCCACGCTCCGCGAAAGGCCGGCAAGCCGGTCGCATTCCTCGGCTTCCTTCAGGCAGTGTTCGGCCGAATCCGGTACCACGGGGCTCTCTACCTGCAAATCGATCGCAGTCCCAGTGCCAATGTCACCGGATGGCCACAAGCCGCACTTGCGCTGCAGACAGGCGGTGGCCTTATTCCCCAGGCCATAAAGGAAAAGCGGGGGGAACCATGGCACAGGTCATCGAAACCCGGTTCGTTTGCGACGGGCGTTACCGGATCCATTCGATCAACGCTGTCGGGCGGCGCCGTGGCCGGATCATCGAGATCGAAGATGTCGATCGCCACCAGCGATTTTACGGCACGGCATCGACGCTGGAGCGACTGGTTCTCAGGCTGCTTCGCCAAGCCTGGCAGGACCGTTCCGACAGTCCCAAGCGTGGCGCCAGATGAGCCGATGGAGGTCTGCACGCGCGCTGTGAGATCCTGAGCGCTAAGCCCGTCGCCCCGCCGGTAAAGCAGCCTCGCTCACCTCCCCCCGGAATTCGCTGCCGCGCGAGACGGTTCGAACGGACACCCGCCACGCAGCCTTTGGCGTGTCCTTGGCGTGACGGCGACCATTTTCTGCAACAAAGCGATCCGGCGCACCGTTCGACACTTTAAACCGGGTGTGGCATCCGGACGATCTGGCGGTCTCTGGTTAATCGCAAGCCATGACGTCGAGGCTGTTACCGTCGTGCCCAATGAGCGTCCTTGAAAAGCGCCGTCATGGAGAAGACCCGACGCTATTCGATCGAGGTCAAGGACATCGAGACCGGGGCGCCTGTCCTGGCCACGGCGGCGACCTGGGATGCCCAGGACAAACGCGTCGCCCTGCTCAACATCATGCGGCTGGCGGGCGCGCCGCTTGATTGGGACATCGTGGACGTGGCAGCGCCGGAACCGAAGACAAGCGGACGCTAGGACGACGAGCGCCGGTGGCTCGCCGGCCCGCAGGGGAGACTGGACGAGATGATCGTGCTTCATGCTTTCAGCGGCAGCCGCGGGCGTACGCGGATAGCCTTGGTCGATGACGACGCCCTCTATCGCGAGGCCGTGTCGGCCGAGCTTGAAGATCGCGGGTTCTCGGTCGAGGGGTTTGCCGATGGCGAGGCTTTGCTCGCCGCCCTGCAGGGCGGCTTCGAGGCGCACGTGGCGCTCGTCGACTGGAGCTTGCCGTACGTGTCCGGCCTCGATCTGCTGCGCACGATGCGCGGGGACGGTCACGGGCTGCCCGTCACTTTCCTGACCGGACGGCCGCACCGGGAGTACGAAGAGGCGGCGATGGCCGCCGGCGCCGTCGATTTCATCGACAAGACGTGCGGCATCGAAGAGCTCGTCGGGAGGCTGAGCCGGATCATCGGAAAGGATGCCGCCTAGCGCCGGCTATCGCAAAATGTGCCGGCAATGGCACCATGGCGAGCGACGCGGTGAGAAGCCCTTCGCACAAGCCGACGGTCACAAGTTCAGGACCGCAAAAACGAGCAACAGGACACCTGATGCCGTTATCAACTTCCACCACATGTCGGGCCGGTGTCGCTGCTTGGATGGTTCGATGAGAGCCATGGCGTTTCCTTCCCTCACTGCATCCACTGTAGTGGGGGTTCTCACGCCGTGTCGTGCCAAGCTGGTGGCCACTTGCGCCTGATCGTTCCATGCGGCCGCAATCAAGCGCCCGTTACGGAGGCGATCGACGGTTGGTCTCACTCCGCCTTCACGTCATGGATTGCTCACGGCCCCATGCGCTCGACCCTGACCAGACCGCTTCGCGGCGGCCGGCGCGGAGGCGGCCGTCCGGTCGCTGTTGCGGGCCATGAGATAGAGCAACGGCGACAAGGCCAGCACGAGCCCCATGGCGCCGCCGAACACTTCGCCGATGACCCGTGCGCTGTCCCTGGTTGCATGCGGCGATGTCATCGCCATGCCATGCAGCCAGATCCAGCCGCCGGCCAGCAACAACTCGATGACGACGATGGCTATGAGGGTGCGTTTGCGCCGCGACATGTCGAGAGACCCCCTCTAGCGCCTGGATGCTTGACGGACCACGAGACAGACGATGGTCGCAAGGCTCAGGGCCATGACCAGCAGAAGCGCGGCGGGGATGATCGAGTCGATCATGGTGGGACCTCTACCGTGAAGTTGATGGCGAACGCTGAGCTGGATTACCGCCGCCGCGTTTCGTCGCCATGTCGCGATGGCGACGGATGGTGTCGTGTGTATCGGCGTGGTCGTGGCCGCCACGCCACCACTGGAAGCGTTGGGCATCGCGGGGCGTTTGATCTCGTACGCTTCGACGTGCGGGTGTGATTTGTCGGTGATGTTGCCTAGAGGTTGTTGCCGCCTGCCGCGGTTTGGCCTTTGATCGGTCGGCACGGTGTGGCTCGCCGCGGCGCCACGCCGCGATGCGGACGGTAGGGGTACCGGCCGCTGGACACAGGGGTGTGTTGCAGGCCTGCGGCTCGAGGCGCAGCGCATGGCGACAGCCTTACGCGTGCGGCGCCCGCTGGTACGGGCTGTCGGCAGCGAGGAACCGGACGCTCAGCAGATCACTTGGGTCCCCGACGGAAGTGCCGCCGGCACGAGAGCATCCGCTCATGCGGCCGGGCTCGGCTGGGTCGACCTCGCGCTGGTTTGCATCTTCCTAGTAGGCCTCTACACCAACTACACCATCATGATCTCGCAGAAGGTGCCGTTGCCATCTGCACCGTCCGGCATTGCCGGTCTGATCCTCCTGTGGCGGCGGCGGGATCTGATTACCCAGCGCGCCCTGGTCGGCCTTCTTGTCATCCTGACGCTCTACTTGGTGTCGATCCTCTTGGCGCCCAACATCAACTGGCTGTCGCGGCGGGCCAATGGCCTGATCCAGCTCACCTATTCACTCATCATCGGCTACGCGCTGTTCCTGACGGTGTGCCAGGCAAGCCATCGCCAGATCGCTAGCCTCTTCCTGGGCTTCGCCTTGATCATCCTGATGGGTTGCCTGCTCGAAAGCCACGCCGGCCTCCGGCCCGTCAGCGATGCCGTGCGCAATGTCCTCTACAGCAAGGGCGTCTACGAGAACGACCTGCGAGACCTCTTGTTGTACAACCGCGTACGACCGAAGTTCTTCGCCTCCGAGCCGGCCAGCGTCACCTTCTGCTACACGCTCTTCAGTTTCATCTGGCTGGTCACCAGCCGGTGGCGCTGGAAATTGCCGCTCTATCTCGTTCTGGTCGGCCTTGGCCTGTTCACCATGCCCGGGCCGACGCTGCTGCTGATGCTGGGGCTGCTGCTGCCGTATCTGCTTTTCCTCGACAGCCGGCGGCGCGGCCGCATCGACGCCACGCGCTTTCTTGTCGTTGCCATGGTCGCTGCGCTGTTTGCGCTGATGGCGGTGCTGCTGGCCAAGACCCTGTTCGCCGAACGCCTCGAGAAGGTCGCCTCCGGCGACGATCCCAGCTTCTTCTACCGCGTGCAGGGTCCGGCACTGGCCGGGTTGGACATCATGAGGCGCTACCCTGCCACCGGCGCGGGACTGACGGGCGAGCCCTTCGTCGAACGCGAGATCACCAATCTCTATCTGCGCTCGCGCTTTTACTCGGCGGGTTGGCACGTCGTGTCGCCGTCCACCGAGCTGCTGATCAACTATTTCTGGCTGCACTGGATCTATCTCGGCTTCGTCTGGGGCGTCGTCATGATAGCCGTCATTTCCAGATGGCTGCGCATCCTCGGCGTCCCCAGTGCCGCCTTTTGCTGGGGCACGTGGGCGATACTGGGCCAAGCCTCCGGCGCCTATGTCGGCCCGACCTGCTGGGCCGTGCTGTTCCTGGCCGGCGCCGCGGCCCTCCTGCATCAGCGCGCGCCCGCCGCCACGGGCGGGCAGCGCCCGCCGGGCGAATGGCGCGTGGTGGCCGGGCCCGCCGCGCCGGCGTAGCTGGACCGTCGACCGAGCCGGTGCTTCCACACCACCGAACGGTCGCCCGTCCGAAAAGTCGCCGGTCAGAAAACCGATCGGCGCTGGAAAGGCAGTCGCCGGCCGCGGCCATCACGGGCGACCTTCGGCGCTGGGACCGGACCCGGGCTGTCGGCGGCAACCTCGACCGGCTTCTGGCCGGCTAGGTGCCTGCCCGCGTCGGTCACGACAATGCCCGACGCGCGATCTCGAAGGACGCCCGCCATCTCCAGTCGAAGGCGAAGCTGGGACGACAGCGAAACGGCCTCGCCGTTCACCAGCTTGCGCAACAGGTCGAGTTCCAGATTGGTGAGCCTGGCTGGCATGGGCGCTCTGACGACCTGTGCTGTGTCCGGTTTTCGAACCCTCAGGGCTCGGGATCGCGCCAGCGGTAGCCGACGCCCGGCAGGTTCTCGATGTGCGAAAAGCCTGGATCGACTGCCAGGAATTTTCTCCGGATCCGCTTCATGAGCGAACGGACATTGGTGTTGAAACCGTGCTCGCCGCTGCCGGCGACAAAGCCCGCATAATGGGCCGTGTCGTAGATGGCGCGGTAGGTCAACGGCTGTCCTTTGTGCGACACCAGGTGCGCCACGATTTTGTGTTCCGTGATCGTCAAGCCGACATCGCGCTCCTGCCACAGGGCGCGCGCCGTGGAATGGTGCAGGCTGAGGGCGCCGTGACGCTCGATCCGGGGCTCCGCAACGCCGGGGACCGGGCGCCGTCCCTCGATGATGACGCGCAGCCGGTGGGCCAGCACCTCCGTGCCGCGGGACTTGTCGACAAAGTCGACGGCGCCGCGATCCAGCGCCTGCAGTTCGCGCTCGGCCGGCGAATATCCGGTCAGGAAGACGACAGGCAGTTCGATCCGCTGCTCTCGCAGGGCCACCAGCAGCTCGAAACCCGACATCTCCGGCAGGACCCAATCGAGCAACGCAACGTCTGCCTCGACGCCCTTCTTCATCGCCTCGAGGAAGGAGGGCCCATCGGCAAAACACGAGACCGAAAAACCCCGATCGACAAGGTCCGCTGACAAGGCTTCGCGATAGTGATCGTCGTCGTCGACGAGGACTACATCGGGCACGTCGTGCATTTCCTTTTAGGACGGCAGGCGCCGGCGCTGTTGGAATGCAGACAAACGTCGACGGTTATCGCTGGGTGCCATGCGGCGGCACGTTGCCACCCAATGCGCACATCGCCGGCGTCAGGCTGCACCCGACAGCGCGCGGCTCTAGAGCGTGATGGGTCTGGCTGGAATCAGCCGGACCCATCATGCCCAGTGGAACCACGATCTCCCGTGCGCTCTAGCTCCTGTCCGATCTGCGAGGCACTTTCGGAGGCCGGCCGCCACTCGGCTCTTTGGCCTCCGCCTGTTTGCCAAGGCGACGCCAGTGATTGGCGGTTTCGAGCAACACCGCGCAGCCGACATCACTGATTGCTTGTTTGGCTTGTTCTTCGCATTTCGCCGCGTGCTGGAAGCACTCCAAGGCGGACTTCATCACGCCACCCCTCAATAGGCGCCATTGATCGCTTGCCTTGGAGGGTTCTGTCGCCGCGCGGCGCACCCCGCGATGCTGCCGCGCCTGCTCAGGCGACAGCGACGGAAGGCGCTTCCCACGGCACCCTCCTGTCGCTGCTCTCCCTGGACTGGCGTTCCCAAGGTCCCCACACCAGCTACCCACGGCAAAGCTTAAGCCCGCCTCATCCGCCGGGGGCGTGACTTTTCGAGGTCAACCCCCGTGCGTGGCCCACGCCGCCGCCGTCCTGCCCGGGCTCTCGCGCGACGCGAGGCAACCAGATCGCCGCCCGCTCGCTACAGGTCTGCGAATTCGAACCGAAGGGAGGCTGCCGTGGCGCGGACCATCGTCGCCGACTTCGATACCCGTCGCGATGCCGAGACGGCCGTCGAGCATCTCGTCCAGGAACACGGCATCGAACGCGCCGACATCTTTATCCGCGCGCCCGGAACGGCGAACACGGCCGGTACCCGGCCGGCCGGGGCCGACGTCGAGAGCGGCCATCCCGGCGTCGAGAAGCATGGCAGGCCCGAGCTGTCAGGGCCGATCGAGGTCTCCGTCGAGTGCGACTCCGGCCGGTCCACCGTCGTGCGGACGGCCCTGGAGAAGGCTGGAGCGAGGGAGCTTCGGACGGAGTAGAGCCCCGCGGCACGACCAGGGGGGCCGGCGATGAAGGCAGCCGCGGTGGGGCCTCGTGATGAACGCGGTCGCGGCTGCCACTGCCGCGGCGAAGGGGTCGAACCTCTATGCCCGGCATCGTCGCGCTGGCCGGCCAGCGAGCGGGCTTCGCAGGGCAATGCCGGCCTCAACGCATGAGGCCTATGCCTACAGAGATGCGCTCAGTCGGATGCATACTTGAACGTGGGCAGGTCCTTCACGGCTTCCTTGGTCGCCCCCGGCATCACGATCTTGCGGTCCATGGTCTTCATCTGCTCGTAGGGCAGGACGACCAGCTTGTCGCCGATGCCGAGGAAACCGCCCACCGCCAGCACGACGAAGGGCGCCTTGCCGTCCTCGCCGATGATGATGTCGTCTACTCTGCCCACGGTGTCACCGGCGTCATTGACGACGGAAGAACCGATGACCTTGCTGGCGCGAAAGCCCGTCGCCACCTTGACGACGTCGACCTTCGTGAGCTGCACGGTTTGCGGCGTCCCCTGGGCCTGCACGAGCAGGGGCGCGACAACCGCGGTTGCTGCGGCGACGGCGACGGTCAGGAAGACAAGGCGCATGGTGGACCTCTCGAACGGCGTTGCTCGTTCAACGAGGGACCGGCGCGGTCGTTGCGGCCTTCGCGGTCGCCGGCGATGGCGTTGGCATCGGGCAACTCGATCTGCCGTCGCGACATTCCTTGGATGGTCCCGGAAGGCCACGGTCGCTTGCGGCGCTTGCTGCATCGGATTCCCTTGCGCTTCCGGTGAGGGGTTCCGCTGACGCGGGACCGAGGCTTCCGGGATTACCTGCCCGATGACGTAACCCAGCCGGCATCTGCGGCGTTGTTCCGGTCGAGTGCGGCCACGCCCTTTGGGTTATCCCCGCCTTAGCCCACCCGACGGAGCCATTCGGGTGGGCTTTTTGCGCCGATGACAGGCGAGCCAAAGGCGCCCGTCGGTCGGCGCGCCAACCGACCGGCCGTCCGGATGTCAGCGCCCGGCCTCAGCGCGTCGCGCGATTTCTCCTGTTCCCGCAGGCAGCCCCGGAAGATTGGGCCGCACACGCCCTCGCGGCCGATCATGTCGTCGTTGTCGCCGGTATAGGTGACGCCTGCCACCTTGCCGTCGACGATGCGGACCGGGGCAGTAGGAACCGCTGCCGCCGCCGACGATCGGCAGCGTGATCTCGAGGCCCCCGGTGCGCTCGTATTTGTTTTCGTAGGAGTAGAGCTGGGTCCGCGGGTCGAGCTGCGCGATCCGTCGTCCTGCATCGACGAGCCGTACTCTACGGGACGGCCGCAAAGTTCCGCGGCGGGTGCGCCGAAGGCGAAGGTCCCGGGGGCGGTTCGCGCGGCGGCGGCATGGGCGGCATGGGCGGCATCGGAGTCGGCTTGGATCCTGGCGGCGGTTCGCGCGGCGCTTCATTCGGGGGGCGGGGAATTCGGGCCATGTTCACCTGCGCAATGCGCTCAAGAGCCGGGCTTTGAAAAGGCCAGCACCTTGGGCCGGACTCGGCGCGCGGGCCCCCTGCGGGCAGGCCGTGCCGCCGAACGGCCGGTCGACCGAACGACGCGAGCGATCCCGAGCGCCTGATTCACCGTTCTTAGCACAGGCAGGACGCCGAAGCGCCGGGTGACGAACAGCCCAACGAGTCCGATCGCTGCCAGCACGAGCAGCATGGTCGGATCGGACTTCGCCTGGGTCACCCGCTTCGCCATCTCGGGACTACGCAACGCGGCCACGGAAGGTTGCAGGCGGTCGGCCGGCGGCCTTGGCTTCCGCCGGCGTCCCCCCGGTTGTCAAGGACAAGAACTTAAGTTATCATGATCCATAACTGCAGACCAGCCCCGGCAACGCCCGGCCACCTCTAGGACGCTGACGATGACCCCGATGCCCCAAGCCGACCAGCCGTCGGATCAACCGGACTCCATTGTTCGCCTGGTCCATGGCAAGCAACCGACCAGTGCCGCGGGCGCTCGCGCCTGGCCGGACATCGAAGGCGCGCTTCTTGACGACCAGACGCTCGCCGTCCCCACCTTTCCCCTCGATGCGCTGCCCCCTCCATGGCGGACGTGGATCGACGACACCGCCCGGTCGGTGAACGTCCCGGCCGACTACGTCGCGCAGGCCGTGCTTGCGGCCGTCGCCGGTGTCTGCGGCGCCGGCGTCTGGGTGCGCGTCTCGTCCGTGTGGAGCGACCCACTGTGGCTCTGGCTCGCCGTCGTCGGCGCGCCGTCGAGCGGCAAGTCACCCGCGCTCGCCCCGGTCCGCCGGCTGCTGAATGCTCTCGACAAGGAAAGCGCCGCCGCGGACGGAGTAGAGGGTGCCGCGCCGGCCCGCAAGCGACGTCCGCCAGGCATCGTGGATCGCGGCAGTGTCGAGACGCTGCTCGACCGTGCGTTCGACAACCAGCGCGGCGTCGTCCTGTGGCGCGACGAGCCTGCCGGCTGCTTTGCGCCGTTGGCCGCCAAAGGCGCCATCCGGGCGCTCGATCCGTTCCCGATCAGCATCCTGGGCGCGCTCGAACCCGACCGGCTGGCGGCGGCCTTGCAGCGCGGCGAGGAGAGCCTGGCCTCCCGCTTCCTCTATGCTTGGCCGGCGCTGCCGCCCTTTCGTCCGCTGGCCGAGCGCAAGCCCGCGCGCGACGACGAGGCGCTCGCCTTGCTGCGCGCGATCCGTGCCGTAGCGGGCACGATGGGTGAGCCGCTTTGCCTTGCCTTGGACGCGGGTGCGCTCGCCACCCTCGACGCGTTCCTCGCCGGCCTTCATGCCGAGCTGCGCGGGGCCGAAGGCCTCGAAGCCGCGTGGCTCGGAAAGGGGCAGGGGCTGGTGCCGCGCCTGGCCGGCGTCCTGCATCTGCTCGATTGGTCCGCCAACCAGGCGTCCGATCCGTCGATCGCGCTGGGCGACATCGATCAAGGCGCGATCGAGCGGGCGATCACGTTGTGGCGCGGCTACTACCGCGCGCACGCCAAAGCCTTCTTCGATCGCATCGCGCCCGCCGATCTCGAGGCCCGCGCCCGGCGGGTCGTGCACTGGCTGAAGGCGAGCGGCCGCGGCGAGGTCTCCCGCGAGGACATCCGCCGCATGGCACTCGGCCAGACGGTCACGGCCAGCGAAGCCGATCGCGTCCTGGCTCGCCTGACCAAGGCCGGCGTGCTGCGGCCCCTCGCGCGCGAGGCGCGGCCGCAAGGCGGCCGGCCCGCCCTGCGCTGGGAGGTCAATCCTGCGCTCGAGACGACATGAGGGGGTTGCCGAAACTGCGGGAACTGCGGAAACCGTCGTCCCGACCGGAGCGAAGCGGAGTGGAGGGACCTTGCTTCGACGATATGCCGCAAATCGTGGAGAGAAGGTCCCTCCGCTCGCTGCGCTCGCTTCGGTCGGGACGACGGGTGAGGGCAGGCGCTACCCTCAGGATGACATCGTGCGCCGTATCGGGCATTTGTCGTCACCGTACCCACCGGAGGCGTCTTCCCCTCAATGGCTGCAGCCCGTCGCAATCTCTCGCTTGCAGCCTTGATGCTCGCCCTGGTCGCCGCCGCGGCGCTGGCGCTGCCGTCGGCCATGTGGGCCTGCCTGGTGGCGACGCTCTTGGGACTCGCAGGCGTCGTGCTGTTTCGCGGCAACGGCTGGAGAACGGGCGCCCTCCTGGTCGCGGCGGTGGCGCTGAGCCTGACGCTGCTCGATGCCTTCGCCGGCCTGCTCACGCCTACCGCGTACGGCGCCGGCCTGGTGCGCAAGGTCGATCCGCAGTGGTGGCCCCAGCCGCATCCCGTGCTGGGCTTCCGGCCCAAGCCCGACAGCACGGCCGTGGCCACCGCCACCTTCAACGGCCAGCCGGTCTACCACACGACCTATCACATCGATTCCGAGGGCGGCCGCGCCACGCCCAAGACGCCGCCGGGCGCCGACCTTTATCTCTTCCTGGGCGATTCCTTCATGTTCGGCCAGGGCATCAAGGACGACGAGACCTTGCCCTGGCTGTTCGCCGAGATGGGCGACGGCAAGGTGCGCTCGCTGAACTTGAGCGCGCCGGGCAACGCGCCCAACCACCTGGTGCGCGCCTTCGAGGCGGGCCTGCTCGATCGCTATGCCGGCCAATCGGTGAAGGCCGTGGTCGTCTGGATCATCCCGGCCCAGCTCGCGCGCACCACCGGCGACGGCTCGTGGCTCGGCACCTCGCCGCGCTACGAGCTTGTGGACGGCAAGCTCTCCCATACCGGCTCGTTCACCGAGTATCGCTTCAGCCATCCCGTCACCGGGCTGAAGTATTACCTGGGCGAGCTCTTCCCCTTCATCGCGTCGATCGGCGAGAAGCAACGGCAGGAGGAGCAGCTTCGCCTGTTCGTCGCCATGATGGCCCGCTTGCAGCAGTATGCGCGCGAAAAATTCAACGCGCCGCTGGCCGTGATCTATTCCTGGCCCGACGAGCGGGTGCGCGGCCTGCACGGCCATTCGGAGATCGACCAGTCCATGCTGGTCGACGTCATCGTGCAGTTGCGCAAGCTCGGCATCGAGCTGGTGCGCGTCGACGACCTCACCTCGGGCCAGCCGACCGACAAGATCCTGATCCCGCACGACGGCCATCCCACGCGCTACACCAACGAGCTGATCGCCGGCGAGCTGAAGAAGCGGCTGATCAAGTAGCGAAACGCGGACCGCGGGCCTCCGGCCCGCTCATGATCTTCGGAGCGCGGACCTCCAGGTCCGCTCATGATCGTGATATGGACCTGGAGGTCCGCGCTCCCTATGAGCAGGCCAGAGGCCCGCGCTCCCAGCCGGTGGACGGCTTCGCGTCACCCCGTCTACAGTGCGCTCGATCGAGCGTTGACCGGTGCTCCATGTCGAGCCATGTCGCCCCCATGCGTGCACTCAATCGGCCCAAGCCGACGCTCGACGTCGAGCGGCGCGCCGACGGCACACTCATACTCTCCGCCGGCCGGTCGCTGTCGGCTGACCTGCCGCTGGTCATCGACCTTCTGCAGCGCGCGGCCGAGCGCCGACCCAACGTCACCTTCCTCGCTGAACGCCGCGGCCCAGGTAGCGGAACGGGGCGCGCCTGGCAGCGCCTGACCTACGCCGCGGCCTGGGCACGAACCGGCGCCATCGCCTCGTGGTTGATCGCGCAAGGCTTCGGTCCCTCTGACTTGGGAGAGGGCAGCAAGCCGATCGCTATCCTGTCCGACAACAGCCTCGAGAACGCACTGCTGGTGTTCGGCGCCCTGCGTGCCGGCGCTCTGGTCGCGCCGATCTCCCCCAACTATTCGCTGTCCGGTGATTTCACCCGCCTCGACCACACCCTGTCGGTCATCGAGCCCGACCTCGTCTTCGCCCAAGACTTCGACCCGCTACGCCGCCGCCCTCGACCGCACCAAGGCGCGGATCGTCACCGTCGACGGCAAGCGTGGCCTGGCCTTCGGCGCGCTGGCCAGCTGCTCGGTCGATGCGTCGGTGTCCGAGCGCCGCCTGCACATTGCGGCCGACACGCCGGCCAAGATCCTGTTCACCTCGGGCTCGACCGGCTTGCCCAAGGGCGTGCTCAACACCCACGGCAATCTCGCTTCGGCTGCCGAGATGAACCGCTCGCTGGGCGAGCCGCTCGACGAGAACCGCATCGGCGTGTCGCTCGACTGGCTGCCCTGGCATCACACCTGGGGCGGCAACTCCAACCTGAACGGCACCGTCCGCTCGGCCGGCTCCTTATATATAGACGGCGGCCGCCCCGTGCCGGGCCGCTTCCAGGAGACGCTCGAGAACCTGCGCGAGCTCTCGCCCTCGGGCTTCGCCACCGTCCCCGCCGCCTATCCGCTGCTGCTCGAGGCGCTCGAGAAGGACGAGGACCTGCGCCAGAAATTCTTCAAGAACCTGCGCGGCTTGGGCTACGGCGGCGCCCTGCTGCCGCAGGAGAGCTTCGACCGCCTGCAGGGCCTGGCCGCCGGCCAGCTCGGCGAGCGCCTGCCCTTCGCCTGCGGCTGGGGCATGACCGAGACCACCAGCGTCGGCCTGATGGTCTACTGGAACGTCGACCGCTCGGGCCTTCTGGGCCTGCCGCCGCCCAGCGCGCTTGCCAAGCTGGTGCCCGCCGGTGACCGCTACGAGCTGCGCGTGAAAGGCCCGCACGTCATGGCGGGCTACTACAACGATCCCGCCGCGACCGCGGCCGCCTTCGACGAGGAAGGCTTCTTCAAGACCGGCGACGCCGCGCGCTGGGTCGACGAGACCAATCCCGTGGCCGGCATCGCCTTCGCCGGCCGCCTCTCCGAGGAATTCAAGCTCGCGTCGGGCACGTGGGTGCGCGCCACCACCTTGCGCACGCAGTTGATCGACGCCCTGCAGCCCTGGGTGCGCGACCTGGTGATCGCCGCTCCCGACCGGCCGTATCTTGGCGCCTTGGTCTGGCTCGACGAAGCGGCCTGCGCCGATGCTGGCGGTCCGTCCGTATGGAAACCCGCTCTGGCGCGCCTGCTGGCGACCTTCAACGCCAAGCCGGGCGGCTCCAGCAACCGCGTGCAGAGGCTCCTCGTGCTCGAGGAGCCGCCATCGGTCGAAGGCGGCGAGGTCACCGACAAGCGCTCGCTGAACGCGCGGCGCGTGATCGAACGACGCGCGGCCGACGTGGCGCGGCTCTATGCCGAGCCCGTCGACCGCGATGCCATTGTTTTTTGTTGACAGTTTTCCAGCCGCGTTCACAAATGCTGCAACGACGGGCGCCGCCAAGAGCGCACTGCGGGAGGAATTTTTGGACGGGCTGTCGGCCGACAAAGCTCAAGTAACAGATATGAGCGCCGAGCAACCGGCCGGACCGCCGATCTGCGCGCTGACCTTGCCGCAGCAGATCGCCGACCATCTCGGCCATCGCATCATGAATGGCGACTATCGGCCCGGCAGCCGCCTGAAGGAGGAGGAGTTCGCCGAGGCCTACGCCGTCAGCCGCGGGCCCGTGCGCGAGGCGTTCCGCATCCTGGAGCGGCGTGGCTTCGTCGAGATCGTCCCGCGCCACGGGGCGCGCGTGCGCGCTTTCGATCCGGCCGACCTCGCCTCGCTGTTCAGCGTGCGCGCCGTGCTGTTCGGCCTGGCGGCACGACAGGCCGCCGAGCGGCGCTCGCCGGAGCTTATAAGCCAGCTCGCCGAACAGGTCGCGCGCCTCTGCCGCTCCGCCGAGGCGATGGACATCAGCCCGCGCGAGCATGCCGTGCTCGCCGGCGAGGCCCAGCACCTGATTGCCCGCTTCAGCGGCAACCGGCCGCTGCTGCGCATGCTGGAGGAGATCACGAGCCGGGCCTTGTGGCGCATGGCCTGGAGCGACCCGCCGCTCGACCTCACGACCCGCACGCGCCGCCAGCAGTCGGCCCGGTTCTGGAGCGACCTTTTAGCCGCGATCACGTCGGGCGACGCCGCACAGGCGGAGCGCACCGCCCGGCAGCTGCTCGAAGCGTCGCGCGATCACATGATCGCGGCCATGGCGGCGCTCCGGCCCGAGCTCGCGCCCGAGTTCGCTGTGGAGGCCGACTGACATGCAGGCTTACATCATCCGCCGGCTGCTGGCGCTGATCCCGACCCTGATCTTCGCCAGCCTGATCGTGTTCATCACCGTGCGGCTGATCCCGGGCGACATCATCGACCTGATGCTGTCGTCCAACGACATCGGCGCCGACAAGAAGAGCCGCGCCCAGCTCGAGGCGGCACTCGGCCTCGACCGGCCGATGTTCTCGCAATACTTCCGCTGGCTCGGCGCCATCCTGTTCGAGGGCAGCCTCGGCAAGTCGCTGTGGCAGAACACGCCGGTGATGGAGGAGATCCTGCATCGCCTGCCCATCACCTTCGAGCTCGGCCTGATGGCGCTGATCGTGGCGCTGATCGTCGGCATTCCGATCGGCGTCTACTCGGCGGTGCGCCAGGACACGGTGGGCGACTACGTCACGCGCTCCTTCGCCATCCTCGCGCTGGCGCTGCCCGGCTTCTGGGTCGGCACGCTGGTGATGGTGTTCCCGTCGATCTGGTGGGGCTGGTCGCCCGAGGTGAAATACATCTCCTTCACCCAGGATCCGCTTAGAAACCTCGCGCAGATGGCGATCCCGGCGCTGATCCTGGGCAAGGCGTTCTCGGCCGTGGTCATGCGGCTCACCCGCACCATGATGCTGGAGGTGATGCGCCAGGACTACATCCGCACTGCGCTCGCCAAGGGGCTGGCCACGCGCACCACCATCATCCGCCACGCGCTGCGCAACGCGCTGATCCCGGTGGTGACCCTGGTCGGCCTGCAGGCGCCGGTGCTGGTCGGCGGCACGGTCATCCTGGAGCAGATCTTCGTCATTCCCGGCATGGGCCTGCTGCTGCTCGAGGCGGTGAGCCAGCGCGACTATCCCATCATCACCGGTGTGTTCCTGGTCGTCGGCGTCGCCGTGGTGCTGATCAACCTCCTGGTCGATCTCAGCTACGGGCTGCTCGATCCCAAGGTGAGGTACCGCTGATGGTCGCCGTCGCCGAAACCGTCCGCGCCCCGCGCAAGCGGCGCCTGCCCGCCGCCGGCACGCTGTCCTTCCTCGGCCGGCTGTTCCGCGACAAGCCGCTCGGCGCCTTCGGCTTCGTCATCTGCGTCATCTTCCTGTTCTGCGGCGTCTTCGCCGACGTTTTAGCGCCCTACGGCTACAACCAGATCAGCCCGATCAACCGCCTGAAGCCGCCGTCGGAGAAGTTCTGGCTGGGCACCGACAATCTCGGCCGCGACATGCTCTCGCGCTGCCTCTACGGCGCGCAGCTGTCGGTGATCATCGGGCTGTCCGCGGCGGCGCTCGCGACCGTGGTCTCGATCTTCATCGGCATCGTCTCGGGCTATCTCGGCGGCAAGTTCGACATGGTCATGCAGCGCTTCGTCGATGCCTGGATGAGCTTTCCCGACCTCATCATCCTGATCGTCGTGGTGTCGGTGGTGGGACCGGGCATGGGACCGGTGATCGTCCTGCTCGGGTTGCTCTACGGCATCGGCGGCAGTCGCATCATTCGCGGTGCCGTGCTGTCGGTGCGCGAGAACGCCTACGTCCACGCCGCGCAATCGACCGGCGCCACGCTGCCGCGCATTCTCTGGAAGCACATCCTGCCCAACGTCATGGCACCGGTGATCGTGCTGTTCACCACGCGCGTCGGCGCGGTGATCCTGGCCGAATTGGGCCTGGCGTTCCTGGGACTCGGCGTGCCGCCGCCGGCGCCGACCTGGGGCGGCATGCTGTCGGGCTCGGGCCGCTCGTACATGTACCTCGCGCCATGGCTCGCTCTGGCGCCCGGCCTCTGCATCACCATCGTGGTCTACGCCATCAACGTGTTCGGCGACGCGCTGCGCGACCTGTTGGATCCGCGCATGCGGGGGAGCCGGTGATGCACCATCCCCACCGTCATCCCGAGCGAAGCGAAGCGACGTCGAGGGGCCTTCTCTTCGCGACAGATGAAACAAAAACAGGTCCCTCCACTACGCCGCGCTACGCGCGGCTCCGGTCGGGATGACGAAGAAAGGGAGGACGTCATGACAAAACTGAAAGGTGCATTGCTCGCAAGTGCGCTGCTTCTGATGGGCGGCAGCGTCTCGGCCGAGAACGGTGTGAAGCCGCAATACGGCGGCTCGCTCGAGATCGGCACGGTCTATGTTACCCTGTCGGCGCTGTCGTGGGACCCGGCCGACTTCAACTGGAAGCTCAACCACGACACCGGCCTGTTCTACGAACAGCTGTTCGCCGGGGACATGTCAAAGAGCAAGAAGGCGGGCGGGCCGTTCAACTTCATCCCCGACGCCTGGCTCGCGACCGACGCCATCCGCGGCGAGCTGGTCGAGAAGTGGGAATGGAAGCAGGACCCGCTGCGCGTCGAGATGAAGGTGCGCAAGGGCGTGATGTTCCCCGAGAAGCCCGGCGTCATGAAAAAACGCGAGCTCACCGCCGAGGACATCGTCTTCAGCTACAACCGGCTGAACACCAGCCCCAAGAAGCTTCTGGCCTATTTCGACCACGTCGAACGCGTCGAGGCCGCCGACAGCCACACCGTCGTCTTCTACATGAAGCACTACTTCGCCGAATGGGATTACCGCTTCGGCTGGGGCTACTACTCGGCGATCCATCCAAAGGAAGTGGCCGACGCCGGCGCCAACAACTGGAAGAACGTCAACGGCACCGGGCCGTATACGCTCAGCGAATTCATCTCGGGCAATTCCAACGTCTACGTCAAGAACCCCGACTACTGGGACAAGGAAAAGATCGGCAACACCGAATACAAGCTGCCGTTCGTCGACAAGATCACCTATCGGACGATCAAGGACGAGGCGACCTACATCACGGCGCTGCGCACCGGCAAACTCGACATGCTGGAGACGATCCGCTGGCAGAACGTCGACTCCTTGAAGAAGAGCGCGCCGCAACTGCAGTGGAACCGCTGGCTGAACCAGTCGGGCACCTTCATAGCGATGCGCATCGACGTCGACGGACCGTTCAAGGACGTCCGCGTGCGCCGCGCGCTCAACTACGCGGTCAACAAGGACGAGATCGTCAAGGCCTACTACAACGGCAATGCCGAGCTGTTCGCCTATCCCCAGCACCCGGACTACATCGGCTACTTCGAACCGCTCGACAAGCAGCCGGCCTCGGTGCAGGAGCTCTTCAAGTACGACCCTGCGAAGGCCAAGAAACTCCTGGCCGAGGCTGGGTTCCCCAAGGGCTTCACCACCAAGGTGCAGGTCTGCTCGTGCAATCCCGACCACATGGACCTGCTGCCGCTGGTGGCGGGCTACCTCGAGCAGGTCGGCGTGAAGCTCGAGATCGTGCCGCTGGAATACGGTGCCTTCCTGTCGGCGATGACCTCGCGGACGCATACGGCCGCCTACTTCATGAACAACGGCCACACCAACCCGACCACGACCATCCGCAAGAGCTTCGTGACGGGCCAGCAATGGAACCCGTCGGGCTGGTCGGACCCCGAGTACGACAAGAAGATGGACATGGTCTATCGCGAGCCCGACGAGGCCAAGCGCCAGAAGATGCTGCGCGAGATGACCACCGAGATCCTCGACAAGGCGCCCTACATCTGGCTGCCGACGCCGTACATCTATTCGGCATGGTGGCCGTGGGTGAAGAACTATCAGGGCGAGCTGCGCGCCGGCGCGGTGCGTCCCGGCCCGATCTACGCCCGCATCTGGGTCGACCAGGAGCTGAAGAAGAAGATGGGTTACTAACTGGAGCGCGGACCTCCAGGTCCGCTCATGAATCATGATGCGGACCTGGAGGTCCGCGCTCCGATGAGAGGAGGAAGCACATGAAGACTCTCAGACGGGCGCTGCTTGGCGGCGCGGCGGCGGCGTTGCTCGCGATCGGCGGGGCATACGCCCAAGGCGAGAAGCCCGAGAAGCCGCAGTACGGCGGCACGCTCGAAGTCGGCACCATGTTCGTCGACCCTGTCGGCGCTGTCGTGGGATCCGCACGACTGGAACTGGAAGCTGAACCACGACACCGGCCAGTTCTACGAGCAGCTGGTGGCGGGCGACCTCGACAAGAGCAAGCGCAAGGGCGGCAAGCATCCCTTCGTCGCCGACGCCTACCTCGCGACCGAGGCGCAGCGCGGCGAGCTCGCCGAGAAGTGGGAGCTGGTCGAGAACCCCTTGTCGGTGGTGTTCACCCTGCGCAAGGGCATCATGTTCCCCGAGAAGCCGGGCGTCATGCAGAGCCGCGAGCTCACGGCCGAGGACGTCGTTTTTTCCTTCAACCGGCTTCGCTCGAGCCCCAAGGCGCTCCCCACCTACTACGACTTCCTGGGCGACGTCGTGGCCAAGGACAAGTACACCGTCGTCTTCAACCTCAAGGAATACACCGCCGAGTGGGACTACCGGCTGGCCTGGGGCTTCTACAGCGTAATCATGCCCAAGGAGGTGGCCGACGCCGGGGCCACCAACTGGAAGAACGTCAACGGCACCGGGCCGTTCATGCTGACCGACTTCGTCTCCGGCAACTCCAATACCTATACGAAGAATCCGATCTACTGGGACAAGGAGAAGATCGGCGGCCAGGACTACAAGCTGCCGTTCGTCGACAAGCTGATCTATCGCACCATCAAGGACGAGGCGACCCAGCATGCCGCGATCCGCACCGCCAAGCTCGACCTCCTGGAAACGATCAATGCGCGCTACGTGCCGGAGTTGAAGAAGAGTGCGCCGCAGCTCCAGTGGGCCAAGCGTCTGACGATCCTCGGGTCGTTCATGGCGCTGCGCAATGACGTGAAGCCGTTCGACGACGTACGCGTGCGCCGCGCCATGAACATGGCGATCAACAAGAAGGAGATCATCGAGGCGCACTACAGCGGTGAGGCGGAGATGCACGCCTATCCAATGTATCCCGACTGGGACGGCTACTTCGATTCGCTCGACAAGCTGCCGGCCTCGGTCAAGGAGCTCTACGAGTACAATCCCAAGAAGGCCAAGGAGCTCCTGAAGGAGGCGGGCTATCCCAACGGCTTCACCTTCAAGATGCAGTTCTGCTCCTGCTCGCCCGACCATTCCGATCTGGCGCCGCTGCTTGCGGCCTATCTCGAGCAGGTCGGCGTGAAGGCCGAGTTGCAGCCCACCGAGTACGGCGCGTTCCTGTCGGCGATGTCGACACGCAAGCATGCGGCGGGCTACCTGATGAACTCCAGCCACACCAATCCCACGACCAGCATCCGCAAAAGCTTCGTGTCGGGTGCGATGTGGAACCCGGCGATGTTCACGGATCCCAAGTACGACGCCAAGATGAACGAGGTCGTGGCGACGCGCGACGAGAATAAGCGCAAGGAGATGCTGCGCGAGATGACCGTCGAGATCATGGACAAGGCGCCCTACATCTGGCTGCCGACGCCGTACGTCTATGCGGCGTGGTGGCCGTGGGTGAAGAACTACGGCGGCGAGATGAGCGTCGGCTCGATCCGCCCCGGCCCGATCTATGCCCGCATCTGGATCGACCAGGAGCTGAAGAAGAAGCTGGGCTATTGATGCCCCGTCATCCCGAGCGTAGCGAAGCGAAGTCGAGGGACCTCTTTTTGTCGACGCATCATCAAAAGAGGTCCCTCCACTTCGCAGTGCTTCGCACTGCTCCGGTCGGGATGACGGCTTGATGAGCAAACCTCTTCTCTCCGTCAAAGGCCTGTCGACCGAGTTCCGCACCGAGCGCGGCATCGTCAAGGCGGTCGACGACGTCTCGTTCGATCTGGCGGCCGGCGAGACGCTGGCCATCGTGGGCGAATCGGGCTCGGGCAAGAGCGTCACCGCCATGTCGCTCCTGCGCCTGATCCCCGACCCGCCGGGCAGGATCTCGGCGGGCGAGGTGGTGTTCGACGGCCAGAACCTTCTGGAGCTGAGCGACGAGGAGATCCGCGCGATCCGCGGCAACCGCATCGCCATGATCTTCCAGGAGCCGATGAGCTCGCTGAACCCGTCGCTGACCATTGGCCTGCAGATCGCCGAACCGATCAACCTGCATCGCAAGACGCCGTGGGCCGCCGCCATGGACATGGCGGTCGAGCTGCTGGGGCGGGTGCGCATGTCCGATGCCACGAGTCGCGTAAAGGCCTATCCCCACCAGTTCTCCGGCGGCATGCGCCAGCGCGCCATGATCGCCATGGCGCTCGCCTGCCAGCCGCAGCTCATCATCGCCGACGAGCCGACGACGGCGCTCGACGTCACCGTGCAGGCGCAGATCCTGGCCCTGCTCAAGGAGGTGACGCGCGCGGCCAACTCGGCGCTGATCCTGATCACCCACGATCTCGGCGTGGTGGCGCGCTACGCCGACCGCGTCTGCGTCATGTACGGCGGCCGCATCGTCGAGGCTGGCCCGGCGCGCGAGATCTACGCCCGGCCGCGCCATCCCTACACGATCGGCCTGATGGCCTCGGTGCCGCGCCTCGACCAGGAGGCGGGCTCGCGCCTGGTGCCGATCGAGGGCTCGCCGCCCAACCTCGCCAACCTGCCGCCGGGCTGCGCCTTCGCGCCGCGCTGCCGGCGCGCCGCCGACATCTGCCGCCAGCGCCCGATGCTGGTCAGAAGCGCTCCCGACCATCTTTCAGCCTGTCATTTCCATGCCCAGCTCAGCCCCAATGTCGGCACCTGACACCGTCCTCGAGGTCAAGGACCTGAAGGTCCACTTCCCGGTGATGGCGGGCGCGGTCATGCGCCGCCAGGTCGGCAGCGTGAAGGCGGTCGACGGCGTGTCGTTCGACGTGCGCCGCGGCGAGACCCTGGGCCTGGTGGGCGAATCGGGCTGCGGCAAGAGCACGACGGGTCTTGCCATCCTGAAGATGATCGACATCACCTCGGGCGAGGTGAAGTTCGAGGGCGAGGACATCTCCGAGCTACGACCGCTCGCGCATGCGCCCGATCCGGCGGCGCATGCAGATGGTCTACCAGGATCCGTTCGGCTCGCTGAACCCGCGCATGAAGGTCTCGGAGATCGTGGGCGAGCCGCTCGAGGTGCACGGCATGGCATCCGACCGCGCCGCCTACGACGCCCGCGTCGCCAGCCTTCTGGACATGGTCGGCCTGCTGCCCGACATGGCCGACCGCTATCCGCACGAATTCTCCGGCGGCCAGCGCCAGAGGATCGGCATCGCCCGCGCACTGGCGCTCGACCCGGCGCTGATCATCTGCGACGAGCCGGTGTCGGCGCTCGACGTGTCGATTCAGGCGCAGGTCGTCAACCTGTTCCAGGAGCTGCAGGAGCGGCTGGGGCTCACCTACATCTTCATCGCCCACGATCTCGCCGTGGTGCGCCACATCAGCCATCGCATCGCCGTGATGTATCTCGGTCGCATCGTCGAGATCGCGCCGCGCAGTGAGCTCTACGCCAAGCCGCTGCACCCCTATACGCAGGCCCTGCTGGCCGCGATTCCGATCCCCGATCCCGAGGTCGAGGCGAGCCGGCCGCAGCAGATCATCACCGGCGAGGTGCCCTCGGCGATGCGCCCGCCGCCCGGCTGCCGCTTCCACACCCGCTGTCCCCAGGTGATGGACGTGTGCAAGAGCGTCGATCCGCCGATGCGCGACAGGGGTGGTGGCCGCGCCGTCGCCTGTCATCTATACGAGTCGTGATGACTTTTAGACGTCGTGTCCTCGTGCTGCTGGCGCTTGGCGCGCTGGCGGCGTCGCCGGCCGTCGCGCGCGAGCGGCCCTACCTCACCGCGCAGGAGCTCGACCTGGTGTCGATCCTGCCGCCGCCGGTCGCCAAGGACACCGACGCCGACCGCGAGCAGCAGGCGGTGGTGCTGGCCGCGCAGCGCGCCGCCAGCCCCGAACGCATCGAACAGGCCCGGCGCGACGTCGACGAATCGCTCGACACCATGTTCGGTGCGGTGCTGGGCAAGGCCCTGCCCGCGGCCAGCCTGCCCAACACGACGCGGCTGTTCGACAGGATCGGCGAGACCGAGGAGGTCGTGGTCGCGCCGACCAAGAAGGCGTTCCAGCGCGTGCGCCCCTATCTCAGCAACCCCGAGATCAAGCCGCTGGTGCGGCCGTCGGTCAGCGGCTCCTATCCGTCGGGCCACACCACCCACGTCAACGTCGCGGCCATCGTGCTGGGCAGCATCGTTCCGGAGAAGCGCGACGCGATCTGGTTGCGGGCAAAGGACTATGCCTGGAGCCGCGTGATCGCCGGCATGCACTATCCCAACGACCTCGACGGCGGCGGCCGCGCCGGCACCGCCATCGCGGTCGCCCTGCAAAGCCGGCCGGAGTTCAAGGCCGACGTCGAAGCCGCACGCCGCGAGCTGCGGCAGTATCTGGGACTGCAGCCCTAAGCTTTTCCGGACCGCCGGCTTCCAGCCGGCCTCATGAGCATGAGCCGGCTGGAAGCCGGCGGTCCGGAAGACTACATCTTGCCCGCGACGATGCGCGCGCCGAGCGCCCAGCGATGGACCTCCGACGGGCCGTCGTAGATGCGGAAGGCGCGGGTGTCGCGGAAGATGCGCTCGACCACGGTGTCGCGCGTCATGCCCATGCCGCCCAGGATCTGCATCGAGCGGTCGGCAACACGGGCGATCGCCTCCGAGCACACGACCTTGGACATCGAGCTTTCGTTCGACGCGCGCTCGCCTTTGTCGAGAAGCCAGGCGGTGTGCAGGATCGAGAGCCGCGCCTGGTGGATGTCCATGTGGTTGTCGGCCAGCATGAAGGAGACGCCCTCGTGCTCGCCCAGGGTCTTGCCGAAGGCGACGCGGGTGCGCGCGTAGTCGGCGGCGATCTCCTGCGCGCGCACCGCCGAGCCCAGCCAGCGCATGCAGTGGCTGAGCCGCGCCGGGGCGAGCCGCACCTGGGCATAGCGGAAGCCCTTGCCGACCTCGCCCAGCACGGCGTCGGCCGGCAGGCGCAGGTCCTTGATCTCGAGCACCGCATGGCCGCCGGTGAAGCTGGAATCGATCGTGTCCAGCGTGCGCTCGATCCGGATCGCGGGGTCGGGCAGGTCGGCCAGGAACAGCGTGGCGTGACCGTCCTGCGGGCCGCCCTCGACTTTCGCCATGATGATGACGAAGCCCGCGCCCTCGGCGCCGGTGATCAGCCACTTGCGGCCGTTGATCACCCATTGGTTGCCCTCGAGCCGCGCCGTGGCCTGCAGCATGCCGGGATCGGAGCCCGCGCCGCCCGGTTCGGTCATGGCGAAGCAGGAGCGGATCCTGCCCTCGGCCAAGGGCTTCAGAAAATGGTCGCGCTGGTCGGGCCGCGCCACGACGTCGAGCAGATGGATGTTGCCCTCGTCGGGCGAGGCGCAGTGGATCGCCGTCGGCCCCAGGATGGAATAGCCCGCCGCCTCGAAGACGAAGGCGCGGCCGACCTGGCCAAGGGCGAGCCCGCCATACTCCCTGGGCACATGCGGGGCGAACACGCCGGCTGAGCGCGCGAGATCGTTCATCTCGATTCGCAGCTCGTCGGTCGGCCCATGCGGCGTCCAGCGCGGGTCCTTCTCGTAGGGCACGATCCTGGTCTTGACGAAGTCGGCGACCCGCCGCGCGAGGTCCGACACCTCGGCCGGCGGGGCAAAGTTCAGGTCCACAGCACACTCCCCTTTGTGCGGAGTCTAACACTCGTCGGCTCTGCAGAAACGCAGAGCCAATTGAGCCCCATGGTCATCCTGAGCGCAGCGAAGGATCTCATGCCGGTTGCAAGCGGCGATGAGGCCCTTCGCTTCGCTCAGGACGACGGCACGCTAGACGAAGGACGGCCGTGTCCTGAGCTCCTCGCGGTCGAAGCCCGCGACCTTCTTGTAGCGGTCGGAGATTGCCTGCAGCTCGGCTGCCGAGATCACGTCGTCGATGCGCTCGAAGCGCTGGCCGCCGGAGCGCTGCCAGACCTCGCGCAGGATGGCGTCGGGCGGATTGTTGCGGTTGGCCAGCACGACGTTGGCGGTCGCGGGGCCGCGCACCGCCTCGTAGCTCTGCAGCGCCTGCTCGGTGGCGCCGTGCGTCTTGATCTGCCCCGTGAGATGGCGCGCATCGATGATCGACTGTCCTGCGCCGTTGGAGCCGCGCGGGTACATCGGATGGGCGGCATCGCCCAGGAGCGTGATGCGGCCGAAGGTCCAGCGCAGCAGCGGATCGCGGTCGACCATGGGATATTCCAGGATCTCCTCGGTGCTTTCGATCATGCCGCTGATGTCGAGCCAGTCGAAGGTGAGCCCGGCGAAGGCCGGCATCATGTCTGAAAGCTTGCCGCGCCCGGTCCAGTCCTGGCGCACCGCCTCGGGCCGCTCGATCTCGGCCACCCAGTTGATCAGGGGCTTGCCGCCGGTCTCGGGCGTGCCCGGCCGCACCGGATAGATCACCGTCTTGCCGACCGTCATCCAGCCGGTCGACACCATGGTGTCGCCGCTCAGGAAGGCCGGCCAACGCACCGCGCCGCGCCACATGTTGACGCCCGAGTATTTCGGCGGGCCCTGGTCGGGATAGAGCTGCCAGCGCAGCGCCGAATGGATGCCGTCGCAGCCCACCGCGACCTTGCCGCGCTGGGGTGGAGCCCTGTCGAAGTGGAGCGTGACGCCGGCGCTGTCCTGTTCGGCTTTCAGGCAGCGATGATCGAGCCGCACGGCGTCGCGGCCCAGGCGCTGCACCGTGGCATCGAGCAGCACCTTGTGCAGGTCGGCGCGATGGATCGACAGCTGCGGCCAGTCGTAGCCGGCATAGCGGCCGCGCGGCTCCTTGTAGATGAACTGGCCGTGCCGGCTGTAGAAGACGAGCTCGCGCGTCTCGATGGCCGAAGCCGCCAGGGCGTCCTGCAGGCCAAGCTCGCAGAGCTCGCGCATGCCATGCGGCAGGATGTTGATGCCGACGCCCAGCGGCTGGACCTCGGGGGCTGCCTCGAACACGCGAGCCGAGATGCCGGCCTGATGCAGGCTGAGCGCCAAGGTCAGCCCGCCGATGCCGCCGCCGACGATCAGGACATCGGCGTCGTGGCTCACTCAGGCTTGATCCCGCGCTTGGCCACGACGTCGGCCCAGCGTCCCTTGTCGCGCACCACGATCTCGCCCAGGGCCTTCGGGGTCGAGGTGGCGGGGATGAGGCCCTGCGCCTCGAACGCGGCCTTGGCTTCGGGCGAATTGAGGATGGTCGAGATCTCCTTGTTCAGCCGCTCGACCAGTTCGGGCGGTGTGCCCTTGGGCGCGAAGAAGCCGTACCACATGTCGACATCGACGCCCGCCAGACCGCTTTCGGCCAAGGTCGGCACGTCGGGCAGCTGCGGCAGGCGCTGCGGGCTGCCGGCGGCGATGGCCTTCAGCTTGCCGGCGCGGATGTGCTGGGCCGAGACATGCACCGGCAGGAACATGTAGCCGATCTGGCCGCCCAAAAGGTCCTGCACGGCGCCGGCGGTTCCTTTGTAGGGGACGTGCAGCATTTCGATGCCAGCCGCGGTCTCGACCAGCGCCATCGACAGGTGATGCGGCGTGCCGACGCCGGGACTGCCGTAGGTCAGCGTCTTGGGCGAAGCCTTGGCGGCCGCGATCAGCTCGGCGAGCGTTTTGGGAGTCTGGCCGGGATGGGCCACAAGCACCAGCGAGCCCCAGGCGCTCAAGCCCAGCGGCGCGAAGTCGGCCACCGGATCGTAGGACAGGTTGTCGTACAGGCTGGCGTTCATCACCAGCGTGTTGACCGACGACATCAAGGTGTGGCCGTCGGGCTTGGCGCGCGCCACCTGCTGGCTGCCGATGTTGCCCGAGGCGCCAGCGACGTTCTCGACCACGACGGGCTGGCCGAGCTTGGCCGACAGGCGCTCGGCCACGAAGCGGGCGATGATGTCGGGACCGGTGCCGGGCGTGAACGGCACGACCAGCTTCACCGGCTGGTCGGGCCAGGCGAAGGCGGCCCATGGTGCCGCGAGCAGGCCGGCAGCAAGGGGCAGGATTTGGCGGCGGCGCATGGGGTATTGAAGCAGCCTCCAAGCAGGACGTCGATACAACTTACGAGAGATTTACTTATGTGGACTACTTGCTATGATTGTTCACGATTTGTCTCGGAGAACAGCATGCAGGCAAAGGTGCGGACCGTGGCTTTCCAGGGCATCGACGTGCTGGCGGTCGACGTCCAAGTCCTGGTGGCGCCGGGCCAGCTGGCTTTCGTCATGGTTGGCCTGGCCGACAAGGCGGTGGGCGAAAGCCGCGAGCGCGTGCGCGCGACCTTCCGCGCGCTGGGCCTCTCCCTGCCGCCGCAGCGCATCACTGTCAATCTCTCGCCGGCCGACCTCGCCAAGGAGGGCAGCCACTACGACCTGCCGATCGCTCTTGGCCTGCTGGCCGCGATGGGCGTGGTGCCGCGGGAAAGCATCGCGGGCTACGTCGTGCTGGGCGAGCTGGCGCTCGACGGCTCGCTCAGCCGCGTGCCCGGCGTGCTGCCGGCGGCGATCGCCGCCCGCGCGGCGGGGCGTGGCGTGATCTGCCCCGCGGTGTGCGGCGGCGAGGCCGCGTGGGGTGGCTTCGACGATGCAGATGCCGACCGGCCGCCGATCATCGCCGCGCCCTCGCTGCTCGCCCTGATCAATCACCTGCGCGGCCAGCAGAGGCTCGCCCTCCCCGAGGCGCTGATCGCCGAGGATCGCGCGCGCTATCCCGACCTCGCCGAGATCAAGGGCCAGGAGAGCGCCAAGCGCGTGCTCGAGGTGGCGGCGGCGGGCGGCCACAACTTATTGATGATCGGGCCTCCCGGCTCGGGCAAGTCGATGCTGGCGGCGCGCCTGCCCGGCATCCTGCCGCCCTTGGCAGCGGAGGAGGCGCTGGAGGCCTCGATGGTGCGCTCGCTGGCGGGCGATCTCGGCGAAGGCAAGCTGAGCCGCCGCCGCACCTTCCGCGATCCGCACCATTCGGCCACCCTGCAGGCGCTGGTCGGCGGCGGCCTGCGGGCGCGGCCGGGCGAGGTCTCGCTCGCCCATCACGGCGTGCTGTTCCTCGACGAGTTGCCGGAGTTCAACCGCGCCTCGCTCGAGGCGCTGCGCCAGCCGCTGGAATCGGGTCGCGTCACCGTGGCGCGCGCCAACGCCCACGTCACCTATCCCGCGCGCTTCCAGCTCGTGGCGGCGATGAACCCCTGCCGCTGCGGCCATCTCATGGAGCCCAGCCGCGCCTGCGGCCGCGCCCCGCGCTGCGGCCTCGACTACCAGGGCAAGCTCTCAGGGCCGTTGCTCGACCGCATCGATCTCTGCATCGACGTGCCACCGGTCAGCGCCGCCGACCTCGCCCTGCCGCCGCCGGCCGAGACCTCGGCCGACGTCGCTGCCCGGGTCGCCGCGGCGCGCGCCCTGCAGCGCGAGCGGCTGGAAGAGTACGACCGCAAGGGCAAGCTCTTGGCCGTCGAAGCCGACGAAACGGCGGGCCTTCTGGCCGACCGGGTGCGCAACTGGTCCAAGCCGCGCTGCAACGCCGACACCGACGGCGCCGTCCTGGCGGCCATCGCCGAGCCCGACGCCGAGGGCCGCGCGCTGCTTACGCGCGCGGCCGAGCGCCTCGGCCTGTCGGCCCGCGCCTGGCATCGCACGTTGCGGGTGGCGCGCACGCTGGCAGATCTCGATGGATCCGACGCGGTGCGACGACTGCATATCGCCGAGGCCTTGAGCTACCGCCGGCCGCAGCCGCGGCAGGCGATGGCGGCGTAGGGCGTTTGGGTCTAGTCTCGAGGCGGTTCGATGACGACGATGACATTCGACAAACTCAGCTACATCGATCGGCTTAAGGCGGCCGGCTTTGCCGAGCCGCAGGCGCGAGCCATGGCCGATGGCCTTGATCAGGCGTTACGCGAAGAAGTTGCGACCAAGAGCGATGTTGTCGGCGTGCGCCACGAAATCGATCTTCTTCGGGTCGAGGTCAAGAATGACTTGGCCGCGCTCAGGAGCGAAATGAGCGGACTCAAAGGCGAGCTATTGGCGGCCATGAAGTCCGACAAGGTCGATCTTCTCAAATGGGTAGTGATGCTGATCGTTGGTCAGACGGCCGTCTTCACCGCACTTAAGCTGCTCGGTCGCTAGCGCGGCATCTTGCTTGCCTTCGTGCTGCGCACGTGGCGAGTGGCTCGCACTCTCGCGATCTCGACCATCCGACTAAGTCTCCACTGGACTTTGCGCGTTGTGGGCAAATTGGCGACCTGACGGGCCCTGTGGGTTATCCGCGTTATCCGCGAAATCCACAGAACCGTAGTTTGGGTTTCGCGTCGGGCACGGCCTAAGAATGCTGGTGGGCGGCGACCGCAGCCCGTCTTCACCTCACAGGTCCGACATGACGACTGTTGCCCAGACCGACGACGGCCGCGACCCGCGCGCCCTGCGCCCGATCCCGCGCTTCATCTTCGCCTCGCGATGGCTGCAGCTGCCGCTCTATCTCGGCCTGATCGTCGCCCAGGTGGTCTATGTCTATCTGTTCCTCAAGGAGCTGCTGCACCTGGTGATGACCAGTCCCAGCGTCACCGAGCAGGGGGCCATGCTGATCGTGCTGGGCCTGATCGACGTGGTGATGATCTCCAACCTGCTGATCATGGTGATCGTCGGCGGCTACGAGACCTTCGTGTCGCGCATGGAGCTGAACCGCCATCCCGACCAGCCGGAATGGCTGAGCCACGTCAATGCCAGCGTGCTCAAGATCAAGCTCGCCATGGCGATCATCGGCATCTCGTCGATCCATCTGCTGCGGACCTTCATCGAGGCCGGGGCGTTGGGGACGGACAAGTCGACCTATACCGAGGCCGGCATCATGTGGCAGGCGATCATCCACGGCCTGTTCATCCTCTCCGCCATGGGCATTGCCTTCGTCGACTGGATTTCGCAGCAGACCGGCGTGGTGCCCAAGGGCGGGCACCACTAAAGGCGCGCTGGCAAGCGTCGGCCCCTACGGCCGATGCAGACGGACAGGCTCGCGCGTCACGGTGCGCCGGCCACGCTTGTAGGCCGCCAGCACGGGCGCCACGGTGCGCAGCGCCGTCACGGGATCGGGTGCATCGAGCACCACGAGATCGGCCGCCGAGCCGACCGTGATGCCGTAATCCTCGAGGCGCATCAGGCGCGCGGCGGACGAGGTCGTCATGTCCCAGGCCGCGCGCACCTCGGCGTCCGTCCCGCGCTGGGTGACGATCGCCTGCATGTTCACCTGCCGCAGCAGCTGGCCATCGCCGAAAGGCGTGAAGGGGTTGAGGATGTTGTTGGACGCGACCGAGCAGACCACGCCCTGCTCGGCTAGCCGGTTGGCGTCGACGACGTTGCGCGGCACGTTGTGGTCGGTGTGGCGGCCGCCGAGATAGAGGTCCGTCGCCGTCAGCACCGTCAGGGCGACGCCGGCATCAGCCATGCGCTTGGCGACCTTGTCCATGTCCGGCTGGCGCATCGACGCCAGCTTCGAGACATGCCCGATCGCGACCCGGCCGCCCCAGCCGTATTTCTCGGTAAGCTCGCAGACCAGCAGCGTGTCGAGCTCTTCGGCCGAGGCGCCGCTGTCCAGGTGCATGTCGATATCGACGTCGAACTCGCGGGCCATCTCGAAGACGCGACGGATCTGCGCCGGCCGGTCGGTGTCGTAGTTCGGCGCCGCGCCGACGACCGTCGCTCCGTTCTTCAGAGCGGCGACCATGAGCTCGTCGGTGCCGGGATTGTTGGTCAGCCCCTCCTGCGGCATGACGCAGATCTCGAGGTCGATCGCCCAGCGATAGCGGTCGATCAGGGCTTTCACGCCTTCGAGCCCGCGCAAGCCGACCTTGGGGTCGACCTCGACATGGGTGCGCATCCGGGTGCAGCCGTGCGAGATGCATTTCTCGATGGTGCCGGCGGCGCGTTCGGTGACGTCCTCGACCGTGAAGGTATGCTTGACGGCCGAAACCCGCTCCATCGCCAGGTGCGGGAAGCGCTTCTTCTCGTGGTCGCAGCGTCCAAGGATGCAGGACTTGTCGAGATGGATGTGGGTCTCGACGAAGCCCGAGCAGACCAGCCGCCCGCCCGCTTGCGCCTCCTCCTTCGCCGCGCCGGCAAGCCCGCGGCCGATCGCGGCGATGCGTCCGTCCTTCACGCCGATGTCGATGGCGGGCTGATCCGGCCGGCTGTCGGGAAGACGCGCATCGCGTAGCACAAGATCGAAATCCATTTGCCGGCTCTCTCTTTACTGTTGGCCAATGCCCGGCACGCATGTTGCAGTATGCATCCCGGCTTTCATAGTCTTCGAGGGATCGGCCATGCTGTCTCGCCGTCGCTTCTCGGTTCTCGCCGCCCTTGCCGCGCCAGGCATCGCCGTGGCGCAAACCCCGTGGCCGTCGAAGCCGATCCGCTGGATCGTCAATTTCCCGCCCGCCGGTGCGGCCGACATCCTGTCGCGAACATTGGCCGAATATTTCGGCAGCCGGCTCGGCCAGCCGATCGTCGTGGAGAACAAGCCCGGCGCGGGCGGCATGCTGGGCGCCGACATCGTCGCCAAGGCGCGGGGCGACACGCACGTCGTCATGATGTCGAGCGCCGCGTCGCACGGCATCGGACCGGTGCTCTACAAGGACGTGCCCTACGATCCCCTGGCCGACTTCACGCATATCCACCTGGTCGGGACGTTTCCCAGCGTGCTTGCCGTCAATGGCGGATCGGCGATCACGACGGTCCAGCAGCTCATCGATCAGGCGCGCAGCAAGCCCGGCGAGGTCACCTATGGTTCCGGCGGCAATGGCACGATGAACCATCTCGTCGGCCAGCTGCTGGCGCGCTCGGCCGGCGTGCAGCTGACGCACATCCCCTATCGCGGTTCGGCGCCGGCGATGAACGATCTTTTGGGCAGCCAGATCATCGCGCTGATGGAGAGCCTGCCGACGGCCATCGGGTACTTCAATTCGGGGCGCATGCGCCCGCTCGCCGTCAGCGAGGCTGAAAGATCGCCGTCGCTGCCTGACACCCCGACCTTTCGTGAAGCAGGCTTCCAGGATGTCGTGAGCACCAACTGGTTCGGCTTCTCGGCGGCCGCCGGCATCCCGCGCGAAGTCGCGCTGCGCTGGGAGACGGAGATCGCGACGGCGCTGCAAAGCGCCCAGGTCCGCGAGGCGTTCGCCAAGATCGGCGTCAAGCCCGGCACGCTCGAGGCCGCCGGCTACACCGACCTCATCCGCAGCGAGCTCGGCCGGTGGCGGGAGGTCGTCCGCGCCGCCAATATTCGCGCGGATTGATCGCCGGTCCGCAACTCTACACGAGCCAGCCGTGTCCTGACGCGCTGGCGAAGTCGAGGCCGACGATCAGGTCGTTGTAGTCCCTGTCGCCGCCGCCCTTCGTGTCCTCCCAGCCCCAGGTGTTCAGCCCGTAGTTCCACAGGTGCCCGACATGTGCGCCGCCCGCCTGTTCGTTACCCTGGGAGAAGGCCCAGTAGGTATCGCCGAAGGTCTTGTTGATGAGCTTCACGGCGATCAGGTCGCCGGCATCGACATCCGTCAGCAGCGCCTGGGTGTAGTTGCCGTAGCCCGGACCATCGATCGACATGGCGCCGGATGTCGTCGCATAGGCTCGCGCATTGGCCGCCGCCTCATAGCCGGGATCGCCGGGATGCAGGCCATTGATGGTCCCGTTGAGATCGTCGACGCGATAGAGCGTGAGTGAAAGCTGGTCCTCGCCGTTCTGCCGGATCCGGACGACCGCCTGCTGGTCGTCCTGGCCGCCCGCGGTCTCGGCCACCGCCACGGGCCGCGCCACGCGCACGGCGTCACCCCCCGAGACGAAGTCGGCGAAGCCGAAGGAACTGCTGAGATTGGCCTGCGGCGCGTGGCCCGCGAACCCGTCGATCAGCACCTCGAGCTCGCCACCTGCCGTTGCCGTCGCTTGCCCGAGGGCGCCCTGTGCATGCTTGTCGAACAGCCGCACGAGCCTGGCATCGAAATCGGCCTGCAGTGACTGTTCTGCGATCTGGCTGGTCCAGGCGAACTCCGCCGAACCCATGCTGGCGAAGTCGAGGCTTTGCGATCCGGCGACGAGTCTCACCGCGGCGCTGCCGTCCGACGTCGCCTGGATCAACAGGGTCTCGTCGACGGCCGTCTTCCATCCGTCGGCGCCGTTGCTGTCCACGACACCGGGATTGGCGGCGAACGACATCTGCTGATGGCCGATGGCGGCGAGCGTGCGGGCCAGGATCAATCCGTTGGGCGAGCCCAGGCCGGTCGCCAGATCGTATCCGGGACCGGCCGAGTAGCCGAAGCCGGTAGGCGTGACCGGCGTGGCGTCGCTCGTGAATGGCCCACCGAGCGCGAAGGACGAGGTGTTGTTGCCGACCGTGACATCGTTGAACGACGCGGGTGCGATGGCTGCAGCGATGTACAGCAGGTCGTTCATGTAACCGAGCTGCGGCAGGCCCTGGTCGTGGAAGATGGCGTTGAGCTGCGAGCCCAGAGCGGCCCAGAGCGGCGTCGCCGCGCTGGTGCCGTCGTCGTTCTGCATGCCGATCAGGTCGCCGGGCGGGACCTTGTAGAGGAGGTTGCCGCCGGCATTCGCCGATACGTCGGGCGTGCCGCGGCCGACCAGGCGATCGCGGTCCGACGTCGTGGGCACGAGGCCGAAGTCGCTCTGGTAGGACGGTACGGGCTGGGTCGGGTCGACGCCGCCGCTGCCGGCGTTGTTGCTCAGGAAGCCGCTCCCGCCGCCGGGACTCGCTATGGTCGTGCCGTCGAGGAAATACTTGTTCCAGACCGTCTCGATCAGCGTGGCGCCATCGTTCGACGGATCGGGCAGGGCCGTGAGCCCGCCCGCGATCAGCGCCCAGATCGTCGCCTTGTCGCCGGCCATTGCCGCCGTGGTGATCGTGGCCAGCGTCGAATCCTCGATCGCTGAGTGCACGGTGCTGAGGGAGGTGCCGCCGACCAGCACGCCGTAAGGGCTCGTTACGGTGATCGAGACATTGGTGAGCCCGTTGCCCACCCGGTCGCCGGAACCGCCATCGCCGTTGGCGGTGAACACCGAGATGTTGCGCAACGCGGCATCGACGAACAGCTCGCTGATCGCGAAATGGAACGGCGAACTGGGCGAGGGCTGCTGCGTGTTGCTGAAAGAGGAGCTGATGACTTGCGGATTGTTGGTGGTGTCCCAGAAGGCCGACTGGTAGGCCGTGAAGATGCCGGCCCCCGCGTCCGCGGCCGAGCCGGACCCGGCATAGAGGACCAGATGGCTCATGGGATTGATCGTCGTCACGACGCCGACATCGAGCGATCGCTCCCCGGCCGAGCTCGGCGTTCCCGGTGGCGTGTTCGGGTAGGCCTGACCGCCGCCCGCCACGGAGGTGACGACGACCGGACCGTCGATCCCCGCCGCATGGCGATACCTTTCGAGGAGGGACTCGAAACTGGCGCTGCCCGCGGGCAGGGCTGTGCCGATGCCCGGCTCGACGAAGCCAATGGTTCCGGTCGGCACAGCGAGACCTGACAGAGGGAAATTGTAGAGCGAGTCGGCGATCTGCTGCGGAAACAGATCCGTCGCGCCTTGTCCTCCGGCATTGCCGGGGCTCTGCCAGCCTTGCGGCATGGGTGCCTGCACACCGCTGCCCGGATTGGGCAGCACCTCGCGAAAGGACGCGGTGTCGAACGCCACGCCCTTGACGCCATGCGCCGTCAGCCAGTTGCTCGGCAATGACAGGTTGCCATCCCAGTAGCGGATCGAGTTGCCGGAGGGGTCCGTGCCTTCCAGCAAGGTCGCCGTCGGCCCGAACAAGGCCGTGAAGTTGGTCTCGTCGACCTGCACCCAGAGTGTGCGTGATTCCGCCGACGACACATAGCCGTTCGCTGGATCGACCTCGTCGACGGTCCTCACATGCAAGGCCGCGAGGTCGTTCTTCACGAGGTTGTAGGTGGCCGTGTCGGCGCCGTAGGTCGACCACAGCGTTCCGTTGGCCTTGAGGGTCGCCAGCTCCTGCTGCCGCGCTCCCCAGTTCTGGCTCAGCAGGGTCGCGGGATCGTTCGCGCGATCGAATACCAGCGCGACGTTCATCGTAAAGTGCGCTACCGGCGTGCCGCCGCTCAGGGGATCGGCGCCGCTGCGATAGCTGGCATAGTCGAGATAAGTCGAGTTCGAAAGCTCGGAGTAGGTGACTGGCATAACTCACGCTTTGGGGGCTACGGCAGCAGTCCTAGCCGTCAAGGGTGTCGCGATTCAAGCAGCGGATTTGCCCAATCATCGTGGCGGCCATCGAAATAGCGCACCGGCGCGTCGGCGAGCTCGGCCGTTGGAGGAAGTCATCCGAGCCGGCAACATCCGCGCCGATTGATCGGGCCACCGCGCTGGCCGCGCGCGTGCACGTCAGCGCTCCTCGCTGGCGAGCTTCAGCCCCAGCCCGATCAGGGCCGCGCCGGTGATGCCGTCGAGCGTGCGGCGGATGCGCGGCCGGCGCAGCGCGTCGGCCATGCGCGCCGTCGCCAGCGCGTAGCCCGTCAGCCACACCAGCGTCATCATGCTGAACAACAGGCCGAGCGCCGCCAGACCCATGAAGTCCGCCGCACCCGCCGGCGCGAACTGCGGCAGCAGCGATGAGAAGAAGGCCGCAATCTTCGGATTGCTGAGGTCGCTCACCACGCCCTGCATGTAGGCCTGCCGCGGCTGCAGCCTGCGGGCCGCCGGCTGTGCGATCGCCTGCTGAAGCGCACTGGGGCCGAAGGCGGCGCGCAGCGAATGCACGCCGAGCCATATGAGATAGGCCGCGCCGGCGTATTTGACGGCGAGGAACAGCGGCTCGGAGGCGATCAGCAGGGCAACCAGGCCCGCCGACGTGGCAAGCGCCCAGATCGCGAGGCCGGTGGAGACGCCGAGCGCCGTCGCCAGGCCGGCCGAACGGCCGCCCAGCAGGGCATTGCGGATGGTCATGGCGGTGTCGGGCCCCGGCGTGCAGATCACCAGCGCCGCAATGCCGACGAACGCGATGAGAGGACCGGTCAGATACTCCATGGCTTCCTCACGGGTCGATCAACACGCCGGGATTCATCATGCCCTTGGGGTCGAGCTCGCGCTTGGCGCCGCGCAAGGCCTTGGCGAACAGCTCCGGCCGCTGCTTGTCGTAGAACGGGCGATGGAAGCGGCCGACCGCATGATGGTGCGTGGTCGTCCCGCCATGCTCGACGGTGGCGGCGGTGCAGGTCGACAGCACCTCCATGAACTGATCGAGCGCGGCCCGCTTGTCCAGGATGCCGCCGAAGGTGAAGTAAAGGCAGGGCCCGTCGGGATAGACATGGGTGAAGCGGCAGGTGACGGTGCCCTCGCGCCCGGTCACGCGCTTGATCGTGTCCTGGGTGACCTTGGTGATCTTCTGATGGAAGTCGCGAACACGCTCCCAGGTCATCGACGTCTCGAAGGTCGAGGAGAGGATGCCGCGCGCCACCGCGTGCTCGCCGTAATGCGGCGCCCTGATGAACTTGTTGCGCCAGGCGCCGGCTGCGCCCGAGCGGTGGGCGTTCTCGTCGTCGGCGCCGGGCTCGGGTACGCCGCCGTGGCCGGCGCAGATCTCCAACGCCCGCTTCATCCAGGCATCGAGAGGATGGTCGGCTGATTCGAAGGCCAGCACGAGCACGGCCTCCTCGCTGCTCCACGGAATGTTGGGCAGCGCCTCGCGCGCCTCCAGGAGCCGGCAGTTGGCGGGATAGAGGCCGGCCTGGGTGATCTCGCGCACCGCATCGGCGCCGTCGAAGAAGTTCCTGAAGCGCACGGAAGCGGAGGCGCGGAACGTCGGCTTCTTGCGCAGGCGCACCCAGGCTTCGGTGATGATGCCCAAAATGCCCTCGGAGCCGATGAACATGCGGTCGGGGCTGGGCCCCGCGCCCGAGCCCGGGAGACGGCGCGTCTCCAGCGTACCGGCAGGCGTGACCACGCGCGTGCTTTCGACGAAATCGTCGATATGGGTGTAGAGCGTGGCGTAGTGCCCGCCCGAGCGCGTGGCGATCCAGCCGCCCAAGGTCGAGCAGCGATAGGCCTGCATGTAGTGGCGCATGGTGAAGGGTGTGTCGCGCAGTTCGTCCTCGATCGCGGGTCCGTAGATGCCGCCCTGGATGCGCGCGGCGTGGCTCACCGTGTCGACCTCCAGCACCTTGTCCATGTGGCGCGTCGAGATCGTCACCACCTTGTCGAACGCCGCACTGGGCTCGATGCCTTTCACGACCGACGAGCCGCCGCCGTAGGGGATCGCCTTGGCGCCGATATTGTCGCACCAGTCGAGCAGGCGCACGATGTCCTGCTCGTTCTCGGGAAACGCCACGGCATCCGGCGGATTGGGCACCTGGCGCATGAACATGCGCATGGTGTCGAAGCCCGCCTTGCCGTAGCTGTGCTCGAGCCGCGTCAGGTGATCGGTGCGCACGATGTCCTTCAGCCCATCGGGTACCGCCACGCGCGGCGCGCGCAACGTGATCTCCTCCGGGCGGGGCGGCGGCGTGACATCGAAGCCCTTGAGGCCGTAGCGCTGGGCGATCTCGGCTTCCCAGGGCTTGATCTCCTCTGGCGTCAGGTCCTCGTCGGCATAGCCCCAGGCATAGAACTTCTTCTGACGCCGCATGTTTCCTCCGATTTTGTTCGTTGCTTCAGGCCGCGAAGGCCACGGGCCTGGTCGTTCCCTTGATCTGCGTACGATGCATGATGCGCCGCGCTGTGCCTTCGAATTCATCGCGGCGGTGCATGGTCGAGCGGTTGTCCCACATCACGAGGTCGCCGAGCTTCCAGACGTGCTCGTAGATGAAGCGCCGCTGTATGATGTGCGCCCACAGCTCCGCCAGGATCGCGTCGGACTCCTCGCGCGAATAGCCCTCGACATAGGAGTTGCGCCGCCGCCCGAGATAGAGCGTCGCGCGGCCGTTGGCCGGATGGCGCAGGATCGCAGGATGCCAAGCCCCCGGTGCCGCCATGGGATCGTCGGTCGGCGTCACGCCTTTGCGCAGGTAGCCGCCGGAGTTGTAGGTGCCGTCATGCTTGATGCGCCGGCCTTCGATCCGACGCCGAAGATCCGCCGGCAGGGCATCGCAGGCCGCCTGCATGCCGCAGAACGAGGTGTTGCCGCCGCTTTCGGGGATCTCCAGCGAATAGAGCATGGAGGCATCGGGCGGCGTCTCGAGATAGCTCATGTCGGTGTGCCACGCCGCCTCGCCCGCCCCCAGGGCGCCGATGGGATCGCCCTTGGCGTCAAGCACGTTGGACACGACGTAGATGTCAGGATAGCCGGGCGGGCTGATGCGCCCGCGCTCCTGGTTGGGCGGCGGATCGAGCTCGCCGAAGCGGCGGCTGAAGGCCAGAAGATCGTCGTCGCCGAGCTGCTGGCCGCGCAGCAGGATCATCGAATGCCGGGTCCAGGCCCGCTCGATCGCCACGAAGTCCTGATCGCTCAGCGATCGCAGATCGACGCCGGAAATCTCCGCGCCCACCGCCTCGGTCACCGGGCGCACCGTCACGGTCATGTCGCTTCCTCCTCCCGAGAACACGACTCAAGTTCCTCTCCCCCGCCAGGGGGAGAGGAGCATGAAACGATGTGTCCACTCTCGACCCGCTGCAGCGGTCGATCAAGCACCGAGCAACTGCTTCATCCAGCTCGTGAGCTTGGCCGCCGCGGCGAGCGCGACCGGTCCTGAGAAACCGGCATCGGTCGGCCACTGCGCCACCTTGAGATTGTGGCTGGCCGCGGGGATGACCACCGCCTCGCCCGGTGCGTCGCGCCTGCCGAGCGCGTCGATCAGGGGCTGGACGTCGGCCATGGGCACGACCTGCTGGTCGGCGGCGCCCTGCAGCACCAGGCAGGGCAGGCGCGAGGCCGCCAACGCCTGCGCGGGATCGAACGCCAGCAGGCGCTGCAGGAACGGTCCGGCATAGGGCGGGAAGATCGCGCCAAGCTCACGCGGCAGATCGGCGGGCACATGGCCGGTCGCTTCGATGGCGGTGATGGCGCGCTCGGCAGGCGCCACGAGGTTGGGCGCGCCACGCCCGATCTGGGCGCGCACGATGTCGGCAAGCTTCCGGCCGGGCGTGGCCACGAGCACCATGCCATGCGGCGGGTACTTCGTGATGGTGGGAGCCGCGGCAAGCACCAGCAACCCACCCTCGCTGTGGCCCAGCAGGGCGGTGGCATAGGCCTTGATCTCGTCGTGCTTAACCAGCTCGGCCTGGGCGGCGACGACGTCGCCGACGAAATTGTCCCAGGAGAAGAAGCGCTCCAGCTCGGCAATCGAGCCCTGCGGCTTGGCCGTCGACGCGCCGATGCCGCGCTTGTCGTAACGCAGGCTGGCGATGCCCGCCTCGGCCAGAAGGTCGGCGATCTGCTTCAGGAGATCGATGCGGTCGGGCACCAGCGCGTTGTTGCCGTCGCGATCGGTCGGCCCGCTGCCCGACACCAGCACGACGCCCGGCACCTTCTCGAGCTCGCTCCAGATCGGCAGCAGCAAGGTGCCGGCGAGCGTGGCGCCGTCACTGCCGGCGAAGCGCACGGCGCGCTGCTTGGTGCCCTTGGCGTAGAAGCGCGGCCGCGCCGGCTGCGCCCCAGCGGACACAGCGGCCGCGAGCGGCGCGTGCGCTCCCAGCGCCAGCAACGCCCGGCGAAGAATCATTCGTGGACGCGCCCCCAGCGCGGCCGCTGCTTGCCGCTCACGATGTGGACGTGGAAGTGGAACACGATCTGGCCGCCATTGGCGCCGTTGTTGGCGACCAGGCGATAGCCGTCCTGCTCCAGTCCGAGCTCGCGCGCCACCGTGCCGACGGCGCGCCAGAAGCCGGCGATGGTCTCGCTGGGCGCGGTGGCGCTGAAATCCATGTTGGACACGTACTCGCCCTTGGGGATCACCAGCACATGCACCGGCGCCTGCGGGTTGATGTCGTGGAAGGCAAGCGCGTGCTCGTCCTCGTAGACCTTCTTGCACGGCAGCTCGCCGCGCAGGATGCGCGCGAAGATGTTGTTGCGGTCGTAGTCGGCCATGGCCCGGTTTAGCGCGGGGGCGCCGGTCCGTCACCGTGACCCGTCACTTCTGCTTGCGTGAAGCCTTCTCCGCGATGCCCGACAGGCCCTCGCGGCGGGCGAGCTCGGTCCACACCGCCTTGGGCTTGACGCCGACCGCCGCCCACAGGGTGAGCAGGTGGTAGAGCATGTCGGCGCTTTCGCCCACCAGCTTGGGCCGATCGCCGCGGATGCCTTCGATCAGCGCCTCGACCGCTTCCTCGCCCAGCTTCTTGGCGATCTGCTGGCGGCCGCGGCTGAACAGGCGGGCGGTGTAGGACGTATCGGGGTCGGCGCCCTTGCGGCTGTCGATCACGAGATAGAGCCGGTCGAGGACATGCTCGTCGACGCCGGCAGCGCCGTTGCTGCGCATCTTCTTGTGCGCTTTCTTCGCTTTCTTGTTCTTGGCCATCCCGGGATTTACTCCACGCCCGAAGGGGACGGGCGATTGCGTGCGCCTCTTGCAGGAGCGCTACGGCAATTCTACGCCAAAATCACGCGTCGCGCGAGATTTGTCGGATAGGAACGCCGGCCTGGGCCAACCGTTCCTTCGCCTGCGCGATGGTGAATTCGCCGAAATGGAAGATCGAGGCGGCGAGCACCGCCGAGGCGCCGCCCTGCAGCACACCCTCGACCAGATGATCGAGCGTGCCGACGCCGCCCGAGGCCACGACCGGCACCGGCACCGCGTCCGACACCGCGCGGGTGAGCTCGAGATCGAAGCCCGACTTGGTGCCGTCGCGGTCCATCGAGGTCAGCAGGATCTCGCCGGCGCCCGACTCGGTCATGCGCCTGGCCCAGCCGACGGCCTCGAGCCCGGTCGCCTTGCGGCCGCCATGGGTGAAGACCTCCCAGCGGCCGGGCGCCGTCTGGCGGGCATCGATCGCCACCACGATGCACTGGTCGCCGTATTTCTCGGCCGCCTCGCGCACGAACTCCGGCCGGGCCACGGCGGCGGAGTTGATCGAGACCTTGTCGGCGCCGGCCAGCAGCAGGCGGCGGATGTCCTCGACCTGGCGCACGCCACCGCCCACGGTCAGCGGCATGAAGCACTGCTCGGCCGTGCGCGCCACCACGTCGAGGATGGTGTCGCGGTTCTCGTGGCTCGCCGTGATGTCGAGGAAGGTGAGCTCGTCGGCGCCGGCGGCGTCGTAGACGCGCGCCTGCTCGACCGGGTCGCCGGCATCGCGCAGCCCGACGAACTGCACGCCCTTGACGACGCGGCCGTCCTTGACGTCGAGGCAAGGGATGATGCGGACCTTCAGCATCGCTACTCGCCCTTCAGCACGCGGATGGCGTCGGGCACCGTCACGCGGCCGTCATAAAGCGCGCGGCCGACGATGGCGCCGATGATGCCGAACTCCTCGGCCGGCCGCAGCTCGCGCAGGTCGTCGAGCGAGCTGACGCCGCCCGAGGCGATCACCGGCGTGGTGAGATGCTGGGCAAGCGTCACCGTGGCATCGACATTGACGCCGCCCATGGCGCCGTCGCGGTCGATGTCGGTGTAGATGATGGCGGCGATCCCCGCGTCCTCGAAGCGCAGCGCGAGATCGAGCGCGCGCACCGTGCTTTGCCTGGTCCAGCCGTCGACCGCGACAAGGCCGTCGCGGGCGTCGATGCCGACGGCGATCTGGTTGGGCCACTGCTTGCAGGCGGCCTTCACCAGCCCCGGCTCCTTGACCGCGACCGTGCCCAGGATGACGCGCTGAACGCCGGCGTCGATCCATTGGGCGATGCTCTCGATGGTGCGGATGCCGCCGCCGAGCTGGGCCGGCACCTTCACTTCCTTGAGGATGCTCTGAACAGCCGCCCGATTGACCGGATGGCCCTCGACCGCGCCGTTGAGGTCGACCAGATGCAGCCAGTCGCAGCCGGCATTGGCGAACGCCTTGGCCTGGGCCGCCGGGCTGTCGTTGAACACCGTGGCCTTGGCCATGTCGCCGCGCAGCAGGCGCACGCACTTGCCGTCCTTGAGGTCGATGGCGGGAAACAGAAGCATGGCGGCGGGGGTTTAGCGCGACACGTCGGCCCGCGCCACCCTCCCGGCGCGTCGCGTGGCGCTAATACTCCCGGCGCGGCGGACGGCTGCGCCGGTCCGCCGGCTGAGCCTCCATTTCGAGCTCAGGGCCGCGCTTGCGCAGCGTCTGCTCGATCAGGCCGCGCCCCAGACGCGTCTTGTCGTCGCCTTCGATCAGCCAGGCGACGCCGCCGGCGCGGGCGACCTGGCCGGCCCTGCGCAGCGCGTCATCGAGCATTTCGTAGGTTGCCGGCAGCAGGCGGTGCTTGGTGGCGAGGAACTCGCGTTCCGTGGTGCAGGTATAGCCGACGGTCCACCAAAGCCTGTAGGTCATGAAGTTCCCTTCTCTGCGACCCACGACGGACCGGCCGTCAATCTAGTCCAAACGCGGTGCCGATCACAGGCCGGTTTCGCGCTGTCGGAGTCGCATGGCGAAGCGGCAAAGCGGCGGCTAGTCTGCCCTGCCGGCCGAATACAAGGACCACCATGACCCGTTTCACGCCCGATCTCTTCGCCGCCTCCGCGGCCGAGCTCACCGCCATCCGCCGCGACATCCATCGCCATCCCGAGACCGCCTTCGAGGAGCGGCGGACCGCGCAGATCGTGGCCGACAAGCTGCAGTCGTGGGGAATCGAGATCCATCGTGGGCTGGCCACGACCGGCGTCGTCGGCACGCTGAAGGGCAAGCGGCCGGGCCAGAAGACCATCGGTTTGCGCGCCGACATGGATGCGCTGCATCTGCAGGAGAAGAACGAGTTCGACTACGCCTCGGTGCACGCCAACAAGATGCATGCCTGCGGCCATGACGGTCACACGACCATGCTTTTAGGCGCGGCGAAGCATCTGGCAACGGCGCCGGATTTTGCCGGCACGGTGCATTTCATCTTCCAGCCGGCCGAGGAAGGGCTGGGCGGCGCGCGGGTGATGATCGAGGAAGGTCTGTTCGACAAGTTCAACTGCGATGCCGTCTACGGCATGCACAACATGCCGGGTTTCCCCTCCGGCCACTTCGCCATCCGCTCCGGCGCCATGCTGGCCTCGTCCGACAGCTGGCAGGTCACCTTCAAGGGCACCGGCGGCCACGGCGCCATGCCCGATCGCGGCACCGATCCGACCTACGTTGCCGGCCAGTTCATCGTGGCGGTCCAGGGCATCGTCGGCCGCAACGTGCCGCCGAGCCAGACCGCCGTGCTGAGCGTCGGCCATATCGCCGGCGGCAGTGCCGGCTCGCCCAACGTCATTCCCTCCGAAGTGCTGATCAGTGGCACCGCGCGCAGCTTCTCGGCCGACGTGCGCGACCTTTTAGAGCGGCGCCTGGCGGAGGTCGCTGCGGGCATCGCCCAGGCCGGCGGCTGCACGGCGGAGAGCAAGTACCTCCGGCGCTATCCCGCGCTGGTCAACAGCGTCGAGCAGACGTCACTGGCGGTCGAGGCCGCGGCGATGACGGTGGGCCGCGAGAACGTCGATCCCAACACGCCGCGCATCTCGGGCGCGGAGGATTTCGCCTTCATGCTGGAGAAGAAGCCCGGCGCCTACATCATGATCGGCAATGGCGGGCCGGACGAAGGCGGCTGCCACAACGTCCACTCGCCGCTCTACGACTTCAACGATCGCATCCTGACGACGGGCGCGGCCTATTGGGTCAACCTGGTGCAGCTCGAGCTGGGCAACGCGTCTTAGTTAGGAGCGCGGGCCTCTGGCCCGCATCCCATCAGGCGAGGTAGTCGAACGTGCCGTCGGCGCCGGTGATGTCCCAGCCGGCGCCCCAGCCATCGTGCAGATGGATGACGGCTTGCGCGTCGACGCCGAAGTCGAACGACGTTGCGAGTTCCGGTGCGGCGGGCTCGGCGCCTGCGACGGCGAGGCCGTCGGCGAGCGTTGCCAGCGAGACCAGGGGATCGTCGGCGACAATGGCGGCGAACTGCTCGTCGTTGCCGGGCACGCTGTCGATATGGACGTCGCCCGGCTCGCCGAACACGCGGTCGACCGGCGCGCCATAGGACGGCGCGTCGTCGTAGCAGGCATCCATCCAGCGGGTCTGCGGGCTGGCGTAGATCGGAAGTTCGCGGCGATCGAATTCGACCAGGTCAATGCCGACTAAAAAGGTAGCATCGATGGCCGAGCTGTCGGAGGGGACCGAGTGGCTCATGGTTTCAAATGTCTTTCGTTCTTAAGAACTGAAATATTGGTTCAAGTATACTGAATAAATCATTGAGAATAAAGAGAGAACGATCAGATTTCGGAAAATCTCTTTGAATTGCAAAGACTTGGGTTCGGCGGCCGGGTGGCCTAGGGTGCCCGCCCACACGGTCCTTTTAGCGTCGGGGAGACGTCGATGAACGGAGCAGAAAGTCTGGTTCGCACCTTGGTCAAGGGCGGGGTCGATGTCTGCTTCGCCAATCCCGGCACCTCGGAGATGCATTTCGTCGGCGCGCTCGATCGCGTCGAGGGCATGCGCTGCGTGCTGGGCCTGTTCGAAGGCGTGTGCAGCGGTGCGGCCGACGGCTACTACCGCATGAGCGACAAGCCGGCCTCGACACTCCTGCATCTTGGTCCCGGTCTCGCCAACGCCGCGGCCAACCTGCACAACGCCAAGAAGGCGGGCTCGGGCATCGTCAACATCGTGGGCGAGCACGCGCTCTATCACATCAAGTACGACACGCCGCTCACCGCCGACATCGAAGGCATCGCGCGGCCGTTCTCGCATTGGGTGAAGACGTCGCCGACGTCCAAGACCGTGGCCAAGGACGGCGCCGCCGCCATCCAGGCCGCGCGCGTGGCGCCGGGCCAGATCGCCACGCTGATCCTGCCGGCCGACACCGCGTGGACCGAGGCCGACGGCGCGGCCGACACGCCCGAGACGCCGCAGCCGCAGAAGCCCGCCAACGAAGAGGTCGTCGCTGCCGCCAAGGCGCTGAAGAGCGGCCAGTCGGCGATGCTGTTCATCGGCGGCCGCGCGCTGCGCGCCCGCGGCCTGGAGCTTGCCGGCAAGATCGCCGCCAAGACCGGCTGCAAGGTGCAGGCGGCGGGCGGCACGGCGCGCATCGAGCGCGGCGCGGGCCGCGTGCCGGTGCTGCGCCTGCACTTCGTCGTCGAGACGGCGCAGGAGATGCTGAAGGGCACCAAGCACATGGTGCTGTGCGGCGCCAAGGCGCCCGCTGCGTTCTTCGCCTATCCCGGCAAGCCCAGCGTGCTGGTGCCCGAGGGCTGCGAGGTCACCACGCTCTGTCCGGTCGAGGGCGATCCGATCGGCTCGCTCGAGGCGCTGGCCGCCGAGCTCGACGCCATGAACGAGAAGCCCGCCGTGGCGCAGCCCAAGCGGCCCGATCGGCCGACCGGCAAGTTCACGCTCGACGGCCTCGGCCAAGCGCTCGGCGCGACCATGCCGGAAGGCGCGATCGTCGTCGACGAATCGGTGACGACCGGCCGCGGCTTCTTCCCGTACAGCGTCGGCGCCCCGCCGCACGACTGGCTGAACAACATGGGCGGCTCGATCGGCTTTGGCGCACCGGTCGCGGTCGGCGCCGCCGTCGCCTGCCCGGACCGCAAGGTCATCTGCATGATCGGCGACGGCTCGGCGATGTACACCATCCAGTCGCTGTGGACGATGGCGCGCGAGAACCTCGACGTCTGCGTGATGATCTTCTCCAACCGCAACTACAAGATCCTGTACAGCCAGCTCGCCGATGTCGGCGCCGCCAATCCCGGCCCGCGCGCCATCGACATGCTGACGCTCGATCGCCCGACGCTCGAGTTCACCATGCTGGCCAAGGGCATGGGCGTGCCGGGCGCCAAGGCGCACGACCTCGAGGAGCTCACCAGGCAGCTCACCTACGCCATGTCGCACAAGGGCCCGTACCTGATCGACGTGGTGATGTAAGGCCGCAATGGAAGAAACCCGTCGGCGCACGCTGCACGGTCGTCGTCGGGGCAAGAAGCTCAGGGTCGGGCAGCAGTCGCTGCTCGACACGCTGCTGCCGCGCCTCGCGCTTGCCCTGCCGGCCGAGCCGCACAAGATCGATCTCGCCAAGGCGTTCGGCGGCCGCTTGCCGTCCGATGGCGTGTGGCTGGAGATCGGCTTCGGCGCGGGGGAGCATCTGGTCTGGCAGGCCGAGCAGCATCCCGATGTCGGCCTGATCGGCTGCGAGCCCTACCTCAACGGCGTCGCCAAGTGCCTGGCGCATATCGAGCGCACGGGCGCGGGCAACATCCGGCTGTTCACCGACGATGCCCGCCTGGTCATGGCTGCGCTGCCCGACCGCTCGCTCGGCTGCGTCTTCGTTCTGTTCCCCGACCCCTGGCCCAAGACGCGGCATCACAAGCGCCGCTTCGTGCAGCGCGAGACCCTGGACCGGCTGGCCGAGCTCATGGTCCCGGGTGCGGAGCTCAGGCTCGCTACCGACGATCCGAGCTACCTGCCCTGGATGATCGAGCACGCCTGCATCCATCCGGCCTTCGAATGGCTGGCCGAGGGGCCTGCCGGCTGGCGCGGTCGGCCGGCCGACTGGCCGGCGACGCGCTATGAGAAGAAGCAGCTGGCGGGCACGCCGACGTTCCTGCGGTTGCGGCGGCGTTCGGCCTGAACAGCAGGATCATCGACGTCTCGAGCTCGAGCATCGACATGAGCCGCGAGCAGGTCGAAGCCATGGCCGCTGCGGGCCGAGAAAGGGGCGGCCGGATGACTGCAGGACGTTGCCCGGTAGGGCTGCGGGGGCGCCTGACGCCCGAATGGCGGCGGACCCTAGATTTATTTTCTCGCCTCGCCGCAGATGGCCCGAAACGTGGCGCTACTACTAATAGAAGAGTTTGCACGAAAGCCCATAAAATGCGCCGGATTCTCTTGCTAGTTGCCGGAACTGCGCCTATATCCGCGCCATCCTCATCGGGTTCGCGGGACGAACCAAACAAGAAAGAGTGGGCCCAAAACCCGCTCTTTTCATTTGTCGGAAGCCCGCCGGCCCAAACCTGTCGAGAACCAAGGCCCCGCGTGACCGAATTGCTGCGTCGAATCGAAGAGATCGTTGCCCCGACCGTGGTCGGCATGGGCTTCGAGCTGGTTCGCGTCGCCATGAGCAAGGGCGGCGGCACGCTGCAGATCATGATCGAGCCGGCCGACGGCAGTGCGATGGACGTCGAGGCCTGCGCCACGCTCTCGCGCGCGCTGTCGGCGGTGCTCGATGTCGAGGATCCCATTCCGGGCAACTACACCCTCGAGGTGAGCTCGCCCGGCATCGACCGGCCGCTGACCCGGCCGAAGGACTATTCAAGGTGGGCGGGCCATCTCGCCCGCGTGGAGACCGCCGAGCCGATCGACGGGCGTCGCCGCTTCAAGGGCACGCTCCTGGGGCTGAGCGACGGCGAGGTGCGGCTGCGTCTGGAGGATGGCACGGAGACGGCGGTGCCGCTCACGGCCGTGTCCAGGGCCAAGCTCGAGATGACCGACGCGTTGATTGAAGAACATCGGCTCGCCCAGCAGGGGGCGGGCCAGGCTCATTAGTGGATTCGCAAGAGAGGAATTAGTCATGGCAACGACTGCCGATATCCCGCGCCTGGAGATGCTGCAGGTGGCCGACATGGTCGCCCGCGAGAAGGGCATCGAGCGCGAGGAAGTGCTCGAGGCGATGGAACAGGCCATCCAGAAGGCCGGCCGCGCCAAGTACGGCCTGGAACACGACATCCGCGCCGAGATCGACCGCAAGACGGGCGAGATCAAGCTGCTGCGCTACATGCAGGTGGCCGACCCGGTCGAGAACGAGAACACGCAGGTGCCGCTCGTCGAGGCGCAGCGCCGCAATCCCGAGGCGCAGGCCGGCGACTTCCTCACGGACGAGCTGCCGCCGATCGACTTCGGCCGCGTCGCCGCCCAGACCGCCAAGCAGGTCATCACCCAGCGCATGCGCGAGAGCGAGCGCAAGCGGCAGTACGAGGAGTTCAAGGATCGCGTCGGCGAGATCGTGTCGGGCGTGGTCAAGCGCGTCGACTACGGCAACATCACCGTCGACCTGCAGCGCGCCGAAGGCGTGATCCGCCGCGACGAGACGATCCCGCGCGAGAGCCTGCGGGTGAACGATCGCGTGCGCGCCTACATCTTCGACGTGCGCGAGGAGCCGCGCGGCCCGCAGATCTTCCTGTCGCGCAGCCATCCGCAGTTCATGGCCAAGCTGTTCATGCAGGAAGTGCCGGAAATCTACGACAACATCATCGAGATCAAGGCGGTCGCCCGCGATCCCGGCAGCCGCGCCAAGATCGCCGTGCTGAGCCACGACAGCGCCATCGACCCGATCGGCGCCTGCGTCGGCATGCGCGGCAGCCGCGTGCAGGCCGTCGTGCAGGAGCTGCAGGGCGAGAAGGTCGACATCATCCCGTGGTCGAACGACACCGCCAACTTCATCGTCAATGCGCTGGCGCCGGCCGAGGTCAGCAAGGTGCTGATGGACGAGGAGAAGCACAAGACCGAGGTGGTCGTGCCCGACGACCAGCTCAGCCTGGCGATCGGCCGCCGCGGCCAGAACGTCAAGCTCGCCTCCCAGCTCACCGGCTGGGAAATCGACATCATGACCGAGGCCGAGGAGAGCGAACGCCGCCAGAAGGAGACGCGGGAGCGCACCGAGCTCTTCAAGGCAGCGCTTGATGTCGACGATGTGATTGCCCATCTCCTGGTGGCCGAAGGCTATGCCGCGGTCGAGGACATCTCCGATTCGGCGGTCGAGGACCTGGCCGGCGTCGAGGGCTTCGACGAGGAGATCGCCACCGAACTGCAGCGCCGCGCCCGCGAGTTCATCGAGAAGCGCGACGCGGAGCTGGCGACCCGCCTGGAAGAGCTCGGCGTCGACGAGGACGTGCGCAACACCGAGGGCCTGACGCTGCCGATGCTGGTGGCGCTGGGCGAGAAGGGCGTGAAGACGCGCGACGACCTCGCCGACCTCGCCTCCGACGAGCTGCGCGAGATCGTAGGCGAGAGCGCCATGGATAACGACACCGCCAACGCCATCATCATGAAGGCGCGCGAGCACTGGTTCGCCGCCGAGGACGCCGCGGCCGGCGAAGCGGCCAAGGCCTAAAGGAGAACGACCCCATTGGCTTTTGCCGTCGCCATGTCCCTTGAAGAGCCTCTGGCTCCTCCCTCGACCGGCCCGCAGCGCACCTGCATTGCGACCGGGGAGACGGGTGCGCCCGAGCGGATGATCCGCTTCGTGGTCGGGCCCGAGGGCGACGTCGTGCCTGACCTGGCGCGGTGCCTGCCGGGGCGCGGGCTTTGGGTGAAGGCCGAACGGGCGGCGGTCGAGCGGGCCGTGGCGAAGAACCTGTTCGCCAGGGCAGCCAGGAACGCGACAGGGGCGTCGGTCAAGCCGGCGTCCGACCTGGCCGAGCGGGTCGAGCGGCTGCTGCTGGAACGGCCGCTGGCCGATCTCAGCCGGGCGCGCCGGGCCGGCCGGGCGGTCGCAGGCTTCGTGAAGGTCGAGCAGATGGTGGGCCAGCGGCGCGCCGGGCTTCTGGTCGTGGCCGACGAGGCCGACGGCGACGGGTTGGGCAAGCTCAAGGCGGCGAGCCGCGAGAACGGCCTGTCGATCGCCCGCCTGGGCGACGCGGCGGCGCTGGGTGGAATCTTCGGCCGCGAGCAGGCGGTCTACGTGGCGGTCGCCCGCGACGATGCGGGCGGTGCCTTTGTTGAACGAATCGAAGCCGGAGCGGCGCGCTGGCGCGGCTATCGGTTGAACAGCAGTCTCGGTTGAAAAGTAACGACGGTTGACGGGCCGCAGCGGACCAAGGACAACACGACATATGACGGAACAGAACGAGCAGACCAAGCCGACCAAGCCGCTTACGCTTTCGACGACGACGCGCACGGGCGCGGCGGCGAAGGGCGGGAGCGACGCCACGCAGGTGCGCCAGAAGTTCAGCCACGGACGCACGCGCGCGGTGACGGTCGAGGTCAAGAAGCCGGTCAAGCGGCCGCCCGGGGCGAGTGCGCCTGCGGCCGCCGCACCCGCGCCCGCCGTTGAGGCCAAGGCGCCGGCGGCGCCTGGCGCCCGTACCCTCAAGCTGGGCGGTGGTGCAGCGGGCGCGACGACGCGCGCCATGCCGCCGCGTCCATCGCCCGGCGAGATCCGCTCCGGCGGCGGCGCCGTGCTGAAGACGCTGACCGAGGAAGAGAAGGAAGCGCGCGCCCGCGCCCTGGTCGACGCCAACCGCGACGCCGAGGTGGCGCGCCAGCGTGCCGCCCAGGAAGCCGCCCGCCGCGCCATCGAAGACGAGGCGCGCAAGAAGGCCGACGAGGAGCACAAGAAGCGCCTGGCCGAGGAAGACGCGCGCAAGAAGTCCGAGGAAGAGGTCAAGCGCAAGACCGACGCGCTGGTGCAGAAGCGCCTGGATCAGGCGGCCACCGCCTCGCCGCAGGCACCGATCGCCCGCCAGGCCGAGGAGATCAATGCCGGCGCTGCCCCGCAGGCGGCGCCCGCCGCGCCGGCGGCGCCAATTCGCCGTCCGCTGGGCGCTCCCGGCGCCGGCCCGTCGACCGAAGCCGCGCTGCGCCGGCCGCCGATGCGGCCCGCCGTCGTCAACAAGCGCCTGCCGCAACCGCCGGGCGCGCGTCGCGAGGTGCCCAAGCGCCGTTCCGACAAGGTCGATGTCGGCCGCGCGGTCGAGGGCGAGAACGATTTCCGCAGCCGGTCGGCGGCGCAGATGCGTCGTCGCCTGGAGCGCGACCGCCGCCGCGAGCACGCCAACGACGTGCCGCAGCAGAAGGTCTATCGCGAGGTCACGATTCCCGAGACCATCACGGTCCAGGAGCTGGCCCAGCGCATGTCCGAGCGCAGCGCCGACGTCGTCAAGACGCTGATGCGCATGGGCGTGATGGCGACCATCAACCAGGCGATCGATCCCGACACCGCCGAGCTGGTCGTCACCGAAATGGGCCATCGGCCCAAGCGCGTCGCCGAGGGCGATGTCGAGACCGGTCTCGCCGAAGCCGTCGATGCGCCCGAGTCGCTGCTGCCCCGGCCGCCCGTGGTCACCATCATGGGCCACGTCGACCACGGCAAGACCTCGCTGCTCGATGCGCTGCGCGCCACCGACGTGGCGGCGCACGAGGCGGGCGGCATCACCCAGCATATCGGCGCCTACCAGGTGACCCTGCCGTCGAAGCAGAAGATCACCTTCCTCGATACGCCGGGCCACGAGGCCTTCACCGCCATGCGTGCGCGCGGCGCCAAGGTGACGGACATCGTCGTCCTGGTGGTCGCGGCCGACGACGGTGTCATGCCGCAGACCAAGGAGGCGATCGCCCATTCGAAGGCGGCGGGCGTGCCGATGATCATCGCCATCAACAAGATGGACAAGGCCGGCGCGGATCCCAGCCGGGTGCGCACCGAGCTGCTGCAGGACGAGATCCAGGTCGAGCAGCTGGGCGGCGACGTCCAGTCGATCGAGGTCTCGGCCACCAAGAGGATGAACCTCGACAAGCTCGAGGAAGCGATCCTGCTGCAGTCCGAGGTGCTCGAGCTCAAGGCCAATCCCGACCGTCCGGCCGACGGCGTCGTGGTCGAAGCCCAGCTCGATCCGGGCCGCGGCTCGGTGGCGACCGTGCTGGTCCAGCGCGGCACGCTGCGCGTCGGCGACGTGCTGGTGGCCGGCGCCGTGTGGGGCCGTGTCCGCCGCCTGGTCGACGACCGTGGCAACGCGGTCGAGAGCGCGGGTCCGGCCTTCCCGGTCGAGATCCTGGGCCTCGACGGCACGCCGCAGGCGGGCGATGAGTTCCATGTCATGGAGAGCGAGGCGCGTGCGCGCGAGGTCGCCGACTTCCGTGCCCGCCGCGACCGCCAGGCCCAGCTTGCCCGCGCCGCGGGTGGCCGCGGCACCCTCGAGGAGATGATCAAGGGCATCCGCGAGGGCACGGCCAAGGAACTGCCGGTGCTGATCAAGGCCGACGTGCAGGGCTCGGCGGAAGCGCTGGCCGGCGCGCTGGCGCGGCTTTCCACCGAGAAGGTGGCGACCCGCGTGATCTACTCGGGCGTGGGCGGCATCAGCGAGGCCGACATCACGCTCGCCAAGGCGTCGGGCGCGCTGATCATCGGCTTCAACGTCCGCGCCAACCCGCAGGCCCGCGAGATCGCCAAGCGCGACAAGATCGACATCCGCTACTACTCGATCATCTACAAGGTGACCGAGGACATCCAGCAGCTGATGGTCGGCCTGCTCGATCCGACCTACAAGGAAACCTTCCTCGGCAATGCGCAGATCCGCGAGGTCTTCCGCATCACCAAGGTCGGCAACGTGGCCGGCTGCATGGTCACCGAAGGCATGGTCAAGCGCGGCGCCAAGGTCCGCCTGCTGCGCGACAACGTGGTGATCCACGAGGGCACGCTGAAGACGCTGAAGCGCCACAAGGACGAAGTCCGCGAAGTGCAGCACGGCTTCGAGTGCGGCATGGCGTTCGAGAACTACGACGACATCAAGGTCGGCGACGTGATCGAGTGCTTCGACGTCGAGGAAGTCCAGGCGACCCTCTAGCGGGCCGCCGGACTCTCCTCCAACGAAGGGCCTGAAAAATGTCCCGTCGTCGCCCTTCCGAGCGCGACAAGAAGGGGCCCAGCCAGCGTCAGCTCAGGGTCGGCGAGGAGCTGCGCCATCTGCTGGCCGAGCTTCTGGAGCGCGGCGACATGCGCGATCCCGAGCTGCGCGGCGCCTCGATCACCGTCACCGCGGTCGATGTCAGCCCCGACCTGCGCAACGCCACCGCCTTCGTGATGCCGCTGGGCGGCCAGGACGAGCCGCGCCTGCTCGCCGCCATGCGCCGCGCCGCCCCGTGGTTCCGCGCCCGCGTCGGCGAGAAGGCCCAGCTACGCTACGCGCCGGAGATCCGCTTCGAGGTCGACCGCACCTTCGATGAGGCCGACCGCATCGGCCAGCTGCTGCGCCGCCCCGACGTGGCGCGCGACATCAAGGACGATTGAGGTAGTATTCGTCGCGCGGAAAGAAGTCGGTGTTGGGCGAGATCGCCGGCACCGTCTTGCCGTCGTTCAGCACCTCGATTTTCTTGTCCTCGAACCATTTCAGCAATTCGCCACGATCGATGCGCGCTGACGTCAGGTGGATGTCGATCTCCGGCCGCGCCAAGAGCGCGAGTATCTTCTCCCGATCGTAGGGAATCGGCTGATCGCTGCCCAGCAGCGCCGGATGGACCATGGTCACGTAGGGGAAGACCGAACGGAAGGTCTCGATGGTGCGTTCGGTCGGCGCCCACTGCACGTAGATGCCGCCCGGCGCCAGCTTCGACTGGACCTGGCGGAAGAATTCCTGCGAGTTCAGCAACCCCGACAAGCCGGTCTTGGGCAGGATCGCGTCGGCTTCGATCACGTCGTACTTCGTGGGATCGAGCGCGAGCGAATGTCGTCCGTCGGCGACCACGACCTCGAATTTGGGATTCCTCAGCAACTGGTCGACGCCCGAGCTGCCGCCGGCGGCGGCGTAGTGCTCCAGCGTCTTGATGACCGGTGCCACGATCTCGATCACCCGGACCCTGTCCGTCGCCGGATGGAGACCGGCCGCGTAGGGCGTACCGCCAGTACCCGAGCCGATCACCAGCACGCGCTTTGGATTGGGGTGGGTGAGAGGCCCGATGGCGCCCAGGAAGACGTGCACGGTGAGGAACGGCAGGCGACTCTGGGTGTGGCCCTGGATGTAGAGCAGGTCGCCCTTGGCGCCGGCCATCTTCAGGAGGCTGAGGCCGGTCTTGTCCTCGGCGACGATTGACTGCTCGGTGGTGATGGCGTGCAGGCGGCGCCAAAAGTCGTGGTCGGGCGGGAAGAAGACCAGCCCCAGGATCAGCAGCAGCGCGGGTGGATAGACCCAGCGGGTTCCCGGCGCCGCGACGACCTGCAGGCCGGCGAAGATGAGGCCGATCGCGACCAGCAGCATCAGGGTGCCCGCCGTGCCGAGAAGGTCGAGCAGCAACAGGCCGGCGACCAGGCTGCCGGCGCTGTTGCCCACGATGTTGGCAAGCTGCACCAGCCCGACCCGCTGGCCGAGGCGATTGATGTCGCGCTGCACGGCCTTCTGCACCACCGGAAAGGAGAAGCCCATGATGAACGAAGCCGGCAGCACCACGATCAGCAGCAGCACGATGATATCGACGGTATCGCCCGGACGGCCGCTCATGACGTCGTAGTTGACGAAGTAGGTGGGCAGGATCCCCACGCCCATTGCCCAGTAGACGAACCAGGCACCGCCCAGCGCCAGCGCCGTCGCGATGCCCTGCATCAGGAAGAAGAAGCGCCGCGGGTCGGCAATGCGGTCGATGGTGCGCGCACCGACCAGCAGGCCTGCCGCGTCGCCCAGCAGGAACACCGACAGGACCAGCGAGAAGCTGTAGCCGTTGGATTGCAGCAGCACGCCGATCAGGCGGTACCAGACGATCTGCAGGGCCACGATGAGAAAGCCGCTGATGAAGACCAGCAGCGACCAGCGCCACACCACGCCGCCGTCGGACTCTTCCAGGCGCTGCGCCGGCGGGGGTGCCTTGGTCTCGGCCATGCCGAGACCGCGCGCCAGCAGGAGGCCGCCCACCGCGACGACGAGGTTCAGCGCAGCGCCGACATAGACCGCCCTGTCGAAGCCGAACGTGCCGATCAGGTACCAGCCGCCGATGAAGGCGCCGACGCCGGCGCCCAACGTGTTCAGGCCATAGAGCCAGCCGATCAGCTTGGCCGAGCCCGCGATCTCGCTCACCACTGCCTTGGAGAGGAACGGCAGGGAGCAGCCCATCAGGAAGGTCGGCCACAGCAGGCCGGCAAACACCACGGCGAAGATGACGCCGCGCGAGGCGGAGAGCGGCAGCAGCTCGCGATAGATGACGTCGTAGTAGAGCCAGGGACTGGCCACGGCGAAGGCCGCGATGCCGACTTCGCAGAGGGCGAAGGCGAGAAGGGCGGCGCGGCGCGACAGGCGATCGGCCAGAAGGCCGGCCACCAGGCTGCCGATGCCGAGCCCCAGCAGGAACGCGCCGACGACCAGTGCTGCGGCGATGGTGTCGGCCCCGGCGAACAGGCCGAGCAGCCGATGCCAGGCCGTCTGGTAGACCAGGGCCGCCGCACCGGACAGAAAGAACAAGCCAAAAAGCACGGACCGCCTGACGCGATCCGCCTGCACCGCCCCCGTCATGGTTGCAGCCTGCCTGAAGGCCCGGCTGGCGCCCAACGATTTGTGGGCCTAGGAAGCGTCATGTCTTCTGGACCGCGGGCCTCCAGGCCCGCCTCTTCTCATGCTCAAACGGACCGCGCGCGTCTCGCGCGCCTCATGAGCGCGCGGGACGCGCGCGGTCCGGAAGACTATGAGCGCGGTGAGCCGAATCGACCCTGCGGGTCGATTCGGCGTAGGAGGCCCGCGGTCCGATGAGGAAGAGGAAGGGCGAGAAGATCGACGGCTGGGTCGTGCTCGACAAGCCGGTGGGGCTGGGCTCGACGCCGGCGGTCGGCAAGGTGCGTCGCTTGTTCGGGGCGCAGAAGGCAGGTCACGGCGGCACGCTCGATCCGCTGGCGAGCGGCGTGCTGCCCATCGCGCTCGGCGAGGCGACCAAGACCGTGCCCTTCGTCATGGACGGCCGGAAGGAATACCGTTTTACGCTTCGCTTCGGCCAAGCGCGCTCGACCGAAGATTTGGAAGGCGAGGTCACGGCGACCAGCGAGGTCCGCCCCGAAGATGATGCCATCCGCGCCGCCTTGGCCGCCTTCGTCGGGACCATCCAGCAGATGCCGCCCGCCTTCTCGGCCCTCAAGATCGACGGCAAGCGGGCCTATGACCTGGCGCGCGCCGGCGAGGCGGTCGACCTGAAGCCGCGACCGGTCTCGATCGAGCGCCTGGAATTGATCGGACGTCCTGACGCGGACCATGCAGATTTCGTGGTTTCCTGTGGCAAGGGCACCTACATCCGGTCCCTCGGCCGCGACCTGGCGCTCGCCCTGGGGACCGTCGGACACCTCAGTTTCCTGCGTCGGACCGCCGCCGGGCCGTTCAGGGAAGAGGCGGCCATTTCGCTTCCCAAACTGGAGGCCCTCGGGCATATTCCCGCGCTTCTCGGGGCCCTGGCCCCCGTCGAGACCGCGCTGGACGACATCCCGGCGCTGGCCCTGACGGAGGCCCAAGCGGACCGGCTGCGCCAAGGCCAGCCGGTGCTCTTGACCCGGGACGTACCGCCGTCCGGCGCACTTCTACGCGCCGAGGCCGGCAGCAGGCTGGTCGCGCTGGTCCGTTCGGACGGCGTGGCCCTCAAGCCGGTACGCGTCTTCAACCTTTAAGTCGATGGAGAGTCCCGATGTCGATCACAGCCGTCCGCAAGGCGGAGCTGATCAAATCGTATGCCCAGGCCGAGGGTGACACCGGTTCGCCGGAAGTCCAGGTCGCGATCCTGAGCGAACGTATTTCCAATCTCACCGAGCACTTCAAGGGCCACGCGAAGGATCACCATTCGCGCCGCGGCCTGCTGAAGCTCGTCGGCCAGCGCCGTCGTCTGCTCGACTATCTCAAGGCCAAGGACAACAAGCGCTACGACACGTTGATCGAGCGCCTGGGTCTGCGTCGTTGAGTTCCGGCCCCGATCCATCCAAGGATGGATCGGGGCCGTTTCGCGTCGCGTCGCCGGTCCCCGTAACAGTTCGGCCGGCTGACGCGACTTTCGAAGTAACCGGGAGGGCAGGGGCGAGAGCAAAGGCCCGACCCGGTCCTGCCGATGCAAGGGCATCGGTGGGCGGCGCCGCCAGACGGGGGCAGGCGCCGTGTAGGAAAGGAAGATGGATATGAGTGAGATGTTCAAAGTGTTCCGCAAGGAACTGGACTGGGCCGGGCGCAAGCTCGTGCTCGAGACCGGCAAGATCGCGCGTCAGGCCGACGGCGCGGTGCTGGCGACCTACGGCGGCACCACGGTGCTGGCCACCGTCGTGTTCGAGAAGAAGCCCAAGCCGGGCCTGGATTTCTTCCCGCTGACCGTGAACTACCAGGAGAAGGCCTTCGCCGCCGGCAAGATCCCGGGCGGCTTCTTCAAGCGTGAAGGCCGGCCGTCGGAGAAGGAGGTGCTGACCTCCCGCCTGATCGATCGTCCGATCCGGCCGCTGTTCCACGAGAACTACAGGAACGAGACGCTGGTCGTGATCACGACCCTGGCGCACGACCTGGAGAACGATCCCGACATCGTGTCGATGGTCGCCACGTCGGCCGCGCTCACCATCAGCGGCGTGCCGTTCATGGGCCCGATCGGTGCCGCTCGCGTCGGCTACCTCGACGGCAAGTATGTGATCAACCCGACGCTCGAGCAGACTGCGAAGAGCGACCTCGACCTCATCGTCGCCGGCACCAAGGAAGGCGTGCTGATGGTCGAGTCCCAGGCCAAGGAGCTCGACGAGACCACGATGCTGTCGGCCGTGATGGAAGGCCATCGCTCCTTCCAGCCGGTGATCGACGCCATCATCCAGCTCGCCGAGCACGCCGCGAAGGAGCCGATGCCGCTCACCGAGCCGCCGGAAGTGGCCAAGACCGTGGCCGAGCGCCTCAAGGCCGAGATGCGCGGCAAGATGGTCGAGGCCTATGCCGAGATCCAGAAGCTCGCCCGTCAGACCAAGGTCGGCGCGGTCAAGACCGAGGCCAAGGCCCTGTTCGAGGGCGATGAGGCTGCCCTCGCCGTGTTCGGCGAGCAGTTCGGCAACCTCGAGGCCGACGTCGTGCGCGGCGCCATCCTCGACACCGGCAAGCGCATCGATGGCCGCGACACCAAGACGGTGCGGCCGATCGTGGCCGAAGTCGGCGTGCTGCCGCGCGCCCACGGCTCCTCGCTGTTCACCCGCGGCGAGACCCAGGCGCTGGTCGTGGCCACGCTGGGCACCGGCCAGGACGAGCAGATCATCGACGCGCTCGAGGGCGAGTACCGCGAGAACTTCATGATGCACTACAACATGCCTCCGTACGCGGTCGGCGAGGTGCGCCGCATGGGCTCGCCGGGTCGTCGCGAGATCGGCCACGGCAAGCTCGCGTGGCGCGCGCTGCGCCCGCTGCTGCCGGGCAAGGACAAGTTCCCCTACACGATCCGCATCGTGTCGGAGATCACCGAGAGCAACGGTTCCTCGTCGATGGCCTCGGTGTGCGGCGGCTCGCTGTCGCTGATGGATGCCGGCGTGCCGATGGACCGCTCGGTGGCGGGCATCGCCATGGGCCTGATCAAGGAAGGCGAACGCTTCGCCGTCCTGTCGGACATCCTGGGCGACGAGGACCATCTCGGCGACATGGACTTCAAGGTCGCCGGCACCGAGAAGGGCATCACCGCCCTTCAGATGGACATCAAGATCACCTCGATCACCGAGGAGATCATGAAGGTGGCGCTCGGCCAGGCGAAGGACGGCCGCCTCCATATCCTGGGCGAGATGGCCAAGGGCCTGGGCGGCGCGCGTGACTCGGTCAGCCAGAACGCGCCGCGCATCACCCAGTTCACGATCCCCAAGGACAAGATCCGCGAAGTGATCGGCACCGGCGGCAAGGTGATCCGCGAGATCACCGAGACCACCGGCACCAAGATCGACATCGAGGACGACGGCACCATCAAGGTCGCCGCGGTCGATGCCAAGCAGGGCCAGGCCGCCATCGACTGGATCAAAGGCATCGTCGCCGAGCCGGAAGTGGGCGTGATCTACACCGGCAAGGTCGTGAAGACCGTCGAGTTCGGCGCCTTCGTGAACTTCCTGGGCGCGCGTGACGGCCTGGTCCACATCTCCGAGCTGGCGCCGCGCCGCGTCGCCAAGGTCAATGACGTGGTCAAGGAAGGCGACCAGGTGAAGGTCAAGGTCCTGGGCGTCGACGACCGCGGCAAGGTGCGCCTCAGCATGAAGGCGGTCGACCAGCAGACCGGCGAGGACATCTCGAACAAGCCGCGCGAGGACCAGCCCGCTCCCGCACCGGCGGCGGGCGAGTAACTCCCTTCACGGCAACGAGAACGGCGGCCTTCGGGCCGCCGTTTTTGTTTGCCAGGATGGCGGCATGAAGACGCCTTCCCGCAGACTTCTGCTCGCCGGCGCAGGCGCCAGCCTGTTGCCGTTCGCGCCCGCCCGCGCGGCAGGCCTGATCGCCACGCCGCAACAGACGGAGGGGCCGTTCTACCCAGCGTCGTTGCCGGCCGACATGGACAACGACCTGGTCCAGGTGCGCGGCCAGCAGGCGCGCGCGATGGGCACCGTGCTGCATCTGGAAGGCCGCGTGCTCGACCTCGACGGCAAGCCGGTCGACGGCGCTCTGGTCGAGATCTGGCAATGTGACGCCCAGGGCATCTACGACCATCCGCGCCAGTCTGGCCGCGAGCGGCGCGATTCGGCGTTCCAGGGCTATGGCCGACTGCTGGTCAGGGCCGACGGCCGCTACAGCTTCCGCACTCTGAAGCCCGTCGCCTACGCCGGCCGCTCGCCGCACATCCATTTCAAGGTCGCGACCTCGACCGGCCGCATCCTGACCAGCCAGTTCTACGTCGCGGGCGACCCGGGCAACGAGCGTGACGGTGTGTTCCGCGGCATCCGCGATCCCAGGCAGCGCGCGCTGGTCGAGATGAAGCTGGCGGCTGCACCGGGCTTCGAAGCGGGCGCGCTCGCGACGACGATGGATATCGTCGTCGGTTAGCTGGCGCAGCCGCCCGAGCGCGGCCAAATCTCACTGCGCAATCAATGAATTGACATGGGGGTGTTCGACTTCGTACTGTTTCAATATTGAGACGGCGTCTCTCATTGCGAGACAATCGAAATGTCGGTCCCCGGTGAAGTCCAATCCGTTCAGCGCGCCATCACGGTGCTGCGGGCTTTCGCCTTGACGGACGAGTGGTCCACCTCCGCGCTTGCCCGCGAGCTGGGGCTGCACAAGAGCGTCGTCCACCGCCTGCTCGTGACGCTCGCCCGCGGCGGCCTGCTGCGGCAGGACGAGCGCACCGGCAGCTTCCGGCTGGCGCTCGCCATGGTTTCGCTGGGCCGTCGTGCCGAGCATGCGAACGACGTGCAGATCATCGCGCGCCCGTTCCTCCAGCGCCTCGTCGAGGAAAGCCAGGAGACGGTCAGCCTGTGCGTGCTGCAGGCCGACCACGGCGTCTGCCTGGCCAGCGTCGACAGCCCGCAATCGATGCGCTTCACGATCAGCCCGGGCGAGAGCTTCCCGCTCAATGCCGGCTGCGTCGGCAAGGTGATCCTGGCTTTCCAGTCCGACGGCTTCGTCGATGCCCTGATCGAGGCCGGGCCGCTGCGGCGCTTCACCGACAGGACGATCACCTCGCCGGAGGAGCTGCGGCGCGAGCTCGCCCGCGTCCGCCTGCAGGGATACGGATTCAGCGATGCCGAGATCACGCCAGGCGCCCGTTCGGTGGGCGCGCCCGTGCGCAACGCCGACGGCAAGGTCCAGTACAGTCTCGTCATATCCGCGCCCTCGCTGCGCATGACCGACGACCGGCTGCCGCAGTTCGTGGAAATGGTCCGCCGGGGCGCCGCGGCGCTGTCGGGCGAGCTCGGCTACATGGACGCAGGCCAGGCCGCGTCCGCGCAAGCGATCGATTCCGCGGCATGACGCGACGCGCCCTCGCCGCGACGGCCTTTCTCGGCGTGCCCGGCCTCTGGGTCGGGCTCTTCTTCGTCCTGCCGATGGTCACCATCGTGCTGCTGAGCTTCTGGCGCGTCGTCGACTACTCAATCGTCGCCGACTTCACGCTTGCCAACTACGAGAAGCTGGTCCGGCCGCTCTACGTCGGTGTCTTCTGGCGGACGATCAAGATCTCACTTCTCGTTACCGCCATCTCGCTGATCGTGGGTTACCCCGTCGCCTACTATCTGGCGCGCAAGACGCGACGCTTCCGCCTGACGCTGCTGGTGCTCGTCATCCTGCCGCTTTGGACGAGCTACCTCGTGCGCACCTATGCCTGGATGCTGATCCTCGGCACCAAGGGAGCGGTCAACCAGGCGCTGCAGGCGGTCGGCCTGACCAGCGAGCCGATCTCCTGGCTGCTCTACAGCGACTTCGCCGTCACCCTGGCGCTGGTCCACATCTACATGCCCTATCTCATCCTGCCGCTGTACTCGGTGCTGGAGAAGCTCGATCCCAGCCTGTTCGAGGCGGCCAAGGATCTCGGCGGTGGCCGCTGGCGGACCTTCCTCCATGTCACGCTGCCGCTCAGCCTGCCCGGGGTGGCGACGGGCTGCCTGTTCGTCTTCATCCCGGCGATGGGCTCGTTCGTGACGCCCGAGCTGCTGGGCGGCACGCGCAGCATCCTGATCGGCAGCATCGTCGCCCAGCAGTTCGGCGTCGCCTTCGAGTATCCGCTGGGCTCGGCGATGGCGCTGGCCATCATGGCCATCATCCTGCTCGTGGCCGTGGCACTGCTGCGGGCCGGCCGGCCGGCGGGCGTCGCGTGATGGCCGGGCGGCGCATCGCGAGCACGCCGCTGTTCGGCGCCTGGACGGCACTGGTCCTGGTGTTCCTGTTCGCGCCGCTCTTCCTCGTCGTGCTGTTTTCCTTCAACACGTCCGAGATCAGCATCTTTCCCCTGCAGGGCTTCACCCTCGCCTGGTACGGCCGCCTTGCCGGCAACGACGCCTTCCACTCGGCACTGATCAACAGCTTCGTCGTGGCGGCGGCGACGGTCGTGCTGGCGACCGCGTTGGGCGTCGCCATGGCCACCGGAGTCCATCGCTACGGCGCGCGCTGGCGGACGGTGCTGCGGTCCGGCGCCGGCCTGCCGATGATGGTGCCGCATCTCATCCTCGGCATCGCGCTCCTCAGCTTCTACAACATCGTGCAGGTCGACCTGTCGCTGGTCACCGTCATCGTCGGCCATTCGATCGTCGCCTTCCCCTATGTCTTCCTCATCATCTCGGCGCGCCTCGTCGGCTTCGACCCGTCGGTGGAAGAGGCGGCACGCGACCTCGGCGCCGGCACGCTCACGATCTTCCTGGAGATCACGCTGCCGCTGCTGGCGCCGGCGATCCTGGCCGCCGCGCTGATCTCCTTCACGTTGTCGTTCGACGAGGTGGTCGTGACGTTCTTCACGACCGGTACCGAGAACACGCTGCCCATGATGATCTGGTCGATGCTGCGCTTCGGCATCACGCCCGAGATCAACGCGATCGCGACGCTCACCATCGTCGTGAGCTGCGTGATGGCGGCGATCGCGGAAATCGCAATACGGCGAGCGAGAATGACCGCCGCTTCAAGACAGTGAGCCACTTCGACACGTCAGGAGAACCGAGATGACCGAGAAACTTGACCTCAACCTGTTGCTGCCTGCGGGCATGTCGCGGCGCGGCGTGCTGCGCGCGCTCGGCGCCGCCGGGCTCGGCGCCTCGGCGATGGCTGGCGCCGCCGGCCGCGCCGTCGCCCAGGATCGCCTGCTCAACTATTTCACCTGGTCGACCTGGGGCGAGGGGCCCTTCGTCGAGGACGCCAAGAAGAAGGCCGGCATCGACCTCAAGCCGACCTTCTACAGCAGCTCCGACGAAATGATGGCCAAGTTGCGCGGCGGCGGCACCAAGCTCTACGACATGATCGTGCCGGTCCAGAACTACATCGCGCCGGCGGCCAAGGCCGGCCTGATCGAGCCGATCGATCCGGCGAGCCTGACCAACACCAAGACGCTCTTCCCCGAATTCCAGGCCCAGCCGCAATGGACGGTTGACGGCAAGCTGTACGGCGTGCCCTTCGTCTGGGGCGCCAACGCCATCGCCTTCAACCGCAAGGTGATGGGCGAGGTCGATTCCCTCGACGTGCTGTTCGATCCCAAGTGGAAGGGCCGCCTCGCGATGCGCGACGAGCCGGAGGATTCGCTGGGCGTCGGCGCCCTCAAGCTGGGCATCAAGCAGCCCTACGCCATGGAGGAGAAGGAGCTGCAGGAGGTCAAGAAGCTGCTGATCTCCCAGAAGCCGCTGCTGCGCGCCTACTGGAAGAACGTCGCCGACGTGCAGAACATGCTGGCGTCGGGCGAGGTGGTGGCTGCCTGGACGTTCCTCGCCGTGATCGCGCCGCTGCGCAAGGCGGGCGTCGATGCCGGCTGGGTGTGGCCCAAGGAGGGCGCCATCGGCTGGAGCGAGGCGATCACGCCGGTCAAGGGCACGCAGAAGCTCAAGCTGGTGCAGGACTACGCCAACTTCACGCTCAGCCCGGAGTACGGCGAGTTCATGGCCCGCACCACGCGCTATGCGCCGGCGTCGAAGGCCGCCGTCGACCGTCTCGAGCCGGAGCTGGTCAAGGATCTCGGAATCGATCCAAAGAACGTCTCGCGACTGACCTTCAAGGACATCCCCAAGGACAAGTCGCGCTGGAACGAGATCTGGAACGAAGTGAAGGCGGCCTGAGGCTCGCATGATGCCGGGCAGCAACGAACAACCCGACGTCCGACTTCGAGGCGTGGTCAAGCGCTTCGGCCGCTTCGAGGCCGTGGCCGGGGTCGACCTCGATGTCGCGCGCGGGCAGTTCGTCACGCTGCTCGGCCCCTCGGGCTGCGGCAAGACCACGACCTTGCGCATCATCGGCGGCTTCGAGCAGGCCGATGACGGCGAGGTGCTGGTGGCCGGCGAGCCGGTCGGCGGCGACGAGGCGGCGCGGCACACGCGCATGGTGTTCCAGAGCTATGCGCTGTTCCCGCACATGACGGTGGCCCGCAACGTGGCCTTTGGCCTGCGGATGGACGGCCTGCCCAAGCCGGAGATCGCGAGCCGCGTCGAGGCCATGCTGGGCACGCTCGGCTTGGCCGACCAGGCCGGCAAACATCCGCGCCAGCTCTCGGGCGGCCAGCAGCAACGCGTCGCCCTGGCGCGCGCGCTGGTGACCCGCCCGCGGGTCCTGCTGCTCGACGAGCCGCTGGGCGCGCTCGACCTCAAGATGCGCAAGCGCATGCAGGGCGAGCTCAAGGCGCTGCAGCGCGACGTCGGCATTACCTTCATCTACGTCACGCACGACCAGGAAGAGGCGATGAACCTCTCCGACGTCATCGTCGTCATGGAAAAGGGTCGCGTCGCCCAGATCGGCACGCCCGAGGAGATCTACCGCCGCCCGGTCAGCGCCTACGTCGCCGACTTCGTGGGCGAGACCAACCTGCTACCCGGGCGCGTCGTGGCGTCGACGCCGGGCGGGCTCAGGGTCTCGACTGCGGTGGGCGAATTCACGGTACATGCCGATGCCGCGCCGGCCGGCAGCGCCGTCATGATCGCCGTGCGGCCCGAAGCCATCGTCATCGGGCCGTCGATCCCGGCGGGCTGCGGGCGCGGCCGCGGCGTCGTGCGATCGCGTTCCTTCCTGGGCTCGCTGACGCGGCTCGCGCTCGAGGCCGGCGGGACGACGCTGACCGTCGACAGTCCCGGCCTGTCGGGCGTCGGCGTGGCCGACACGATCGAATTCGGCTGGCGCGACGAGGATCCGTTGGCGCTGCCGGTGACCAACATCTGACAAAGGAATCGAAATGACCTTCACGATCGTCGGCCGGTGCAAGAGGACCGGCCACCGCGGCATCGCCATCGCGACCAGCTCGCCGGCCATCGGCACCCGCTGCTCCTTCGTGTCGCATGCGGGCGCCGTCGCCTTCCAGGCCGTCGCCGAGCCGCGGCTGGGCGTCTTCAGTCTGCGGCTGCTCGAGCAGGGCTACAGCCCGCGCAAGGTCGTGGCCGAGGTGACGTCGAGCGACGACTGGCCGGGCAAGCGGCAGATCGGCATCGTCGACGTCGACGGCCGTTCCGCCGCCTTCACCGGCGACGCCAACATTCCCTGGGCAGGCCACATCACGGGCGAGAACTTCGTCGCCATGGGCAACGTGCTGGCGGGGCCGCAGGTGGTCGAAGCCATCGCCGAGGCATTCCACGAGCGCGAATCCGACGCGCTCGAACAGCGCCTGCTGCGGGCCATCGAGGCCGGGCGCGACGCGGGCGGGCAGGAGGAAGGCCAGACTTCGGCGGGGCTCCTGTCGTTCGGTGAGCAGATCGTGCCGCGCTGCGACCTGCGCGTGGACATTTCCGACGAGCCGGTGAAGGAGCTGCGCCGGATCTTCGACTGGTACGAGCCGCTGCTACCCTACTTCGAGGAACGCAACCGCAATGCCAACGTGCCGCGCTTCAAGGACTACTTCGCCCAGCTCGGCCTCGAGCGCGAGTACGGCAAGCCCGTCCCGGTGACCCGCGGCGGCAGCTCGAAGTTCCCCTATCGGCCGTGACCGCCATGCCCGAAGCGTCAGTTCCGCGCGGCCCGGCCGCCAACCGCATCGGCGTCGACGTCGGCGGCACCTTCACCGATCTCGTGGTCGAACAGCCCGACGGCACGATCGAGGTCTTCAAGGTGCCGTCGGTGCCGAGCGACCCCAGCCGCGGCGTGCTCGACGCGGTCGCTGCCGCGGCGGCCGGGCTCGGCAAGCCGGTCGCCCGCTTGCTCGGCGAATGCGGGTGGTTCGTGCATGGCTCGACGATCGCCACCAACACCGTCCTGGAGCGCAAGGGCGCCAGGGTCGGCATGCTGACCACGGCCGGTTTCCGCGACAGTGTCGAGATCCGCCGGAGCATCCGCGAGAATCCCTGGGACCACCGTACGCCGTATGCCGAACCGCTGGTGCCGCGCCATTTGCGGCTGGGCGTGCGGGGCCGCATGGACGCCGCGGGCCGCGAGCTCGCGCCGCTGGCGGAGGCGGATGTCCGCGACGCCATGGCGCGGTTCGCTGAGCGGGACGTCGATGCCGTCGCGATCTGCTTCATCAACGCCTATGCGAACGGCCGCCACGAGGAGCAGGCCGCCGAGATCATCCGCATGGCGGCGCCGCAGATGTCGGTGTCGCTGTCGTCCCGCCTCGCGCCGATCGTCGGCGAGTACGAGCGCGGCTCGACGACGGTCATCGACGCCTACATCCGCCGGCGCGTCATGACCTATCTCGAGGCCCTGGGCGCGCGGCTGCGCGAGCTCGGCTTCGGCGGCGAGGTCGCGCTGATCCAGAGCAACGGCGGCGCGATCGGCCTCAGCCGCGTCGCCCGGGCGCCTGTCGGCCTCTGCCTCTCCGGCCCGGCCGCCGGCATCGGTGCGATGCGCTACTACGGCCGGCTGTGCGGCAGCGACAACCTGATCACCATGGAGATCGGCGGCACGAGCTGCGACGTCAGCATGCTGCAGGACGGCCGCGCCCAGCTCATCGACGGTTTCGGCATCGGCGGCCACCATGTCGGGCTGCCGGCGATCGACATCCATACCGTCGGCGCCGGCGGCGGCACGATCGCCCGGGTCGACGATGCCGGCCTGCTGCGCTGCGGTCCGCAGGGCGCGGGCGCCGTGCCGGGACCGGCCGCCTACGGGCGCGGCGGCACCTACGCCACGACGACCGACGCGCTGGTCGTGCTCGGCCGGATGCGGGCTGGACCGATCGGTGATGGCTCGGTCGTGATCGATCCGGAGCGCGCCCGGACGGCCTGCGCCGAACGGGTCGCCGGCCCGCTCGGCCTCGACGTCGAGGAGGCGGCGATCGGCATCGTGCAACTGCTCGAGCAGAACCTGCTGCACGCCGTCGAGGAGATCAGCGTGAAGCGCGGTCTCAACCCGGCACGCTACACGCTGATCGCGGCCGGCGGCGCCGGCCCGATGCACGGCGCGACAGTCGGCCGGACGCTGGGCTGCCGCCGCGTCTACGTGCCCCGCCATGCCGGCGCTTTCTGCGCGCTCGGCATGCTCGACAGCGACATCCGGCACGATCTCTACCGCGTCTTCGATGCGCCGCTGGGCGACGAGGCCCTGGCCGCGCTGCCGGCGACCTTCGCCGAGCTGTGCAAGACGGCGGTCGAGGAGGTCGGGGCGGAAGCATCGGCGTCGCCGCCGGCCCTGCGTCGCGTGCTCGACCTGGTCTACAAGGGCCAGATGCGCTCGGTTCAGGTCGACTTCGAGCCCGGCCGCGCCGACGTGGCGTCCCTCAAGGGCAGATTCGAGGCCGAGCATCGGCGACTGTACGGCCACATCAAGCCGATCACGCCGATCCGGATCGCGGCATTGCGGACGGTGGCGACCCTTCCGGCGTCGGCCCTCGCCGTGCCCGAATGCGCGAAGGCCGAGGCCGCGCCGCGGGCCGCCGAACGGCGCCGCGTGTTCATCGACAAGAGTGCCGGCTGGGCCGATGTCCCGGTCTACCGTGGCGCCGACCTCGGCGCCGGGCACGAGCTCGCAGGACCCCTGGTCATCGAGGAGCACACGATGACCCTCTATGCCGGCCCCAACGACCACGTCAGCGTCGACAAGGCCGGCAACTATGTGATCGACTTGAGGTGATCCATGGACAAGCGAATAGTCGACCCCGTCGTCCTCGCGCTCACGCAGAACCGTCTCGACCATATCTGCCGGCAGATGGGCTGGGTGATGTCGCAGACGGCACTGAGCCCGATCTTCAGCCAGGCCCACGACTTCACCTGCTTCGTCACCGGCCGTGACGGGCACATCATCAGCCAGGCTGAGGGCCTGCCGGCCCACGCCGCCGGCGGCGGCTTTGCCGTGCGCGCGCTGCTCGCCGCCTTCGGCGACGACATCTCGGACGGCGACGTCTTCCTGATGAACGACCCGTACGTGGCCGGCGGCAACCACCTGCCGGACTGGGTCATCGCCACGCCGGTCTTCGTCGGCGGCCGGCTGGTCGCCTTCGCCTGCGATCGGGCGCATCAGTCCGACATCGGCGGCGGCGCCCCCGGCACCTACAACGGCGATGCGACGGAGATCTTTCACGAGGGCATCCGGCTGCCGCCGATCCGCATCGTCGAGAAGAACGACGTGCGGCGCGACGTCTGGCAGCTCCTGCTCCTCAACAGCCGCACGCCCGAGCTGCTCGATGGCGACCTCCAGGCAATGATCGGCGCCACGCGCGTCGGCGGCGACCGCATCGTGACCCTGGGCAACGAGCTCGGAACGGCAGCCATCGCCGACATGTTCGATGCCGTGCTCGACCATGCCGATGCCCGCTTCCGCCAGGTCATCGCCGCGCTGCCCGACGGCGTGTACGAGGGCGACGAGCACACCGACAACGACTGCTTCGCGCCCGGCCGCTTCAACATCCACGTGACGCTCACGATCAAGGGCGATGGCCTGACGATCGACTACACGGGAACCGATCCGCAGATGCGGGGTTTCAAGAACAGCCCGGTCGCCAACACCCACTCGCTGACCTATGTCGGCCTCGCCTCTTTCCTGGGTGGCGACATTCCGATCAACGAGGGAACCTTCCGGTCGGCGCAGCTCATCCTGCCGCCGGGAACGCTGGTCAACCCGAACCCGCCCGCCCCGCAGACGATGAGCACCATGTACATGGGCCACGAGATCGTGCACGCGATCTGGAAGGCGCTGGCCAAGGCCGATTCCAGGCGGGCCTGCGCGGGCTGGGGCAAGACGGTGCACGGGATCAGCACCGGCCACAATGCCGCCGGCGAGCCCTACGTGCTCTATCACTGGAATGCGCTGTCGGGCGCCGGAGCCGTCGCCGAGCGTGACGGCTTCCACCAGATCGGCCTGATCGGCGCGCTGGGCGGGCTGACCGTTCCCAACGTCGAGGCCTACGAACGGCTCTATCCGATCCGGATCCACCGCCACGAGATCCGCTGCGACAGCGCGGGTCCGGGCGAGCGCCGCGGCGGCGGCGGGGTGGAGTACGAAGCCGAGGTCCACGGCGATGTCGTCCAGTCTTTCCGCAGCGAGGGCCTGACCTATGCGGCGGCGTTCGGCGTCAACGGCGGCGGCGACGGCGCGGGCGCCGACATGACCATCGCCAGCGACGGCCAGCTCGTGAACGACCTCCCGGCCTATGGCAAGCGCTCCCTGCGCAATCCCGTGTTCAAGGTGCGCTCGGCCGGCGGCGGTGGCTGGGGCGATCCGCGGCGGCGCGATCCGAAGGCCGTGGCGCGCGACGTGCTCGACGGAGTCGTCAGCCTTGCCGCGGCGCGGGAAGTCTACGGCGTGGCGGTCGATGCCGCCGGTGCCGTCGATGTCGCGGCGACCGGGCGGCTGCGCCTGGCCGAGGCCGCGGACTGAGTCGAGCGCGGCCGTCGCCGGGATTGCGGACTGCTACCGCCCGCCAGCGGCTTCGACTAGCGCTGCGACCTCGCGCTGGCCGCGCCGACGGGCGTGCTGCAGGGGCGTGACGCCGTCGCGGTCGGCGATGTTGGGGTTGGCGCCGGCGCCCAGCACCAGCTTCGTGACCTCGGCGTGGCGCGGCCCGCCGTCCCCCAGGACCACGATCTCGAGCAGGCAGGTCCATCCGAGGCTGTTGACGTGGTTTACGTCGATCGGCGTGGTCACCAGGAAGGCGACCGTATCGACGTGGGCGCGCTCGCAGGCGGGAATCAGGGCGTTGCCGCCGAAGCGGTTGCGGATCGAGAAGTCGGGTCCCTTGGGGAACATGTGGCGCAGCATCGCCGTCCGGCCGAGCGCGCCGGCGAGCAGCCAGGGTGTGTCCCGGTTCGCTGCCTGGGCGTTGATGTCGGCGCCGGCATCGATCAGCCGGGTCGCGACGGCAAGGTGATTGTTCTGAACCGCCAGCAGCAGGGGCGTCTGCCCCGACGCGTTGGCCGCGTCGATCGGTGCGCCGGCGGCGATCAGGCGGTCGAGGCCCGCCGTGTCGCCGCGTTCGGCGGCCTCGAGCAAGGGCGCGCCGGCTCCTTGCGTCTGGGCTGTCGTGGTTGGGGGCATGATGGATGTCACCAGGAGCAGTGCTATCAGCCAGAACGACCGGGCTTGCACGACGGCTTACCCGTTCGATCGGGGCGGACCGGCATCCTCCGCCATCGGTCCGACCAGCATACGCTCGACGCCGGCGGCCGCCAGGGCGCGCTGGCAGGCCGAACACGGTCGTGACGTGGCGTAGACCGCCGCGCCTTCGAGGGTCTGGCGGCCGAGACGCCTTTGCGCATCCCACAGCGCGACGCGTTCGGCATGGGCGTCGGGGTTGCGGTCGCTGTTGACCCGGCTCGGCCCGTAGCCCGCGATGACGCCGGCCACGACCATCACCGCGCCGTAAGGCTGATCGCCGCGCGCCACCGCCTCTTCCCTCATGCGGACGGCCTCGGCCACGAAGAAGCGGTGGGGGTCGCCCGCAGGCTGCGCTTGCAGGGATCCGGCCTCGGCCAGTGTCGCGCCGGCAAAGGCGAGCATGATGCGGCGACGTGGGACGCACATCGTGCGCGGCCGGCTACTCCGGGCTGCCGTTGTCGCCCGGTCGCGCCGGCGGCATGCCGATGGCGTGGTAGCCGGCATCGACATAGTGGACCGTGCCGGTGACGGCGGCGCTGAGGTCGGACAGCAGGTACAGGCCCGCACCACCGACATCGGTCAGCTCGACGTTGCGCCGCAACGGCGAGGCTTCGCGCGAGACGCGATAGACGTACCGGGCGCTGCCGATCACCGCGCCAGCCAGGGTGCGCATCGGGCCAGCGGAAATCGCGTTCACCCGCACGCCCTGCGGGCCGAGGTCGGCTGCGAGGTAGCGCACGCTCGCCTCCAGCGCCGCCTTGGCCACGCCCATCACGTTGTAGGACGGCATCACGCGCGTGGCGCCCTCGTAGGTGAGCGTGATCAGGCTGCCGCCTTCGGTCATCAGCGGCAGCGCGCGCCGCGCGATCTCGGTGAAGGAGTAGCAGGAGATGGTGAGGCTGCGCTGGAAGTTGGCCTTGGTGGTGTCGACGTAGCGGCCTTTCAGCTCGTCTTTGTCCGAGAAGGCGATGGCATGGACGACGAAGTCGAGCCGGCCCCATTCCTTCTGCAGGCGGGTGAATAGCCGGTCGAGGCTCTCCTCGTTCTCGACGTCGGCCTCCTCGACGATCTTCGATCCCAGCTTCTCGACCATCGGCAGCACGCGCTTGCCGAACGCGGCCCCCTGGTAGGTGAAGGCCATCTCCGCGCCGGCCGCATGCAGCGCCGTGGCGATGCCCCAGGCGATCGAGCGGTCGTTGGCCACGCCCATCACCAAGCCGCGCTTGCCGGCCATCAATTTCGGGACGTCGGGGAGATCGACCGCCTTGGACGGCGTGTGGGTAGAGGGGCTTGCCGTCCCGCCGCCGGAAGCATCGGGAGCGGCCGAGAGGGTCCGGTCGATGGGCATGATGCCTCTTCTTAGTTGGGAGGGACGTTCAAGGAAAATGACAAATTGTTGCCCGGCGTTTCAGCAACACCGCACGACCTCAGCTGTCGTAGCGCGAGAACAGCAGGCAGGCGTTGGTGCCGCCGAAACCGAAGCTGTTCGACATCACGGTCTGCAGGCCGGCATTGTCGATGCGCTGGCGCGCCACCGGATAGTCGCCGACGCCGGGATCGATATTCTCGATGTTGGCCGAGGCCGCGACGAAATCTTCCTTCAACATCAGCAGCGAGTAGACCGCCTCGTGCGCGCCGGTCGCACCCTGGCTGTGCCCGGTCAGCGACTTGGTCGAGCTGACGGCCGGCAGCTTGTTGTTGCCGAAGGCGGCGCGGATGGCGTCGAGCTCGGTGATGTCGCCCACCGGCGTGGAGGTGCCGTGGGTGTTGACGTAGTCGACCGGGGCATTACGTCGTGCCGCGCCCGGGAAGCCGTCGATGGCGAGCTTCATGCAGCGCACCGCGCCTTCGCCGGACGGCGCCACCATATCGGCGCCATCGGACGTGGCGCCGTAGCCCACGACCTCGGCGTAGATCTTGGCGCCGCGGGCGCGGGCCACTTCCAGGTCTTCCAGCACGAGGATACCGCCGCCGCCGGAGATCACGAAGCCATCGCGGTCCTTGTCGTAGGCGCGGCTCGCCCGCTCGGGCGAATCGTTGAACTTGGACGACATGGCGCCCATGGCGTCGAACAATACCGACAGCGTCCAGTCGAGCTCCTCGCCGCCGCCCGCGAACATGCGGTCGGCCTTGCCGAGCTGGATGCATTCGACGGCGTTGCCGATGCAATGCGCCGAGGTCGAGCAGGCCGAGCTGATCGAGTAGCTGAGCCCCTTGATCTTGTAGGCGGTCGCGAGGTTGGCCGAGACCGTGCTCGACATGGCCCGCGGCACCATGAACGGACCGACCCGCTTGGGCCCCTTCTCCTTGGCGATGATGGCCGACTGCACGATGGCGCCGGTGGTCGGCCCACCCGACCCTGCCACCACGCCGGTACGGTCGTTGGAGATCTCGGCCTCGCCGAGGCCCGCATCCTCGATCGCCTGCTTCATGGCGAGATAGGCATAGGCCGCCCCGTCGCCCATGAAGCGGCGCAGGCGGCGGTCGACCATCTCGTCGACGTTCATCTTCAGCGTGCCGGCGACCTGGCTGCGGAAGCCCAGCTCCTTGTACTGCGGCACGAACTCGATGCCCGACTTGCCCTCGCGCAACGACTTCGTGACCTCGACGGCGTTGTTGCCGATCGAGGAGACGACTCCCAAGCCGGTGACGACGACACGTTTCATGACGTCAGCCCGCTGCTGCCGAGGCTTCGGCGGCGTCCACGAACAGGCCGACCTTCAGGCCGGTGGCCTCATAGACCGGCTTGCCGTCGGCATGCACGAAGCCGTCGGCGATGCCCAGGACCAGCTTGCGCAGCATCACGCGCTTGAGATGCACATGAAAGGTGAGCTTCCTCACCGTCGGCACGATCATGCCGGTGAACTTGACCTCGCCGACGCCCAAGGCCCGGCCGCGGCCGGGGGCCTTCATCCAGCCCAGGAAGAAGCCCAGGCACTGCCACAAGGCGTCCAGCGGCAGGCACCCCGGCATCACCGGGTCGCCCTTGAAATGGCAATCGAAGAACCAAAGGTCGGGCTTGATATCGAGCTCGGCCACGATCTCGCCCTTGCCGTATTGGCCGCCGGTCTCGGCAATCTTCACGATGCGGTCGAGCATGAGCATGGGCGGCAACGGCAGCTGCGCGTTCCCTGGCCCGAACAGGCGCCCGCGGGCGCATTCGATCAGGTCCTCGAAAGTGTAACTGCTCTTCTTCTCGCTCACGCTCACCGTCCCAAAGCCATCCGAAACCGGGATCGAGGTCAGAATAAGGAGGGCCGCGGTCCAGCGCAAACCGCCGAATCGGGGTCAAACGGCCCTTTTCACGCCGCTTTCGGCTGCTTACATATGGGCGTCACAATGTCCGCTACCAGCCCCGACTTTACGGCCCGCCTACGCGAGGCCGGTTTGCGCCCGACCCGCCAGCGGGTGGCGTTGGCGCGCCTGCTGTTCGAGGGCGAACACCGACATGTCACGGCCGAAAGCCTGCATGCCGAGGTCCGGGCAACGCGCATGCCGGTGTCGCTTGCCACGGTCTACAACGCGTTGAACCAGTTCCGTGACGCCGGCCTGCTGCGCGAGGTCGTGGTGGCGCCGGGCCGGTCCTATTTCGACACCAACACCGGCCATCACCATCATTTCTTCGTCGAGAACGACGGCGAGCTGCACGACTTCCCGTCGGACAAGGTGACCATCGCCGGCCTGCCGACGCCGCCCAAGGGCACGCGCATGGCGCGGGTCGACGTCATCGTGCGGGTGCGACGGTAAGGCGCCGTCTGAGGCGCAGCGCGCTTTTGAGCCGCTACTTGCGAGTCGCTTGCAGTTCTTAGAACTGTTCTAAACAACTTGACGGCGTCGCGCGGGCTGTCCCAATATCGCGCCCGCCAGATCGGCTGCGCGCCGATCGACACGCCTTACAAGCAAGGAGAAAAGTCATGGCGAACCTCAAGGGATCCAAGACCGAGGACAATCTGAAGGCTGCTTTCGCGGGCGAGAGCCAGGCGAACCGCCGGTACCTCTACTTTGCCCAGAAGGCCGACGTCGAAGGCTACAATGACGTCGCCGCGGTGTTCCGTTCGACCGCCGAAGGCGAGACCGGCCATGCGCACGGCCATCTCGAATTCCTCGAAGTGAGCGGCGATCCGGCGACCGGTCTGCCGATCGGCCCCACCGGCTCCAACCTCAAGGCCGCGATCGCGGGCGAGACGCACGAATACACCGACATGTATCCGGGCATGGCCCGCACCGCACGCGAGGAAGGCTTTGGCGAGATCGCCGACTGGTTCGAGACCCTGGCCAAGGCCGAGAAGAGCCACGCCGGCCGCTTCCAGAAGGCCCTCGACACGATGGCCTGAGCCTTCGCGGCCTCTATAAAGGGGGACCCGCGAGGGTCCCCTTTTTCGTCCTGCTGGTACCTGATTTATCGAGAAACGAAGCGTCATGCGCGAAGGCAGCCTCGAAGCCCCCATCCGCCACGCCCTGGATTGGCAAAATCCCTGGTTCTGGGACGAGGCTGCGCTCGAGAAGGAGATGGAGCGCGTCTTCGACATCTGTCACGGCTGCCGGCGCTGCTTCAATCTCTGCGATTCCTTCCCACGCCTGTTCGACCTGATCGACAACGGCCCGACCGGCGAGCTCGATGGCGTCAAGAAGGAGGACTACGCCCAGGTCGAGGAAGCCTGCACGCTCTGCGACATGTGCTTCATGACCAAGTGCCCCTACGTGCCGCCGCACGAATGGGCGCTCGACTTCCCCCATCTCATGCTGCGCCATCGCGCCGTGAAGGCGCGCAAGGAGGGCATCGACTTCGTCGAGGCCCAGCTCGCCGACACCGATCGCACGGGTCGGCTCGGCACCTTCACCGCGGGCCTCGCCAACTGGGCGAGCGACGAGCACAACAAGCTGACGCGGCCCGCCATCGAAAAATGGGCCGGCATCCATCACGGCGCGCGCCTGCCGGAATATGCCGGCGAGACATTCATGATCCGCGCCGCACGCGAGGGCGTTGAGCTGAACGAGGCAGCACCGGCCTTCGGCAAGCGCAAGGCCGTGCTCTATGCCACCTGCTTTGTGAACTTCAACAACACCGGCATCGGCGCCGCCGCGCGCGCGGTGCTGGCCAAGAACGGCGTGGCGACCGAGGTCGTCCATCCGCATTGCTGCGGCATGCCGAAACTCGAGCTGGGCGATCTCGAAGGCGTCGCTGGGGCCGCGCGCCAGGTGACGGATGCGCTGCTGCCGTGGGTCGACAAGGGCTACGACGTGATCGCGCTCACGCCATCCTGCGCGCTGATGCTGAAGTTCGAATGGCCGCTGATCCTGCCCAAGGATCCCGCGGTCGACCGGCTCGCACAGGCGACGTTCGACATCTCAGAATACGTCGTCGACATCGCCAAGAAGGAGGGCCTGGCGCCCGGCCTGCGGACCATCGAGGGCGGCGTCAGCGTCCATCTGGCCTGCCATGCGCGGGCGCAGAACATGGGCGCCAAGGCGGCCGAGATGCTGCGGCTGGCGCCCAAGACGCGCGTCGCGGTGATCGAGCGCTGCAGCGGCCACGGCGGCATCTGGGGCGCGCGCACCGAGAATTTCGAGACGGCGGTGAAAGTCGGCAAGCCCGCCGCCCAGGCCGCCATCAAGAACGATACCAGCTTCGTCGCCTCCGAATGCCCGCTGGCCGCCGACCATCTGATGCAGGTGATGGAAATGACGGCGGGCGAGCAGGTCTTGAAGCCCTCGCGCGCCGATCATCCCATCGAGCTGATGGCGCGGGCCTATGGACTGACGGTGAAGCCATGACGCCGCGTGCGATCGAAGTCTCCGCCATCCTGCCGCTCACCGAGTATGTGAAGATTCGCGCCGAACGGCGCCGGCAGATTTCCGAGATCAAGAAGAACCGCCGGCTGGAAGTGGGTCCGTTCGCAACGTTCTATTTCGAATCCTACGAGACCATGCTGCACCAGGTGCACGAGATGCTCTTCATCGAGAAGGGCGGTCCGGCGCAGATCCCCGACGAGCTCGCGGCCTACAATCCGCTGATCCCGCAGGGTGCTGAGCTGGTCGCCACGGTGATGTTCGAGATCGACGATCCGATCCGCCGCGCCCGTGTGCTGGCGATGCTGGGCGGCGTCGAGGACCAGGCCTTCATCCGTGTTGGCGGGGAGGTGATCCGCGGCGTGCCCGAGGGCGACCAGGAACGCTCACGCGACGATGGCAAGGCCTCGTCGGTGCAGTTCATCCGTTTTCCCTTCACCGCCGCTCAAATTGCGGCGTTCCGTGGCGGCGCCGGCGATGTCGTGGTCGGCTTCGATCATCCCAACTACGGCCACATGGCGGTGATGCCGCCGGCCGTGCGTCAGGCGCTGTCAGCCGACTTCTCTTGATTCTTCCGGACCGCGCGCTGCGAAGCGCGCGGTCCGGAAGACGAGATTAACGAGCCCGCCCCGGCGGTCCGTAGGTCATGCGCAGAACCAGGATCACTGGGTCACCCGGCATGTCGCTCGGCACGGGCGGGAAGGGCGCGGCCTTGCGGATGGCCTCGAGCTCAGCCTGATCGATGACGGGAACGCCGCTCGACGTGTCGATCCGCGCATCGATCAGCCCGCCGTCGCGATTGATGGTGACGCGCGTCACCACGCGGCCGCCGAGTCTGTTGTCGCGGGCTGCAGCGGGATAGACGCGATAGCGCTCGAGCTGGCGAAACACGCGCGACAAGTAGTCGTTGCGTTGCCGCCCCTGTCCCGCGATCTGGTCCGCCGGATTGGGGCCAGGCAGCGGAGCAGGCATTGACGCCGGCGCCTCGGCGGCCGGCCGCTCTTGCGCCGGCGGCGCAGGTCGGGGCGGCATCGGCTGGGTGCGCTGCGCGGGCCTGGGTGGCGCGGCCGCCGGCGGCTTGGGGAAGTCGCGCGAGGTCGGCGCCGGCGGCGGCTCGGGCACCGGCGGCACGGAGAACTCATAGATCGGCAGCGTCGGTACCGGCTCGGGCTGCGGCATGGCCTGTGAGGGCTGCGAGGGCTGAGCCGGTTCGCTCGACGGCTGGGCGGGGGCCAGTGCCTGCTGCTGCTCGGGTTCGCGGTTGGGCTCGGCCGACGGTGCGGGGCTTGCGGCCTGCGACTCAGCTGGCGGCCCCGTCCTTGCCGGGTCCTGCAGGCCGACATTCGACGGTGAGCTGTCGAACATCACCATGATCGGCTCTTCCTGCGATTCGGTCGGCTGCAGCGGCGAGAGCCACCAGATCGCGCCGGCAATCAGGGCATGCAGCAGCACCGCCAGCGCCACGGCGGCTGGCGGCATGTGCTCCACGCGCGGATGGACGATGATGGCGTCGGTCACGGTGGTCCCGTTCCAACTTCAATCAGTTTCGCTTGAAGTTGAGCGGCAGGATGAAGGTGTGCTGCGGCCTCGAAATATCGTCGGGCAGCGGCATATAGGGACCGACCTGACGGACCATGTTCAGGGCGAAATTGTCCAGCGCCGGCACTCCGCTGGAACGGCTCAGGCCGACATCGACGAGTCGCCCGTCGCGGGCGATCGTGATTCTCAGCACCAGGTTACCCGTCTCGGCCGTGGCGTTGCGCACGAACTGCTGATGCTGCGAAAGCTTCTGCGCGACGTACCAGAGATACTGGTCTTCCACGCGCCTCTGGCCGTGGGCATCCGCCGGATTGACGAGAGACGGCGCCTGCCGCGAGGCCTGTTGCTCGGCGGGCGTGCGCGTCTGCGGGGCGTTCGCCAGCGGCGAGGATTGCAACGCGGGTTGTTGCGTTGGTCGCTGCGGTGTCGGCGCGGGCTGCACGCGCTGTTGGGTCGGCGGAGGCGCCTTGGGAGCCGGCGGCGGCGGCGCCGGCGGCCTCGGGATCTCCTGGGAGGTGACCGGCGGCGGCGGCACGTCGAGCGGTGGCAGTTCGCTCTCGAGCGTGCGAGCCGGCGGCGGCAGTGGCGGTGGAGGCGGCGGCGTGGCGAGCGCCTGTTGCTGCTCGACCTTGGGCGGGTCGGGGCGGGCCGCTTCGGCGGCTGGCGTCTCGGGCTTGGGCGGCGCCGGCCGCTCGACACCCGGCGTCGCCGCCTTGGGGTCGGGATTGGGAGCAATCGGCGCGAGACCCAGGCGCATCGGCGGCGTGGGCGCGGGCGGTGCGGCTGCTGGCGGCGGCGGGGCTGCCGACTGGGCTGGCGGCTCAGGCGTGGGCGGCGGTTGCGCTGTCTCGGCCGGCGGGCGCGGAAGCTCGCGCTCCATGGTGATCGCGATGGCGTCCGGCGTGGAGTCGACGTAGCGCAGCGGCGAGATCCAGTAGAGTGCCACCGCGACGGCAAGATGCAGCGCCGACGTCATCGCCACGGCGACGGGCGACATATGGTCGGTGCGCGCGTAGGAGAGGCTTACTGCGTGGGCCACGGTGACCCCGTTCTACGTTCCTGCTGTCCAGCCCGCTAGCCACCCTACGCTGCTAAGCAGCTTCGGATGGCCTGAGTAACACGAAAAACACATGCCCGCCGAAGCTCCACAGGAGCGAAAGGGGCTAGTTTATAGGCTCGGACTTATAGACGCCCCACATGCCGGTGCGTTCGATCCAGCCACTGACGCCGGCCGCCTTGACCCGGCACCAGTCGCCTGTGCAGGAGCGGATTTCGCCCACCACCTCGGGCTCCAGCTTGGCCACCACCTCGGCCGAGCTCGCCGGCGTCTTGTGCAAGGCGGTCGGCTTGGCTGCGATGATGAAACTGCGCTTTCCGCTCAGCAGACTCTGGTGGACCCAGCCGCTCGCTCCCTGCCAATCGCGGATTTTCCGCCAATTCTCGAACTCGGCGACGATCTCGACCGGCATCGCTTTGCGCTTGAAGACCCACTCGATGGGGTAGCGCGGGCCGGGGCCGGTACGGACGTTGACCTCGTCGGACCTGAGCGAGGCAAAACGGGGAATCGGCAGGCCCGAGCCCTTCCTCTGCTGGGCGGCGGCCGACTTGTCGCCGCTCTGGGGGGCCGCCGCCACGGGCAGGCTGACGGCCGCCAATGCGACGAAGCTTGCCCAAAGCCGGACCGACGATCGGATTCCCATCGCCGCCTATATACCCTAAATCTTCATGTTGATCGACAACCACTTGAAACGACGTGCTTTTCTGCCACGGGCGGTTCCGGGGGCCTTGGCTGGACAAGGCGCGCTTTGTATTGCTAATCGGGCTCATCCCCTGACGCGCCAGCCGGTACCGAATTACATGCCGACAAGTTCCAAGAAAAAGCCGCTGGTGATCGTCACTCGGAAGCTGCCGGATGCGATCGAGACCCGGCTGATGGAGCTGTTCGACACGCGGCTCAATGCCGACGACAAACCGCTGAGCTCGACCCAGCTCGTCGAGGCGGTGAAGACGGCCGACGTGCTGGTGCCCACGGTGACCGACCGCATCGACAGCCGCGTGCTGTCGCAGGCCGGACCGCGGCTGAAGCTGATCGCCTCGTTCGGCACCGGCGTCGACCATATCGATCTCGACACCGCCCGCCAGCGCGGCATCACCGTCACCAACACGCCGGGCGTGCTGACCGAGGACACCGCCGACATGACCATGGCGCTGGTGCTGGCGACGGCGCGGCGCATGGGCGAGGGCGAGCGCGTGGTGCGCGCCGGCCGATGGGCCGGCTGGAGCCCGACCGCGATGCTGGGCGCCAGGCTGCTCGGCAAGCGCATGGGCATCGTCGGCATGGGCCGCATCGGCCAGGCGCTGGCGCGCCGCGCGCGCGGCTTCGGGCTTGCCATCCACTACCACAACCGCAAGCGCGTCCACGGCGAGATCGAGCGCGAGCTCGAGGCGACCTACTGGGAGAGCCTCGACCAGATGCTGGCGCGCATGGACATCGTGTCGGTGAATTGCCCGCACACGCCCGCGACCTTCCATCTCCTGTCGGCGCGGCGGCTGAAGCTGATGAAGCCTACGGCCATCATCGTCAACACCGCGCGCGGCGAGGTGATCGACGAGAACGCGCTGGTCCGCATGCTGAAGGCGGGCGAGCTCGCGGGTGCCGGCCTCGACGTCTACGAGCACGAGCCGCAGGTCAATCCCAAGCTGCTCGAGCTCGAGCGCGTGGTGCTGCTGCCGCACATGGGCTCGGCCACGCTCGAAGGCCGCATCGACATGGGCGAGAAGGTGCTGATCAACATCAAGACCTTCGCCGACGGCCACAAGCCGCCGGATCGGGTTCTTGGCCACGATGTTTTAGGCGCGTTCACACGCGCCGGCGGGCGTAAGCGCCTTCTGAGGCGCGGTAGCCCGCACCGTGCAGAAAAGATAAGGATCTCTAAAGATCCCCCTCCACCATCTCCCGCCGGCGATCCTCGATCAGCACGTCGCGCGTCGAGCGGCCGATCTGGGCACCGAGCAGGATGGCGAGCGCCGTCCAGTACATCCACACCATGATGGCGGCGAAGCCCGCCGTCGCGCCGAACGCCGAGGTGAGCTGCGTCACTTCGAAGTAGTAGACCAGCGCCCGGTTGCCGGCGGCGAACAGGAGCGCAATCACCGCGCCACCGATCAGCGCGTAGCGCCACGGCACACCGCCGCTCGGTAGCCACTTGTAGATCAGGGTAAAGAAGGCCGACAGCAGGCCATAGTGCATGAACACCGATATGGCCGGCCCGATCCACACACCCAGCAGCGGGAACTTCTCGAGCACGCCGGCATAGGCCGAGGTCAGTACGCTCGCCAGGATGACAGCGATCAGCAGCAAGCCCAGGATCACCATCATGGCCAACGCTAGCAATCGTGACTGCAAGGTCGCCAATACCGGCTGAAAGGGGCTCACCGGATGCAGCACATGGATCGCGGGCGTGCTCCAGATGGCGTTGATGCTGTCGTCAAGCTCGACGAAGACGCGGCTGCCCGTATAGACCAGCACGAGCGCGCCGATGATGGCGGCCATGCCGCCGCCCTTGAACAGTTCCTGCGAGGCATAGCGCTGGATGCCTGCGAGCTGGTCGGGCTGCAGCACGGTGCCGAGCGCGTCGAACACCGCCTCCTGCGCCATCAGTCGTCCGACGATCGGTTCGGCCACGGTGATGCTGAAGATCATGATCGGGCCGATGGCGAACATGGTGTAGAAGGCCATGGCCGCGGCCGAGGTCGACAGCCGGTTGGTGAAGAAGCCCAGGCCCACCGAGTAGGCGATATTCCAGAGCGTGCGCAGCATTTTTCAGCGCAGATGGGCGATGGCGTTGGCGTAGTAGGCGAGAACCGGACGTTCGCTGGCCACCGCCGAGAACAGGCCTTCCTCGGGCTCCTCGACCAGATGGCGCAGCTCCAGCATGCGCAGCCCGACATCGAAGGCATAGTCCCGGTCGCCGCGCGGTAGATAGAGCTTGGCGCCACGTCCCTCGAAATGCGCCATCAGGTCGGAGGCCCGCACCTTGAGCTCGAGCTCGTCGAGCGGCTCCTTGGCCTCCAGCAACACGGTGGCGATCACCGACACCGGCAGTACCGGCACCAGGCGGGCGATCTCGCCCATGACGTCCTTGGCCAGCCGGCCGATGATTTCGAACCGCTGGTCCTTGTCGAGGCTGCGCAGATCGCCGCCCGCCGCCGCCGCGTTGCTGGCGAGCCAGTCGCGGGCGGAGATGAGCCCGCCGAAATTCACGCAGGCATAGCCGAAGCGATACCAGCGGCCGCGCAGCATCAGGCCGAGCTGGCTGAACCAGAAGGCGAGCGCGGTGCGCGCGGCGAACAGCGCGCCGCGCCGCGGCAGCTCCTTGTCGAGCGAGCGCAGCAAGGTGCGGTCCTCGAGCACGCGGTCGTAGTTCAGCGCCACCGGCACGAAGACGATGTCGTGGCCGGACTTGGGATCGAACGATTTCAGCATGTAATCGAACAGGCCGAGCTTGGGTTCGCGCAGCTTGCCGTCGCGCGACAGACCGCCCTCGGGATACATCGCCTGCGCCACGCCCGCTTCGGTCGCCATGTGCACGTAGCGCTCCAGCACCCGGCGATAGATCGGATTGTTGGAGTTGCGGCGCACGAAGTAGGCACCCATCGAGCGGATGAGCTGCTGCAATGGCCAGATGCGCGCCCATTCGCCGACGGCGTAGCTGAGCGCCGTGCGCTCGGCCGCCAGGAAGGCCACCAGGACGTAGTCCATGTTGCTGCGGTGGTTCATGACGAACACCACGGTGGTGCCGGGCGCCACGCCGGCCATGGTGCGCTCGTCGGCGAAGCCCAGGCGCACGCGGTAGAGGAAGCGGGCGACGGCGCGGGCGATCGAGTAGCCCAGCCTGAAATAGACATAGGCGTTGAAGGTCGGCACGATCTCGCGCGCATAGCGACGGACCTCGGTCATCGCCACCTCGCGCGGCAGATTGTTGGCGCGGGCGTGGTCGTTGGCGGCGGCGACGACCTGAGGATCGTAGACCAGGCGGTCGATCAGCACCTGGCGCTTGGTGAGCTGGAACGGCTTGATCTCGACGGCCAGCCGCTGGTTGACGCGGTCGATCAGCCGGTTGAGGCGGCGGCGCACGAACCAGCGGCCGCTCGGGATCAGCAGCCGGTCGAGCAGCGACCAGGCCGCGAACAGCGCGATCGCGGCGAACAGCCAGAGCGGAACGGTGACCGGCTCGCCCATCGGTCGCGTGCCCGCCCGTTCAGAACTGTCTTAGGGTGAAGCCCGCATAGACGCACATGGCTGAGGCGGCCGCGAGAATGACCGTCGTGCCCGCCGCACCGATCGTACGGCCGAGCGGAATGAGGCCGAGCAGGCCGCCAGCGTGCAGCACGCGCGATATCAGCAGCATCAGCGATGCGATGGCAACCGGCCAATAGCCATAGTAGTCGCTCGCGAAATAGATCAGCGCCAGGCAGAGCGGCACGTATTCCATGAAATTGCCGTGCGCCCGGATCGCCGCCAGCATGTCGGGATCGCCGCCGTCACCCAGGTAGATCTTCTTCTGCATGCGCAGGCGGCCGACGCTTACCGTCAGCGATACGGCAAGCAATCCCAGCAACCCTGCACAGACGAAAAACACGGGCATCCGACGGTCTCCCCTCGAGTTGCCGGCATTGTATGGCCATATCGCCATGGGGCGAATGGCCATTTTCCCGGCATCCCGAGCGACGTCTCCGGCTCAGGCCAGGGCGCCGATATCGGCCACGCGCTTGGCTGCGGGATCGACGATGCGCCGGATGGCCTCTACCCAATCGGCATCGGCCTGCCGGCCGGTATAGGTGCTCCAATTCCTCCTCGAGTGGAAATCGATGGCCATGGTCGCACTCGCCTTCAGATGATCGCTGCCAACGCAGCCACGAAGCGATCCAGTTCCTCTTCGGTGTTGTAGACATGGACCGAGGCGCGCATGACGTTCAGCAGGCCGCGCCCCTTGAGATCGAGGCGCGAGGAGAACTGCGTGGAGACCGAGACGTTGATCGCCTGCTCGCGCAGCTTGGCTTTCAGCTCGTCATGGTCTTTGCCGGCGACGGCGAATGTCACGATGGCGCCCTTGACCTTGCCGAGATCGGTCAAGGTGAGGCCCTTCACGGTCGAGAGCCGTGTGCGCAAGCCATCAGCCAATTCGCGCAGCCGCGCCCAGACCGGCTCCATGCCGAGCTCGTTGGCCTGGTCCGCGGCGACCTTCAGCCCGATGACGCCGGCGAAGTAGCGCTCCCAGTTCTCGAAGCGCCGTGCGTCGTCGCGCACCGTATAGGCGTTGTCGTCGGTCCACTTGGCGGCGTGGTTGTCGAGCAGCAGAGGCTCGATATGGCGCGTCGTCGCGCGCTTGGCGTAGAGGAAGCCCGTGCCGCGCGGCCCGCGCAGATATTTGCGGCCGGTCATCGACAGGAAATCGCAGCCGATCTTGCGGACATCGACCGGCAACTGGCCGACCGACTGGCAGGCGTCGAGCAGGTAGAGCACGCCCGCATCGTTGGCGATCTTGCCGACCGCCTCGGCCGGCTGCACCAACCCACCCTGCGTCGGCACATGGGAGATCGAGACCAGCTTGGTGCGCTCGTCGATGGCGCGCTCCAGGGCGCCAAGGTCGATCTGGCCGTAGTTGTCGTCGGGCACCACGACGACCTCCGCGCCGGTCTTCCTGGCGACCTGCAGGTAGGAGATGTAGTTCGACGAATATTCGCTGACGCAGGTCAGGATGCGGTCGCCCGGCTTGAAGTCGAGGGAGTAGAAGGCGAGGTCCCAGGCCCGCGTGGCGTTCTCGACGAAGGCCACTTCGTCGGCCTCGGCGCCGATCAGCCTGGCCACTGCGGGATAAAAGCCCTCCAGCTCGTCATGCGCCTTGGCGGCTGCCTCGTAGCCGCCGACCTCGGCCTCGAGCTTCAGGTGGTTCAGCGTGGCGTCGAGGGTGCGCTGGCTGGGCAGGGCGGAGCCGGCGGCGTTGAGGTGCAGGACGTGGGCGCAGCCGGGCGTCTCGGCGCGCAGCCGGGCTAGATCGAGGGTCACGTCAGAGGCTCCTCTGTTGTATGATCGCGCGCATGTCGTTGTCCGGCGCCCTGTTGCGCTTCGTCCTGCCTAAAGCGCCCACCGAGCCCGAGCAACTGACCATTGTTCATGCCGGCGATACCCTGCCCGTGACCTTCGTGCGCAGCGCCCGCGCCCGCCGGGCCTCGCTGCGCGTCGACCCGGCCGGCCGCCGGATCGTGCTGACCGCCCCCCTGCGCATGGCCCGCGGCACGGCCGTGGGCTTCGCCGAGGCCCAGGCCGGCTGGATCGCCGCGCGCCTGAAGCGGCTGCCGGAGCGGCGGCCGTTTGCCGATGGCGCCGAGGTCCCCCTGTTCGGCGCGCCGCACGTCGTCCGCCATCGCGCCGACAGGCGCGGCACAGTGTGGCGCGAGGCGGGCGAGATCCATGTCGCCGGCCGGCCCGAGCATTTGCCGCGCCGGCTACGCGACTGGCTGACGGCCGAGCTACGCGGCCGGCTGGTGCCCATGGTCCACGTCAAGGCCCAGCGGGTCGAGCGACCGGTCAAGCGCATCACCGTGCGCGACAGCCGCTCGCGCTGGGGAAGCTGCGGACCGGACGGCGGCCTGTCGTTTTCCTGGCGGCTGGTGTTCGCACCGCCGGAGGTGCTGGACTATCTGGTGGCGCACGAGGTCGCCCATCTCGTGCACCTCAACCACGGCCCGCGCTTCTGGGCGCTGGCGCGCAGCCTGTGCGACGGCCCGATGGAGCCGCCGCAGGCCTGGCTGAAGGCCAACGGCGAGACGCTGCTGCAGTACGGGGTGTAGTTTTTCCTCCCCATGCGAAGCATATGCGAAGCATGGGGAGGTGCCTGCGCAGCAGGCGGAGGGGTCATGAGCAACATCACTGGCGCTCATGACCCCTCCGGCCCTGCGGGCCACCTCCCCAACTTCGTTGGGGAGGAAGGCGCTTGCTAGCTAGTCTGCAGCCGCTCGCGCCGGCGCGACGTTCAGTACCGCAGCCGCCTCCTTGGCCACCACCGTGCCCTCGAAGAAGCGCGGGTTCTGCTGGCCCCACAGGCGCACGGCGTTGGTGAAGGTGAAGTCGCGGAAGTCGTCGGGCGTGATCAGCTCGTCCTCGACCAGCTCGTGCGCTTCCGGCACCGGGCTCAGCATGTCCGGCACGTCGAAATGGCCGATGTCGGAGCTGAAGATCGCGTTGATGCGCGCGCCGAAGGGGTTGGCCTTGCCGAACGCCGTCACGTTCATGCGGTCGTCGGCCTCGCAGCCGAAGTAGTAGGGCCGGGCATAGAGATCGACCCAGTCCTCCTTGCGCGCGATCTTGCACGCCGCGAAGTCGTCGAGCACCGGCATGCCGCCGGTCAGGTTGTCCTCCTCGGCGGAGGGCCAGCCGTCGCGCTTGTCGAGCTCGGCCGCCATCTCGTCGTAGCCGTATTTGTCGACCAGGCTTTTGAGCAATTTGCGATCGAGCTTCTTGGGATCCATGTAGGCGATGCCCTTGGCGCCGCGCCGTTCCCAATGCTCGATCAGGTCGGCAAAGAGCTGGCAGCCCCAGCCCACGCCGCCCTCGAGGAAGGCGAAGTTCATGTCAGGGAAGCGCCGCGTGACGCCGCCCAGGAACAGGCCCTTGGCGATCGAATGCCCGGCGGCGGCGAAGTGGCCGATATGGTTGAAGGTGAAGTTGCTGGGCGAATTGCGCAGGCCAAAGCCGCGACCGCCGGCATGGAAGGTCGGCGCCATCTGGAGCTCGCGGCACTTCTGCCAGACCGCATCGTAGTCGTGCGCGCTGTCGATGCCGAGATTCTCGTAGGTCACGGCGAAGCGGCCGAGCGTGGGGTCGAGATCCTTGCCCACCGGTATCCGCCGGGCGAAGCCGCCGCCGAACATGCCGACCTTGGTGCCGAGCTGCTTGGTGCAGAACTCGAGCTCTTCGATCGCCTCGTCGGGCGTCCACATCGGGATCACCGCGGCGGGCGTCAGGCGGTCTGAAAGCTTGGCGAAGTATTCGGCGGTGACGATGTTGAAGCCACGGATCACGGCCCGCCGGGTCTCGTCGTCGGCAATGCGCGGGATGCCGAGGCCGGCGGTGGGATAGATCACGCCGAAATCGATGCCGAGCTCGTCGAGCCGGTCGTAGAGCATGCGCGGCATCATCGCCGTGGCGCGGTCGCGCGTGTTGGTCGACTGGCGGCTCCAGTAGCCTTCCATGGCGACGCCGCGCTGCTTGCGCTCGGCGATCGACAGATTGAGCGCATCGGGGATGCGCCGCTGGGAGGCGATGAAGCCATCGGCCGCCTTGTCGCCGGCGACCTTGCGCATGCGTTCGGCGAAGACCGGACCGTATTCGATCCAGTGGCCGTCGGCGTCGATGATGGGATGCTTTACGCTGGAACGAACTTCTGCGGGGCTGCGATGAGAACTCATGCCGGCCTCCTGGAGCTGTCGATTCGCCAGATAGCCCGCGAACGCTAATCCCGTGGCCAAGCCCGCGCAACGGGGCCGATACCGCTAGCCGAAGCGACCAGGATTGCACGCAGCGAGGGTCTCGGGCAGCTCCTCGCCGGCCATCTGGCGCGCGATCAGCCGGCCGGTCGCGGTGGCAAGCGTCAGCCCGACATGCTGATGGCCGTAGCCGCAATAGACGTTGGCCAGCCGCGGCGCCCGGCCGATCGCCGGCCGGAAATCGGGCAAGGTCGGCCGCTCGCCGATCCACCGGCTCTGCTCGGCGCCGCCGACGCCGGGGAAGATGTCCTTGAGATGTCGCACCAACAGATCGGCGCGATGCCACGACGGCGGCTGGTGCGGGGCGGCGAGCTCGACGGTGCCGGCCACCCGCAGGCCTTCCTCCATCGGCGTGATGAAGAAGCCGCGCTCGGCCGGGCTCACCGGCAATTCGAAGCGCACATTGTCGGGCGCCAGCATGACGTGATAGCCGCGCTCGGCGACCAGCGGCGCGTTGAAGCCCAGAAGCCGCGTCAGCTCGCCCGAGGCGCGGCCGGCCGCGATCACGACGGCTTTGGCAGGCAGGCTCTGGTCGGTGATCTCGACCGAGGTCACGCGGTTGCCGTCGCGGCCGAAGCCGCGCACGCGGCCGCGCAGCAGGGTGCCGCCGTCGGCGGTGAAGCGCTCGGCCAGCGTCGTCACCACCTTGTAGGGATTGATGGTGTGCATGCCGTGCGAGTAGTGGACGCCGCGCACGATGCGCTCGCTCAAGCCCGGCGCCAGTTCGCGCGCGCGGTTGCCGTCGACGATCTCGAACACCGTGCCCTTGGCCTTCTGCAGCGCGCGTTCCTCCGCGCCCGACGCGAAGGCCGCTTCGCTTTCGTAGACGTAGAGCGCCCCCTGGGTCCTGAAGAGCTCGCCCAGGCCCGAGGCCTGGATCTCGGCCTTCCAGGCGATGTTGGCCTCGGCCATCAACGGCCCGAAGGAATCGACACCCTTCTGGACCTCTTTTTGGCTGTAGGCGGCCAGAGCGAACCGCGCCATCCAGGGCAGCAGGGCGGGGATGCTGGGCGGATGGACGGTGAGCGGCCCGTTGCGGTCCATCAGCATCTGCGGCACGCGCTTCAGGGTCGACGGCCGGGCAAGCGGCAGGACATGGTCGATAGCGATGAAACCGGCATTGCCGTAGGAGGTCGCGCGGCCGGGCTCGCCGCTGTCGATCAGGGTGACGGCATGCCCTTCGCGCTGCAGGGTGCGGGCGGTCGCGGTGCCGATGATGCCGGCGCCAATGACGATGACAGGGGCTTCTTCGCTCATATCACGACCCTAGCACGCTCGGTCGGATAGCCCAGCGCCGCCCGTGTGCCGATCGCGTCAGCCTGACTTGCGCAAACGCGCCTGACGGCGAACGTAATCTCGCAAGGCCACGTTCATCTGGGTCTGATAACCCCGGCCCTTTGGCGCGCGGCTCTTGAACCAGGCAATGACATCTGCATCGACTCGCAGGGTGAGCTGCTTCTTCACAGGTCGGTAGAATAGCCCGCGCTTCGCTCCGGACCAGTCACGGACCTCAGGGATATCGCTGGTATCGATGCGATCGTCGGCCAAGTCCGCCAACGCTTCCAGCTCGGCACGTTGCCGGGCAGTAAGGCGGCTAGAACTCACCTTCTTCATAGGCCTTTCTCTCATGGGAGGTCGCCTTTCGTGCGCTGATGATGCGGCCGATCTCGTTGTTGGACTCCGGCCATGTATGAACGACGAAGATCGTCGTTTGTCCGATAACGCCAACAGTCTGCCAGCGCTCCTCGTGCGGGAATGGGTCGGGCTGAGACAGGGCGTGCGGATCGGTGAAGACAAGCTGCGCGGTTTCGAAGCTCAATCCGTGCTTGCGCCGGTTCTCGCGATCCTTGGCGGGGCTCCATGTCCAAGGCATCCATTGCCGCCATTTGTAGTTACATATATATAACTACAACTCCGTTGCGCGTCAACGATATGCCCACTGCGAAAACCCGAGATTGATTTACCGGCGTGAATGACTATTTACGAGCCCATGTCCCCACAATCAGACACGTCTTCGACGCCCGGCTGGCACGCCACGACCATTCTCTCCGTCCGCAAGGCGCGGCCAGGTGGTGATGGCGGGCGACGGCCAGGTCTCGATGGGCCAGACCGTCGTCAAGGCCAACGCCAAGAAGGTCCGCCGGCTGGGCAACGGCCAGATCGTTGCGGGCTTCGCGGGCTCGACGGCCGACGCCTTCACCCTGTTCGAGCGGCTCGAAGCCAAGCTCGAGCGCCATCCCGGCCAGCTCCTGCGCGCCGCCATCGAGCTCGCCAAGGACTGGCGCACCGACCGCTACCTGCGCCGCCTGGAGGCGATGATGGCGGTGGCCGACAAGGACGTGTCGCTGCTGCTGTCGGGCTCGGGCGACGTGCTGGAGCCCGAGGGCGGCATCATCGCCATCGGCTCGGGCGGCAACTACGCCCTGGCGGCGGCGCGGGCACTGGTCGACGTCGACGGCCTCGACGCCGAGGCGATCGCCCGCAAAGCGATGGGCATCGCCGCCGACATCTGCGTCTATACCAACCACAATCTCGTCATCGAGAAGCTTTGAGTGACATGAGCAACGACTTTTCCCCCCGCGAGATCGTCTCCGAGCTCGACAAGCACATCGTCGGTCAGCAGGACGCCAAGCGCGCCGTCGCCATCGCCCTGCGCAACCGCTGGCGCCGCCTGCAGCTGCCCGAGGCGTTGCGCGAGGAAGTACTGCCCAAGAACATCCTGATGATCGGCCCGACCGGCTGCGGCAAGACCGAGATCGCCCGCAGGCTCGCCAAGCTCGCCAACGCGCCGTTCCTCAAGGTCGAGGCCACCAAGTTCACCGAGGTGGGCTATGTCGGCCGCGACGTCGAGCAGATCGCGCGCGACCTGATGGAGGCCGCCCTCGACATGGCGCGCGAGCGCATGCGCAAGGACGTGCGCGCCAAGGCCGAGCTTGCCGCCGAGGATCGCGTGCTCGATGCGCTGTGCGGCAGCGGCGCCAGCGAGGAGACGCGGCTGCGCTTCCGCCACAAGCTGCGCGCCGGCGAGCTCAACGAGCGTGAGATCGAGGTCGAGGTCGCCGACTCAGGCTCTCCCATGCAGTTCGAGGTGCCGGGCCAGCCCGGCGCCTCGGTCGGCATGATCAATATCGGCGACATGCTGGGCAAGGCGTTCGGCGGGCGCACCAAGAAGCGCAAGATGAGCGTTGCTGAGTCCTACGAGACGCTGATGCGCGAGGAGAGCGACAAGCTCCTGGACCAGGAGAAGGTCGTGCGCGAGGCGCGCGATATGGTCGAGCAGAACGGCATCGTGTTCATCGACGAGATCGACAAGATCACCGCGCGCAGCGAGTTCCGCGGCGGTGGCGACGTCAGCCGCGAAGGCGTGCAGCGCGACCTGCTGCCGCTGATCGAAGGCACGACGGTCAACACCAAGCACGGGCCGGTGAAGACCGACCATGTGCTGTTCATCTGCTCGGGCGCCTTCCACCTCGCCAAGCCGTCCGACATGCTGCCTGAATTGCAGGGCCGGCTGCCGATCCGCGTCAGCCTGGCGTCGCTCAGCCAGGACGATTTCCGCCGCATCCTGACCGAGCCCGAGGCGAGCCTGGTCAAGCAGTACAAGGCACTGCTGGCGACCGAGAAGGTCGAGCTCGAGTTCAAGCCCGATGCCATCGATGAATTGGCCAAGCTCTCGGCCGAGATCAACGAGGCGGTCGAGAACATCGGCGCGCGCCGCCTGCACACGGTGATGGAGAAGCTTCTGGAGGAGATCAGCTTCACCGCCTCCGACAGCCCCGGCCGGAAGGTCGAGATCGACGCCGCCTACGTGCGCGAGAAGGTCAGCGCGCTGGCGAAGAACGCGGATCTCAGCAAGTTCGTGCTCTGATCGCCTCGACGGTGGCGGAACGCTAAAAACAATACGCCGCGATCAGATCGACCAGATACGCCGGGCCGTTCAGCCCCCACATCACGAACGACACGGCGATCGCGGCGACCACCAGCGAGGCGGCGCCCCACAGAGCCGCGGAGCGCCAACCCTGGATCATGCCGGCTGCGGCACCGCGGCGGGCCGCGAGAGCCGTTCCTCGACGATCGGCCAGTGCAGCAGGGCCGAGACGATGCCGAGCGCGATCGAGATCCACCACATCATGTCGTAGTTGCCCTGCAGGTCGAACAGGCGGCCGCCGCCCCAGCCGCCGAAGAAGCTGCCGACCTGGTGGCCGAAGAAGACGATGCCGTTCAGCATGGTGAGATGGACCGGCCCGAAGATGAAGCCGACGAGCGCCGTGGTGAGCGGCACGGTGCCCAGCCACAGGAAGCCAAGTGCTGCCGCAAAGATCAGCACCGAGGCCGCCGATAGCGGCGCCACCACGAAGCCCAGGAACACCAGCGAGCGCAGCAGATAGAGCAGCGCCAGAAGGTTCTTGCGCTTGTGATGGGCGCCCATCGTGCTCCAGATGATGGCGCCGGCGATGTTGAACAGCCCGACCATGCCGATCGCCCAGCCACCCAGCTCGACCGGCGACAGCTCGATGCCGAACAGCGAGAGCCCGATGCCCTTGTCGGAGATGTAGGCCGGCAGATGACCGCCGACGAAGGCGACATGGAAGCCGCAGACGAAGTAGCCGATCACCAGCAGCACGTAGCTCTTCTGGCTGAACGCCTCGGACAGCGCCGCGCCGACCGACTGGCTGCCGCCGCCGGCCTTCCGGTTGGCGGCGATCTCGCGGCTGTCGTTCAGCCCGACGGCCAGGAAGATCATGACCACGGCGATGGCCGTCAGTGCCCACATGGTGGGCCGCCAGTCGCCGAACCAGTTCTGCAGCACGGCTGCGAGCGGCACGATGAAGAACTGGCCGAACGAGCCGCCGGCCGAGCAGATGCCGACCGCCAGTGCCTGCTTGGCCGGTGGCGCCACGCGCAGGACCACGCCCAGCACGGGACCGAAGGAGGCGGCCGACAGGCCGATGCCGACCAGGATGTTGCCCAGGATCAGCATGAAGCCATCGTGCATGACGGCCGTCACGACCATGCCCAGCACATAGACCACGCCGCCGCCGGCGATCGTCCAGGCCGAGCCGAAGCGGTCGGCCAGCCGGCCCGACAGGGGCGCCACGGCGCCCATCAGCAGCATGGAAAGGGCGGTGCCGAAGGAGAACAACTCGCGGCCGACATGCAATTCGGCCGAAACGGGCTTGAGGAAGATGCCGAAGCTCTGGCGGACGCCCAAACCGATGGTGAGGACGAGGAAACCGCACCAAACGGCGGTCCAATAGGAACGGGAGGTCATTTAGGCAACTTGCGGTCGGGGGGAGGGGCTGACAAGGCGTTCGCCCTGTGCGTTTCCATAGAATTACTTCATGCCGTCACAAGCCACGATGTGGCACAAATTGTCCATGGCGCGACTGTGCTGGCGAGGCGGCTTGGCAGCATTCCTGTTCATTTTGGCAGGAAGCGCGTTTGCCGCGCCTCGGCTCGAGCGCGAGCGCTGCGCCTTCAAGCCGCCGCGCGGCGATCGCGTCGAATGCTTCGTGCTGATCGTGCCGGAGAACCGCGAGCAGCCCGAGGGCCGCGAGGTGCGTCTCAAGGTGGCGGTGCTGAAGGCCAAGCGCACGGCCGGCGCCGAGCCCATGGTCTATCTCTCGGGCGGCCCGGGCGATGCGCCGCTGGTCGCCTCGTCGGCCGGCGCCGATGCGCTGTCCGAAGGCGACTGGTGGAACGAGACCGCCAACATCCGCCGCAAGCGCGACGTCATCATCCTGAGCCAGCGCGGCGCGGGCGGCGCCACGCCCAATCTCGACTGCTTCGATCCGCGCACCAGCGAGCCCGCCAAGGCGCGCCGCCGCGCGGTAACCGAGGAGCAGGAGCGCGAGATCCTGACCCGCTGCCGCTCCAGCCTCGAGCGGCGCAAGGTCGATCTCGGCATGTACACCACGCCGGCGCTGGCCGACGACGTGGCCGACCTGGCGGCCGCCATGTCGCTTGCCCGCATCAACATCTACGGCGTCTCCTACGGCACGCGCTGGGCGCTCGAAGTGATGCGGCGCCATCCCAACCTGGTGCGCGCGGCCGTGCTCGACGGCGTCTACCCGCCGCAGGTCAACGGCGAGCAGAACGAGCCCGATATCGTGCGCCGCGCCTTCGAGCAGCTCTACACCGACTGCGCCAACGACACGCTGTGCCGCGATCGCCATCCGAACCTGCGCGGCACTGTCGAGGGCTCGATCGAGGCCGCGCAAGGCAAGCCGCTGGAACTCACGCTTCAGCTCGAAGACGGCCCGCAATCGGTCCGGCTAGACGGGCCCAAGGTCCTGATGGTGCTGCTGCACATGATGCGCGAAGGCGAGGCGGCGCTGATCCCCGAGACCGCCAGCGCCATCCAGCACAACGACCTCAGGCTGCTGAAAATGTTCGCCGAGGATCTGGAGAGCAACGACGGCGGCCTGCTCGAGCAGAATGCCCAGCAGTTCGACGGGCTCTACAACAGCATCGAGTGCCGCGAGACCTGGGCCGCGGTCGACCGCGCGGCGCGGCGCAAGCAGATCGAGGCGAGCGGTGTCTATGGCCTCACCGCCAAGACCAGCAAATCGCCGGCCTTCTGCCCGGTGTGGCGCGTGGCGCCGGCGCCCGCTGGCGAACGTCAGCCGGTCAAGGCCGCGACGCCGACGCTGCTGCTGAGCGGCACCTACGATTGGCTGACGCCGCCGGCGTGGGGCCGCGAGGCTGCCCGGCACCTTTCATCGTCGCGTCACGTCGTGTTCCGCGCCCAGGGCCATGGCGTGGTTGTCCAGGATCCATGTGCGGCCCGCCTGCGCGACGTCTTCATCGAAGATCCCGAGCCCAAGCGCGCGCTGCCCTGCCGCGCCGACACGCCGCCCAATTTCACCGCGGCGTATGAGAGAGCGCGTAATATTCCGTAGCTGGGCGCGCGCCACTCCAGTGGCGCGTCTTCTCGTAGTCTTCCGGACCGCGCGCGTCCCGCGCGCTCATGAGCGAGCCAGAGGCTCGCGGTCCGGAAGACCATGACGCGCCACTGGAGTGGCGCGCCCCCAGCGCTACTTCATCAGCTCCGGCGCGATCAGCTTGGGCAGGAAGAGGGCGATGTCGGGCCAGACGATCATCGCCGCCAGGACCAGGATCATCGGCACCAGCATGATCATCGTGTCCTTGATCGCATAGCGCAGGCGCACGCCGGCAACGGCGCAGGCGATCAGCAGGCAGAGGCCATAGGGCGGCGTCACCAGGCCGAAGGCCAGCGACACGATCGACACGATGGCGAAGTGCACCGGGTTCATGTCGACCGACAGGGCGAGCGGCTGCAGCACGGTGCCGACGATGACGATGGCCGGGATGGCATCGAGGAAGCAGCCGACCACCAGGAACACGAAGGCGATGAAGAAGCCGACGCCGATCGGTCCCAGGCCCCAGCTCGTGACGTTGGCCAGAAGCTCCTGCGGGATGCGGTAGTAGGCCAGCAGCCAGCCGAAGGCCGAGGCTGTGCCGACGCAGAACAGCGCCACCGCCGCCAGCCGGCCGGTGTCGATCAGGGCTCGGTAGAGACCCTTCAGGTCCATCTCGCGATAGGCGACCATCGACAGCACGGCCGAATAGAGCACGGCTACGCAGGCCGATTCGGTCGCGGTGAACCAGCCCAGCAGGATGCCGCCGACGATGATCACCGGCGTCATCAGGGCGGGGATCGACACCCAGATCGAGCACAGGAGTTTGCGGAAGCTTTCGCGCGGATAGGTCGGATAGCCGCGGCGCACGGCATAGACGTGCACCGTCGCGATCTGGGCGCCGGCGATCAGCAGGCCGGGCACGACGCCAGCAAGATAGAGCGCGCCGATCGAGGTCGAGATCAGGCCGCCCCACACGATCATCAGGATCGAGGGCGGGATGATGACGGCCAGCACCGCCGACACAGCGGTGATGGCGATCGAGAAGGAGAGGTCGTAGCCCTCCCTGGTCTGGGCATCGATGAAGATCTTGCTCTGGCTCGCGGCGTCGGCGGTCGAGGAGCCCGAGATGCCGGCGAAGAACACCGACAGCACGACGTTGATCTGGGCGAGCGAGCCCGGCCAGCTGCCGACCAGGGCGCGCGACAGCGCCACCAGGCGGTTGGTGATGCCGCCCACGCTCATCAGGTTGGCCGTCAGCAGGAAGAACGGCACGGCCAGCAGGATGAAGGTGTTGTAGGCGTTGAACGTCTCCTGGACGATCATCATCGTGCCGAGCCGCGGCTCGAGGAAAGCGAGCGGCAGGCAGGCGAGACCCAGCGCCATGGCGACCGGCACCCGCAGCGCCAGCAGCAGGAAAAAACCGCCGAACAGGATGGAGGCGGCCTCGCCGGCGGAGAACAGCGAGCCGCTCATGGCGGGCTCCCGCCGAACAGGATTCGCGCCTCGTCATAGAACTGCTCGCCCAGGAAGACGATCCAGGTGACTCCGGCCGCCGGCCAGGCGATGTGGATCATCCAGAGCGGCAGGTCGGCCAGCTCGGAGGTGCGGTACCAGGCGAAGCGCGTGAACTCCGTGCCGGCCCACACGAACACCAGGGCCAGCGCCAGCGTGCCCAGCCGCGCCATGATGCGCACGGCCGCCTCGCTGCGACGCGACAGGGTCGGCCAGATATCGACCTCGAAATGGCTGCTTTCGCGCACCCCAACCATGGCGCCGATCAGCACCATCCAGATGAACAGGAAGCGCGCCATCTCCTCGGTCCAGATGTAGGACGGGATGAGCGCGGTGTAGCGCGAGATGATCTGCAGGGTGACGGGGACGACGAGGATCGCCACCGACATCGCCAGCAGGAAGGTCAGGAACCGGGCGTAGAGGGCGGTGAACCGGCGCCAGGGACCAGCCGGCGAAGCATGAGAAGGCATGGGAACCGTGGCAGGAGGAACGCCGGGGACGAGAGGAGGTAGAACGCGTAGCAGGCCCGGTGCCCGCTACGCGCCTCGGATCACTTCAGTTCGACGATCTTGGTGAAGATGGCGTCGGCGCCGATCTCCTTGGCGTAGGCCGCCATGACCGGATCGACCAACTTCTTCATCTCGGCGCGGTCCTTGAACGGGATGCGCTTCAGCTTGCCGGCCTTCTCGAGCGCCACCAGCTTCTGCTCGTCCTCGGAGCTTTCGACCTGTCGGCCGTAGGCGCCCGCTTCCTTGCCGGCCTTGAGGACAGCCTCCTGCAGATCCTTCGGCAGGGTCTTGAAGGTCTTGCCGGAGAAGCAGATCGGCCGGATGGTGATGGCGTGCTCGGTCATCGCGAGATTGGGCGCGACTTCGTAGAACTTCATGGTCTCCACGCCTGCCGCTTCGTTCTCGCCGGCCGAGATCACGTTGTTCTGGATGGCGTTGTAGACCTCGTTGTAGGCGATCACGGTCGGCGCCATGCCGGTCGCGGCGAAGGTCTTGGACCAGATCGGCGCGCCTTGCACGCGCACCTTCAGGCCCTTGATCTCGGCCAGGGTGCTCATCGGCTTGTTGATGAAGATGTTGCGCACGCCGCCGCCGGCATAGCCGATCAGCATGACGTCGGCCTTCTGGGCGATCTCGTCGGCCACCGGCTTCAGCAGATCGGCGTCCAAGACCTTGTTCCAGTGAGGCAGGTCGCGGAACAGGAACGGTGCGTCGATGAAGGGCGCGGCCTTGGAAAAGGTCGACATGTGGGCCGGCGAGACGATGCCGTAGTCGACCGCCTTGCCCTGCGCCATGTACTCGAAATACTGCTTCTCGAGGCCCAGCGACGAATTGCGGTGAAGCACGAAATTGACCGGCTTGCCGTAATACTTCTTCACCAGCTCCTCGAATTTCAGCAGCGCCTTGTTGAAGGCGTGGTCGTCGTTGAACTGGACGGCGCCGTTCAAGGTCAGCGGCGCCTGGGCGCGCGCGACGAAGGGCGCGGCAAGAGTGGACGCGGCGGCCAGTCCGCCGAGCAAAGTTCTGCGTTGCATCGATTTTCCTCCCGGTCTGTTTTTTGAAGCTGTGCGAGACCCCGCCGCCGACTATTGCACGGGACAGAACCGCCAAGCCACCGAGCCCAATTCTTGCTTCGTGACGAAGACCGGCCCGGCATGGTAAAACCCAAATTGCACACAATTATCTAGTTAAATGGCATTCGAGACCCCTTCAGCCCCTTTGATGGCCCGACCGAGCTTTGGCGAACTCTACATGCCCAAGCTCGTGACGGTGCTGCGCGAGGGCTATGGGCTGGCGGGGCTGCGCGCCGACGCCATGGCGGGACTGACCGTCGCCATCGTGGCGCTGCCGCTTTCGATGGCGATCGCCATCGCATCGGGCGCGACGCCGGAGCGCGGATTGTTCACCGCCATCGTCGGCGGCTTTCTCATTTCGGCGCTGGGTGGCAGCCGTTTCCAGGTCGGTGGACCGGCCGGCGCCTTCATCGTCCTGGTGGCGTCGGCGGTCGATCGCCACGGCATCGACGGTGTCGTGCTGGCGACCATGATGGCCGGCGTCTTCCTGGCATTGGCGGGCCTCCTGCGGCTCGGCACCTTCATCAAGTTCATCCCCTATCCCGTCACGGTCGGATTCACCGCCGGCATCGCCGTCATCATCTTCGCGAGCCAGGTGAAGGACCTGCTCGGGCTCAAGCTCGACGGCAAGGAACCTGCCGCCTTCATCGCCAAGATCGAGATTCTGGGGCGATCGCTCGACACGATCAGTCCGGCCGCGGTGGCGTTGTCGCTGCTGACCATCGGTCTGATCGTCGGGACCAAGAGGCTCAAGCCGCATTGGCCCGGCATGCTGATCGCCGTCGCCGTCGCGGCCGTCGCGACCTTCGCCTTCGCCTTGCCGGTCGAGACCATCGGCAGCCGCTTCGGCGGCATCCCCGCGCTGTTGCCGTCGCCGCACCTGCCGGACTTCTCGCTGGAGAAGGTGCAGGCCGTGCTGCCGGATGCCGTGGCCTTCGCCCTGCTGGGCGCCATCGAATCGTTGCTGTCGGCGGTGGTGGCCGACGGCATGACCGGCCGCCGCCATCGCTCGAACTGCGAACTCTTGGCCCAGGGTGCGGCCAATATCGGCGCGTCGCTGTTCGGCGGCCTGCCCGCCACCGGCACGATCGCCCGCACCGCGACGAACGTGCGCGCCGGCGCGCATGGGCCGGTCGCCGGCATGATGCATGCGGTCTTCCTCTTGCTGTTCATGCTGCTCGCCGCGCCGCTTTTCGCCTACGTCCCGCTCGCGGCCCTGGCCGGCGTGCTGGCCGTGGTCGCCTGGAACATGGCCGAGAAGTACGAGTTCTTGACCCTGCTGCGCAGCTCGCGCGGCGATGCCGTGGTGCTGCTGGCCACCTTCCTGCTGACGGTATTCCGCGATCTCACCGAAGGCATCGTCGTGGGCTTCGCGCTGGGCGCCGTGCTGTTCATCCGGCGCATGGCCGGCGCCACCGGCATCGAGGCGCTGGCCGACCGGCCCGATGCGGCCGATCGGCGGGCGCCCTACGATCCCAAGCTCGCGACCGACGAGGAGGTCGTGGTCTATCGCCTGTCCGGCGCCTTCTTCTTCGGCACGGCGTCGATCCTGAACGCCGTGCTCGACCGCATCGGCGATCGCCACAAGGCCCTGGTGGTCGATTTCTCCGCCGTGCCGTTCGTCGATTCGACGGCCGCCAACGCCATCGCTGCCATCGCCCGCAAGGCCGGCCGCCACAAGGTGCGGGTGTTCGTCACCGGCGCCACGCCCGCGGTGCGGCACGCCCTGCTCGCCGCCGGGGCCCGCCGGCCGCAAGTCCGCTATCGGCGGCACATCGAGGATGCAGTGATCGAGGGCCGATCGGTATAGTGCGAGAGCAATGAAGCTTCTGCTTTCCGACTTCGCCCTGCGTACCTGGGGCTCCCGCATCACCGCAGCCGACGCCGGCTTATCGCTTGTGACTGCAGAGGAGGCATTGGCCGCCGACGGTCCCTCGGCGATCGACATCGCCTTCATGACCCGCGAGGTCACCGGCCGGTCGAGCAAGGACAACCAGACGCCGGAGCTGCGTGGCTTCGAGACGGTGCTGCGCAAGTCGCCGAAGCTGCGCTGGCTGCAAATCCATCCGGCCGGCGCCGAGCGGCCGATCTATCGCGAACTGCGCGACCGCGGCGTGAAGGTGACGACCGCTTCGGGCGCCACGGCGGTGACGGTGTCGCACAGCGTCCTGGGGGCAGTGATCGCCGTCAATCGGCGCTTCCCGTTGCTGGCCGACGCCCAGCGCCGCCATGCCTGGGAGCCGCGCCTGGGTGAGCGCTCACCGCGCGATTTCAAGGGCCAGTGCGCGGTGATCGTCGGCATGGGCCCGATCGGGCGGAACATCGCTGCGCTCCTGAAGATGCTGGGCATGAGCGTGGTTGGCGTCCGCCGTACGGCCGAGCCCGTTGCGCCCTGCGACCAGACCATTGCCTACGGCCAGCTGCTCGACATCCTGCCCAAGGCGGACTGGCTGATCCTGTGCTGCCCGGCCTCGCCGATGACGCGCGGGATCGCCAACGCAGCGGCTTTTGCAGCGATGCCCATGGGCTCGCACTTCGTCAACGTCTCGCGCGGCGAGATCGCCGTCGAGAAGGACGTCATCGAAGCGGTGCAGAGCGGCCGGCTGGCGGGCGCCTATCTCGACGTGTTCGAGCGCGAGCCGCTCGATCCCGCCTCGCCTTTGTGGGACATGCCCAACGTGCTGGTCTCGCCGCACACGGCCAGCCATTCGCTCGGCCAGAACGAGGCGATCTTCGATATCTTCCTCGACAATCTCGCGCGTTTCCGCGCCGGGCGAGATTTGCGCAACGACGTCGACAATCTTTCCTGACCGCCTAGTTCTTGGCTGCCAGGCTCTTGAACAGGGCGTCACTGCGGTCGTCGGCTGGGAAGAAGCTTTCGATGCGCACTTCCTGCAGGGTCACGTCCTGCGGCGTGCCGAGAGTGGCAATAGTGGTGAACACCGACATCGACTTGCCGCCGACGACATAGTCCAGCGTCAGCACGGGCTGCGGACGCTCCTCGAAGCGCAGCTTGCGGAACGAGGCCGGCACGTCGGGAAAACCCATGATCTCCTCGATGAAGGCCAGCGCCTTGGGCTCGCCGCCGTCGGCCAGGATTTCCGCATAGGTCGTCGAGACGAGGTGGCGCGCGACCTCTTCCCAGTTGGCGATCTTGGGTCGCAGCGCCTTGGGATCGAGCAGCCAATGCAGGACGTTGGGCGGCTTGCCCGGCGGCGGTGCGGGCGGCGGGCCCTCGAACAGGAACACCGTGAAGGCCGTCGCCGCCTCGTTGCCCTGGATGAAGTTCCACAACCGGTCGATCACGATGGCGGGGTAGGGCTCCTGCTGGAGCAGGATGTGGTCGATCGCCTTGCGCACCGGGAGGAGCTCGGGCGCGGCGAGATTGCTCTCGCGATAGGCCGGCGCGAAGCCCGCCGCCAGCAGCATGGCGTTGCGTTGGCGCAGCGGCACGTCGAGCGCGGTGGAGAGCTGGACCACCATCTCGCGGCTCGGCCGGGCGCGGCCGGACTCTAGAAAGCTGACATGGCGCTGCGAGACGCCCGACTGCAGGGCGAGCGCGAGCTGGCTGGCGCCACGGCGCCGGCGCCAGGTGCGCAGCATGGGGCCGAACATGTCGGGTTGGGGAAGGGCGGGCGAAGCCGCTGCAGGGGATGTGCGCATCATGAGGCGGAAGATAGCACCCGACCGACGGTCCGCCGATTACCTGGGGCGTAATTGCTGCCATGGTGGACCAATGCGACCTCTGGGCCGCCCGCGAACCAACCGGGCAACTCAAGGAGGACGTCATGAACGCTTCAACCGACCGCCTGCTGCGTCGCACCCTGTGGGGCAACGCCGTCTTTTCCGTCGTCTCGGGCGCCGTGCTGGCAGCCTTCGCCGGGCCGTTCGCCAAGATCGCGGCGCACGGCCCCGTCGCGCTGATGGGCCTCGACCTGGCGATCGTCTTCGAACTTTTAGGCGTCGGCGTGATCGCCTTCGGCGCGCTCTGCGCCTGGGTTGCTTCACGTGAAACGCTGCCGCTGAGCTTGGCCCGCGTGATCTTTGCTGCCGACATCGCCTGGGTGGCGGGCAGCGTGCTGGTGCTGGCACTGCCAGCGACATGGACCATGGCCGGCGTCATCGGCATCGTCGTGGTGGCGCTGATCGTGGCCGATCTCGCCATCCTGGAGTATCTCGGCCTGCGCCGGCTGGGCTGCGGCGAGCTAGGGCGCGGTCGCGCCTCTTCTCTTTCTCATTCCTCCCCCGTTCTTACGGGGGAGGGTAGGGAGGGGGAGAGCCACACAGAAGTTGTATGAAGTTGCTGATCTGAAATTTGCCTGTACCTCGACTGGGGCTTGCCCCCTCCCCAACCCTCCCCCGTAAGACGGGGGAGGGAGATTTTGTCAAAACGAACGAACGTCAAAGGACACATCCACCATGGACAAGCTTCAGCTCCTGAACGACCACCCGCTGCCCTTCGCCAAGGTCCTGGGGCTGAAGTTTGTCGCCGCCAGCGACACGGCCGTGAAGGCCGAGATGGTCGTCAAGCCCGAGCTCTGCACGCGACCCGACATACTGCACGGTGGCGCCGTGATGGCCTTTGCCGACACGCTGGGTGCGGCCGCCACCGTGCTCAACCTGCCGGAAGGCAAGGGCACGACGACGATCGAGAGCAAGACCAACTTCGTCGGGCCCGCCCCGGTCGGCACGACGGTGATCGGCGAGACCACGCCGATCCATCGCGGCCGGCGCACCATGGTGTGGCAGACCCGCATCACGACGGCCGAAGGCAAGCTGGTCGCCGTCGTCACCCAGACGCAGATGGTTCTCTAATTCAGGACTGCTGGCGCAGCTTGATCGTCAGCACCAGCGCGCGGGCCAGCATCGCCACGGCACAGACCACGGCGCTGAGCGCCGCCCACAGGCGGACTGTCTCCAGGGCCGGGCTCGTGTAGGCGCCGATGATCTCGAGCGCCGCACAAACGCCCACGCCGATGCCCACGGCCAGAAACACCGGCTTGGCGTCGCGCGAGATCATCACCACCGGTCGGTAGTGGTCGTGCCGGACGCCGATCATGGTCCCGCGCACGAGGCCGACGACGAGGCCGATGGCCGCCGCGGCGGCAAAAGCCCACCGCGGCTGGCCGGCGCCGATCTGGATCAGGAACAGGCCGGCCGCCACGAACAGCGCGGCCGTGCCGGGAGCGAACAGGGCCCATTCCGAGACATAGGCCCCGCGCAGCTCGCGCACGACAAGATAGATGGTAGCCGCCGCACCGAGTGCCAGCAGCAGGTGGACGAGGGAAAGGTTGTGCACCATCCCGGCAGCCCGACCGGCTAGGAACTCAACGGAGGAGCGCCGGCACGAAGGCCTGCAAGGCAGCATCGGCATCGGTCGCCGTCTGTTGGCGGGCCTGCGACCAGTCGATGCGGATGCTGATGAAGTAATCGCGAAAGCCGGTCATCATCATCTTGGTGTAGAGCCGCGCATTCGCCTGGTTCACGGCGCTGTAGGTGATGCAACGGAAGGCGAGGCTGCCATAGGTGCAGGTCGAGGGCACCGACGGCCGCTCGAAGTGGGTGTAGCCGCCGTGCCTGACCTGCAGCTCCGACGAGCTCAGCTCGCCCATGAATTCGTCGACCACCGTCGGGTTGTTGCTGCCGGGCGGGATGCGCCGGCCGCCGTCATAGACGTGGACGGCGATCACCATCTTCTTGGCTGTCGAATAGAAGTAGGTGATGCCCTGTTCGGGCCGGTTGTTGGGCGGCGCCGCGTAGTTGACCGAACGTTCGAGCTGCGCGCCGCCAACGCTCGCCGGGAAGGCGAGCTTGGTGCCGGCGTGGGCGCCGGGCGCGGTCGACTGGGTCTGGGCGACGGCCGTGACGGTCCACGCCATGGCGGCGAGAAGGACGATCAGAAGCCTAGACATCGAGGTTCGCCACCTTGAGGGCATTTTCCTGGATGAAGTCGCGGCGTGGCTCGACCACGTCGCCCATCAGGGTCGAAAAGATTTCGTCGGCCTCGTCGGCATGGTTGATCTTGACCTGCAAAAGCGCCCGCGCCTCGGGGTCGAGCGTGGTCTCCCAGAGCTGGTCGGGGTTCATCTCGCCCAGGCCCTTGTAGCGCTGGACGGCGAGGCCCTTGCGTCCGGCCTCGAGCACGGCGGCGTACAGCTCGGTCGGCGAGGAGACCGTCATCTCCTTGTCCTTGGCGACGAAGATGCCGGGGCGCTGGTAAATCGCCTGCAGTTCGGGCGCCAGGGCGTCGAGCTTGCGCGCCTCCGCGCTCTTGATCAGCGGGCCATCGATGACGTGCCGTTCCTGCACGCCGCGCAGGCGGCGCGTGAAGACGAGGCCGCCATCGGGCGTCGGCTCGCCGATCCAGCCGCGTTCCAGCGGTGGACTGACGGCGTCCAGCCGGCGGGCGATGTAGTCGGCCGTCTGCCGCCCACGCTCGGCGTCGGCCAGTATATCGGGGTTGAGCGCTCCGGCGATGGCGGCCTGCTCGATGACGGCCTGGCTGGTGACGCGCCGCGACAGCGACAACGGCTTCACCAGGTTGGTGACCGAGCGGGCGATGTCGACGGTGCGACGCAGGTCGTCCCGGCTCTGCGCCGAGTTGTCGCCGAGGCGGAAGGCGGCGCCCTCGAGGCCGCTGTCGATCAGATGGTCGTCGAGCGCGCGCTCGTCCTTGAGGTAGATGGCTGACTTGCCCTTGGCCGCTTTGAACAAGGGCGGCTGGGCGATGTAGAGATAGCCGCCGTCGATCAGCTCGCGCATCTGGCGATAGAAGAACGTCATCAGGAGCGTGCGGATATGACTGCCGTCGACATCGGCGTCAGTCATGATGATGATCTTGTGGTAGCGCAGCTTCGCGATGTCGAAATCGTCGACTCCGATGCCGGTGCCCAACGCCGTTATCAGGGTGCCGATTTCGGCCGAGCTCAGCATCTTGTCGAAGCGCGCACGCTCGACGTTCAGGATCTTGCCGCGCAGCGGCAGGATCGCCTGGTTGGCGCGGTTGCGGCCCTGCTTGGCCGAGCCGCCGGCCGAATCGCCCTCGACGATGAACAGCTCGGAGAGCGCGGGATCGCGCTCCTGACAGTCGGCGAGCTTGCCCGGCAGCGAGCTGACGTCGAGCGCGCCCTTGCGGCGGGTGAGCTCGCGCGCCTTGCGGGCGGCTTCGCGGGCAGCGGCGGCCTCGATCACCTTGGTCAGAATCTTGCGGGTCTCGGAGGGATGCTCCTCGAACCATTGGCCGAGCTTGTCGCCGACCACGGATTCGACGACCGGCCGGACCTCCGATGAGACCAGCTTGTCCTTGGTCTGGGAGGAGAACTTCGGATCCGGCACCTTGACCGACAGCACGCAGGTCAGGCCCTCGCGCATGTCGTCGCCGGTCAGGCTCACCTTCTCCTTCTTCGAGAGACCGCTTTCGTCGGCGTATTTGTTCAGCGTGCGGGTCAGCGCGCCGCGGAAGCCGGCCAGATGGGTGCCGCCGTCGCGTTGCGGGATGTTGTTGGTGAAGCTCAGCATCGTCTCGTGATAACTGTCGTTCCACTGCATCGCGACTTCGACCGTGATGCCCTCCTTCTCGCCGCGGATCGACACCGGCGGGCTGTGCAGCACCTGCTTGTTGCGGTCGAGATACTTGGTGAAGGCTTCGATGCCGCCCTCGTAGAACAAGTCGGAGATCTTGGGTTCCGCGCCGCGCTCGTCGGTCAGCACGATGCGCACGCGCGAGTTCAGGAAGGCGAGCTCGCGCAGCCGGTGCTCCAGCGTGGCGAAGTCGAACTCGGTCTTGGTGAAGGTCTTGGTCGAGGGCAGGAAGGTCACTTCCGTGCCGTGCTTGTCCGCCGGCGCGTCGCCCACGACCTGCAGGTCGCCCTCGGGATAGCCGTAGCGGAAGCGCAGGAAGTGCTCCTTGCCGTTGCGCCAGATGCGAAGATCAAGGTGCTCGGACAACGCGTTGACGACGGCGGCGCCGACGCCGTGCAGGCCGCCCGACACCTTGTAGGAGTTCTGGTCGAACTTCCCGCCGGCATGGAGGTGGGTGAAGATCACGTTGGCGGCCGAGATGCCCTCTTCCTTGTGGATGTCGACCGGCACGCCGCGGCCGTTGTCGCGCACGGTGACCGAACCGTCGCCCTGCAGGATGACGTCGACCTTGTCGCAATAGCCGGCCAAGGCCTCGTCGATCGCGTTGTCGACGATCTCGTAGACCATGTGGTGCAGGCCGGTGCCGTCGTCGGTGTCGCCGATATACATGCCCGGCCGCTTGCGCACCGCATCGAGGCCGCGCAGCACCTTGATCGAATCGGCATCGTAGTCGCCGGCGCCGGGGGTAGTATCGTTGTTGTTGTCGTCGCTCATGTTCTTGCTTTCAAAAGGGGTCAGGCCGCCGCGATCGAGCCGTCGGCCACGCGCAGCACCTGCGCACGGCCGGCGAGCGGCGCAAAAAGTTCGGCATCGGTGCCCGTCATCCAGCACTGGACGCCAAGCGCCACCACCTCGTCGAACAGCGCCGCGCGGCGCTCGGCGTCGAGATGGGCCGCGATCTCGTCGAGCAGCAGCAGCGGTGCCCTGCCGCGCGACAGCGCCACCAGCCGGGCATGAGCCAGCGCGATCGACACCAGGACCGCCTTCTGCTGGCCGGTCGAGCCCTCGGCTGCCGGCAGGTCGAGATCGAGATGGCGCACTGCAAGATCGCTGCGATGCGGCCCACTGGATGTGGTGCCGGCCTCGGCATCTCGCAACCGGCCGGCGGCGAGCTCGGCGCGCAGGCGGTCCTCGGCGTCGAGGGCGGCCATGGTGGCGATCCAGCCGTCGATTTCACCCGCCATGGCCAGAGCCGCGCGTGGGAACGGGCCGATGCCCAGCCGCGCCGCAGCGTCGAGACGGTGCACGGTGTCGGCGCGCGCCGCCGCCAAGGCCACGCCATGGCGGGCCATGGTGTCCTCGAGCGCGGTGAACCAGTGCGGATCACGGCTGCCCTCGGCCAGCAGGCGCGAGCGCTGGCGAAGCGCATTCTCGTAGGCGGCCACGTCGCCGGCATGCTGAGGATGCAGCGCCGTCACCAGCCGGTCGAGGAAGCGCCGGCGCTCGCCCGGCCCGTCGAGGAACAACCGGTCGAGCTGCGGCGTCAGCCACACGGCCGCGACGTGCAGGCCAAGCGCGGTCTGGCTCTGGACCGGCCGGCCGTCGATGCGCACGGCCCGCCGCGGCAGGCTGCCTTCGCTCTTGGCCGGCTCCAGGCCGGTGCCGATGGCGAGCCGGCCCTCCGGCGTATCCAGGGTGGCAGCGACCGCCCAGGAAGCGGCATCCGGCTCGCCGGCACGGCTGCGGCGGGCGACCTCATCCAGGCGTGCCCGGCGCAGGCCGCGGCCCGGCGCCAGGAAGGAGAGCGCCTCCAGGAGGTTGGTCTTGCCCACACCGTTGGCGCCCACCAGCACGATGGGCTCGGGGCCGCAATCGAGACGGAGCTGGCGGTAGTTGCGGAAGTCGGTCAGCCGAAGCTGGCGCACGGCCAGTACGGCCGGCGCTGCGCCGGTTGCGGCGTCGGGAGAATAGGCGAGTGAGCTGATCGGCGGCGCCGTCATACCCGCATCGGCATGAGCACGTAGAGGGCGCTTTCGTCAGCGCCGTCACGCACCAGCGTTGGGGACCCCGCATCGGCCATCAGGAAGCGCGCTTCGCTGCCCGCGATCTGCTCGGTGATGTCGAGCAGGTAGCGCGAGTTGAAGCCGATCTCGAGCGCGGAGTCCTTGTACTCGACCTCGATCTCCTCGGTGGCGCTGCCGGCGTCGGGGCTGGTGGCCGAGAGCGTGACCACGCCCTTGGCGACCGCGAGCTTGATGGCGCGCGACTTCTCGGTCGAGATGGTCGAGACGCGGTCGACGGCGTGGGCGAACTCTTTGCACGGCACGTTCAGGACCTTGTCGTTGCCGGTCGGGATGACGCGCTCGTAATCGGGGAAGGTGCCGTCGATCAGCTTGCTGACCAGGGTGACACCGCCCGAGGCGAAGCGGATGCGCGTGTCCGAAAGCTCGATATCGACCGAGCCGTCGCTCTCGTCCAGAAGCTTGCGGACCTCGCCGACGGTCTTGCGCGGCACGATCACGCCCGGGATCTCCGCGGCGCCCTTGGGCAGCGGCACTTCCACCCGGGCCAGGCGATGGCCGTCGGTGGCCACGCCGCGCAGCACCTGGGTGCCGTTCGAGATCGCGGAATGGAAATAGATGCCGTTCAGGTAGTACCGCGTCTCCTCGTTGGAGATGGCAAAGCGGGTGCGGTCGATGATGCCCTTGAGGTCGGTCGCCGGCAGCTGGAAACGGTGCGGCAGGTCGCCCTCTGCCATGGCCGGGAAGTCGGCGGGCGGCAGGCACTGGAGCGTGAAGCGCGACCGGCCGGCGCGAATGGCGAGGCTGTTGCCGTCGGAAGCGCCCTCGAGCTCGACCTGGGCGCCGTCGGGCAATTTGCGCACGATCTCGTACAGCGTATGCGCCGGTGCCGTTGTCGATCCGGTCTTGGAGGCCGTCGCCTCGACCTGCTCGGTGATGGCGAGGTCCATGTCGGTGGCGGCGAGGCTCAGCCGCCCCTTCTGCGCCGTGATCAGGACATTGGACAGGATGGGGATCGTGTTGCGCCGCTCGACCACACTCTGCACATGGGCCAGCGCCTTCAGGAGGGCTGCCCGTTCAATCGTCAGTTTCATGGTTTGGTCGCTATAACGAGGGGCCAAAAAAGCGGTTTTAGACACCCCGTTTCGCGGGCCTTAAATGGCCTTGGCGGAACGGTTGCAGACTATAGCACGACGGGCCTTGGCGGGAAGCAATTTCGCTCGGAATTTGAGGCTCTTAAGCCCCTGAAGCCAAAGCAAAACGGGGCCCTTGCGGACCCCGTTTCACGCCTCTCCCCGGGAGATGCCTAGCCCTGCAACTGCCGCTTGAGCAGCTCAACGTCTTCTGCAATCGAAAGATCGGAGATCTTGAGCTCCTCGATCTTGCGGACGGCATGCATGACCGTGGTGTGGTCGCGGTTGCCGAAGCGCTTGCCGATCTGCGGCAGGCTCAATGTCGTGAGCTGCTTGGCGAGATACATCGCGACCTGCCTGGGCCGCGCCACCGAACGCGCACGTCGCGGCGAGCTCATCTCGGCGAGCTTGATGTTGTAGTGCGCCGCCACGCGCTGCTGAATCTCATCGACCGTCACCTTGCGGTCGGCCTGGCGCAACAGGTCGTGCAGGACGTCCTGCGCCATCTCGACGGTGATCTCGCGGCCAATCAGCTGGCCGTGAGCGACGACGCGGTTCAGCGCGCCTTCGAGCTCGCGGATGTTGGTGCTGATCTTGTGCGCCAGGAATTCCAGCACGGCCACCGGCACCGGCACTCGCGCCCCCTCCGCCTTGGTCTGCAGGATCGAGAGCCTGAGCTCATAGGTCGAGGAGTGGATGTCGGCCACCAGGCCGCTGCCCAGGCGCGAGCGCATGCGCTCCTCGATGTCCTGCAGCTCGCTCGGCGGCTTCTCCGAGCTGAGCACGATCTGTTTGTTTTGCTCAACCAGAGAATTAAAGGTGAAGAAGAACTCGTCCTGGCTCGCTTCCTTGCCGCAGATGAACTGCACGTCGTCCACCATCAGCACGTCGACGTTGCGGAACAGCTCCTTGAACTGGCCGGTGTTCTTGGTGCGCAGCGCCTGGATGAAGCGGTTCACGAAGCTCTCGGCCGTGAGATAGAGCACGCGGGTCTTGGGATCGCGCTCGCGGATGGCGTGCCAGATGGCATGCATCAGATGGGTCTTGCCGAGGCCGACGCCGCCGAAAATATAGAGCGGGTTGCGCTCGGGCAGAGGCCGATCCTGCTCGGCGATGTTGCGCGCGGCGGCATAAGCGAATTCGTTGGGCTTGCCGACCACGAAGTTGGCGAAGGTGTAGCGCGCCTCGGGGCCTTGGAAGCCCTCCTCGCCACCGCGGCCGATCGCCGGTCCCAGGCGCGGCATCGCCGACGACTGGTAGTTCTGTGGCGAGGTCGGCACCGGCGGCATGGCGATGATGTCGTTGGCCCGGCGCGGCGCCGGCGGCGGTACGAGGTTGACCTCGACGCTGCTCACCTCGGCGTGCACCGCCTGCCAGTAGGCCAGCACCCGGTCGCCGTAGTGGCGGGCGACCCAGTCGCGCACGAAGCGCGTCGGGGCATAGAGGCGGAGCTTGCCGGTCTCGAGCTTGCCGAGCTCGACCTCGCCGAACCACGTCTTGAAGGCCTTGTCGCCGATTTCCTTGCGCAACCGATCGCAGACGCGCACCCAGTGCGCTTCCAGCTCCTTTCGGCCCGCAACTTCTTCCATCTCGGTCCCCGCCATTGTCTTTTGTTCGTACGACGCTGCGTTGTTGTTGTTGCCTGTCACCGGCGCTTGAATTCGGTTCATTATGTTTGTCTCCACGGAAGTCCCGCTGCCTTCCAACCCCCTGCCGCGCCGCGCTTGGCCTGCGCATCCAGGGGCCCCTCGAAACCGTCAGCTACATTGAGACATGTACTGTAGCCGGCCGCGGTCATGGCTTTCGCCGCCGCGGCCGAACGAGCTCCACTCCTGCAAATGAACAGCAGCGGCGCTTCCTTGTCAGCGAGCGCGCCCGAGAGCGCGGCCACGAATTCCGGGTTGGGCTGCATGCTGGGAAACACCTGCCATTCGATCAGCGCCGGCTTCTTGGCCAGCGTCTCGAGGTCGGGCAGGCCGACATAGTTCCATTCCGCTCTGGTGCGGCAGTCGATCAGGACCGCGTCCTTGTGCTCGCTCAGGATCTTCCAGGCGGTCGTCGGGGCCACGTCGCCGGCATAGCCGGCGGCAGGGGAGACCTCGTACGTGCCCGCGATCTTGATGTCTTTCGCCATGGCCCCCGCTCTTCATTTTACGAAGCAGGCTGCTCAGACACGAGCCAATGATCTACGATGGACACACAGCGCACGAATGACAATGGCGGATCGAGATGAGCGTCGTTAGAGGGGACGCTGCCTTGTTTCGATCGACCGTCGTCAGGTGGCTGCGGCTTGCTCCCTCGTTCGTCTTTCCAGCGAGGTGGTTGCCCCCCATCCTCACCTTGGCTCGCGTCTTTGCGCCCCACGCTCCGTCGCGATGAGCCGACTCTTAGACAAACTCGTCGCAACGCGCAAACACTTCGCTCGACCAACCAAGCAGGCTATTCATGTTGTTCGTCACGTGAGTCGATTGACATCGTCTCGAAATCGATTCTCTTTCGGTCGTCGCGCCGAACGTCGCTCAATATCTAGCGCCTGATCGCGCGCGCAGTCCGATAAAAGCGAATCGTATGTTTATCGCCCAATTGGCGACCAAATGTTCTCAGGCGCGACGCTCGAAATAAATCTCAAAAAAATTCTCGGAAAAATCTTTGGCGCGACACGTAGAAAAAGAAAACGCCGCTCGTTGGAGCGGCGTTCACGGTGGCTGATGTCGATGCGAATGCCGCTACGCCATCGCCTTGATGCGCGCGGCGAGGCGCGACACGCGACGCGCGGCAGCATTCTTGGTCACGATGTGCTTGGTAGCACCACGCTGGATCTCCGGCTGCGCGCTGCGCAGCGCTTCCGCGGCGGCCTTCTTGTCGCCCGCCTTGATCGCTTCCTCGACCTTCTTGACCGAGCCGCGCACGCGGCTGCGGCGCGCGGTGTTCACGGCGGTGCGGCGCTTGGTCTGACGCGCACGCTTCTCGGCCGACTTGTGACTTGCCATCTATTCCTCGTCCTTCGGAAGGGCGCGTGTATACGAGCCGGCCGGCAGGCGGTCAACCCCGGCAAAACCCGCCAATTAAAGCACAATTGGGCCGGCTGAAATCAGCCGGCCCAATTGTGCCTCACCGACGAGGCGCGTGGAACAACGCGTTTCCCCTCGGACCGAACCGCAAGCGGTTCGGTCCGAGGGCAAGCCGCGCTAGCGGTGTTTCCAGGCTGGCTTGCGCTTGTCGGCGAAGGCGGCCATGCCCTCGGCGCGGTCTTCGAAGGCGAAGGTCGCATGGAAGGTGCGGCGTTCGAAGCGCACGCCCTCGGCCAGCGTCGTCTCGAAAGCGCGATTAACCGCCTCTTTGGCGACCATGGTGGCGGGCAGCGACATGCCGGCGATCTTCTCGGCGGTCGCGATGGCATCGGCCATGAGATCGGCGAGGGGGACCACGCGGCTCACCAGGCCGCAGCGCTCGGCTTCGGCGGCATCCATCATGCGGCCTGTCAGCACGAGGTCCATGGCTTTGGATTTGCCGACGAAGCGCGGCAGGCGCTGGGTGCCGCCGGCGCCGGGGATGGTGCCCAGCGTGATCTCCGGCTGGCCGAACTTCGCGGTGTCCGCTGCGATGATGAAATCGCACATCATCGCCATCTCGCAGCCACCGCCCAGCGCATAGCCCGCGACGGCGGCGACGATCGGCTTGCGGACCTGGCTCACCTTCTCCCAGCCGACGGTGATGAAGTCCTTCAGGAAGACGTCCTGGTAGGTCTGGTCCTTCATCTCCTTGATGTCGGCGCCGGCGGCGAACGCCTTGTCGCTGCCGGTGAGCACCACGCAACCGATGCCCGGATCGGCCTCGAAGGCATCGAGCGCCTGACCCAGCTCGCGCACCAGATCGGCGCACAGCGCGTTCAGCGCCTTCGGTCGATCGAGGCGGATGATGCCGACCCGGCCCTTGGTCTCGGTCTTGATGTTCTGATAGGCGGTCACGGTGTCCTCCACCCTCCTTCGCTCCTTTGGAGCTACGGAGGGCTTACGCTAGCGCTGGCAGTGCGCGCAATAGAAGGTCGAGCGGCCCGACTGCACCAGGCGTTTGACGATCTTGCCGCAGGTGCGGGTCGGACAGGGCGCGCCGGCACGATCGTAGACGTTGAACCGGGTCTGGAAGTAGCCGAGCTCACCACCCGGCTGGACATGGTCGCGCAAGGTCGAGCCGCCGTCGTCGATCGAGCGCAGCAGCACCTGCTTGATGGTGGCGACCAGCCGGTCGGCGCGCTCGCCCTGCACGGTATGCGCAGAGCGGCGCGGCGAGATGCCGGCCAGGAACAGCGCCTCGCACGCATATATATTGCCGACCCCGACCAGGGTCTTCTGGTCGAGCAGGGCGGCCTTGATGGGCGTCTTGCGTCCCTTGAGACGACTGGCGAGCGCCGTGCCGTCGAAGGTCTCGTCGAGCGGCTCGGGCCCCAGGCCCTTGAATAGCTTGTGCTTGGGCACAGCCCCGTCGGCCGCCAGCAGCATCAGGCCGAACCGGCGTGCGTCGTTGAAACGGACCTGCCAGCCCTCGTCGGTTTCGAGCACGACATGGTCGTGGCGCTCGAACGGATGTTCGGCGGCGCTCCTGGCATCGTGCAGGGTCATGCGGCCCGACATGCCGAGATGGGCGATCAGGGTATTGCCGTCGTCGAGCCGCAGCAGCAGGTACTTGGCGCGCCGGTCGATGGCCAGCACCGTCCGGCCCTCGACCCGCTTCGCGAATTTGGCCGGCAAGGGGACTCTGAGGTCTCGGCGCCTCTGGATCAGCCGCACGATGCGCCGCCCGACGAGTTTCGGAACGAGACCGCGCCGGACCGTTTCGACCTCGGGCAGCTCAGGCATCGCTCAGGTGCCGCGGCTGCCGAACAAGGCGGTACCGACGCGAACATGGGTGGCGCCGAGCCGCACGGCCATCTCGTAGTCGGCGCTCATGCCCATGCTGACCTTGGCCAGGTCATTGCGCGCGGCCATCTTGGCCAAAAGGGCGAAGTGAAGCGCGGGCTCCTCGTCGACGGGCGGGATGCACATCAGCCCGACGATGGGCAGCTTATGGACGTCGCGGCAGGCGGCGACGAAGCCATCGACGTCCTTCGGCAGGACGCCGGCCTTCTGCGCCTCCTCGCCGGTGTTGACCTGGACGTAGCACTCGGGACGGCGGCCGGCGCGTTCCATTTCCTTGGCGAGCGTGCTGGCCAGCCGCTCGCGATCGACCGATTGGATGACGTCGAACAAGGCTACGGCATCGCGCGCCTTGTTGGTCTGCAACGGACCGATCAGGTGGAGTTCCAGGTCGGCGAACTCGGCCTTGAGTGCCGGGAACTTGCCTTCCGCCTCCTGCACGCGGTTCTCGCCGAACACGCGCTGACCCGCCGCCAGCAGCTCGCGGACGCGATCGGCACCGTGGGTCTTGGAGACGGCGACCAGGGTGACCGATGCGGGGTCGCGGCCGGCGGCCTTCGCCGCGTCGGCGATCCGCTTGCGCACGTCCGCCAGTCGATCGGTCGCCGTCGATCGCCTCGCTCATGCGCCGAGCTTCACCAGGGCGTCGAGGGCTTCGGCGTTGTTGGGATTGGCCGCCAGTGCCGCGTCCAGGGCCTCGCGCGCCTTGTCATTCGCGCCCAGCGCGGCCAGGCAGATGCCGTAGTGGCCAAGCAGGCGCGAATCGCCCGGCAGGCCGCGCAGCGCATGTTCGTGCAACGACCGCGCCTCGGCGGCCCGATCGAGATCGACCAGCACGCAGCCGAGGTTGGTCAGCACCATCGGATCGTCGGTCGACAGCCGCGAGGCGCGCTTCAGCGCCCGCCGCGCTTCCTCGAAGCGCTTCAGGCCGCGCAGCGCCAGGCCCTGGTTGTTGAGCGCCCGCACGTCGTCGGGTGATTGCTTTATGTAGGGCTCCAGCACAGCCAGGGCCTCGGCGAACTGCTTCTGCTCGATGTGCAGCATGGAGAGCTGCAGAATGGCATCGCTGTCGGACGGGGCCTGGCGCAGGGCACGCTGCAGCAGCTCGACGGCCTCGGCGCCTTGGCCGACCGCCGTCTGGGCCAGGGCGAGGGTCCTGAAGGCGCCGGTGAAGTTGGGGTCGATCTCCAGCGCGCGCTGGATGGGGGCGATGGCTTCCTCCGGCCGGCCGGCAAAGTTCAGCACGAAGCCCAGCACATGCTGCAGCACGGCGCTCTCGGGCGCGAGCTCCAGTGCCTGTCGGGCGCCGGTGATCGCCTCCTCGTTGTGGCCGAGCCCGCCCAGCGCCAGCGCGCGGTCGCCCAGGATCTGGCCGCGGCGGGCGGCATCGTCGCCGGCATCGACCATGGCCATGTCCAGCACGTCGATCGCGGGCCCGTAGTGGCCCATGCGATAAAGCGCATGACCCAGCATGTTGCGCGCCCGCGCCTGCAGGGGCTTCAGGCCTTCCATGCCCGGGCCGCCTTTTTCCATTGCCTGGTCGACGTTGCTCACGAACTCGCCGAGCTCGCGCTCGGCAGCGGCGAAACGGCCCTGGTCCATATGGATGGAGGCGAGCGCCAGCCGCGCCTCGACATGGGCCGGCGCCCTGCGGATGGTGTCGCGGAAGCGCCGCGCCGCCTCGTCGAGATGGCCCAGCCGTCGCGCCACCAGACCGAGATTGTACGAGAGCATCGGCTCGTTGGGGTCCTTGGCGATCGCCTTGCGCCACATGCCCTCGGCGTCGCCGAGCGCGCCACGCTGCGCCAGGCAGACGGCCAGGAAGTGCAGGATGTCGGGACGCTCGCCGTGGCGTGCCAGGGCCGAACGGAACAGCGGCTCGGCACGATCGAACCAGCCCGCCTTCAGATACTGCAGGCCGGTCTGCAGATCGGGGTCAGGTGGTGGCGGAGTCCGCGAGGGGGGTGGTGTGGGCGCCAGAGCCATGGCGCGCTGTGTAGACCCACCCCGCCGCCAAGGCTACACGAAATGCCATGGCCAAGGATGTCGACCTGTTCGCTGCTGCCATGACCGGGGTGAAGCCGCTCAAAGCTCACAAGCCGACCGGACGCGCCAAGACTGTCATCCCGAGGCCGAAGGCCGAGTCCCCCTCCGCCCTTCGGGCACCTCCCCCGCAAAGCGGGGGAGGCGGGGAGGGGAACTCGCTGCGCTCGGGATGACAAAGGCCGCGGAACTTTCAGTCGACGATCAGAATTTCGACCGCGACATCTCCCGCTCCCTGTCGCGCGGCAAGCTTGTACCGCAGGCCTCGCTTGACCTGCATGGCATGACGCTGGCCGCCGCCGAGCGCGCCGTTTCGACTTTTCTCGAGGACGTCGCCGCACGCGATCTGCGCGTCGTGCTGATCGTCACCGGCAAGGGCCTGCGGCTGGAGGGCGGTCGCATGCTGGGCGGCCGCATCCGCAGCGAGTTCGTGGGCTGGCTGAACCGCGCCGACAACCGCCATCGCGTGCGCGCCGTGCGGGCAGCGCACCCGCGGCATGGCGGCGGCGGCGCCTTTTACGTGTTGCTACGGCGTCGCCCTTCTGCGAGTCGTTCTGCGGCCAGCAGCCGTTCCTTGCGCGCCACGCCCCAGCGATAGCCCGTCAACCCACCGCTTGCGCCAACGGCGCGATGGCAGGGAATGACGCCGGCGGCCTGGTTGGTGGCACAGGCGCGGCCGACGGCGCGGGCCGAACCGGGGGCGCCGATGCGGCGGGCGATCTCGCCGTAGGTCCTGGTCTCGCCCGGCGGGATCTTCGTCAGCTCCTTCCAGACCTTCCACTGGAAGGCCGTGCCGACGATGTCGAGCGGCACGTCGGCGGCATCGAGCGCCGATGGCTTGCGGCCGTACAGACGCGCCAGCACGCCTTTTACGCGCGGCCCCAACGCATCGTCGTTGCGCGTGATGTCGGCGGCCGGGAAGTCGTGCTTGAGGTTCTTTTCCAGGGTGCGGTCGTTGTCGCCCAGGAACACCGCGGCGATGCCCTTCTGCGTCGCCGCCACCAACACGCGGCCATAGTCCGAATCGACAGTGGTGTAGTCGATATGCGCGCCGGCGCCGCCCTTGGCGTAGGTCGCGGGCGTCATGCCCAGCGCCTTGTCCGAGGTCTCGTAGACGCGGCTCGGCGAGCCGTAGCCCGCGCCGTAGAGCGCGTCGGCCACCGCCTCGCCCTCGCGCAGGGCCTTGCGGAAGCGCTGGCGCTTGCGTGCCGCCAGCCAATCGCGCGGATTGACGCCAAGTTCGGCGATGAAGCGCTTGCTGAGCGCGCCTGCCGTCAGGCCGACCTTGCGCGCCACCTCGGCCAGCGAGGGCGCCGTATCGCAGTCGGCCGTATCGAACAGCTTGCAGGCCAGCGCCACCGGCTTGCTGAGGCCGACATCGGCCTGCCAGTCGCGCGGCTTGCAGCGCTTGCAGGCGCGGAAACCCGCCGCCTCGGCCGCGTCGGGCGAGGCGTGGAAGTCGACGTTGCGCCTGAGCGCCGGCCGCGCCGCGCACGACGGCAGGCAATAGACCCCGGTCGTCCGGACCGAGAACCAGAACCGGCCGTTGTAGCCGCGGTCACGCCGCTGCACGGCCTGCCAGCAGGTCGCCTCATCAGGGAGGCCCACCGGCAGGGCGTCGGGAAGGGTTTTTGAAGCGAGCGCCAAGGTGGGAAGCGAAAGGGAATGTTGGGTCATGGCACCATCAAAGCACCATGGCCCAACCTGCTCTATCCGCCACCCGCCGGCAATTACCCCTTGCGGATGGCGACTTAGGCCCAGAAGCCTTTGGTGGCTTCGATCCGGGCGGTCGCCCGGTCGAGCCCGATGTCGCGCAACAGGCGCTCGTCGAGTTGGGCCAACTGGCGTCGCGAACGGGCAAGCTCGGCGCGGGTCATGACATGCTCGATCCCGACCACGACGCCCCCGGCCAGGAACGCCATGGCGCGGCCGAAGGAGAACGAGAGGGTCGCCGGGCGGGCGAATTCCCGCACGCTGGACAGGGTCGACATGACTTAGCTCCGTTTGAGGCGTCGCGGCCGGATTGCCGTGTTGCACCTCGTTTCTTTGCCCTATTTGCGCTAAGGTAACGCATTCCGCAAAGGACGAATGCTCAGGGGAGGCCTACAAAAACTATGTCGCCGGTGCCTTAAATGAGCCGCTCTCAACTGCCGCTGAACGCGCTCCGAGCCTTCGAAGCCGCCGCCCGCCACGCCTCCTTCACCCACGCCGCCGAGGAGCTGCACGTCACCCAGGCGGCCGTCAGCCACCAGGTGAAGGCGCTCGAGGAGCGGCTGGGCGTGGCGCTGTTCGTGCGCCGTCCGCGCGGCCTCGAGATCACCAGCGAAGGCGAGGCCCTGCTGCCCGACCTGCGTGATGCCTTCGACCGCATGACCAACGCGCTGGAGCGCGTCGGCCGCAAGGCCAACTCCGGCACGCTCAACGTCAGCCTGGTCACGACCTTCGCTTTGGGCTGGCTGGCGCCGCGCCTGCATCGCTTCCAGACAAAGCATCCCGAGATCGAGGTGCGCATGACGACGACGCAGCGGCGCATCGATTTCGCTCGCGAGGATTTCGACTGCGCCATCCGCTTCACCGTGCAGCCGGAGCCGGAATTGCATGCCACAAAGCTTTTTTCCGATGTCCTGACGCCGCTCTGCGGCCGTCGTTATCGCGACAAGCTGAAGACGCTCGATGACCTGAAGCGCGTGCCGTTCATCGACATGACCTACGATCCGGAATGGGCGATCTGGCTGCGCGCGGTCGGCATGGGCGACTTCAAGCCCAAGCGCGTGCTCACGTTCGACTCGACCATGATCGCGGTCGAGGCGGCGATGGAGGGCGCGGGTGTCGCTGTCGGTCCGCCGAGCCTCTTCCGCGAGGACCTCGCCTCGGGCCGGCTGTTCCAGCCGTTCCCGCAGATCGTCGACTCGGGCAAGGCGTGGTGGTTCGTCTGCCCGCCCGCGTCGGTCAGCCGGCCCAAGACCAAGGCCTTCGAGGAGTGGCTGATCGAGGAGCTGAACGCGCCGCAGACGCGCTCCAACCGCGCCACCATCGCCGCCGTCGGCCGGCGCTGACGGCGCCGCGGGAGGCCGGGCTGAGGCCAAGAGAAATTCGGGGCTGGCCAGAGAGGGCGAAGGTCTCGAGGATCGGATGGAAGGGCATGTACTTGAAAGAAATTCTAATGGAGTGTCAGGCGTGGTGAGCTGGTTCCGTCGCAAGCCCCAAGAACTTCCCGCCGTCCCATCGGCCGTCCGCGGGGCCCTGGAGATGCACAAGCCGTGGGCGCGGTCCTCCTCGCACCGCCTGCCCAACACCTCGGCCGGCGCCTTCCTGTCGATCGTGAACAAGGGCCCGGACGACGACCGGCTGGTGGCGGCCAGCAGCCCGCTGGCCGAGCGCATCGAGCTGCACGGCATCAAGGTGGTCGGCTCCGACATCGACATGCGGCCGATGGCCAACGGCGTGGTCATCCAGGGCGGCCACACGACGGTTCTGAAGCCGCGTGGCTACCATCTATTGCTGCTGGGCGTGAAGGCATCCCTGCTCAAGGGATCGACCCTGCCGGTCACGCTGACCTTCGAGAAGGCCGGCGCGGTCGCCGTGGAGTTCGCGGTCGAGGAGCCCGGCCCGATCGGCGAGGCCGTCCTCAACGAGGCGCATTACCGCGGATAGCGGTGCCGGCCGCCGAAGGCGTCCTCGATCAGCAGCGCCCCAGCGAGCGCATCGGGATCGTCGCCGAGATAGCCCGGGCCGATCGGCACCTTGCCGTGGCCGCCCGGCACGTCGAGCACGTAGGTCGGCTGCGCGAGGCCGCTCAGCCGGCCGCGCAGCGCCTTCATCAAGGCCTGGCCGCGCTCCACCGAAACCCGGAAATGGCCGGTGCCGCGCACCAGGTCGGGATGGTGCAGGTAGTAGGGCTTTACGCGGCACCTCACCAGGGCGCGCATCAGCGCCTCCAGCGTCTCGGCCTCGTCGTTGACGCCGGCCAGCAGCACAGTCTGGCCCATCAGCGGAATGCCGGCGTCGGCCAGGCGCGCCAGGGCCATGCGCGCCGCGGGTCCGAGTTCGCGGGCGTGATTGCAATGCACGGCGAACCACAGCGCCGCGCGCTGCGGCTTCAGCGCCGCCAGAAGCTCGTCGGTCACGCGCGCGGGATCGACGATCGGCACGCGGCTATGGATGCGGATCACGCCGACATGGTCGATGGCGTCGAGAGCGGCGATCAGTTTGCCGAGCCGACGCGGCGCCAGCATCAGCGGATCGCCGCCGGTCAGGATCACTTCCCAGATCTCCGGCCGCGCCTTGATGTAGGCGACGGCGGCGTCGAGCTCGCCCGCCGACAGCGCCTCGCCGCCCGGGCCCACCTTCTCGCGGCGGAAGCAGAAGCGGCAATAGACCGGGCAGACATGCAACGGCTTCAGCAGCACGCGGTCGGGATAGCGGTGCACGATGCCTTTGACCGGCGAGCGCGCTTCGTCGCCGATCGGGTCGGCGAGCTCGTCGGCTGAGATCTCGGTCTCGCCAACACTGGGCACGAATTGGCGCGCGATCGGATCGGCCGGATCGGCGCGATCGATCAGCTCCAGCATCTCCGGCGTGACGGCGATCGCCATCGCCTCGGCGGCCTCGGCGAGGCGCGGGTCGGGTGTCGTGAACCCTTCACGCTCCAAGGCCTTGAGTGTGCGCAGCGTCTGCATGGCGGCCGTGACATAGGCGTCCGGCCGCCGCTTGACGAGTTCTTATTCGGCGGCGTCCTGCCGTGCCGGCGCGTGGCGGCTGAGCACGAAGCCCTCGTATCCCTTCACCGCTATGGCGTCGCAGTGCCGCTTATAACGGTCGAAGCCGCCGACATAGGGCATGAACACCCGTGGCTTGCCGGGAATGTTGGCGCCCATGTACCAGCTGTTGGCCAGCGGATAGAGCGTGCTGTCGGCCACCTTGTTGACGTGCTCGACCCAGTCGCGCTCGGCCTGCGGTGAGGTCTCGATGCGGTCGAAGCCGCCCTTGCGCAGGTGGCCGATGCAGTCGGCGATCCAGTCGACGTGCTGCTCGATCGAGGCGATCATCTGCGTCTTCACGCCCGGACTGCCGGGGCCGGTGACGACGAACATGTTGGGGAAGCCCGACACCATCAGTCCGAGATAGGTGAGCGGCCCGCCCTCCCAGTGGTCGCGCAGCACGGCACCGTCGCTGGTGCGCACGTCGATCTCGCGCAACGCGCCGGTCATGGCGTCGAAGCCTGTCGCGAAGACGATGGCGTCGAGCTCGAACGTCTGGCCGCCGTTGGTGCGCAAGCCAGTCGCGGTGATCTCGGCAATGGGATCGCTGCGCACGTCGACCAGGCTGACGTTGTCGCGGTTGTAGGTCTCGTAATAGTTGGTGTCGAGGCAGAGCCGCTTGGTGCCGATCGGATGGTCCTTGGGCGCCAGCAATTCGCCGGTGCGCGTGTCCTTCACGGTGGCGCGGATCTTGTTGCGCACGAACTCCGAAGCGGTGTCGTTCGACTGCTTGTTCACCAGGAGGTCGGTGTAGGCGTAGAGGTAGCTGATGCTGCCGCCTTCCTGCCACTTCGCCTCGTAGGACTTGTTGCGCTCGTCTTCCGGCACGTCGAGCGCCGAACGGGTCGGCTTGGCATGGCCGCCGATGGCGAACGGCGTGTCGGCCGCCGCGGCGCGGCGCGCCGGGTAGTCCGCCTTGTGCCGCTGCTCGCGCTCGGGCTCCATCGGCCCATTGCGCGCCGGCAGGCTGAAGTTGGCGGTGCGCTGGAAGACGGTCAGGTGCTTCGGCCTGGCTGGCGATGATCGGAATCATCTGCACGCCCGATGATCCGGTGCCGATCACGCCGACGCGCAGACCGCTGAAGTCGACACCCTCATGCGGCCACAGGCCGGAGTGGTACCACTTGCCCTTGAAGTTTTTCAGGCCCTTGAAGTCGGGCACGCGCGGCGTCGAGAGATTGCCCGCCGCCATGACGCAGTAGCGTGCGCGGATCTCCTCGCCGCCATCTGTCCTGAGCGTCCATTCCCCCGCCTTGCCGTCGAACGTCGCCGAGACGATGCGGGTGTTGAGCTGCACGTCGCGCCTGAGGTCGAAGCGATCGGCGACGTGGTTGATGTATTTCAGGATCTCGGGCTGCGTGCCGTAGCGCTCCGGCCACTTCCACTCCTGCTGCAGCTCGTTGGAGAAGCTGTAGGAATACTCCAGGCTCTCGACGTCGCAGCGCGCACCGGGGTAGCGGTTCCAGAACCAGGTCCCGCCGACGCCCGAACCGGCTTCGTAGGCCCGGACTTTCAGGCCCATGCCGCGCAGGCGATGGATGGCATAGAGACCGGCCAAGCCGCCGCCGACGATGGCGACATCGAGCTGGCCCCTATCAGAGGAAGGGGGAGGAGAACCATGCGAAGCGTCAGGCATCTGTCTGCGTTCCCGTATTGTTTTTGCTATGCGAGCGGAGAAATCGTCATGTTTGCAACGGTCTCCCGCCTCGGCCGGCTTGGCAAGCCTTGCCGCCGGACACATCGCCGGGGCCGGCATGCACCAAGTGCGGTGCAGCAAGCCGGTCGGACCGATGGTCGGACGAATGTTTCAGGCTTATTGTTTTTGGATGACAAGCTGTTGGCCGGGCGCCCGGTAACCTCCTCGTGGATCAGTCGGTTTCTCCTCCTGTCGCCAGGACGGTTTCGACACCGGCTTCTCCGGCTCCCGCCGCCCATCCGCCACGCATCGCTGTCCCGCAGCGCCCGTCCCTATGGGCGGGCGGCCGCGGCCGTCTGCCGATCGGGCCGCGGACCCTGGCCATCGTCGCCGTCGTGCTGGCCGCTTTGGTCTATGGCGGGCGCGAGATCTACCTGCGGTTCACCCACATCTACGAATACGACGCGCGCGTCACCGCCGACATCGTCACCATCTCCAGCCGCGCCGACGGCTGGGTCGTCGACATGCCGGTGCGCGAGGGCATGCGGGTCGAGGCTGGGCAGGTCGTGGCCAAGATCGACGACCGCGCCGCCAGGCTGAAGAGCGATGGGCTCAGGGCCCAGATCGAAGGCGTGCGGGCCGAGCGCACGCGGCTCAGGGCCGAGCGCCGGTTGACCTTGAACCAGGCCGATGCGCTCGCCAAGACGCGCGCCTCGACCGTGCAGGCGCGCGAGAAGGCGCTGGCGGCGACCAAGTCCGACCTCGACTTCGCCAAGGGCGAGCTCGAACGGCAGTGGTCGCTGTTCGAGCGCCGCGTTTCCAACGAGCGTTCGCTTCAGGTGGCCCAGTCTGCCGTCGAGAAGCTGGACAGCCAGCTCCAGCAGGCGCGCGCCGAGTACGAGCAGGCGATGAACAGCCTCGAGGAAGCCAAGGTCGAGCAGGACAAGCTCGGCGTGATCGACGCGCAGATCGCAGCACTCGACCATCAGGTCGCCAATCTCGCGGCGCAGATGCACCAGCAGAACGTCGACGTCGAGGACCGCACCATCAAGAGCCCGATCGCGGCCGTGATCGACCGCACCTTCGTGCTGCCGGGCGAGTACGTGCAGTCGGGCCAGCGCATCCTGCTGCTGCACAATTCCGACGAAGTGTGGGTCGAGGCCAACATCAAGGAGACGCAGGTCGGCCGGCTGAAGCTCGGCCAGATGGTCGTCGTCTCGGTCGATGCCTATCCCAACGACCGTTTCGTCGGCAAGGTCGCGCGCATCGGCAGCGCCACCACGGCGCGCTTCGCGCTGCTGCCCACGCCCAACCCGTCCGGCAACTTCACCAAGATCACCCAGCGCATGCCGGTGAAGATCGACATGGTCGAGATGCCCAAGCCGCTGACGCCGGGCATGATGGTCGAAGTCGAAATTGACGTGCGTTAGTTTCTTGCCGGAGCGCGGACCTCCAGGTCCGCTCATGCTCATGATGCGGACCTGGAGGTCCGCGCTCCGCCATGACTGACGTCGTCCAGACCGCGCAGGTGCTGAGCGAGCGCTACGGCCCTGCCTATCGCTGGCTGGTCACCATCGCCGGCATGGTGGGCGTGGTCTCCATGGTGCTGGCGATGACCACGGTGAACGTCGCGGTGCCCGACGTCATGGGCGCCTTCGGCATCGGCCAGGACCAGGCGCAGTGGATGTCGTCGGCCTACATGGCGACCATGACCGCGGGCATGCTGATCAATGCCTGGCTGACCGGCATTTTGGGCGAGCGCCGGGTCTTCGTCGGTTCGCTGTTCTTCTTCTCGCTCGGCGCCCTGATGGGCGGCATGGCGCCGACCGAGCATTGGCTGATCTTCTCCCGCGTCCTGCAGGGCTTCAGCGCCGGCGTCGCCCAGCCGCTGGTGATGGCCACCATCTTCACCGTCTTCCCGCCCGACCGCCGCGGCATGGCGATGGGCGTGTTCGGGCTGGGCGTCGTGTTCGCACCGGCCATCGGCCCGACCATGGGCGGCCTGATGATCGAGTACTTCTCCTGGCGCTACGTCTTCTTCATCTCGCTGCCGTTCTGCGTCGTCGCCGCCGGCATGGGCCTCTTGTTCATGCCGACGCGCCGCATCCCGCGCGAGATCCCGCCGTTCGACTGGCTGGGCTTCGCCCTGCTCTGCATCAGCCTGTTCGGCCTGATGACCGGCATCGCCGACGGCCAGCGCGAGGGCTGGAGTTCCGACACCATCGTGCTGCGCCTCACGGTCGGCGCCCTGGCCGGCCTCGCCTTCATCCTGTGGGAGCTGCACACGCCGCGCGCGCTGCTCGACGTGCGCATCTTCGCCAACATCGAGTTCTCGGCCGCCGCCATGATCGCCTTCATCTTCGGCGCCGGCATGATGGGCTCGACCTACGTCATCCCGGTGTTCGTCCAGACCATCATCGGCTTCACGCCGCTGCTCGCCGGCCTGATGATGATGCCGGCCGGCATCATGCTCGCCTTCATCTTCCCCGTGGCCGGACGGCTCAGCGACGCCATGCCGGCCTCGCTCATGATCATCGTCGGCCTGCTGCTGTTCGCGGCGGGCTTCGCCTGGATGACCGTGGCCGACGTCGACACGACCTTCTGGACCCTGGTGGCGATGATCATGGTCTCGCGGCTGGGCCTGGGGCTCATCAACCCCAGCCTCAACGCCTCCTCGCTCAAGGCCCTGCCGGCCGACAAGGTGCGCCAGGGCTCGGGTGTCGCCAACTTCATGCGCCAGCTCGGCGGCGCCTTCGGCATCAACCTGATGGTGGCCTTCTTCGAGGTGCGCACGCGCTTCCACGCCGATGCGCTGACCGCGACCCAGGGCTGGGACAACCACACGACCGAGCGCCTGCTGCACCAGGTCCAGCAGATCCTGCAGCGCGCCGGCCTGCCTTTCCAGCAGCAGAAGGCGGGCGCGCTGGAGTATCTCGGCACCATCCTGAACATCAACGCCCAGTCGATGGCCTTCTCCGACACCTTCATCGTCGTCGGCGCCGTGTCGTTGCTTGCCCTGATCCCGGCCGCCATGCTGTCGCGCCAGCAGCGGCGCTCGCGCCGGCTCGCCTTCAGCTGAGGTCGTCATGGAACCGAAGAACATCGTGGGCGTCTGGCGCCTGGCATCGACCCGGGCGACCGATCCCGGCGGCAAGCCGGCCGGCGTGCCGTTCGGCCCGCGCGGCATGGGTCTGCTCACCCTCACGTCGGATGGACGCATGATGTCCGTCCTGGTCGACGGTCGCGCCAGCCTGCCCGAGGGCACGCCGCGGCAATACTCGTCCTATTGCGGCAACTACACGTTCGACGGCAGTACGCTCACCACCGTCGTCGACGCCAACTGCGACCCCGTGCGCTTCACCGCCCCGCAAATCCGCAAGGTGCGCTTCGAGGGTGAGCGCATGGTGCTGACGCCGCCCGCCTCGGAGATCGGGGGCGTGAAGGTGACTCGCGAATTGACCTGGGAACGGATCACCGACCGGTCGCTATAGGTTCACATTCGGGACGCCCGCGGTCCGGATATGAAACGGATGAAGGAGTAGTCGATGCTCGAGCCTGCGCTGAAAACCAAGATCATGAGCGAGGTCGATCGACAGTTCGACGACCAGACCAAGGTGCTGGCCGATCTGGTGAAGATCCCCTCGACGCGGTTCCGCGAGGCGCCGGCGCAGGACATGATGGCCCGCCTGTTCAAGGAGGACAGGCTCTCAGTCGATCGCTGGCAGATCAAGATCGACGACCTGAAGCATCTGCCGGGCTACTCGCCGCACAGCCAGGACTACGACGATGCCTGGAACGTCGTCGGCGCCTGGCGGCCCAACAATCCCAAGGGTCGCTCGCTGATCCTGAACGGCCACATCGACGTCGTGCCCGAGGGCCCGCACGACATGTGGAGCCGCCCGCCCTTCGAGCCTGCCATCAAGGACGGCTGGATGTACGGCCGCGGCGCCGGCGACATGAAGGCTGGCCTGATCCTGAACGTCTTCGCATTGCGCGCGCTCCGGGCGCTCGGCTGGCAGCCCGCCGCCGATATCTACCAGCAGTCGGTGGTCGAGGAGGAGTGCACGGGCAACGGTGCGTTGGCCTGCCTGCAGCGCGGCTATCGCGCCGATGCCGCCCTGATTCCCGAGCCGTCATCGGGCGTGCTGACGGTGGCGCAGGTCGGCGTCATGTGGTTCCAGGTCAAGGTCACCGGCCATCCGGTGCACGTCTACAAGGCCGATGCCGGCTCGAACGCCATCGAATCGGCATTCCGCCTGATCCAGCAGCTGCGCGAGCTGGAGAAGAAATGGAACGAGAAGAAGGCGCACGACACGCACTTCTGCGATCACCATCACCCGGTGAACTTCAATGTCGGCAAGATCGCCGGCGGCGACTGGGCGAGCTCGGTGCCGTCCTGGTGCACCTTCGACATGCGCGTGGGCGTGCTGCCGTCGCAGACCCTGAAGGAGTGCCGCCAGGAGATCGAGCATGTGATCCGCACCGCGGCGGCCAACGATCCGTTCCTGGGCAACAACCCGCCGACCGTGACCTGGGAAGGTTTTCAGGCCGAGCCGTTCGTGCTCGAAGAACCACGAGCAGGTGCGCGTGGTGCTGGCCGAGGCGCACAAGACGGTGTGGGGCAAGGAGCTCGAGGACAAGACCTCGACCGGCACGGCCGACAACCGCTTCTTCGGCCTTTATGCCGGCATCCCTGCCTTGGTCTACGGACCGCAATCCGATGACATCCACGGCTTCGACGAGCGCGTGAACCTCGAATCGATTCGCAAGATCACCCAGGCGACGGCGCTGTTCGTCGCCGAATGGTGCGGCCTGCAGCAGGCTTAGTTTGGGAGCGCGGGCCTCTGGCCCGCCTCATGATCAAGCGCGCATGTGAATGCGCGTAAGCGGGCCAGAGGCCCGCGCTCCCAGCGAAGAGCCGATGGCTCCCGTTTTTTCAGCGCAGGCGACGCGTCGACGCGAACAGGCCCAGTGCCACGCCGCCCAGCACCACGACCACGCCCACAAGCCGAAGCCCACCGACCGGCTCGCCGACCAGCAGGGCGGCGAAGACCAGTGCCGTGCACGGCACCAGGAGCGAGATCGGCCCGACCTTGGCGGCAGGATAGGTGCGCAGCAGCGTGCCCCAGATCAGGTAGCCCAGCCACATCACGGGGACGACCGTATAGAAGAGCACGAACCAGCCCTTCCAGGTCGGCGCCAGGATGGGTGCGAGGACCGGGCCGGGACCGTCCAGCGCCATGGCGATCAGGGCGAGCGGCAGGGGCGGCAGCAGGCTTGCCCAGACGGTAACGGCGAACATCGACACGCCGCGCGCGGACCGGAAGAAGAGGTTGCCCCCCGCCCAGGTCAGTGCCGACAGGAGCGCCAGCAGGACGGGGAAGACGCCGACCGATCCCTCGACCGACTGTGCGATCAGCACAACGCCGATGCCGGCGACAGCCAGCCCCAGCCACTGGCCGCGCGTCGCGTGCTCGCGCAGGAAGAGCGCGGCCAGCACCACGGTCAGCGGTCCCTGGAGCTGGACCAGCACGGACGTGAGGCCGGGCGGCAGGCCTGCCTGCATGGCGAGGAACAGGAAGATGAACTGACCGCCGAACATGAAGCCGCCGATGCCGGCCAAGGTGGCCCATGAGACGGCGGGCTTCGGGATGAACACGATCGGCAGCGCGCTCAGCACGAAGCGCCAGGTGGCGAAGGTGAACGGCGTGAATTCGTCGAGGCCGAAGCGGATGACGGTGAAGTTCAGGCCCCACATCGCCACGATCAGCATCGCGGCGAGCGTGTGAAGCGGCGTCAAGCGATCACAGCCAGACCCACGGCCGGGCGTTCTTGTCGCTCGCTTGCCAGGCCTCGACCTTGTCCTTGTGGGTCATGGTCTGGGCGATGTCGTCGAGGCCAGCCAGCAGGGCGTGCTGGCGGCGCGCATCGATCTTGAAGGGAATGACGCGGCCGGTCGGCGACACGACCTGGCAGTTCTCGAGATCGACCGTGACGCGCGCATTGCCCGGCGAGGCGCGCATCTCGTCGGCGAGCTGCTCGACCTCCGAGAGCGGCAGCGCCACCGGCAGCAGGCCGTTCTGGAAGCAGTTGCTATAGAAGATGTCGCCGTAGGACGGTGCGATCACCGCCTTCACGCCCATGCCGGCCAGCGCCCACACCGCGCCTTCGCGGGAAGAGCCGCAGCCGAAATTCTCCTTGGACAGGATGATGGGCGCGCCGCGATAGGGCTCCTGGTTCAGCACGCAGTCGGGGTTTTCGCTGCCGTCCTGCTTGAAGCGGATCTGCTCGAAGCAGTAGGGGCCGAGCCCCTGGCGGCCGGTGTTGTTGACCAGCCGCTCGATCCGGATGACGAGGTCGGTGTCGACGTTCTGGCGCATCAGGGGCGCGGCGACGCCGGTGATCTTGGTGAACTTTTCCATTTACCTACCTCCGTCGTCTCGACCGGAGCCTCGCGTTGCGAGGCGTAGCGGAGCGACCTTCTCGAAACGAGTTGCGGCATGTTGTTGAAGCGAGGCCCCTCCACTCCGCTTCGCTTCGGTCGGGGCGACGGACACTAAAGCTTCCTCACGTCGGCAATCGCGCCCTTGATCGCCGCCGCCGCGGCCATGGCCGGGCTGGCGAGATGGGTGCGCGCGCCGGGGCCTTGCCGCCCGACGAAGTTGCGGTTGGACGTCGACACGCTGCGCTGTCCCGGCGGCACGCGCTCGCCGTTGGAGGCAATGCACATCGAGCAGCCGGGCTCGCGCCATTCGAAGCCCGCGTCCTTGAAGATGCGGTCCAGCCCCTCGGCCTCGGCCTCGCGCTTCACGCGCTCGGAGCCCGGCACGATCCAGGCGTTCACGTGCGCTGCCTTCTGCCGGCCCTTGGCGATGGCCGCGGCGGCGCGCAGGTCGGAGATGCGGCTGTTGGTGCACGAGCCGATGAACACCCAGTCGACCTTGGTGCCCTCGATCGGCTTGCCGGGCTGCAGCCCCTGATATTGCAGGGCCGCCGTCCAGGCCGCCCGCTTGTCCTGCGGTCCCTTGTCGGGATCGGGGATCGCCCGGTCGACGGCGATCACGTGCTCGGGGCTGGTGCCCCAGGTGATCTGCGGCGCCACCTTGGCCATGTCGATCGTGTGCTCACGATCGAAATCGGCGTCGGGATCGGACGGCAAGGTGCGCCAGTGCGCGACGGCGCGGTCCCACATCGCGCCCTTGGGCGAGAAGTCGCGGCCGGCCAGGAACTCGAAGGTGGTGTCGTCCGGCGCCACCATGCCGGTGCGCGCGCCCATCTCGATCGAGAGATTGCAGAGCGTGAGCCGGCCTTCGACCGTGAGGCCGCGGACCGCCGAGCCGGCGTACTCGACCGCATGGCCCGTGCCGGCGGCGGTGCCGACGTCGCCGATCAGATGCAGGATCATGTCCTTGGCGGTCACGCCCTCGGGCACCTTGCCCTCGAACTGGACGCGGAAGCGCTTGGGCTTGCGCTGCACCATGGTCTGTGTCGCCAGCACATGTTCCAGCTCCGACGAGCCGATGCCGAAGGCGAGCGAGCCCATGCCGCCATGGGTGCAGGTATGGCTGTCGCCACAGACCAGGGTCGTGCCCGGCAAGGTCAGGCCCTGCTCGGGGCCGACGATGTGGACGATGCCGTTGCCGTCCTGGCCGATGTCGAACAGGTGGATGCCGAACTTCCTGGTGTTCTCGCGCAGGCCCTTCAGCAGCGGCGCGCCGGGCGGGAAGGTCTCCTCGGTGCGGCCGGGCATGGTCGAGATCGCGTGATCGGGCGTGGCGTAGACCAGCCGCGGCTGGGCGGGCACGTAGCCCTTCTCCGTCACATCGCGCAGAGCACGTGCACCCGACAGGTCATGCAGCAGCAGGCGGTCGATGTGCAGGAGCACGAAGCCGTTGCCGAGATCGGTGATGACGTGGCTGTCCCAGATCTTGTCGAACAGGGTCTTGGCCATTGGTTCCTCCGGGGCCGATATCAGCATCCGCCATCGCCCGAAGGAAGGCGATTTGCGCAGGGCAGGATCGGCCGAAAATAGCTCGCTTTTGCGCGTCGTCCGGTTGCATGATCCCGGCCGTAGCGGGGTATCAGTCGAGCGCCAGAGGCGCTGCGGCCGAACGGTCATGAGGCCTGTCATGGCGATACTTGGCTCTGTCTCGAAATCGCGATGGCTCGCTGCCGCGGCGTTGGTCGTGCTGGTGCTCGCAGCCGGCGCGGGCTGGTTGCTGTTCGGCACTCCTGCCAAGCCACCGCAAGCTGCCGCGGCGCAGCCGCCTGCTCCGGCGGTCGGCGTGCGGCTCGCGGCCATGAAGGGCGTCAGCCAGTCCTTCGAGTTCGTTGGCCGCGTCAAGGCAATCGAAAAGGTCGAGCTGCGCGCCCGCGTCGAGGGCTTCCTCGAGAAGGTGCTGTTTCGCGAGGGTCAGGACGTCAAGGCAGGCGAGCTGCTCTATCAGATCGAGAAGGTGCAGTTCCAGGCGGCCGTCGACCAGGCCAAGGCCAATCTCGCCGTGGCCGAGGCGGCGTTGACCAATGCCAAGGTCGAGTACGAGCGCAGCCTCGAGCTGGTGAAGCGCAACTTCACGCCGCAGAGCCAGGTCGACACGAACAAGGCCGCGCTGGACAGCGCCACGGGCCGGGTGATGCAGGCCAAGGCCGCGCTGACGCAGGCCCAGGTCAACCTCGACTACACCGACATCCGCGCGCCGATCGACGGGCGCATCGGGCGGACTGCCTACACGGTCGGCAATCTCGTCAATCCGGCGAGCGGCGTGCTGGCGACCATCGTCAGCCAGGATCCGATCTACGTGCTGTTCCCGGTGAGCGTGCGCGACCTCGAGGCGATCCGCGAGGCACGCCGCAAGGAGGAGGGCGGCATGGCCAAGATCGACATCCGCGTCCGCCTGCCCAGTGGCCAGGAATATGCGCAGCGCGGCGTCTGGAATCTCACCGATCCGCAGGTCGACCCGCAGACCGATTCGCTCGTCATGCGGGCGACCATCCCCAATCCCGACCGCACCCTGACCGACGGCCAGTTCGTGACGGCCATCATCCGCGAGCGCCAGGAAGCGCCGCGGCTGGTGGTGCCGCAGTCGGCGCTGCAGGTCGATCAGTCCGGCTACTACGTGCTGGTCGTCAACGACCAGCACAAGGTCGAGCAGCGGCGCGTGCAGACCGGCCCGCAACGCGGCACCGACGTCGTCGTGACCTCGGGCGTGAAGGAAGGCGAGCAGGTGATGGTCGACGGCATCCAGAAGGTGCGGCCGGGACAGGTCGTGCAGGAGACGGTCCTGCAGGCAGCGTCGGATGGTTAGGGCGATGCGCGTCGCGTCAGCGTCATCGTCTTCCGGACCGCGCGCGTCCCGCGCGCTCAGACGCGCATATGAATGCGCTTCCATGAGCGCGCGGGACGCGCGCGGTCCGGAAGAGCATGAGCCGCGGAGACAACCATGATCTCCGGCATCTTCATCGATCGCCCGCGGCTCGCCTTCGTCGTCTCGATCGTCATCACGCTCGCCGGCCTGATCGCGATCTTCCAGATCCCGGTGGCGCAGTTCCCCGAGATCGTGCCGCCGCAGGTCACGCTCACCGCCGCCTATCCCGGCGCCGATGCCGAGGTGGTCGAGACCACGGTGGCGCAGCCCATCGAGCAGCAGATCGTGGGCGTCGACAATGCGCTGTACTACCAGTCGGCCAGCGCCGCCGACGGCAGCTACACTCTCACCGTCACCTTCGCACTCGGCACCGACCCCGACATCAACACGGTGAACGTCCAGAACCGCGCCCAGCTCGCCACGCCGCTGCTGCCGCAGGAAGTGCAGCGCCAGGGCCTGGTCATCCGCAAGCGGTCGGCGGCGCTCCTGCAGGTGATCACGCTCTACTCGCCCAAGAACACCTACGACGCGCTCTATCTCAACAACTACGCCACCATCAACGTCATCGATCAGCTGGCGAAGATACGGGGCGTCGGCCAGGCGAGCCTGTTCGGCGCCCTCGACTATTCGCTGCGGCTGTGGCTCGACACCGACCGGCTGACCGCCTTCAACCTCACGCCGACCGACGTGGTGACGGCCATCCAGAGCCAGAACATACAGGCCGCGCTCGGCCGCATTGGCGCGGCACCGGCGCCTGAGGCCCAGCAATACCAGCTCACCATCAAGACCCAGGGCCGCCTGACCCGGCCCGACCAGTTCGACAACATCGTGGTCCGCGCCAATCCCGACGGCTCCGTGGTGCGCGTCAAGGACGTCGCCCGCGCCGACCTCGGCGCCAAGAGCCAGGAGCGCTACAGCCGGTTCAACGGCGCGCCGTCGGCGACGATCGGCATCTTCCAGTCGCCCGGCGCCAACGCCGTCGACGTCGCGGCGCACGTCCGCAAGGTCATGGACGATCTCAAGCAGCGTTTTCCCGACGATCTGGAATACCAGGTGTTCTGGGATTCCACGGTGTTCGTCACCTCGACGATCGACGAGGTCATCCACACGCTGGTCATCGCCTTTGTGCTGGTGGCGATCGTCGTCTTCCTGTTCCTCGGCAAGCTGCGCACCACGCTCATCCCGCTGGTCGCCGTGCCGGTGTCCATCATCGGCACCTTCGCGGTCATGCTGCTGATCGGCTACTCGGCCAATACGGTCTCGCTGCTTGCCCTGGTGCTGGCCATCGGCATCGTGGTCGACGACGCCATCGTGGTCATCGAGAACGTCGAGCGCGTGATCGACGAGAACCCCGACCTCTCCATCCCCGAGGCGACCAAGAAGGCGATGGGCGAGATCACCGCGCCGATCATCGCCATCACCCTGGTGCTGCTTTCGGTCTTCGTGCCGGTCGCCTTCATCCCCGGCGTCAGCGGCCAGCTGTTCCGCCAGTTCGCGGTGGCGGTGTCGGTCTCCATGCTGATCTCGGCGCTCAATGCGCTCACGCTGAGCCCGGCGCTGTGCGCGGTGCTGCTGAAGCGCGACGACCATCGGCAGCGCGGACCGCTTCAGCGGGGGATGCAGCATGTGCTGGGCGCGATCGATTGGCTGCGCGACGGCTATGTCGCCATCGTCCGCCGCCTGGTGCGGCTGGCCGTCTTCGGCGTCGTCGCGGTCGCCGTCTGCGGCGCCGCGGCCTATGGCGTGTTCAGGATCGCACCGCAGGGCTTCCTGCCGTCAGAGGACCAGGGCGCGTTCTTCGTCGCCATGCGACTGCCCGAGGGCGCCTCGCTCAACCGCACCGCCGACCTGGTCAAGCAGGTCGAGGACATCATCCGGCCGATCCCCGGGGTGCAGGGCGTGGTGTCGGTCGTCGGCCTGAATTTCATCGACTACGTCGTGTCGTCCAACAGCGCCTTCTTCGTCGTGCGCCTGAAACCCTACGAGCAGCGCGCCGACCGCAGCCAGTCGGTCGACGCCATCATCGCCGGCCTGCGGCCCAAGCTCGCCGCCATCCAGGGCGCCATCGCCTTTCCCTTCAACCTGCCGCCGATCCTGGGGCTGGGCAGCACGGGCGGCTTCCAGTACGTGCTCCAGGCACTGCAGGGCCAGTCGCCGACCGATCTCGCCGCCGTCACGCGCGCCATGATCGTGGCCGCCAACCAGGAGCCCGAGCTCGCCGGCGTCTTCACCACCTTCGCGGCCGACACGCCGCAGGTCTTCCTCGACATCGACCGCGACAAGGCGCAGGTGCTGGGCGTCAAGGTGAGCGACGTGTTCATCGCCCTGCAGGCCAGTCTCGGCGGCTACTACGTCAACGACTTCAACCTGTTCGGCCGGACCTGGCAGGTGAACATCGAATCGGAGGACCGCTTCCGCGACGCCATCGACGACATCTATCGCGTCTATGTCCGCAACGCGGCCGGCGCCATGGTGCCGGTGCGCTCGCTGGCGACGGCCAAGCTCGTGCTCGGGCCACAGGTCGTCATCCGCTACAACGGCTTCCGCGCCGCCGTGATCAACGGCGCGCCCAAGCCCGGCTTCAGCTCGGGCCAGGCGCTCGCTGCCATGGAGCGATTGTCGGCGACGACGCTGCCATCTGGCTTCGGCTTCGAATGGACGGGCACGGCGCTGCAGGAGAAGACGGCGGCCGGCCAGACCGGCATCGTGCTGGGGCTTGCCATCCTGTTCGCCTATCTCTTCCTGGTGGCGCTCTACGAGAGCTGGAACATCCCGTTGCCCGTGCTGCTGTCGGTCACCGTCGGCGTGCTGGGCGCCATCGTCTTCGTGTGGTGGTTGGGCCTCGCCTTCGACGTCTATGCCCAGATCGGTCTGGTCGTGCTGGTGGCGCTCGCCGCCAAGAACGGCATTTTGATCGTCGAGTTCGCCGTCGAGCAGCGGCGACACGGCCGCGAGATCCTCGACTCGGCAGTCGAGGGCGCGCGCCTGCGCTTCCGGCCTGTGATCATGACCAGCTTCGCCTTCATTCTGGGTCTGCTGCCCCTGGTGATCGCCGAAGGCGCCGGCGCCGCCAGCCGTCGCGCCGTGGGCACGCCTGTGTTCGGTGGCATGCTCGCGGCGGCGGTGTTCGGCATCTTCGTCATCCCGATGTTGTACGTGGTCTTCCAGAGGATGCGCGAATGGACGGCGGCCCGTCGTCAGGCTCTACCGGACCGCGCGCTGGGTCGCGTCTGACGCGACCTTCCCGCGCGCTCATGACTCACAAGTCATGACTCCTCCCCCGTCTTACGGGGGAGGAAATGAACTGAGGGATGAGAGACGCGACGCCAGCACTTCAGCGTCGTCGGCTGCCAGGAGCTCGGCGGACGGATACCAGGGAGATGGACCGAGCCTCGGTCCCCACAGCCAATCGGCGAGGCGCGGGAGCAGGACGATCGTCGGGATGCCGAGCCGCGCCGCAAGATGAGCGGGCCAGGCGTCGTCGCCGACTACAAAGCGACATCGCGTCAGCTCGTCGGTATTGCGTTCGATGTCGACGCCGGCCGGCGGATCGGCCTCGGTGAACCAGCCGATGCGCGGTGACGGCTCGGCGCGCCGCGTCAGGACGAGTGGCGGCAGGGAATCGAGCGTCCAACCCAGAAGATGCGGCAGGCTGCGCAGCGGGGCTGCCGCGGCAAATCCGTCGAGGGCCGCGCCGCGATCGATCGTCGGCAGGGTCAGCCACTTGGCGAGCTTTGGCGCGCACTGCACCATCGCTTCGACGCCGCGCGCCAGCATCAGCGTGTCGCGCAGCGCGGCATCGCTCTCGATGTCGGCCTGCTCGGGGTAGACCAGCAGCCGGCCCGTCAAAGGCTCGCCCTGCCAGCGCGGCAGGTCGGGCGTGTAGCGGTCGGCGGCGATCTCCAGCCGTGCCTCGTGGTCGCCGAGACCGCGCAGCCAGTCGCCCTGGCGCAACAGCAGTTCGCCGCGGCGCAGGCGCAGAGGCGGATCGTTGGGTCGGTTGGTCAGCGCCATGTCGAGATCGGTCAGTGCTCCCATCCAGTCGCCGCGTTTCTCCAGAAGGTTGGCGCGTGCCGACAGCGAGGGCATCAGGCGATGGTCGATCGACAAGGCTTCGTCGTAGGCCTGTTCGGCCTCGTCGAGACGGCCCAGCGCCTCGAGCGAACGTCCCTTGTTGTGGGCGATGGCGGCATCGCCGGGCTTCAGGCGCTGGGCGCGGTCGAGAGCGGCCAGTGCGGCCGCATGATCGCCCAGCACCGAGAGGCAGCCGGCCAGGTTGACCTGGGCGGCAGCCTCCTTGGGCAGGAACTTGGCGGCGCGCTCCAGCGGCTCGCGTGCCTCGGCGAAACGGCCGAGCTTCAATCGCGCCTGGCCCAGCAGATGCAGCGCCTGTCCGGAATTGGGCCGCGCTTGGACGACCTGCGCCAGCAATGGCTCGGCGCCGACGAAGTCGCCGGCGGCGGCGCGCTGCACGGCGTCGCGCGCCAGGGTCTGGATCTGAAAGTCGGAGAGGGTCACCCCGCCGCGTCTAGAGCGTTTTCCGTTCAAATGGAACCGCTCGCGGTTCCATTTGAACGGAAAAGCGCGCTCCGGTGATGCTGATTACACCGGGCCCATTCCGTTCGGCTGATTCCAGCCGCACGGAATGGGCTCTAGCAGAAGGTCAGGCGCGCCAGAATGGTTTTTGTGCCTCGAATCGCATCTGGCTGGCGCTGAGGCCGAGATCGCGCTGGGTGCAATAGGCGACGGACGCGATTTCGCGTCGGCTCAGCGCCCTGCGGTGCCATTCGCTCAAGACCCTTCGGAGAAAGTGCCAATTCATGCCGGCACAAAAGCATCGCCGCCGGATTCGCTCTATCCGGCGCGCGATGGGCAATTCTCAGAAAGAAAAAGCCGGCGGTCGACAGGGAGGCTGAGGATCGACCGCCGGCCAGTGTCCGGAGAGGGTAGGGCCCGCGCAGGGTAACAAACGGGCCGGCTCCGGATTCGGGACTAGACGCGCCAGAAGGGCTTGTTGACCTCGAAATTGACGTCGCTGGCGCTCAAACCGAGGTCACGCAGCGTGCGGGAGTCGAGGGTCGAAAGCTCGCGGCGCTCCTTGGCGCGGCGGCGCCAGGTTGCAAAGATCTGGTTGAACGCGGTGAAGGTGCCGGCCAGCGGCGCCTTGGAAGTGTAATGAAGCGAGAGGTCAGCCATGGGATTACTCCCCGATTGAAGTGAATGCCTTGATGATCGGGGATTTGGGCTTCGAGGGGCCGCTTTACAAACAACCGTTTGTCCTGTTTTGATAAGAATACCTCATGTGAAGGGACAGCGATGAAGCGAACCCTGCCGCCGCTCAATGGATTGCGCGCTTTCGAAGCTGCCGCCCGCCATATGAGCTTTACCGATGCCGCCGACGAGCTCAGCGTCACCCAGGCCGCGATCAGCCATCAGGTGCGCGGCCTGGAGCAGCGCCTCGGATTAAAATTGTTCGTGCGCCGCAATCGCTCGCTTCTGCTTTCCGAAGCGGGCCAGGCTTATCTGCCGGCGGTGCGTGCTGCGTTCGATCAGCTGAACGAAGCGACCGAGAAGCTGCTGCAGAAGGATCGTGGCGGACATCTCACCGTCACCACCACCGCGTCGTTCGCCATGAAGTGGCTGGTGTCGCGGCTGGGCGGCTTCCAGCGGGCCAATCCCGAGATCGACGTGCGGGTCAGCACCGGCACCGGGCTGGTCGATTTCAGCCGTGAGGATGTCGACATCGGCATCCGCTACGGCCGCGGGCAGTGGCCGTCGCTCACGGCGGAGCGGCTGCTGAGCGAGGACATCATGCCGGTTTGCGCACCCTCGCTGATCAAGGGGCCGAACGGCTTGAAGAAGCCGGCGGATCTCAAGCGCTTCACGCTGCTGCACATCGGCAACTTTCCCGATGACTGGCAGATCTGGCTGACCGCTGCGGGGGTCAAGGGCGTCGATTCCACGCGCGGCGTTTCCTTCGACTTTTCTCTTGCCGCCTATCAGGCGGCGATGGACGGGCTGGGTGTGGCCCTCGGCCGGCATGCCCTGGTGGCGCCCGATCTCAAGGCCGGCCGGTTGGTCGTGCCCTTCGAGTTCAAGATGTCGACCGAGCTTGCCTACTACCTGGTCTATCCGCCGGAGGCGATCCGGCGACGCAAGATCAAGGCCTTCCGCGACTGGATCATCTCGCTGGCCGAGGTGCAGCAACAGCAGCAGCCGCAGCGCGCGGCTTAGGTCTTTGCTGGACCGCGGGCCTCCAGGCCCGCTCATCTCATGTTCCTCCGCACCGCGCGCGTCCTCGCGCGCCTCATGAGCGCGCGGGGACGCGCGCGGTCCAGAAGAGCAAGAGGCGGGCCTGGAGGCCCGCGGTCCGGAAGACCTAAAGCGTCCACAGGAACGCGACGATGTCGCGCTTCTCGGCGTCGCTCAGCGTTTCCTTGCTGTCGTTCTTCTTCTTGTAGAAGTCGAACATGAAGGTGACGGTCTCATCGAGGGTCTTGAAGCGGCCGTCGTGAAAGTAGGGACCGGTCTTCGACACGTTGCGCAATGACGGCACCTTGAGCGGCCCGCCGCTGCCGACGTCTTCAGGCCCTTTCTTGTCATACGACGCGGGCACGTGGCAGGTCATGCAGCCCGCCTTGTCCGAGAACAGCGCAAAGCCGCGCTTGGCATCGGCCTGGGCGTCGTCGCGCAGCATGCCGTCCTGGTTGAGGAACGGCGCCGGCCCGTTGGGCAGCGACTTCACATAGGCCGCCAGCGCATCCAGCGTCTCTTTGGCAGGCTCGGCGCCCTTCATGCGGTTGACGATGATCCCCCTGATGTTGGCCTCGATCGACGGGATGTTGCCGGCCCACGACCATTCGGCCTGGCGGATGCCCGAACCCCACAGGGTCGGCGTGCTGCGGCCCTTGGGATCGCCGTCGGCCACGATGTCGAGTCCGACATAGGTCTTGTTGTCGGTATGGCCAGCCAGCGGATGGCAGGTGGCGCAGGAGACCTGACCGCTGGACGAGAGCTTGGGATCGTTGAAGAGGGCGCGGCCCTGGTCGATCAGGGTGGGATTGGACTGGGAAGCGGCTGGAAGAGCGGCGGGTAGCGGCAACACGAGCAAGCCCAGAACGACTAGACGCTTCATGCGATCTCCATCCCGGTTTTGCTTATTGTTTGAAGGAGTTACGTACGCCCGAGGGTGATGGACCACAAGTTTGTACTATTATTTGCATTTACAAATAAATGCGGATCGGCCATCCTTCCAGCCAAGACGGAGGAAATGCCATGCAATTCGGCTACTTCACCTTGAGCGACAACCGCTATCCCGACAATCCTCGGCAGGCCGAGGATTTCATCAAGGACATCTATGCCGAGGCTCTGTACGCCGAGAAGATCGGGCTGAACTCGGCCTGGATCGGCGAGCATCATTTCAATCTCTTGGGCGTCAACGCTTCGCCATTGGCGATCCTGGCGCAGCTCGCCGGTGCCACGACCAAGCTTCGCCTGGCGCCCGCCGTGACGCTGCTGCCGGTGCATCATCCGCTGCATGTCGCCGAGGAGTGGGCGACGCTCGACCTGCTGTCGGGCGGTCGCGTCGACTTCGCCGCCGGCCGCGGCTACGACCGCAAGGAGTACGAGCCCTTCCAGGCCTCGTTCGACGATTCGGCCGAGCTGTTCGCCGAGGGGCTGGAGATCGTGTGGCGCGCCTGGACCGAGACCGGCAAGTGGTCGCACAAGGGCAAGTTCTACGAATTCAAGGACGTCGAGATCCGGCCGCGCCCGGCGCAGAAGCCTTTGCGTCCCTACGTCGCCTGCTTCTCGCGCCCGTCGATGGAACTTGCCGCCAAGCACGACTGGAACGTGATCTACGCGCCCTTCGCCGCGGCCATGGTTTACGGCTCGCTGGCCGACGCGGTGCGGGTCTACAAGGACACCTGCGAGACCATCCACAAGCGGCCGATGAGGCGCGCCATGTGCTCCTACTTCGTGCACATCGCCTCGACACCGGCCGAGGAGCAGTACGGCAAGGAAGCGCTGGTGCGCTACTTCCAGGACGCGCTGATCGCCGCCTTCCCGTCGTCGTCAGGCGAGAAGGTGCCGCCGACCTACAAGTACTTCGTCGACATCGTGAACATCCTGCGCGACATGCGGCCGGAGAAGCTCACCGACAAGTCGATCCTGTGCGGCAGCCCGCAGCACATCGTCGACACGCTGAAGCAGGTCGAGAAGGCCGGCATCGCCGAGGTGATCCTCTACTTCAACTACGGCCAGATGCCCCATGCCGAGGTGAAGGCGCAGATGGACCGCTTCATGCGCGAGGTGGCGCCGCACTTTGACAGCCGAAGGCTGTCATCCCGAGCGCAGCGAGGGACCTTTGAGGCAACCGGAAAGGTCCCTCGGCCTTTGGCCTCGGGATGACGGCTATTCCGTGATAGGCACTTCGGGCAAATGGGTCCGCTCGATTCCTATCTCCCTTATCTGCTGAACCGCGCCGGCGCGCGCATTGCCACGGCGTTCAACGACGAGGTGCGGCCGCTCGGCGCCACCTTGCAGATCTGGCGTGTGCTGGCGGCGCTGCGTGAGCAGGACGGCCGGCGCATGGGCGACCTGTCCGACACCACCTCGATCGAGGTCTCGACGCTGACCCGCCTGGTCGACAACATGGAACAGAAGGGCCTGGTGGCCCGCCGCCGCGACACCGGCGACGCACGCGCCATCCTGCTCCATGTCGCGCCGGCCGGCCGGCGCCTCACCCAGCGCATCCTGCCGATCGCCGAGCGTTACGAGGCGGTGGCTCTTGCCGGCTTCAATGCCGGCGAGACGGAAACTCTGAAGGCGGCGCTGCGTCGCCTGTATGCCAACATGGATGGGCTCACGGAGTAGCTGTCACCCCGAGCGAAGCGAGGGGCCTTTAGGCTGCAGAAAGGTCCCTCGCTGCGCTCGGGATGACAGCAGGGCTGTTGAAACGATCTGCCGAATAGCCGATGGTTCCTGCGAACGATTCGCAAGGAACAGACCCATGGCCCGCCTGACCTCGACCGACGACCTTCGCCGCATCATCGCCGAGCCGCGTCCCGCGACGCGCAGCAAGATCCTCGACGCCCTCGACGAGCAGTCGATCGACTTCCTGAAGCGCTGTCCCTTCGCCCTGGTCGGCACGACGGCCGCCGACGGCACCATCGAAGTCTCGCCCAAGGGCGACGAGCCGGGCTTCATCCGGGTCGAGGATCCCAAGACCCTGCTGATCCCCGAGCGCGTCGGCAACAACCTGGCCTTTGGCCTCAGCAACATCCTGGCGACCGGCAAGATCGGCCTGATCGCGCTCGTGCCGGCGACCGGCGAGACGCTGCGCGTGTCGGGCACCGCCGAAATCTTCGACGATGCCGAGCTGGTCGGCTCGCTGGGCTCGCTGGGCAAGCCCGCGCTGCTGGCCACGCGCGTGCACATCGAGCACTGCTACTTCCACTGCGCCCGCTCGATCGTGCGCGCCAAGCTGTGGGATCCCAAGGCCTGGCCCGCGCCCGGCCGCATCTCCTTCGGCAAGATCATCGCCCCGCGTATCGGCGCGGATGCCGCGCGTTGCCGCGCAGATCGACGCCGGTGTCGAAGGCGCCTACACTACGAGGCTCTGGACCAACAGCTGAGTCTATGGGCGATCCGCCGTTTCGTGCCGAAGTCATTGGCAGCCTGCTGCGACCGCGCATCCTCAAGGATACCGCGACAGCGATCGCCAACGGCAAGGCCACGGCGGCCGACTACCAGTCGGTGCTGGAGCGTGAGATCAGCCGCGTCGTTACCCGGCAGGAAGAACTTGGCCTCAGGGTCGCCACCGACGGCGAGTTCGGCCGCACCTCGTGGTTTGGCTTCTTCTTCGAAGGCCTCGACGGCTTTCGCCTGGAACCCTCGCTGTTCCGCTTCCGCGACACCGAAGGTGGCAGCTTCGAATGGCCGACCTGTGTCGCGGCCGCTCCGATCCGTCGCCGCGCGCCGATTACGCTCGCCGAATATCGGCGGGTGAAGAAGTTCACCAGGACCGCGCTGCCCAAGGCGACGCTGCCGACGCCCAGCGCCTTTCATTTCTTCCGCTTCACCCAGCCCTTCGATCCTGCGGTCTACGACCAGCCCCGCTACTTCGACGATCTGGTCGCGGTCTATCGTGCGGAGCTTGCCGAGCTCGCCCAGGCGGGCTGCACCTATGTGCAGATGGACGAAGTGCCGGTGGCGATGCTGTGCGATCCATTGGTGCGCGAGCAGGCCAAGGCTGAAGGCGGCGATCCCGACAAGCTTCTGGACCTCTATGTCGGCGTGATGCGCCGCATCCTCGAGGACCGTCCGCCCGGTCTGACGGTCGGCATGCATCTCTGCCGTGGCAACTTCCGCAGCCGCTGGATGGCCTCGGGCGGCTACGAACCGGTGGCGGCGCGTCTGTTCAACGACTTTCCGGTCGACGTCTATTTCCTGGAATACGACAGCCAGCGTGCCGGCGACTTCTCGCCGCTACGTCATGTTCCAAAGGATCGCCACGTCGTGCTGGGGCTGGTGTCGACCAAGACGCCCATCCTGGAACACCTGGACGACCTGCGGCGGCGCCTCGACGAGGCGGCGCGCTTCGTCGACCTCGAGCGCCTGTCGCTCTCCTCGCAATGCGGCTTCGCCAGCGTCGCCGGCGGCAACTCGATCGACGAGGACACGCAATGGGCCAAGCTCGGCCTGATCATCGACACTGCCCGGACTGTCTGGGGAACGGCCTAAGGCGATGACGCGTTTGACGAGGCGGAGCCTTGCAGGACTGGCCTTCGCAGCCGGCGCCTGTTCGACGCCGCCGTCGACTCTGCGCACCATGAAGCCGGGCACGCTCAGCATCGGCACCTATTTCGTGAACCCGCCCTTCGAATATGTCTCCGGCGGACAGAGGATTGGCTTCGAGGTCAACCTCTTGAACGAGATCGCGGCGCGCCTGTCGCTGGCGCCGGTGTTCGTCGACACCGAATGGGAAACGATCCTGCAGCAGATGCAGGCGGGTCGCTACGACTGCATCGTGGGCGGCATTACCATCACCCCCGAACGCCAGCGCCTGCTCGCCTGGTCGACACCCTACATGACGACGACGTTGAGCCTGGTGGTTGATGGCAGACGCTCGCCCAACATGCGCCGCATGGCCGACTTCCGGAACGCCTCCGTGGGCGTGCAGGCCGCGACCACCGACTACGACATTGCGATCCGGATGCAGCGCAAGGGCGAGATCGGCAGCGTGAAAGTCTATCCCTTCGCCCGCATCCAGGATGCCATGGTCGATCTCGCCGCCGGGCGTATCACGGCGGTGATGAAGGTCTATCCCGTGGCGGCCTGGCTGGCACGGCAGACGCCGGGCCTGGTGATCGCGGCCCAGGTCCCCGACGATCCGCAGCCGCTCGGCATCGGTTTCCGTCACGACCAGCCCGAGTTGCTGGCCGCGGTCAACCGCACCCTGACCGACCTGCAGCGCGACGGCAGCTACGCCCGGCTGGCGCAGAAATGGGGCGTTCCATGAAGCGCAAGGTCGGGCTGTTTCTGCTGGCCGTGATGGTGGCGGTGAGCCTCGGCGCCATCATCGTGACGTCGCTTGCCATGTATCGGCTGGCCTCGCAGCGCTATGCCGAGGAAATCCGCAAGATCGAGGCGAGCCTCAGCGACCGCTTCGCCGTCTTCCAGGCCATGCTGAGCGACCAGCACGAGCGCATCACGTCGCACATGGAAAAGGCGCTGCCGGCGATCGCGCAGGAGCTGGAAGCGACGGGCCGGGCGCCCGGCGATCTCTCGAGCGACGAGCTGACGGCGCTGGCGCGCCGGCACGGCGTGCAGCACATCTATTTCATCGATCGCTCGCACGTCGTCTTCCAGACCAACCTGCCCGGCGACATGAACCTCGCCTTCCCCAAGGGGCCATTCACCGAGTTCCTCGATTCGGTGTTCGGGGCGAACCGGGTGATGAGCGACGGCATCGACATCAGCCAGGTCACGGGAACGCTCAAGACCTACAGCTACTTCGGGCCGAAGGACAAAGACTACATCATCGAGACCTCGACCGACGTCCGCGGCAGCCTCGACGCGACCGGCTTCGGCTGGATGGCAAGGTACTTCTTCGATGAACTGCTGACCGACCCGGTGCGCTCGAACCCGTCGGTGAAGGAGCTCGACATCTACCTGATCAACCAGGCCGGCACCTGGTCGCTGATCCATCCCGGCCAGAAGCTCGATACGGCCCTGGCCGAGCGCATCATCAAGAACCATCGCGAGGAGATCAGCAGCGGCGATGGCCGCTATCTCACCATCTACAGCGGCGCGCAGACCGCGTCGGCCACCCAGCCCGACCATCCGGTGACCGCCAAGCACGTGATCCGCAAGATCACCTACGACGTCGGGTTGGCGCGCCAAGCCGTCATGCAGGTCTTCATAAGCTCGATGATCGTGCTGGCCCTGCTGATGCCGGTGGTGTTCTGGATCGCCTCGCGGCTGCTGCAGAAGCAGCTGCTCGATCCCCTGTTCAACCTGCGCGGCGAGGCCGGTGCCATCGCCCAGGGCGACCTCAACCAGGCGATCGCCAACACCGACCGGCGCGACGAGATCGGTCAGCTTGCTACGAGCTTCGCCGCCATGCGCGACGCGGTGCGCAAGACCATCACCGACCTCAAGGTCACCAACATCTCGATCGAGCGCTTCGTGCCGCAGGCCTTCCTGGCGATCGTCGGCAAGCCGTCGATCGTCGAGGTCGAGCTGGGCGACAACAAGCGCCGGAACATGACGATCCTGTTCTCCGACATCAGGAACTTCACGACCCTGTCGGAGGCCATGACGCCGGACGAGAACTTCGCCTTCATAAACGCCTATCTCGAGCGCATGGGCCCGGTGATCCGCGACCACCACGGCTTCATCGACAAGTACATCGGCGATGCGATCATGGCGCTGTTCGAATCGGCTGACGATGCGCTCAAGGCCGGGCTGGGCATGCTGGAAACGCTCGAAGCCTTCAATGCCGCGCGCCGCGCGGCCGGCCACGAGCCGATCGGCATCGGCGTGGGCATCAATACCGGCACCCTGATGATGGGCACGATCGGCGAGAAGCACCGCATGGACGGCACGGTCATCTCCGACGCCGTCAACCTCGCCTCGCGCATCGAGAGCCTGACCAAGATCTATCACGTCGGCCTGCTGGTCTCGCAGTACACCGTGGAGAACCTGGCCGATCCCAAGGCCTACGACATCCGCCCGATCGACGTCGTCGTGGTCAAGGGCAAGACCCACCCGGTCACCATCTGCGAGGTGTTCCAGCGCGACCCGGCCGAACAGCGGGCCGCCAAGGCCGCCACGCGCGACCTGCTGCAGTCAGGCGTCGAGGCGCTGGCGCGCAGGGACTTGGTGTGCGCCCGCCGGTTCTTCGAGGAGTCCCTGCGGAAGCTGCCCGGCGACAGGGCGGCCAGCAATCTCTTGCAGAAGTGCGGGTGACAAGCTGCACGCACATATAATCAAAGTTATTGATTAAGACTTTAGTATTTGATAGGGTGTGGCAGTCCTCTCGCTCTATGCATCGTCAATCCGATTCCAGGTCCGCAGAGGGACCGCTCGCGTGCTGAGCGGTCCGCCCTCTGCCCGCTATTTGCTGTCTCACCCTCGGGGTGCACTCCAAGACAGAGGGGGTTGCCGAAACTGCGGAAACTGCGGAAATCCCTTATGCCTGCAGTGCATGCAGGCCGCTGGCACCAGCAGAGGAGCCCGAGGATTACGCCGAGGACTTCCTGTAGATCGCGTCGATGTGGAGGTCGGCGCAGTCGATGACGGGAAAGCCGCAGTCGCGGCCGGTGAAGGCCAGGAACAGGTCGGTGCCGCCCAGCAGCACGGCCTCGGCGCCGCGTTCGGCAAGCCGCCGGCCGGCCTCGAAGAAGGTCTGGCGCTGCCCGTCGGTGACACGGCCGATGCTCGCCATGTCGCCGTAGCATTGCTGGACGCGCTCGAACTCGTCGCCTTCGGGAGCGATGACCTCGGCCTTGGTGATCTTGCCGTAGAGCTTGCTCGCCATGACCACGCGCGTGCCGATGATGCCCACGCGCTTCAGCCCACGCTGGTTGATGGCATCGTTGACCGGGTCGAGGCCGTTGATCAGCGGCAACGGCGAGATCGGCTCCAGCTCCTTGATGCAGAAATGGCCGCCCATCGAGGTGACGGCCGCGGCCTCCGCACCCGCGCCCTTCAAGCGGCCGACCAGCCGGGCGAAGATCTCGGCCTGCCGGTCGGGCCGTTTTTCGCTGAGGTTGCGGCTCATCACACGCACGTCGGCGTAGGCGATAGTGAGCTCGAGCGGGATGTTCGAGGCGTGGTGCCGCTCGATCAGGCCGCGGTGATAGAAGTCCGTGGCGGCGGGGCCAATGCCGCCGATCAATCCGATATGCATGGGCAACTCCTGCCTCGACGCGCCTCAGGCCGCCAACCGGGCCTCGCGGAACGATACCAGGCGGCGCTGCGTCTCGTCCCACAGCACCAGACGCACGCAGCGAAAGCTGTCGAGCAAGGTCAGCCGGCCGACATGGCGCAGCTCCGGATGATCGCGCAGCACGCGCGGCAGCCGGTAGTAGGGGATGCGGCTGTTGAGATGATGCACGTGGTGAACGCCGATGTTGCCGGTGAACCAGTGCAGGAACGCCGGCAGGTCGTAATGCGAGCTGCCATGCAGCGCCGCGTCATGCAGGTTCCAGTCGCGGTCGCTTGCCCAGCTCGTCCGCTCGAACTGATGCTGCACGTAGAACATCCAGACCCCGACCGAGGCGGCCAGCAGCAGGCTGGGCAGATGCACCAGCAGGAACGCCTTGAGGCCGATCAGCCAGATCAGCAGGGCGACGATTGAGGCGATCACCAGATTGGTGGTCATGCTGCTCGCCCATGGCCGCCAGCCGCGCATCAGGCCGACCGGCAGGCGATGCTGCAGGATGAAGAGATAGGCCGGCCCGACGCCGAACATCACCAGGGGATGGCGATACAGGCGATAGCGCAGCCGGCCCCAGAAGGAGCGGGCACGGTACTCGTCGACGGTGAGCGTCTCGATGTCGCCCATGCCGCGGCGGTCGAGATTGCCGGTGGTGGCGTGGTGCGTGGCGTGTGCGTGGCGCCACACGTCGTACGGTGTGAAGGTCAGCACACCAGTGATGCGGCCGAACCAGTCGTTGGCCAAGCGGTGACGGAAGAAGGCGCCGTGGCTGCAATCATGCTGGATGGCGAAAAGCCGCACGAGGAAGCCGGCGGCGGCGATCGCCAGCGGCAGGGCCAGCCAATAGCCGATGTCGAGCGTTGCCCAGGCCAGCACCCAAAGCGCGGCGAGCGGCACGACCGTGATGGCGATCTCGACAAGGCTGCGGCCGGTGCTCGGCTGCCGGTAGCGTGCGAGAATTTGGGTCCACGCGCGGGCGTCCCTCACGGTCGCGGCGGGATCCGCGGTCTTCTACTTTCCAACCGGGGAGCTTCCCTGTGCAATATGGCACAGGCATCGATCTGTGCGATCGTTCGGGCTTAGAGGCGGACGGCGACAAAAGCAACGAGGCGAAACAGCTCAGCGCCGACGACCGCCGGAACGATGGCTATTTGCAGGCAGCTCAGCGCGCCGCGCGGCGCTGGAAGATCAGGTTGGCGGCAACCGTCAGCAGCAGGGTCACGGTCATCAGGATGAAGGCGATGGCGCCGCCGAACGGCCAGTTGGCCTGCTGGGTGAACTGATTGTAGACCAGCGGCGCCATCATCTTGAACAATGGCCCGCCCAGCAGGAAGGGCGTGGCATAGGCGTTCATCGCCAGGATGAAGGTCAGGATCGTGCCGGCCAGGATGCCGGGCAGGGCGAGCGGCCACAGCACGCGGCGGAACATGGTGCCGGGCGGCGCGCCCAGGCTGAAGGCCGCCTCCTCGACGGCGCGGTCGATGCCCTCGATGACGCTCTGCAGGGTCAGGACCATGAACGGCAGGTTCACCGCGATGATGCCGATGATCACCGCCTTCTCGGTGAACATGATCTGCAATGGCTTGTCGATCAGGCCGAGCCCCATCAGCGTGGCGTTGACCGCGCCCTTGGTGCCGAAGATGGTCATCCAGCCCGCCGCGCGCACGGCGTTGCCGACGAACAGCGGCAGGATGATCGAGATGATCAGCAGGTGCTTGAAGCGGCTCTGCGTGCGCGCCACGACGTAGGCCAGCGGAAAGCCCAGCACCAGGCAGACGGCGGTGACGAGGACGGCGACGCGCACCGTCGTCGCCAGGATCGAGGTGTAATAGGGGTCGGTGAAGAAGCGGACGTAGTTCGCCACCGTCACCGCCTCGACCATCATCTTCTTGGCCGGGACGAACTCGTTCAGGCTGTAGCGGAACAGGATGCAGAGCGGCGCCAGCAGGCAGAAGGCGACGAAAATCGTCGCCGGCGTGATCAGCGCCGCCGCCGTGAGGCCTTCGCCCCGCCGCTTCTCGGCGACGGGGCCATGCGTCAGAGCAACGTCGGCCACGTCAGCCCTTGAACGACTTGTTCCACCACTCCTGGAACGCGGCGTCGTTCTTGGCCATGTAGCCGTAGTCGAGGTCGACCAGGCGCTTCTTCTCCTCCTCGGTGAAGCCGATGCGCTCCTGCGTCGCCGCCGGCACCTTGGCGTTGGTGACGGTGGGGTTGTAGCCCATGTCGACGGCGAAGCCTTCCTGCGCCGCCGGCGCCATCATGGCGTTGAGATAGGCGTAGGCGCCGGCCTTGTTGGGCGAGTTCTTCGGCATCATGAAGCCAGAGACGTACATCGGCACGCCTTCCTTGGGCGCCACGGTCGAGACGTTGATGCCGGCGTTCTGCCACTGCACGGCGCGCGCCTTCCACATGATGCCGCAGGCGATCTCCTCGGTCTTGAGCGCCTGGGCGAAGGCCTCGTTGGAGGGATAGATGCGCGCGCCGGCCTTCTTGCAGGCGAGCAGCCGCTCCTTGCCCGGGTCGAAGTTGCCGACCGTGCCACCCGACGCCAGGCCCGCGGCCAGCATGGTGTACTGGTACTGGATGTCGATGATGCCGAGCTTGTCGCCGTGCTTGGGATCGAGCGTGTCGGCGAAGCCTGCCGGTGCCGCCATGAGCTTGGGGTTGTAGAGCACGACCTTGCCCGAATAGATGTGGCCGATGCCGTAGGGATACTTCATCGCCGGGATGAGGTTCGCGGCATTGGGCATCTTGGAATAGTCGATCTGCTCGGCCAGGCCCTGCTCGTTGACCTCGTACATGTCGTTGGCCGACAGGCCCTGCACGTCGGACGTGCCGCGGCGCAGCGCCTTCTCGGCCATCATCTTGGCGCGGCGCGGGGGCGCATTGGCCTCGTCCTTGATGACGTCCCAGCCCTCGGGCGCGAGCAGAGGCGTCTCGATGTTCTTGGCGAGCAGGCGTGAATAGTCGCCACCCCAGGTGCCGACGACGATGCGCTTGTTGTCCTGCGCCCAGGCGGGCAGGGGGGCCGGCAGGGCGGCGCCGGCGGCGAGGGCGGCAGCGCCTCCCAATGCCGTTCGGCGATTGATCATGAAGCTCTTTGACATTGTTGCCTCCTGTTTAGTGGCTCCGTTCCCCGGAACTACTCGTTGAATACCTGGCCGGCCGATGCGGGCCAGGCGACATGGACGGGCTGGCCAACCTCCGGCGTAAAACCGCCTTCCCGATTGGCGATCTGCACGACCAGCCGGTCGCTGGGCGACAGGCGGACATGGATGTCGATCAGGGCGCCGAGATACGACACGAATTCCACAGTACCGGACAGGCTGTTGTCGAGTCCGGACCGCGGCTGCAGCCCGATCTCGACCCGCTCCGGCCGGAGCGACAGCGCGGCGCGGCCCGGGCTGCCGCCGGTGCAGGCCAAGGCGAGACCGCCGTCGCTGCGGAAGCGGCCGGGCGCCTCCACGGCGCCGGCGAGGAAGGTCGTGCGGCCGACGAATCCCGCGACGAAGCGGTCGGCCGGCCGCTCGTAAAGGTCGCGCTGGCTGCCGACCTGGCGCACCGAGCCTTCGTTCATGACCACCAGCCGGTCGGCCATGGTCAACGCTTCCTCCTGGTCGTGGGTGACCATGACGGTGGTGAGGCCGAGCTGGCGCTGCAGCTCGCGGATCTCGACCCGCACCTCCTGGCGCAGCTTGGCGTCGAGGTTGGAAAGCGGCTCGTCGAGCAGCAGCACGTCAGGCCGGATGGCGAGTGCGCGGGCCAGCGCCACGCGCTGCTGCTGGCCACCCGAGAGCTGGCGCGGCAGGCGGCCGCCATAGCCGCCGAGCCGTACCAGCGCCAGCGTCTCCTCGACCCGGCGGTCGATGTCGGCGCGGCTGAGCTTGCGCATTTCCAGGCCGAAGGCGACGTTCTGCGCCACCGTCATGTGCGGGAACAACGCATAGCTCTGGAACACCATGCCGGCGTTGCGCTTCCACGGCGGCAGCAGGGTGACGTCCTGGCCGGCCAGCCGGACGTGGCCGGCCGATGGCTCGATGAAGCCCGCGACCATGCGCAAGGTCGTGGTCTTGCCGCAGCCCGAGGGGCCCAGCAGCACCAGGAACTCGCCGTCGGCGATCGTGAGCGAGACTTCGCGCACGGCATAGAAATCGCCGTAGTGCTTGGAAAGACCGTTGAGCGCCAGATCGGCCATGTCAGACCACCCGCGCCAGCTTGACGTAGTGGTCGGTGATCAGCATGGCGATGCCGATCAGCACGATCTGCACCACCGAGACCGCGGCGATGGTCGGGTCGATCTTCCATTCGAGGTACTGGAGGATGACGATGGGCAGGGTCGTGCGGCCGGGCCCGACCAGGAACAGGCTCATCTCGAGGTTGCCGAACGAGGTGACGAAGCCGAACAAGGCGCCCGCCACGATGCCGGGCCGGATCGCGGGCAAAGTGATGCGCCAGAAGGTGACCCATTGGTTGGCGCCGAGGTTTTGCGCGGCTTCCTCGGTGGCGCGGTCGACGCCGCTGAGGCTCGCCGTGACCAGGCGCACCACCCACGGGATGACGATCACGACATGGCCCGCCACCAGGGCGTAGAAGGTGCCGATCACGTCCATGTCGAGGCCGTTCTCGACCTCGACCTGGAAGACGTACATCGCCGTGCCCAGCACGACGCCCGGCACGATGATGGGCATCAGCAGCAGGTTGGCGAGCGGCCCGCGCAGCTTGAAATTGTGCCGCACCAGGCAGAGTGCCGCCGGCACGCCGAACAGCAAGCCGACCGTCATCGCAAGCGCTGCGACCTGGAAGCTGACCGAGAAGCCGTTGACGAACTTGCGCTGGTCGAGGATGGCCGCGAACCAGCGCAGGCTATAGCCCTCGGGCGGGAAGGACGGGATTTCCTGGCGGAAGAACGCAAGCCACACCACGAAGATCAGCGGCAGCAAAATATAGGCCAGCGCCACCGTCGCCGCGCCGTTGAGAGCCCAGCGGCGGGCGCGGCGGCGGATGAGCGCGAGGGCCGTCACAGCGTGTTCTTGTGGAAACGGCCGCCCTTCATGATGGCCGACAGGTGCGGGCCGCCATCCTTGAACAGGCCGAGGTTCTTGAGGGGATCGCCGTCGACCACCAGCAGGTCGGCGAAAGCGCCCGGCTCGACGACGCCGAGCTTGCCTTCCTGGCGCACGACCTCGGCGCCGATCAGCGTCGCCGAACGGATAACGTCGATCGTCGGCATCACGCGCCCACGGATCTGGAACTCGACGGTCTGCTCGTCCTCGAGCGCACCCAAAAGGTCGGAGCCGTAGGCCATGCGCACGCCGGCCTTGCGGCAAAGCTCCAGTTCTTTGTAGCCGTACTTCAGGACCTCGTCGTTCTTGTCGAGCATCTCCTTGGGCATGCCAAGCTCGGCGGCGCGCCGCTTCATGGCGTCGTAGGCGATCAGGTTGGGCACCATGTAGACGCCCTTCTGCGCCATCAGCTTGGCGGTCGGCGCGTCGACGAGGTTGCCGTGCTCGATGGTGCGCACGCCGCATTTGACGGCGCGCTGGATGGCCTCGGGCGTGTAGGCGTGGGTCAGCACGTAGCGGCCGAAGGCATGCGCCTCCTCGACCGCGGCCGTGATCTCCTCCTCCGTGAACTGCAGCGATTCCAGCGGATCGTAGGGCGAGGCGACGCCGCCCGACACCATCAGCTTGATCTGGTCTGCGCCCTGGCGCATCTGCTCGCGTGCGCCCTTGCGCACGGCGTCGGGTCCGTCGGCCAGGTAGCGGATGAACACCATGCCGTTGCAGCAGAGACACGGCGGCCCCACGGCATCGGTGCGCCGGTTGCGGTCGTTGTGCCCTCCGGTCGGGCCGATCGAGCGGCAGGAGATGAACATGCGCGGCCCGGGGATCAGCCCTGAGTTCGACGGCGGTCTTGGTGCCCCAGTCGGCGCCGCCCGCGTCGCGCACGGTGGTGAAGCCGCGGTCGAGCATGCGCTTCAGGCGGCCGGTCGAGCGCGCCATCATCAGGGTGAGCGGCACCGCCTCCATGCGGTTGATGTAGACCTCGCTGTGATGCGTGTGCACGTGGCAGTCGATCAAGCCCGGCATCAGCGTGCGCTTGCCGCAATCGATCACGTTGGCCTTCGACGCCTTGATCGGCTTGGCCGACACCTCCTTGATCGTGTCGCCCTCGATCAGCACTTCGTAGCCGCCGCGCGCTTCCTTCCAGCGGGGATCGAGCAGGCGCAGGTTCTTGAACAGGAAAGACATCAGTTTGCCTCCAGCCTGTCGTCCTGAGCGAAGCGAAGGACCTCATCGCCGCTTGCAACCGGCATGAGATCCTTCGCTTCGCTCAGGATGACGGCGTGCCTCATTTCAACTCGTTCTTGTGGAACTTGCCGGCCTTCATGATCACCGGCAGATGGGCGCCCTGGTCGAGGAAGAGCTCGAGCTTCTTGAGCGGGTTGCCGTCGACCACGATCAGGTCGGCGAAGGCGCCAGGCTCGACGACGCCGAGCTTGCCCTCGTGACGCAGGATCTCGGCGCCGACGGTGGTGGCCTGGCGGATGATCTCGATCGGCTTCAGCACCTCGGCGCGGAACATGAACTCGCGGCTCTGCTCGACCTGGAGCTGGCCCAGAAGGTCGCTGCCGTAGCCGACCTTCACGCCGGCCTCCTTGCAGATCTCGAGCGAGCGCAGCGCGCCGTCGAGCACGATGTCGTTCTTGGCCAGCATGTCGGCGCTCATGCCGAACTGCGCGGCGCGCTCCTTCATGATGAAGTAGGTCACCAGGTTGGCCACCATGTAGCCGTCCTTGGACTTCAAGAGCTTGGCCGCCTTGGCGTTGATGAGATTGCCGTGCTCGATGGTGCGCACGCCGTTGTTGACGGCCCGGGTGATGGCCTCGGGCGTGTAGGCGTGGGCCAGCACGTAGCGGCCGAAGGCCTTGGCCTCGTCGGTCGCCGCGGCGATCTCGGCCTCGGAGAATTGCAGCGAATCCAGCGGATCGTAGGGCGAGGCGACGCCGCCCGAGCACATGATCTTCACCTGGTCCGCGCCCTGGCGCATCTGCTCGCGCACCAGCTTGCGCACCTCGTCGGCGCCGTCGGCGATCGCCATGCAGTAGACCATGGCGTTGCAGCAGCCGCACGGCGCGCCGGAGATGTCGGTGCGGCGGCGCGAATCGCTGTGGCCGCCGGTCGGGCCGATGGCGCGGCCGGAGATGAAGAGGCGCGGGCCGGGGATCAGGCCTGTCTCGACGGCGGTCTTGATGCCCCAGTCGGCGCCGCCGGTGTCGCGCACCGTGGTGAAGCCGCGGTCGAGCATGCCCTTCATCAGGTCGGCCGACCGCGCCGTCAGCAGGGTGAGCGGCACGTGCTCGAGGTTGCGGATGTTGACCTCGACCAGGAAGACGTGGACGTGGCAGTCGATCAGGCCCGGCATCAGGGTGCGCTTGCCGCAATCGACGACCTGCGCCCTGGCCGCCTTGATCGGCTTGGCCGACACCTCCTTGATGGTGTCGCCCTCGACCAGCACCTCGTAGCCGCCGCGCGCCTCGTTCCAGCGCGGGTCGAGCAGGTTCAAATTCTTGAAAAGTATCTGCGGCATCAACGCTCCCCCAACATGGGCCGCGCACCCTACGATGGCCGCCGATTTGGCGCTACAGTCGAGCGAGGTTGGAGGGAGTTAGTGCGGCGGGTCGTTGTCATCGGCACCACCGGGTCGGGCAAAAGCACGCTGGCCGAACGGCTGGCGGCTCAAATGGGGCTGCGCGTGATCGAGCTCGACGCGCTGTTTTGGGGCCGTGACTGGCAACCCGTGCCGCTCGAACTGTTCCGCCACCGGGTGGAGCGCGAGACGCGGGACGACGGCTGGATCGTGGTCGGCAACTATGGCCAGGTCCGCGACATCGTCTGGCCCAATGCCGACACGCTGATCTGGCTCGACCTGCCGTTGTCGCTGGTGATGTGGCGCCTGGTGCGCCGCACGGTCCGCCGGGCGGCCACCAAAGAGGAGCTTTGGGGCACCGGCAATCGCGAGACCTTCCGCAATTCCTTTCTCAGCCGCCAGTCGATCCTGTTGTGGGCGCTGAAGACCCATCGCCGCAATCGGCAGAAGTACGCGGTCGAGTGCGAGGATCTCGCCCGGGAGAAGCGTGTGATACGCTTGCAGAACAAGCGCCAGATCGAGCGCTTCGTCACGGCGGCGGCGTAGATCACCATGTCGGTCCATACCTTTTCCTGCCTCGACGGCCACACCTGCGGCAATCCGGTGCGGCTGGTGTCGGGCGGCGCGCCCTTGCTCAAAGGCGCCACCATGAGCGAACGGCGGCTCGACTTCCTCGCCAACCACGACTGGATCCGCAAGGCGCTGATGTTCGAGCCGCGCGGCCACGACGTGATGTCGGGCTCGATGCTCTATCCGCCGACCCGCGCCGACTGCGACGTCGGCATCCTGTTCATCGAGGTGAGCGGCTGCCTGCCGATGTGCGGCCACGGAACGATCGGCACCGTCACCATGGCGGTCGAGAACGGGCTGGTGGCGCCGGCGACGCCGGGCACGCTCAACATCGATGCGCCGGCCGGCCGCGTGGTGGCGCGCTACGAGCAGCAGGGCCGCTTCGTCGAAAGCGTGCGCATTACCAATGTCGCCTCGTATCTCGCCGCCAGCGAGATTGCTGTCGACGTGCCCGGCATGGGCGAGCTGGTGTTCGATATCTCCTACGGCGGCAACTTCTACGCCATCCTCGAGCCGCAGAAGAATTTTGCCGGCCTCGAAGCGATGTCGGCGGGCGACGTGCTGCGTCTGTCGCCGATCGTGCGCCGGCTGATCAACGACAAGATCCATCCGGTGCATCCGGAGAACCCGACCATCAAGGGCGTGAGCCACGTCATGTGGACCGGCAAGCCGCGCGATGCGCGCGCCCATGCGCGCAACGCGGTGTTCTACGGCGACAAGGCGATCGACCGTTCCCCCTGCGGCACCGGCACCTCGGCGCGCATGGCCCAGCTCGCCGCCCGCGGCAGGCTCAAGGTGGGCGATGACGTTCGTGCACGAGAGCATCATCGGCTCATTGTTCGACGGTCGCGTCGAAGGGACAGCGCGCGTCGGCAACCACGACGCCATCGTGCCCTCGATCGCCGGCTGGGCACGCCAGCACGGCATCAACACCATCTTCGTCGACGACCGCGATCCCTTCGCGCATGGATTTCAGGTCAGCTGACAGGTAACGGTGCACCTTGCCTGGTATACGCCAGAGGCGTATAGTCGTCCTCCGTGAGATACCCTATTCGATCCGGTCAAGGATGCGGCCAACCGGACGAAGCACGGAGTGTCGCTGGCCTTGGCGGAGTTTCTTTTTGCCGGGCCGTATCTGTCGATAAACGATGATCGCTTTGACTATGGCGAGCGTCGCAAGGTGGCCTTCGGCCTCATCAATGGCCGTCTTTTTGTCTGCGTTCACGTCGATCGTGACGGCGAACGACGGGTGATCTCGCTTCGGAAGGCAAATCGACGAGAGGTGAAGCGCTATGGCAAAAGGCATCAGTAAGGCGGCGCGCAAGGCGCTTGCGAGCACGAATTGGCGCAGGATCGACGCGATGACGGACGGGGACATCGCACGGCAGATTGCGTCCAATCGTGATGCAGCCCCCGATATGGCTCCGGAGATCGACGTGCGGGCGATAAGGCGCGCCACGGGCATGACACAGGCTGAATTTGCCGCCGCATACGATTTCAGCGTGCGAACCGTTCAGGAATGGGAGCGAGGCGCGAAGAAGCCAAGCGGCCCTGCGCGCACACTCTTGCGAGCCATCAAGGCCGACCCGGAGGGGTTACGCAAAGCACTTGCCGCTGCTTGATTACCAAGCGCCGGATACAGCTGTTCCTCAATCTGCGCCCGTCGCAACCAGTCAGAAGTTCACCGGCCAAGTCTCTCCTTCAGCTCATCGTAGTTTCGATACAGCGTCCGATCGAGCGTGCGGGCATCGACGTGCAGTCGCGCAGCCACACTTCTCAGGAACTCCTCACCTTCTCGATAGCTGAAGTTTCGGCGCAAGAAGGGACTTATGAGGGTCTTCAAGCGGTAGTCGAGCGCGAAATGATTGCAGACGAGTTCGTCGCAAACCTCCATCGCGATGTTGCGCGCGTACTTCCGACCGATCCCGGGAATTTTCTTCAAAAACTCAATTCTCTCTTCGGCGGTTTGCAGCTTCCGGTACTGATTTCGGATTGTCGTAGGGCCAGCTGCCTTCTTGAACAACTGAAAGGCTGCCTCAGCTTGCGATGAGGAGACGGAACCGAGGGTTTGGTATCTGCAGCAACAGCTTCTTCCGATCCTTCGCAGACAGCTTGTTGATGCGCGCCCATCCAAAGTCTTGGGCGCGTGGCTCTATGTTGACTTCCCAATTCCTTGAGCCACCGAGAGTGGCATAAGAGAGAACCAAGTCGATCCAGGGCCAGGCTGGATGGCGTCCTCTTGCAACATCGGTCTTCCGCGAACTTGCCAGTTGCTTCGCCGTTTTCTTCGCAAAAGGACGGATGATGTTTGCGAACCTGACGATCTTGTCCTTATCGTTGGTAACGCGCGATGTGTCCTCTCCTGGCACCGCAGGCTTCAAAGGTGGGCGCCTAGCAGAGCCAATCTCTTACCGGAGTAGCCCGCACTTTCACTCCGCAGCCTTCGCCAGCGTCGTTGGCGCCTTCACGCCGCCGCGCGAGAAGATCGCGTCGATCTCGGCGGCGCTGTAGCCCAGCTCCTCCAGGATCTCCGGTCCGTTCTCGCCGGTATGCGGCGCGTGCTGCTGGGCGTCGTGCTCGGAGGCCGGCGGCAGGCCGGGGATGTTGGCGACGGGCATGCGGCCAAAGCCGTCCTGCTCGATCCAGTCGATAGCCCCCGATTCCTTGACGTGCGGATGGTCGAGGTAATCGGTGTAGTTGTTGACCCGTTCGCAGAACACTTCCTTGGGCTGCAGCAGGGCGATCCATTCCTCGGTGGTCTTGGAGGGCATGGTCTCCTGCAGCGCCTTGATGATGCGCGGGGCATTGCGGATGCGCGCCTCGTGGCCCTGCAGCTCGGGATCGTCGGCGATGTCCTTGCGGCCGATCAGCTCGAACAGGGCCTGGAAATGGTGCGGCCGCATGGCGCTCACCATGATGTAGCCGTTGGCGGTCTTGTAGCTGCCGGCCGGCATGTAGAGCGGCGGCGGCGCGCCGTTGGAGAACACCCATTCCATCAGCTTGGCGCCCTGGTAGGCGGCCGCCGCCTTCATCAGGCTGGAATCGATGTAGCAGCCCTCGCCGTAGCGCAGCTGGCGCATCAGCGCCGGCGCCAGCGCCTGGAAGGTGTAGAGCCCGGTCGTGACGTCGACCGCGATCATGCCCTGCCGCCACGGCGTGCCGTCGGGCAGACGGTTCATCACCATCATGCCGCTGAACGCCTGGATCAGCCCGTCGACGGTCGGCCGCTTGCTGTAGGGGCCGGTCTGGCCGAAGCCCGACACCGAGCAATAGACGACCTTGGGATTGATCTTCCTGGCGTCCTCGTAGCCGAAGCCCAGCCGCGAGATGACGCCCGGCCTGAAGCTTTCGATGACGACGTTGGCCTTGGCCATCAGCTTGTTCACGACGGCCTTGCCGTCGGCCGACTTGAGATCGAGCGCGATCGAGCGCTTGCCGCGGTTGAAGGCGACGGAATGCGCGCAGTGATCGCCCTTGAGCTCGCCCAGCGCGCGGCCCCAGTCGCCTTCCGGCGGCTCGATCTTGATGACGTCGGCGCCGTGCAGCGCCAGCAGCATCGTGGCATGCGGCCCGGCCACGCCCTGCGTGAAGTCGAGCACGGTGATGCCGTCGTATGCGCCTTTGATCATGAACCCGCTCCTCCCGGTCGGCTGAACGTACGTTTACCGGTAGCGGTCGAGCAAGGTCCGACCTGCAGAGAAGCCATGCGCATGAAGAAAAGTTACGTAAACGCGCAGACTTCTTCGTTTGAGCGGAACGTCGCGGCGGCCCAGTTAGGTGCAACTGCACTTATCGGAGCTCTGCATGCCCGCTCTTCCCCTGCCGATCGCCGCTCTTGCCGCCGCCAGCCACGTCGCGCCGGCGCTGGTGGCGCCGTTCTTCCGCCGCATGATGCTGAATCCGCGCCGCCACGTGCGGCCGCCGCCGGCGCTGCCGTTGCCGCTGGCCGACCAGCGCATCGATCTCGGCGACGGGCTTGTTGCCTGGCGCTGGGGCCAGGGCCCGGTCGTCCTGCTGGTCCACGGCTTCGAAGGCAACCGCGCGCAGTTCGCGGCCATCGTCGCGGCGCTGGTCGAGCGCGGCTTCGCCGCTGTCGCCCTCGATGTGCCGGCGCATGGCGAATCGGCCGGCGACGAACTGACCGCCGTGAAGTTCATCGCCGCCATAGAGCGCACCCTGGCGCGGCTCGCCCCCGTTCATGCGGTGGTCGGTCATTCCCTCGGCGCTGCGATGAGCCTGTATTCCGTCGCTCATAGCGGAGGCGCCAATCGTGTGGCGCTGATCTCGGCGCCGTCGTCGCTGAAGCGCGAGCTCAATCGCTTCGCTGCCGCCGTCGGCCTCTCCGGGCGCGGGACGGCGGCCTTCATCGCCTCGGTCGAAGCCCATGTCGGCAGGCCGGCGACGGACTTCGATGTCCGCCGCATCGCCGGCAAGGTCGACCTGCCGCTGCTCTTGGTCCACGACCAGAACGACCGGCAGGTTCCCGTCCTCGAATCGGCCAGAAACGCCCACGCGCTGCCCGGCGCGGAGCTGATGGTGACGCGCGGCCTTGGCCACAATCGCCTATTGGCCGATCCCGTCGTCGTGCGCGCCGTCGTCGACTTCGTCGCTCAGGAGACGTCCACTCAAGAGATATTCGGCAGCGCCTGCACGATATAAGAGTGCGAGAGCTTGCGGCCCAGCACCGGATCCTCGATCTCCATGTCGAAGCGCGAGGAGGACCGGATGCCGCCGATCGCCGGCAGGGTGCCGCAGAACATCGCGACACCGGCCGGCAGGCGCTTGTCGCCGTTGTGCCAGCCGGCGATCAGATCGCGCGGTGCGCGGATCTTGCCCAGAAGACCCTCCTGGTAGGGCACCTTCTTGCCGCCTTCCTCGATGAAGCTGCGCAGGATCAGCTGGTCCCAATGCGGCTCGACCTCCTCGAAGCGCCAGGCCGTGCGGCCGATCACCTTGGCGCAGACCTGCTTGGACTGCGCAACGCCGTAGGTCTCGAGCTTGCGATCGGTGTGGTCGGCGCCGACCGTGACCCACAGCCGGTCGGCCGTGCCCAAAAGCACCGGCTCGGCCTCGCCGGACGTGTCGTCGCCCACGACCTGGATGGACTCGGCCTGTGTCAGCAGGCTCGCGGCGACGCGGTAGTACAGCGGCACCTTCGACGGCGGCTGCACGCCGATCGCCTTCAGCTCCTCGATGTGATGCTCCAAGGCCGCGACATCGCGGCCGGTCCAGCCGGCGATTACCAGGTCATCGATGTTGTAGGCGCGGCCGGCGAACTCGACCTCAGCCATCAGAGAACGGCAAGCTGCGAGTTCAACAGGTCCGTCACCAGCATGTAGCCCGGCGCATGGGTGATGCAGAACTCGGGCTTCACCGTGGCCACCACCGACTGGGGGGTGACGCCGCAGGCCCAGAACACCGGAAGTTCGTCGTCGCGCACCGGCACGGCGTCGCCGTAGTCCGGCTTGGCGATGTCCTTGATGCCGATCAGCTCCGGCTTGCCGAGATGCACCGGCGCGCCGTGCACCGAGGGGAAGCGCGTCGTCACCTGCACCGCGCGGATGGCCTCGGCCGGCTTGAACGGCCGCATCGACACCACCATCGGCCCGTGGAACGGCCCGGCCGGCGTGCACTGGATGTTGGTCCGGTACATCGGCACGTTCACGTCACAGCTCTGGTGGCGGATCTCCAGACCGTTGTCGATCAGCGCCTCCTCGAAGGAGAAGGAGCAGCCCAGAACGAACGACACCAGGTCGTCGCGCCACACCTTGTTGAGATCGTCGACCTCCTCGACCAGCTCGCCCTTCTTCCACACGCGATAGCGCGGGATGTCGGTACGGATGTCGAGGTCCTCGCCCAGCATCGGCAGGCGCCAGTCGCCCGGCTCGGACTGGCCGAGCAGCGGGCAGGGCTTGGGATTGAGCATGCAGAAGCGCGTGAAGTCGGCGGCGAGCTCCTTGGGCAGGATCGCGAGATTGCCCTGCACGTAACCCGGCGCCATGCCCGCGGTCGGCTTGCGAAAGCCGCCGGCGCGGATGCGGCGGCGCGCGTCACGGCCAGTTTCCCGCGTACTTGGCTCGCCCTTGATGCTGGTAATGGTGTCCATCGGCTACTCCTATACGTGCTGGCCGCCGTTGATCTGGATTTCGGCGCCGCTGACGTAGCTCGCGCCTTTTTCGCACAGGAAGTGGATGACGTCCGCCACTTCGTCGGGCGTGCCCAGCCGGCGCATCGGGATCTGCTCCTCGACGATCTTCTCGGTGCCGGGCGACAGGATCGCGGTGTCGATCTCGCCCGGCGCGATGGCATTGACGCGAATGCCGCGCGGACCGAAGTCATGCGCCATCTCGCGCGTCAGCGCCGCCAGCGCCGCCTTCGACGTCGCATAGGCGGAGCCGGCGAAGGGATGCACGCGGCTGCCGGCGATCGACGTGACGTTGACCACGCAGCCGCGCGCTTCCGACAGCTCCCCCATGAGGCCGCGCGCCAGTGCCACCGGCGCGAAGAAATTGACGTTGAACACCTGGCGCCACAGGTCGAACGGCGTGTCGATGGCGCCGAAGCGGCCACCCGTCTCGTCCTTGGGCGAGATGGCGGCGTTGTTCACCAGCGCATCGAGCCGTCCGCCGCCCAGCCGGTCGCGGATCTCCTCGATGCCACGGCCGACGTCGTCCGGATCGGCGAGGTCGATCTGCACATGGTTCTTCTCGCCGCCCGGCCACGGGCAGAGCACGCTGAACGGCTGGCGCGACACGGTGATCACTCGCCAGCCGCCGGCGCTGAATTTCTTGACGGTGGCATGGCCGATGCCGCGGCTTGCGCCGGTCAGCACCAGGGTACGTGCGTTGTCGAGACGTGGTGTCGCATTCATCATGGGCGATCCTACTCTGCCTCTACGGCAATGGCGCGACAGATATTGGAAGCGGTACTCCAGACAATAAGAGGTGGGCACTGACGGCTTGGACCGCGATCTATTGTGTGTTCCAGTGAAACTGTCACTTCGCAGTCTAACTTGTTGTGTTTGATACATTTTTGTTGAACGAGATCGCCTTGTGTTTTATGGTTCCGACGGCTTGGCCCAATATTCGGGGCTGCTGGCCGTGGTTTTGACGAAGCAATTTTTCAGAGGGGTCCGTCATGTCGGACGATCGCCGGGCAAGAGCCCCGACGCCTGTTCTGCGCACACGACCTGCAACCATGCTCACGGCCATCGGCTTGTGCGTGTTCATCATGGTCATGCAATTGCTGCCGCAGTTCAGTGACGGCGGCCTCAACCGCATAACCACCGCGACCACGACCGCCACCGTCGCTCGATAAATCTTTGGGCGCTTGTGCGCCCGCCCGGGAACGCGCATCTAGGAGTACAGGTGCGTGCCATATCCCGTCGATAAATGTCCTCCGATAACGTCCAGGCCCTGACTCCCGGCACGCGGCTCGGCGACTATCGGCTCGATGCGGTGATCGGCCACGGCGGCTTCGGCATCACCTATCGCGCCTTCGACACCCAGCTCGCCAAGTTCGTCGCCATCAAGGAGTACCTGCCGATCGAGTTCGCCGTGCGCGGCGGCGACGGCCAGGTGGTGCCGCGCGGCACGCGCTTCGCCGAGGACTTCGCCTGGGGCCGCGAGCGCTTCCTCGACGAGGCGCGTGCGCTTGCCCGTTTCCGTCATCTGCACATCGTGCCGGTGCTGCGCTATTTCGAGGCCAACGGCACGGCCTACACCGTCATGGAGTTCGAGGACGGCAAGAGCGTGGGCGAGCTGCTGCGCCAGCCGGCCGGCCGCCTGTCGCCCGACGACGTGCGACGCCTGGCCGACGGGCTGGTCGGCGGTCTCAGCGCCGTGCACGCCCAAGGCTTCCTCCATCGCGACATCAAGCCGTCCAACATCATCGTCCGGCGCGACGGCATTCCGGTGCTGATCGACTTCGGCGCGGCGCGCCAGGCGATGGGCGACCGCTCGCGCACGCTGACCGGCGTGCTGACGCCGCAATACGCGCCGATCGAGCAGTACGCGCTCGACGGCAAGCAGGGCCCGTGGAGCGACATCTACTCCGCCGCCGCCGTGCTTCATCACGCCATTGCCGGGCTGCCGCCGCCCGATGCCGCCGCGCGCGTCGGCACCGATCCCTACCGTCCGCTGGCGACGACCCATGCCGATCGTTTCGAGCCAGCCTTCCTTGGCGCCATCGATCGCGCTTTGGCCTTCGCGCCGGCCGAGCGGCCGCAGACTGTCGAGGAATGGGCCGCCTTGTTCGGCCCGTCGATCGCGCGCGTCGCCGATGCGCCGACACAACGTCTCGGCAGCGCATCCGGCGCTACGCCGCGCCTGGGCGGTGTCAGCCGCGAAGTCGACCCTTCGACGCTGCCGCCGCCGGCGCGTCGCTCGCGTACCGCGATTTGGGTCTTCGTCCTGCTGGTCGTCGTTGTCGGCGCCGCAGCGGCGTGGCGTTTCAAGCCGCAGCTCCAGGCCATGATCGCCGGCGCTCCGAGCGTAGAGCAGCCGGTCGCAACGGCGACGCCGGCACCGACACCACAACCGGTTTCGCCGCCGACGCCCGCACCCGCACCCACACCCACACCCACACCGACACCGGCCACGCGACCTGCACCTGCGCCCGCGCCCGATGCGCCCAAGCAAGCCTTGATCGATCAGGCCGCCCGCGCCGTGCTGCCGGCCCGCGCCGTGCTGGAGCGCGCCGACGAAGCAGCTCGGGCTGCGCGTGCGATGGCGGGCGAGGCACGCATTGTCGCCGCGCGGGCCGCGCGGCCGGACCTGCAGAACGCCGAGCGGCTCACCAATGACGGCGTGAGCTATGTCGGCCAAGTGAGTCGACGGCAAGCGCCAGGGCCTCGGCGTCGCCGAGCTCGCCAGCGGCGAGCGCCAGGCCGGCGACTTCCAGGACGGTCGGCTGAACGGCCTCGGCACCGTGCGCTTCGAAGACGATTCGCGTTACGCCGGCCAGTGGCGCGACGGCCAGGCGACCGGCCTCGGCGCGCGCGAGAAGCCGGGCGTCGAGCGCGCCGAGGGCAATTTCGTCGCCGGCCGGCTCGAGGGCCTGGGCGTGCGCCGCACGCTTGGCGAGCCCGTCACGGTGCAATCGGGAGAGTTCCGCGCCGGCCTGCTCGAAGGGCCGGGTGTCGAGGCCGTGGGCGACCAGCGCTATGAAGGCGGCTTCCGCGGCGGCAAGCGCCAGGGCTACGGCCAGATCACACGTGCCGACGGCAAGGTCCAGTCGGGCCGCTGGGAAGACGGAAAGCCAACAGAAACAACGCCTTGATCAGCTGGCACGGTTGTTGCGCCCAAGCGCTGCAGCGAGCCGCCATCTGTGACCAAGCCACTCTCCGTCCTGCTGATCGACGACAATCCCACCCGCGCCGAGATCGTGGAAACGGGCTTGGCGGCTGCGGGCTATCGCCTGCTGGCGCGCCTCGAAGGCACGCAGGATCTGATTGCCCGCGTGCGCGAACTCGAGCCCGACGTCGTCGTCGTCAGCATCGACAGTCCCAGCCGCGACACCATCGAGGACATGCGGCGCACCACCGATCTCATGCCGCGGCCTATTGCGCTGTTCGTCGATCGCTCCGATCCCGCAACCATCGCAGCGGCGATGGAGGCAGGCGTTTCAGCCTATGTCGTGAAGGGCTTGGCGCAGGATCGCGTGCGCCCTGTGGTCGATGTCGCGGTCGCCCATTTCAATCGCTATCACGCCATGCGCGAGGAGCTCGACCGCGCCCGCCTGTCCCTGGTCGAGCGCAAGACCGTCGAGCGCGCCAAGGGCCTGCTGATGGAGCAGAAGGGTCTGAGCGAGGACGCCGCCTACAAGCTCCTGCGCAAGCTCGCGATGGATCAGAACAAGCGGATCGGCGAAGTGGCCCGGGAAATCGTGACCTACGCCAAAGTGCTTAAATCTTAGGCGTGCCTGTGGATCGATCATGCTGCACATGCGAGCATCAGAATTCTGATCGCCCGCGGGCAGCCAATTTTACAGAGCGATCCCAATAAATCTCGTTATTTCAAAGACTTACTGCATCGCAGCGCGCTTGGCATGCTTGCTGCTCCCTCTATCGGCGTGAGCCCAATGGCGGGCTCCTCCTGAGTTAAAGACGGACCAAAGACGGTCCGTCGATTGGACAACGGCGTCCTGATCGGTCGGCACCCTGCCGGCCGGGCGGGGCGCTGTTTTCGTTTGTGGAGTGCGTGCGGCATGGCCGATCTGGAGCAACCGAGGATCAAAGTCGGGTTCATCCCGATCATCGACTGCGCACCGATCGTGCTGGCCGAGGAGCTGGGCGCCTACGAGCGCCAGGGCCTCGAGGTCGAGATCCGCCGCGAGGTCTCGTGGGCCAACGTTCGCGACAAGCTGGCGCTGGGCAAGCTCGACGCCTCGCACATCCTGGCTCCCCTGCCGCTCGCGCTGACGCTCGGCATCGACAGCGTCAGCGTGCCGGTGATCAACGCCATGACCCTGCAGGTAAACGGCAACGCGCTGACACTGTCCAAGGGCCTGTGGCAGGAGATGGAAGAGGCCGCACCCGAGCTGGTCGGCAACGGCCACCCGCCGCTCGATGCACGCGCGCTGGCCGCCGTCGTCGCCAAGCGGGCGGCCGCGCGCGCCAAGCCCGTCGTGCTGGCGTCGGTGTTCCCGTACTCGGTGCAGAACTACATGCTGCGGCTGTGGCTGTCGTCGGCCGGTCTCGATCCTGATCGAGACGTCCGCCTCACCGTCGTGCCGCCGCCGCACACCGTCGCCTATCTCTCGGGCGGCGTGATCGACGGCTACTGCGTCGGCGAGCCGTGGAACCAGCAGTCCGAGGTGCTCGGCATCGGCCGCATTGCGCTCACCGGTCCCGACATCTGGAAGGGCATGCCCGAGAAGGTGCTGGGCACCACCGAGATCGTGGGCCGCCAACAACCCCAACACCCTGAAGGCGCTGATCAAGGCTCTGATCGAGGCCTGCCTGTGGCTCGACGAGCCTGCCAATCGCGCCGAGGCCGCGCGCATCCTGTCGAGCCCGCGCTATCTCAACATGCCGGCCGAGGTGATGTCGCGCACGCTCGACCTGCCGGGCTTCCATGTCTTCCAGCGCGACAGCGCCAACTTCCCGTGGCGCAGCCACGCCGACTGGTTCCTGGCGCAGATGGTGCGCTGGAAGCAGGCGCCGGCCGACACCGACATCAAGGCCGTCGCCGACCGCGTCTATCGCACCGACATCTACCGCGCCGCGGCGCGCGAGATGGGCGTCGACTGCCCCGATGCCGACCGCCTGCCGCCGGGCGGTCATGGCGAACCTCTTCTGTCGGCACGCGACGACAAGTCTTCGACCGCAGCGACTGCCGGCGTCGTGCGCGGATCCAATTAACGCAAACTCGAGGCTTTTGCTTTTTCAGGAGACGAGTGATGAAGACCAGGAAGTTCGGACGTCGTGACATTCTCAAAGGCGCCACTGCCACAGCGGCCCTGATGGCGTCGGTGCGTGCGTCGTTCCCCTCGGGCGCTTTTGCGCAGGCTGGCGGACCCGAGACCAACAAGGTCACGCTGGGCTTCATCGCGCTCACCGATGCCTCGCCGCTGATCATCGCCAAGGAAAAGAAGATCTTCGACAAGTACGGCATCACCGATGCCAACGTCGCCAAGCAGGCCTCGTGGGGCACCACGCGCGACAACATCGTGCTGGGCTCGGGCTCAGGCGGCATCGACGGCGCGCACATCCTGACGCCCAAGCCCTATCAGATCACGATGGGCACCACGACGCCGGAGAACAAGCCGGTGCCGATGTATATCCTGTGCCGCCTCAACTACGACTGCCAGGCGCATCTCGGTCTCCAAGGAGTTCAAGGGGCTGGGCGTCACCGTCGACGCCAGGCCGCTCAAGGAGGCGCTTCGCCAAGAAGAAGGCGGCCGGCAAGGAAGTGAAGTGCGCCATGACCTTCCCGGGCGGCACGCACGACGTCTGGATCCGCTACTGGCTGGCCGCCGGCCGGCATCGATCCCGACAAGGACGTCTCGACCATCGTCGTGCCGCCGCCGCAGATGGTGGCCAACATGAAGGTCGGCAACATGGACGCCTTCTGCGTCGGCGAGCCGTGGAACGAGCAACTCGTCAACCAGGACATCGGCTTCACCGCCTGCATGACCGGCGAGATCTGGAAGAACCATCCCGAGAAGTCGCTCGGCATGCGCGCCGACTGGGTCGACAAGAACCCCAAGGCGGCGATGGCCGTGCTGATGGCTGTCATGGAGGCCCAGCAGTGGTGCGAGAAGATGGAGAACAAGGACGAGCTCGCCCAGCATCATCGGCAAGCGCCAGTGGTTCAACGTGCCGCCGGCCGACATCGTCAATCGCATCAAGGGCAAGTATCAACTACGGCGACGGCCGCAAGGTCGTCGAGGGCTCCGACCAGCTCATGAAGTTCTGGAAGGGCGGCGTGTCCTATCCCTACCAGAGCCATGAGCTGTGGTTCCTCACCGAGAACCAGCGCTGGGGCAAGCTGCCGATGGACCTCGATACCAAGGCCATCATCGGCAAGGTCAATCGCGAGGACATGTGGCGCCAGGCTGCCAAGAACATCAGTGCCGATGCCGCCGACATCCCCAAGACCACCTCGCGCGGCAAGGAGACCTTCTTCGACGGCAAGGTGTTCGATCCCGAGGATCCCAAGGCCTATCTCGCCTCCCTCCAGATCAAGAAGGTGGCGTGATGGCGGCTGCAGGCAAGGCAACGGCGCTCGCCGACACCGCCGACATGCCGGTGCCGGAGGCCCCGGCACGCTCGGCCGAGATCGTGGCCTTCCAGCCGCCGATGCGGCCGGTGCTGGAGCGTGTCGGCGAGATCGGGCGCCACATCGCGAACGTGGTGCTGCCGCCGCTGATCGTGCTCGCGATCACCCTGTTCGTCTGGCAGCTCCTGTGCTCCGAGCCGGGCGCGCGCCTGCCGCCGCCGACCAAGGTGGTGGCCGACGCCTGGGACTTCATCGTCGATCCGTTCTACGACAATGGCGGCGTCGACAAGGGCGCCTTCTGGCAGATCACCAAGAGCCTGGGCCGCGTCGCCATCGGCTTCAGCTTCGCTGCTGTGGTCGGCATCGCCTTGGGCGTGCTGATCGGCCAGAGCACCTGGGCGATGCGCGGGCTCGACCCGATCTTCCAGGTGCTGCGCACCGTGCCGCCGCTCGCCTGGCTGCCGCTGTCGCTGGCGGGCTTCCGCGACTCGCATCCTTCGGCCCTGTTCGTGATCTTCATCACCTCGATCTGGCCGATCATCATCAATACGTCGGTCGGCGTCAGGAACATCCCGCAGGACTATCGCAACGTCGCCGCGGTGATCCGGCTGTCGTGGTGGGAGGTGTTCTACAAGATCACGCTGCCCGCGACCGTGCCCTACATCTTCACCGGCCTGCGCATCGGCGTCGGCCTGAGCTGGCTCGCCATCGTCGCGGCCGAGATGCTGATCGGCGGCGTCGGCATCGGCTTCTTCATCTGGGATGCCTGGAACAGCTCGCGCATCAGCGACATCATCGTGGCCCTGGTCTACATCGGCATCGTCGGCTTCCTGCTCGACAAGCTGATCGCCACCGTCGGCCATTTCGTCTCCCACGGCGTCGCAGCACAGTAGGAGGCGGACCATGGATCACAGTTACCTCAAGTTCGAGCAGATCGGCATGAGCTTCCGCCGCGGCCAGATGGCGACGGAAGTGCTGCGCGACGTCAACCTCACCATCGAGCAGGGCGAGTTCGTTTCCCTGATCGGCCATTCCGGCTGCGGCAAGTCGACCTTGCTCAACATCCTGGGCGGGCTGCTGAACTCGACCACCGGCGAGGTCTTCCTCGAAGGCAAGGTGGTCGACGAGCCGGGCCCCGACCGCGCCATCGTCTTCCAGAACCATTCGCTGCTGCCGTGGCTGACCGTCTACGGCAACGTCGCCATCGCCGTCGACAAGGTGTTCGGCCGAGGTCAGGGGAGGGGCAAGACCAAGGCCGAGCGCCACGACTGGGTGATGCATAATCTCGAGCTGGTGCAGATGGCGCAGGCCAAGGACAAGCGCCCGCACGAGGTCTCCGGCGGCATGAAGCAGCGCGTCGGCATCGCCCGCGCGCTCGCCATGCAGCCCAAGGTGCTGCTGATGGACGAGCCGTTCGGCGCGCTCGACGCGCTGACCCGCGCCCATCTGCAAGACAGCGTCATGGAGATCCATGCGCGGCTCGGCAACACGGTGATGATGATCACCCACGACGTCGACGAGGCCGTGCTGCTGTCGGATCGCGTGGTGATGATGACCAACGGTCCGTCGGCCACCATCGGCGAGATCCTGAAGGTGCCCCTGGCGCGGCCGCGCCGCCGGCTCGAGCTTGCGACCGACGCCGAGTACGCCCGCTGCCGCGCCGCCGTGCTGGAATTCCTCTACGCCCGGCACCGCGTGCCGGCCAGAACCGCTTCTCTGGCCGCCTGAGGAAGGCATGACCGAGTTCGACGACCAGCAGAAGCAGTGGCTGCAGGGTTTCGTCAGCGGCCTGGAGGCGCGCAAGGCCGCCGACAAGCTGACGAACCGCAGCGCTGCCGCGGCCGCGCCGTCGAAATCTCGATGCTCTGCAGACCGCCGCTCAGGACCGTGCGCTTGCGGCGGGCGGCAAGCTGGTTGCCGAGGAGACAGCCAAACGCCAGCGCCATCCTCTCGATCGCATGGACGAGGTTTCAGGCCGCGCCAAGGCGGGCCAGTTCCCCAAGGGCATGGACGTCTTCCTGACCAAATATCAGGGCCTGTTCTATGTCGCGCCGGCGCAGGACTCCTTCATGTGCCGCCTGCGCATCCCCAACGGCATTTTGAGCGCCTGGCAGTTCCGCGGCCTGGCCGATGCCGCCGATGCCCATGGCGGCGGCTATGCCGACGTGACCACGCGCGCCAACTTGCAGATCCGCGAGATCGGTGCCGCACAGGCCATCGACCTGTTGAACGCAGTGCAGGCGCTCGGCCTCACGTCGCGCGGCTCGGGCGCCGACAACATCCGCAACATCACCGGCAGCTCGACCGCCGGCATCGACCCGCAGGAACTCATAGACACCCGGCCGCTGTGCAGCGCCATGCACCACTACATCCTCAATCACCGCGAGATGTACGGCCTGCCGCGCAAGTTCAACATCGCCTTCGACGGCGGCGGTCGTGTGCCGACACTTGAGGACACCAACGACATTGGCTTCGTCGCCTGCCAGGTCACCGATGGTATCGAGTCCGGCATCTACTTCCATTTGCAACTGGGCGGCATCACCGGCCATCTCGATTTCGCCTTCGAGACCGGCGTCCTGCTCAGGCCCGACGAGTGCGTGGCCGTCGCAGCCGCCGTCGTGCGCGCTTTCGCGGGCCACGGCGATCGCACCAACCGCCAGAAGGCGCGCCTGAAATACGTGCTCGACCGCATGGGCCGCGACGCCTTCGTAGCCGAGGTCGAGAAGGAATACGGCCAACCCCTGCGCCGCGCCGCGGGAGCGGTGATCGCGCCCGCGACCGATGGCCGACAAGCACGGCCATGTCGGCGTCCATCGCCAGAAGCAGGCTGGCCGTAATTATCTCGGCCTGGTCCTGCCGGTCGGCCGTCTCACGTCGGAGCAGATGCGCGGGCTCGCCGAGATCTCCGAGCGCTTCGGCAGCGGCACGATCCGGCTGACCGTGTGGCAGAACCTCCTGATCTCCGACGTGGCCGACCGCGATGTCGGCATCTGCATTGCCGCCATCAACGCGCTGGGCCTGGGCATCGAGGCGAGCGCCATCCGCCGCGGCCTGGTCGCCTGCACCGGCAATGCCGGCTGCAAGTTCGCCGCCTCGAACACCAAGGGCCATGCGCTGCGGCTCGCCGACTATCTCGAGGCGCGCGTGGCGGTCGACCTGCCGATCAACATCCACCTCACCGGCTGCCACCATTCCTGCGCCCAGCACTATGTCGGCGACATCGGTTTGCTGGCCGCCAAGGTCGATCGCGGCGAGGACAGCGTCGAGGGCTATCACGTCTATATCGGCGGTGGCGCTGCCTCGACCGCCGAGCAGGCGATGGCGCGCGAATATGCGAAGTCGGTGGCCTTTGACGACCTGCCGCCGCTGATCGAGCGCCTGCTCGCCGCCTGGCTCGCCCATCGCGCGGCGCCGACCGAATCCTTCTTCGAGTTCGCGCGCCGCCACGAGGTCGCCGCCCTGCGCGATCTCGCCGGGCGTGCTGCGGAGCTCGCGGCATGAACGCCATCACGCCCATCCCCTCGATCATCCCCGAGAACGCACCGTTCTCGAGCGAGCAGCGCGCTTGGCTGAACGGCTTCTTTGCCGCCTATCTCGGCGTCAGCGGAGAGGCGGTGGGCCACACCGATGCCGCTGCCGAACCGGAGGAGGACTTCCCCTGGCACGACGCCTCGCTGGCCATGCCCGAGCGGCTGGAGCTCGCCAAAGATCGCCAGCCCCAGCGCCAGCTCATGGCCGCCATGGCCCAGCTCGATTGCGGCCAGTGCGGCTATCTCTGCCAGACCTATGCCGAGGCCGTGTGGTCGGGTGGCGAGGCCGACATGGGCCGCTGCGTGCCGGGTGGCAAGGAAACGCAGCGCAAGCTGAAGGAGCTTTTGGCCGCGCTTGAACCGCAGCGCGGCGGGGCGCTGGCCGCTCCGGTGGCGAAAGCCGCAGCCCCTGTCGGCTCACGCGATCGGCCCGCACTTGCCACGCTGGTCGATGCCTACCCGCTCAACCGTCCGGGGTCGGGCAAGGACGTGCGCCACGTCGTGCTCGACCTGTCGACCACCGATCTCACCTACGAGGCGGGTGACAGCGTGGGCGTGTTCGCCCGCAAGAACCCGCAGCTCGTTCAGGCCGTGCTCGATCGCGTCGGCGCCACCGGCGAGGAGATGGTGGCCTTCGATGGCGACGCCCTGCCGCTGCGTCAGGTGCTCCTGAGCAAGGTCGACATCGCTCGCCCCAGCGACGACTGCCTGCTGTTCCTGGCCAGCCGCGCCTTCGACGGCGAGGAGGTGCTGAAGCTGCAGGCGCTGGCCAATGGCGAGGGCCCGCCCGAGCTGGCAGACGCCGACCTGCTCGACCTCCTGATGGCCTTCCCCTCGGTGATGCCCTCGCTGCCCGGCCTGCTGAAGTCGCTCGATCGGCTGCAGCCGCGCCTCTACTCGATCGCCTCGTCGTCCAAGGCGCATCCGCGCGAGGTCCATCTCACCGTGTCGGCCGTGCGCTGGGACAGCAACGAGCGCACGCGCACCGGCATCGGCTCGTGCTATCTCGCCGATTTCGCCAAGCCGGGCGACGTCATCCCGATCTTCGTGCAGAAGAGCCACGGTTTCGGTCCACCGGCCGACGACAGCGCGGCGGCGATCATGGTCGGCCCGGGCACCGGCATTGCGCCGTTCCGCGCCTTCCTTGAGGAGCGCGAGGCGCGCGGCGCGGCGTCAGGGAAGAAGGGGGGCCGCAACTGGCTGTTCTTCGGCGACCAGAAGCGCAACGCCGATTTCCTCTACGAGGACCAGATCATGGATTGGCAGCGCCGCGGCGTGCTGCACCGCCTCGACCTCGCCTTCTCGCGCGACCAGGCCGAGAAGATCTATGTCCAGAACCGCATGCAGGAGGCTGCCGCCGATCTCTGGCAATGGCTGGAGGAGGGCGCGCACTTCTATGTCTGCGGCGACGCCAAGCGCATGGCCAAGGACGTCGAGGACACGCTGCTCGCGATCGCCGTCGAGCAGGGCGGCAAGAACGCGGAACAGGCGAAAGCCTGGCTCGATGCCCTCGCCAAGGCCGGCCGGTATCAGCGCGATGTTTACTAGACGGGAGCGCGGGCCTCTGGCCCGCATCTTGATCATGAGCGGGCCAGAGGCCCGCGCTCCCCTATGATCCGCACGACCTGCCCCTACTGCGGCGTCGGCTGCGGCCTCAAGATCACGCCGGACGGGAAGGGCGGCGCCGATGTCGTGGGCGATCCCGATCATCCGGCCAATCGCGGGCGCATCTGCTCCAAGGGCGCGGCGCTGGGCGAAACGCTGTCGCTTGAGGACCGGCTGCTCCATCCGGAAGTCGACGGCCGTCGCGTCTCGTGGGACACCGCCCTCAATACGGTCGCGGATGGCTTCCGCGAGATCGTGACACGCCACGGTCCCGACGCCGTCGCCTTCTACGTCTCCGGCCAGCTCCTGACCGAGGACTACTACGCCGCCAACAAGCTCATCAAAGGCTTCTTGGGCACCGCCAACATCGACACCAACTCGCGGCTCTGCATGGCCTCGTCGGTGGCCGGCCACAAGCGCGCCTTCGGCAGTGACACCGTGCCGGGCCTCTACGAGGACTTCGAACTGGCCGACCTCGTCGTGCTGGTCGGCAGCAACCTCGCCTGGTGCCATCCCGTGCTGTTCCAGCGCCTGGAGGCGGCCAAGCGGGCGCGGCCGGCCATGCGCATCGTCGTGGTCGATCCGCGCCGCACCGAGACCTGCGACATCGCCGACCTGCATCTTGGCCTGCGCCCCGGCAGCGACGTCGCCCTGTTCAATGCGCTCCTGGCCGAGCTGCAGCGCCGCGGCGCCACCGCCCGCCGCTTCGTCGACAAGCACACGGTCGGCATGGACGACGCGCTGATCGCCGCGCGCGCCAGCGACGTTGACCAGTGCGACCTCTCGAAGGCCGACCTGGAAACCTTCTTCGACTGGTTTGCCAAGACCGAGAAGACCGTCACGCTCTATTCCCAGGGCGTGAACCAGTCGAGCGCCGGCGTCGACAAGGTCAATGCCCTGATCAACTGCCATCTGCTGACCGGCCGCATCGGCCGTCCGGGCATGGGACCTTTCTCGATCACCGGCCAGCCCAATGCCATGGGCGGCCGCGAGGTCGGCGCGCTCTCCAATACGCTGGCCGCGCACATGGACTTCGCGCTGGAAGACGTCGGCCGAGTCGGCCGCTTCTGGAAGACCAACCGCGTTCCACGCAAGGCCGGTCTGAAGGCCGTCGAGCTGTTCGAGGCGGTACGTGCCGGCCGCGTCAAGGCGGTGTGGATCATGGCGACCAATCCCGTCGCCAGCCTGCCCAACGCCGACGCCGTGCGCGATGCACTCGCCGCCTGCGAGCTCTCCATAGTCTCCGAGGCGATCCGCGCATCGGATACCGTCGACGCCTGTCGCGTGCGTCTGCCCGCCCTCGCCTGGGCGGAAAAGAACGGTACCGTCACCAACTCCGAACGCGGCATCTCGCGCCAGCGTGCGTTCCTGCCGCCGCCCGGCGAGGCGCGCCAGGACTGGTGGATCATCGCCGAGGTCGCGCGCCGCCTGGGTCATGGCGAGGAATTCGCCTGGAAGGGCGCAGCCGACATCTTCCGCGAGCATGCGGGCCTCTCGGCTTTCGAGAACGAGGGCCGGCGCGATTTCGACATCGGCGCCTATGCCGACATCGACGACAGCGCTTACGACTCGCTGAACCCCTTCGTCTGGCCGGCGCGCAAGGGCGCGCCATCCAAAACCCGCTTCTTCGCCGAGGGCGGCTTCTTTCACTCCGACGGGCGCGCCCGCTTCATCGCCACGGCGGCGCGCGAGCCCATCCATGAGCCGAGCGGCGACTGGCCGATCCGGCTCAACACAGGCCGCGTGCGCGACCAGTGGCACACCATGACGCGCACGGCGAAGTCGCCGCGGCTCGCCGGCCATCGCCCCGAGCCGACCATCGAGCTCAACGCCATCGACGCCGCGCAGCGCGGGTTACAGGAAGGTGACATCGCCGAGGTGACCAGCGCCTGGGGCCGCGCAGCATTGCGTGTGCATCTGTCGGCGACGCTGCGCCAGGGCGAGGCCTTCGCGCCCATGCATTGGACGGCGCAGCTTTCGCGTGCCGGCCGCATCAATGCCGCCGTCAATCCCGCGGTCGATCCCATTTCCGGCCAGCCCGAGCTCAAGCACACGCCAGTCGAGATTCGCCGCCTGGCCGTGCAGTGGCATGGCACGATTCTCGCTCGTCGGCCGATCATGCTGCCCGAGATCACCTATTGGGCGCGCATCAGGGGCGCCGGATGCCACGCCTACGTGCTGGCGGGCGAGCAACCTTTGGCGGTCGCCCGGCGCGCGCTGTCGGCGGCGATGCGCACGGCCAATCCGGGTCCCCTGGTTGAAGTAGGCTCGACGGCGGCGAGGGCCTGGGCGCCGTCCTCAGCGACGGTCGGCTCGAAGCGGTCATGAGAATCGGCAAGGCGCACGACGAGACGGCGCGCGATCGGCTGGCGCCGTTCATGGCGCTGGCCCAGCTCGACGGCGAGCAGCGGCGCGTCCTCTTGCACGGCGGCGATGCGGCCGACCGCGGCGGCGAGATCTGCGCCTGTCTTCGGCGTTTCCTGCGCCGCGGTGCAGACGGCGATCGCCAATGGCGCGATGACGCTCGACGCCATCGGCGCCGTCACCAAAGCCGGGACGAGCTGCGGCTCCTGCCGGCCCGAGATTCGCGCCCTGCTGCGTGCGGCGCGGCCCCGGCAGGCGGCATGACGGGGCGATGATGCAGACTTTCCCCATCTTCCTCACGCTGCAGGATCGTCCGGTGCTCGTGGTCGGCGGCGGCGAGCCGGCGGCGCGCAAGGTCGAGCTGCTGCTGTCGGCCGGCGCACGCGTCAGTCTGATCGCCGACACGGTGGTGGGCGAGATCGCCCAGCTGATCGCCGATGCGCGTATCTCGTGGGCCGGCCGCGCCTTCGATGACGGCGATCTCTCCGGCATGGCGCTGGCGATCGTGGCTACCGAAGACGAGGCGCTGGCCGCGCGCGTGTCGAATGCCGCGCAGCAACGCAGCATTCCGGTGAACGTCGTCGACCGGCCGCGTCTGTCCAGCTTCATCATGCCGGCGATCGTCGATCGCGCTCCCGTCACCATCGCCATCTCGACCGGCGGTGCGGCGCCGGCGCTGGCGCGGCGCATTCGCGCCGAGATCGAGCGCGCCCTGCCGGCGGCGATCGGCCGGCTGGCGCGCTTCGCCGAGATCTTCCGCGTGCAGGTGCGCCGCACGCTCGAGAGTTCCCGCGATCGCCGCCGCTTCTGGGATCGCGTCTTCGCCGGCCGCATCGGCGAGCTGGCTCTCGCCGGCGACGAGATCGCCGCGCGCCGCGAATTGATCCGGCTGCTCGATTCGACGCGCAACGAGAACGCGCCGGCCGGCATGGTGCATCTGGTCGGCGCCGGTCCGGGCGATCCCGATCTTCTGACCATGAAGGCGCATCGCCTGCTGCAGCGCGCCGACGTCATCGTCTACGACCGTCTGGTGTCGCCCGAGGTGCTGGCGATGGCCCGGCGCGATGCCGAGCGCATCTTCGTCGGCAAGCGGCGCGCCGATCACGGTTTTACCCAACAGGAGATCAACCAGCGCCTCGTCTCGCTGGCGCGCGCCGGCAACAGCGTGGTGCGGCTGAAGGGCGGCGATCCGCTGGTGTTCGGCCGCGGCGGCGAGGAGATCGAAGCGCTGGTGCGCGCCGGCGTTGCCGTCGAGGTCGTGCCGGGCATCACCGCGGCGCTGGGATGTGCTGCGTCTGCCGCGATCCCGCTCACCCATCGCGACCACGCACAGGCCTGCATCTTCGTCACCGGCCAGCTCAAGGACGGCACCGTCGCGCTCGACTGGCCGATGCTGGCGCGGCCGCGCCAGACCGTCGTCGTCTACATGGGCGCTGAGACCTTGCCGATCATCGCCGCGCGCCTGATCGAGCATGGTTTGCCGTCGTCGACACCCGTCGCGCTGATCGAGAACGGCACGACCAATCAGGAACGGCGAGTCGTCGGCACGCTTGCAACCATCGAGCAGCAGGCGAGGCGGGCTGCGCTCGAGGGACCAACACTCTGCATGATCGGTGAAGTCATCGGTCTCGCTTTGGCCCGCGATCCCGAATTTCGCTTTCAATCAGGATCAGCGCTCTAGCGCGGCCATTGGCGAGCGACCTGGCTGCCAATGGCTGTCGTTGCCTGACGATGGTGTCATCGTCGGCCCCGATGAGAAGGCGCGTGCGCTTCACAGCGACGACGTTGTTCGCCCGCGCAGCCTGCAGCGACTCCAAACTGTCGTAAATGAGACAGACAATGCAGGCGGTTGCATGCCTATTTGCGCGAGCTTCCAGAATCCGCAAAGCAGATTGCTTCGCACGACAGCAGGGGCTTAGGCTCTCGGCAAGGGAGGACCAACGCGATGCCAACCAGTAAGTGGACTTGCAACGTCGATGGCAACGGGACTGCCAGTCTCTCGTGCCAAATTGCTTGGGAAGGCAAGCAGCCGTACCCGCCAGTTCCGGTCAGGCTGAAGGGGGTTTGCTATTCACCCGCGCCGTTAAACGGGTCCAACGCCTACGGGCCCGCTTTTGGCGACTGGTATTGGGACAGCTTCCAGGCCGGGCCGGACCGAATCTCCGGATGGAACGATCTTTGGTCCCGTGACTGGAATGACTTGCAAGCGCTGAACCTAAACTGTCTCCGCGTCTACTGCATGATCTCGCGCCAGATCAACACGGACGGCACCATCCCAGAACCTTGGAACTCGGGGCACCTGTTCACGCACCAAAACTTCTTGGATTTGTGCTGGGACGAGTACCGTAGTCCCAAATTCGTCCTGGTCGGCATTCCTCTTCCCGACACCATGTTTTGGAAGACGAAGTACGACCAAGCGGACCCGGCTTTGATAACCTTCTGGACGGAAGTGTTGCGTGAGACGGCACAGAACCTTGCCAATCACCCGGCGGTGATGGGCTTTACTGTCCAGAATGAGCTGGATGGTGCAAGCGTCTGCTACAATGACCCGGTTTTGGCGGCTTTCTGGTGGGGCCAGGTTGAGAAAATGGCGCAGATCGTCAAGCAGGCGGCGCCGGACAAGCTGGTCGGAATGGCGACACATGACGATCCAGACATCCCGACAAAGGCAGCGGCCTACATGGCCAACTGCCCGCACATCGACTTCTGGGGCGTGAACACCTACCAGACGCAGTCATTCGGCCCCGCCTTGGATCCCTACAAAACACTCTCGGGCAGCGCGCGAAAGCCGGTCATAGTGACGGAATGGGGGATGCCCGCGACGACGCGAAGGGATCCAAGCGATCCGGGGTCGATTTACGAGGACGCAACGACGCATGCCAAGGCGGCTGCCACCGTAAAATCGGTAGCCCCACAGGCATACAATCATCCGTTGTGCATCGGCCTGTACTATTTTGAATTTTGTGACGAATGGTGGAACCAGCCTGAATTGCCGAACATCCACACCTGGTGGAGCGGCCCTGCGGATGCGGGCTTTCCCAATGGCTACTGGGACCAGGACGGGTTCGGGCTGTATTCAATAAGGCGTGGTGGCAGCCTGCCCAACAGCGCGCCGATCTGGGAGAATAACGGCCCCGCGCTGCCGATCGACGATCATACGGAAAGGACCGAGCTGACCAGCGTCCTTGCCAACATTGAGCCGCCCGTCCCGAAGTAAAGCTTCTGCCGCACGAACGGAATGCTCCGGTCGGCAGCACGCAAGTTGAAGTAGTCGTTGCCCTGCCTCGACCCTGCTGCTTCGAGATATCGACAATGCATTCCTGCAGCGGGGCGAATGGTCATTCGAGCTAGCTCACAGCACTAATCAAGAGCCTCACCCAGCGCATCTGGGCACGCGACGGTTACACCTTCTCGGCGCCAAACATCAGGGAGAGAACAATGGCAACCGGTCCGATCGATCCGAAGGCAGGTTTTGGTAAGTTGGTGGCTGCTTGGCGAAGCGCCCCGCTGGGTGTGGGTCAGGGATTTTGGCACGCCGGCAACACTCTCGACACTTGTGTCACCTATCTCGTCCAGGCGAAGCAAAAGGATAATGACCCGAATGTGCTGTTTGTGAGCAGTGGCGAAAAGATCTTTAGGACGAGCCAAGGGATTTACCCCTACGATCCTCCCGGCCCTGGCACGCCAGACCGTCCAACATGGTGGCGAGACGACTACGGTTGGTGGGGAATCGCTTTTCTAAATGCCGTCCAGAATGCTGGCCCCCTCGGCGTTGATGCCCTGGTCGACGCTTGTAAAGCCCGTGCTGATCTTTGCTGGCGGATAATGAAAAAAGACTGGGATGCAAACAAAGACGAAAAGGGCAATCATTTGGGTGTCCGGAACGATCCAAGGCCGCCGCCGTACGGTCAACCGATCGCCAATACCATCACCAACGTTTTGTTCCTGGTGCTCTCCTTGCGCAGGTACGAGATCAGCCTCCTCCCAGGCAACAAACCGGACCCAGACGCGCTTGCGACGGCAAAGGACGTATTCGACTGGTTCTACAACGCTCCACCGTGCGAGGACTCAAGCCCGACAGGTGCGAATGGCCTATACAACAAACAGAACCTGATTCGCTACTACCCCAGTCATTACCAAGATGACCGGGCTTGGAGCGCGGACCAGGGATGGCTCTGGAGAGCTTGCGTCGATCTCGACCGACACGACACCGACAAGGACCGAAAGGCGAAGTATAAGGAAGTCAGCGACAAGCTCTGGAACGCCGTTCTCAAAAATGTTTTCGATGCCAACGGCATCGTCCGCGAGCTACGCAACGATTACAACTTCGACATCGACTTCGCGACCGGCATTGGCGTCTTCATGCGTCAGTTCGCCTACGTCAATGCGAATATCAATTCGAGCTGGGTAGGACAGCAGTACCCGTGGGCTCCACAGATCCGGGACTCTGCCCAAGGGGCTTGGACCAATTCAGATTGGGACAGAGATTACACTGAATACAACTTACCGAGCGGTTGTTGGTATGCTGGTGGCACGGATTATTTCTCCCAGGAAAGCAGCGCGTTCGGGCTTTGGCAGCTAACGATGAGAACGGCGGCCCAAGACGCCTTCAACGCGTACATGACCGTGCCGCCTGCGTGAGCGACGGCCGCCGTCGAGAAGGCGAAGGCGCACGCTGGCGCGGCCTCGCCAGACCGTCGTCATCTACATGGGCGCTGAGACCTTGCCGATCATCGCCGCGCGCCTGATCGAGCATGGTTTGCCGTCGTCGACACCCGTCGAACGATGAGTCGTCGGCATCTTGGCGACTATCGAGCGGCAGGCGGGACCTCGCAGACCTCCAAGGACCAACACTCTGCATGGCCGGGGACGTCATCAGCGTCGCTTTGGCGCGCGATCCCGAATTTCACTTTGATGAGAGAACAATAACATAAGGCCGGACGGCCGCGGACATGCCCAAACGATCTGGGCAAACGACATTTCCATTGGAAATCCGGGCCATCGCGGACGTTTTTCAACCGAAGTGGGTGATTTTCGTTTTGTGTCACGAATCGGTCTCTGATAAGGAGAATCGTGATAAAAATGCAACAGCGGGGACGGGGGATGCGCAGCTTCGTGTTGAGTCTTGCCGCCACGGCGGCCTTTGCCGGCCCGAGCTTCGCCCAATCCAACACGACCGGTACGGCTACTCCTCAGGTCATCCGCGGCTCGAGCGCCAATCCGGCCGTCAAGAAAACCGCCGCGGCCGCCAATCAGCCCAACGTCGTTCGGCCCCCGGCGCGTCAGGCGCAGCAGCAACAACGCACGACCAGGCCCGAGAACCTGCGCGGCTCGCGCTATGGCGGTTTTGCGCCCGCACCATCCGGCCCGCCGCCGGTGCTCGACACCACGAGTCCGCGCACGCTCAATCTGGTCAACTTCAACACCCAGGAAGTGCTCACCGTCACCTACTGGTCGAAAGGCGCCTATCACCGCAAGGCGCTCGATCAGCTCAATCAGTTCATGCGCGACACGCGGGACAATGCGCAGACGGAAATGGATCCGCTGCTGTTCGACGTGCTGTGGCACACCGCGCACATCGTGGGCTACGGCGGCTCGATCGAGGTGCTGTCGGCCTATCGCTCGCCCTCGACCAACGCCTGGCTCGCCAGCGTCAGCCGCGGCGTGGCGCGCGACAGCCAGCACATGAACGGCAACGCCATGGACGTCCGCTTCCCGGGCATGCCGGTGTTCCAGATCCGCCAGGCCGCCTATTCGCTCAACATGGGCGGCGTCGGCTTCTATCCGCGCTCGGGCTTCGTCCACCTCGACACCGGTCCCGTTCGCTACTGGTAAGGCCATGCCCCGCATCGACATCGTCGAAGGCGACATCACGCGCCTCGACGTCGATGCCATCGTCAACGCAGCGAACGAGAGCCTTTTAGGCGGCGGTGGCGTCGACGGCGCCATCCATCGCGCCGCCGGGCCTGAGCTTTTGGCCGAATGCCGCACGCTCGGTGGCTGTCCGACCGGTGAGGCCAGGATCACCAAGGGTTATCGGCTGAAGGCGCGCCACGTGATCCATACCGTCGGTCCGGTCTGGCGCGGCGGCACCGCGGGCGAGCCCGAGTTTTTGGCGCGCTGCTATCGCAACAGCCTGGCGCTGGCCGAGCAGCATGGGCTGAAGAGCATCGCGTTCCCGGCGATCTCGACCGGCGTCTACGGCTATCCCAAGGAACCCGCGACCGAGATCGCCGCGCGCGAGGTCAAGGCGCACAAGGGCGGCATCGAGCGCGTCGTCTTCTGCTGCTTCGGCGCCGACATGGCGGCGTTGTATCGCGAGGCCCTTGCGCGATAAGCCGTCGTCCCTCGGCTCCGCGCTTCGCGCTCCGACGACGCATTATTGCCCGAACCGGTTGGCGTCCTTCAGATACTCCAGCTCCTCGTCCGTGCAGGCGCGCCCCAACACATCATTGCGATGCGGGAAGCGGCCGAAACGGGCGATGATGTCGCGATGCTCGACGGCGAACTTCATCATCTCGGGGTCGTTGAAAGGAGCGAACAGCGCGCAGCCCATCTCCTGATCTTCCAACGATTCGCTGTGCTGGAACGGCATGTAGAAGAACGCCCGCATGGTGGCGTTGAAGGCGGCCGGATAGAACCGCGCCAGCGCCAGCCGCGCCGTCGCCATCGCCTTGCCATCCCCGGCGAAGGCGTGCGCCGAGCGGCGATGCATGTTGCGTGGGAACTGATCGCACAGAAGGATCAGTGCCAGCGCCCCGTCGGGCGACTGGCGCCAGTGGTCCAGCTGGTCTTCGATCGCCCGCTCAAAGGCCGCGGAAAAGCGCTCGCGGATCTCGGCGTCGAACTCGGGCGGACCCTGCCACCAGACGTCGCGCAGCTTGCCGTGCTCGGGATGGTCGAGCGGCAGGAACCAGAAATCGAGGACATCGCGGATGGTGGGCGCGCTCACCGGTCGTCTCCTTGCAGCCCGGCCAGCAGGCCGGCGAACAGGCGCGCCCGCGGCGCCAATTCGGAGATCAGCACATGCTCCTCCAGCGTATGCACGCCCGCGCCGACCGCACCCAGCCCGTCGAGCGTGGGAATGCCCAAGGCGCCGGTGAAGTTGCCGTCGCTGCCGCCGCCGAACGTGCCGTGCTCCAGCGTGATGCCGATCTCGCCGGCCGCCGCGGCGGCATGCGCGTAGAGCTGCATCGTTCCCTCCGAAGGCTCGAACAATGGCCGCTCGGGTCCTCTTTCGACCTCGAGCGTCACGCCCTCGATCGGCGAGACGAGCCCCGCCATGAAGTCGTGGACGAACGCCAGGTTCTCGCGCGACGACGCCACGCACAGGACCTCGGCCGTGCACTCGGTCGGGATCACGTTCACGAACAGGCCGCCATGGATCACGCCGACGCTGAAGGAGACCAGGCGCTCCATGTCGGTCGCGCTTTCGATCGTTTCGACCAGGCGTGCCATTGCCCGGATGGCGCTGCGGCCGGCGCGATTATCGGCACCGGCGTGCGCCGGCCGGCCGCGCGTCGTGAGGCGATAGCGCGCGAAGGCATGCCGTCCGGTGATCACCTTGCCCTGCCGGGCGGGCTCGGGCACCAGCACGCAACGGTGCCGACGGGCCTCGGCCTCGATCAGGGCGCGGGTGCCCGGGCTGCCGATCTCCTCGTCGGGGATCATCAGGAAGGTGACGGGCAGCGGCGGCTTGCCGGCCTCGGCGCGCAAGCGCCGCAGTGCATGCAGCGCCAGGCAAATGCCGCCCTTCATGTCGAGCACGCCGGGCCCATAGAGCCGGTCGCCGTCGATGCGCAGTTTCAGCCCGTCGTCGATCGTGCCGACCGGGTGCACCGTGTCGAGATGGCCCAGCACCAGGATGCCTGGACCGTCGCCGCGGCCGGCAAAGCTTGCGCGCATCACCGGTGCGCCCGAGCTCGCGGCCGTGCGTTCGATGGTCGCCCCGGCGGCGCGGAAATCGGCCTCGGCGAGGTCGAACATGCGCGCCACCGCTTCCGGCGTGACCGACGGGCTTTCGACCGCCGCCCAGCGCATGATTGCCTCGACGATCTCGCGGCTGGAGAAGCTGTTGGAATCCATCGCCTCATCCTAGCGATGAGGGCATAGTGGCGGCAAACAAGGAGAAACGAAGCAACGTGGCCAAGGTCCGCAACGTCCTGTTCATCATGTGCGACCAGCTGCGCGCCGATCACCTGTCGTGCGCCGGCCATCCGCATCTCAAGACGCCCGCCGTCGATTCGCTGGCGGCCAAGGGCGTGCTGTTCCCGCGCGCCTATGTGCAGTCGGGTGTCTGCGGCCCCTCGCGCATGAGCTACTACACCGGCCGCTACGTGTTCTCGCACGGCGCCACCTGGAACCGCGTGCCGCTCTCCTTGCGCGAGAAGACCATCGGCGACTACCTGCGGCCGGCCGGCATCCGCGTGGCGCTGGCGGGCAAGACGCACGTGCTGCCCGACCTCGACGGGCTGGAGCGCTACGGCATCGAAGGCGGGTCGGCGATCGCGGCGCTCATGCGCGCCGGCCGCTTCGAGGAGCTCGACCGCTACGACGGCCATTCGCCGCCGGGCGAGGAGAGCGGCTATGCCGACTACCTGCGCAAGCAGGGCTACAATTCCGACGATCCGTGGAGCGACTACGTGATCTCGGCCGACGGGCCCGACGGTCCGGTATCGGGCTGGCAGATGCGCAACGTGCATCTGCCGGCGCGCGTCGCCGAGGAGCATTCCGAGACCGCCTACATGACGCGCGAGGCGATGCGCTTCGTCGAGGACATGGGCGACAAACCGTGGTTCCTGCATCTCAGCTACGTCAAGCCGCATTGGCCCTACGTGGCGCCGGCGCCCTATCACAAGATGTACGGCGCCAAGGACTGCCTGCCCCTCAATCGCGACGAACGCGAACTTGTCGACCAGCATCCCGTGCTCGCGGCCTATCGCCAGCATGAGGAATCGCAGTCCTTTTCGCGACCCGACGCGCCGGACATCGTGCGGCCCGCCTACATGGGCCTGATCAAGCAGCTCGACGACTGGCTCGGCCGACTGTTCGACCATCTCAAGAAGCTCGGCCGCTTCGACGACACGCTGATCCTCTTCACGTCGGACCATGGCGACTTCCTGGGCGACCATTGGCTCGGCGAGAAGGAGATGTTCTATGAAGAGGCACAGCGCGTGCCCTTCATCGTCTACGATCCCGATCCCGCCGCCGATGCCACGCGCGGCACGGTCGACGAGCGCTTCGTCGAGGCGGTCGATGTCGTGCCGACCTGTCTCGCAGCGCTTGAGCTGCCCGCCAACGATCACCTCGTCGAAGGCCGCTCGCTGCTGCCGCTGCTGCGCGGCGGCAAGGTCGAGCCCTGGCGCGACGAAGTGTTCTCCGAGCTCGACTATTCCTTCCGCGAGGCGCGCAGGATCCTGAAGCGCGGTCCGCGCGACTGCCGCGCCATCATGGTGCGCACCGACCGCTGGAAGTACGTCTGGTGGCAGGATTTCAGGCCGATGCTGTTCGACCTCGTCAACGATCCCAAGGAACGGCGCGACCTCGGCGCCGACAGCGCCCACGCCCCCATCCGCCGCGAGATGGAGGAGCGGATGTCCGCCTGGCTGAAGGCGCGCAAGACACGCGTCACGGTCGACGACGCCTATGTCGAGGCGCGCACGGCCACGCACAGGAAGCACGGGATCTTCTTCGGCGAGTGGTGACTGCGCCTTCGGCGCACCTCCCTGCCTTACGAAAGTCACAGCAATCCAGGGCTGCGGTCGCTTGACTCGGTCGGTCGACCGAATTATACGGCCGACTATTCGGTCGGCCGACCGAATTATACCTCGAACCCGGGAGGCCCCCATGGGTGGTATCGCTTCGGTTCTGTACGGCGCGGCCGTCTACTCGCTGTTCTTCGTGACCTTCCTCTACGCCATCGCCTTCGTGGGCAACCTGCCGGTGCCCAAGACCATCGACAGCGGCGCCGAAGGCCCGCTGATCCCCGCGCTGGTGATCAACACCCTGCTGCTCGGCCTGTTCGCCATCCAGCACAGCGTCATGGCGCGGCCCGCCTTCAAGCGCTGGTGGACACGCTTCGTGCCGCACGCCGTCGAACGCACGACCTACGTGCTGCTGGCGAGCCTGGCCCTGGTCCTGCTGTTCTGGCTGTGGCGGCCTATCCTGGCGCCGGTCTGGACAGTCACCCATCCCACGGCCGTGCTCGCCCTGCAGGCGGTGTCCTGGCTGGGCTGGTTCCTGGTGCTCTTGAGCACCTTCCTGATCAACCACTTCGAGCTGTTCGGCCTGCGCCAGGTCTGGGCGCGGCTGCGCGGCCACACCCTGCCGGAGCCGAAATTCCGCACACCCTTCATCTACAAGCGCGTGCGCCATCCGATCTATCTCGGCTTCCTGCTGGCGTTCTGGGCGACGCCGGTCATGACCGCCGGCCACTTGCTGTTCGCGGTGGCGACCACCGGCTATATCCTGATCGGCATCTGGCTCGAGGAGCGCGACCTCGTCGACCTGTTCGGCGACCAGTACCGGCGCTATCGCGAGCAGGTGTCGATGCTGATCCCGCTGCCGGGTCGCAAGGCCAAGCCGGAGCCGATCAAGAATCCAAGGCCGGCCGAGTAGGCATCAATGTCGATCGTGGGGAGATCTGGAATGGCGCGCGCTCTGGCGAAGAAGGTGGAGACCAGCACCACGCTCCTGGAAGCGGCCAAGAAGGTGGTGCGCCAGAACGGCCATTCCGGCCTCTCGACACGCGACGTGGCGACGGCGGCCGGCGTGCCGCTGAGCCAGATCCACTACCACTTCGGCTCCAAGCAGGGGCTGATGCTGGCGTTGTTCGACTATCTCAACGCCCAGCTGCTCGATCGCCAGAACGCCATGTTCCATGACACGACGCTGTCGCTGTCGCAGCGCTGGGACCGCGCCTGCGACTATCTCGACGAGGACATCGCCTCGGGCTACGTGCGCGTCCTGCAGGAGCTCATCGCCGCGAGCTGGTCGGACCCCGAGGTCGCGAAGGTCGTGCGCGCCGGCCTCATGGGCTGGTTCGACCTGATCGCCGATGTCGCCCGCCAGGCGGAGAAGGAGCTGGGCGGGCTGGGGCCTTTCTCGGCCGAGGAGGTCGCCGCGCTGATCAGCAGCGCCTTCATCGGCGGCGAAAGCCTCTACCTCCTGGGGGCCGAGAAGAAAGGTGCGCCGGTGCGCCAGTCGCTGCGGCGCGTCGGCGACGCCATTCGCATGGCCGAGAGCAAATCAGCCAACAGGTGATCCATGCGCGCCAAGCTGCCGGAGAGCGAAGGGTTCGCCGAGCGCAACGGCAACCGCATCCATTACGAGGTCTGCGGCCAGGGCCCGCAGACCATGGTGTTCCTGCCGCCCTGGAGCATCGTCCATTCGCGCATCTACAAGGCGCAGATCCCGTATTTCAGCGAACGCTTCCGCTGCGTCGCCTACGACGCGCTGGGCAACGGCCAGAGCGACCGGCCGGACGACACGGCAGCCTATTCGCTGAACAATTGCTTGGCCGACGCACTCGCGGTCATGGATGCGACGGAGGCGGGCGAGGCCATCCTGGTCGGCCTGTCGTTCGGCGGCCTGCTCGCCTGCTGCATCGCGGCCTATCATCCCGAGCGTGCCAGGGCCGCGATCCTGGCGGGCGTGGCGGGAGTCGTGGGGCCATCGCACAGTCACATGTCGCCGAAACACTTCCTGACGCCGCGCGAGACCTTCGAGGGCTGGGACAAGTACAACCGCGCCTACTGGCTCGCCGATTATCCCGACTTCGCCCGGCACTTCATCGCGCGCATCTTCCCCGAGCCGCATTCGACCAAGCAGATCGAGGACGGCATCGCCTGGGCCAACGAGACCAACGGGCCGGTGATCGTGAAGACCGTCGAGGCGCGGGGCATCATGCCCGCCTTCGACGTCAGCGAGGCGATGTACCGCCGCATCCGCTGCCCCGTGCTGGCGATCCACGGCGACGACGACCAGATCCAGCCCCATGGCCGCGGCAAGCTCATCGCCGAGCTGGCCGGCGGCGAGCTCCTGACCATCGCGGGCGGCGGCCACAATCCGCTCGGCCGCTATCCCGCCAAGTGCAATGCCGCGATCAACGACTTCCTGGAGCGCCGGCTGGGCATCGCCGCGCCCAGGCCCATGCCGCGCCGCGCCGCAAGACAGAAGCGCGCGCTCTATCTCTCCTCGCCAATCGGCCTCGGCCACGGCCGGCGCGACATCGCCATCGCCCAGGAACTGCGCAAGCTGCAGCCCGGCCTGGAAGTCGACTGGCTGGCGCAGGACCCGGTGACGCGCCTGCTGATGGCCAACGGCGAGACCATCCATCCGCTGAGCGCGCGGCTTGCCAGCGAATCGCGCCACATCGAGGAGGAATCAGGCGAGCACGACCTCAACGCCTTCCAGGCGATCCGCCGCATGGACGAGCTTTTGATCAAGAACTTCATGATCTTCCAGGATGCCGTCGAGGGCGGCGACTACGACCTGGTCATCGCCGACGAAGCCTGGGACATCGACCACTACTGGCATGAGCATCCCGAGCTCAAGAAGGCCAGCCTCGCCTGGTTCACCGACTTCGTGGGCTTCGTGCCCATGCCCTCGGGCGGCGAGCGCGAGGCCTTCCTGACGACCGACTACAATGCCGAGATGATCGAGCATATCGAGCGCCATCCCGGGGTGCGCGATCGCGCGATCTTCGTCGGCCGGCCCGAGGACATCGTGCCGCTTGGCTTCGGCCAGGACCTGCCGGAAATGCGCGACTGGATTCCGCGCCACTTCGACTTCTCGGGCTACGTGCTGGGCCGGCATCCCAAGGATTTCGGGCCGCGCGATGAATTGCGTCATCGCCTCGGCTACAGACCCGACGAGCGCGTCTGCATCGTCACCGTCGGCGGCTCGAGCGTGGGCACCCATCTCCTCCGGCGCATCCTGCAGGCCTGGCCGGAAGTCCATGCCCGGATGCCGGACCTGCGCATGGTGCTGGTGGCGGGCCCGCGCATCGATCCCGCGTCGCTCGGCGTGCCGGCCGGTGTGGAGGCGCACGCCTTCGTGCCCGACCTCGACCGCCATCTCGCCGCCTGCGATCTCGCCCTGGTGCAGGGTGGGCTCACGACCTGCATGGAGCTCACGGCAGCGGGTACGCCGTTCCTCTACTTCCCGCTGAAAAACCATTTCGAGCAAAATTTCCACGTCGCCCATCGCCTGGAGCGCTACGCCGCCGGGCGGCGCATGGAGTTCGCCACGGCGACGCCCGAGGCGATCGCCGATGCCATGATCGCCGAACTGGCACGGCCGGCCACCTTCAAGCCGGTCGAAGCCGATGGCGCGGCGCGCGCCGCCAGGATGCTGGCTGATTTGCTTTAGGTCGGTGATTTATTGAATATAGGCTCATCTGAGCCTCTATTTGGTCTCACAGGAGACCGGGCAATGGACGCGACATTGGACGTGCGCGATATTCTTGGGCTCAGGAACATTGGGCCCAAGAAGGCATTATCTCTCTTGCATCTCGTCGATCTCGCCGAGCGTGGCTTTCCAGTCTCGACGCTCGATCAGATCTCAAAGCGAATCGCCCCGAGTGACGTAACGTTCAAGTATAGGATAGTGCCAAAGGCCACTCTGGCGCGGGCCAAAAGCGGGTCCAGTCGCCTGAACTCGGCTCAAAGCACTCTCATTGCCCGGTTGGCCAAGATTTGGGCTCTTGCGCGGACGGCCTGGGGTTCGGATGAAGCAACCAGAGATTTTCTGTTGCGCCAGCATCAGCTCCTTGAGGGACGTCGCCCAATCGACGTTGCCATCGAGAACGAGCTTGGTGGCGAACTCGTCAGGGAAATTCTAGGCCGGCTGCAGAATGGATCGGCAGTTTGACGGCCCAGATACTCGATCGTGTGCTGACTTGCTTAGCCCAGGGCGATGGAACACTGCTCAGTGCTCCGTCATATATACGAGCGAACACTACTCGACGGCGATGCTCGAGAAGCTCCTGCACGGAAGCGGTGCTGTTCCTCCAAATCAACATTATATCGAAATCACGATACCGAATGGCGTGTCATATGAAATCCTGAGCGTCGCCAATCTGCCGGACTGGGCCGACGCGACCCCCTCAGCAAGCAAGGCCTATGGCGACGAGTGGCAACGCACCAAGCGATCACTCCTGCTGATTGTTCCCAGCGTCGTGGCCAGAGTCGGGAAGAACTTCCTTGTCAATCCTGATCATCCTCAGTTCGGGCAACTGAGAGCCAGCATGCATCAGCCGATTTGGTGGGATGACCGGCTCTTCAGTTGACGATTTGCGAGCCTCCTTGACCTACCAGGAGATGCGCAGGCCGAGATTGAGCGTGTGGTTGCTCGCCCCCGTGCTGATCTCGCCGTCGTAGCGCAGGTAGAGCCGCGTCGCCTCGGCGATGTTGGTGCCGGCTGAGAAGCCGATCACCGCGGCGTCGCGCTGAGGCGTCGCGCCATAGACGGTGAAGGCGTTGGACGGCGCTCCGGCGAAGGCCGCCGTAATCGGCCGGCCGGTGTCGGCATACTCGTGCAGCCAGCCGAGTCGCAGGTCGAGCCCGAGGGTGCGCTCGCTGCCCAGTGGGATCGCGCCGGCGAGGTCGGCGCCGAACACCGTGCGCAGCGAGTTGGTCGTCTGCTGGGCCACGCTGAGGCTCAACGAATTGGCACCCCATTCCGAGAAGGCGTTCTGCGTCACCGTCGAGCCCTGCAGGCGGGCGAACGGCGTGATGCTGGCCGCGGCCGGCGCATAGAGGCCGATGCGGTAGCCAGTCTCGATCTGTCCCAGGAACTGGTTGGCGCCGGTGCTGCCGTTGGCGGTGCGCTGCAGGCCGGGGAACTGGATCTGCCGCTGTATCTGGTTGCCTGAATACGCGTAGCCCGCCAGGGCATCGGCGTAGAAGCCGCCTTGGGTGAACGATCCGTAGGCGATGACGCTCGCCGTGTCCGTCCAGCCGCGGCCCATGAAGCTGTCGACCCACTGGTTGCCCGCGGCGTAGCCCGCACTGAGGCCGACCAGGAACCGCGGATCGACGCGATAGTCGATACCGGCCGCCGCGCCGCCGAAATTGTAGGTGAGGGTCGAACTGTTGCCGTTGCCCGCGACCGAACCCAACCCGCCGATCGCGCCTGCCCAGACGCTCCACGGGCTCACGCCGTCGCAGGCCTCGACCTCGCAGGCCTGCGCCAGCGCCTGGCGCTGGCCGCCGCCCGCCCCGCCGCGGGCCAACGCCATCTGCTGGCCGACAGTGTTCATGAACAGCGCCGCGCCCTGCACATTGGTCGTGCCGAAGTCGGCATATTGCTGGCCGCTGATGGCGTTCAGCGCCGCCGGTCCCTGTTGGTTGCTGAGCGCGCTCAGCGCGTTCAGCACGGTGTTGAGGTCGCCCGTCGCCGTGGCGTTGACCTGGTCGAGCACCGTGCCGACGGCGTACTGGTTGGGCGTCTGTGCGCCGGCGGCGAAGGCGCTCGCCGACTGGAACAGCAGCAGATAGACGTTGTTGGCGTCGTACGACAGCGACGGCGTCAGGAAGGCGAAGTTGCTGGTCGTGCCCGAGTAGGCGCCACTCACGCCGCCGGCAGCGTTGAGGATCGTGTAGGTGGTGCTGCGGGCGTAGGCGCCCGACTGGGCCAGCACCTGGACCGTGCCGCCGTTCAGGGTCGCGCTGCCAGTGACGTTGATGCGATCGCTCTGGCCCGCGGCATTGACCTCGACCTGATAGATGCCGCCGTTCTGTATGAAGTTGCCGCTGACGTTCAACGTGCCGATCGAGTTGCCGGGGGCGATGATGCCGCCGTTGTTCACCAGGGGGCCCAGCCGGCCGGTGCCGTTCAGCACACCGCCACTGTTCACCGTCACCGCGCCGGCGAGGCTGCCATTCAGGACAAGCGTGCCGGCGTTGACGGTGGTGAGCCCGGTGAAGGTGTTGGCGCCACTCACCGTCAGCGCACCGCTGCCGTTCTTGGTCAGGTCGCCCGAGCCGCTGATGGTGCCGGAGAAGGTCGTGCTGGCGTTGTTGCCTCCCACCGTCATGGAGCCAGCGCCCATCGTCACCGAGCCTGCGCCGGCGAGCGATGCGAGGGTCTGATTGAAGCCGTTGAAGGCCAAGGTCGCACCGCTCGCCACCGTGACGGCGCTCGACGAGGCGAAGACATTCGCCGCACCGGCCTGAAGCGTGCCGCCATTGACGTTGGTGGCGCCGGTGTAGCTCGCGCCCGCCAGCGTCAGCGTGCCGCCGCCGGCCTTGGTGACGTCCCCGCTGCCCGCCAGCGTCGTGGCGAAGCTCACGTTGTTGCCGTTGGTGTCGAAGGTGGCGCCGCCCGATCCGATGGCCGCGAGCTGCGCGGAGATGTCGGACGTGTTGCCCGCCGCCCATTGCAGGCCGGCGCCGTTCACGGCGATCGTGCCGGTACCGAGACCGCCGGCCAGGAAATTGATCAGGCCGCCGGTCACCGTCGTGCCGCCCGAGTAGCTGTTGGTCCCGGAGAGGATCAGGGTGCCCGTGCCCGCCTTGCTGAGCGTGCCGGTGCCCGAGATGTCGGCGGCGACGGTGAGCATGTCGGTGAAGTTGGCGACGATCGCGCCGTCGTTGACGATAGCCGGCGTGACGATCGCGCCGCTGAGGCCGCCGGTGCCGAGGTTGAGCGTGCTGCCCGTACCGATGATGGTTGAGCCGAGGGCGGAGACCAAGGCGCCGTCGGCCACGGTCAGCGTGCCGATCGTCGTTCCGGTCTGGCCGATGACCAGCCCGCCGGCTGCCGTCAGGGCGGAGCCCGAGCCGGTGACGGTGGTCGTCGACGTGCCCGGACCCTGATCGCCGATCGCCACGATGCCCGCCGCGTTCATCTGGCCGCCATTGCTGATGGAGAGCATGCCGACACCGCCCGTCGAGCCGCCGCCGACGATCAGGCCAGTGGCGCCGACGGTCCAGGTCGAGCCGCTGCCCGTCACCGTCACGCTTGCAGCATCGAAGAACGAATCGATCTCGGCGCCGCCCACGCTGTTGAGCCTGCCGCCGTTACTGATGGTGACGTTCCCGCCGGCGAAGATGCCGACTCCGGTGACGCCGTTCACCGTGACCGACGAGCCCGATCCGGAGACCACCATGGTGCTCGCCACGAGGAGGTCCGCATTGTCCTGTAACGTGCCGCCATTCACCACCGAGAGCGTGCCGCCGTTGACCAAGACACCCTGGCCAAGGCCGTTCACGGTGAGCGCGCCGCCGTCGATCGTGAGTCCGCCGCCAAAGCAGTTGCACAGCGTGAGATCGCCGCCGATCGTGCCGATGTTGCCGCCGTTGCTCGCGCCGGTGAGGGTGAGCGTCGTCGAGGTGTTGGAAAGCTCGAGGGAGCCCAGGCCGGAGAACGAACCGGAGAAGGTCGTGCTGGTGGCAGGGGTGATGCTCAGGTAGGCGGCGGCGCTGGTCGGGCCGATGACGACGGTGCCGCCCCCGGATGACCCGTTGCCGAGCGTGCCGATGAAGATGTCCGCGCTGTCGCCGACCGTCAGCGTCGCGCCGGCATCGACCGCAAAATTCGGCAGGGAGGCCGAGCTGTTGGCGACCCCTGTGTCGATCGTAAAGTTGGCACCGTTCCTCACGGTGAACGAGTAGGCAGGCGCCGCGGCGGTGAACTCCATCGTCGCGATGCTGGCGTTGCCCGAAATGTTGACGGCCGTCGGCGCGCCGTTGTTGGTGAAGGTGGCGGTGCCGGTCGGTGTCGCCGGAGTCCAGTTGCTGCCGGTCGTCCATTCGTTGCCGAGACCCGTCCAGGTCGCATCCTGTGCGATGACACTCCTCGGCACGGCAAAGCAGACGCCGCTGGCCAACGCCACGAGCATCCACGTTGAGCCGCGCGCCGACGCGACCGGCCCCAACTGTTTGGACTGCATGCGTACTCCCCAGAAAAACATCCCATGGAAATGTGCAGCGGGCAATCATCTCGCGCCGTTGCCCCGGCAGACGCGGGCCTTTGACGCAGCGTGCAGTGACGGTAGTTTGCGGCGTCGTACTGGGGGGCGGGGCTTGTACAAATCCATTCTTGCAGTTTCCGAAGGCGGCCCGGATGCCGTCATGTCGTTTCGCCTCGCCGCGCGGATCGCCGCGCTGTTCGACGGCACCGTCGATGCCGTGCATTTTGCGGAGCATCACGAGCACGAGTCCGACATCACCGTGCAATCGATGCCGTTCCTCTCGCGGCTGTCCGACGACCGGGTGAAGGCACGGGCGCTCGAATCGCAGCGCGCCTTCCAGGAGCTGCTGGCGCCGCTGAAGGGCGCCACCTTCACGGGCGATGAGACCATGACGCGCGACGAACTGGTCCGCAGCGGCCGCTTCGCCAGTCTGGTGGTGATCGGCCGGCCGGGCGCCGACGACGAGAACATCTCGCCGGAGACGGTCAAGACCGCGATCTACGACTGTGCCCGCCCGGTGGTGATCGCCCCGCCTGACCCGAAGGCGGGGCCGATCGCCTCGGTCGTCATAGCCTGGAACGGCAGCAGCCAGGCCGCGCGCGCCGTCGGCTCGGCGCTGCCCTTTCTCGCCAAGGCCGCCAAGGTGACCGTGCTGGTGGCCGATGCCGAGCCCGAGGACGTTGCCGCACCTCTGCTGCTGCGCAATCTCGGCCGCCGCGGCGTCACGGCCACGATCGATACGGCAAAATTCGGCGCCCTCACGGGCCGTGGCCGCGGTCGCGCCCTGCTGGGCTATGCCAAGGACAAGGGGGCCGATCTTCTGGTAATGGGCGCCTACGGACATGGCGAGCTGTCCAACTTCCTCGGGCTGGGCGGCGCCACGGCCAAGGTGATCGCCGGCTGCCCGATCCCGCTCCTGCTCGCTCACTGACGGAGGATTTCATGAAGACCGTCCAATCGATGCTCGACGAGGCCAATGCCGCGGTGCCACGCATCAGCCCGGATGAGGCCAAGAAGCTGGTCGGCAACGCCGACGTCCTGTTCCTCGACGTGCGCGAGCCGCCGGAAGTGGCGACCTCGGGCAAGGTGCCGGGCGCCGTCGCCGTGCCGCGCGGCCTGGTCGAGTTCCGCGCCGACCCGGCCTCGGCCATGCATGACAAGGCGTTCGACCGCGCCAAGACCGTCGTCGCCTACTGCGCCTCGGGCGGCCGCTCGGCCCTGGTCGGCAAGACGCTGAAGGACATGGGCTATGCCAAGGTGCTGAACCTCGGCGGCTTCAAGGGCTGGGTCGATGCCGGCGGCGAGGTCGAGAAGGGCTGAGCTACGATTTGCCCAGCATGCCGACGCGTTTGAGGTTCTCGCGCTCGATGCCTTCCAGGTCCTTGTAGTCGGCGGCGTAGCCCGCGCCGTCGCGATAGAGCGTGGGCATGCTGAATTTCTCCATGACGGCCTGGGTGGCTGCGTCGAACAGCGCTTCCTTGAAGGCGTCGTGGAGCTTTTTCACGATGGCCGGGTCCATGCCCTTCGGACCGCAGATGCCGTAGGGCGAGTTCACCACCAGGTCGATGCCCGCTTCCTTGAGGGTCCGCGCCTCGGGGAACAGCTTCATGCGGTTGGAGCCCCAGACGACGAGCAGGCGGAACTGGCCAGCCTGCACCAGGGGGATCCAGCCGCTGGCGTCGGCGATGACGTCGATCTGCTTGCCCAAAAGCCCTTGATAGAGCTCGCTGCCGCCGCGATAGGGCACGTGCGTCAACTCGATGCCCAGTCGCTGCTGCAGGTCGACCATGGTCATATTCTGGACCGAGGACGGTCCGAATGTGCCGTAGTTCAGCTTGCCGGGCGCGGCCTTGGCTGCGGCGATGAATTCCTCGAGCGTCTTCCACGGGCTGTCGGCGCGCACGACGATGCCGTGCGCCGAGCCGCTGAGCTGGATGATGTAGGTGAAGTCGGTCTGTGCGTTGTAGGCGGGCTGCTCCGCCATGAGCTGGGCGCGGACCACGCCGGTATGGATCTGCGCCAGGGTGTAGCCGTCGGGCCTGGCGTCCTTGAGCGCGATGGCGCCGAAGGTGCCGTTGGCGCCCGGCTTGTTGTCGGGCACTACAGTTTGCCCCAGCCGCTTGCCCGCCTGGTCGGCGATGCTGCGCAGGAAGGCGTCGGCCGAGGCGCCCGGCGGCCAAGGGATCACCAGCCTGATGCTGCGGTTGGGAAAGTCGCTTTGCGCCCGCGCAACCGCGGGTGCCGCCAACGCCGACAGAAGAACGATGCGACGCGACACGTGACGCATGAAAGCCCCCTTCAGTCTCCCCGCCGCATGTTCCTCGGCCGGGCAAGACCCCGTCAAGCAACTCCCGTTCCGCAGTGCGCGCAGCGAGCGGATGCGTTGGCCAGCCGTCCTTGTTAGCCTTGGCCGATGAAACCGCATGTGATCTGCCACATGGTCTCGAGCGTCGATGGGCGCACCTGGCAGAGCCGCCAGCGTCCGGCGCGCGAGAAGTCGGGAAACCTGTTCGAGACCCTGCACGATCAACTGGAGGGCGATGCCTGGCTGGTTGGGCGCGTGACCGGCCGGGAGTTCGCCAAGAAGGACTCGTATCCGGCGAAGGCCGCGAGCCAGACCTATCCACGCACGCCCTGGATCGCCAAGCGCGATGCGGGCGTCTACGGCATCGTGCTCGATGCGCAGGGCAAGATCGCCTGGGGCCGCTCCGACATCGGCGGCGATCCCATCGTTGTCGTGCTCACCGAGCAGGTGCCGGACGCCCATCTCGAGGCGCTACGCGGCGAGGGCGTGTCCTACCTCTTCGCCGGCAAGCAGGAGCTCGACCTGTCGCTGCTGCTGGAGATCCTGAACAAGGAGCTCGGCATCAAGCGCCTGCTGGTCGAGGGTGGCGGCAAGGCCAACGGCTCGTTCCTGCGCGCCGGCCTTTTAGACGAGCTCAGCCTCGCGATCGTGCCGGCTGTCGACGGTGCCAAGGGCGCGCCGCACGTGTTCGATTCCGAAACCGAAGTGACGGGCCCGACGGCGCCAGTGACGGGCATGACGCTCAAGGACTGCAAGGTGCTGGACGACGGCGCGGTCTGGCTGCGCTACGAGATCAAGAACGGCTGAGGAGGAAACGATGGCGATCACGGTCAAGCCACGACATCCCGCCCTGGGTGCGGAGATCCGCGGCGTCGACATGAAGAAGCCGCTCGATGCCGAGACGGTGAAACAGGTCCACGACGCCTGGATGAAGCACCTGGTCGTGGTGTTCCCCGACCAGCAGATCACCGACCAGGAGCACGTCGCCTTCACGCGCAATTTCGGCGAAGCGGAGATCTTCCACCAGACCTCGCTGCATCTGCGCTCGGAGGGGGTGCGCGAGATCTTCCTGGTGTCCAACGTCGACGAGCAGGACAAGCTCCTGAAACCCAGCGACCCGGGCCAGAAGCAGCTCTCCTCGTCGCAGCAGTGGCACACCGATTCGAGCTACCGGCCGGTGCCCTCCATGGGCTCCCTGCTGCATGGCATCGAGATCAGCCGCACCGGCGGCATCACCCAGTTCATCAACATGTACATGGTCTACGACGAGCTGCCGGAAAGCCTGAAGCGCCAGGTCGAGGGCCGCAAGGCGCGGCACGATTTCGGCATGCTGAGCCGGCTGGTCGGCTCGACGCCGCCGACTGCCGAGGAGAAGGCGGCGATGCCGCCGGTGTGGCATCCCATGGTGCGCAAGCATCCCGTGACCGGCCGCAAGTGCCTCTACATCAGCTCGATCTACAACGATGCCGTCGAGGGCCTGGAGGAGGGACCGGCGCGCCGGCTGATCGAGGAGCTGTCGGCATTCGCCGCCCAGCCCAAGTACATGTACCGGCACGAATGGGAGCCGCACGACGTGCTGATGTGGGACAACCGCTGCACCGTGCACGCCGTGACGCCGCACGATCCCAACGAACGCCGCGTCATGCACCGCACGACGATCGTCGGCCATGAGCCGGTGGTGGCGGCTTAGAAAGTCGACCGGAGCGCGGACCTCCAGGTCCGCTCATGGAGCGTACCGACAAGAACATGAGCGGACCTGGAGGTCCGCGCTCCAATTACTTCGCCAGCCGGCCCAACACCTCCTCCGTATGCTCCCCCAACTTGGGCGACGGCCGCGCCGAGCGCGGGCGGACGTGGTCGAAGGTGATCGGCAGGCCGACCACCTTGGGGCCGCCGCCCGGCAGCTCCTGCACGATCTCCGATGCGGCGAACTGTGGCGTGTTGGCGAGCTCGCCGATGTCGTTGACCGCAGCGCAAGGCACGCCCGCCTTCTCGAACAGCTCGATCCAGTCGGCGCGTGATTTGCGAAGCATCGCCTGGGCGATCATCGGCAGCAGCTCGTCCTTGTACTTCACGCGCGCCGCACTCTTGGCGTACTTGGGATCGGTCGCCCATTCGGGACGGCCCAGCGCCTGCGCGCAGCGCGCCCACAGCCGGTCATTGCCCGGCGCCAGGCACAGCGGCTTGCCGTCGGCCGTATCGAAGGTCTGGTAGGGCACGATCACCGCGCCGCCGGTGCCGTGGCGCTGCGGGACGGCGCCGCTCGCAATGTAATTGTTGACCTGCCCTTCGACCCAATGGACTGCCGAGTCGAACAGCGAGGTGTCGACCAGGCAACCCTTGCCCGTCTTGTCGCGCATCCGAAGCGCCGCCAGCGCGCCGATGGTGCAGAACATGCCGGTCGCCTTGTCGTTGATCGAGGCGCCGGCGAAGGTCGGCGGATCCTCCGCCCGGCCGGTGACCGACATCATGCCGCCATAGGCCTGCAGCAGGGGATCGAAGCCCGGCTTCATCTTGAGCGGGCCCTGGTAGCCGAACGCCCAGATCGAGCAGTAGATCAGCCGCGGATGGCGCTTCAGCATCGCCTCGGGCCCGATGCCGATGTCGTCGACGACGCCCGGCCGCAGGTTCTGGATCAGGATGTCGGCCGTCTCGCAGAGCCGGTGGAGCTTGTCGATGTCGGCGGCCGACTTCAGGTCGAGCGCGACCGAGCGCTTGTTGCGGTTCTGGCTGTAGAAGTAGAGCGAGGTCACGCCGTCCGGCCCGAACGGAGGGCCCCAGATGCGTGCGTCGTCGCCGCCGTCGGGCTTCTCGATCTTGATCACGTCGGCTCCCATGTCGGCCATCAGCACGCCGGCAAGCGGCCCCGCCAGGGCCTGGCCCACTTCGATCACGCGAACGCCTTCCAGCGGCAAGGTCACGGCTACCCTCTTGGTTTTCCCGCGCTAGGATAGACCGAGCGGGGGAGAGAACGCGATGGAACTCAGGCGGCGATATCCGTCATGAGGAAGATGTTTCGTATCGTGGGCACGGTGCTCTCGATCGCCGCCATCGCGCTTTTTCTCGACGCCGTCGCCACCGCCACGGTGCTGAAGGGGCTGGTCGACACCGATCGCGACGCCGCCGAAGCGGGCAACCTCGGCGTCTACATCCAGGCGCCCTATCACCACGACATCATCCCCGGCATCGAGACGCCGCGCGTGTGGGGTCGCGTCATCTATCCCTGGAAGGCCGACAGGTACGGCTTCCGTACCGGCACCTGCGCGCCCGGCGAGGCCGAGAAGGCGTGGCCGGCGATCTTCGTCATCGGCGATTCCTTCGTCGAGGCGCTGGGCTCGAGCTACGAGCAGAGCTTTACGGGCCTGATGGCCTGCGACGCGGCCAGGCAGAAGAAGGCGGTGTGGAACCTCGGCGTCTCGTCCTACAGCCCGATCATCTACTGGCGGAAGGTCAAGGCAGCGGCCGAGAAGATCGGCCGCAAGCCCAGCGAGGTCTATGTCTTCCTCGATCTTTCCGACATCGACGACGAGGCCAACGTCTATCGCGAGGAGCCTGACGGCAGGGTGCTCTTCAAGTCGAAGTCCGAGCCCTCGCCGGACAACTGGCGGTTCGATCCGGGGCAGTGGCTCGTCCAGCGCCTCAGCACGGCGCGGCTGGTCTACGACACCTATATCAGCGCCTCGTTCACCTGGGACAGGTCGGTCGGCCACGACCGCGCCCGCTGGCCGTTCGACCGCAAGCTGATGGAAAGCTGGGGCAAGCGCGGGCTGGAGCTCGCCGGCGCCAACCTCGACAAGCTGGTCGGGCTCTGCCGCGATTGGCAGTGCCGGATGACCCTGGTGGTCTATCCCTGGCCCGACAACGTCGTGGCCAATGACCGGGACAGCCTGCAGGTCCGCCACTGGCGCGACTGGTCGGCCGCCCGCGGCGTGCGCTTCGTCGATGGCTTCGTGCCGTTCTTCAAGGAACCCGCCGACGCCACGTTGCGCCGCTATTATTTCGAAGGCGACGTGCACTTCACCCCGGCCGGCAACCGGCTGATCTACGAGACGGTGCGCCAGGCCGTTGACGGCAACTGGTGACGTTCGGCCCGCTCAGCGGAAAATCACCGTGGCGCTGGCGCCGGCCGGCCCGTACCATTTCCTTAGTCAGTGCAAGCCTATCGCCTTCCGTCCCACGGAGCACGCCATGCACCACAAGCTGATTTCCGGCGACAACCACATCGATCTCACCTACTGCCCGGCCGATCTGTGGTCGTCGCAGGCGCCCGCCAAGTGGAAGCAGAACGCCCCGCGCGTCGAGGAGCGCAACGACGGCCAGCACTGGTTCGTCGACGACAAGGACCGCGGCATGTGGAACGGCGTCGGCCCGGGCTTCCTGCCCTACACCAAGGGCTCGTTCGGCCATGTCGACGAGATGAAGGAAGCGGGCTTCGTATGGGACAGCTATCCCGGCGCCCAGCCGCGCCCGACCACGCCCGAGCTGCGCATCGCCGATCTCGACCGTGACGGGCTCGAGAAGGAGATCATCTACGGCTGCCTGATGATCAACGATCTGATCGACGATGCCGAGCTGCGGGTCTGGGCCAACGCGCGCTACAACGACTGGGCCGCCGACTTCGCGCGCCGGGCCGATCCCAACCGCGTCTTTCCGCTGGCCATCATTCCCAACACCGATCCCCAGGCCGCCGCGGCCGAGGTGCGGCGCTGCGCCAGGATGGGCCTGAAGGGCGGCGACCTCGCCTTCAAGCGCATGGGCCTGCCGCTCTACCATCACGCCTGGTACGCGCTGTGGGAAGCGGCGGCCGAGTGCAAGTTCCCGATCTCCTTCCATTCGACCGGCTTCAAGAACGTGCGCGCGCCCGATACGCCCGAGATGGAGAAGGAGTATGCGGTCCAGCACCGGCTGGTGCGCTCGGCGCTGTTCCAGCTCGACACGATGGAGGTGCTGGTGTCGCTGCTCGCCTCGGGCGCCTGCGAGAAGTATCCCGACTTCAACTTCGTGCTGGGCGAATCGGGCGTGACCTGGCTGCCCTATGTGTTCGATCGGCTGGACACCGAGTATCACGACCGCGCCCGCGCGCTCGGCTTCAAGATGAAGCCCAGCGACTATTTCCGCCGCCAGGGCTACGTCACCTACCAGCAGGACAAGTACCTCGAACCGATCGTGCCTCTGATCGGCGAGGACAACATCATCTGGGGCGCGGATTATCCGCACCCTGACTGCATCTGGCCGAAGTCGCGCGAGACCCTGAGCGAGAACCTTGCCGGCTTCTCCGACAGCGTGCAGAAGAAGATCGTCCACGACAACGTGGCGCGTCTCTATGGATTGAACTGAAGGCACAATGACGGTCCAATATTTCGCCCGCGTCAAATCCGCCTCGGATCACGAGGCCCTCCAGAAGCTCGTCCGGCACTACCCCTCCTGCAGCTACGAGGAATGGCACTTCCGCGAGGCCAAGAAGATGGCCGACTGGAAGGCGCGGCGGCATGCCGTGAAGATGGTCGACGTCACGCCGGCCGAATTCACCGCGTACTGCGAGAAAACCAAGGCCAGGCCCGACCTCACGACGTTCCTGAAGTTTTTGACCGACAAGGCGTTCTAGGCGCGTGGTCGATCTTTCGACCCTTGCGCTCTTCAGCGTCGCCGCCCTGGCGCTGACTGCCAGCCCCGGGCCGGACATGTTGCTGATTGCCTCGCGCAGCGCCAGCCAGGGCAAGGTGTCGGGCTTCGCGACCCTGGCCGGCATCCAGGCCGGCACTTACTGCCACGCTCTGGCTGCCGCACTCGGCCTGTCGCAATTGTTCCTGATCGTGCCGGTCGCCTACGACATCGTGCGCTACGCCGGTGCGGCCTACCTGCTGTGGCTCGCCTGGAAGACGTTCCGCTCGGACGGCACGGTGCTCGCGCCGAACGCCGGACTGCGCCATCACCCGATCGGCGTCATGTTCCGCCAGGGCGCTGCTGACCAACCTCCTGAATCCGAAGATGGCGCTGTTCGTGCTGGCGCTGTTCCCGCAATTCGTCCAGCCGGAGGCAGGATCGGTGGCGCTGCAGATCATGGTGCTGGCGACGGTGCTGAACGCGATCGGCCTCGTCGTGAACGGCGTCGTCATCCTGATGGCAAGCCGGCCTTGGCCGACTGTTCTCGGGAAGCGGCCGCTGGCGGCGGCTGCCGCAGATGCTGCTGGCGACGGTGTTCGCGGGCCTCGCCGTGCGGCTCGCTTTCGACAGCCGCCGCTGAGCGCGCGGCTATTGATGACCGGCGGCTATCGGCCCCATCTGAGGGCCATGCCCGCCGAGCAACGCCTGACATGGCGCCGCCGTCTGTTTGCGTTCGTGATCGCCAGCGTCGGCGCGGCCGCTGCGGCGGCCATCTCGTTTGCCATGACGGTCTACGACGCGGCCAACCCCAAGCCCGTGCCGGTCGCCGCACCGGGCCAGCCGATCGATACCGGCCGATGGACGATCACCTTCCGCGACGCACGGACCGGCTCGATCCCGCCGACCGGCATCAAGCCGTCTACCCCGAAGAAGCTGGTGATGGTCGAGTTCGACCTCGACAACCGCTCGGCCACGACCAGCAACGCCTTCCTGCGCCTGTTCACCCTCGAGCCGCCGGTGCCCAACCTGCCGCCGCCTGCTTTCTATCTCGCGCGTGACAAATCGGTAGCGGGCGGCCTGCAGCCTGGCATGCCGGAGCGCATGGTCGCCGCCTGGGAATGGCCGCAGGCCGTGCCGGTGCCGCAGCAGTTGCGGCTCAAGGTCACGAGCCAGATCCACAAGCGGCGCGACAATCTCTACGGTGCGCCGGGCTGGTTCGACCGCGATCCAGCGGCCGTGATCACGCTCGGCGTCGGCAGCAGCCCGTGAGCGCCATCCTCAAGGGACTTGGCGGCGTGGCGCTGGCGGCGGCCGTGCTCTACGGCATGCAGCGCACCACGCCCGGCTATGGCGAGATCACCGCGCCGCGTCCGGTCGCGGGCAAGCTCGGCCATCGTCTCGAAACGCGTGCCTTTACCATCGACATCGCCAAGGTGCAGCTGGCGCGGACGGTCGCGACCAAGGGCGTTGCCCGCGACAACACCTTCACCACCTCGGGCGTGTGGGTGCTGGTGGAGGGTACCGCGGAAGCGCGAACCGAGAGCCTGACGCTGCTGTCGGCCGAATGGCTCGGTCCCAACGGCGTCCGTTACGCCATGAGCCAGCGCCTGTCGTCGCTGCCCGGCATGCTGCCCGGACAGCGGCTCGAGCCCGGCCTGCCGATGCCCGTGCTGATGGCCTTCGAGATTCCTGAAGGCCAGGTGGCCGGCGGCACGCTCCTCATCGCACGCTCGGCCTGGGCGCCGCTTGCCGAACAGGCCCGTATCGAGATGGCGAGCGCCAAGCCGGTCGATATCCGATCCGGCCTTGTGCTTGCGCGCGGCCAGGGCCGCATGCCTTGGACATTGAGCGGCGAATGACGGCGGCGAGCGGCATGAGCGAAAGACGCCGCTATTGGCTGAGCCTCGCGGCCCTGGCGGTTGTCCTGCCGCTGGCGATTGTCGTGAATTCCTGGGACAGCCTGTCGGAATGGCACCGCAGCCAGCTCACAACGCCCCTCGCCGTCGAGCGCGGGGCCACGCAGGCCTATGCCGGCGCGCAATGGCAACTGGCCGGCCTGACGCGCCTGCCTGGCGCCACGCCGGAGACGGCCCTGATCGTTGCCGAGTTCGATGCTGCGGTCGACGATCCGGCGCTTCTCCAGGCCGGCCCCTGCGCGGTCGTCCTCACCGACGACAAGGGCCGGCGCTGGCTGCCGGTCTTCCTGCCGGGCCGGACCGTGCGGCAAGGCCGGCCCGCTGCTGCCGACAAGCCGCGCTGCTATGGCCTGGCGCGGGCGGAGAAGGGCAAGACGATCACGATGGCCGAAACCTTCACCGTTCCCGAGGGCGCGACAGGTCTTGCGCTGTCGATCACCATCGGCGGAGCGCGGCCTGCCTATCTCGTGTTCAGGTAGTCGCCGCCGCCGGGCGCGGCGTCTGCTGGCTCGCGACGGCATGTTCCAGGACCGCCGCCAACAGGGCGATGCGGGCGGCATCGAGCAGGATGCCGCCGTCGAGATCGCTCGGGCTGCCGATGAACACGGCCAGCACGTTGGCGATGACCTGCCATGTCGCGAGATCGTCGACGCCGATGGTGCGAGTGGCCGCGTACCACAGCCACGCGCCGATCCAGCCGAGCGCGCGATAGGCGATGACGAAGGTGATAAGCGTCGCAAGCCCGGTGCTCAAGGTCAGCCGGAGGCAGGTCAAGATCGGCTGGTAGCGCGAGCGGTAGCCGCCGACGAAATGCTTTACGAAGTCCTTGAACCATTTGCGCCAGGTGTCGGTGCGCGATGTCCCCGCGGGCAGGGGTGCGGTGGCGGCGGACAGCTCGTAGCCGTTGATGATCGCCGCCATCACCAGCCAGACCAGGGGCAGGAGCGCGTAGAAGAAGAGCCGCTGCAGCTGCTCGAACAGCGGCGCGGCGCGGAACTCGACGGGCGTGAAGCCGTCCGCGGCGTGCGCTGCCATGCTGAGCGCCGGCAGGTGCTCGTTCAGGCTCTGCAGGATCGCGCCCGCGCCGATCCAGGTGATGAGGTCGTTCTTCCAGACGCCCAGCGCATAGAGGCCGATGAAGATCCAGGTCGCATCGGCCGCCACGATCAGCAATCGCCAATAGGGACTGCGGGCGCGGGCATTCATGCGCTTGGCGAACCAGCGGATCGCCCAGCAGGCGGCGATCGACGCCACCATGCCCTGCGACTGCGCGAAATTGAAGATGTCGAGCCTCTCGCCGAACGGCACGCGCTGCAGGGCCAGCCGCGAATATTCGCGCACCGTGTCGCCAAGGAAGCCCCAGGCCGCGTAGTAGGCGAAGAACGGCAGGATCGCGGCCGCCGTCACGGCCAGCATGTGATCGCCCGTCGCGGGGCGGTCGCCGCCGCCGGCAACGATCGCTTCCTGCCGCAACGACGCGAGCGCTGGCATGCCCGGCCTCAGCGCGCCGAACATCAGCACCACGACCATGAGCTTGGTCAGCACCACCAGCGACAGCACGACCATGCCGCCGAGCGCATTCTGCAGGCCGACGGCCACCGCCGCATTCAGGAGAAGATCACGCGCGATGTAGCCCAGCGCGCCGATCAGCAGCAGCTGCGGCCAGAAGCGGCCAAGGAGGCTTCCAGCCAGCGCCAGCGGTCGGACGATGTCTGCCATCATGTCGCTGGCGACGTCTACTTCAGCTCGTAGCTCTCGATCAGCCAGGGCTCGTTCTTGGCGGCATCGACCCATTCCTTCATCGGCGGATAGGCCAGCACCGCCTTGCAGTAGGCATCGGTGTCGGAATCCATCTGCACGGCGTAGGTCTTGAGCCGCGTCACCACCGGCGCGTACATGGCGTCGGCTGCGGTGAAATGCCCGAACAGGAAGCCGTCGTCCTTGGGGGACGCGCCGGCAAAGCGCTTGCGGCAATCGCGCCACATCGAGGTGATGCGCTCGATCTCGCCGCGCACCGCGGGCGTCATGCCCTTGCCCGGATAGGACGCGCGGATGTTCATCGGCATCTTGTCGCGCAGCTCGGAAAAGCCCGCATGCATCTCGGTCGAGATCGCCCGGGCATGGGCGCGCGCCGCCACCGCCGCCGGCCACAGGACCGCCTCGGGCTTGAGATCATTGAGATACTCGCCGATCGCCAGCGATTCCCACACCGCGAGGCCGCGATGCAGCAGCACCGGCACGCGACCCGATGGCGAGTGCTTGCGGATCGTCGGCTGCGTCTCCGGCAGCTCCAGAGGCACCACGATCTCCTCGAACTCGATGCCGGCGGCCTTGGCCATCAGCCAGCCGCGCAGCGACCACGAGGAATAGTTCTTGTTGCCGATCACCAGCGTGAAGTCGGCCATACGCCCTCCTTGCCAGCGTGTCACTTTGGCCGGCAATGTTAACCGTTGCACTACAGATTTGTGAGCATGTCCATGGCGCTGCCTTTCGTCGACCGGTCATCTTCTTCATTGCCCATACAGATTGTCGGACAATCGTCGTGGCGTAAGTGGCTCAAGGAGCAGAGCGCAGCGCGCCGCGGCTGGCTCGAATCGACGGGCGTCACCGGCAAGGCGGGCGATCTCGCCGTATTGCCGGGCCGCGACGGCAAGGCTGCGGGTGCAGTGCTTGTGCTGTCGGCCAAGCCCACTCTCTGGGACTTCGGCGCGCTCGCCACCCGGCTGCCGGGCGGCACCTGGCGGCTCGCGTCCGACACCGCACCGGTGACGCCGACCGACGCCGCCGTCGCCATCGGGCTCGGCACCTGGCGCTTCGAACGCTATCGGACGAACAAGGGCAAGGCGGGCGCGAAGATCGTCTGGCCGCAGGGCGCCGACAAGGCGCGCGCCACGGCGATGATCGAGGCGATCTCGATGGCCCGCGATCTCATCACCACGCCGTCGTCCGACATGGGACCGGCCGAGCTCGCGGGCGCGGCGCAGGATCTCGCCAAGGCGCACAAGGCCAAGATCAGGGTGATCGTGGGCGACGATCTTCTGAAGCAGAACTATCCCATGGTGCACGCCGTCGGCCGCGCCAGTTCGCGCGCGCCGCGCCTGATCGACCTGACCTGGGGCAAGGAGAGCGATCCCAAGGTGACGCTGGTCGGCAAGGGCGTGTGCTTCGACACCGGCGGCCTCGATCTCAAGCCGTCGACCGGCATGCTGATGATGAAGAAGGACATGGGCGGTGCGGCCACGGTGATGGCGGTGGCGGCGATGGTGATGTCGGCGAAATTGCCGGTGCGGCTGCAGGCTCCTGGTGCCGGCGGTCGAGAACAGCGTGTCGGGCAACGCCTTCCGGCCGATGGACGTGGTGCCGACGCGCAAGGGCATCACGGTCGAGATCGGCAACACCGACGCCGAGGGCCGCCTGATCCTGTGCGATGCCCTGCACGAGGGCGCGTCGGAGAAGCCCACCATGATGGTCGATTGCGCCACGCTGACGGGTGCCGCCCGCGTGGCGCTGGGCACCGACCTGCCGGCGCTGTTCTGCAACGACGATGCGCTGGCCGACGACCTTTTGGACGCGGGCAAGGCGGTCACCGACCCGATGTGGCGCCTGCCGCTGTTCGCGGGCTATCGCCGCCTGCTCGACAGCAAGGTGGCCGACATCAACAACGCGCCGGGCGTGGCCTTCGGCGGCGCCATCACCGCGGCGCTGTATCTCAAGGAGTTCGTGCCCGACGACGTGCCGTGGGCGCATTTCGACATGATGGCCTGGAACAACAGCAGCCGTCCGGGCCGACCGGAAGGCGGCGAGGCCCAGGCCGCACGGGCGATCTTCGCGGCGATCGAGAAGCGGGTCGGGAAGTAGGGCTGGGGGCGCGCCACTCCAGTGGCGCGTCATGAGGCAGCCGACCAACGCCACCTCACCCTGAGGAGCGCCGCGCAGCGGTGCGTCTCGAAGGCTGGGCCACAGTATTGTTGTTGCCCACCCTTCGAGACGCGCCCTTCGGGCGCTCCTCAGGGTGAGGCGACTTTGTTTCGACGAAGTCATGACGCGCCACTGGAGTGGCGCGCGCCCAGCTAATACCCCGTCTTCGGATCGACCGTGTTGATCAACGTCTGCCCGCTGCGCAACCGCTTGATGTTCTCGATGATCCCCGGCGAGGCCGTGCGCGGGTTGGTGGCGCCGGCGATGTGTGGCGTCACCTCGACCTTGGGATGCGTCCAGTAGCGATGGTCGGTGGGCAGCGGCTCGGTGTTGAAGACGTCGAGCGCCGCACCGGCGAGATGGCCTCGGTCGAGCGCCGCCAGCAGCGCCTCGTCGACGACATGGCCGCCGCGCGCCATGTTGATGAAATAGGCGCCTTTGGGCAGCCGGCGCGAACGCCGCCGCATCGAGGATGCCACGCGTGTCGCGCGTGAGCGGCAGGACGTCGACCAGGATGTCGGTGCGCGCCAGGAACTTCTCGAAGCCGTCCTTGCCGTGGAAGGTCTCGATGCCGGGCAGCGCCTTGGCCGTGCGGCTCCAGCCTGCCGTCGGAAAACCAAGGGCGGCGAACTTCCTGGCCGTGTCCTGGCCGATTGTGCCCTAAGCCCATGACGCCGACGCGACGATGGATGGTGTCGACGAAGTCGAGCGGCTTCCATTGCTTCGCCTGCTGGCTTGCGGCGTACTTGTCGATGTCGCGATGATGGCGCAGCGCCCAGAAGATGGCGTACTCGCTCATCTGGCCGACCAGCCCGTCATCCATGATGCGCACGATCGGCACGTCGGGCAGCTTGTCGTCGGCCAGCAGATGGTCGACGCCCATGCCCAGCGACACGATCAGCTTGATGTTCTTGAACGAGGCGAGCAGGCCGCGGTCCGGTTTCCAGGCCAGGGCGATCTCGATGTCGTCGGTGTCCCCGAGGTCGTCGAGCGTGCGGTAGTCGATGGGCCCGAGCGCCTCTTCGAGAACCTTCTTCCAGTGCAGGCCGTCGGTGTCACGGCTGATGTACGCGATTGCTTGGCTCACGCCGTGAAGACTACTTCGGCAATGCTCCCGGGTCGAGCTTGATCCCTTTTTCCTTGTAGTAGCGCACGGCGCCGGGATGGAAGGGCAGGAAGGAATTGCGGATAGCGTTGGCGGCCACCGTCTCCTTGGCCGCGGGATGGCCGCGCACCATCGCGTCGTTGTTCTCCAGAATCGTCTTGGTGACCGTGTAGGCGAGGGTGTCGCTCATGTCCTTGTTGGCGATCGAGAAGTTGAACAGCCCCGCCGTCTTCTGGTCGTCCGTCTGTTGCTTGTAGGTGCCCTTGGGAATGCGCGTCTCGGAGAACTCCGGCAGGCTCTTGCGGATACTCGCAAGCTCGGGATCGCTCCAGGTGAAGAAGACGACCTGCTGGGCCGCATCGAGGTCCCTGAAGGTCGGAACGGGAATGCCGGCGCCGAAGCAGAAGGCGTCGATGACGCCGTCATTGAGCAGATTGGCCATGTCGGCGCTCTGGCCGTTGCGTGTCTGCACCTTCAGGCCCAGCGCCTCGAAGATCAGGGGGAAATAGGTGCCCGCGGTGCCGGCCTTGGGACCGGTGCCGACCGTCTTGCCGTCGAGCTGCTTGAAGCTCTCGATGCCCGATTTCTTCAGCGCCACGCATTGCAGGGGCGTGTCGTACATCGGGAAGAGCGCGCGTACGTTTTCGTACTTCTTGCCGCGGGTCCAGGGCGCGTTGCCGGTCAATCCCTGCAGCGCCACGCCCATGGTCACCATGGCGAGCTCGATCTTCTTTTCGTCGACCAGGATCATGTTCTGGTTAGGCCCCTGCGTTTGCTGGGGCACGACCTGCAGCTTGGCTTTTTCCGTCAGGATCTTGGCCATGACTTCGCCGACGACGAAGTAGGTGCCGCCGCCCGACGCTGTGCCGAGCGTCAGGGTCGCCGGCTGGGCGGAAGCATGCGCCGCGCAAAACAGCATGGCGGCGATGAAGGTCGAAGCGAAGCGGACTGTACCCATCCTGGACTTCCCCACTCCTCGATGGCGCGGGCCCACCTTGTCGGCGGCAGGCGTCCTTGTTGGCGATAGATTCGCTGGAATCGCTGGCGAAGTCTATACGCACGCCGTCCGCTTGCTTCGTTGGCAACGAAAATTGATCAGGTCGCGACGGTGCCCTTGTCGGCGCCGATGGCCTCGAGATTGAAGGCCGCCGCAATTAGTGCCTGGGTGTAGGGCGTCTGCGGCCGTTCGAAGATCTGCTGGGCAGAGCCGCGCTCCACCACCTTGCCGTGGCGCAGCACCAGGACCTCGTCGGCCAGCGCGCGCACGACCTTGAGGTCATGGCTGATGAACAGGTAGGCGAGCTTGTGGCGCGTTTGCAGGTCGCGCAGCAGGTCGACGATCTGGGCCTGCACGCTCATGTCGAGCGCCGAGGTCGGCTCGTCGAGCACGATAAGCCTGCGGCTTCAGCACCAGGGCGCGGGCGATGGCGATGCGCTGGCGCTGGCCGCCGGAGAATTCGTGCGGGTAGCGCTCGCGTGCCGCCGGGTCCAGCCCGACCTCGGTCAGCGCCTGGTCGATCATGCGGCTGCGCTCGGCCTCGCTGCCGATGCTTGTGCACCTGCAGCCCTTCGCCGACGATCTCGCCCACCGACATGCGCGGGCTGAGCGAGCTGTAGGGATCCTGGAAGACGATCTGCATCTGCCGGCGCAACGGCCGCAGTTCGCGCTGGCTCGAGCGCCTGCAGGTCCTGCTTGTCGAACTGGATGCCGCCCTTGCTGCCTTCGAGGCGCAGCAGGGCGAGGCCCAGCGTCGTCTTGCCCGAGCCCGATTCGCCCACCAGGCCGATCGTGTGGCCCTCGCGCAGGGTCGAGGCTGACGCCGTCGACGGCCTTGATGTGGCCGACCGTGCGGCGCAGCACGCCGCGCTTGATCGGGAAGTGCACCTTCACGTCGTCGAGCTGCAGGATCTCCGGCGCCGCGGGATCGGCTGCGACCGGCCGGCCCTTGGGCTCGGCCGACAGCAGATGCTGGGTGTAGGAATGCTGCGGGTTGTCGAACACCTCGGCGACCGGGCCCTGCTCGACGATGCGGCCCTTGGTCATGACGCAGACGCGGTCGGCCATCTTGCGCGACGATGCCGAGGTCGTGGGTGATGAACAGCAGCGCCATGCCGTAGCGCGCCTGCAGGGTCTTCAGGAGCTTCAGGATCTGCGCCTGGATGGTGACGTCGAGCGCCGTGGTCGGCTCGTCGGCGATCAGCAGGTCGGGCTCGTTGGCCAGCGCCATGGCGATCATCACGCGCTGGCGCTGGCCGCCCGAGAGCTGGTGCGGGATAGGCGTCGAGCCGGTTCGCCGCTTCCGGAATGCCGACCTGCTCCAGCAGCTCGAGCGTGCGCTTGCGCGCGGCCGACGCGCGTCAGGCCCTTGTGCAGGATCAGCACCTCGTTGACCTGCCGCTCGATCGTGTGCAGCGGGTTGAGCGAGGTCATCGGCTCCTGGAAGATCATCGACATGCGGTTGCCGCGCACGTCGAGCAGCTCGCGCGGCGGGGCGCCGACCAGCTCGCGGCCCTGGAAGCGGATGCTGCCGTTGGGATGGTTGGCCATCGGGTAGGGCAGGAGCTGCAGGATCGACAGCGCGGTCACCGACTTGCCCGAACCCGATTCGCCCACCACCGCCAGGGTCTCGCCGCGCTTGATCTCGAAGCTGACGTTGCGCACGGCGCGCACGGCATCGTCGCCGGTGCCGAAATTGACCGAGAGGTTCTTGACCTCGAGCAGGGCTGCGTCCGTCATATCAGCACCTTGCGCGGATTGAAGGCGTCGCGCACGGCCTCGCCGATGAACACCAGCAGCGACATCAGGACCGACAGGACGACGAAGCCGGTGAAAGCGAGCCACGGCGCGTTGAGGTTGTTCTTGCCCTGCAGCAACAGCTCGCCGAGCGAAGGCGAGCCGGGCGGCAGGCCGAAACCCAGGAAGTCGAGCGACGTCAGGGTGATCGACGGACCCGGCCAGGATGAAGGGCAGGAAGGTGAGGGCTCGCGGTCATGGCGTTGGGAAGGATGTGCCGGAACATGATGCGGACGTCCAGCATGCCCAGCGCCCGGGCCGCCCGGACATAGTCGAAATTGCGCCCGCGCAGGAACTCCGCCCGCACCAGCCCGACCAGGGCCATCCAGCTGAACAGCAGCATGATGCCCAGCAGCACCCAGAAGCCGGGCTGGATGAAGCTCGCCAGGATGATGAGGATGTAGAGCGTCGGCATGCTCGACCAGATCTCCAGGAAGCGCTGGAACAGGAGGTCGACGCAGGCCGCCGAAATACCCCTGCAGGGCCCCCGCGACGATGCCGATGATCGAGCTCAGGATGGTCAGCACCAGGCCGAACAGCACCGAGATGCGAAAGCCGTAGATCAGCCGGGCCATCACGTCGCGGGCCTGGTCGTCGGTGCCCAGCCAATGGTGCCCACGACGGCGGCATGCAGCGCCTTGCGGCCCTCGCCCTTCAGCACCGTGTCGTAGCGGTAGGGAATGGGCGGCCACACCATCCAGCCCTTGGCCTCGATCAGCTTCTGCACTTCCTCGTCGCTGTAGACCGTGTTGGTCGGAAAATCGCCGCCGAAGGTCGTCTCGGGGTAGTCGCGGACCAGCGGCGAATAGAAGGAACCGTCGTAGTAGATGAGGATCGGCCTGTCGTTGGCGAGCAGCTCGGCGAACAACGAGACGAAGAACAGAAAGCCGAACAGGACGAGCGAATAGACGCCGCGCTTGCTCGAGCGGAAGATCGCGAGGCGCCGGCGCGTCAACGGCGTCATCAGCCGCGCGCCTCGAAGTCGATGCGTGGGTCGACCACCGTGTACATGATGTCGCCCAGGATCCCCATCAGCAGGCCGATGAGGCCGAAGAAATAGAGCGTGCCGAACATGACCGGATAGTCGCGGTTCAGCGCCGCCTCGAAGCCCAGCAGACCGAGGCCGTCGAGCGAGAAGATCACCTCGATCAACATCGAGCCGGTGAACAGCACGCCGATGAAAGCCGCCGGAAAGCCCGCGATCACGATCAGCATGGCATTGCGGAACACGTGGCCGTAGAGCACGCGGCGCTCGACCAGCCCCTTGGCGCGGGCCGTCAGCACGTACTGCTTGTGGATTTCCTCGACGAAGGAATTCTTGGTGAGGAACGTCAACGTGGCGAAGCCGCCGATCACCATCGCGCCGACCGGCAGGACGATGTGCCACAGATAGTCGAGGATCTGGTCGATCGTGCCGAGCGACCCCCAGTCTTCGGATACCAGGCCGCGCAGGGGGAACCACTTGAAATAGCTGCCGCCGGCGAACAGCACGACCAGCAGAAGGGCGAACAGAAATCCGGGTATGGCGTTCAGCACGACCAGGATCGTGGAAGACGAGACGTCGAAGCGCGATCCGTCGCGCACCGCCTTGGCGATGCCGAGCGGGATCGAGATGAAGTAGATGAGCAGCGTCGTCCACAGCCCGAGCGAAATCGAGACCGGCATCTTCTCGAGCACGAGATCGACGACGTCGCGGTTGCGGAAGAAGCTCTCGCCGAAGTCGAAGACGAGATAGTTCCTCATCATCAGGAAGAAGCGCTCATGGGCCGGCTTGTCGAAGCCGTACATCTTCTCGATGCGCTGGATCAGTTCCTTGGGCAGGCCGCGCGCGCCGCGATAGGCACCCTCGCCGCCGCCCGAAAAATCGGTTCGACCCACGGTCTCGCCGCCGCTCGCGCTGCCGGAGAAGCGTTCGGTGGCGCTGATCGCCGTGCCCTGCATCTGGGCCAGCATCTGCTCGACCGGCCCGCCGGGGGCCGCCTGGATGATGAAGAAGTTGAGGATCATGATGCCGAGCAGCGTCGGTATCACGAGCATCAGGCGTCGCAGGATGTAGGCGAGCACTAGGTCGCGTCCCGCGACCTAGTCCCGAGGCCGCAGGCCGAGGGATCTCTTCTGGGGCTCAAAGATCCCTCGCTCCGCTCGGGATGACTTCGCGCTTCGCGCTCGTCACTTCTTCTCCCCGCCGCGCTGCAGGGCCTTGTCCTTGGCCTCGTCGATCCACCAGGTGTCGAAAGCGACGGGCGCGTATTTGGCAGCCTTGGCCGGCCGGGCGAAGCGGTTCCAGTAGGCGACGTAGGCGGTGTTGCTGTGCCAGCTGGGCACCACGAAGTGGCTCCACAGCAGCACGCGATCCAGTGCGCGCGTGGCGTTGATCAGGCTCTCGCGATCGGGTGCGCCGATCAACGTCTCGATCAGGTTGTCGATAGCCGCGTCCTTGACGCCGAGCGTATTGCGGCTGCCCGGCGTCCCGGCCGCCTTTGAACCCCAGAAGTCGCGCTGCTCGTTGCCGGGTGACAGCGACTGACCGAAACCCTCGACCATCATGTCGAAGTCGAACTCATCCTCGCGCCGCTTGAACTGCGCGGTATCGACGGTGCGCACGCCCATGTCGACACCGATACGCTCGAGGTTCTGCTTGTAGGGCAGCACCACCCGCTCGAAGCTCGCATCCTGCAGCAGCATCTCGAAGGCCAGCTTCTTGCCGCTCTTGAGCTCGGTCATCTTGCCGTCCTTGACCTCCCAGCCGGCCTCCTTCAGGAGCGCCAGCGAACGGCGGGCAAGGTCGCGAACATTGCCGGTGCCGTCGGTCTCGGGCAGCTTGAATTCCTTGGTGAAGACCTCCTCGGGGATCTTGCCGCGCAGCGGCTCGAGGTACTTCAGCTCAGCCGGCGTCGGCAGGCCTGACGAGGCGAGCTCGGAGTTGCCGAAGAACGAGATGTTGCGCTTGTACATCCCGTAGAACAGGTTCTTGTTCGTCCAGGCAAAGTCGAACATGGTGGCGATCGCTTCGCGCACTCGCATGTCCTTGAAGAAGTCGCGCCGTGTGTTGAAGGCGAAGCACTGCATGCCGGTGGGCAGTTCGTGCGGGATCTCGGCGCGCTGGATGCGGCCGTCGCGCACGGCCGGGATGTCGTAGGCCGTCGCCCAGTTGCGCGCGATGTTCTCCTGGCGGATGTCGATCTCGCCAGCCTTGAACGCCTCGAACTGCACGGTGACGTCGCGATAGTACTCGTACCGCATCACCTCGAAGTTGTGGCGGCCGCGATTCATCCAAAGGTCCTTCGCCCACCAATCGTTGACGCGGCGATAGGTGATCGAGCGTCCGGTATCGAACGACTCGACCTTGTACGCGCCGCTGCCCAGCGGGATGTCGAGCGACACCTTCTCGAAGTCGCGGCTCGCCCACCACTTGGCTGGCAGGACCGGCAGCTGGCCGAGGATCAGCGGCAGCTCCTTGTTGGTGTCATTGCGGAAGGTGAACATCACCTTGCGCTCGCCGACCTTCTCCGCCTTGAGCACGTCGCCGTAGTAGAAGGCGTAGTTGGGCATGCCCTTGGACTTCAGGATGTCGAAGGTCCAGATCACGTCCTCGACGGTGATCGGCGAGCCGTCATGGAAGCGAGCCTGCGGTCGCAGCGTGAAGGCCACCCACGATCGATTCTCGGGCCATTCGATGGTCTCGGCGATCAGGCCATACTCGGTCGAAGCCTCGTCGCGCGACGCCCAGCACAGCGTGTCCCAAATGGCGCCGATGCCGGCGGCAGCCTGGCTTTTCACGATGAAGGGGTGCAGCGAATCGAAGGTGCCGCGCGCGCCCAGCCGCACCGAGCCCCCTTTGGGGGCGCTGGGATTGAGATAGTCCGGCGGGCCGGCATCGGCCGCATATTTCAGTGCGCCGTGCATGGCAAAGCCATGGCTGACGTTGATCTTCTGTGACGCCTGCTGGCTTTGCTGCTGGCTCTGGGCCCGAACGATCGCCGGAGCGCCCAGCATCAGGGCGGTGCTGCCTAAAAGTATGCCGCGCCGTTTGATCGCCATGCGATGCTCCCCAAACCAAGCCTTTCACTTCATATATAGCGCGCCCGAGTTGGGCCGCACTATGGCCGCCAACTCAACTCCCTTTCATCTTTCGCGGCTCAGCTTTCGCCCTTGATGCCGGCCTCCTTGACCAGCTTGCCGTAGCGCGCGTAGTCGGCCTTCCACATGGCCAGCACCTCGGCCGGCGAGCGGGGCGGCGGCACCTCGCAGCCCGCCTTGGTCAATCGCTCGCGGGTGGCGGGGTCGGCCAGCGCCTTCATGACCGAAGCGTGCAGGCGCTCGACGATGGGCGCGGGCGTGCCGGCGCGCACGGCGATCACGTACCAGCTGATGACCTGGGCGTCGGCGAAGCCTGCCTCGGCGAACGTCGGCACGTCCGGCACGGTTGCCAGCCGCTCGTCGCCCAGCACCGCCAGCGCCCGCAGTTTGCCATTCTGGACATGTTGAATGGCAAGCGGCGCCGGCAGCCAACCGACCTGGAGGCGGCCCTCCAGCAGGTCGGGCACGCCGGGCGGCACGCCGCGATAGGGCACCGCCGTGATGTCGAGCTTGTACTGGTTCTTCAGGAGTTCGGTCGAAAGATGGAGCGACGAGCCGTTGCCCGGGTTCAGGTAGTTGAGCTTGCCGGGATTGGCCTTCGCGTACTCGACCAGCTCCTTCAGAGTCTTGACCGGGAGCGACGGATTGACCGTCGCGACTGCGGTCGCGACGGTGGCCAGCGCCACCGGCTGGAAATCCTTCAGCGGATCGTATGGCACGGGTTGCAGAAGCGGCACCACGACGTGGCTGATCGTGGCCATCACCGAGCTGTATCCGTCGGCCGGCGCCTGCGGGATCATCGCCGTGGCGAGGGTCGCGTTGCCGCCGGGCTTGGGTTCGACCACGATCGTCTGGCCGAGGTCGGCCTGCATGGGATCGGCAAGCGCGCGGGTGACGATGTCGACGATGCCGCCCGCCGGGAAGGGGACCAGGATGCGGATGGGCTTGTTGGGATAGGCCTGTGCCCGCGCGCCTGGCGTCAACGCCAACGCCGTTGCCGCGCCCAGCGTGGCGCGGCGGGTCAGTCCATTCATTGGGCGTTCCTCCCTGCGGTTGAGAGGCTAGACCGGCCAAGCACCCGGTGTCATCCCGAGCGCAGCGAGGGACCTTTGCTGGATCAGTAAAGGTCCCTCGGCCTGTGGCCTCGGGATGACAGCGTTTTCGTGGCAAGGCATTGCGATGCGGTCGGTCGGGTTTGACTTCGCGGCGCCTCAGCGCCAGTTTCCCGCCATGGTCGACACCGCCAATTTCGCGCCCGACTTCGACGCGCCGCTCGAGTACATGCGCCGCACCCGCGAGTATTACCTCGCGTTGGGTTACGACAATCCCTATCGCTGGGCCCACTACATCGACGCGCCGTTCCAGCCGCTGAAGAAGAAGCTTTCGGACAGCACGCTGGTGCTGATCTCGACCGCCGCGCCCTATCAACCCGACAAGGGCGATCAGGGGCCGGGGGCCGCCTACAACGCCGGCGCCAAGTTCTACACGGTCTATTCCGGCGACACCGCGGTCGACCACGACACGCGCATCTCCCACATCGGCTACGACCGCAAGCACACGACGGCCAAGGATTCCAACACCTGGTTCCCGCTGCCGCTGATGCGGGAGTTCGCGGATCAAGGCCGCTTCAAGCTCGCCAAGCGCTTCCACGGCGCGCCGACCAACCGCAGCCAGCGCGTGACCTTGGAGACCGATGCGCCGGAGATCCTGGCGCGCTGCCGGCAGGACCAGGTCGATGCCGCGCTCCTGGTGCCGACTTGACCCGTCTGTCACCAGACCGTGAGTCTGGTCGCCCGATATCTGGAGCGCAACGGCATCCCCACGGTGGTCATGGGCGCGGCCAAGGACATCGTCGAGCACACCGGCGTGCCGCGCTTCCTGTTCAGCGATTTCCCGCTGGGCAATTCCTGCGGCAAGCCGCACGAGCCCGACACGCAGCGCTTCACGCTCGACCTGGCGCTCAGGGTGCTGGAGAGCGCCATCGGCCCGCGCACCACGGTGCAGTCGCCGCTGCGCTGGAACGACGACGGCGACTGGAAGCTCGACTACAACAACCTCGAGCGCATGCCGCCCGAGGAGATCGCCAAGCGCCGCGCCGAGTTCGACAAGGTGAAGCAGACGGCGCTCGATCAGCGCAAGAAGGCGGGCGTGGCTTGAGCATCATGCGGAGCGCGGACCTCCAGGTCCGCTCAAGAATCATGATGCGGACCTGGAGGTCCGCGCTCCGATGAGTAAACCTTTCACCGGCGTAAAAGTCCTCGACTTCACGCGCGTCCTCGCCGGGCCGTACGGCTCCTATCAGCTCGCGCTGCTCGGCGCCGACGTCATCAAGGTCGAAAGCCGCGAAGGCGACGACATGCGCTTCGGCAGCCGTGCCACCGATTGGGAGAAGCGCGGGCTGGCCGCCCCGTGGGTCGCGGTCAACTCCAACAAGCGCTCGATCACGCTCGATCTCAAGAAGCCCAAGGCGATCGAGGTGGTGAAGAAGCTCGCCGCCACGGCCGACGTGGTGATGGAGAATTTCCGGCCGGGCGTGATGGACAAGCTCGGCATCGGCTACGAGACGCTGAAGACGGTCAATCCCAAGCTGATCTACTGCGCCGTCTCGGGCTTCGGCCAGGTCGGGCCGGATCGCGAGACCGCGGCGTTCGACGGCATGATCCAGGCGATGTCGGGCCTGATGTCGATCACCGGCTTTCCGACCAACGGCCCGACGCGCGTGGGCTTCGCCGGCGCCGACGTGATGTCGGGCGCGACGGCGGCGTTGGGCGTCGCCTCGGCGCTCTATCCAGCGCACGCACACCGGCAAGGGCCAGCTCGTCGACGTCGCCATGATCGACGCGGTGATGGGCTATCTCGCCCAGCAGTTCACCGAGCACCTGATGACCGGCCGCGTGCACGAGCAGGCCGCCAACCGCTCGGTGACGCGCAAGCCCACCGGCGATCTCTACAGGACCAAGGACGGCTGGATGGTGCTGGCCGTCATGACCGAGCCGCAGTTCCAGCGCCTGATGAAGGAGGTAGGCCGCGCCGACGCGCTCGCCGATCCGCGCTTCCCCGATTGGCCGGCGCGCATTGCCAACGACAAGGCCCTGCACGAGATCATCGAGGCCGAGCTCGTGAAGGAGCCCTCGGCCACCTGGGCCGAGCGCTTCGCCAAGGCCGACGTGCCGGCCGGCCGCGTGCTCAGCATCCCCGAGACGGTGCAGCTCGATCACTTCGAGCGCCGCACCGTGCTGCAGACGGTCGAGACCGAGCACGGCCCGATCAAGGTTGTTGGTTCGGGCTTCCGGCTGGAGCATGGCGGCGGTTCGGTCGACCGCCCGCCGGCCACGCTCGGCCAGCACACCGACGAGATCCTGCGCGAGGCGGGCTACGGCGACGCCGACATCGCCGAGATGCGCAGCGTCAAGGTGGTCTAGCCGGAGCGCGGACCTCCAGGTCCGCTCATGGTCTGTCGTCCTGAGCGAAGCGAAGGACCTCATCGCCGTTTGCAACCGGCATGAGATCCTTCGCTTCGCTCAGGATGACAAGAGGCGGACCTGGAGGTCCGCGCTCCGATGATCAGCGCCGCTGTTGACGCCGGTGCAGCCGCCGTGTCGGGTGCCCCGCGACGGGCGTCCGCCACGCCTCGGCGATCAGCCGCCGTTTCTTGGTTATCGCCGCGGTAGCGCAGCCGCTGTGAAGCGATTCCCCGTTGCCTGGCAACGCGACGGGTATAGAGTCGGGCCAGTCCAAGGGGGGTCCCGTTAGGGGGCTGAGATACCGCCGGCCATGCGGCAACGCGGTGACCCTTTGAACCTGATCCGGGTCATGCCGGCGAAGGGACAGGATGCTTCACCTCCTTTGCGCGACAAAACCGGATCTCCGTCAGCCACTTGCCACGGGAGATCCTCGTCATGGACAACATCGTCAACCCGACACCCAAGGTGACCACGGGACCACTGCCGGCTTCGGCCAAGGTCTATGTCACACCCGATGCGGCGCCCGATCTGCGCGTGCCTTTGCGCGAGATCGAGCTGTCATCGCCGTCCGAGCCGCGCATGCGCGTCTACGACACGACCGGCCCCTACACCGATCCCAACGCCGCCATCGACGTGCGCCAGGGCCTGGCCCGCACGCGTCGGGCCTGGGCGCTCGAACGCGGCGGCGTCGAGGAATATGACGGCCGGCCGATTCAAGCTCTCGACAACGGCAACGTGAAGAGCTCGGCGCTTCTGCCGTTCCCCAATACGCCGCGGCCGTTGCGCGGGATCGGCGGCAAGCCGATCACCCAGTTCGAATGGGCGCGCGCCGGCGTCATCACCAAGGAAATGATCTACGTCGCCGAGCGCGAGAATCTCGGTCGCAAGGTGGCACTCGATGTCGCCAAGGAACGGCTGGCCGACGGCGAGAGCTTTGGCGCTGGACTGCCGGAGTTCATCACGCCCGAGTTCGTGCGCCAGGAAGTGGCTGCGGGCCGCGCCATCATCCCGGCCAACATCAACCACGGCGAGCTCGAGCCGATGGCGATCGGCCGCAATTTCCTGGTCAAGATCAACGCCAACATCGGCAACTCGGCGGTCTCCTCCTCGATGGAGGAAGAAGTCGAGAAGATGGTGTGGGCGATCCGTTGGGGCGCCGACACGGTCATGGACCTGTCGACCGGCCGCAACATCCACGACACGCGCGAATGGATCGTGCGCAATTCGCCGGTGCCGATCGGCACCGTGCCGATCTACCAGGCGCTGGAGAAGGTCGGCGGCGATCCCACCAAGCTCTCGTGGGAGGTCTATCGCGACACGCTGATCGAGCAGTGCGAGCAGGGCGTCGACTACTTCACCATCCATGCCGGCGTGCGGCTGGCCCACGTGCCGCTGACGGCAAAGCGCGTCACCGGCATCGTGAGCCGCGGCGGCTCGATGATGGCGCAATGGTGCCTGACCGAGCATCGCGAGAGCTTCCTCTACGAGCATTTCGGCGACATTTGCGACATCATGCGCAAGTACGACGTGTCGTTCTCGCTGGGCGACGGCCTCAGGCCCGGCTGCAACGCCGACGCCAACGATGCCGCGCAGTTCGCCGAGCTGGAGACGCTGGGCGAGCTCACCAAGGTCGCCTGGGCCAAGGGCTGCCAGGTCATGATCGAGGGGCCGGGCCACGTGCCCATGCACAAGATCAAGGCCAACATGGACAAGCAGCTGCGTGAATGCGGCGAGGCGCCGTTCTACACCCTGGGACCGCTCGTCACCGACATCGCGCCGGGCTACGACCACATCACCTCGGGCATCGGCGCCGCCATGATCGGCTGGTTCGGCACGGCGATGCTCTGCTACGTCACGCCCAAGGAGCATCTCGGCCTGCCCGATCGCGACGACGTCAAGGTAGGCGTCATCACCTACAAGATCGCGGCCCACTCAGCCGACCTTGCCAAGGGCCATCCGGCGGCGCGGCTGCGCGACGATGCGCTCAGCAAGGCACGCTTCGAGTTCCGCTGGAAGGATCAGTTCAACCTGTCGCTCGATCCGGCGACGGCGGAGAAGTTCCACGACGAGACGATGCCCAAGGAGGCGCACAAGACGGCGCACTTCTGCTCGATGTGCGGGCCGAAGTTCTGCTCCATGCGCATCACTCAGGACATCCGCGACTATGCCAAGAAGGGCATGGACGAGATGAGCGCCAAGTTCAAAGCCGGCGGCAACGCGCTCTACGTGCCGGACAAGGCGGCGGACTGACAAAACTGTCATCCCGAGTGCAGCGAGGGACCTTTCCTGTTACCGCAAAGGTCCCTCGCCTACGCTCGGGATGATGGGGTGGACGGCCCCCACCCGGCATCGGTGTGCCACACTGGTTCTGGGTAAACAGCAACCAGTGAAAGGGGACCGTCCATGGAAAAGGCTAGCATGATTGGGCTCGATATCGCCAAGAACGTGTTCGAAGTGCATGGCCGCAGCGCGGCGGGCCAAGTGGTGCTTCGCAAGAGCCTGAAGCGGGGGCAGGTGGAGAAGTTCTTTGCCACGCTGGAGGCGACGTCGATTGGCATGGAAGCGTGTGGCTCGGCTCATCACTGGGCACGCCTGCTCGGCAAGCTGGGGCACGAGGTGCGGCTGATGCCGCCGGCCTACGTCAAACCTCACGTCAAGCGCAACAAGACCGACGCGATCGATGCGGCGGCGTGCTGCAAGGCGATGGCTGATGAGGATATGCGCTTCGTGCCGGTCAAGACGGTCGAGCAGCAGGCGGCGTTGTCGCTGCACCGCAGCCGCGACCTGCTGGTCAGCCAACGAACCCAGCTTGGCAATGCGCTGCGCTCTCTGCTGTCGGAGTTCGGCATCGTGGACGGCAAAGGCAAGGCCGGCTTGGCGCGCCTGGTCGACGAACTGCGCGCCGGCACGCTCGCGCTGCCAGCCGATGCGGTGGCGGCGGCGATGGCGCTGGCCGATCAGCACGCCGCCCTCGATGCGGCAGCCGATGCCCTGGAGCGGCGCATCACCGCGCAAGCCCAGGCCGACAACAAGGCCGGTCATGCTCAAGACCGCCCCTGGCGTCGGTCCGCTCAGTGCCCATGCCACGCTGGCCACCCTGCCGGACCCCTCGCTCTTCAAGAGCGGCCGCGACTTTGCCGCCTGGCTTGGGCTGACACCGCGGCTCCACGGCACCGGCGGCAAGACGCGCACCGGACGCATCACCAAGCAAGGCAATCAACCGTTGCGGCGATTGCTCGTGCTCGGCGCCACCGCCTGGGTGAGCTACGCCAAGGCTCACCCCGAGAAAGCCTCGCCGTGGCTGCGCGGCATGCTCGCCCGCCGGCCCAGCAAGGTCGTGGCCGTCGCCCAGGCCGCCCGCACCGCGCGCATCCTGTGGGCCATGCTCACGCACAACCAACCCTATCGCGCGCCAGCCATCGGCTGACCGCCCAACCCTTCGCAAGGAGCACAGCAGCAACTGATGGCGAAATCGGTAGGCATACCGGACCGGGGACACTCCGTGCTGTCATCGCGCGCCAAAGCGCGTCGGGATGATTGGAGAACCGGCCAAGTATTCCATCGTGGCCAGCGGCACATGATCGGCCGCACAAACAGGCCGGACACATGACCGCTCCTACTTCTCGCCAAAAGATGTTGCAAAACCCCTTGCGAAACGGGGGCCGTCCACACATGACAGCTGTCGTTTGATTACCGCCGCATCCCGTTCCACGTCACTTCGTAGTTCAGGATCACGCGGTGGTGGCTCATCCACAGGTGGATTGGAGCGGCGGGACTAATGACGGCACTGCGAGCAGTTTCGGTTCAACCGCACAAGCCCTGGTATGACGGCGGCGTCGGCCCGCGATAGGGACCCCCTTCTGGAGCGCCAAAAGTCGTAATGGCGAACCGCGCCATCACCGGGGAGCAGGCTGCAATTGTCGATACTAACTATAGTTATTGACAAGCACGGCGGTACTAGGTAGAGTCCGGCGCCTGTCGCTCTCCGTATCGTCTATCCGATCCACAACGGCCGGACCGGCGAGGGTGATGGCAGGAATGCCGAACGAACGCTCGTGAACGGAAATGGTCAGCGAAACTATCCGAAATGCCCGAAGGGCCAAAAAAGTCCGAAGAACCGCGGCTTTTGCGAGGTCGAATTCAGACAGTGCGAGACTATCTTAATTCATCCGAATTCCCGGCCAACGGTCCGGGCCAACCCAACGCAACGTTTGTGACGTATTCCTAGTCGGCGGCGACCTTTTGACCGGTCGTGCGTTGCACTTTCTGGCCATCTTCGGGGGCTAGCCTTGCGCCCTCCGGACCGCTGGGGGAGACTCTGGCGACTCGGCCCGTACAGCTAAGGCGACGGCGCGTTTTGGGGGCATAAAGGATAACGATGAAAAGGCTGCGGACCCTGCTCGGGATCGGCTTGGGCCTCGTCATAGTGGCGGGCGCCGGCTGGTATATTTCGCAGATAGGAACTGCGCCCGCGCCCCGTCAGGCGGCCGGCCGGTTTGGCGCCGGGGCGCCGACCCCCGTGGGCGTCGCCAGTGCCACCAAGGGCGAAGTCCCGGTCGTGATCAGGGCGCTTGGCACCGTGGCGCCGCTGCACACCGTCAACGTCAAGACCCAGATCACCGGGCAGCTCCTCAAGGTCGACTTCAAGGAAGGCCAGATGGTCAAGCAGGGCGACCTTTTGGCCCTGGTCGATCCCCGGCCCTACGACGTCGCCCTGCAGCAGGCGGTCGGCCAGCAGCAGAAGGACGAGGCGCTGCTCAAGAACGCCCAGACCGATCTCGAGCGCTACCGCAAGCTGGTCGCCCAGGATTCGATCGCCCGCCAGCAGCTCGATACCCAGCAGTCGCTGGTCCGCCAGTATGAGGCCGCCCTGGTGATCGACCAGGCCGCGGTCGACGCCGCCAAGCTCAACGTCGCCTATACCAAGATCATGGCGCCGATCACCGGCCGCATCGGCCTGCGCACGGTCGATCCCGGCAACTTCGTGTCGATGAGCGACGCCACCTCGATCTGCATCATCATCCAGATCCAGCCGATCTCGGTGCTGTTCACCATCCCCGAGGACACGCTGCCGTCGGTGCGCGAGCGGCTGAAGGCCGGCGCCAAGCTCGAGGTCCGCGTGCTCGACCGCGCGCAGAAGAACGAGCTCGGCATCGGCAAGCTCGACACCCACGACAACCTCATCGACATGACGACCGGCACGGTGAAGCTGCGCGCGGTGTTCGACAACAAGGACGACACGCTGTTCCCCAACCAGTTCGTCAATGTCCGCCTGCTGGTCGACACGGTGAAGGACGCCACGGTCGTCCCCGTCGCCGCCATCCAGCGCGGCCAGCCCGGCACCTTCGTCTATCTGGTGAAGGCCGACGACACGGTCGAGATCCGCGTCGTCGAGCTCGGCGCCACCGACGGCGAGAAGGTGCAGATCGTGAAGGGCCTGCAGCCCGGCGACCAGGTCGTGATCGACGGCACCGACCGCCTGCGCGACGGCGCCAAGATCCGCCGCCCGGGTGGCCCGCCGCGCGCCGCATCAGGCGCGCCGATCGCCAACGCGCCTGAGCCCCAGCAAGGCGCCGGCCCACAACAGCAGCAGAGACGACGCCAGGCCAACGGCGGCGGGGGTGCCGGCGGCGCAGCCGCCGCCCAGCCCAACCAGTAATCCCGACCGCGACATGAACCCGTCGCGGATCTTCATCGAGCGTCCGGTGGCGACCTCGCTGCTGATGGTCGCCATCATGCTCGTGGGCGCCATCGCCTACCGGTTCCTGCCATTGTCGGCGCTGCCGCAGGTCGACTATCCGACCATCCGCGTGCTGACGCTCTATCCCGGCGCCAGCCCCGAGGTCATGACCTCGTCGGTCACCGCGCCGCTCGAGCGCCAGTTCGGCCAGATGCCGGGCCTCAACCAGATGACGTCGACCAGCTCGGCCGGCGCCTCGTCGATCACCCTGCAGTTCGACCTCAAGCTCGGCCTCGACGTCGCCGAGCAGCAGGTGCAGGCCGCCATCAACGCCGCCAGCAACCTGCTGCCGTCCGACCTGCCGTCGCCGCCGGTCTATGCCAAGATCAACCCGGCCGACGCGCCCGTGCTGACGCTCGCCGTCACCTCCAAGACCGAGCCGCTGACCAAGGTCTACGACTTTGTCGACACGCGGCTCGCCCAGAAGATCTCGCAGCTTCCCGGCGTCGGCCTGGTCAGCCTCGACGGCGGCCAGAAGCCCGGCGTGCGCATCCGCGCCAACCCGACGGCGCTGGCGGCCTACGGCCTCAACATCGACGACCTGCGCACGACGATTGCCAACGCCAACGTCAACACGCCCAAGGGCAACTTCGATGGCCCGGCGCGCGCCTACACCATCAACGCCAACGACCAGATCACCGATCCCAAGCTGTTCCGCGACGTCGTCGTCGCCTACCGCAATGGCGCGCCGGTGCGGCTGAGCGACGTCGCCACGGTCGAGGAGGCGCAGGAGAACAACCGCCTCGCCGCCTGGATGAACACTACCCAGGCGGTGATCATCAATGTCCGTCGCCAGCCCGGCGCTAACGTCATCGAGGTGGTCGACAGCATCAAGAAACTGCTGCCGCAACTGCGCGAGACGCTGCCGGCCTCGCTCGACGTCGTCGTGCTGACCGACCGCACGACCACCATCCGCGCCTCGGTGCGCGACGTGCAGATCGAGCTCGCCTTCGCCGTGATCCTGGTCGTGGCCGTGATCTTCCTGTTCCTGGGCGACTGGCGGGCCACGCTGATCCCCAGCCTCTCGGTGCCGCTGTCGCTCGTCGGCACGCTCGCGGTGATGTATCTCGCGGGCTTCAGCCTCAACAATCTGTCGATCATGGCGCTCACCATCGCCACCGGCTTCGTGGTCGACGACGCCATCGTCATGATCGAGAACATCGCCCGCTACATCGAGCGCGGCGACGATCCCAAGGACGCCTCGCTGCGCGGCAGCCGGCAGATCGCCTTCACCGTGGTGTCGCTCACCGTGTCGCTGATCGCCGTGCTGATCCCGCTCCTGTTCATGAGCGACGTGGTGGGCCGCCTGTTCAGCGAGTTCGCCGTCACCCTCTCGGTCACCATCCTGATCTCGGCCGTCGTGTCGCTGACCCTGGTGCCGATGATGTGCGCCCTGCTCCTGCGCCAGAGGGCAACGCACGCTGCGCCGACGGCGGCGCATTCGCGCCCCGAAGCGGAGGCCCGTCATGCCGAGGTCATGGGCGCCGGTTGGTTCGGCCGCCTGATCGGCGTCTACGACCGCTGCCTGGTCGTGGTGTTCCGCCACCAGCCGCTGACCTTGCTGATCGCCGTCGGCACCGTCGTGCTGACGGTCGTGCTCTATGTCGTGATCCCGAAAGGCTTCTTTCCGGTGCAGGACACCGGCCTGATCCAGGCCGTGACCGAGGCGCCGCAGTCGATCTCCTTCGAGGCCATGGCCAAGCGCCAGGACGCGCTGGTGGCGGCCATCCTCGAGGATCCCGACGTCGAGAGTCTCAGCTCCTTCATCGGCGTCGACGGCACCAACGCGACCCTCAATTCGGGCCGCATGCTGATCAACCTCAAGCCGCGCAGCCAGCGCAGCCTGACGGCCAGCCAGATCATCCGTCGCATCCAGCGCGACACGGCGTCGGTGCCGGGGATCTCGCTCTACATGCAGCCGGCGCAGGACCTCACCATCGATTCGACGGTGAGCCGCACGCAGTACCAGTTCGTCCTGCAGAGCCCCAAGCTCGAGGATTTCGACACCTGGGTGCCGCGCCTGATGGACAGCCTGCAGCGCCTGCCCGAGATCGTCGACGTCGCCACCGACATGCAGGCCAAGGGCCTGGCGATGTTCATCAAGCTCGATCGCGATGCCGCCGCGCGCTTCGGTATTACCGCCGCCTCGGTCAACAACGTGCTGTACGATGCCTTCGGCCAGCGCATCGTCTCGACGGTCTATGGCCAGTCCAACCAGTACCGCGTGATCTACGAGGTCGAGCCGGCGATGGGCCGCTCCATCGATTCGCTCGCCAACCTCTATCTGCCCGGCGCCGGCGGCAAGCAGGTGCCGCTGTCGTCCATCGCCACCTTCGAGGAGCGCACCTCGCCGTTGCGCCAGGATCGGCTCGGCCAGTTCCCGGCCACCACCATCTCCTTCAACCTGGCGCCGGGCTATGCGCTGGGCCAGGCGGTCGACGCCATCCAGGCCGTGAAGCGCGAGATCGGCATGCCCCTGTCGATGACCACGCACTTCCAGGGTGCGGCGCTCGCCTTCCAGAAGTCGCTCGACAGCCAGCTGCTGCTGATCCTGGCCGCCATCGTCACGGTCTACATCGTGCTGGGCGTGCTCTATGAGAGCTACATCCATCCCATCACGATCCTGTCGACCCTGCCGTCGGCCGGCATCGGCGCGCTCTTGGCGCTGATGATGTGGGGCGCCGATCTCAGCGTCGTCGCCATCATCGGCATCGTGCTGCTGATCGGCATCGTCAAGAAGAACGCCATCATGATGATCGACTTCGCGCTGGACGCGGAGCGCAACGAAGGCAAGACGCCCCAGGAGGCCATCCACCAGGCCTGCCTGCTGCGCTTCCGGCCGATCCTCATGACCACCGTGGCGGCCCTGGTCGGCGCGCTGCCGCTGATGCTGGGCAGCGGCACCGGCTCCGAGCTGCGCTCGCCGCTCGGCGTCACCATCGTCGGCGGCCTGATCGTCAGCCAGGTGCTGACGCTCTTCACCACGCCGGTGATCTACCTCGCCTTCGATCGCCTGGGCCGCCGCCTGCGCGGCGCGCCGCTCGACACGCCGGCCAATCCGCTGGTGCGCGCGGGTACGGACCCGACGGCCGGCGAGAGGCCGCTGACGTGAACCTGTCGGCGCCCTTCATCGCCCGGCCGGTCGCCACGACGCTGCTGACCATCGGCATCGCGCTGGCGGGACTGGTCGCCTTCCTGAAGCTGCCGGTATCGCCGCTGCCCAGGGTCGATTTCCCGACCATCCAGGTCTCGGCCAGCCTGCCCGGCGCATCGCCCGAGACCGTGGCCACCAGCCTGACCACGCCGCTCGAGCGGGCACTCGGCGCCATCGCCGGTGTCACCGAGATCACCTCGATGAGCACGGTCGGCAATGCGCGCATCACCCTGCAGTTCGACCTGTCCCGAAGCATCGACGGGGCGGCGCGCGACGTGCAGGCGGCCATCAACGCCGCCCGCATGGAGATGCCAAGCGACCTGCCGACCAACCCGCAGTACCGCAAGATCAACCCGGCCGATGCGCCGGCCGTGGTGCTGGCGGTCACCTCGGACATCGTCGGCCAGGGCCGCCTGTTCGAGGCGGCGTCCAACATCCTGCAGCAGAAGCTGAGCCAGGTGACCGGCGTCGGCCAGGTCGTGCTGGGCGGCAGCTCGTTGCCCGCGGTGCGCGTCGAGATCAATCCGACGGCGCTCAGCAAGTACCAGATCGGCCTGGAGAGCGTGCGCGCCGCCCTTGCCGCGGCCAATGCCAATTCGCCCAAGGGTGCGCTCGAGGACGGCGAACGGCGCTTCCAGATCTATTCCAACGACCAGGCGCGCACAGCGGACGAATACCGGCCGCTGATCATCGCCTGGCGCAACGGTGCGCCGGTCAGGCTGTCCGACGTCGCCGAGGTCATCGACGCCACCGAGAACATCCGCAACGAGGGCCAGGCCAACGGCAAGCGCTCGGTGCTGGTGATCATCTACCTGCAGCCCAACGCCAACGTCATCGAGACCGTCGACGAGGTGAGGGGGCTGCTGCCCGAGCTGCAGGCGGCGCTGCCCAACGACGTCGACCTGCAGGTCGTCAGCGACCGCACCGTCACCATCCGCGCCTCGCTGAAGGAGGTCGAGCAGGCGCTGCTGATCAGCATCATCCTGGTGGTGCTGGTGACCTTCGCCTTCCTGCGCTCGGCCCGCGCCGGCTTCGTCGCCGCTGTCGCCGTGCCGGTGTCGCTGATCGCCACCTTCGGCGGCATGTATCTCCTGGGCTACAGCATCAACAACCTGTCGCTGATGGCCATGGCGATCGCCGCGGGTTTCGTGGTCGACGATGCCATCATCGTGCTGGAGAACGTGTCGCGCCACATCGAGGCCGGCATGAGCCGTATCGATGCCGCCCTGCAGGGCGCGCGCGAGGTCGGCTTCACCGTCGTGTCGATGAGCGTGTCGCTGATCGCAGTATTCATTCCCATCCTGCTGATGCAGGGCATCGTCGGCCGGCTGTTCCGCGAGTTCGCCGTCACGCTCTCGATCGCCATCCTGATCTCGATGGTGGTGTCGCTCACCACCACGCCGATGATGTGCGCCTACGTGCTGCGGCCGCATGACAATACGCGGCCGCCGGGCCGTTTCTTCCGCTGGAGCGAGCGCGGCTTCGCCGCCCTGCAGCGCTGGTATGGCGCGAGCCTGCGCTTCGTGCTGCGCCATCCGCTGTCGACCATGCTGGTGTTCCTGGCGACGGTGATCCTGAACATCCATCTCTATGTCACCATTCCCAAGGGCTTCTTCCCGCAGCAGGACACCGGCCGCATCGTCGGCGGCATTCGCGCCGACCAGAGCATCTCTTTCCAGGCCATGCGCCGGAAGTTCAGGCAGTTCATGGAGATCGTGCGCCAGGATCCGGCGATCGAAAGCGTGGCGGGTTTCACCGGCGGCTTCTCGACCAACTCGGGCTTCGTGTTCGCGACGCTGAAGCCGCTCAGCGAGCGCAAGATTTCGGCCGACCAGGTGATCGCCCGCCTGCGCCCCAAGCTCGCCCAGGTGCCGGGCGCCAACCTGTTCCTGGCGGCGGTGCAGGACATCCGGGTCGGCGGCCGCCAGAGCAATGCGCAGTACCAGTTCACCCTGCAGGCCGATTCGCTGCCCGACCTCTACACCTGGGCGCCCAAGCTGGTGGAGGCCTTGCGCCAGGACTCGTCGGTCGTCACCGACGTCGATTCCGACCAGCAGCAGCGTGGCCTGCAGGTCAACCTCACGATCGACCGCGACGCGGCGGCGCGGCTCGGCGTGTCGACGCGCGCGATCTCCTCGACGCTGTACGACGCCTTTGGCCAGCGCCAGGTCTCGACCATCTACAATGCGCTGAACCAGTATCACGTCGTCATGGAGGTCTCGCCCGAGTACTGGGAGAACCCCGAGCGGCTGAAGGATATCTATGTCTCGACGACCGGCGGCGCCATCAGCGGCGCCCAGGCGACCGGCGCCGTCGTCTCGACCACGCCTCTTGCGGCAGGCGCCGTCGATCCGGCGCAGGCGGTGCGCAACCAGCGCACAAACGCCATCGCCGTCTCGGGCCGCGGCTCGGCGTCGACGGGGGCGGCGGTCAGCACCACGCCCGAGACGATGATTCCCCTCTCGCAGCTCACCAGGTACGAGTTCGGCACGACGCCGCTGGCCATCAATCACCAGGGCCTGTTCGTCGCCAGCACGGTCTCCTTCAATCTGGTGCCGGGCAAGACGCTCTCCGACGCCGTCACCTACGTGAACGCCACCATGCACGAGATCGGCATGCCGGCCACCATCCACGGCTCGTTCCAGGGCACGGCGCGCGCCTTCCAGCAGAATTTGAGCAGCCAGCTCCTGCTGGTGCTGACGGCGCTGGCGGCCGTCTACATCGTGCTCGGCATCCTCTACGAGAGCTACATCCATCCCATCACGATCCTGTCGACTTTGCCGTCGGCCGGTATCGGCGCCCTGCTGGCGCTCAAGCTCACCAACGTGGAATTCAGCATCATCGCCATGATCGGCGTGCTGCTCCTGATCGGCATCGTCAAGAAGAACGCCATCATGATGATCGACGTGGCGCTGGAGCGCGAACGCAACGATGGACTCGATCCCGCCGAGGCGATCCATCAGGCCGCCGTCCTGCGCTTCCGGCCCATCCTGATGACCACCATGGCCGCGATCCTGGGCGCGCTGCCGCTGGCGATCGGCTTCGGCGACGGCGCGGAGTTGCGCCAGCCGCTCGGCATCTCGATCATCGGCGGCCTGTTCGTCAGCCAGATCCTCACGCTCTATACGACGCCCGTGATCTATCTCTATCTCGACCGCTTCCGCCGGCGCGACCGTGATCGCCCGAGCCGCGTCGCCCGTGCTATGGGAACGCCGGGTCCGGCACCAGCATGATGTCATCGCGTTACGTCCTGGCGTTCACCGCGGTTCTGGCGGCGGGCGGCTGCATGGTCGGTCCCGACTACAAGCGGCCGCCGCCCGCCGACCCGCCGTCGCTCGCCTTCAAGGAAACGACGGGGCCGGTGGTCGGCGTGGCCGCCAGCTTCCAGCCGGCCATGCCGCGCGATGCCATCGATCGCGGCCCGTGGTGGTCGATGTACGACGATGCGACGCTCGACCGGCTGGCGGCGCAGATCGACATCTCCAACCAGACGCTGATGCAGGCCGAAGCCGCCTATCGCCAGGCGCGCGCGCTGGTTCGCCAGGATGCCTCGGGCCTCTATCCCACGGTGACCGGCGGCGGGGGCTATACCCAGAGCGGCAGCGGCTCAGGTTCGAGCCGCGCTATCCAGGGCACGGTCGTCAACGCCAGCCAGGGCAGTGTCGGCCAGTTCAACGTCGGCCCCAGTCTCAACTGGGAGATCGACCTGTGGGGCCGCATCCGCCGCCAGATCGAGAGCGATTCGGCGGCGGCCCAGGCCTCGGCCGCCGACCTCGCCAATGCGCGGCTGTCGGCGCAGGCCAACATGGCGATCAACTACTTCTCCATGCGCATCTCCGAGCAGCGCATGCGGGTCTACCAGGCGTCGGTGGCGGCCTATACGCGCTCGGTCGAGATCGTGCAGAACCAGCTCGATGCCGGCATCGTGAGCCGCGTCGACCTCGCCCAGGCGCAGACCCAGCTCGAACAGACGCGCGCCCAGCTGGTCGCCGAGAACATCACCCGCGCCACCTTCGAGCATGCCGTGGCCGTGCTGGCCGGCAAGGCGCCGTCCGAGCTCAGCGTCGAGCCCGGGCCGGTGCCGCCGGCGGTGCCGACCGTCGAGCCCGGCATCCCCTCGACCTTGCTCGAGCGGCGGCCCGACATCGCCTCGGCCGAGCGCCAGATGGCGGCGGCCAACGCCCAGATCGGCGTGGCCGTCGCCGCCTACTATCCCAGCATCTCGCTCGCCAGCACTGTCACCCTGGTCGGCGGCGGCCTGAACGCGCTGCTTACCCTCTCCAACGCGGTGTGGTCGGTCGGCCCGGCGCTGGCGGCGACGCTGATCGACGGCGGCGCGCTCAAGGCGCAGGTCGAGGGCGCCCGGGCGCGCTACGATTCCCAGGTCGCGCTCTATCGCCAGACCATCCTGTTGGCCTTCCAGCAGGTCGAGGACGCATTGGTGCAGCAGCGCGTGCTCGAGCAGCAGGAACGGGTGCAACGCGCCGCCGTCGCCGCCGCCCGCGACGCCGAGCGGCTGTCGCTCAACCAGTATCGGCTGGGCACCGTGCCCTACACGACGGTGGTGCAGACCCAGACCGCGGCGCTGTCGGCCGAGCAGACCCTGCTGTCGATCCGCCTCAATCGCCTGACGGCCAGCGCCAACCTGGTGCTGGCGCTGGGCGGCGGCTGGCGCGACACCGACCTGCCGGCGCCCTACCCGATCGGCGGCCTCAACCAGGCGCCGCAACCGCCGATGCCGACGCCGCAGAGCCTGGCGCCCGACAAGCCGTGGTGGAGGTTCTGGTAGGGGGCTCGAAAAAAGCCTCGCCACATGGTAGGTAATGCGAAGCAGAAATATCGCCTTACTCCGAGGACTATCATGAGTGCGACGGTTACCAGCAAAGGTCAGATCACCATTCCCAAGCGGGTTCGTGACCTCTTGGGAATCAAGGCAGGAAGCCGGGTCGATTTCCAACGCAGTGAAGATGGTCGAATCGTTTTGGTGAGGGTCGACAAGAGGACCCGTGCCAATCGCTTCGCCCGGATGCGTGGCCACGCCGGAAAGGGTTTGAGTACCGATGAGATCATGGCCATGACGCGCGGCGAGCGCTGACGTGACCTTGGTCGACAGCAACGTGTTGCTGGACCTCGTCACCGATGACCCAGATTGGTCCGAATGGTCGTTGGCCCATCTCGAACAAGCGGCCTTGGCAGGCCCGGTCTTCATCAATGATATCGTCTATGCCGAGACCTCGATCCGTTACGATCGGATGGAGGATCTCGATGCGATGCTTGCCGAGACAATGATCGAAATGGTTCCGACGCCACGCTCGGCATTGTTCCTGGCTGGAAAGGCGTTTCGGCAATACCGCACTGCCGGCGGCACGCGAACTGGTGTGCTGCCCGACTTTTTCATCGGCGCGCATGCAGCGGTCGAGGGCTGGCCTCTGCTCACGCGCGACATCGGCCGCTACCACAGCTATTTTCCAAGGCTCACGCTGATCGCGCCTCCGGCCTGAAGGCCGCGGGAGGACTAGGGTGAGATGATGGCCGAACCGGAGATCCGCAAGATCATCCATATCGACATGGACGCCTTCTACGCGTCCGTGGAGCAGCGCGACGATCCCGAGCTGCGCGGCAAGCCCGTGGCCGTCGGCGGCCGTCAGCGCGGCGTCGTCATGGCGGCGTCCTACGAGGCGCGCAAGTTCGGCGTGCGCTCGGCCATGCCGTCGGCCACCGCCAAACGGCTCTGTCCTGACCTGCTGTTCGTGAAGCCGCGCTTCGACGTCTACAAGGACGTGTCGCGCCAGATTCGCGAGATCTTCCTGGAATACACGCCGCTCGTCGAACCGCTGTCGCTCGACGAGGCCTACCTCGACGTTACCACCAACCTCAAGAGCATGCCGCTGGCGAGCGACATCGCCCGCGAGATCCGCGCCCGCATCCTGGAGCAAACCGGCCTCACCGCCTCGGCCGGCATTTCCTACAACAAGTTCTTGGCCAAGCTCGCGTCGGACCATCGCAAGCCCAACGGCCAGACCGTGATCCCACCGGAGAAAGGGGCGGCCTTCGTCGAGGAGCTGCCGGTCGCCAAGTTCCACGGCATCGGGCCCAAGACAGCGGAGAAGATGAATCGGCTGGGCATCCATACCGGTGCCGATCTCAGGAACCAGTCGATGGAATTCCTGGAAGAGTATTTCGGCAAGGCCGGCACCTGGTACCACGCCATCGCCCGCGGCCAGGACGAGCGCCGGGTGGTGCCCAACCGGCCGCGCAAGTCGGTCGGCTCGGAAACGACGTTCATGGAAGATCTCGGCCGACAGGCCGAGGTCGAGCAGGGTGTGGCCTCGGTGCTCGATGACGTCTGGTCCTACTGCGAGCGCACCGGCGTGCTCGGCCGCACCGTGACGGTGAAGATCAAATACGCCGACTTCCAGATCGTGACCCGCAGCCGCACCTTGAACGAGCCGGTGACGAGCCGCGAAGTGCTGGAGCGCACCAGCGTCGAGCTGGTGCGCTCGATCTTCCCCCTCGAGAAGCGCGTGCGCCTGCTCGGCGTCTCGCTGCACAATCTGGCACCGCGCGGCGAGCCCATCACCGAGCCGCAGATGACGCTGGAGTTTTAAGAGGGCGTCGATCCACGCACTCTGTCATCCCGAGCGAAGCGAGGGACCTTTCGACCCAATGCATGCCTACTACGCCTATATTCTCACAAACGTAAAGCGGACCGTGATGTATGTCGGCGTGACGAACGATCTTGAGAAGCGCGTCGCGGATCACTGCGATGGACGGGGTGGTGCCTTCGAAAGTATCATCTCAACACGCTCGTTCATGTCGAGGAGTTTCAGTTCGTTGACGAAGCGATCGCTCGCGAGAAGGAGATCAAAGGCTGGCGGTGCTCTAAAAAGGATGCGCTGGTTGAAGCGTCAAATCCGACATGGGCTTACTTAGCTGATCCGGCTGTCGCGAAAGGTCCCTCGCTGCGCTCGGGATGACAGCTTTGTCTTGGCGACTGTCGTGCGACCTCACTAAACCCCGACGTCGGCCACCATCTTCTTCAGCATCGCGGCGTCGGGATAGACGCCCAGGCCCGCCTGCACGTTGTCCCGCATATGCTCGGGCCTGCTGGTGCCGGGGATGACGCAGGTCACTGCCGGGTTGGCCAGCACGAACTTCAGCAGCACCTGGGCCCAGCTCGTGCAGCCGATCTCGCCGGCCCAGTCCGGCAGCTTGCGTGACAGAAGCTTGCGCAAGAGTCCGCCGCCGCCGAACGGCTGGTTGACGAGCACGGCGATACCACGCTCGGCGGCCAGCGGCAGCAGGCGGCGTTCGACGGCGCGGTCGTCGAGCGCGTAGTTCAGCTGCACGAAGTCCCACTTCTCGGCGCGCATCACCGATTCGAGCTCGTCGTGGGCGCTCTGCGTGTAGTGCGTGATGCCGAGGTAGCGGATGCGCTTGTCGGCCTTCCAGGCGCGCAAGGTCGGCAGATGGGCGCGCCAGTCGAGCAGGTTGTGGATCTGCATCAGCTCGACATGGTCGGTCTTGAGCAGCGCCAGCGACCGCGTCATCTGCTCGATGCCGCTGTCGCGGCCCGACGTCCACACCTTGGTGGCGATGAAGGCCTTGTTGCGCGTGCCCGCGGCGGCCAGCAGGTCGCCAACGACGGCCTCGGCCGCGCCGTACATCGGCGAGGTGTCGATCACCGAGCCGCCGGCCTCGAACAGCACGCTCAGCACTTCGGCAAGCGGCGCGCGCTCCTCGGGACGGCGGCCGACATCGAAGGTCCGCCAGGTGCCGCAGCCGACGATGGGCAGCATCTCGCCGGAGGAGGGGATCTTGCGCTGGTGCATGCGGGTTCCTGTCTGCGCGCGCGTCCCTCCCGCCGCCAGCACGGTGGCGCCGGCAAGTCCCAGCAGGGCGGAGCGCGTCAAGGTCATGTCATGCCAGGGAGATCTGGAAGGCCGGTCCGGCGACCCGGACATCGGCGGGATGCCCATTCAGGGTCACGCGCGGCGGCTCGGCAAGTCCCGAGATTGTGAAGGACTTGGCGGCGTCGCCGTCCTGTCCCGGTTTCAGGGCATGGCTGATGTCGCAGGCCTTCTCCCACGGCCGGTATTCGACACGCAGCAGTCCCACCTTTCCATCGGCCTTCAGGCCGACGCCGTCGCGCGTGCTGAGGGCAAAGGCCTGCAGGTCGGGCAGCGGGTTGTAGCCGACCACCGCGCCGCGCCTAGGTCCGATGAGGGGATCGGCGATCAGGTAGGCCTTGCGGCCGGGCTCGGTGAGCAGCACGGCGCCCGCCTTCTCGAGCCGTCCGGACGTGCCTTGCTGCGCCCAGCTCGTGTCGCGCTCCAGCCCGGCCGGCAGGTAGGGCCAGGCGCCGTTCAGCCGCCGGTAGGGGATGGCGCGCTCCTGGGCGCCCGGATCGATCGGGAAATGATCGATGTTGGACTGGCTGAAATCCGTGGTGAAGCCTGCTTCCAGGAGATCGTCGCCGCTGCGATAGGCGACGTCGAGCTGGCGCTTGCCCTCGCTCCACTCCGCCTTGAGCGTGGCCGCATCGATGTGGCGGGCGAAGGCCTCGAAGCTGTCGTGCTGCTGGGCGTCGCCCATCTCCAGCACCAGCCCGCCGTGAGTGCGCGTGGTGACGGCCCGGAGGTCGAGGCTTTTTGGGGCGATCGGCTGCTCGCGCCTGAGGTTGAACATTGAGATGGTGAGGGCCGGCGCCACCATGGCGCCGGTCGGTTCGGCCTTGCCAGGAACGCCCGCCGCGATCTCGATCTCGACGTCGCGGCCGAGATCGGACGCCGGCAGCGGCAGGATCGCGAGATAGCTCACGCCGTCATGGACGAGGATGCGCTGGCCGGCCTTCAGGCGATGCGGGAAGGACTCGATCTTCTTTCCGTCGGCATACAGCGTCCAGGTCCTGGGCTGCGAGAAGTTCCACAGGCCGACGACGGTCGCGAGCCGGGTCACGCCTTCCTCGCCCAGCGTTGCCAAAAGCTTGTCGCGGTTGGTGTGCGGCTTGGCGAAGATGATGGCGCGGTTGCGGCTCTGGAAGGTGAGGGTGAGGCCGGCCGCATTGGCGATGCCCTCACGCGTCGTCGTGAGGTCCGGCCCGTTGGCCGCGTAACGCACCGTGAGCGTGCCGAGATCTTCCAGGCGCGTCGCCACCTTGGCCTCGCGCACCCAGTGGCCCAGGACGTCGACGGTGCGGCCGCGGATGTCGGTGCTGGCGAGCCCGTGCCAGGCGCCGAGCCAGGCGCGCCGCCACAGGGGCGGCTTGAAGTTGCCGCGCATGGTCTCGGCCGAGGTCTCCTCGAACGGCACCGGCTTGTCGTCGATCAGGCCTGCCACCCAGTCCGGCGCCCACGGCGAGTGCAGGCTCTGGATCGCCGCGCGGCCGGGCGGGAAGTCGTAGCCCCACGCCGGCATGCCTTCGGCCTTCGTGTCCGCCGGCTTGTCGATGTAGTTCGCCGTGCCTTTTTTGGACGATGCGTGGACCGCGCCATAGATGCCGTCCTGCTCGACCAGCACGCCGCTGATGCGCGCGCGGCCCGACGAGGAGACGAAGCGGCGCAGCTTGGGATGATGGACGCTTATAAGCATCTCCATGGTGCGGTCGACCAGGATGCGGCCCATCAGCCGGTCGATCGGCAGCGGCGCGTAGTCGGCGAACATCTTCTGCGCGCTGAGCGTGATCGAGAGATAGTAGTGGTCGAGCATCTCCTGCGAGGTGCCGTCCAGGAACGCCCAGAAGCGCAGCGGCAGGGTCTCCAGCCCATGGCGGCCGTCGCCCATGGGGTAGGCGCCGTCGATCATGGCGCCGCCCAGCAGCGCACCCATGGCGGCGGTGTGGTTGAAGTTCTGGGTGCTGACCGCGAAGTTGTAGCCGTCGCGGAAGAATGAGGCGCGGCCGCGCCAGTCGTGATTGCGCCGCCAGTAGTCGATGGCGTCGCGGCTCTGCGGATGCACGAAGGCGCTGGTCTCGAGGTCGGGCTGCAGCCAGGCCCGCCAGTAATTCTTCACGTGATCCTGCACCGGCGCGGGCAGCAGGTCGCGGAAGACGTACCAGGTCAGCAACTCGTCGGCGATCCCCCAGCCGAGCCAGTAGCGCGGCGGCATCGCCAGCACCTCGCGCAGCCGTCCCTGGTAGGCCTTGTAGCCGTCGTCGCCCGCGACGCTGGACCAGTTGCTGACCCGATCGCCGCCGACCTTGTGCAGTTCGCCGATGCGTGCGAGCTGCCAGGCGAGCCGCGAGTCGGGCCGCCCCTGCAGGTCGGGTGCCAGGGCGCGCGTCGCGCGCTCGACGATCTCTTGGGGCGTGAACATCACCGCGGTCGGCCGCGAGCCGTCGGCGGTGAGCAACGCCTTGCGGTCGAGCCGCGCCGGCATGGTGACGGCGACGGTGCCACCGCCCGTGATCGGCCGGCAAGTCAGCAGCAGGCGCGGGTTGGTGAAGCGCAGTCCATGGCCGCCGGTCGGCATCGCCCATTCATAGGCGTCGCCCTGGCGATAGCGCGAATCGTAGGTTTCGACCTTGGCGACCACGAAGCCGCACTGCTCGAGCATCAGCAATCGCGCGCCGGCCTCCTTGGCCAGAACGTCGCTTGCCAGCAGGCGGGTGATGTCGAAGCGCGCCTCGCGTGCCGACGCTGACAGCTCCTGCGGCTCCATCAGGTCTGCCCACCGATCGCGGTCGAGGTCGGTGGCGCCATAGCGCGCCCAGTAGCGCCGGCCGTTGACGCTGGCATTGAAGGTCGGGCCGGTCGCCTTGTCGGCGATCCAGGGCTGGCGCAGCGGCCAGGCGTGGACGTGCCAGGTCGGCGGATTCTCGGTCCACAGCTTCTGCCCCAGCCCTTCACGGCAGGTGTAGCCGGCCGGCAGGATCTCATAGCCGTCGTACTGCAACGACAGCTCCGCCTTGAGCAGGATCTTTCCCTTGCGCAGCAGGATGGCGATGGTGTCGGCGGCGTCGGGAAAGCGCAGCAGCACCGAGCGGTGCACGGCATCGACGGTGCGGCCGCCCATGATCGGCGTGTCCCAGTCGCGGCCGTCGATGGTCGCGGTCTCGCTGTCGGTGACGTCGAACAGCTCCTCGCCGCGTGCCTGCGCTGACAGCGGCAAAGCGCTCGCGCCACTAGCGGCCGCCGCGCGCAAAAACCTTGCCCGTGTCAGTCGAAGGGACATGCCTTCATTCATCCGTCATGTTGATGAGAGATACCAGAGCCGAGGAAATTCCGGTCGCCACATTGATGCCGCACCCGCGATATTTGCTTCGGTCCCGGACGGATTCGGCAACCTCCACCATTGCCCTTTCGTCGGATCGTGACCATGTCGAGCATGCGCATCGATCAGGACCAGGGAGGTCAGCCCCCATGATCCAAGACACTGTCCAGCACGAACCGTTTGTCGTCGAAGTCTGGGGCAAGCTTGCCGGTGTCGTCCTGAAAAAGGGCGATGCCTTCCGCTTCCATGCCATCGCCGCGCCGTTCCTCGAGCTCGACGGCGCGGAGTTCGCCAAGCCCGGCCTTGCCCGGTTGGCGGCGGCGCGGCTCGATCCTCACACCCGCGCCGCTCACACCTTTGACGCAGGCCGTTCTTTGGGCAGGGCCAGCCACTCGGCGAGCAGCTTGCCGTTGTGATCCTGGAAGCGCGCCGCCAGCATGCGTGAGCTGGCGATGCGCTCGACGCGGAAGTTGCGCAGATCGCGGCGCAGTTCGCACCAGGCGCCGACCACGCTGACATCCACGTAGTAGGCCATGGCGAGCGGCCAGATCGTGCGCCGTGTGCGATGGCCCTTCTCGTCGGCGTAGGCGATGCGCAGTTTGCGCCGGTCGCGGATGGCGGCGCGCACCTGGGCCATGTCGACCGTGGGCTGGACCGCGTCGCCGCGCGAGACATAGACCGGCGCGTCGGCGACATGGCCGCGCAGGCTTTCCGGCAGGACGACCGTCACCTTGTCGAGCACCCGCGCCGCGGCGTGTTGCAGTTCGGAGTCGCGCACGCGCTGCACCATGCGTGCGCCCACGGCGATCGCCTCGATCTCGTCGATGGTGAACATCAGCGGCGGCAGGTCGAAGCCCTTGCGCAGCACGTAGCCCAGGCCGGGCGCGCCCTCGATCGGCACGCGGCGCGCCTGCAGGGTAGCCACGTCGCGGTAGATCGTGCGCACCGTGACCTCGAGTTCCTCGGCAATGGCCGCCGCCGTCACCGGCTTCCTGGCGGTGCGGAGGACTTGTATGACATCGAACAGGCGGTCGGCGCGGCGCATGTTCCTGACATAACGCTGTCAGGAGCCCTCCGCTAGTCTCCTGGCCATGAGCATTCCGGCGGACTCTTTCGTGTATCGGCGCGCGCCGCCGGCCGGCCGCTGGCAGGGCACCGTGCTGGTGTTGGTGTCGGCGTTCGCCTTCAGCACCGCCGGCCTGTTCACCCGTCTGGTCGAGACCGATGTCTGGACCATGCTGTTCTGGCGCGGCCTGTTCGGCGGCCTGCTGATTGCAGGCTATGTCGTGTGGCGCGACGGGCCGCTGGCCTTGGCCGCTTTGCGTCGCATCGGCCGGCCCGGGCTGGTCGCGGCCGGCTGCTCGACCGCGGCCACCATCTGCTTCATCAACGCCCTGCGCGAGACGTCGGTGGCCGACGTCCTGGTGATCAACGCCACGGCGCCGTTCATGACGGCGGCCATGGCTTGGGCGTGGACCGGCGTGCGCGAGCGGCGCAGCACCTTGCTAGCAAGCGGAGTGGCGCTGCTGGGCGTCATCGTCATGGTCGTGCCCACGCTGGGAACCGGTCGGGCCTGCTTGGCAATCTGCTCGCTCTCGCCATGACGGTCCTGATCTCGGCCATGATGGTGGTGATGCGTCATCACCGCGATGTCTGCATGCTGCCCGCGGCCGCGCTGTCGGCCTTCCTGTGCGCCTTCGTCGTGTGGCCGTGGGCGTCGCCCGCCGCGGTGACGGCAGTCGACTTCGGCTGGCTGGCCCTGTTCGGCACGACGCAGTTCGGCTTGGGACAGCTCCTGCTCACCCTCGGCTTGCGCTCGGTCTCGGCCACCCGCTCGGCCTTGATCGGCGCGCTCGAGACGCCGCTCGCGCCGGCCATTGTGTGGCTCATCCTGGGCGAGGTGCCGGCTGTCATGACCTGCGTCGGTGGCGCGATCGTGCTCGCGGCCGTCGTCGGCGATCTTTTGGCGACCAAGGAGAGACCGCGATGACTACCGCCGAGCAACGGGTGAAGGAACTTGGCCTCGACCTGCCGCCGCCGCCCGGGGCGGCCGGCAACTACGTGGCCGGCGTGCAGACCGGCAACCTCCTGTTCTTGTCAGGCTGCGGGCCGCGGCGCGCCGATGGCAGCTACGTGCTGGGCAAGCTCGGCGCCGACCTCGACGTCGCGCAAGGCTACGAAGCGGCGCGCGTCGCGGGCCTCGCCATGCTGGCGCGCATTCGCCAGCTCATCGGTTCGCTCGATCGCGTGGCCCGCATCGTCAAGGCGCTGGGTATGGTCAACGCGGCGTCCGACTTCATCGAGCAGCCCAAGGTGATCGACGGCTTCTCCGATCTCATGGTAGAGGTCTTCGGCGAAAGCGGTCGCGGCGCGCGCGCTGCCGTCGGCCTGGCGACCTTGAGCGGCGGCATGGCGGTCGAGATCGAGATGGTAGTCGAGTTGAAGCCGTGATGCGGAAGGCGAGGAGTCGCCACGGCCCCTCGACGCGCTAGAGTGCCGGTCCTGTACTCACGGAGGGCACCCGGTGATCAAGCGCAAGCAGCGCATTCCCATGCGCGATCTCGAGACCATGACGGCGGAGGACCGCACGACGGTCGAGAAGAACGCCATGAACGGCCAGGTCTTCAACATCTTCAAGGTGCTGGCCCATCACCCGGCGCTGGTGAAGCGCTGGACGCCCTTCGCCGGCCATATCCTCAGCAAGCAGACCCTGCCGTTTCGCGATCGCGAGCTCCTGATCCTGCGCATCGGCTGGCTGAACCAGGCCGAGTACGAGTTCGCCCAGCACGAGCTTATCGCCAGGCGCGGCGGCCTCACCGACACCGACATCGCGAACCTGAAGGAAGGCCCAAAGGCCAAGGGCTGGAGCGAGCACGAGGCCGCCCTGCTGCAGGTCGCCGACGACCTCCACGAGAACTCCATCGTCTCCGACGCGACCTGGGCCGCGCTGTCGAAGAAGTATTCGACCGAGCAGCTCATGGACGCCGTGTTCACCGTCGGCCAGTACAACCTGGTATCGTGGGCCCTGAATTCCTTTGGTGTCCCGCTTGACGACTTTTTACCCGGAGCCAGGCCTTAGGCCGGACTCAGAGGAGAGTAGCTGGATGAACACTGCCAAGCGTCGAGCTTTCCTCGGCGGCGCTGCCGCGCTTGCCGCTCTGCCACTCTCAGCGCGTGCCCAGGCGGGCCAGATCCGCATCCTGGTCGGCTCCTCGCCCGGCGGCGGCCAGGACATGGTCGCCCGCCTGATCGCAGAGAAGCTCAACGGAGGTCCGATCGGCGCCGTCTTCGTCGAGAACAAGCCCGGCGCCAGCGGCATGATCGCCGCCGACCTGCTGACCAAGGCGCCGGCAGATGGAACGACGCTGATGTCGGCCACGCAGACCGCCTATGCGGTCGCCCCGCAGCTCTACAAGAACGTCGGCTTCGACGCGCAACGCGACGTGACGGGCGTGGCCATGCTGGGCTTCAACCCGTTCGTCCTTGTCGTTCATCCCTCGTTCGAGGCGAGGACGCTCCAGGAGCTGCTCGACCTGGCCCGAGCCAGGCCGGCAGCCCTCAACTACGGCTCGGGCGGCGTCGGCAGCGCGCCGCACATGGTCGTCGAGCTGCTGCAGCTCAATGCCGGCATCAAACTCGTGCACGTGCCCTATCGCGGCGAGGCTCCTGCGGTCGCCGACGTGCTGGCGCAGCAGATTGCGCTCACGTTCAACAACGTCGCGGTCGTGGCCGGCCACGTGAAGTCTGGCGCCTTGCGTGCTCTCGCCGTGACCTCGCCAAAGCGGCTCGAGCTGTTGCCCGACGTGCCGACGATGGCCGAAGCGGGCGTGCCCGACGTCGAGGTCGAGACCTGGTTCGCGCTCACCGCGCCCAAAGCCACGCCGCGCGACATCGTGCGCAGGCTGAACGCCGAGGTGGTGAAGGCCCTGGCCATGCCCGACCTGGCGAAACGCTACGACGAGCTCGCAATCCGTCCAGCCGGAGGTTCGCCCGACATCGTCGATGCCATGATCAAGTCGGAAGTGGCTCGCTGGAGCGAGGTCATCCGAAGAGCCGACATCAAGTTGGCGACAAACTAGACGCGGCAACCGGTGGACGCGCTGGCGGCGTCAACCGGTCCAGTCGCGGGTGTGCTGCGCGCGTGAGGGACGTGCAATCTTCGGCGCGTCCGCCGGCTGCGGCCTCGGCGTGCCGACGCCTAAAAAGCCGACCAGCCGGCTCGGCGCTTCGAAACCCAGCCACTTGTTGACCTGCGGATCGTAGCTGTTGGCGCCCGTCACCCACATGCCGCCGTAGCCCAGGAGATGGATGGCGTTCAGCATGTTCATCGCGGCGGCGCCGGCCGACAGAAGCTGCTCGATCTCCGGAATGTTGCCCGCCTTCACCTCGGTGCCGACGGCGATGATCAGCGGCGTGCGGGCCACCCAGGCGCGGGACTTCTCGCCCATCGCTTGGCCGTTGGTGGGATCGCGCGCCAACGCCGCCTGGGCCAGGCGGTCGGCCCACGCCTGGCGCTGGTTGCCGCGGATCAGCACGAAGCGCCATGGCCGGAGCCGACCGTGGTCAGGCGCGCGCAAGCCGGCATCGAGGATCAGGTCGAGCTCGGCGCCGTCCGGCGCCGGCTCCTGCAGCAGGTTTGCGGATTGCCGCGACAGCAGCAGCTCGACGGCGCGCAGGCGGTCGTCGCGCTGGGCCGCAGTGGGGGCGAGGGCATGGTCCATTCTGCCAATATCGGTCGGCTGGCGGCCAATTGCAAGTGATTATCATTTGCCGAAAATGACCGGCCGGCAACCGCCGCGCCAAGTCGGCGGCATCGGCACGTCCGACATCCTCGTGATCGTCCTTGTTGCCGAGGTCGCCGGCAAGGGGATCACTGCGGAGTACAAGTCGGTCGTCGAAGGCGCCGTGCTCGTCGCTACCGTGCTGTTCTGGAGCTACGCCGTCGAATGGCTGCAGTTCAGGTTTCGTGCCTTCGAACGCCTGAGCCGCGACCCCAAGCTCAAGCTGATCGAGGACGGCCGCATGCTGCGCCGGAACATGCGCGCGGAATTCGTCACCGTCGAGGAGCTGATGGCCCAGCTGCGCGAGCAGGGGCTGGAGGACTGCAAAGGTGTCAAGGCAGCCTACATGGAGGCCGACGGCCATATCAGCATCATCAAGCGCTGACCGGTCCCCTTTTCCTGGCCCTTGTGCGCTTTTGCCTGGCGTCCGATCATCGCCGGCAATTAGCCGTGAGGATTCCATGACTGTCGCGACCCCGCCGAAACCGGCATCCGTCGAAAGCACCGTGCCGCGTCTCACCGAACTCGCCCGTTTTGCCGGCTGCGCCGCCAAGATCAGCCAGGCCGACCTGCACAAGGCGCTGGCCGGCCTTCCGGTCGCGTCCGATCCGCGCGTGCTGGTTGGCCACGACACCTCGGACGACGCCGCCATCGTCAAGCTGCGCGACGATCTCGCGCTGGTCGAGACGGTCGACATCTTCCCGCCGATCGTCGACGACGCCTACGACTACGGCCGCATCGCCGCCACCAACGCGCTCTCCGACATCTACGCCATGGGCGCCACGCCCCTGAACGCGCTCAGCTTCGTCGCCTGGCCGGTCGATACGCTGGGCACCGCGCCGCTGCGCCAGGTGCTCGACGGCGCCGCCGCGATCTGCAAGGAGGCCGGCATCGCCATCTCCGGCGGCCATTCGATCGTCGACGAGGAGCCCAAGTTCGGCCTGTTCGTCACCGGCACCATCGACCCGCGCCGCATCGTCTCCAACGCCGGCGCCCGCCCGGGCGACGCGCTGGTGCTGACCAAGCCGATCGGCACCGGCGTGCTGACCACGGCGGTGAAGCGCAACGCCGCGCCGGAGAGCGTGCTCGCCGAAGCGATCCGGTCGATGACGACGCTCAACCGCGATGCTGCCGAGGCGATGAACGCGGCCGGCGCCACCGCCGCCACCGACATCACGGGCTTCGGCCTGTTGGGCCATCTCGGCAACATGCTGCGCGCGGCCTCGAAGGAGGCCGGCACGCCGATCGGCGCCAAGCTCTCCTACGCCGCCGTGCCGGTGTTCGATCGCGTTACGGGTTTCCTGAAGGATGGCCTCTGCCCGGGTGGCACGCGACGCAACCTCGAATACGCCGCGCCCAATGCGCGCTTCGCCGACAGCCTCACCGAGCCGCAGCGCCTGCTGCTCGCCGACGCGCAGACGTCGGGCGGCCTCCTGATCGCGGTACCGCAGGACAAGCTCGCGAGCCTGGTCGCCGACCTCAAGAAGCGTGGCACGCTGGCGGCCGCTGTGATCGGCAGCGTCACCGCCGCCGACAAGCCCGGCGTGATCGAGGTTACGGCCTAGTCTTCTGGACCGCCGGCTTCCAGCCGGCTCATGACGACGATGGATCCAAAAGGTTGGTACTCAAGAGGCTACTTGCCGCACTTCGTTGTTCAAGCTTTGGCAATGCTTCCCGACAATCTTGCTCAGACCGATGAAAGGCTCGACGCCGGCTTGGGTGCTTGTTGGCTTGGCCGATCGGAAATCGCGCAGCTAGTCGAAGGAGCGCTGCTCTACTTTGAAAAGGATCGATACCGGCTCCTTGCTTGGTGCATCATGCCCAACCACGTGCATGTGGTCGTTGAACCGAGTGAACGCCATGCACTCGATCGCATCGTACACTCATGGAAATCCTTCACTGGCACCAGCGCCAATCAAGTCTTGGGCCGAAGCGGTGTATTCTGGCATCGCGACTACTTCGACAGGTTCATCCGAGACGAAGGTCACCTCAATAGGACCATTGAGTACGTTGAGAACAATCCGGTGGAGGCCGGGCTTACCTCGAAACCTGCACAGTGGCTCTGGAGTTCTGCGCGGTTGCGCACATGAGCCGGCTGGAAGCCGGCGGTCCGGAAGAGAACTAAGCCGGCAGCCGGGTCGCCTGGCTGACGGCGAGCAGCCAGCCGTCCTTGCCGGTGACATACACGCACACCCAGCGGAAGTCGTAGGTCTTCTGCTCTTTCACATTCAGGATCGGGCTCTTGCCGGTGACGATCACGGTCGGGCCGGCGAACACGCGATAGCTGAGATCGGTCGCGGGCGCGTTCTCGATCATCGGTTCGCCGGCCATTGCCGAAACGAGTCGCGCATCCTTGTTGTCGAGCTTGCCCGAGCCGTGCGTGTGCGAAAACGTGTCGGCATAGATCGCGCGCAAGGTCGGGAAGTCCTTGTCGGTGACTGCCTTGGCGACCTTCTCGCGGAAAGTCTTGATCTCCTCGATGATGCTCTGCGCCTCAGAAGCGTCGGGCTGGCGCGGCGGATGGGCGAGGGCGGGCAGGGCAGCGAGGAGCGGCACGGCCACGAGAAGCGATCGTCTGAGCATTTTTCAAACCTCAATCGTCTTCCGGACCGCCGGCTTCCAGCCGGCTCATGACGACTTGAGCCGGCTGGAAGCCGGCGGTCCGGAAGAGTTCAACCGGTCTTCGAGCTTACCCCCGCCTCGGCAAAGGTCGCCATGCCGTTGTGGCAGGCGGCTGCCGCCTTCAGGAGCGGCACCGCCAGCGCCGCCGCCGAGGCCTCGCCCAGGCGCATGCCGAAGTCGAGCAGCGGGCGCTGGCCGATCGCGTCCAGGAGCCGCGTGTGGCCGGGCTCGGCCGAGCGATGCGCCACCAGGCAATGGTCGAGCGCGTGGCGGTCGATGGCATGCAGCACCGCGGCCGCCGCCGTGCAGGCATAGCCGTCCAGAAGCACCGGGATGCGGCCCATGCGGGCGGCCAAGACGGCGCCGGCGATGGCCGCGAGCTCCTCGCCGCCGACGGCTGCCAGCAGTGCCAACGGATCGCGTTGATCGATGAGCGCGCGATGGTGCGCCAGCGCCTCGTCGATGACGGCGATCTTGTGCGCCAACGCCTTGCCCTGCACGCCGGTGCCGGGTCCCGCCCAGTCGGCGCCGCTGCCGCCGAACAGCGCGGCTGAGAGCGTCGCCGCCGTCGTGGTGTTGGCGATGCCCATCTCGCCCAGGCACAGCACGTCGATGCCGGGCTCGGCCGCCATCATGCCGTAGGCCATGGCATTGGCCGCGCGCGCCTCGCTCATCGCCGGGCCCTTGGTGAAGTCGTCCGTCGGATGATCGAGGTCGAGCTCGTAGATGCGCAGGTCGGCATCGATGCTGCCGGCGAGCTGGTTGATCGCCGCCCCGCCGCTCAGGAAATTCTTCACCATCTGACCAGTGACTTCCGACGGATAGGCCGACACGCCGCGCGCCGCCACGCCATGGCTGCCGGCAAACACCGCGATGCGCGGCCGCTCGACGCGCGGGCTGGCGCGGCCCTGCCAGGCGGCCAGCCATTCGGCGATCTCTTCCAGCCGGCCGAGCGAGCCCGGCGGCTTGGTGAGTTCGGTCTGGCGCTGGACGACCTTGGTCTGGGCCTCCTGGTCGGGACCCGGCAGGTCGCGCAGGATGCGGCGCATTTCGTCGAAAGAAGGAGGACTGGGGGCGTTCATAGCGGGCGCGGACCATCCTATATTTGCCCAATCATGACCAGTCCCAGCGAGCCGCCGATCGCCCGGCCTTCCTCCTTCGATGAATGGCTGCAAGCCTTCAAGGAACAGGCCACGTTCTTCACCGGCCTCAAGCTCGACGTCGGCGCGCCGCGCTGGCAGCTGGCCGACGTGCTGCCCGTGCTGCCGTTCGTCGGTGCGGGCGTCGGGCTCGCGGCCGGCCTGGTGTTCGCCATCATGCGCGGCCTCGGCCCGGGCTGGCTGGCGGCCGTCGTCGCGGTCGGCGCGGCGATCCTGTTCACGCGCGCGCTGCATGAAGATGGTCTGGCCGACACCGCTGATGGGCTCGGCCCGCACGGTCTCGATGCCGACCGGCGGCTCGAGATCATGCGCGACAGCCGCAACGGCACCTTCGGCATGCTGGCGCTCGCCCTGTCGGTGCTGGTCAAGGTCGCGTGTCTCGCGTCCTTCAGCAGCGCCACCGGCCTCGTCGTTCTGATCGCCGCCCACGCGCTGTCGCGCGCGACCGTCGCCTATCCGCTGCTCGCCTATTCTCCGGTGCATGCCGACGGGCTCGGCTCGCAGGTCGGCAAGCCGACCGACAACGACGTCTGGCTCGCCATCGGCATCGGCGCCGTGCTCGCCTTCCTGCTGCTTCTGGGCAAGGGCTTCTTCGTCGCCCTCCTGGCGCCCATCGCCGCCATGGCCGCCGCCTGGTTCGCGTCGCGCTGGATCGCCCGGCGCATCGGCGGCTACACCGGCGATACGCTGGGCGCCGTCCAGCAGTCCGCCGAGATCGCCTTCCTGGTGGTGGCGGTGCTGTTCATCAGCCGGTAAGACACGCACGCTGTCATCCCGAGCGCAGCGAGGGACCTTTCCCGTTGCCTCAAAGGTCCCTCGCTGCGTTCGGGATGACAGGCGAGTTCGTAAAGGAGAAGACATGGCGACAGCCGCCAAGATCACCGGTCAGATCACGCGTTGGTGGTGGGTTCGGCACGCGCCGGTGCCCAACCCGGAGGCGCGCTGCTACGGCCAGACCGACAAGGATTGCGACATCAGCAACCATGCCCTGTTCGAGCACCAGGCCCGACTGCTGCCCAAGGGCGCGGTGTGGTACGCCTCGAACCTGTTGCGGGCGCGCAAGACGGCGGAGACCCTGGCCACCCACGGCGCCGAGATGAGCGAACTGCTGATCGACCCCGGCCTCGCCGAGCAGCATTTCGGCGACTGGCAGGGTCTCACCTATGTCGAGATCGCCGAGAAGGCCAACAACCATTTGTTCTGGCTCGGTCCGCCGGAATACCGCCCGCCGGGCGGCGAGAGCTTCGTCGATCTGCGCGACCGCGCGGTGCGCAGCATCGATCGCCTGACCGAAGAGCATCGCGGCCGCGACATCGTGGCGACGGCGCACGGCGGCACCATCCGTGCCGCCCTCGCGCACGCCTTCGATCTGCATCCCGAGGCCGCGGTGCGCTTCGAGATCGACAACGTCTCGCTCACCCTGATCGAGCATTTCGAGCAGGCCGATCCGGCCCATGCCTGGCGCGTCGCCTTCGTGAACTACATGCCGCGCGCGCTGCCAGCTCATAGGCCAAGCGTGGCCAAGGCCGCGGCGCTGGCATGAAGAGCCCCCTCATATGAAAACCACCGCCGAGCTCGCCGCCGAGCAGGCGGCCTACTGGAACGGCCCGGGCGGCGACGGCTGGCTCGCCGCCTACGAGCGCATCCAGCGCTCGCTCGCCGACATTGGCGACATCGGCCTGGCCGCGGCAGCCCCGCGGCACGGCGAGCACGTCATCGACATCGGCTGCGGCACCGGCGGGACGACGTCGGCACTGGCCCATGCGGTCGGTATCGCCGGGCATGTGCTGGGCGTCGACATCTCGCAGACTTTGGTCGAGGCCGCGCGGGCGCATCGATTGGAAAACGCCACGTTCGTAGTGGGTGACGCCGCCACGCATCCGTTCAAGGCCGAGACCTACGATCTCGTCTACTCGCGCTTCGGCGTCATGTTCTTCGCCGATCCGGTCGCGGCCTTCCGCAACATCCGGCGGGCGCTGAAGCCCACGGGCCGTCTCGCCTTCATCGCCTGGCGCACGCCGCAGGAGAACCCCTGGGGCACGGTGCCGGCCCGCGCGGCGCAACCCTTCCTGCCGCCGCAGCCGCGCCCCGGCCCGGAAGATCCCGGCCAGTTCTCGTTCGGCGATCGCGCGCGCGTCGAGCGCATCCTCGGCGAAGCGGGCTTCCAGAGGCTGCGTCTCGAGCCGATCGACCGGCAGATCTGGATGGGACCCAGCATCGCCGACGTGCTGGCCGGCGCCGGCCGCTTCGGCCCGCTGGCCAGAGCCTTCGCCGGCGCCGAGCCCGCCGCCATCGAAAAGGCCAAGCAGGCCATCGCCCAGGTTCTCGCACCGCACGAGGGGCCCGACGGCGTGCGCCTGCCGGGTGCGTGCTGGCTGGTCCAGGCGAATGCAAGCTGAGCCTCCTCAATGGAGCGCGGGCCTCCGGCCCGCGCTCCCGAAGACCTGATGGAACACATCTCGACCTTTCCGCTGCCGCCGATGACGCTGGTGCTGGGCGGCGCACGCTCGGGCAAGAGCACGCACGCCGAGAAGCTTGTGACCGGCAGCCTGTTCGGCGCCACGCCGCGGCCCGCGGTCTACATCGCCACCGCCGAGGCGGGCGACGTCGAGATGGCGACCCGCATCATGGTCCATCGCGCCCGCCGAGGCGCCGCCTGGACCACCATCGAGGAGCCGTTGAAGCTCGCCGACGCGTTGCAGACGGCGGCAGCGCATGGCCAGCCCGTGCTGGTCGATTGCCTGACGCTCTGGCTCTCCAACCTCATGCACGCCGAGGCCGACCTCGACGAGGCGACCGACGAACTGGTCATGGCGCTCGACGGCTACGGCGCGCCGGTCGTGTTCGTCAGCAACGAGGTCGGGTTGGGCCTGGTCCCTGAGACCCCGCTGGGCCGCGCCTTCCGCGACGCCCAGGGCCGCCTCAACATGCGCATGGCTGAGCGGGCCGACCGCGTGATCCTGATGGCGGCGGGCCTGCCGCTCCTGATGAAGGACCGCCCGGTCCGTACTTGAGTCCTTTCTGAGGCAAATGCTGTAGGTGCCTGAAATTAGTCACGAAATGTGCTAGTATCGGCGCCGTAGTGGCCACTTGGCGTTTCCCCGGCGTCGGCCACAGGACCAAGGAGAATGAAGAATGAAGCTCGACCGCCGAACCGTGCTTGCGGGCACCGCGGCCGCGTTTGCCGCCCCCCTGATTTCCGCCTATCCGGCGCGCGCCGACGCCAAGCGCCAGGGGCTGGTCGATTCCAGCCTCGAATCCGCGCGCAAGATCCTGACCGGCAAGGACTACCCCGACGCCGCCAAATACATGCAGGGCGCGCGCGGCGTGCTGATCGTGCCTGAGCTGGTCCAGGGCGGCCTGATCTTCGGCCTGGCCGGCGGCCGCGGCACCCTGATGGCGCGCGGCGCGCCGCGGGACTGGAGCCCGCCTGCCTTCTACGCCATGGGCTCGGGCAGCGTCGGCTTTCAGATTGGCGCCAAGGTCTCCGAGGTCGTGTTCATCATCAAGACCGAGAAAGGCCTGCAGGCGATCCTCGATCACAAGTTCAAGTTCGGCGCCGAGGCGGGCGTTGCCCTGGCGGTGGTCGGCATCGCCGTCGAGGGCGCTTCGACCATGGCGGGCGGCGCCGACATCATCGCCTTCGCAAGCTCGCAGGGCCTGTTCGCCGGCGCCTCGCTGGAAGGCAGCTACCTCGATCCCGACAACGACTGGAACGCGCTCTATTACGGCTCGGGCGCCAACACCAGGGCGATCGTGCTCGACCGCCGCTTCACCAATCCCGGCGCCGAGCCGATCCGCCAGTTCATGGCCAAGTGGTGAGGGCTCGATTGGCGTGAGCCTGGTTCAACGATAGGCGCGAACAAATCGATTGCGCAGGCCCGCGGTGCGATCCTAGACCGGGGCGATGGACCACAAGCAGCAACGCGACCTTGCCCGGTTGCTCGCGGCGCTCCGCCGCGACGGGCGTCAGCAGAGCGGGCTCGATGCCGCGCTCGTCCCGCCTGACAAGGATAGGGCTTATCGCGTGGCGCGCCTGGTCGAGGAGGAGCTCGGCTGGCAAGTGGCGGGTTGGAAGATCGCCGCTGCGAAGGCCGAGATGCAGCGCGAGCTGCGCACCGATTCGCCGATCTACGGCCGCGTCTTCGCGCCGGGCGTGAAGGCCTCGCCGGTGACGGTCGAGCATGCGCGGCAGTGCAGCCCGATTCCCGAGGTCGAGTACCAGGTGCTTCTCGGCGCCGACCTGCCGCCACGCGCAAGACCGTACTCGGTCGAAGAGGTGACCGAGGCCGTGGCGTCGTTGCATCCCGGCATCGAGCTCGCCGAGTGCCGCTTCGTGCACGACGACAAGTTCCCGCCGCTCGCCGCCGTGCTGGCCGACGGCGCGGGCAGCGGCACGCTCTGCCATGGCCCCGCGATCGAGGATTGGCGCACGCGCGACATCGCGGGGCAGGAGGTCGTGCTCCAGTGCAACGGCGTGGTCCGCCGCCGCGGCACGGCGGCAGCTGCCCTCGACCATCCCATGGTGCCGCTCACCTGGCTCGCCAACGAGCTGTCACGCACCGGCATTGGGATGAAGGCCGGCCAGATGATCAGCACCGGCACGCTCACCGGCATGCTGCGGCCGAAAGCGGGCGAAACCTATGTCGCCGATTTCGGGCCTTACGGCAGCGTCACGGCAAGCTACGTGTGACGCCGCGCTTCAACCGACAGTTGATTGTTGTTCATACATAATATGCTACTTATTGGAGCATGCGCTGTACATCCGAGGGTATGTTGAAGCCGCGACGTGGCTCCCTTAGGCTTGAGACGTGGCCACGCTGACCTTCGACAAGCTGGCCTATGTCGACCGGCTCCAGGCCGCCGGCATGGGCGAGCGCGAGGCGCGGGCCCTGGCCGAGGGTTTGGATCAAGCCTTGCGCGAAGAAGTTGCCACCAGGACCGATGTTGCAGCGGTCAGAAGCGATCTCGCAGAGGTAAAGAGCGGGCTCGCGGCCGATATCGCAGCGGTCAGGACTGAACTCAAAGGCGACATCGCAGCGGTCAGGACTGAACTCAAAGGCGACATCGCAGCGGTCAGGATTGAACTCAAAGGCGACATCGCAGCGGTCAAGACCGAACTCAAAGCCGATATCGCCGCCGTCAAATCCGATCTCGTGGCGGTCGAGCACAAGCTTCGAGTTCGAGATTCAGACCGTAAAGCACGACATGTTGCGCTGGATGGTCGGAGTGGCATTCGCTCAGGCTGGTCTGACTGTAGCGCTCGTTAGGTTTCTGCCGCATTAGCGCCGCGACCCAGCGGGCGTCGCGGTTCTACTGACACTCAGTCGATCACGTCAGCGGTCACGTCGAGCGGTGCGGCGACCACGTCGCCTGCCACTGGTACCACCTTGACGACGGCGCTGGTGACGCGCACCGGGGCGGCCACCACGCCACAGCCGGTGAGGCCCGCCGCCGCGGCCAGGATCAGGAATGTTCGGAAACAACGGATCATGCGGGGTCCTTTTCCGGATAACGCCTGTATAGCCGAGCAGTTGCCGGGGTACCTTCATTGACACTGACGATTGCGTCCGCTCTGTAGAGAACTGCCCGCCTAGCTGCTAGGTTTTTGCTTCCTCAGTGCGGGGGAGAGTTGTCCATGAGCTTGCCGTTCGACGGCTTCAAGGCCGCCCAGACCGGCCTCGTGGATATGGGCAACATCAGCTTCTACGACACCGGCACCACGCCGGCCTTCAGTCCGTTCGAGCTGGCGCAGTACGCCACCAGCTTCAGCGAGATCGTGCTGAACGTCACCTGGGCGCAGCTGCAGGCCTCGCAGGGCTCGCTCGACACGTCGTTCATCGACAGCGCGATCCAGCAGGTCAATCAGTTCAACAACACCTACCACACCGACCTCGGCATCAAGCTCAGGGTGTGGGGCGGCTTCACCGCGCCCGTGTGGGTCAAGGAGATCAACGGCGCTCCGATCACCGTCACCGGCCAGAACGCGGTCGATCCCGGCTCCTACGCGCCCCAGACGATCGGCCGGTTCTGGAGCGCCGACTACATCAACGCCTGGCAGAGCCTGCAGAACGCGCTCGCCACCAAGTACGACGGCATGGCGATCATCCGCGGCATCTCGCAGACGGCCGGGGCCTACGCCACCGACGAACCCTTCGTGCCGTTGCGGACGAACGCGGCCGTGTCGTCCAACCCCGCCGACGGCACGGTGAACCAGATCGCCCAGCTGCAGATGGGCGGCTTCAACGATGCCGGCGAAATGCTGACGCTGCGCGCGGCGATCGCCGACTACTCTCAATGGGCGACGACGCCGCTCGACTACACGATGAACAGCTTCCACTTCTTCGACAGCGGCACTGAGCAGAACGGCGGCAACTTCACGCTGGCCGTCCTGCAGCAGGCACGGAACTCGGCCCGCATCGTCCAAGCCGGCAATCATGCCTTGCGCGATCCGCTCTATTCGCCCGACGACGTCGTCTACGGCCAGCTCGCCAACGACGTCATGGTCAAGCCGGGGTCGGTCAGCAACAGCTTCCAGACGGCCGCCCCGATCATCCTGGCGGGCTACCCGGGCTGGCAGAGCGCCATCGGCCAGGGCGTCCTGTTGAATGCCGGCAACATCGAGCTGTGGGACTTCCCGACCACGGCCGGCACGCCCAACGGCTTTTTGAGCTTCAGTGCCGCCGAGCTGCAGGGCCTGGCCGTCGATCCTCGCCGCCGGCAGCCCGCCGCCCACCACCGGCGCGCCGGACGACGGCTCGCTGCTGGGCTTCATCGCACCGGGGTCGGTCACCGGCGCGCCCGGCCGGATCGCCTTCAGCGGCACCGATGCCGTGCTGCTCGCCAGCAACTCGTCGGCCACGTCCTACAGCGTCACGCTCACCTCGCTCGGCGGCGGCACGCTGGGCATCGACGGTCTCGGCAACTTCTTCGGCGCGACCAGCGGCACGACGCTCAACTTCAACGGCTCGCTGTCGCTGGTGAACACGGTCCTGGCGCATCTCACCGACACGGTGTCGTCGGGCACCGACGTGGTCCACATCGTGGCCACCGACAACAACGGCAACACCATCGTGCGCGATGTCGGCGTGCAAACGGCAGCGCCGGTCGCGCCGCCCACCGTCACGCCCGGCCTGCTGCCCACCAACCAGCTCTTCAGTTTCACCGATGGCGCCGCGCGCGTGGTCGGGCAGGGGCAGGAGACCAACCTCGATGTCGCGGGCCAGCTCGGCAACAGCGGCGTCCTGGTGGTGGGCGGCGTGCAGAGCCAGCTCTCGCTCGCCGGCAATCTCGACCTCAGCGGCAGCACGTCGTTGCTGGCGGCGCTCTCGCCCAACGCCTACAGCACCGCGAGCCTCACGATCGGCGGCGCCTTCTCGCTCCAGACCGGAAGCAGCACGTACTTCTCGGGCACGCTGGCCGCCAACACGATCAACAACGCCGGCGGCACGATCAGGGGCAACGGCACGCTCGACGCCACCGGCAGCACCAGCATCACCAACACCGGCACGATCGAGGCGGTGGCCGACTTCACGCTGGGCTCGCAGCGGCTGGTCGTCGCCGACAATCTGACGGGTGCCGGCACGCTCACCATCGATGCCGGCGCCACGCTGGCCCTGAACGGCACGGTCAATACGCAGACCATCAATTTCGTCGCCAACAGCACCACCCAGCTCGCGCAATATCCCTATTCGCCCAGCACGCTGGTGCTGAAGGATCCCGGCAGCTTCACCGCCAGCAGCATCAACGGCTTTACCTTCGCCGACCGGCTGGTGCTGGAGAACGTCACGCTGGCGGGCGCGCCTGCCACCTATGCCGGCGGCGTGCTGACCGTGAACCAGGCCGGCGGCCCGGCGCTTACCTTCTCGATGCCGGATCCGGATGGCCACCTGACCGGTCTCAGCTTACAGGCCGCCACTTCCGGAACGTCGGTCGTCATCAGCTTCGTGGCGCCGGCCGGCGGCACCGCGCCGGGCGTTTTCGTGCCCGGCGGCTTGACGCCGGGTGTGGTGGGCAGTTCGGGCACGCTGCACGGCACGGCCGGCGGCGTGCGCGTGCTGGTACCCGACATCGTCCTGCAGGCACCGCTGGCCCCGGGGGGCAGCCCCGGCGTGGCGACCTACTCGGTCACCGTCGCGGCCAACACGGGCATCGTCAGGGTCGACGGCTTCGCAACCGTCGATGTCGGCGGTGGCACCAGTGTCACCATTCCCAATGTCGCCACCACGACGGCCACGACACTCGCCACCACGCTGGCGCAGATCGAGCAGTACCTGCAGACGCTGACCTACCAGGCGCGCGGCACGGCGGCCGACCAGATCACGATCACTGTCACCGACACGTCCGCGCGCTCCGGCGCCGCCACCATCGACGTCACCAACACCAACGTCGCGGGCGCCTTCGAGTGGCAGCCCGCGCCGGGCAGCACCGACTTTTCCGATCCCGCCAATTGGACTGTCGGCACGACGGCGCCGGGCGGCGGCAACGTCGCCTTGTTCTCCGCCGGCAACCACACCGCGACGGGCAGCGGTGCCGTCGGCCAGCTCTTCGACTTCGGCGCGACCACGCTCACCGGCAACATCGTTGCCCAGGGCATCGGCGGCCTCGCGGCCGTCGTCGACAACGGCGGTGCGCTCACCTTGACCGGCGGCGCGCTACTCAACGCCCAGCAGCAGGTGCTCGTCGGCCGCACGGGTACAGGCCTGCTGGTTGTGGCCGGCGGCGCGCTCGCGGTCGGCGGTGCGTCGAGCGCCGACAGCTTCGTCATCGGCCAGCAAAGCGGCAGCACCGGCACGGTCATCAACCTCGAGCAGATCTCGACCAGCGGTACCGTCGTGGTCGGCGGCGCCGGCACCGGCACGCTCGAGCTTTTGGGCGTCGCCTCGACCATGTCCGATACCGGGGCCGATATCGGCCAGTCGGCCGGCGCGCGCGGCAGCGTCATCGTCAACGGTGGCGAATGGACTAACAACGGCCTGCTGACGGTGGGCGACGCCGGCACAGGCTCGCTGCTGATCAACGGCATGAACCGCGGCATCACCGGCCAGGTGACGGCCTGGGACGCCACGATCGGCAACCAGGCGACCGGCCAGGGCACGGTCACGCTCGACGGCGGCGAACTTTTGGTCGCCAACATCTTCTCGGCCTCCAGCACGCTCGTCGTCGGCAACCTCGGCACCGGCAGCCTGATGCTGCAGAACGGCAGCGAGGTCGCCGTCGGCGCCGCGCAGGGCCAGCTCGCCAACAACACCGGCACGCTGATCGTCGGCGCCGCCGGCAGCGGCCTGGTCCGCATCGGCGCCTACAGCTCGCTGCTGGTCTATGGCGATGCCGCCGTCGGCGGCGGTTCCGGTACCGGCCAGATGATCGTGGGCCAGGGCACCGATGACGGCGCGCTGTTCGCGACCAACGGCACACTCGCTGTCGGCGCCCACGGCCAGGTCACGCTGGGCGGCACCCAGGCCACCCTGCGCGCCGCCAACATCGACGTCGCGGCCGGCGGCTCGATCTCGGGCGCCGGCACGGTGTCGGGCATGGGCGGCGGCAACAACACGGTGACGCTGACCGAAATCGACAACGACGGCTCGATCGCCGCCCAAGGTGGCAACCTCCTGGTCTACGGCGCCGTCTCAGGGAGCGGCACGCTCGGTGTCGGCAACGATGCGACCTTGACGCTGCAGGCCGCCGTCGAAGCGGGCCAGACCCTCACCTTCGGCACCAACTCGAAGGCCGTGCTGAACGACGTGCGCGCCTTCCATGGCACCATCACCGGCTTCGGCCCGGACGACGTGCTCGATATCGCCGGCGTCCAGGCGACCAGCCCGAGCTGGGGTGGCGGCGTGCTGACGCTCGACACGCCGTTCGGCCAGATCTTCCTCAACATCGCCGGTCCCTACAGCCGGACCAGCTTCTCGGTGCAGTCGGACGGTCTTGGCGGCACTTTCGTCTCGGGCGGGTACGGCGACGTCCATATCGTGAGCCTCGACGGCTTCGCCTACGATTTCCAGGCGGTCGGCGAATACGTCGCCGCGCGCGGGAACGCCGGTGGCACGTCCTGGCAGGTCCAGATCCAGACCGATGGCCAGCACGGCACCGCGAGCTGGACGATCGGGCTCGCCGCCCAGTTCGGCGACACCGCTGTGATCTTCGAAGTCGGCAAGCCGATCACGCTGCATGTCGACGGCGTCTCCGACACCGTGCTGGCGCCCCATGCCAACCACGCCTTCTCGGGCGGCACGCTGACGGCGGTGTCGGCCGACACCTGGCGGGTCTCCTGGCACTCAGGTGAGGTCGTCACCATCAGCGAGCACGGCATCTCGCTCGACTGGCAGGTCTCGGCCCACGATCCGAACTCGGTGCAGGGCCTGCTCGGCCCCAACAGCGCGCCGTGGTCGTACCTCAGGCTGCCCGACGGCACGATGCAGCGCCAAGCCTGGAGCAACGACCAGATCGTCGGCGCCTACGCCGACGGCTGGCGCGTGGCGGACTCGCTGTTCGAGCACCACCATTCGCCGCTGTGAGTCAGGGGCGCTTCTTCATCGTGAAGGCGTCCGGCGCGAGGCCGCGCTGCAGTTGCGACCACTCCACTGGCGCTGCGATCGGGAAGCCGGGCAGGGCGCGCGGCGAGAAGGCTCCGATCGCCGCGGCTCCCGGCTTGTTGTAGCGGCAGTCGATGCTGGCGTTGGCCAGCCGGCCGGCGAGCTGCTCGCTGTAGCGCAGCGCTTCCGCGGCGTTGAGGTCGGGCTCGATCGGCACCATGACATGCAGCTCGCGGCCGCCCGTGAGCTTGGGCCAGCTCTCCAGCCCCTCGGCCTGCAGCAGCGTGCGCAGGCGCAGCGCCGTGTCGGCGGCGGTGACGCTCAGCACCAGCATGTCCGGCCGCTCGAGATCGTCGATCGTGACGTTGGCGGCCAAAAGCTCGACGGCGCCCATCTCGACCAGGCCCAGAAGGCCGTCGACGCTGTCGATCCAGAAGCGCTCGTCGCCGAGCTTGCGCACCGCCTTCGGTGGCTTGGCCAGCGCACTGCCCACCAGCTTGATTGGCCGCCGCGCGAGATGGGTCAGCGCCTGCTTGGAAACCTTCTTCCAGTAGGCCGCGAGCTCGGCCTTCGACGGCGCGTTGGCGGCGGCGCCCGGCAGCGTCTGCTTGATCGAGGCCAGGCCCTCCCACGGGTCGTGGTCGAGGAACGCCAGCCGCTTGGGCAGGTTCAACAGCGTGAAATGGCTCGACCGGATGTTCTCGCCGAGCTCGTCCCAGGCCAGCGGCACCGACACCGGCGCGCCCGCGCGCGCCCGCGTCGAGTAGGCGCCGATGGCGGTGGCGCCCATGCCGTTGCGCAGGTAGTCGACATAGATGCGGCCGCGCCGGCCGCTCTTGGCCATGTTGTCGGTGTAGAGGTCGGGCCGGTCGGCCGCCATCGCCGAGGCGATCGACTGGGCGAACGCCTTCACCGTGTCCCAGTTTTCTGGTGAAGGGGCCGCTTGCGGTGTGAGCGGGAACACGACGTGCAGGCCCTTGCCGCCGGTGGTCTTCACGAAGCTTTCCAGCTTCAGCCCAGCCAACCTGCGCCGCACATCGTGCGCGGCGTCGATCACGCGCTGCCACGGCACGTTGTCGCCGGGATCGAGATCGATGGTGACGCGGTCGGGCAGTTCCGGACGGTCGGCCTTGGCGCCCCACGGATGGATTTCCAGCACGCTTGCCTGAACCAGCTCGAGCAGGCCTGCGAGATCGTCGATCACCAGCATCGGCTGCTCGTCGTTGGGCACCGGCACCTGCCGCACCCGGTCGCTCAGCCCCGCCCACGCGTGCTTCTGGAAGAAGCCCTTTTCGTCGATGCCTTCCGGATGGCGCAGGAGGCTGAGCGGCCGGCCGACCAGGTGCGGCAGGATCCAGTCGGCAATCTCGCCGTAGAACTCGGCAAGCCCCTGCTTGGTGATGCCCTGGTCGGGCCACAGCAGGCGACCGGGATTCGTGAGACGCACCGGCAGCTCGGCCTCTTCTCTTCCGGACCGCCGGCTTCCAGCCGGCCTCATGAGCCGGCTGGAAGACGCCCTCTTGAACGTTGGCGGTCCGGAAGACTTCGTCGCTCCCTCGACCAGTTCGCGGAACACCGCGTGGCGTATCAGCCCGCCGCCGGTGCGGCCGCGATACTCGATCTCGGCCGACAGCACCGGTTCGACCCAGCGCACGCCTTTGGGCGGCGCCGTCTCGTCCTTCAGCGGCGGCGTGGTGGTGCGCAAGGGATCGAGCCGCTGCCACAGCTCGCGCGCGCTCGCGGCGGTGAAGCCCGAGCCGCAATGGCCGACCGGCATCAGCCGGTTGCCGGCATATTCGCCCAGCACCAGCGCGCCCACCGACTTGGGATCGATGGTCGAGGGCACGAAGCCCGCGATCACGAAGCTGTCGCTCTGGCTCGACTTCACCTTGAGCCACGTCTTCACCCGGCCCGAACGGTAGGGCGCCGCCGCCTGCTTGGAGATGATGCCTTCGAGGCCAAGCCGGCTCGCGTGCCTGAACACCGCATCGCCGTCGCCCGCGATGTGGTCGCTGTAGCGCAGTCGGCCGGCGTTGCCGGCGTCGGCCAGAAGCTCGGCCAGCGCCGCCTTGCGCGCGCCAAGCGGCACCTCGCGCAGGTCGAAGCCGTCGAGATAGAGCAGGTCGAAGGCATAGAACAGCATGTCGCCGCCGCCGCTCTTCAGCGCGTCGACCAGCATGGCGAAGCTCGCGACGCCCGCCGCCGTCTGCACCACCACCTCGCCGTCGATGATGGCGACCTTGGCCGGCACCTCGGCGAGCGCCGGCACGACGACGGGGAAGCGCTCGGTCCAGTCGAGCCCCTGCCGGCTGTAGAGCGTGACGCGGCCATCCAAAAGATGGGCCTGCAGGCGGTAGCCGTCGTGCTTGATCTCGTGAAGCCAGCCGCCGCCTGAGGGCGCGGTCTCGGTCGCCGTCGGCAAGGTCGGCTCGATGAAACCCGGCATTGCCGCCTTCCTCGCCTTCGGGATGGCAGCGGCATCGACGGGCGTCTTGCGCCGGCGTTTCTTTTTCTTCGGCTCGGTGACCTCGCCCTGGCCCGACGCCCACACGCGATCCTGCTCGCGGCCGATCGCCTCGATGCTGCGGCCGGTCGCGGCCGAGTGCGGCTTCTCGGCAAGAATGTCCGGCGCATCGGTCGGCCGCGCCGCCTCGTCGTCGGACTTGAACAGCAGCCAGTTCTCGGTCTTCTCGCGCGGCTTGGGCTTCATGCGCACGAGATGCCACTGGCCTTTCAGCTTCTTGCCGGTCAGGTGGAACTTCAGATGTCCTTTGCGATAGCCGAACGCAGGATCGAAGTCGGGCGTCCACGTGCCCTGGTCCCAGATCATCACCGTGCCGCTGCCGTACTGGCCTTCGGGGATGACGCCCTCGAAGCTGCCATAATCGAGCGGATGATCCTCGGTCGCGACGGCCAGCCGCTTCTTGCCGGCGATCAGGCTCGGCCCTTCCGGCACCGCCCAGCTCTTCAGCACGCCGTCGAGCTCCAGCCGGAAGTCGTAATGCAGGCGCCGCGCAGCATGCTTCTGGATGACATAGGCGTTGCCCGGCTTCGACGCCGGCTTGCCTGGCGGCTCGGGCGTCTTCGAGAAGTCGCGCTTGGCGTTGTAGGTGTCGAGCGACTTGGCCACGGGCCCAAACCTAGAGCGGTTCCCGATCGGAGGGAACCGCGCGCGGCGGAACGACAGCACACGCCGGTCGTTGAATGGGCCTCTATCCCCAAAACAAGGAGATCTGCCATGGGCAGCACGTCCGACAAGGTCAAGGGCACGGCCAACCAGGCCATCGGCAAGGTCAAGCAAGGTGTTGGCGAGGCCACCGACGATCCCGCGCTGAAAGGCGAGGGCAAGCTTCAGGAAGCCAAGGGCGACCTGCAGAAGGCCGTTGGCAAGGCCAAGGATGCCGTGAAGAAGGCCGCCGATCTCTGATCGTCGGTCCTTAGTGCGTCTCTCGGGTGGCAGGCGGGCCGGCGGCATGCCAGCATCAGCCGCCACCCGTTCGAGAGGCGTTCCATGTGCCGCAACATCAAGAACCTCTACAACTTCAAGCCGCCCGCCACCGACGAGGAGATCCATGCCTCGTCATTGCAATTCGTGCGCAAGCTCTCCGGCTTCAACCGCCCGTCCAAGGCCAACGAGGAGGCCTTCAACCGCGCCGTAGCTGAAGTGGCGCACGCCGCGCACCATCTGATCGACTCGCTCGTCACGACGGCGCCGCCGCGTGACCGCGAGGTCGAGGCCGAGAAGGCGCGCGCCCGTTCGGCGCTGCGCTTCGCCCGCCCGTAACGCGGGTCGTTCTCGGTGCGGCGCACGGCGGCGCCCACACCCGGCGATCCCGCGCTGTCGCCGGAAGCCGACAAGGCCGTTCTCGCCGAGCAGCTGCGCGTGCTTTATGTCGAGGGCCAGCGGCTCATTTTGACCGGCGTGGCCGCTGCCCTGATCCTGGTCTGGGTGCTGTGGGACCACGTCCCGCAGGCCATCCTGCTGGGCTGGCTGGCGGTCTTCGGCGTCTATTCGCTGGCGCGTGCCGCCATGGCTCGGGCCTGGCGCCGGCGCGCCGCGACCGATACCGACCATCGTGCTTGGCTCAGGCGCGTTCAGTGGGCGCTGGCCATCGGCGGTGGCATCTGGGCGGCCGCCTGCTTCCTGTTCTATGTGCCCGACCACATCGAATATCAGCTCTTCCTCGTCACGATGCTGCTCGGTGCCGTGGTGTCGGGGCTGGTGACGCTCGCCGTCTATCTGCCCGCCTACCTTGCCTTCGTCACGCCGTTCGTCGCGGCGACCGTGATCCGCTACGGGCAGGAGGGTGATCCGCTCCACTGGGGGATTGCGCTGGCGGCCGTCGTCACCTTCTTCCTGTTCATCAACTTCGCGCGCTTCATCCAGAACTCGTTCGTGGAATCGCTGCGGCTTCGCATGACGTTGGCCGAACGCAACCGCGAGCTGGCGGAGCGCAACCGCGAGGTCGAGCGCGCCAACCTCGCCAAATCGCGCTTTCTCGCGGTGGCCAGCCACGACCTGCGCCAACCGCTCCACGCGCTCAACCTGTTCGCGGCGCAACTGCGCGACCAGACCGATCCGACCGAGCGCGCGCGGCTCGTCGCCCGGATCGATGCCGCCATCGACTCCATGAACGAACTGTTCAATGCCCTGCTCGATATCTCCAAGCTCGATGCCGGCGTCCTGGCACCGGACATCTCGGAATTCCCGGTCGCTCACCTGCTCGGCCGCATCGAGACGACGTTCGCCGCCACGGCCCGCGAGAAGGGCCTGCGCCTCAGCATCGTGCCGAGCCGCGCCTGGGCGCGCAGCGACGCCATCCTGCTCGAGCGTGTCCTGCTCAACCTCGTGTCGAACGCCATACGCTATACGTCGCGCGGGGGCATCGTCGTCGGCTGCCGCCGGCGCGGCGATAGCGTCCGCATCGAGGTGTGGGACAGCGGCATCGGCGTCGCCGAGGACCAGCAGCTCAGCATCTTCGGCGAGTTCTACCAAGTCGGCAATCCCGCTTCCGGTGAGCGCGCCGGGCTCGGCCTGGGACTGTCGATCGTCGACGGTCTCTGCCGCCTGCTCGGTCATCCGATCGACCTGGCATCGCGGCCCGGCAAGGGCTCGCGCTTCTCGGTTTCCGTGCCATGGGCGGCGGCCCGCCAGAGGCCGGCCGACCCCGCCGCGACTCTCGACGCGATCGCCAACCCGGCGCGTGACAAGCTCATCGTCGTGATCGATGACGATGCGCTCGTCCTCGACGGCATGCGCGGTCTGTTGCAGAGCTGGGGCTGCCGGGTCGTCACCGCCGACTCGGGCGACGCGGCTCTGGCCGGTCTCGCCGACCACCAGGAGCAACCGAACCTCGTGATCTCGGACTATTTCCTGGCGAACGGAACGACCGGTGTCGACGTGATCGAACGGCTGCGCGGCGTCTTCGCCGAGCCGATTCCCGCCTTCCTCGTCAGCGGCGACACCACGCGCGAGCGCATGCGCGATGCCGACGCCCTCGGCCTGCCGCTGCTGCACAAGCCGGTGAGTCCCATGGCCCTGCGGTCGATGGTCAATCAGCTCCTGCGCGCCGTCCGCTGACTTGCGTCGAGCTCCCAGCCGCGCGCCGACGCGGCGAGCACCGCCTCGGTGCGGTTCGAGACCCCCAACGTTTTCAGGATGGCGGTGACATGGTTCTTCACCGTCGGTTCGGCGAGCTCGAGCCGGCGGCAGATCGCCTTGTTGCTCTTGCCTTGCATCATCAGCGCCAGCACGTCGACCTGCCGTTCTGTCAATCCCAGGTCGACCGGCGATGCTTGCGGCGCGGCTGCAGCGATGCGGCCGCGCGGCGCCGCTCCCGTTCGGCACGCCGGAATCGAGGATTTCGGGAGGGATATAGACGCCGCCAGAGAACACCAAGCTGAGCGCGCTCATCATCACCTCGCGCCCGGCGGACTTCGGGATGAAGCCCAGGGCGCCGTGGTCCAGCGCCTGCACCACATTGGCGCGATCGGGGAAGCCCGACAGGACGACCACCGGGATGCCGGAGTGGCGAGAGCGCAGATCCGCCAGCAGCGCCAGCCCGTCACGGTCCGGCAGGCTGAGATCGAGCAGGATCAGGCCGACGTCGGGCTGGTCGGCGAGCAGCTGCATCGTGCGGGCGGCGTCCGGCGCCTCGAGCACCGTTGCGTCGGGTTTCAGTTCCTTGAACAGACCACGCAACGCTTCGCGGATCAGCACATGATCGTCGACGACGAGGATCTTCATCGGAATGTTCCGCTCAAGGCCCAAGACTCGGTCGTAGATCGCTGCAAGCTCGCTCGCCTCGAGTGTACTTCGGTCCCAGGACGAAAGCATGAGGCCGATGTGTGACGAATATCGTTGCGGAAGAGAGACCTGGCGCCTGGCGCGGGTCCCAGCCGGCCGGGCGGCAGTACTTCAGGATGATACAGGACCGCGAGGGGAACGAGCACAATCGCCGTTTGAATGTCCCGGCCCGATGGCCACCAAGGAGGACGACGATGGCGAAACCCTCGAAGTCTGAATACATCCAATGGGTGAAGGGATCGCTGAACCGGCTGCTCGGCGCCTCCTTGCCGGACGACGGCAAGGCGTTGCTCGAATACCGCAGCTGGCTGATCACGTTCCAGATGAAGCACAAGCTCGCCGTGAACGCCAAGGTCGACCGGCCGACGCAGGATGCCCTCATCAGGGCCAACCGGAAGCACGCGGCCTACGTCCGCTGGATACAGAACGCTCTCCTGATCTCCGGCGAAGGCCTCAAGGTCGGCGGCAAGAACATCATTGCCGACGGCAGTTGGGGGCCGCACACCGAACAGGCCGTCAAGGCTTTCCAGGCCAGGCATGAAAAGGTGAAGGCCGATGGTTGGGTCGGCGCGAACACCGAACGGCTGCTGATGTTGCGGACAGCCACGGTCCCTCCGGGGAGGACGAAGGTGTTGCGCGAGCCGAAATACGATCCCGTCGTGCCCAACTGGGACGTACCGGTTCCCGACGATCCCATTCCCGAGCTGACGGGTGTAAGCTACAGGTTCGACGGGTCCGAAGGACTGAACATCGCTGCGACGAAGTTCGGCATATCGGCAGGCACGATCTACCTTGAGGAGATGACGAAGAGAACAATGATGGGGCTCAGCTACGCCGCCCTCGGGCTGGGCGTAAGCCGGGTCCCGTGGGGAGTTGATTTTTCGACCATGGCCATGGATTGCGTCGGCGGCATCTATCCGAACCTGATTCACGGCGAGGAAACGGTCACGCTGAACGACATAACCGGCTGGTGTCTCATCTATCAGGGGCAGTTCGTCGCCCTCAGCGGTGGATACGCGACCGTCATGTTCCTGAGCATGGGAGCGGGATTGGCTTCCGGATTTGTTGCCGGCATGACCGGCGTTGGAGCCCTTGTCGCGCCGGTGCTGATGGTCAAGTCCTGCCGGGCGATCGTGGCGTTTCGAGGGATCAGTCACGGCACGCCGAATGCCGGCGTTTCGGGAGCCATCGGGTATCTGTCGCTCGGCGATGCCAAGGAAAAAATCGAGCAGCTGAGGAGTCTTGTTCCCGCCTAGATATTCCCAGATCGAGACGGAGCAGCAGCTCCGCGCGCTCGGACCGCATGTCGTCAGCCTTTGGAAAGGAACCGAGTCATGCCTTGGGAGCCGATCGGAAGCCTCAGCACCGAGATCACCGCCATCCATGCGGCCCTGCTGCCGACCTCGCCCTTGGGGGACATCCTCTGCTTCGGCGATTGGGCCGGCTCCGGAGAGGGCGGCGTCGTACCTTCCACGCTGTCTCGGGTGTTTCGCGTCGACGACGGCGGAGTCGCCGATTTCGACGAGTTCGATCTCCCGGACACCAATGGCTTTTGCGGCGGCCAGGCCTGGCTCGGCGACGGGCGCATGCTGCTCGCCGGCGGCACGGTCGGCTGGCCGGAAACGCATGCCGGCCCCCATGCGCCGCACTATGAGGGCGAGCGTGCCTGCTGGCTCTACCTGCCTCGCGAGGCGCGCTGGACCCAGGTGCGCAGCCTCAGTTTCCAGCCCGGCAGCAACAGCATCGGCGGAGGCCGCTGGTACCCGACGCTCGTCACGCTCTCGAACGGGGAAGTGATGGCGATCGCCGGCCACCCGGATGCCGGCGATACCTATCTCGGCCGGCACAACAACAATACGCCGGAGCGCTATTCGTCTTCCGCCAATCATTGGACTCTGCTGGAGGACGGCCACACCGCCCCGGACGGCCGCAACACCGACTCCTACCCGCGTTATCATTTCCTGCCCAGCGGCCTGCTTTTCTGCGATACGTCCGGCGACGAGGACGAGCGGCAGCATCTCGATCCCTGGACGGGCCTTTGGGCCGGCGACGATGTCGATGTCGACGACCTTCCCGGCTATTACGCGGAGGGGAGTTCCGGCACGTCCGTGCTGCTGCCGCTGCTGCCGCCGATGTACCGGCCCCGAATCGTCGCCTTCAACAGCCCGAACGCCACCGCCTTCCGGATCGACCCGGCGGACAACGACCCGGCCTGGGTCGAGACCCCCGATCGCGTCGGCGCGACGGCGGGCGCCGACCGCGCCAATGGCTGCGCGACCCTGCTGCCCACGGGCCAGGTGCTGCTGACCGGCGGCTGGCCCCGCGACACCGACGACGATATCGACACCGCGACGCGCGTGCCCGAGCTCTACGATCCCGGCATCGACTGGAGCGCGGGCGATTTCTCGGGCGACGAGGGCTGGGTGGATCTCAGCGACGAGCCGGCGGAGGTCGGCCGCGGCTATCATTCGACCGCGCTGCTGCTGCCTGACGGCCGGGTATGGACCGCAGGCTCGACCACCGGCGCGGTCGGCGCGGAGGACCGCGTCGAAATCTATGCGCCGTCCTATGTCGGCCAGTCCCGTCCGACCGTGTCCGGCGCGCCGGCGGCGGTCAACTACGGGGCGCAGTTCACGGTGACGGTAGACCGCGACATCGAGCGCGTCGCGTTCATACGCTGCGGAACGATCACCCACGGTTTCAACTCCGACCAGCGCTATATCGGCTGCGTCTTTACCCAGGACGGCAACACGCTGACGATCACCGCGCCGCCCAACGGCAGCATCGCGCCGCCGGGGCCTTACATGCTGTGGGTCATCGACGGCAACGACCGGCCGTGCGAGGTCGCGCCCTTCGTCCGTCTCTCCAGCCAGCAGCTCACGCTCTACACCGACCGCAGCACCTTCTCGGTGCACGAGATCGCGGTGCTGGGGACGCCCGCCACGTTCAATTACGCCTTCTATCTCGTGCTCGACGGCGCGCTGCCGGGCGAGGTCGGCACGCCAATTCCCGATCCCGGGATCGATTTCATCTATGGGAACGGCGATACGGTCCCGGACATGACCTGGGTGCTGGCGACCGCCAAATGGGAAGATCCCTCCGCGCCGCCCGACACGGCGCAGCGTTTGACCTTCGCCGGCCATATCCGTTTCGAAAGCGATGACGCTTTCGACGCGATCACCGGCGATTCCGACGACATCCAGATGCGCGCGAGCTTCGGCCCGTTCACCGCGACCGCGGCCCTGAAGCTGACCAAGAACCCGAATCCCTGGATGCGCGACGGCGAGACGCCCTGGCTCAGCACCGATGTCCGCGTCTTCCAGATCCAGCCTGGCTTCAGCATCGCCGGCGTCACGCACGGCTCCGGCGACGACGCGCCCTTCGAATTCATCACCGCGCTTTGCGAAGCATTCGAGGACCTCGAGCCTGAAGTTGAGAACCACCCCTTCCTGAACGAGCTTGCGACCGACCAGGAGACGAGCGCGCTCACGTTCGCCGGCGAAGGCGCGAATGGCGAGCCGGTCTACAATTACGCCGTCGCCAAGGTTCGCATGACGGCGCCGTCCGAGGTCGACGCCGAGGATGTCGGCGTGTTCTTCCGGCTGTTCACCACCGCCTCGACCGGCTTCGAATACCGTCCCGAATCCTACGCGCGGGACGGAAGCGGCGCGGACGCCTATCCGGTTCTCGGCCGGATCGGCGGCGACATTGCGACCATCCCCTTCTTCGCCGCCCCGCGCGCGGACGAAGGCGACGGGCAGAGCGATCCGCTAAATCGCAAGACCATCGCCGGCTCAGGCGCCGAATCGCGCCGCTATTTCGGCTGCTGGCTCGACATCAACCAGGACCAGCCGCAATTCGAGGAAGATGGCGAGCAGAAAAGCATCCAGGAGATCCTGAAAGGCGAGCACCAGTGCCTGATTGCCGAAATCGACTATGCGCTCGACCCGATCCCGAGCGGCGCGACGCCGGGCACGAACGAAAATCTGTCGCAGCGGAATCTGATCATCAACGAGGCGCCGAACCCGGCCAACGCGATGACGCGCGTGATCGCCCATACCCTGGAGATCGCACCGTCCAAGACGCCGGCCCAGTTGCCGCCGGTCACGCCGGCCAACTCGTCGGTCGCCGGCCGGCTGGTCCCGGATGAGCTGGTCTTCAGCTGGGGCAACATTCCGGTTGGCAGCCAGGTTACGATCTATCTGCCCGACGTCGACGCGGACGACGTGCTCGCGCTGGTCGCCCGCCGGCCCGGCGCGGCGATGGTGGCGAAAGTCGACGACCATACGTTGCGGCTGACGGTCGGCGGCATCACCTATCTGCCGGTGCCGGGCGGGCGGGTGCGGACGATCCCGGCGCTGCTGAGCCTGCAGCTTCCGCCCGACCTGGTGAAGGGCACGGTCTACAAGGCAACGGTCAAGCAATTCGACGGCCGTCGCCGCCGCGTGCTCGCAACCGTGCAGCTGACCATCCCGATCACCACGTCCGAGCAGATCCTGCCGGAGGAGATCCGCAAGCTCGCGGTGCTGCGCCACATCGCGTTGAAAATGGCGGACACCAACAAATGGTGGCCGATCTTCGAGCGCTGGCTGGGCATTGTCGGGGACCGTGTGCGCGGCCTGGGCGGCGATCCCGACTCGGTCGAACCCTCCTCGACCGGCAACCCGCCGCGCCATCGGCCCGATGGCGGCCACGACCATCCCGCGTCCTTCACCGGGAAGGTCGAAGCGCTGTTCTACGACTGTTTCGGCGACTTCACCGGTTTTCTGGTCAAGTCCTGCGACAAGAGCTACCGCTTCAAGGCCTGCGAGCCCGGCGTCGAGCGCGTCGTCCGCGCCGCCTGCCACGATCGAGACACGATCACGGTAGCGACGGACAAGAGCGGGCACGGCGTCCGCGCGATAACCGTCCATTGCTGCGCGGGCGGCGCGCACGAGGAAGCGGAGGAGGTGCCTAAACCGCGACCGGTGCCCATCGCGCCGCCGAACCGCCCGCCGGTCACGCCGGTCACGAAGCGCCGTCCGCCGTCACCGGAAAAGCGCAATCCGCCGCCAACTCACAAGCACTAGATAATCGCTCCCCTCGTCCCGACGGGAGCGAAGCGGAGTAGTGGAGGGATCTTCTCTCCACGATATGCCGCATGTCGTTGACGGAAGGTCTCTCGGCCACGGCGCCCTGAGTTTACCCCGAGCGAAGCCGAGGGGGCGCCTTCGCTCGGGACGACGGCGAGGTCAGGCACTCAGCATCGCCTTGAACGCCGCGGTGGCGCGCTGTCGCGCCGCGTCCGCCGCCGGTGACGCCGCGCCCATGCCGAAATACCCGTGCACCATGCCGGGCTCGCGGAAATAGGCGACCTCGACTCCGGCGCGCTTCAGGGCATCGGCATAGGCTTCGCCCTCGTCGCGCAGCGGGTCGAACTCGGCGGTCGTGATGACGGCGCGCGGCAGCCCTGCGAGATCGGCGTTGCGCAGCGGCGAGGCGCGGGGATCCTCGCTGTCCTTCAGCCGTGGCAGGTACTGCCCGGCGAACCAGCGCATGGCATCGCCGGTCAGGAAGTAGCCCTCGGCATTCTCCTGGCGCGACGGGAACCTGGCGTTCTCGGCCGCCGCAGCGTAATTGCCGGCGAGATCGACGGCCGGATAAATCAGCAGTTGCGCGGCGAGCCCCGGGCCGCCCTTGCGGCTGGCCTGCGCCACGGCGGCAGCGAGGTTCCCGCCGGCGCTGTCGCCGGCCACCGCAAGCCGTGCCGGATCGCCGCCGAGCTTGCCCACGTTCGCCGCCGCCCATCTGGTCGCGGCCAGGCAATCCTCGAAGGCGCCGGGGAACGGTGTCTCGGGCGGCCGACGGTAGTCGACACTGACGACGACGGCCTCGAGCTCGAGCGCCAAGGTGCGCGCCTGGCGCTCGTGCGTGAAGAGATCGCCTGCGACCCAGCCGCCGCCGTGGAAATAGACGACCGTTGGCGCCGGCATCTTGCCAGGCGCGTAGAGGCGCGCGGCGATCGGGCCGGCGCCGCCGTCGACGGTGATGTCCTTGACGGTCGCCAGCTCGGGCAGCGGCACGTCCTTGCGCGCTTCGGCCAGCGCCACCAGCTCGTCGCGCGCCCGTTTGGGCGTGAGGGTCGCCGCGTCCTTGAGCGGCAGCAGCGGCAGGATCTTCTCCAGGTCGGGATCGACTCGCGATGTCATGGGCGCCTCCTTACGGACCGACTATACTGGTGATGTTTTCCGCGTCACAGGAGGCCGACATGCCGGTGGTGAAGAACGCCGAGGCCCGGGAGATCCCGTGGCGTCCGGGCTATCGCAACTATGTTTTAGCCGGCGAGGCTCAGGGCGTTTCCGTGAGCTCGAGCCTCGGCGTCCTGGAGCAGGGCGCCGGGGCACCGCTGCACTTCCACGAGGAAGTCGACGAGGTGATCGTCGTCCTCGACGGAACGCTCGACCTCAGGATCGGCGACGAACGTTTCCTGGTCGGCAAGGACCAGACGATCTCCATTCCCGCCCGCACGCCGCATGCCTTCACGGTGGTCAGCCCCGAGGGCGCGCGCTTCATCGCCTTTCTGCCCCGCCAGGGCGCGCACATGGCCACGAAGTACATCGAGGGCGATCCCCCCTTGGGGGCCAGTCTTAAGTAGGGGGCGGCCACTACCTTCATGTTCCTCCCTCCGGTTGGGGGAGAGGAACATGAGTGCTGGCGACAACGGCGGCCTTGGGCCTTGACCGCACTGATAGCGAGGCGTCTTCTTGCCGTGTGGGAACGGGGGTCGGGGCGCATGGAACATCGCCTGGCTGCCATCGTGGCTGCGGACATGGTCGGCTACAGCCGGCTCATGGAGCTGGACGAACGCGGCACGCTCGCGCGGCTGCGCACCCATCGCATCGAGCTGATCGATCCGGTGATCGACAAGAACAGCGGCCGCATCGTCAAGACGACGGGTGACGGCATGCTGGTCGAGTTCCAGAGCGTCGCCGATGCCGTGCGCGCCTCGATCGAGATCCAGGACCGCATGCGGCGGCGCAATTCCGACGTCGCCGCCGACCGGCGCATAGAATTCCGCATCGGCATCAATCTCGGCGACATCATCTTCGAGGATGGCGACGTCTTCGGCGACGGCGTCAACATCGCCTCGCGTGTCGAGCAGCTCGCCGAGGTCGGCGGCATCTGCCTGACCGCCGCCGTCCACAACCAGGTCGACGGGCGGGTCGAGGCGGTGTTCGAGGATCTGGGCGAGAAGCCATTGAAGAACATCACCCGGCCGGTGCGGGTCTATCGCGTCCTGCCCGGCACCGACGGCCAGGTGGAGGGTCGGCCCGCGACGGACGGCGGGGCGAAGAGGGGGGCCGTGGTCAAGCCCAGCATTGCCGTCCTGCCGTTCGCCAATATGAGCGGCGATGCCGAGCAGGAATTCTTCGCCGATGGGCTCACCGAGGACATCCTCACAGAGCTCAGCCGCCGGCGCGAATTGTTCGTCATCTCGCGCACGTCGTCCTTCGTCTACAAGGGACAGGCCGTCAACATGCGCGAGGTCGCCCAGAAGCTCGGCGCGCGCTATCTGGTCGAGGGCAGCGTGCGCAAGGCGGGCGACCGGCTGCGCATTACCGTCCAGCTCATCGACACGGCGACCGACGTGCACATCTGGGCCGAGCGCTACGACCGCAAGTTCGACGATATCTTCGCCGTGCAGGACGAGATCACCAGCGCCATCGTCGCCACCCTGCCGGGCCGCCTGGAAGCAGCCCAACACGACCAGATCACGCGCCTGAAGCCTGCCAGCATGGCGGCCTACGAGTGCGCGCTGGCGGCCAAGGTGCTGCATCACAAGAGCTCGCGCGAGGACAATGCCGAGGCCCAGAAGATGATCGACCGCGCGCTGGCGCTCGATCCCGACTATGCGCACGCCCATGCCTGGCGCGGCTGCATCCTGGGCCAGGCCTGGGGCTATGGCTGGGCGGCGGACAAGGACGCAACCTTCAGCGAGGTGAAGTTCGAGCTCGAGCGGGCGATCGCGCTCGACGACAACGACGCCGATGTCCATCGCATCCTGGCGGCCATCGCCATCGTCAGCAACGAGATGACGCGGGCGCGCTATCACCAGGATCGCGCGCTGGCGCTCAATCCCAACTACGACCTGGTGGTCGTGCAGATGGGCGAGCTGTTCACCTGGCTCGGCCAGGCCGACGAAGGCGCCGACTGGATCCGCCGGGCGATGAAGCTCAACCCGCACCATCCGGCGCGCTTCTGGGGCCACCTCGGCCGCGCGCATTTCGTCGGCCGGCAGTACGCCCAGGCGATCGAGGCCTTCATGCACACGACGAGCCTCGACGCCCAGCTGCACGGCTTCCTCGCCGCTTCCTACGCCTGGCTGGGCGACGCCACGGCGGCATCGGCCCACGTCGCGCGCATGCGTGAGCTCGACCGCGAGCTCGACCTCGAGAAGTTCCTGGCCACCATGCACTACGCCCGCGAGCAGGACCTGCTGCACCTGAAGGAAGGGCTGCAGAAGGCGGGGTACTGACAGCGGGGTGAAACTACGGAGACCGCACCGTATCGACGAGCTCGAAGCCCTTGTGCCGCATGCACTGGGCATAGAACGCGTTCTCGGCGGGAAACCGGTCGGCGTCGTTCGACACGCTGGTTGCCATCCGCGCACCCGGCGGCAACGGCGGCGCCGGGGCCGGGCGCGGATAGCGCGCCTCGGCCTGGCGTCGTGCCTGGGCGCGGCAGTCGCCCGAGTTCGGAAAGGCCGGCCGGTCCCTGCCCGTCGCGGCTTTCCCAGCGCACCGCTGCCAACCGCTGCCAACCGTGCGCGCTTGCGCACGATGCTGCAGGCAGCGGCAGCAGCAGGAGGCAGGCAAAGCAGGCGTTCAGCCGGCGCATGGGGCGTCAGCCGTCAAGAGTGAAGCGAAGAGGGCAGGATCGGCCAGGTGAGGACGTCCGTGCCGCCGCGCCTGTCGTCGGTTTCCAGGTTCACCTCGTCCTCGAAGAAGGTGATGCGGCGCAGCTGCTCGACGGCGATGCCTTCGTCGCGGCAGGTCCGACCGATGTCGTCGAGGATTTCCGACAGCTCGGGATAGCGGTCGGGAAGCGGTTGCGCGCGGGTGCTGATGGCGATCTGGCCGCCATCGGCAGCGAAGGTTATCGCCGCCAGCTCGCGGGCCGCCGTGCCGTGCCTGTCGAGCTCGTCGGCAACGAGGCCGAGGAGGAAACAAGGGTCGTCCATTCCTGAGCCCGTCATCGCCATTGCACCGTCGCTGCTGCCTCCTTCTTGCAATGACACGAGCAGGCTTCGGGTTACACCCCGTCGGCAGATGTTCCGCGCTGCAGCGCATCGAGCGTCGCGCTGTGTTCGGCGACGGCGGCCGGGTCTATCATGGGCTCGCCCGACCCGTGGTGAGGCCAATGACCGACCGACGCAATATCGAGCCCCAGGAGTGGGAGCTGCGCTGCGACCTCGCGGCGGCCTACCGCCTGTTCGCCCGCTTCGGCATGGACGACCTGATCTTCACTCACCTGTCGGTGCGCCTGCCGGGCAAGGACCATCGCTTCCTGCTCAACCCTTTCGGCTATCTGTTCGACGAGATCACGGCGTCGAGCCTGATCGCCGTCGATCCCGAGGGCCACGCCATCGAGACAGCTCGAGGAGGCCAAGATCAACAATGCGGGCTTCACCATCCATTCGGCGGTGCACATGGCGCGCGACGACGCGCAGTGCGTCATGCACAGCCACACCACGGCCGGCATGGCGGTGGCGGCGCAGGAGCAGGGCCTGCTGCCGTTGAACCAGATGTCGATGCAGTTCTTCGGCCGCACCAGCTACCACGACTACGAAGGCATCGCGCTCGATCTCGACGAGCGCGAGCGGCTGGTGAGCGACCTCGCCGACAACAACGCGATGATCCTGCGCCATCACGGCCTGCTGACCACGGGTCGCACCGTCGGCGATGCCTTCTACGAGATGTACTACCTCGAGCAGGCCTGCCGCCTGCAGGTCGCCGCCACGCAGGGTGGCCAGAAGGTCGTGGTGCCGCCGGACTCCGTGGCCGAACGTGCCGCCCAACAGTTCGAAAGCTTCGAGAGCAAGGGCCAGCGCCCGTGGGCTGCCCTCAAGCGTCGCCTCGATCGCGAAAGCCCCGATTACGCGACCTGATCGGCGGCTTACGGCGTCGTGTGGCGAATGCCACAGACCCTGCCGTGTTGAGTCTGCTCAAAGAACGGTGTTGATCGAGCGCCTTCCGGTCCTCCACGGTGACGAACGACAGCCGGAGCGCGACGTGGTCTGGAACGGAGGACTCTCATGGGCCGGCTGATCAAACAGGGCGGCAAGGGTGCCGATGTCCGTGCCGTTCAGGACGTGCTGAACTTTCATGTCCGCAGGCTTGCCCCTCTGGCAGTCGATGGCGACTTCGGGCCGCGAACCCACGCACGGGTGGTCGAGTTCCAGAAGTCGAACCAGCTCAAGGCGGATGGAATCGTCGGGCCACAGACGATGGCCAAGCTGTTCGAGGAAGAGCAGCTGCCGATCACGCTCGCCCTGGTGCCGCAACAAGTGCCGCAACGGCATCGGGTTCGGCGTCAAGCCGCGCGGCATCCAGCCGCCGCGTCTCATCCCGCCCTTGACGTTGCCGCCGCTGACACCGCCGCTGGTGACGCCCTTCTTCCTTCCGCCCGATTCGTCCGCCCGCATTCCGGTGCTGACACAAGCGGGCCAGACCGTGACCTTCCTCACGACGGCGCCGGTCCGCAATGATCCGGTCGATCCGGCGACGCGCAGCTTCGTCGAGATCATGCGGCTCCTCGATCGCCTGCCGCAGTCGTTTCCTTTCCGCGGGTCGATCATTGGCGCCGTGCCGGCGCCCGTCCGCAAAGTCGGGCCTCTCGAGCTCGACCCGGTTTCGCCCATGAGCTTCGGCTTCCAGTGGGGCGTCAAGCCGGTGTTCGACCTCAAGTCGATCGGCCCGCCCGTTCAGTTCGCGGTCGGCGGCGCCGTGAACGCCCGCTACGTCCTGAAGCTGATCGACAAGCCTGGATCGACGGTGCCCCAGCTCGGCCTGTTCGTGCAGGGCGACTTCAGCGGCACGCTCGACTGGACGAGCCAGGCCGCAGAGTCGCGACCGCAGCTCGACCTCAAGGGCTCGATCGCGGGCGGCGTCGGGGGCCGCTTCTAGACTAATACGTCTCGCCCCAGGGCAGTCATCACCCCGTCTGTGCGCGGTCCTGCTGGATCTTCATGCGGCAGAGCGCGATCGCCTTCTGGGCGGTGCCGGCCTGCTGCGAGACGGCTCGAGCTCGAGGAAGCGCTCCCAGGCCGCCAGCGCCTCGTCGCAGCGCTCGAGCCTGGTCAGCAGCAGCGCCAGATTGAAATGCGCGTCGCCATAGTCGGGCTGCGCCTTGCACGGCGCGGCGATACTCGGCGACGGCGAGATCGGTCTGCTGCTCGTCCTCGGCCGCGAGTGCCAGATTGTACCAGGCCTCGGCGAACGCCGGATCGCGCGCCACCGCGATCTGCCAGGCCATCTTCGCCTCCGCCGCGCGGCCCTGCGCCTCGAAGACGTTGCCGAGGTTGAAGGGCAGCACGGGATCGGCGGCATCGGCGCGCATCGCCGTGGTGTAGAGGCTCTCGGCCGTGGCGAGATCGCCCGCGCTCCTCGGCCTCCTCGGCCTCGACGAGAAGATCGTCGATGCTGCGCGGCTTCTGCTGGTCGATCGGCCGACATCGTCAGCTGGCCGCGAGACTCGGCGAGCTGGCCGCCGACCTCGCGCAGCAGCTCGCCCGAGGGCCCCTCGGCCAGCCGCGCCTCGGCCAGGGTGCCGCCGCGCCGGCGCAGCGCGATCGAGGCCCGCAGCACGTCGCCGATCGCCACGCCGCGCTTCAGGAGCCGCGCCGCCTCGCGCGCCGCCACCAGGTCGCGATAGGCCACGAAGACGATCCGTCGACCGGCTCCAGCACGTCGAACAGCACAAGGCAGGAGACGAGGTTGCGGCGTGAGCCCGGCCAGCCGCTCGATCTCGCCGCGGCCCATGCTGCGGTCGACTTCCTCGGGCGGCGGCAGCAGGCCGAGCGCGCGGCGCAGCACGTTCTCGCTGATCAGCGCCGCCGCAGCCGGCAGGCCCGGCGGCAGGCGCGACGCGGCCGTCGGCGAGCGCGCGGTCGACCGCCGAATGGCCGAAGGCGATCAGCGTGACGGTGCGGCCGGGCCGGTCGCGAGCTTGCCCTCGCGCAGGCGCACCAGCTGTGTCGAGGCGGCGGCGCGTCAGTCCCTGGATGCGGCCGACGAGAAAGAGCGTCTCCCGGCGAGGGTCACGGTTGCCTGCTCGCCCGCGCGCCGCCTTGCGCGCCGCGGGCTTCTTGGCCGCAGGCTTGCGCGCGGCCTCCTTGGCGGCGCGGCGCTTCGGCCGTCTTGCTGGGCGCGCGCGGCCGGCGCACGGCGCCGCCGCCGCCCGCCGCCTCGAGGCTCCTCTTCAGCGCGTCCATGATGTTGACGACCTTGGCCGGCGCCGGCGGCTCGGCGACCGTGAAGGTCTCGCCCGCCTGCTTGGCCCTGCAGCATGGCCGACGACGGCCTCCTCGTAGCGGTCGGTGAATTTCTCCGGCTCGAAGTGGCCGGACTTGCGGTTGATGATCTCCTGGGCGATGTCGAGCATCTCGTCCGGCAGCTTCGTGTCGCCGATGCTCGTCGAAATATTCCGCGTCCTGCCGCACCTCGTAGGGATAGCGCAAGCGTCGTCGCCAGGATGCCCTTGTCGCGCGGCTGCAGCATCAGCATGCGCTCGCGGCGGCCAGCACGATGCGGCCGATGCCGACCATCTTCTTCCTGGTCATGGCCTCGCGGATGACGGCGAACGCCTCCTCGGCGACCTTGTCGTCGGGCGCGAGATAGTAGGGGCTGTCGACATAGATCTGGTCGATCTCGGCCTGCGGCACGAAGGTCTCGATCTCGATCGTCCTGGTGCTCTCGATCTTGAGCGCCTCGAGCTCGTCGTCCTCGACCATGACGTACTGGCCCTTGGCCACCTGGTAGCCCTTGACGCGGTCGGCCGGTCGACCGGCTCGCCGGTCACGCTGTCGACCATGTGCTGCTTCAGCCGGTTGCCGGTCTTGCGGTTCAGCGTTGTTGAACGACACGCGCTCCGACGCCGACGAGGCGTTGTAGAGCGCGACGGCGCACGAGACCAACGAGAGCTTGAGATAGCCCTTCCACGAGGAACGCGGCATCGAAAGACTCCGGGATACAAGGAGGTAGGGATTTTACTTCAGCTACTCTGACAGGTCTAATTTTGAGACGATTGATACAATCTGTGTGGGTAACGATGGTGCGACGCAAAAGATACGCGTCAACGGTTCACGGCCTCCGATGCCGAACAAAAGGACAACAGGGGCGGGTACCCTGTCGATTATGGCCGCGCCATCGCTTCGCTCAGCGGCCGAATTGCGAGTTTGAGGGGCATCTGTCCGGCGACACCGCTGAAGATGCACGTTCCTGTCGGCGATGTGGGAATGGATTCTTCTGTAATTTTGTCGATGTACGACACCGCGCTTGCGATCGACTGTAGGTCTCTCTCGTTCATCAGCCGATGGATGAAGTAATTATGCGCCTGTGACGTGATCGTATACGCGGGAGCAAAGTCAGCGCCTGACACTGATCGGCTGTGGCGAAGACACAAGCGCCTTTCATGTTTCGTCTTCCCCTAGCGGAGGAGAGGAACACGATGTGGCCCCGCGGTTGCCGTGCAACATCCGACGACTGCATAGTTCCCGACCAGCAGCCTACGAACTGCCACGGGAGATGCAGGAGATGGTCGGCGAAGAATCGCCCCGCTTCGTCGGACGCTCCATGCCGCGGCGCGAGGACCATCGGCTGCTGACGGGGCGCGGGCAGTTCGTCGCCGATCTCGTCGCTGCCGGGCATGCTGCACGCCGTCTTCGTGCGCAGCCAGCGTGGCGCACGCGCCGCATCCGCTCGATCGACTGTCGCGCGCGGCGGCGGCGATGCCGGGCGTGGTGCTGGTGCTCACCGGCGTCGAGCTGCAGCGCATGGCGCCGCCGGTCGCCGGCGGTCAGCTGTCGCTGCCGAGCAAGTGGCGACCGCACGTGCAGCACACCATCCACAATCCGCAACAGCCGATGCTGGCCGTGGACAAGGTCCGCCATGTCGGCGAGGCGATCGCGGTGATCGTCGCCGAGACCCGCTATCAGGCCCTGGATGCCGCCGAGCTGGTCGCGGTCGACCTCGAGCCGCTGCCCGCCGTCGTCGATCCCGAGGCGGCGCTGCGCGCCGGGCACGGCGATCGCTCCACGAAGAGTACGCGACCAACCTGATCGGCGAGTTCGCCGTCGAGAAAGGCGACGTCGCGGCGGCGCTCGCCGCCGCGCCGCATCGGCTTCGGCGCCGCTTCTATCACCATCGCTATGCCGGCGATGCCCGATGGAGTGCCGCGGCGTGATCGCGCGCCCACGACCAGCGCACCGATTCGGTCACGATCTGGTCGTCGACGCAGGTGGTGCACTGGGTGCGCCGGGCGGCCGCCGCGTTCCTGCGGCTGCCCGAGGCGCGGGTCCGCTGCGTGGCGCTCGATGTCGGCGGCGGCTTCGGCACCAAGGGCCACATCTACCCCGAGGACCTGCTGGTCCCGTTCCTGGCCCGCCCGGTCGGGCGCCCGGTGCGCTGGATCGAGGAGCGGCAGGAGCATCTGTTGTGCTCCTGCCATTCGCGCGACCAGCTGCACGAGGTCGAGGTCGGCTTCGACGCCGACGGCCACGTCGCTCGCCTTCCGCGACGACGTTCCTCGTCGATTGCGGGGCGTGGAATCCGATCGGCGTCGCGCATCGCCTACAACACCGCCGTCCATCTGCCCGGTCCCTACAAGATCGCGAACTTCGCCGCGACGGCGCGCATCGTGGCGACCAACAAGGTGCCGAACGCGCCCTATCGTGGCGCCGGCCGGCCGGAGGCGGCCTTCGCCATGGAGCGGACCATGGACCTGATCGCGCACGACGCTCGGCCTCGAACCCACCGAGGTCAGGCGCCGCAACATGATCCACGCCGAACGAGATGCCCTATCGCCATGGGCCTGCCCTATCGCGACGGCGAGCCGATCGTCTATGACAGCGGCGACTTCCCCGGCGCGCATGGACAAGGCGCTGCAGGCGATCGGCGGCCTGGCGGCGTTCCGCGCAGCGCCAGCGCGAGGCGCGGCGGCTGGGCCGCTATCTCGGCCTCGGCGTTGCAAGCTATGTCGAGGGCACCGGCGTCGGGCCGTTCGAGAGCGCACTGGTGCGCATCGAGTCCGAACGGCACGATCTACGTCAGCTCGGGCGCCTGCTCCGCAGGGGCAGGGCATGGAGACGATCTTCGCCCAGGTGGTGGCCGACCCCTGGTCGGTCGAGCCGCGACGACGTCGTCATCTCGCTGGGCGACACCTCGCTGATCGCCATCGGCTTCGGCACGATCGCCAGCCGCAGCACGGTGAACCTCTCGGCCGCCATCCACCATGCCAGCGAGCGGCTGCGCGCCAAGGTGTTCGCCATCGCCGGCAACATGATGGAGTGCGCACCGGCCGACCTCGAGCTGCGTCACGGCAAGGTCGGCGTCGTCGGCGTCCCGGGAATGGAGGTGACGCCTCGCCGCCGTGGCGCAGGCTGCCCGTCCCGGCTGGGATCATCGTCGCCCGCAGGGCGTCGATGCCGGCCTCGAGGAGACCTTCTACTGGGAGCCGCCGACGGTCACCTGGGCCAACGCGACCCATCTCGCCCTGGTCGAGGTCGACATCGACCTCGGGCGGCATCGCGATCGAGCGATACGTCGTGGCGCACGACTGCGGCGTGGTCGTCAATCCGATGCTGGTCGACGGCCAGGTCGTGGGCGGCACGGTGCAGGGAATGGGCGGCACCCTGCTCGAGGAATTCGTCTACGACCGGCAGGGGCAGCTGCTGACGGGATCGCTGATGGACTATGCCTTGCCGACGGGCAAGCGACTGTCCGAGCGTGGAATTGGTACACCAGGAGTCGCCCTCTCCCCTGAATCCGCTTCGGCGTGAAGGGCGTGGGCGAGGGCGGCGCGATTGCGCCTCCTGCCGCGATCGCGAACGCCGTGTGCGATGCGCTTGCGACGTTCAAGGTCGAGGTCAACGCCACGCCCATAAAACCCGAACACATCGTCAGAGCGATGGCGGCGGCGGAGAAGAAGCCATGATCACCACGGTTGTCGGCGGGGCGATGCTTCCTCACGCTCCTCAGTTCTTCACGATGCCGCCGACTGAAGACCGCGCCAATGTCGAGCGGGTGCGTACCACGGCGGCGGAGATCGGCAGGAAGCTGCGCGAGCTGAAGCCGGATCTCTGGATCATCTTCTCCAATGACCACGCCGAGCAGTTCTTTCACTCTGTCGCGCCGCCGTTCACCATCCACGTCGGCGGAAGCTCGCATGGGCACTTCGCGGGCCATGACTTTCGTTGGGAAATTCCAGGGCCGATTGGCCTCGACATTGTCCGTCAGCTCTACAAGCAGGGCTTCGATCCTGCTTTCACGAGCACAGCGAAGTTCGACTACGCCATGGGGATTCCCCTTACCCATATCGGGCACACCGATCCGGTCCTGCCGATCTACATCAACGCCTATCTCGCGCCGCAGCCGACCATGGCGCGCTGCTATGCCTTCGGCGAGGCGATTGCGCGGTCGGTGACCGGGCTCGGCCTCCGGACGGTGGTGCTGGCCAGCGGAGGGATGTCGCATTTTCCCGGGACCGATCGCTACTCCAATCCGGAGCTTGACTGGGATCAGGCTGCGCTTTCCCGCATCGCGGCGGGCAATCTGAAGTCCTTGATCGGCTACGACGAGGAAGAGCTGGACGACAAAGGCAACATCGAGCTTCGCTGCTGGGCGTGCGCCGCCGGCGCGTTGGGTGAGCGCAAGCCCGACATCGTTGCGATGGATCCAAGCTGGCACCACAACTACGCCTCGGTCGCCTGGTTCGGGGGAGGTGGTGCAGAGCGCGATCTGCACTATCCGTCGATCAAGCCCGAGCTCGTCGGTTTGACGAGCGCACTGCACGGCCTGGCCCATGATGCGTCCGCGCGGGCCCGGTTTCTTGCCGACGCCAATGGCTTCGCGGCCGGCTTTTCCTTGACCCCGGAACAAAGCAGGGCGCTGGTGGTGCTGGATGTGTCGACCATCGTGGCAATGGGTACTCATCCCCTGGTCGCCTTCCTTGCCAACATGCAGGTCCAGCGCGACAGAGCCGAACGCGGATGAGCGTGAGATGCTGGTAGTGGCGACGCGCTGGGACGCAGCGTCAATGCTGCCGGCGCCGGAGGCGTCCCCCAGCGTTCGCGCCTGAGCGCTGCCGGAACGCCGGAACCCCCGCGAACCTCCCGGCGGACCGCTCGAGAACTCTGTAGGTCCCCGACCGGCACCCGGAGTTTTGGCCTCCGGTGTTTCGTTCCACGGCTGCGTAAGCGTTGCCGGGGGCGTTCAGCACGGCGAATCCCGCCACACTTGTAACTCCCACCCTTTGGCGCCAAGGCCCAAATGTGTCCCGACAGCATTGAGGAGGACATCATGACCGCCGCCATCGCCACCATGGATCCCGTCTCCACGGACCATCGTCCGACCGATCATCGAATCGTTTCCCATCAGCAGTGGCTCGCCGAGCGCAAGGCGCTGCTCGAGCGCGAGAAGGAGCTGACCCGCCTTCGCGACCAGATCGCCCGCGAGCGCCGCGCCCTGCCGTGGGTGCGCATGGACAAGGACTACGTCTTCGAAACGCCGCAGGGCCCGCGCCGCCTGGCCGACTTGTTCGACGGCCGCCACCAGCTCGTCCTGCAGCACTTCATGCTGCCGCCGGGCTGGGAGCAGGGCTGCAAGAGCTGCTCCTACATGGCCGACCACACTGACGCCACGCTCGCGCATCTGGCGGCGCGCGACACCAGCTTCGTGGCCGTGTCGCGGGCGCCGCTCGCCGACATCGAGCGCTTCCGCCAGCGCATGGGCTGGACGTTCCCCTGGGTGTCCTCGTACGGCACCGACTTCAACCGCGACTTCCACGTCACCTTCACGGCCGAGGAGAAGGAGAACGGCACGGTCGACTACAATTTCGGCGGCAAGCCGCACGGGCTGGAGCTGCCCGGCGTCAGCGTCTTCTGGAAGGACGATACAGGCGAGGTCTTCCGCACCTACTCGACCTACGGCCGCGGCGTGGAGGTGATGATGCACACCTACAACCTGCTCGACCTCACGCCCAAGGGCCGCGACGAGGACGGGCTCGACTTCACCATGGCCTGGGTGCGCCATCACGACCGCTACGAGAACGCGCCGGCCAACCGTTCGTGCTGCGCTGGATGAGCACCTGAACAAGCGAAGGGGCCCCGGATGCCGGGTCCCCTTCGCTGCAGCGTTCTGCGCCGGCCTTTGTCAGTCGGCCGCCATCTTGTCCTGGGTCCTGAGATCGAAGTCGCTGGCATCGTGCCGCTCGCGCAGCTGGCTTGCCGGATCGCCTTGCATCCGGTTGACGATGCGGCCGCGCTTCACCGCCGGCCGCGCGCCGATCGCGTCGGCCCAGCGCTGGACGTTCTTGTATTCAGTCACCGCCAGAAACTCGCCGGCGCCGTAGAGCAGGCCCTTGGCCAGGCCGCCGTACCACGGCCACACCGCGATGTCGGCGATGGTGTAGTCGTCGCCCGCGAGGAACTTGCTCTCGGCCAGCCGCCGGTCGAGCACGTCGAGCTGCCGCTTGGTCTCCATGGCGAAGCGGTCGATGGCGTATTCGATCTTGGTCGGCGCGTAGGCATAGAAGTGGCCGAAGCCGCCGCCCAGGTAAGGCGCGCTGCCCATCTGCCAGAACAGCCACGACAGGCACTCCGCGCGATCGGGGGCGGTCGTCTTGGGCACGAGCGCGCCGAACTTCTCGGCGAGGTAGAGCAGGATGGCGCCCGATTCGAACACGCGGACCGGCTTGGGCCCGCTGCGGTCGACGAGGGCGGGGATCTTGGAATTGGGATTGGCCGCCACGAAGCCCGAGCCGAACTGCTCGCCCTCGCCGATCTTGATCAGCCAGGCGTCGTATTCGGCGCCGGCGTGGTCCTGGGCCAGCAGCTCCTCGAGCATGATGGTGACCTTCTGGCCGTTCGGCGTGCCCAGCGAATAGAGCTGCATCGGATGGCGCCCCACCGGCAGCTCCTTGTCGTGGGTCGATCCGGCGATCGGCCGATTGATATTGGCGAAGCGGCCGCCGTTTGCCTTGTTCCAGGTCCAGACCGGGGGCGGGGTGTAGTCGGTTGTGTTGCTCATGGGCGGGGGTCCTCCAAGGTGGGATGGGACCTTAAGACTCCTGCCCGGTCGGGCGCCATCGAGGGGAAGTAACCCCGTCATGAGCCCTGCTCATGGTCAGCTGATGCAGGAAAACAAGGCCTTCCGCTACGGTGTTGCAAAAAAACCACAAGACTCGGCTTGCAGTTGTCGCGCGATTGCCGCCGCGGGCCCAAAAAGGTATAAATTCCACCGTACGTTCGTCGTTTAAGCGCCTCAAAGGCAACACAGTCGGGGAGATACCAGATGAAGAGGATGGTCGTTGGTGCAGCGCTGCTCGCGGCAGCACCGTTCGCTGCGCAGGCGCAGTCGCTCCAGCCGGGCGGCGTTTACGTCGGCCTCGAAGGTGGCTTGAACTGGATCTTCAACAGCTCGTTCAACAGCACAATCACGACGCCGTTCGGCGCCGGCTCGTTCCAGACGAATGCTTCGTGGAACACCGGCTACGTCCTGGGTGGCCAGCTCGGCTACGACTTCGTCGGCCCGCGCATCGAGTTGGAAGGCGCCTACCGCGCCAACAACGGCACCCTCGGGTTCGGCGGCACCGCCGGGACTGCTGGCATCAACTTCCAGCAGATCAACGTGATGGGCAACTTCTACTACGACTTCATGGCCGGTGGGGCGTTCGTTCCCTACGTCGGCGTCGGCGCCGGTGTCGCGTTCCTCCAAGCGGGCGCGCTCGGCAACACGGTGAACAGCACGCAGTTCGCCTACCAGGCGATGGTCGGCGTGGGCTACAACATCAACGAGGTCTTCCGTGTCAACTTGGAAGGCCGCTACATGGGCACGACCACGCCCAACTTCACGCACAGCGGCTTTGCGGGCGGCACCAACTTCTCGGTCGTCACCAGCCCGTCGAACAACAACGTCAGCGCGATGCTGAGCCTGCAGATGAAGTTCGGCGCCCCGCCGCCGCCGCCGCCGCCGCCGCCGCCGGTGGTGACGCCGCCGTCGTTCATGGTGTTCTTCGACTGGGACCGCTCGAACCTCTCGCAGCAGGCGCTGAACACGATCAAGCAGGCCGCCAATGCGTTCAAGACCAAGGGCAATGCCCGCATCACGGCGACCGGCCACACCGACACGTCGGGTCCGGAAGCCTACAACATGGCGCTGTCGCTGCGTCGCGCCAACGCGGTGAAGGACGCCCTGGTGCGTGAAGGCGTGCCGGCGCAGGCGATCTCGGTGATCGGCATGGGCGAGAAGGGCCTGCTGGTCCAGACCGCCGACGGTGTGCGCGAGCCGCAGAACCGCCGCGTCGAGATCGTCATCCAGTAAGCGATCCGAAGCATCGATCTTCAGGAACGGCCGGGGTAACTCCCGGCCGTTTCTTTTTGGGAGCGCCGGCCTCCGGCCCGCTCATGATCGTGATGCGGGCCGGAGGCCCGCGCTCCCATCACGTGCTAGCCTTTCTCCCAAGACAACACCCGGAGGAAGCATGAAGGTGATCACACGTCGCCACGCCGTGGCGCTCGCCCTGGCCTCGCCCTTGATCGCAACGCGCGCCCAGGCGCAGGCACCGTGGCCGTCGAAGCCGGTGCGCTTCATCGTGCCGTTCCCGCCCGGCCAGGCGGCGGACATCTTCGCCCGCCTGATGGCCGAGAAGCTCAGCGACGTCTGGAAGCAGCAGGTCGTGGTCGAGAACAAGGGCGGCGGCGGCGGCATCCCGGGCGTCGAGGCCGGCAGGGCCGCGGCGCCCGACGGCTACACGTTCCTGATCGCCACCTCGGGCACGTTCGGCGTCAATCCCAGCCTCTATCCCGACCTGCCCTACAAGCCCTTGGTCGACTTCAAGCCGATCACCAACATCATCCGTGGGCCGCTGGTGATCGTGGCCCATCCCAGCTTCCCCGCCAGCACGGTGGCCGAGCTGATCGAGCTGGCGCGCAAGGAGCCCGGCAAGCATTCCTACGCCTCGGCCGGCCCGGGCACGGCGCAGCATCTCAGCATGGAGCTGTTCAAGCTCCAGGCGAAGCTCGACATCGTGCATATCCCCTACAAGGGCTCGGGCCCGGCGATGGCCGACCTGCTGGGCGGCCACGTCAAGCTCATGATGGACAGCACCGCCTCGTCGCTCGGCGCCATCCGCGACGGCCGCATCAAGGCGCTGGGCGTCACGACGGCGCGCCGCGCGCCCTTGCTCGACAACGTGCCGCCGATTGGCGAGACCGTGCCGGGCTACGATTCGGCCGGCTGGTCCGGACTGGTGGCGCCGGCCAGGACGCCGGACGAGATCGTCAACAAGGTGAATGCCGATCTTGTCGCCCTGATGCGCGATCCCGCGGTGCTGCGCCAGTTCGAGGAGCGCGCGACCTTGGCCGCGCCGATGACGCCGGCCGAGTTCGCAGCCTTCATGGCCAAGGACATGGCGACCTGGGCCGAGGTGGTGAAGGCCACGGGGACGAAGCCGGGAACCTGAACTTGAGCCGCTCAATGTCGGCCTGCGCCAGAGATGGAGGGCGTTCGTCTCCAGTGCCGGCCAAGTCCTCAGGCTAAGCCCTTGGAATCATAAAATTTTTAGATGGCGAACAGACGACCTTAAAGTATTGAAAAAATACATACAAATACCCAAATATTGAGCTCCGAGTAGGGATAAACTATGGATAGCAGGTCGTTTTGGCCAAGCTCGCAGCAGATGGCTGGGCCAAGGTCGGGCAAAAGGGCAGCCACGTTCACCTGAAGCATCCGACCAAGCCGGGCAAGGTGACGGTTCCCCATCCTGAGAAGGACCTGCCGATAGGCACGGTGAAATCAATCGAGAGGCAGGCGGGCGTGAAGTTGCGCTGACCTGCAAGACAACGGAAGGCCGACAGGAGGCCGCGACATGTCCGAGTTCCGCAACTACGTGGCGATCATCGAGCAGAACGATCAGCTCAAGTACTTCGCTCATATTCCCGATCTGCCCGGCGTTACTGCCGGCGCCCACACCGTCGGCGAGGTGCTGAAGCTCGTCGCCGAGTTCGCCGACGACTATGTCCGCGACCTCGTAGAGGACGGCCATGAAATCCCGGACAACACTGCCTGGGAAGATGTGAAGTCCGATCCTGACGTGAAGGAGTTCATGCGCGCCATGGTTCCGGTCCGCATTCCGCCGAAGGTTCCGCGGACCGTGAAGATCTCTTTGTCGATTGACGAAGAAGTGCTCGAGCGTATCGACCGCGCGGTTAAGCGCGGTGGTGAAACCCGTTCCGGCTTCTTCGCCAGAGCGGCAGGCGAGCGGGCGGACCAAATTCTCACGCCGCGCGAGATGACCCAGGACGAAATGCTCAGGGCCATCGAGCGAGCAGGCGGTCTCCGCGCCGTACTCCAGGAAGTCGAGCGGCGGACCAGGAGCCTCTAGAGAAATCCGATCCAGCGGCCGGCGACCAGCACGGCGAGCCACAGCACCGCCGAGCAGCAGGCGACGAGCCGGACGCCGAAATGAATCGCGCCGCCATCGAGCGCAACACGGTAGTGATAGTTGCGGTGCTGCACGGTGATGTTGACCAAGGCAAAGGCGAGCAGCGCCATCTTCCAGAGGAAGGCATCGTTCGCGAGGTACTCGCGCGGCTTGACGGTGAACAGCCAGAGCCCGGTCACGATTGCGAGCCCAAGGCCGATGGCGGCGCTGCGTGAGAGGAACGGACCGATCACCGCCAGCGGCACGCCGCGCAGCAATCCGGCCAGGCGCAGGTCGAGCGGCAGGATGCCGCCGATCAGCAAACCGATGCTCGCGATATGGGCGGCATTGACCAACAGATAGGCCGTGCCCGAGCGCTGCAGCAGGACGGCACCCGGCCAGGTGCCGAGCCACTCGACGAACGGCATCGGCGCCCAACTCAGTTCGTCTTGATGCGCTCGGGATAAAGGTCGTAGGTCTTGCCGGCGACGGTGATGCGCACCGCCTTCATCCAGAGCTGGCTCTTGTCCTTGGCGCGGTTGCCCAGCACGACGATGGCGTCGCCCGCCTTGGCCGACGCCGCCGTGAAGCCCGACCGCTCGGTCTGGTTGGGATTGGCAAGATCGATCAGCCACTCCTTGCCGTCGGCTGCCGTCACCTTCAGCGACGGATGAGGCGGCGCCATCGACACGGACTTGACGGTGCCCTTGAGCTCGCTCTGCTGGTCCTCGGCCCAGTTCCAGCCGTGATGGGCCAAGGCCGGCAGGCTCGCTGCCGCGACGGCGCCGGCGACGCCGAGCAGGAGGGCGGCGCGACGGCGGCTCATTCGGATGTGCATCTGGTCCTCCTGATGGAAGCAGCGGCGATGATCGTCATGTCCTGCGGCCTTGTCGAGGCGGTCCCTCTCATGTCCTCCCCCGTCTTACGGGGGAGGATACAGGAGGGGGAAAGCCGCAAAGGCGATCTCTCAATAGAAGAGATCATGATCTGAAATTGGCCACTACCCGGCCTGTGGCCTGCCCCCTCCCGTATCCTCCCCCGCAAGCGGGTAGGGCGATCGCATATGGCGATTTCCGTCGTCTCGACCGGAGCGCGAAGCGCGGAGCGGAGAGACCTTCTGTCCACGATAAGTGGCCTATTGTGGACGGAAGGTCTCTCCGCTCGGGACGGAGCTTGCCCCGAGCGAAGTCGAGGGGGCCCTCGGTCGAGACGACGGAAGTGGGCATATGCGATCGCCCTGCCCAAGCGGGGGAGGAGCATGAGCACAGGAGATTGAGTCTCACAAAACCCCCGTGTTCGTCGCAGCAATCAGCCCCTGCATCAGCGCCTTGTCGTCATAGCGCGCCAGGCTGAGCGAGCGGGCGAAGTCCGGCAGCGTCCTGCCCAAAACCCACGCCGCGACGAGCGCGCCCGTGGCGCAGGCGCCCATGGTGCCGTAGCCGGAGAGCGCTCCGGCCACGTAGGCGCCCTTGGTCGCCAACGGCCCGATCAACGGCCAGTTCTCCCGGGTCATGGTGTAGCAGCCGCCGTAGTGCGACAGCCGCGCGGGCAGCCGGCCGTAGTAGACGCGTAAACCGGGATTGAGCCGGCTGGCGCCGCGCAGCACGATCTCGGGGAAATGGCCGTCCGTCGGCAGGTCGCCCGCGGGCTGCGACGGCTGCTTGTTGTAGGCCCAGCCGAGCTTCACCCATTTGCCGCGCTCACCGCCGTCGGGCCGGCAATGGATCGCGCCGGGCATGGGTTCGGTCAGCCACTCGGTGGCCGGATCGCAGGCCAGCAGCGCCCGTTCCTCGTCGGTCCAGTCGATGACCTGGCCGTCGAGATCGATGGCAAACGGCATCCGCCGGCTGATGACACCCTGGACGTCCTCGAAGGCGATCTTCTGCTGGAAGACGTTTGTGACCGGCAGCGTCTCGCCCAGAAGAGCGGCAATCTCGGCAACGTAGGGGCCGGCGGCATCGACCACGACGTCGGCGCGAACGGCCGACGACGCCTCTTCGCCTTTCACCGTGAGATCGAAGGCCGTCGCATGCTCGATTGCGATCACACGCCCCTGAATGACCCGGCCGCCGCGCGCGCGAATGCGCTCGAGCATATGGCTGCCCAGTTGCTGTCCGCTGATGTCGCCGGCGCGGCGGATATGCAGGACGGTCGCGACCTCGCGGTCGAAGCTCGGGAAGCATCGCTCGATGAGGCGCCTGTCCTGGATGACGTCGACACCGTCCGGCGCTGCCTGCCAGTGCGCCGATTCGGCCGGCCGGTAAGTCGATGGCGATCCCGCCTCGTGGATGCGGATCTTCGCAGCGCCCTGCGGCCCGTAACCCTCATGGAGCTGGCGCAACAGCAATTCGGGATCGGCCTGGCGCGTCGCCAGCGCATAGCCGCGCCGCGTCATGTGCAGCCGGTTGTCGCTCTCCCTTGCGACGGCCTCCATGAGGTCGATGCTGTAGTCGGTGAACGCCGTCATCACCGGATGCGGCCACCAGTTGCGGTAGTTCTCGCCCGACGCCGCCGACGTCAGGCTCATGGGTGCCAGCGGATCGATCAGCGCGACTTTCGGCCGTCGTTCGCAGAGCGCCAGGTGGTATGCGCAGGCGATGCCGACGATGCCCGCGCCCACCACGGCGATGTCGACCTGGGTCTTCATCTTCAGATGATGCCCTGTTCCGGATAGGGCTCGCCGCGCGCGACGCGCCGCCAGCCCAGCCGCGCGAGATCGAGCGTCTCGAAGCGCCCGTTGAGCAGAAGCTCGGAGAGCGCCCGCCCGCAGGCCGGCGCATGCATCAGGCCGTGGCCGGAGAAGCCGGCGGCGAGATGAAAGTTGGCGCAGCCGTCGTTCCCACCATCGTCCCAGGGGCCGATGATGGGATTGCCGTCGAAGTCGTTCTGGTCGTAGAGGCCCGGCAGGGTGGCTTTGCATTTCGTCTTCTCGAACTGCGGGAAGCGATGTGCCAGCGCCGGCCACACGACCTCGTCGAAGTAGCCGTGATCGACCTCGAAATTGTAGCCGCGCGGCTCGTTGAGCGTCGGCACGCCACCCGAATAGCCCTTGCCCTCTGGCCGGAAGGCCAGGCGATCGACGTCCTTGAGGTAAGGCAGCGGCTCCAGCGGATCCTGGCACTCGAAATAGTGCTCGTAGCGCCTGAGCGGCGTGATCGGCACGGCCATCGAGACCATGGCGCAGATCTGCGGCGCCCAGGCGCCGGCCGCATTGATCACGCTGTCGGTCCTGAGCCGCCCACCCGACTTCAGCACGACAGCGCCGACCAGCGATCCCGTGCGATCGAACGCCACGACCTCGTCCTGGATCAGCTCGACGCCCAGCGCCCGGGTCTTGCGGCGCAGCGCCGCCAGCACGCTGTAGGGATCGAGCCAGCCGTCGTCGGGCGACTGCACCGCCGCCCCCAGATCGTCGACGCGCATCGAGGGGAAGCGCTTCTTGAGGTCGGCCGGCTCGAGCCAGTCGACATTGACGCCGTGCCGGCGCTGCCGCTCGAAATTGCGTAAAAGGTTGGCCACGCCGGCCGGCGGCACGATGAAGAGATAGCCGTTCTTCTTGAAGCCGATGTCGGGCTTCTCACCGTCCACTTCCATCAGGTCGGCGAACGTCTGGTAGACGGGAATGCTGGCGTTCGACAGCTCGATGTTCTCGGGGCACGCGAACAGGCGGCGCACGCCGCCCGAGGCACGTGGCGTCGAGGCGAGCGTCCAGGCGAAATCGCGCTCGACGACGGCCACCCGGCAGGCGCTGCTGCGCGTTTTCAGATAGTAGGCGGCCCACAGCCCGATCGCGCCGCCGCCGATGATGACGACGTCACGCTGCGTTGGCATGGCGGCCCTTCCTCTTGAGGTACTCGTGCATCTCCGGCGAAACCTCGATGCCGTCGCGCTCGGCGATGCGGCGGCGCTCGTAGCGCAGGTCGCCGGGCAGCCGTCCGGTCCCGGCATCGCGCAGCTGCTCGATCAGCGCCTCGATGCGGTCGAGAAAGCCGTCGCCGAAGCGCCGGGGATCGATCAGGAGCAGGAACTGTCCTGCATTCGACGTCACGGCGCCCGGGATCTTGGCCGACTCATCCTCGAAGCCGAACCGCGCACCGCCCAGGGTGGCCAGCACCTCGATCATGAAGGCAAGTGACCCGCCCTTGGTGCCGCCATACGGCAGCAGGGCGCCGTCCTTCAGCACGGCGTCGGGATCGGTGGTCGCCTTTCCGCTCGCATCGACGCCCACGCCTTCCGGCAGCGGGCGCTTGGCCGCCGAGGCCAGCAGCACGTCGCCTTGCGACATGACGCTCGACGCCTGGTCCCAGACGACCGGCGGCGCCGACCGGCGCGGGCAGGCGAAGGCCATGGGATTGGTGCCCAGCACCTTCCGGGTGCCCTGCCACACGACCATGCGAGCGCGGGTGTTGACCATGGTGAGGGCGACGTAGCCGTCGGCTGCCAGCGGCTCGATGTCGGGCCAGAGCGCCGCGAAGTGATGTCCGTTGGCCGTCGTCAGGGTCGCCGATCCAAGCGCGGCCGCCATGGTACGCAGCCGTGGCGTTGCTTCGGCCAGCGCCACCTGGGCAAAGCCGTTGCGCGCATCGACCTTCAAGAGGCCGGGCCCCGCCTCGTGCACGACCGGCTCGGCCGCGCCGTCGACCCAGCCGCTCGACAGGCTGCTGGCGTAGCCGGCCAGGCGCTGCAGGCCATGGCTGCGGCTGCCGTCCCGCTCCGCCGCGACAATGGTGGCCGCCAACAGCGGTGCCCGCGCCGCTGCCACGCCGTGGCGCGCGAGCACTTGCTCGACCAACGACTGCAGCTCCGCGACGGCGATCTTCATGGCGCGCAGTGTATCGGCAAATGCAGGAGCGTGGCGCTGATGCCGTGCCACCAAACGCTCCTCACGGTGAGAGTGTGGGTTGCGTCATGACGCACCGGGTTGTGCCTTCGCAGCAAAGACGCCTCGACAATTGTGTCCGGCACACCGAAGCGTTCGACCAATCCAAAGTGGACGCAATTCCTGTTGTGACTTTCCTGTGGCGCGCGTAGACGAGCGCCCCATCGCGCTCCCGACGTTGGAGCGCTCGTGAACCGAACTTCGATCTGAACTTCGGACTTCTTCTTCTTCGCCGTGCATCCCTGCCAGAGCGGGCAAAGGGCCGGATGCACGAGATGCTTTGAGTTGCGTAGCTTCAGGGGGAGAGCACATGCCAAAGGGTCAGGTGGCGCCGCGTCTCGGCGCCCGTTCGAATGCGCAGACAGATGACGAGATCTTCGACGCATCGGCGTCGGTTGCCGTCAGTTTCACAGACGAACCATCGACTTCCACGACAACGGCCGAAGCGTCGCTCGACACGTCGTCCACCTTCGCGGTCTCTGCCGCCTCGATGGAAACAGCCGTTACGTCGGCCGCCATCGCTGATCTCGGTGCGATCCTGAAGGCGGCGATGGCCGGCGGTTATCTGGCGCACCTGACGGGTCCGTCCTACACGGTGACCTCGTCCATCATCATCAACGTGACCAGCACGATCCAGGGGCCGATGGGCATCGACCTCGGCGGCGCCAGCATCGTGTCGCAGATCACCGACGGCTCGCCGGTCATCCAGATCATTGTCGGCCCGGGCGTCGACCTGCGCTACGTGACGCTGTCGAACTTCACCATCGAGGGCAACGGCCTGGAGGGCGACGGCATCAGGATCGTGGCCGACGGCAACGACCGCTGGATGTACTGCTGGACCCTCGAGAACGTGACCGTCCAGCATGTCGGCGGCTTTGGCCTCGACGTCCAGGGCAGCGTCTTCGAGGGCATCGTTTCGAATTCCTGGATGATCGGCAACGCGGAGGGCGGCGCGAGCTTCGCCCATAGCGATGGCGGCGGCCAGGTCAGCGCGCTCCGCTGGTTCGGCGGCGGCTTCGAGGACAATGGCGGCTCGGGCTTGCTGCTCGACAAGGGCGCGCGCGACATCAGCGTCGATGGCGTCTCCTTCGTCGAACAACGACGGGCCGGGCATCAGCGCCGACGGGCATCACCTCGGTGAGCGCGAGCGCTTTCCAGGACAATGGCGGCGCCGGCGTCTGGTTTCAGAACTACGGCGACTTCAACGACAACACCTTCTCGAGCTCGGGCGCGCAGGCAGTCGGCATCACCGGCTACCTGGCCGGCAACGCCACCTTGTCGGCAACAGCAGCACCTACACCGGCAGTGGCGCCGACACGACGGTGCTGGCCAGCCTGCAAGGCAACGGCGGGCTTTCCTGGCCGGCGACAGCGGCAAGGTCGTGACCGGCCCGAACGTGGTGGTGAGCGGCGCGGGCGGCGGCAACCTGACCCATGTGACCGTGAGCACCGACGGCGTGGCCTCGCCGCGCTGGTAGCCGGTGGCCGCTGTCACGACCGCCGCCGTGGCCAACAGCAGCGGAACGGGCGCCGTGGAAACCGCGCTGAAGGCGGCGTTGTGGCGCTGGCACCGTCGTCCACCTGACGGACGCGTCCTATACCGTGACCTCGTCGATCGTGATCAACATCACGAGCTCGTTCCAGGGCCCGCTCGGCATCGACCTCGGCGGCGCCAAGATCGTGTCGCAGATCTCGGATGGCGGGCCGGTCATCCAGATCATCGTCGCCGCCGGGGTCGATATCGGCACGCTAGTCGCTGTCGAACTTCTCGATCTAGGGCAACGGCCTGGAAGGCGACGGCATCAAGATCGTGGCCGACGGCGCCGATCGCTGGATCCGCGATCTCGACATCAGCAACGTCAATGTCGAGCATGTCGGCGGCATCGGGCTCGACGTGCTGGGCAACGTCCAGCGGCAGCATGTTCAACTCGTGGATGCACGGCAACGGCCAGGGCGGCGCGCGCATCGCCAACAGCGCCGGCGGCGGCGTGGCGAGCCATCTCGATTGGGTGGGCGGCGGCTTTCGCAAGAACGGCGTCGCCGGCCTGATCCTCGATAACGGCGCCCACGATATGACCATCAAGGGCGCCTACTTCGTGGACAATGACGGGCCCGGCATCCATGGCGACGGCGGGCATCACCCAGGTGCTGCAGAGCGGCTTCGAGAACAACCTGGGCATCGGCGCCATCGTCGGGGGTGCCGCGACCTTCGCCGACGTCACCTTCTCGACCTGGGGCGTCCAGACCGTCGGCATCGGCGGATACCTGACGGCGGACAGTGAACCTGATCGGGGTCGGCAGCGAATATTACGGCGCGGGCGACGATCCCACGGTGCTGGCCAATCTGCAGGGCACCGGCGTGCTGGCGATCGCCGGCATCGGCAATGTCGTGGTCGGGCCCGGCATCGCGCTGGCCGGCGGCACGCCCTTCGTCGCGCCGCCGCAGGACACGACCGCACCCGTGGTCTCGTCGATCACCACTTCGGGCACCGGCATCCTCGCGGGCACCGGCATCCTCAACGCCGGGGACGTCGTGCTGCTCACGGTCGCGCTCAGCGAGGCGGTGACCGTCAGCGGCACGCCGACGCTGGTGCTGAACGACGGTGGCACGGCGACCTATGTGGGCGGCTCCGGCAGCATCAACGCTGACCTTCAGCTACACCGTGGCGGCCGGCCAGAACACGGCCGATCTCGCCGTCACGGCAGTCGATCTCAACGGCGCCACCATCAGCGACGCGGCCGGCAATGCCGCCGACCTGTCGGCGACAGCGAGCAGCAATCCGGCCGGCATGCTGCGTATCGACACCACGGCGCCGGTCGTGTCGTCGATTGCCGCGTCGGGTGCCGGCATCAGCGCTGGCAACGGCACGATCAGCGCCGGCAAGACCGTCACCCTGACGGTCAACGCCAGCGAGGCGGTGACGGTGACGGGACACCGAGCCTCACCCTGAACGACGGCGGCACGGCGACCTATATCGCGGGCTCGGGCACGTCGGCGCTCACCTTCAGCTACATGGCAGCGGCCGGCCAGAACACCGCCGATCTCTCGATCCTGGGGCTCAGCCTCAACGGCGGTAACGATCATCGATCTTGCGGGCAATGCCGCCAACCTGTCGGGCGCCACGGCTTACAATCCGGCAGGCGTGCTGGTCGTCGACACCACGGCTTCGTCGGTGCTGTCGCTCGCCGCCAGCGGCACCGGCATCGTCGCCGGCAGCGGCAGCCTCAATGCCGGCAAGACCATCACGCTGACCGTCAACATGAGCGAAGCGGTGTCCGTGACCGGCGTGCCGACGCTCATCCTCAACGACGGTGGCATCGCGACCTACACCGGCGGTTCCGGGACCTCGATGCTCTCCTTCAGCCACACGGTGGCAACGGGGCAGAACACGTCCGACCTCGCCGTCCTCGGCCTCAATCTCAATGGTGGCGCGATCCGCGACGCCGCCGGCAACGCCGCCGACCTCGCCAACGCGACCGGCTACAATCCGGCCGGCACGCTCGCGATCGACACGATGGCGCCGACCGTCGCCTCGATCGCCGCGACGGGGCAGGGGATCGTCGCTGGCAGCGGCACGCTGACGGCTGGCAAGACCGTCACCTTGACTGTCGCCTTAAGCGAGGCAGTGACAGTCAATGGGGTGCCGACGCTCACGCTCAACGACGGCGGGATCGCCACCTATACCGGCGGTTCGGGCTCGGCGGCGCTCAGCTTCAGCTACACCGTGGCAGCCGGTGAGAACACGCCGGACCTCGCGGTCACCTCCTTCAATCTCAACGGCGCAATCCTGCGCGACGCTGCCGGCAACGCCGCCAACCTCGGCGGTGCGGCAGGCTACAACCCGGCGGGCACTCTCAAGATCGACGCGACGGCCGTGCCGCCTACGGTGACTGAGCGTCTCGCCAACGACACCGGCGCATCCATCAGCGATCGCGTCAGCGCCAGCACGGCCTTGGTCGGCACAGCCGACGCCAATGCCGTGGTGCACTTCACGGTCGACGGCAACTCGATTGCCGCCACTGCGACAGCCGATGCCAACGGCGTGTGGGCGTTCATGCCCACCGGCCTGGCCGACGGCGCGCATACCATCGTCGCAAGCCAGACCAATGCAGCAGGCGCCACGGGCACGGCGTCGCTCTCCTTCACGCTCGACACGACGGCGCCGACGCCGGTGTTCACCGGCGCCGTGCTGGCCGACGGTCAGGTCACGCTGAGTGGCAGGACGGGCAGCGCCGGCGACACGCTGTCGATCTACGATGGCTATTCGTGGCTGGGCTTTGCGACGACCGGCAGCGACGGCCGCTTCACCTTCACCGCGGCAGCCGATCCCAACGCCGTCCATTCCTATGGCGCCAACGCGACCGACCTTGCTGGCAACATGGGACGCACCGCGGCGCCCTATGTCATCGATCCCTCGCCGCCGCCCGTGGTGACCTCGGAGCTTTCGAACGACACCGGAGCCTCATCGACCGACCGGATCACCTCGGACCCGACGCTTCGCGGTACCGCCGATGCCGGCACCGTCGTGCATTTCACGGTCGACGGCAGCGTGATCGCCGCAACCGCAACGGCCGATACCAGCGGCGCCTGGTCATTCACAGCCGGCGGGCTGGCCGACGGCGCGCATACCATCATTGCCAGCGAGACCAACGCGGGTGGGGCCACGGGCACGGCGTTGGTTGCCTTCGTGCTCGACACGACCGCGCCCCAGCCCGTCATCGACGGCGCTGTTCAGGCGAGCGGTCAGGTCACCCTGACCGGGTCGACGGGCGGGGCGGGCGACACCTTGTCGATCTACGACGGTTACACCTGGCTGGGTTTCGCCGTCACCGGCAGCGACGGCCACTTCAGCTTCACCGCCGCCGCGGCCGCCAACGCGGTGCACACCTACGGCGCAAACGCCTTGGACCTCGCGGGCCATGGCGGACGCACGGACGGCGTTTTCCAGCTGGGCAGCGCGTCGGCGGATACGCTGGCGGGCTCGGCGGCCGGCGACGTCCTGCAGGGCGGCGGCGGGGCTGACACGTTGACCGGCGGCGCCGGCGCCGACCGGTTCGTTTACAGGGCGGCGGATTCGACCGCCGCCGCGGCCGATACGATCACGGACTTCCAGCACGGGATCGACCAGATCGATTTCGGCGGCATCGCTGGTCTTGCCGCGCCTAACGGCACGGTCCAGTTCCAGGGCCGGCTCGTCGGCACCGGCAACCTCACGCTCAACCCGCACAGCGTCGCGTTTCTGGAAACTGGCGGCAATACGCTGGTGCTCGCGAACACGACGGACGTTGCCGAACTCGTCAAGGCGACCAACTCTCACGCGGCCGATGCGACGATCATCCTGCTCGGCACCAATCTTGGCCTGACGGGCAGCGATTTTGACTTGTTCTGAACGTGCACTGCACCACGTAGCGCGGCGGACACTCCCTATGCCTGCATTTCTCCAACCACCCGAATCCGTCCCTGTCGCCGACGATGTGGTTTTGTCGTGATCCTGATGTCGACGTCCTGACCGAGCCTGGTCAGCAGCTTCATAAGTCGCTCGCTGGAGAAGTTCGCCAACCGACCATTGATAAGTGCCGAGACCTTCGGTTGATCGATGCCCATGAGGGCTGCCGCCTTCGCTTGCGTCAAGCGCCGGTGCGCGATCGCCCTTTCGATATGAGCCGCAAGTTGCGCTTTGGCCAGTTCCTCTTGGGGCTCGGGAAAGCCAATATCGGCGAACACGTTGCCACTGCTTGGCGTCACCTTGATCCGTTCTTTTCGTTTCCTGACCATTGTTCGTAGTCCTCTCTCGCCCGCTTGAGGCGCCTGTCGATCAGAGCCAGGTCGGTTTTCGGTGTCGCGATGCTGCATTTTGACTTCTTCTGGAAGGCATGCAGCACATAGACAGCCTCGGCAAACCGCACAGTATACGCCGTCCGGAAGGCGTCACCGTCAAAATCGACCACAACCTCCAGCACCCCGGCACCAGCGAACCCCTTGAGCGGCTTAGCGTATACCGCCTTGCGGCCAATCTGTGCCTTCCACAACGCAGCACCAACACGCTGCCGAACCTGTTTGGGAAAGCTGCTCAGATCGTCCTTGCTGCTGCCGACCCAGCGGACCGGTTTGACCTGGGCAACGCCAAGTTCCATCACGTGTGACCTCATCATATGCCAGAACGGGCATATGCGCAAAACGCGCTAGGTGGGGCCTTCATCAAACTTCTTCTGGTTGTATTCAATGGAAAAATACAACGAACAGAGCCGAGTCACAGTTCCTTCTCGGCGAGCTCGCGGAATTCGTCGGGCACGGAGCGGTAAGGCCCGAGCGCCACCGAGCCGTAGCCGATCGCCTCCCAGCCGAAGCGGTCGCGGATCGTGTCGATGGCGCGGTCGGCGCTCCAGCGCGCCAGCGCCCTGCCTGCGTGCCGGGCGCGGCGCTTCTCGTCGGCGAGCCCGAGCGGCAGTTCGAGCTGCAGCCCGGGCTGCTTCTCGAGGTGCGACACCGAGATCGCCAGCAGCGAGATGGTGCTTCTCCTGCGGATGATCGGCGAGCGCGGCGCGCACCAGCTCCTCGGCGATCTCGGCCAGGCATCGCGGTCGCCGAGATCGGCGCGTCGAGCGTCAGCGAGCGCGTGACCGCGCGCAGGTCGGCGAAGCGCACGCGCACCGTCACGGTGCGGCCGGCCAGCGACTTGGCGCGCAGCCGCGTGGCGACGCGGTCGGCGAGATGCAGCAGCGTCGGGCCGGAAGACGCGCTCGACGGCCGGCTTCCGGCCGAGCGCCGACTGCGCGCCGGCCGAGCGCGCGCGGCGGTGCGTGCCGATCTCGCGCGGATCGCGGTTCCACGCCAGCGCCGCGAGCTTCTCGCCGGCCGCCGGGCCGAGCAGGCGCTCGCAGCGCGCCGCCGCGGCGTCTTGGCCAGCTGGCCGATGGTGCGCGACGCCGATGCTCGGCCAGCCGCGCCTGGGTGACCGGGCCGACGCCCCACATCAGCTCGACCGGCAGATCGTGCAGGAACGCCAGTTCGCGTCGCGGGATCGACGACGCACCAGCCCGTCGGGCTTGGCGACCTGCGAGGCGATCTTGGCGAGGTGCTTGGTGCGCGCCACGCCGACCGAGATCGGCAGCCCGAGCTCGGCCCGCACGCGGCGCGCGGATCGTCTGCGGCGATCTCGGCCGGCGAGCCGAACAGATGCGTGCAGCCCGGCGACGTCGGCGAAGGCCTCGTCGATCGAGATGCGCTCGACCAGCGGCGTGAAGTCGTCGAGCACCTTGATCGCGGCGTCGCCCAGCCGCTGGTACTCCTTGAAATGGCCGCCGACGAAGATCAGCTGCGGGCAGAGCTCGCGCGCCCGCCGGCCCGGCATGCCGCCGCGCACGCCGAACGCCTTGGCCTCGTAGGACGCCGCCAGCACCACGCCGCCGCCGACGGCGATCGGCTTGCCGCGCAGCGACGGATCGAGCAGCTGCTCGACCGAGGCGTAGAAGGCATCGAGATCGGCATGGAGGATGGTCGCGAGCATGATGGATGTTCATGATATGTTCTTTTGGCTCAATGGCCAAGACCTGACCGGCTCGAGCCGCTAGGGTGATGGCCCGGGGCAGGCATTGCTGGCGAGGAAAGTCCTCAAGGGGGGAACAATGACGACAGTTGCATTCAGGATTGGTTTGCTGGCGCTGGTGTCCATGGCGCTCGGTGCAGGCAGCACCTCGAGCTGGGCACAGGCAAAATCGGAAGCCAACTGCACAGCCTGTCTCAACCAAGAGACCAGCGATTGCGTCCGGCGGGTCAGCTCACCGCCTCCCGCTGCGGTGGCGGGCAAGCCCGCACCTGTCGAGGCTTCAGGCGCCTCCTATTGTCCGCAGTCAGCCCGGAGCACATGCACGGCGAAAGGCGTCTGCTAGAGCGGCTGCCGATCAGATGGAGGTGCTCCCGCGGTTCCATGTGATCGGAAATGCGCATCCTCAAGGAAGCAGCACCGGCGCAGGGCTTGCGCTTCAATGATACTGTAGTTATAATATGGGCACCACGGTTATTGTGAGTGCTCGCTCATGTCTTCTCGCCGCAATGCCCGTCATGATGACGGGACCGCCGACCCGCTTGTCGCCCTGGCGCGCGCCGATCCGCTGTCGCCCTTCTACGATCCAGGTTGCGCGCGACCGTTGTCGTCGACGCCGCCGGACGGCTGGGGCGAGATCGACATGGCCCTGCTCGAGGAGACACGCGCCGCCGTTCCGGCCTTTCCCCTCGACCTGCTGCCGACCTTCTGGCGCGACTGGATTTCGGACACCGCCAACGCGACCGGCGCGCCCGCCGACTATGTCGCGCAGTCGCTGTTCGCCGCCGTAGCCGGTCTCTGCGGCGCGGGCGTCGTCGTACGGCTGGGGCCGCGCTGGGACGAGCCGCTGGTGCTGTGGCAGGTGCTGGTCGGTCCGCCGTCGATTGGCAAGTCGCCGGCGATGGCGCCGATGCGCGAACTGCTGGACGCGCTCGATGACGAGCGGGCAGACGACGCGCAACGCTCGGTCGTAACCGAGGCGTCGCTCAGCGTCGTCGCCGACGCCGTCACGGCCCATCCGCGCGGCGTCGTGCTGTGGCGCGACGATCCGCCGACGTGGCTGCGCTCGGACGCCGTGCGCGCGCCCTGGCTGCCGGCCTGGTCGGCGCGCGCGGTGTCGTTCGGGCAAGTTTCAGTGGGAAGGGGAGCCACCGGAAAGGGCGCACGCCGCATCGATTGCTTCGCCGTGAGCCTGCTGCTGGCCTGTCAGCCGCATCATCTGTCCGACCTGCTGACGGAGGACCCCGAGTTCGCGTCGCGCTTGCTGTTCGCCTGGCCCGACCCACCCGGCCATTGTCCGCTTACCCTGTGCAAGCCTGCGCGCGACGACGAGGCGCTGGCGGCGCTGCGGCGCATCGCGGCGGCCGCGGGCACGCCCGACGATCCGCTGGTGCTCGGCGTCGACCCGCGCGGCCTCGACGCTTTCGATGGATTCCTGTCGGCGCTGCGGACCGAGCTTTTGGAGGCCGAGGATCTGGAGATGGCCTGGCTGGGCAAGGGACGCGGCACCGTGGCCCGGCTGATGGGCGTGCTGGAGTTGCTGGCACGGTCGGCGCCGGGCTCGTCCGTGCCGCCGGGTCCGATCGGCCACGCGCCGGTCGAGCGCGCGGTGCGCTTGTGGGCGGACTATTTCCGCCCGCAGGCCCTTGCGCTGTTCCATCACAGCGTGGCCGACGAGTGCGAGCGGCTGGCTCGCCGCGTCGCCCGTTGGCTGCGCCGCCGCGGTTTGACCGAAGTTTCGCGCGAGCAGGTGCGCACCGAAGCGCTCGACCGCCGCGTCGATGCCGCCGAGACCGACCAGGTGCTGTATCGCCTGCAGGGCGCCGGCATCCTGCGGCACGTCCTCTACACCGCGCCGTTACGCGGCCGGCCCCCCAACCGCTGGTGGGTCAATCCGCGGCTTACCACCACGCTCTCTGCCGGAAATGCCGGAAATGCCGGAAAGTCCTGACGATGACAGCAACGCTGTCAGCGGCCCTCGACGCGCCGTTTCAGCGCAGCGTTGAGCTCGGTGAACGACCGCGCCGTGTCGTCGAGCATGGCGCCGAAGACCGGCACCAGCAGCCCGCTGAACGTCTCCTCGTGACGCAGCCGGCAGCTGTTCGCCTGCCGCTCGATGACGAAGGCATGCTCGCCGTCGAAGATGCCGGGCAGCAGCACGCGGCCCAGCCAGCGCAGCTCGCGATCGGGATCGGCGACGCGCACCGTCGGCCGGAATGTCATCGGCTTGCGGTTGGCCGGCTGGGCCGTGACCTCGAGTTTGGCGCCGACTTTCGCTTCACCGGCGATGCGGCGGATGAAGGGGTTCCACTCGGGATAGGCCGCGAAGTCGACCAGCACGCGCCAGATCGCATCAGCTGGTGCGTCGATTTCGATCGCCGTGGCGATCCGCCGTGTCATGTTCTTCTTCTTCCGGACCGCGCGCGTCTCGCGCGCTCAAGATCATGAGCGCGCGGGAAGGTCGCGTCAGACGCGACCCAGCGCGCGGTCCGGAAGACCATGAGTTCAGGCGACCTTTTCCTTAACTCCCGGCGCCATCGTGAGCTTGGCCTTGGTCTTGGCCTTGACCTCGTCGACCGTGACGCCGTCGGCGATCTCGATCAGCGTCACGCCGCCGTCGCCGGTCTTGTCGATGGCGAACACGCCCAGTTCGGAGATCACCATGTCGACCACGCGCTTGCCGGTGAGCGGCAGGGTGCATTCCTTGAGGAGCTTGGAGGCGCCGTCCTTGGAGACGTGCTCCATGGTGACGATCACCTTGCGCACGCCGGCCACGAGATCCATCGCGCCGCCCATGCCCTTCACCATCTTGCCCGGGATCATCCAGTTGGCGAGGTCGCCGTTCTCGGCCACTTCCATGGCGCCCAGGATCGACAGGTCGATGTGGCCGCCGCGGATCATGCGCGAAGCTGTCGGCCGAGGAGAAATACGACGTGCCCTTGAGCTCGGTCACGGTCTGCTTGCCGGCATTGATGATGTCGGGATCGACCTCGTTGTCGAGCGGGAAGGGGCCGACGCCCAGCATGCCGTTCTCGCTCTGCAGCGTGATGTCGACATCCTCCGGCACGTAGTTGGACACCAGCGTCGGGATGCCGATGCCGAGATTGACGTAGAAGCCGTCCTTCAGTTCCTTGGCGGCGCGCGCCGCCATCTGTTCGCGGGTCCAGGCCATCGTCTGTCTCCTCAAGCCTTGCGAATGGTGCGTTGCTCGATCTTCTTGTCGTAGGGCGCGCCGCAGATGATGCGCTTCACGAAGATGCCGGGCGTGTGGACGTGGTCGGGATCGATGGCGCCCACCGGCACCAGCTCCTCGACCTCGGCGACGCAGAGCTTGGCCGCCGTCGCCATCATCGGATTGAAGTTCCGCGCGGCCTTGCGATAGACGAGGTTGCCCGCGGCATCGCCCTTCCACGCCTTGACCAGTGCCAGGTCGCCGAACAGGCCGCGCTCCATGACGTATTCGTGGCCGTCGAACACCTTGATCTCCTTGCCCTTGGCGACCTCGGTGCCGACACCGGTCTTGGTGTAGAAGGCGGGAATGCCCGCGCCGCCGGCGCGGCAGCGCTCGGCCAGCGTGCCCTGCGGGTTGAACTCGATCTCGAGCTTTCCTTCCAGGTACAGCTTGGCGAAGGTCTTGTTCTCGCCGACGTAGGAACTGACCATCTTCTTGACCTGCCCGGTCTCGAGCAGCAGCCCGAGCCCGTGGCCGTCGATGCCGGCGTTGTTGCTGACGCAGGTGAGGTCCTTGACGCCCGAATCGCGCACCGCGTGAATCAGCTTGTCGGGAATGCCGACCAGCCCGAAGCCGCCGCACATCACCATCATGCCGTCGTGCAGCACGCCCTCGAGCGCCGACTTGGCATCCTTGTAGACCTTGTTCGCCATACCCCGATCCTGCTCCCGTCCGCACTGCTCCGCGTGGGAGTGTCGCCGTCATACGGCGACGGAGGGGTCATCGGGCGAACTGTCTAGGCCAGCAGAAGCAGCTGCCGCGTCAATTCCCCATCGGCATCGCGCAATTCATGCGTGATTGTGAAATGGTCGGCGCCGGCGACCGGGATCAGCGCGCCCGGCAGATGCTCGGCGGCCCGCTTCTCGTGCAGCGCGCGGCTGTCGGCGACCAGCGGCGGCAGCTCGGCCGTGCCGTAGGTGATGGCCAGCGGCTTTTTGATCATCGGCAGGCGGAGCGGCGAGAGGGTCGCGAGCTCGCTGTCGGTGAACTGCATCTTGTCATTGAGGTAGGTGTCGCGGATCGGGCCGAGCTCGAACACGCCCGATACCGCGAGGCCGGCGCTGACGCGGGCGTGGCCAAGGCACTGCGCCGTGAGATGCCCGCCGGCCGACCAGCCCGACAGCACGACCTTGCCGTTGATGCCATGCGCCGACCCGTTGGCCGCCAGCCAGTCGAGCGCCGCGTTGATCTCGGCCACGATCTCGGTGAGCGAGGCATCCGGCGCCAGCGTGTAGCCGGGCAGGGCCGCCGCCCAGCCGTGGGCATGGACGCCGGCGATCAGGCTCGCGAACTGGTCGCGGCTGTTCCTCTGCCAGTAGCCGCCATGGATGAAGACCAGGCAGGGCGCGTTGGCGTTCTTGGAAGGAAAGAGATCCCAGACGTTGCGCTCCTTCGGGCCGTAGCGCAGGTCGAGATGCTCGGGATGGGCCTTGCGAAAGGCTGCGGAGGCCGCGATTCGCGCCTCGTTCAGCTCGGCGCTGTTCTTGACGGCATCGCTGTTGTTGTAGGCCGCGTCGCGCTCGGCCTTGGTCATCACTCAGCATTCAAGCCAAACAGGTACTTGCACGTCGGCTGTGCAAGTTGCTGGCCACTCGAGAGTGCGCTGCGCGCCCCGCGGAGAGGGCGCATGAGTCGATGGAACGCTCAGGCGCGCTTGGCTTCCGCCGTCGTCAGCGGCACCGGCAGGCGCGAGAGCATCTCCTTCGGCACGACCTGCCAGAAGCGCTCGACCTCGCGGTTCCAGTCGTTCAGGAGGCGCGCACCGAGCGGCGACTTGGTCTCGGCGACGTGCTCCTCGACCAGCGCCTTCAGCATGCCCTCCCAATGCGGATGATCGATGCGCTGCCAGCTCACCGTCTCGGGATTGACCTTGAGCGTGAAGACGTCGTCGGGGTCATAGACGAAGGCCATGCCGCCGGTCATGCCGGCCGCGAAGTTGACGCCGAGGCCGCCCAGGATCACCGCGGTGCCGCCCGTCATGTACTCGCAGCCGTTGCTGCCCACGCCCTCGACCACGGTGTCGGCGCCCGAATTCCTGACGGCGAAGCGCTCGCCGGCGCGGCCGCAGGCGAACAGCTTGCCCGCGGTGGCGCCGTACAGGACGGTGTTGCCGATGATGGCGTTGTCCTGCGGCACCAGCGGGCTCGAGATCGTGGGCCTGACCACGATGGTGCCGCCGCTCAGCCCCTTGCCGACATAGTCGTTGGCATCGCCGAACACTTCGAGCTTCATGCCTTGCACGGCGAAGGCGCCGAGCGACTGTCCGGCCGTGCCGCGCAGCCGCACCGTCACGGTGTCGGGCTGCAGCTCGGCCATGCCGTACTTGCGCGTGATCATGGCGGCAAGCCTGGTGCCCACCGCGCGATGCGTGTTCCGCACGCTGTACTGCAGCTGCATCTTCTCGCGATGCGTGAACAGCGGCTGGGCGTCGCGGATCATCTGGGCGTCCAGCGTGTCGGGCACCTCGTTGCGGCCCTCGACCGTGCAATGCACCGTCTCGCGCCCGCCGTCGGCCCGCGTCAGCAGCGGATTGAGATCGAGGTCGTCGAGATAGCGCGCGCCGCGGCTCACCTGCTTCAGCAGATCCGAGCGGCCGACGACGTCGAGCAGCGAGCGGTAGCCCAGCTGCGCCAGGATCGTGCGCACCTCCTCGGCGATGAAGCTGAAGAGGTTGACGACCTTCTCGGGCGAGCCCTCGAACTTGGCGCGCAGCTTGGGATCCTGCGTGCACACGCCGACCGGGCAGGTGTTGGAATGGCACTGCCGCACCATGATGCAGCCCATGGCGATCAGCGAAGCCGTGCCGATGCCGTACTCCTCGGCGCCCAGCATGGCCGCGACCACGACGTCGCGGCCGGTCTTGATGCCGCCGTCGGTGCGCAGCAGCACCTTGTCGCGCAGACGATTGAGCGTCAGCACCTGGTGGGTCTCCGACAGCCCCATCTCCCAGGGGATGCCGGCATACTTGATGCTGGTCTGCGGGCGAGGCGCCCGTGCCGCCGCTAGTGGCCGGAGACCAGGATCACGTCGGCCTTGGCCTTGGCGACGCCGGCCGCGATGGTGCCGATGCCCGAGCGCGCCACCAGCTTCACCGTGACCCGCGCCTCGGGGTTGATCTGCTTCAGGTCGTAGATGAGCTGCGCCAGATCCTCGATCGAGTAGATGTCGTGATGCGGCGGCGGGCTTATCAGCGTCACGCCGGGCGTCGAATGACGCAGCTTGGCGATCATCTCGCTGACCTTGAGGCCCGGCAGCTGGCCGCCCTCGCCGGGCTTGGCGCCCTGGGCCACCTTGATCTCGAGCTCGCGGCAGTTGTTGAGATACTCCGCCGTGACGCCGAAGCGGCCCGACGCCACCTGCTTGATGGCCGAGGAGGCGTTGTCGCCGTTGGAGCGCGGCCGATAGCGCGCCGGATCCTCGCCGCCTTCGCCCGAATCGGACTTCGCGCCGATGCGGTTCATGGCGATCGACAAGGTCTCGTGCGCCTCCGGTCCCAGCGCCCCCAGCGAGATGCCGGGCGCCACCAGGCGCTTGCGCAGCTCGGTGATCGAATTCGACCTCGTCGAGGGGAATCGGCGCGCGGTCGGTCTTGAAGTCCAGCAGGTCGCGCAGGTTGATGGGCGGCAGGCGCCGCACCTCGGTGCTGTAGCGGCGGTACTTCTCGTAGGACTCGGTGGTCGACCGCGTCCTGCAGCATGTGGATGAGGTTGCCCTCGAAATTGTGCCGGTCGCCGCCGCGCCGCATCTTGTAGAAGCCGCCGATCGGCAGCGCGATCACGTCCTCGTCGAAGGCGCGCTGGTGCTGCTCGGCGATCTTCTCCTGCACGCCGCGCAGCCCGATGCCCGAGATGCGCGAGGGCATGCCGGGGAAGAATTCCTGGACCAGCGAGCGCGAGAGGCCGACCGCCTCGAAGTTGCAGCCGCCGCGGTACGACGACAGCACCGAGATGCCCATCTTGGACATGACCTTGAGCAGGCCGTCGTCCAGCGCCTTCTTGTAGTTGGCCAGGCACTGCCCGAGCGTGAGCTTGCCGAACAGGCCGCGCTTGTGGCGGGCCGCGATCGTCTCCTCGGCGAGGTAGGGGTTCACCGTGGTGGCGCCGACGCCGATGATGACGGCGGCGTAGTGCACGTCCAGGCACTCGGCCGAGCGCACGTTGAGCGAGATGAAGGTGCGCAGGGACTGGCGCACCAGGTAGGAGTGCACGCCGCCCGCCGCCATGATCATGGGCAGCGCTGCCCGCTCGGCGTCGACATTGGCGTCGGTCAGCACGACGTGCAGGCAGCCCGAGCGCACGCCGTCCTCGGCCTCCTTGCAGATGCGGTCGAAGGCCTGGCGCATGGCCTCTTGCCCGCCACGGGCATCGAAGGTGCAGTCGATGCGGCAGGCGGTCTCGCCCATGTACTTGCGCATCGCCTCGAACTCGGCGTTGAGCACGATCGGCGACTGCAGCGACAGCATCTCGCTCTGCTCGGGGCTCTCGTCGAGGATGTTGCCGAGGTTGCCGAGCCGCGTGCGGATCGTCATCACGTTGCGCTCGCGCAAGGAGTCGATCGGCGGGTTGGTGACCTGGCTGAAATTCTGGCGGAAGAAGTGGTGCATGCCGCGATAGGTGTCCGACAGCACCGCGAGCGGCGCGTCGTCGCCCATCGAGCCCACGGCTTCCTTGCCGTCCTCGACCATGGGATGGAGGATCATCTCCAGATCCTCGATCGACCAGCCGACGGAGAACTGCCGGCGGCGCAGTTCGTCGGCGGCAAAATGCTCGGCGGCCGGCGCGTCCTGCTTGATCAGCGAATCGAGCTCGACGGTGCGCGTCGTCCACTGGGCATAGTCGTGGGTGTCGGCGAGCATGTCCTTCAGCTCGCCGTCCTTGAAGAGCTGCGCGGCGTCCATGTCGACGGCCAGCATCTCGCCCGGGCCCAGCCGGCCCTTCTCGACGATCTTGCTCTCGTCCTGCGGCACCATGCCGGCCTCGGAGCCGGCGATCAGCAGCTCGTCGGAGGTGCGCACGTAGCGCATGGGCCTGCAGCCCATTGCGGTCCATGCCGACCAGCGCCCACTTGCCGGCGACGGCGGCGATGGCGGCCGGCCCGTCCCACGGCTCCATGACGCCGTTCACGTAGTTGTACATCGCCCGGTGCTTGGCCGGGACGTTGGGGTTCGAGGACGAGGCCTCGGGGATCATCATCAGCTTGACCATCGGCAGGTTGCGATGGCCGCGCACCAAGAGCTCGAAGACGTTGTCGAGGGCGGAGGAATCCGACGCCTCGGGCTGGATGATGGGCTTCAGGTCCTCGATCGCGCGGCCAAAGCCGTCATGCTCGAGGCGCGCCTCGTGGCTCTTCATCCAGTTGACGTTGCCCAGGATGGTGTTGATCTCGCCGTTGTGCGCCAGCACGCGGAACGGCTGGGCGAGCTTCCATTGCGGGAAGGTGTTGGTCGAATAGCGCTGGTGGAAGATGGCGAAGCGCGAGGTGAAGCGCTCGTCGAGCAGGTCGGGATAGAAGGCCGACAGGTGCTCGGCCAGGAACATGCCCTTGTAGACGACCGAACGGCACGACAGCGAGCAGACGTAGAACTCGCCGATGTTGTCGGCGATCGCCGCCTTCTCCATGCGCCGGCGCAGGATGTAGAGCTGCTTCTCGAACTCGCGGTTGTCGAGCTGGGGGTTGCCGCGGCCGATCAGGATCTGCTCGATCTCGGGCCGCGTGGCGTTGGCCTTCTCGCCGATCACCGAGATGTCGACCGGCACCTGGCGCCACCCCAGGATGGTGTGGCCGAAACGCAGGATCTCGGTCTCGACGATGATGCGGCAGCGCTCCTGCGCGCCCAAGTCGGTGCGCGGCAGGAACACCATGCCGACGGCGATGCGGCCGGCCTCGGGCGCCTGGCCGCTCGAATCGCGCACGTGGTCCTTGAAGAAGTCCTGCGGGATCTCGACGTGGATGCCCGCGCCATCGCCGGTCTTGCCGTCGGCGTCGACGGCGCCGCGATGCCACACGGCCTTCAGCGCATCGATGCCCGCCGCCACGACGTCACGGCGTCGCTTGCCGTCCAGCGCCACGACCAGGCCGACGCCGCAGGAGTCCATCTCCTGGGCGGGGTTGTAGCCGTAGGCGTCGGTGAGGCGGGCGGTGCCGGCTCTTGTAGTCGCGGATGAACTGGTCGGCATCGAAACGATCGGACATTGCGAGATCCTCTCCCGCTGCTTTCCCCCTCCCTACCGTCCCCCGTATGACGGGGGAGGAACGTCTCTCTCCTTCATTTCCTCCCCCGTCATACGCGGGAGGGTAGGGAGGGGGCAGGCAACGCAACGGGTGTCGCTAATTACAGGTCCTCAGTCAGAAAACAGCTTCCCGGCCTCGGCCCAGTTCTCTTTCTTGATGTCGGTGATGATGATCTGCACGGCGTCCGGCGTGCAGCCGAGCGCGCGGCAGGTGCCCTCGGTGAGCTCCTTGGCCAGCTTTCGGCGCTGCTCGGTCGTGCGGCCCTCGAACATCTGGACGTTGATCATCGGCATTGTTGTCTCTCCCTCGTCAGTTCTTGTGATCGATCGACACATGGCCCGGCTGTTGCGCGACGCGCGCCATCCAGGCGTTGACCTGCGGATAGTTGTCGAGGTTGAAGCCGCCCTCGCCCGCGACATGCGTGTAGGCAAAGAGCGCGATGTCGGCGAGACCGTACTGGCCGCCGACGAAGAATTGGTGACGCCCGAGATGCTGCTCCATGACACCGAGGGCGGCGTAGCCCTTCTCCATGCGTCCCGGCAGCTCCATCTCCTGCAAGGGGCTGAGCTTGGGCAAGAAGTGCTTCCAGAAGCGCACCGTCGCGATGAACGGCTCGTGGCTGTACTGCTCGAAGAACATCCATTGCAGCGTCTCGGCCCGCGCCCGGCGGTCGGCCGGCGCGAGCTTGGTGCCTTCGGCCAGGTACCAGACGATGGCGTTCGATTCGAAGAGGTGGCTGCCGTCGTCGAGCTGCAGGGTCGGGATGCGGCCGTTGGGGTTCTTGGTCAGGAACTCCGGCGTGCGCGTCTCGCCCTTCAGGATGTCGCGCTCGATAAGCTTGTAGGGCAGGCCGAGATGGGCCAGCACCAGGCGCACCTTGTAGCCGTTGCCCGATCCCATGAAGTCATAGAGCGTCATCATCGATCGGTCACTCCGCGGCGATGGCGACCGCGCGCAGCGGCCTTGGTGGTGAGATAGGTGTGGATGCGCTCGGCCGCGTCGCGGCCGTCGCGCACCGCCCACACGACCAGCGAGGCGCCGCGCACGATGTCGCCCGCGGCAAACACGCCGTCGAGGTTGGTCATCATGCTCTTCCAGTCGATCTTGAGCGTGCCCCAGCCGGTGACGCCGAGATCGGGCGCCTTGAGCAGCTCGGGCAGCTTCTCGGGATCGAAGCCCAGCGCCTTCAGCACCAGGTCGGCCGGGATGTTGGTGTGGGAGTTGGGGATCTCCTGCGGCGTCTGGCGGCCGGTCGAGTCGGGCATGCCGAGATGGATGCGCACCGCCCGCACGTGGCTGACATGGTCCTTGCCCAGGAAGCCCTGCGGCGCGCTCAGCCACACGAACTCGACGCCCTCTTCCTCGGCGTGCTTCACCTCGCGTTGCGAGCCCGGCATGTTGGCGCGGTCGCGGCGATAGAGGCACTTCACCGACTTCGCCCCCTGGCGAACCGCGGTGCGCACGCAGTCCATCGCCGTGTCGCCGCCGCCGATCACCACGACGTTCTTGCCCTTGGCGTTGAGCGCGCCCGAGTCGAAGTCGGCCACCTTGTCGCCGAGGCCATTGCGGTTCGATGCCGTGAGATAGTCGAGCGCGGCCACGATACCGGCCACGCCCACGCCCGGCGCCGCGATGTCGCGCGCCTTGTAGACGCCGGTTGCGATCAGCACCGCGGCGTGGCGCTGGCGCAGCTCGTCCATCGTGACGTCGCGGCCGACCTCGCAGTTCAGCTCGAACGTGACCTTCGAATCGCGCAGGAGCGTCTCGCGCCGCTGCACGATGTCCTTCTCGAGCTTGAAGTTGGGAATGCCGTAGATCAGCAGGCCGCCGACGCGATCGTAGCGGTCGTAGACGGTGACCTGGTAGCCCTTGCGCCGCAGCTGCTCGGCCGCCGCCAGGCCCGCGGGCCCGGCGCCGACGATGCCGACGCTTTCGGGCCGCTCGCGGCGCGGCTTGATCGGCTGCACCCAGCCCTGGTTCCAGGCGGTGTCGGTGATGAACTTCTCGACCGAGCCGATGGTGACGGCCTCGAAGCCCTTCTCGATGACGCAGTTGCCTTCGCACAGCCGGTCCTGCGGGCAGATGCGCCCGCAAATCTCCGGGAAATTGTTGGTCGCCGCCGAAAGCTCGTAGGCCTCCTCGAGCCGGCCCTCGGCGGTGAGCTTCAGCCAGTCGGGGATGTTGTTGTGCAGCGGGCAATGGATCTGACAGAACGGCACGCCGCATTGCGAGCAGCGCGCCGCCTGCTCGGCTGCCTTCTCGCGCGCGTAGTTGGCGTAGATCTCGTCGAAGTCGCGCCGACGCTCGGCCGCCGGGCGCTTGTCCGGCATGGCCTGAGGCGTGGCGACGAACTTCAGCATCCTTTCGGACATGACGATATCCATCCAACCGGCTGTGTAATTTTATTACGCAAGAGGCGCGCCAACCGCGCTAAAGCTGCGCCGTTGGACGCAATTGAGCACCGTCGAAAAGATAAGTCAATAGATATGACCTATTTTTCGGAGTGTCGATTCGGAGGTTCGCAGAGATTTGCCTGTGGCGAGAAACCGGCTCTCTATTGGTTACGAATTAGGACCAATCATTCGAGGCACAAAAGGTTGCCGATAGGCCGCTCCTTGGAGCAATCAGGCCGGGGCGTGCTTGTTGTAGCGGCCGCCGACGCGGAAGCGGTCGAGGTAGGTCGGCAGGATGATCTCGGCGGCGGTCGGCACGATGCCGAGGTCCGCCAGGGTCTTGGCGCCGCCACGCACGACATTGTCGGTGGTCAGGAGATCGACCTGGTCGTGGGTGAGCGGCGGCACGGGCAGGAACTCGGCGAACCAGCCCGCGATCTTCATCAGGCCGGCCGGCACGCCGATGATCCGCTTGTCGCGGCCGATCTCGCGCAGCGTCAGGGCTGCGATCTCGCGATAGGTGTAGACCTTGGGGCCGCCCAGCTCGAACACGCTTTTAGCCGTGTCGGGCCGTGCCAGCACGGCGACAGCGGCGGCGCCGACGTCGCCCGCGAACACCGGCTGCACCTTGGCGCGACCGTTGCCGACGACGGGCATGAACGGCGCTTGCGTCGCGATCCTGGCGAGGCGGTTGAACATCACATCATCGGGCCCGAAAACCACGCTGGGCCGCAGGATGGTCGCGCTCTCGAACGCGCCGATGATGGCGTCCTCGGCCTCGACCTTGGACTGAACGTAGCGGTTCTTGGAGCTGCGGCTTTCCGCGCCGATGCCCGACATGTGGACCAGCCGCGGCACGCCCGCGGCGCGCGCCGCCTCGGCGATCGCCCGCGCGCCCTCGACATGGACGGTGCGGTAGCGCTGACGGCCGCGCTGGAAGGGAATGCCCGCGGCGTTGATCACGGCATCGCTGCCCTTGACGGCGACGGCCACAGATTCGGGCATGCGGAGATTGGCCCGCATCAGGGTGATCTGGCCGACATCGCCCGCCGTCTTGAGCGGCTCGGCAAGCTCGATGCGCCGACAGGCCACGCGGATCAGATAGCCCTGCGGGGCGAGCGCCCGAACGATCGCCCGGCCGACAAAGCCCGAGCCGCCGAAAACCGTGACCTGCTTGATGTTCATGGGATGGTGCCTATAGCCCATTGCCGGCTGCGCGCAAGGTTGACATCGGACCGCCCGGCCCTTAACTCACCGCCCTCACTGCCCGCATGCCGTGCCCAGGTGGCGGAATTGGTAGACGCACTAGTTTCAGGTACTAGCGCCGAAAGGCGTGGAAGTTCGAGTCTTCTCCTGGGCACCATGCGAGGCATTGCATGACCATCACGCTCCATCGCGGCGACCTGCCGGCCGACCTCTCGTTCGGGTCGGTGGTGGCTGTCGACACCGAGACCATGGGTCTCAACCCCCATCGCGACCGGCTGTGCCTGGTCCAGCTCTCGGCCGGCGACGGCAACGCCCACCTCGTGCAGATCCCGCGCGGTCCCGCCAACGCGCCGCGGCTGGCCGCCCTGCTGGCCGATCCCAAGGTGCTGAAACTCTTTCATTTCGGCCGCTTCGACATCGCCATGCTCGAGCATGCGCTTGGCGTCCGCTGCGAGCCGGTCTACTGCACCAAGATCGCCGCCCGCCTGGTCCGCACCTTCACCGATCGCTGGGGCCTGAAGGACCTGTGCCGGGAGCTGTTGGGCGTCGACCTCTCCAAGCAGCAGCAGACCTCCGACTGGGGCGCCGATACGCTGAGCGAGGAACAACTGGCCTATGCGGCGTCCGATGTGCTGCATTTGCATGCGCTCCGGGCCAAGCTGGATGCGCTGCTGGCACGCGAAGGCCGCACCGAGCTGGCAGAAGCTGCCTTCCGCTTCCTGCCCACCCGGGCCCGCCTGGACGTGGCTGGCTGGCCGGAGGTCGACATTTTTGAGCACTGAGTGAGGGCTTGATCCGGAACTTGGCATGGTATTTGCTTAGCTGCCTGTAACGGGGAGGTCTAACAGACCTTCAGGGGTGGGGGTACATGCGTATCGGTCCGAGTCTCATCCTGGCTTCGCGCCAGACCCTGGCAATGACGCCGCAGCTTCAGCAGGCGATCAAGCTGCTGCAGTTCTCGCATCTTGAGCTCGCCGCCTACATCCAACAGGAACTCGAAAAGAACCCCTTGCTCGCCGAGGGCGCGGCCGACGACGGCCCGATCGCCGAGCAGGACGCCCCCATCCCTGATGCGCCGTCCGACACGGCTGAGACACTGGCCGCCGCAGCACCTGCCCTGGCCGAGGCCGACGAGCGCTGGACGCGCGAGCATGCCGACCGCGGCGGCGACGGGGCGGCGAGCCGCGTCGGCCAGCGCGACGACGCCCCCAGTGCGCTCGATTTCGTCTGCGAGCGGCCGCGCTCGCTCGCCGTCCATGTGCTGGAGCAGATCGAGCTGATGTTCGCCGATACAGCCGAGCGACGCATTGCGCTGAAGCTCGCCGAAGGCCTCGACGAGGCGGGCTACTGCCGCCTCGATGCGCCGGCTGTCGCCGAGGCCTGCAGCGTCGGCCTCGACATGATCGAGGCGGTGTGGACCAGGCTGCGCCAGATCGAGCCGTCCGGCTTGTTTGCCCGTACCGTGGCCGAGTGTCTGGGCGCGCAGCTCGCCGAGCGCAATCGGCTGGACCCCGCGATGAAGGCCCTGCTCGACAATCTCGACCTGGTGGCCGCGGGCGAGCTCGGACAGCTGCGCCGCCGCTGCGGCGTCGACGACGAGGATCTGCGCGAGATGCTGTCGGAGCTGCGCACGCTCGACCCGCGCCCCGGCCAGGCCTTCGACTTCGAGCCGATCCAGCCCGTCCAGCCCGACCTCTTCCTGCGCGCGGCCAAGGATGCCGACACCGGCGAGGAGGGCTGGCACATCGAGCTCAACACCGATGCGTTGCCCAAGGTGCTGGTCGACCGCCACTACCACGCCACGCTGATGAAGGGCGCGCGCGCCAAGCCCGATCGCGACTTCGTCGCCGAGCGCTTCCAGTCGGCCAACTGGCTGGTGAAGACTCTCGAGCAGCGCGCCACCACCATCCTGAAAGTCGCGCGCGAGATCGTGCGCCAGCAGGACGGCTTCTTCCGCCACGGCGTGAGCGCGCTGCGTCCGCTGGTGCTGCGCGACATCGCCATCGCCACCGAGCTGCACGAGAGCACGGTGAGCCGTGTGACCTCCAACAAGTACATCGCCACGCCGCGCGGCATCTTCGAGCTGAAGTACTTTTTCACCTCGTCGCTGCCGGCGCGGACTCCGGGCGCCGTCGTGTCGTCCGAATCGGTGCGCTCGCGCATCCGCCTTCTGGTCGGCGGCGAGAGCTCTGGCGCGCCCTTGTCGGACGATCGCATCGTCGATCTCCTGAAGGGCGAGGGCATCGAGATCGCCCGCCGCACCGTCGCCAAGTATCGCGAGGCCATGCGCATCCCCTCGTCGGCCGAGCGCCGCCGGCTGGGCCGGCTCGGCATGGGGCGCAGCCTGCCGTCAGCGCTTCCCAGTGCCGCCATCGCCTCGCAAGCTCTGACCGGCCCCGCCGACTGAGACCAATTGGATCGCCCCAAGGAGCGGCTTGACCCGGTCGGGCGAGGCGCCTATAGGGGCGCCTTCGCGCGCCGGGCGAGTTTTGGCCCCTGTTCGCTAACCTGTTGGTGACATTGTGGAAATTGCCGATTTGCTGACCGGTCCGGAAGCCGTGCTGGCCAGCGTGAAAGCGTCCGGCAAGAAGGCTTTGTTGGCAGAGTTGGCAGCCCGCGCCGCTTCCATGCTGAAGCTCGACGAACGCCGCTTGTTCGACCGGCTGCTGGAGCGCGAGCGCCTGGGCTCGACCGGCATCGGCGGCGGCATCGCCATCCCGCACGGCCGCGTGAGCGCGCTCACCCAGCCGCGCGGCCTGTTCGCCCGGCTCGCCCATCCGATCGATTTCGACTCGATCGACGAGCGGCCGGTCGACATCGTCTTCCTGCTGGTGGCGCCCGAAGGCGCCGGCGCCGACCATCTCAAGGCCCTGGCGCGCGTCTCACGCCTGCTGCGCGATCGCAGCCTGGTCGAGAAGCTGCGCGCCACCGAGAGCGCCGACGCGCTCTACGCCTTGCTGGTCGAATCAGTCCAGGCCCAAAGCGCTGCCTAGTCAGCGCGACTAGTGCACCAACGCCGGCTCGAGATCGTGCTGGCGGATCAACGCTTGTGCGAGCTCGACCGAGGGCGCGGCGGCCATCGGCTTGCCGTCGGCTGAGAAGATGCCGATGGCGTGCGCGCCGTCGGGAAGGTTGATGGCCTTCACGTAGGCGATCTGCTGGGCACCGAGGCTCAGGAAGGCTTCGTCGGGGAGGGGGGTGAAGTTGTTAGTCTGCTCGTTTTCCATGGCTACCTCCTTGGCAGCGTCAACCTGCGCCCGTCAGCGGGGCTGAACACGACGCGCGGTGATGTCGATGGTGTTGCCGGCACCGCTGCCGGCGTCGCCGGCCTCGATGCGAATCCTGCGAATGCGCGGCTCCTGGACCGGCCGCACGAGGTCGATCGACAGCAGCCCGTTGTCGAGCCGCGCACCCATCACCTCGATGCCCTCGGCCAACATGAAGGCGCGCTGGAACTGGCGTGCCGCGATGCCGCGATGAAGAAAGACTCGATCGCTGTCGTCGGTCTGCTTGCCGCGCACCGTGAGCTGGCTCTCGACCAGCTCGATCGCGAGGTCATCGGACGCAAAGCCCGCGACCGCCAGCGTGATGCGCAAGCCGTTCTCGCCGATCCGCTCGATATTGTAGGGTGGATAGCCCTCCGCGCTCTTGGCCAACCGGTCGAGCGTACGCTCGAGCTGGTCGAAGCCCAGCAGCAGGGGCGAATTGAACATCGACACACGGCTCATAGAACTCTCCTCCGAGGAGCGAGCGTCCAGGAATCCATTTAGGCCTTCCCTTGCGGTGAATTTGGGGTGTCGGGAAGGCGGTTCAAGGGGCTTTCCGAGGCCATCGCCATGGCCGTCCGGGTGAGCTAAAATGGTCACACCCCTCAACTGCCCGGTGGAAAGTGCCGGCGGGCCAAAGAACAGAAACAGATGACGCTGGTTGCCTCAGACGTGCGTCGACCCGGTGAGCCTTTGGTGGCCGGCACCCGTCCGTCCCGCTCCGTTCCCGCCCGCCCGGCCAAGGCCGGCCGCGGCGAAAGCCTGGGATTTGGCCGCTGGCTGCTGGAATCCGGCCTCTATTCCCTCACCCTGGGCTACGCCTCGCCGCGCTCCTTCTTCGCCGTGGCGCCCGACAGCTGGCCGGGCGATCCGGCGGTCGGCCAGCGCCTGATCCTGGGCGAGCTTCTGGCCCGCGGCAGCGCCGGCGCCGTGGCGCCCGAATTGAACGATCCGCCGTGGCGCCGTCCCGGCGCGCCGACCCTGTGGGTCGATGCCCTGAACGGCTTTGGCTGGCTGCGCGACCTGCGCGATTGCGGCGATCCCTCGGCGGCGACGCTGGCCGTCCGTCTGGTCGACGACTGGTCGAACTGCGAGGGGCGCTGGTCGCCCATCACCTGGAAGCGCGACGTGCTGGCCGAGCGCATCGTCTCGTGGATCCGCCACTACGACTGGCTGGCCACCGCCGCCGACCCGGGCTTCCCCGCCCGCTTCGTGTTCTCGCTCGCCCGCCAGCGCACCCATCTCCGGCGCGCGCTGCGCACCGGCCTGATCGGGCACGAGGCGGTTGCGGCACTGAAAGCGCTGATCTTCGTCGACCTCGCCTTCCTGCGCGACGGCAAGCAGTTCGAGAAGAGCCTCGAGCAGACGCTGTCGCGTCTCGCCAAGTTCGTGAAGCGCTACGTGCTGCACGACGGCATCGTGGCCGAGCGCGCGCCGCACCTTCAGCTCGCCGTGCTGCGCCATCTGATCGACGTGCGCTCGGCACTCGGCTCGGCCGAACGCCGCGCGCCGGCCGAGATCGTCGCCGCCATCGATCGCACGGCGCCCTTGCTGCGCTTCTTCCGCCACGGCGACGGCGGGCTCGCCCTGTTCAACGGCGCCTGGGAGGCCGATCGCACGCTGATCGACCTGGTGCTGGCGCGCTCGGGCTCGAGCGAAAGCGCGCCGACCATGGCGCTGGCGAGCGGCTTCCAGCGGCTGGCCGCCGGCACCTCGCTGGTGATCACCGACGCCGGCAGCCCGCCCGGCCGCGGCATGGACGGCATCGCCCATGCCGGCACGCTTAGCTTCGAGATGAGCGCCGCGCACGAGCGCCTGATCGTCAATTGCGGCACCTATCCCGGCGCGCCGCGCGACTGGCGGCATTTCATGCGCTACACGGCGGCGCATTCGACGGCCGTGGTCGACGACACCAATTCCAGCGAGATCACCGACCATGGCGCGCTGGAGTATCGTGCCGGCAACGTCGTGGTCGACCGCGCCGACAATGACGGCGCGCAGTGGCTCGACATGATGCATGACGGCTACCGCTCGCTCTACGGCATCATCCATCGCCGCCGCCTGTGGCTGTCGGCCGACGGCGGCGACCTGCGCGGCGAGGACACTTTTGGCGGCCCCGAAGGCCGCCCTGTCAGTTCGCCGGACAAGCGCTTCATCGTGCGCTTCCATCTGCATCCGGCGGTCAAGGCGACCTTGGCGCAAAGCGGCCAGGCGGTGCTGATGCGCCTGCCGAGCGGCCGCGGCTGGCGCCTGCGCGCCTCGGGCGCGGGCATCGGCCTCGCCGAAAGCATCTATCTCGGCGAAGAAGGCCGCGTGCGCCGCACCGAGCAGATCGTGCTGGTCGGCCAGGTGCCGATGGAGGGCAGCACCGTGAAGTGGGCGCTGACCCGGATGGAAGGGTGACCCGTCGTCCCGAGCGAAGCCGCCGAAGGGCGGCGCAGTCGAGGGACCTTGCTTCAACGATAAGTGGCTTATCGTGGAGAGAAGGTCTCTCCACGCGGCCCTTCGGGCCTTGGTCGAGACGACGGAAGACTAAGGCTTGAGGAAGCCCACCGTCCGATAGACCTCCGCCAGGATCGGCTCGGCCAACGCACGGGCGCGTTCGGCGCCGTTGCGCATCACGGCGTCGACGTGACCGGGGTCCTTCATCAGCCGCTGCATCTCCGAACCGACCGGGCCGAGCTTGGCCACGGCGAGCTCGGTCAGTGCTGCCTTGAACTCGGAGAACTGCTTGCCGGCGAAGTCGCGGACCACGTCCGCCTTCTCGCGGTCGGCCAGCGCAGCGAAGATGCCCAGCAGGTTGTCGGCATCGGGCCGCTTCTCGGCGTCGGCCACGCTATCGGGCATGGGCAGCGGATCGGTCTTGGCGCGGCGGATCTTCAGCGCGATGGCGTCGGCATCGTCCGTGAGGTTGATGCGCGACTGGTCCGACGGGTCGGACTTGCTCATCTTCTTGGTGCCGTCGCGCAGGCTCATGACGCGCGTCGCCTCGCCGAAGATCAACGGCTCGGTGAGCGGGAAGAAGTCGGGCGCGCCGAAGTCGTTGTTGAACTTCTGGGCGATGTCGCGCGTCAGCTCGAGGTGCTGCTTCTGGTCCTCGCCGACCGGCACGTGGGTGGCCTTGTAGATCAGGATGTCGGCCGCCATCAGCGCCGGATAGGCGTAGAGGCCGAGCGAGGCGTTCTCGCGGTCCTTGCCCGCCTTCTCCTTGAACTGCGTCATGCGGTTCATCCAGCCGACCCGGGCCACGCAGTTGAACACCCAGGCGAGCTGGGCGTGCTCGGGCACCATCGACTGGTTGAAGATGATCTGCTTGCCGCCGTCGACCCCCGCCGCCAGGAAGGCCGCCGCGATCTCGCGCGTCTGGGCCGCCATCAGCGTCGGGATCCTGCGGCTGGGTGATGGCGTGCATGTCGACCACGCAGTACAGGCACTCGAAATCGTTCTGCAGGCGCGCGAAGTTGCGGATCGCGCCGAGATAGTTGCCGAGGTGGAGATTGCCGGTCGGCTGCACGCCGGAAAGGATGCGGCCTTTCAGGCCCCGGGCGGCATAGGGCGCCAGATGCGTGTTGGGCGCCGAAACAGGGGCGTCGGGCATTGGGATGTGGACTCCGCTCAAGGTGGAAGGCACGGGGTTTGGACCTCCGCGCGCCCCGCCGGTGGAAGGCAAGGGCAGGGCGGTATGGCCGAACCGGGGGTCAGAATCAAGGCACCGTTGACGGCGCCGGCCGGGCCTGTTCCCATCCGCTTTGCACGCATCTTGCAGGATAGCAGGAGCATCGATTTCGGGAGGATTTGTGATGAACGAAGGTCGTTTGCGCCATCTGATTGGCCAGGTGAAGACAGGCAAGGTGTCCCGTCGGGCATTCCTGCGCAGGATGGCGGCAGCCGGTCTTGCGGCGCCGCTGGCCAATCAGCTTCTCGCCTATTCGGGCGTGGCCATGGCGCAGTCCAAGCCCACCTACAAGCCGACCAAGCGCGGCGGCGGCGGTGTGCTCAAGGTGCTGTGGTGGCAGGCGCCGACGCTCCTCAATCCGCACTTTGCAACTGGCCAAAAGGACCAGGACGGCTCGCGCCTGTTCTACGAGCCGCTGGCCGGTTGGGACGCCGACGGCAACCTCAGGCCTCAGCTCGCCGAATCGATTCCTGGCCGCGAGGACGGCACGCTCGCCGCTGACGGCAAGTCGGTGACCTGGAAGCTGAAGAAAAACGTCAAGTGGCACGACGGCCAGTCGTTCACCGCCGACGACGTCGTCTTCAACTGGCAATATGCGCGCGATCCCGCGACGGCCGCCGTGACCAGCGGCGTTTATACCGACATCACGGTCGAGAAGGTCGATTCCCACACCGTCACCGTGAAGTTCAAGGAGCCGACCCCGTTCTGGGCCGAGGCGTTCATTGGCTCGGCCGGCATGATCATCCCCAAGCACCTTTTCGCCGACTACATCGGCGGCAAGTCGCGCGAGGCGCCGACCAATCTCAAGCCGGTCGGCACCGGGCCGTACATGTTCAAGGACTTCAAGCCGGGCGACATGGTGACCGGCGTGATCAACCCGAACTACCACGTCGAGAACCGCCCGCACTTCGACGCCATCGAAATGAAGGGCGGCGGCGATGCTGTGTCGGCTGCACGCGCCGTGCTGCAGACCGGCGAGTTCGATTTCGGCTGGAACATGCAGGTCGAGGACGAGATCCTCACGCGCCTGGAGAAGACCGGCAAGGGCCGCGTCGTCATCAACGACGCGGGCTTCATCGAGCACATCCAGCTCAACCAGACCGACCCGTGGACCGAGGTCGACGGCGAGCGTTCGAGCCTCAAGACCAAGCATCCGTCGCTTTCCGATCCAGCGGTGCGCCAGGCGCTGTCCCTGCTGATCGACAAGGACTTGGTCGAGAAGCACATCTACGGCCGCACTGGCCGGGCGTCGGCCAACTTCATCTACAATCCGGAACGCTTCCGCTCCAAGAACACCAAGTCCGAGTTCAACGTCGACAAGGCGATCGACATTCTGGAGAAGGCCGGCTGGAAGAAGGGCGCCGACGGCATCCGCGAGAAGGACGGCAAGAAGCTGAAATATCTCTATCAGACGTCGATCAACCAGCCGCGCCAGAAGACCCAGGCGATCGTCAAGCAGGCCTGCCAGAAGGCCGGTATCGAGATCGAGCTGAAGTCGGTGACGGCGTCGGTGTTCTTCTCCTCCGACGTCTCCAATCCCGACACCTATCCGCACTTCTATTCGGACCTGCAGATGTACAACAACGGCCCGCAGCAACCGGACCCGGCGCTGTTCCTGAAGCAGTTCCTGTCGTGGGAGGCCGCCACCAAGGAGAACAAGTGGCAGGGCCGCAATATCACGCGCTGGCAGAGCAAGGAATTCGACGAGATCTACAAGGCCTCGCAGGGCGAGCTCGATCCGCTGAAGCGCGCGGCCATGATGATCAAGATGAACGACCTCGCCGTGAACAACTACATCGTGATCCCCGTGGTCGCCCGGCCGGTCGTCCGCGCCGTGAGCAACAAGCTCACCTGCGAGCTGAGCGGCTGGGACACCGATACCTGGGATCTGGCGAACTGGTTCCGGGAGGCGTGACGCATCGATTGCTGTAGCACCGCCTCCTCCTGAGAGGCGGTGAAACGACCTGCACTCCGCATGGGAGGCTCCGATGGACGAACGCGACTTGCGCAGTCTTTTGGACAAGGTGAAGGCGGGCCGGATGTCCCGGCGTGCTTTCGTGCAGCGTATGGCGGCCGTGGGGTTGACGGCGCCGATGGCGACCCAGCTTCTCGCCTTGTCGGGCGTGGCCATGGCGCAATCGCGGCCGACCTACAAACCGACCAAGCGCGGCGGCGGCGGTCTTTTGAAGGTGCTGTGGTGGCAAGGCCCTACCTTGCTGAACCCGCACTTCGCCGTCGGCACCAAGGACCAGGACGGCTCGCGCCTGTTCTACGAGCCCCTTGCGCGCTGGGATCGCGACGGCAACCTCCAGCCCGTGCTGGCGGAGACGATCCCGGGCCGCGAGGACGGCACGCTCGCCGCCGACGGGAAGTCGGTGACCTGGAAACTGAAGAAGGGCGTAAGGTGGCACGACGGCCAGCCGTTGACCGCTGACGACGTCGTCTTCACCTGGGAATACGCCCGCGATCCGGCGACGGCCACGCTCACCAGCGGCTCCTACAACGACGTCACGGTCGAGAAGATCGATCAATACAGCGTCGTCGTGAAATTCCAGGAGGCGACGCCGTTCTGGGCCGACGCCTTCGTCGCTGCGGCCGGCTGCATCATGCCCAGGCACCTGTTCGCCGACTATGTCGGAGCCAAGTCGCGCGAGGCGCCGGCCAACCTGAAGCCCGTCGGGACCGGGCCCTACAAGTTCAAGGACTTCAAGCCAGGCGACCTGGTCGCCGGAGTCATCAACACGGATTACCACATGGAGAACCGGCCCCATTTCGACGCCATCGAAATGAAGGGCGGCGGCGATGCGGTCTCAGCGGCACGCGCGGTGCTGCAGACCGGCGAGTTCGACTTCGGCTGGAACATGCAGGTCGAGGACGAGATCCTGACGCGCCTCGAGAAGGGCGGCAAAGGCCGCATCATCATCAGTCGCGGCGGCGGCATCGAGCACATCCAGCTCAACAGCACCGATCCATGGACCGAGGTCGACGGCGAGCGCTCCAGTCTCAAGACCACGCACCCGACCCTGTCGGATCCTGCGGTGCGCCAGGCTGTGGCCCTGCTGATCGACAAGGACTCGATCGAAAAGCACATCTACGGCCGTACCGGGGCGGCGACGGCGAACTTCGTCTACAACCCGGAGCGCTTCGCTTCCAAGACGACGAGATACGAGTTCAATATCGACAAGGCGAACGCCATCCTCGACAAGGCCGGCTGGACCAGGAGCACCGACGGCATTCGGGCAAAGGACGGCAAGAAGCTGAAGTTCGTCTTCCAGACCTCGATCAACCAGCCGCGCCAGAAGACCCAGGCGATCATCAAGCAGGCCTGTCAGAAAGCCGGCATCGATATCGAGCTGAAGTCGGTGACGGCGTCGGTGTTCTTCTCGTCCGACGTCGCCAATCCGGACACCTACGCGAAGTTCTACAGCGACCTGCAGATGTACAACACCGGCATGGCTCAGCCCGACCCTGAAGTATTCCTACGCCGATTCTGTTCATGGGAAGCGTCGACCAAGGACAACAAGTGGCAGGGCCGCAACACCACGCGCTGGCAGAACAAGGAATTCGACGACATTCACAAGGCCGGCCAGGTCGAGCTCGACCCGGTCAAGCGCGCGGCCATGATGATCAAGCTGAACGAGCTCGTGGTGAACGATCACGTCGTCATCCCCCTGATCGCCCGGCTGGGTGTCGCTGCCGTGAACAACAGGCTCGTGGTCGAGCTCAGCGGCTGGGACAACAACACGGGCGATCTGGCGAACTGGTACCGGGAAAGCTGACTTTCCCGTCATCCCGAGCGGAGCTGCCCGAAGGGCGGCGCAGTCGAGGGACCTGTTCTTGTCGATGCAGCAACAAAATAGGTCCCTCCACTGCGCCTCGCTGCGCTCGGCTCCGGTCGGGATGACGGGATCGCCAACCGTTGACGGCGGCAGGCAGGCCTGTTCCCATCCCGTTTGCACGCATCTTGCAGGATAGCAGGAGCGTCAGGGACAGAACGGCTTCGACATCGGGATGGGAGGCATCCATGGACGAACGTGACTTGCGTGGTCTGTTGGACCAGGTGAAGGCGGGCGCACTGTCGCGTCGCGCCTTCGTGCGGCGTATGGCGGTGGTGGGTCTGGCTGCCCCCTTTGCCAATCAGCTTCTCGCCCTGTCGGGCGTGGCGATGGCGCAATCGCGGCCGACCTACAAGCCGACCAAGCGCGGCGGCGGTGGCCTTCTCAAGGTCCTGTGGTGGCAGGGTCCGACCCTGCTGAACCCGCACTTCGCCGTCGGCACCAAGGACCAGGACGGCTCGCGCCTGTTCTACGAGCCGCTGGCCGGCTGGGACGCCGAGGGCAACCTGCGGCCGATCCTGGCCGAGTCGATCCCCGGTCGCGAGGACGGCACGCTGGCCGCCGACGGCAAGTCGGTGACCTGGAAGCTGAAGAAGGGCGTCAAATGGCATGACGGCCAGCCCTTCACCGCCGACGATGTCGTCTTCACCTGGCAGTATTCGCGCGATCCCGCGACGGCCGCGGTGACCAGCGGCTCCTATCGCGACGTCACGGTCGAGAAGGTCGATTCGCATACCGTCACCGTGAAGTTCCAGCAGCCGACGCCGTTCTGGGCCGACGCCTTCGTCGCCGCGGCCGGCATGGTCATCCCCAAGCACCTGTTTGCCGACTACATCGGCGCCAAGTCGCGCGAGGCCCCGAACAACCTCAAGCCGGTCGGCACCGGCCCGTACATGTTCAAGGACTTCAAGCCGGGCGACCTGGTCTCCGGCGTGATCAACCCGAACTACCACGTCGAGAATCGCCCGCACTTCGACGCCATCGAGATGAAGGGCGGCGGCGATGCGGTCTCTGCGGCGCGCGCCGTGCTGCAATCGGGTGAATTCGACTTCGCCTGGAACCTGCAGGTCGAGGACGAGATCCTCCAGAAGCTGGAGAAGGGCGGCAAGGGCCGCACCATCTACACCAAGGGCGGCGGCATCGAGCACATCCAGCTCAACAACACCGATCCATGGACCGAGGTCGACGGCGAACGCTCGAGTCTGAAGACCAAGCATCCGATCCTGAGCGACTTCCAGGTGCGCCGGGCGCTGGCGCTGTTGGTCGACAAGGATTCGGTCGAGAAGCACATCTACGGCCGCGGCGGCGTGGCGACGCCGAACTTCATCAACAACCCGGAACGCTTCCGTTCCAAGACGACCAGGTACGAGTTCAACGTCGACAAGGCGATCGACATCCTGGAGAAGGCGGGCTGGAAGAAGGGCGCCGACGGCATCCGCGAGAAGGACGGCAAGAAGCTGAAGCTTGCCTACCAGACCTCGATCAACCAGCCGCGCCAGAAGAACCAGGCGATCGTCAAGCAGGCCTGCCAGAAGGCCGGCATCGATATGGAGCTGAAGTCGGTGACGGCGTCGGTGTTCTTCTCGTCCGACGTCGCCAACCCGGACACCTACACCAAGTTCTACTGCGACCTGCAGATGTACAACAACAACAGCCAGCCCGATCCCGAGATCTTCCTGCGCCAGTTCTGCTCGTGGGAGGCGGCGAGCAAGGACAACAAGTGGCAGGGCCGCAACATCACGCGCTGGCAGAACAAGGAATACGACGACACCCACAAGGCGGCCCAGGTCGAGGTCGATCCGATCAAGCGCGCCGCCCTGCTGATCAAGCTGAATGAGCTTGCGATCAACAACATCGTGGTGATCCCGGTGGTGGCCCGCCTCGGCGTCGCCTCCGCCAACAACAAGCTCGTCGTCGAGCTCACCGGCTGGGACAACAACACCTGGGACCTGCCGAACTGGTATCGCGAGGCCTGAGTCTCGCATCGACCCGGAATCGCGCTATAAGCGCGGTTCCGGAGGTCGAGTGTCCATGTCTGATAATCCGCCGATCGAGTACGCCTTCCCAGACATCAGGCGATGGGAGCAGGGCGACGCGCCCTACATCCATGTTCAGGAGAGCGGCAAGCCCGGTCCGACGGTGATGCTGGCGGCACTGACGCACGGCAACGAGGTGTCGGGCGCGATCGTGGTCGACGAGCTGCTCGGCCGCGGGCTCAAGCCGCGCAAGGGCACGCTGATCTTCTCGTTCAACAATTTCGAGGCCTATCAGCGCTTCGATCCTAAAAACCCATTCAAGTCGCGCATGATCGACGAGGACTTCAATCGCACCTGGGGCCGGCTCGACCAGCCGGCGACCACGCGCGAGACCAAGCGGGCCCAGGTCGTGCGGCCCTATGTCGAGCGCGCCGACTTCCTGCTCGACCTTCATTCCATGCACGACGATTGCGTGCCGCTGATGCTGTGCGGGCCGCTCGACCGCGGCGCCGAGATGGCCAGGCGGCTGGGGGCGCCGGCCGACATCGTGCGCGACCGTGGCCATGCCGCCGGCATGCGCATGCGGGACTACGGCGGCTTCGGCGATCCCCAGAGCGGCAAGACCGCCTTGCTGATCGAGACCGGCCAGCACTGGCGCGCCTCGTCGGTCGTGGTGGCCAAGGACGTGGCCCATCGCTTCCTCGCCGACACCGGCGTGGTCGAGGCCGCCGACCTGCCGGCCGACTGGAAGCAGCCGGCGCCGGGCAGCCAGCGCGTCGTGCAGGTCACCCACGCCATCGCCACCAAGCGCGGCAACTTCACGCCGGCGCGCCGGTTCGAAGGCCAGGAAGTGATCGCCAAGGCCGGCACCGTGCTGGGCCACGACGACGGCGAGCCGGTGACGACGCCCTATGACAACTGCGTGCTGGTGATGCCCGCGGTGAACCGGCCGTTGCGCGCCGGCGTCACGGTTGTTCGCCTGGGTCGTCTGATTTGAGCCCGGGCTGACGGCGCATCACGAATCGCATCTCCGACAGGCGCACGATGCCCAGCAGCGCGCCGAGCGCCGCATAGACGGCGGCGCCGAGCACGCAGAGTGCCACGAACGCCAACGCGCCCTTGACGTTGGCCTGCGCCACGATTGGCGCCAGCAGGATGAGCGCCAGCCAAAGCGCGATGCCCATGCCGGCCGTGGCGGCGAGCATGCGCAGCGCTCGCGCCACGAGCCGTTGGTCGGCGATCCAATGATCGCGGCTGCGCAGAACCCCGGCGAGCAGCGCGGCGTTCAGCCAGCCCGACAGTGAGGTGGCGAGCGCAATGCCGACCTGGGCGAGCGTGGTGCCGTAGAGGAACACCAGGTTCAGCGCGACATTCACCACGATCGAGACGACGGCGATGATGAGCGGCGTGCGGGTGTCCTCGCGCGCGAAGAAGCCAGGCGTGAAGGCCTTGACCAGCACGAAGGCCGGCAGCCCGACGGCGAAGGCCGCCAGGGCGCCCGCCGTCCGCAGGGTGTCTTCGGGTCCGAAGCGGCCGCGCTCGAACAGCACGCGGATGATGGGCTCGGCCAGCAGCCACAGCGCCACGGCGGCGGGCAGGCTGAACAGCAGGCCGAACTCGATGGCGCGGTTCTGGTTGGCCATCGCCGAGTTCGGCCTGGCCGGCGCGCAGCTGGCGGGCCAGCAAGGGCAGCAAGGCGGTGCCGATGGCGATGCCGACCACGCCCAGCGGCAGCTGGGCGATGCGGTCGGCATAGTAGAGCGCGGAGATCGTGCCGACCGGCAGCAGCGAGGCCCACACCACGTCGAGCATGCCGCTGATCTGCTGCACGCCGCCGCCGATCGCCACCGGCGTCGCGAGCGTGACCAGGCGCGCCACCCGCCTGGTCCAGCGCGGCCGCACCAGCTTCATGCCGACGTCGTGGCGGGCGCAGACGACCAGCAGCCACAGCCATTGCAGCAGGCCCGCGACCGCCAAGCCGATCGACGGCGGCGTAGCCGCCGTTGGGCAGGAAGGGCGTGAGGCCCAGCACCGCGCCGATCAGCGTCAGGTTGAGCAGGATGGGCGTGGCCGCGACATGGGCGAAATGGTCGATGCTGTTCAGCACGCCGCCATAGAGCGAGGCGAGCGAGATGAAGAGCAGATAGGGGAAGGCGATGCGGCCGAACTCGACGGCCATGGCAAAGGTCGGCGTCGTCGCGCATGCCGGGCGCCAGCAGGCCCACGACCAGCGGCATGGCGATGATCAGGACCGCGGAGAATGGCACCAGCACCAGCAGCAGGGCGGCATGGGCCTGGCGGGCGAAGGCCAGGGCCTCGGCGCGGCCGTGGTCCTGCAGCTCGCGCGAGAACAGCGGCACGAAGGCCGCCGAGAAGGCGCCTTCGGCGAACAGCCGGCGGAAGAAGTTCGGCAGCTTGAAAGCGACGAAGAAGGCGTCGGCCACCGCGCCCGAGCCCAGCACCGCCGACAGCACGATGTCACGGACGAAGCCCGCGACGCGGCTCAGCAGCGTGAAGCTGCCGACGGTGGCGACGGCACGGCCGAGGCTCATGCTCTCTTCTCATGTTCGGACCGCGGGCGTCCCGCCCGCTCATGCTCTTCGGAGCGCGGACCTCCAGGTCCGCTCAGACGCGCATGTGAATGCGCTCCCATGATGCGGACCTGGAGGTCCGCGCTCCGCCATGAGCGGGCGGGACGCCCGCGGTCCGCAGAGACTGCCATAATCCTGTCATTGTCCTCTGACATAGTCTCTCTCGGTGGCGGCCGGTGATGTGATGACCGGAACAACCGCTACCACGGCCGGTCCTTAGCAGGGCCGGTTTTTTATTGGGCGGACGCCAGCTTCAACAGCGTCTCGCGGTCCTGGGCCGCGAGCTTCTTGTAGTCGCCGACGATCCGTTCCAGCTCGTCGCTCGGCAGCACGCTTTCGAGATCGGCAAAGCCCTGCGGCGCACGCTGCTCGACGAGGTCGAGCATGACGTCGATCCCCTTGCGGCGATTGCTTTCGACAATGCCCGCGGTCGGCGGCAGGCGGCGGCGCTCGTAGCGCAGCAGGGCTGCTTCGGGATCGCCGCCGGCCAAAAGCTCCTGGGCGATCGCCTCGCCGTCGAGGATCGCCTGCGAGGCGCCGTTGGAGCCGATGGGATACATCGGATGCGCGGCATCGCCCAGCAGGGTGATGCGGCCGTGGCTCCAGCCCGGCAGCGGATCGCGGTCGACCATGGGGAACTCGAAGATGGCGTGGGCCGAACGGATGACGCCCGGCACATCGAGCCAGCCGAAGTTCCAATCCTCGAAGCGCGGCAGGAAGTCGGCGAGCTTGCCCGGGCGGTTCCAGTCCTCGCGCGGCAGCATGGCGTCATCGCCCATGTGCAGGTCGCAGATCCAGTTGATCAGCGCCTCGCCGCGTTCGGCGTGGGCGCGGCTGATGGGATAGCAGACGAATTTCTGGTTGTGATGGCCGGCCTGCACCATGGCGTTGCCGCCAAGATACGGCTTGCCCACGGTGACGCCGCGCCACATCAGGATGCCCTGCCATTTGGGCGGGCCTTCGTTGGGATGGAAGTGCGCACGCACGGCGGAGTGGATGCCGTCGGCGCCGATCAGGATGTCGGCTTCAGTCGTCTCGACGTTCGCGCCGTCACGGTCGGCAAAGCGCGCCGTGACCCTCTTGCCCTTCTGCTCGAAGCCCGCGATGCGCCGGCCGAACTTGATCCGTCCCGCGCCCAGCATCCGCTCGGCCGCGCGGAAAAGGATCATCTGCAGCTCGCCGCGATGGATGGAGAATTGCGGCCACGGCAGCCCGGCATGGCGACCGCGCGGATCGGCCCAGATCGTCTGGCCGTGGCGGTTGGCGTAGCGCAGCTCGCGCGTCTCGATGGCGGTGGCGGCCAGCGCCGGCTGCAGGCCCAGCTCCGAGAGGATGCGCACGGCGCCGGCCTGGATGTTGATGCCGACGCCGAGCGGTCTGACCTCGCCCACGGCCTCGAAGACCTCGACGTCGAAGCCGGCGCGATGGAGGCACATCGCGGCGGTCAAGCCGCCGATGCCGGCGCCGGCGATGGCGATCTTCATGACGGTCTTACGGGTCTCGGCTCAGCCCGCGATAGAGCAGGGCGGCCTGGTAGGCGGCCCATTTTTCGGCGTAGCTGTCGCCGAGCTCGCGCAGATAGGACCAGCTGTAGATGCCGGTGTCGTGGCGATCGTCGAACACGATGCGGATGGCGTAGTGGCCGACCGGTTCGACGGCGGCGATCTTCACATGGCGGCGGCCGGACACGATCTTCTTCTGGCTGGGTCCGTGGCCCTGCACCTCGGCCGACGGGCTCTCGACGCGCAGGTACTCGGCCGGCAGCGAGTGGGTGATGCCGTCGGAGAACTCGACCTCCATCCGGCCCTCTTCCTTGAAGACGCGCAGCTCGGTCGGCCACGGAGCGGTGGTCTCGTAGCTGCCTTCGTCGGGCGCCGCCTTGGGGAACTGCCCCTCTTGCGCGTTGTTTCCAGCGCTCACGGCACGTCCCTGATCTGGCGCGCTTCGCTCACCAGCATGATCGGGATGCCGTCGCGGATGGGATAGGCGAGCCCGGCCTTGCGGCTGATCAGTTCGCCCGCTGCCGCGTCGTATTCCAGCGGCCCGTGCGAGGCCGGGCAGACCAGGATTTCCAGCAGCTTGGGATCGACGCCGGAGCGGCGCGGTGCGGGTTCGTCTGGTGGAGGGGTCATGGTGTCGTCTTTATATCATGGTCTTCCGGACCGCGCGCTTCCAGCGCGCCTGAGCGCATTCACATGCGCGTCTGAGCGCGCTGGAAGCGCGCGGTCCGGAAGAATCAATTCGCCCGTTTCGGCGGCGTCTCGCCCGCCTGGCCGAAGGCGTTCATTTCCAGGAAGGCGACCAGAAGCTTGGCGCGGGCCGTCGAATCGGCGGCTTCCAGCAAGGCCTGCTTCTCGGCCGGGCCGAAGGGCAGGACCATGGACAGCGAGGACACCAGATTGGCGTCGGCGGCCTGCTTCACCGCGTCCCAGTCGGTCGACAGATTACGGCCGCGGAAGAAGGCCGCCAGTCCCGCCATCAGCCGGTCGCGGTCGAGCTCGACCGGCTCGTCGGCATGGTCGAGGTCGGCGCGATAGGGCGAGAACAGCGAGGAGACGCGGCGATAGCCGCCGTAGGCGAGGTCGAGCTCGCGCACGATCTCGAAGCGGCAGACGCCGGAGAGCGCCAGCAGCAGCCGGCCGTCCTCGGTCTCGTTGAAGCTCACGATGCGGCCGGCGCAGCCGATCTTGTGCACCTTGGGCCGGCCGTCCTCGGTCGGCAGGCCGTCGCCGGCATAACCGCCAGGCTGCACCGGCTGCACCATGCCGATCATGCGATGGCCGGCCAGCGAGTCGAAGATCATCGCCAGATAGCGCGGCTCGAAGATGTTGAGCGGCAGCTTGCCGCCGGGCAGCAGCAGCACGCCCGACAACGGAAAGATCGGCAGCGTCTCGGGGAGCTGCTCGAGGCTCGGCTCGAAGGGGTTGCGGCCGGGCACTCGGTCGGTCATGCCCGCCCGGCGATCACGAGAACAGGATGGTCGACAGCCGCTTGCGGCCGTCGACGGAGAGCGGATCGGCGAAGCCCAGCGCCTCGAAGAACTTCAGCAGCTGCTGGCGGGCGGCCTCCTCGTTCCACTTGCGGTCGGCCTTGATCATGGCGAGCAGCTCGTCGATCGCTTCCTGGCGCTGGTTGCCGGCCCAGTAGGCCATGGCGAGATCGAGTCGCGCCTGCATGTCCTTGGGATCGGCAGCGGCCTTGGCCCTGAGATCGTCGACCGGGCCCGCCTCCTTGGCCTTCTCGGCCAGATCGATCGAGGCCTGCACGGCGACGACTTCGGCGTTGGTCTTGTCCTTGGCCTCGACCTGGGCGAGCAGTTCCTTGGCCTGCTCGACGTCTCCGGTCTGCAGGTTGTAACGCGCGAGGCCGGCCAGCGCGGTGACGTTCTTGGCATCCGCGCCCAGGATCTCGCTGTAGATACGCGCCGCGAGGTCCTGGTCGTTCTGCGCCACGGCGGCTTTGGCGTGCTCCAGCAGCTCGGCCAGCTCATCGCCGCCTTCGCCTGCCGGGCCGCCGGTCGCCTGCACCAGGCGGTCGACGAACTGCTTGACCTGGCTCTCCGGCACCGCGCCCATGAAGCCGTCGACGGGGCGGCCGCCGAAGAAGGCGTAGACCGCCGGGATCGACTGGATGCGCAGCTGCTGGGCCAGCATCTGGTTCTGGTCGATGTTGATCTTGACCAGCTTGACCGCGCCGTTGGCCGCCTTGACGACCTTTTCGATCGCCGGCTGGAGCTGCTTGCACGGTCCGCACCACGGCGCCCAGAAGTCGACGATCACCGGCACGGTGCGCGAGGCTTCGAGCACGTCCTTGGCGAATTTCGTCTGGTCGCTGTCCTTGATGAGATCGGCGGGGGCAGCCTGCGGCGCGGCGCCCTTCAGCATCGGTTCCATGGATCCTCGAACGGGGGAATTTGCGTTGCCCTGCAATGTGGCCTCCGACCTTCCAGGGCGCAAGGGGCCTCCCGACCGTCCCTCGCCTGAGTGCCAGACTGTGAGAAAGCACACAGACTGGCGGGCCGACGGTGGCCTAGCACGGGCGATGCGCTTGACGCATTGCAGGGGGGCACCAGATGGCTGAAAACGAAGCAAAACGCGATTCCAGAAAAGCCATGGCGCGCTCGACCGCGCCCAACGAGCCGCCGACCCCGATTGCCGCACCGCGCACGTCGGCGAGCGGCCGGCGCAAGGACGCCGTTCCCGACAGGATCGACATCCGCGACTGGTTCTATCAGCCCTCGCTCGACCGGCTGCCCGACACCATCGTCAACTGCGACCGTGTTCCGCATGTCCTGGACCAGGGTCGCGAAGGCGCCTGCACGGGCTTTGCACTGGCGGCGGTGATCAATTTCCTGCGCTCTGACGGCCGCGCCAAGTCCGGCTCGGTCAGCCCGCAGATGCTCTACGAGATGGCACGTCGCTATGACGAATGGCCGGGCGAGGAATACGAGGGCTCCAGTGCGCGCGGCGCGATGAAGGGCTGGGTCGCCCACGGCGTCTGCCCTGTCGATGTGTGGCCTGCCGACAAGAAGGGGCCCGAGCACTTCACGCCCGAGATCGTCGGCGTGGCGCGCAAGGTGCCAGGCGGCGCCTTCTATCGCGTCATGCATCGTCAGATCAGGGATGTCCACGCCGCCATTGCCGACGTCGGCGCCGTCTATGTCACCCTCATGGTGCATGATGGTTGGGATGAGCCAGGGCCAAACACTGCAAAAGTGACCTATGGCGATGCGGGGAAATCGCGATCGATCTCCCTGCCAGTCATCGAACGTCGCGGGCGCGCGTCGAGTGGGCATGCCATCGCCCTCGTCGGCTATTCCCAGCAGGGGTTCATCGTCCAGAACTCGTGGGGCAAGGGCTGGGGCAAGGGCGGCTTCGCCTTGCTGCCTTATGAAGACTTCCTCCTGCACGCGACCGACGTCTGGGTTGCCCAGGTCGGCGTGCCGCTGGAGATAGACCTCTGGCAGACCGGCGATCCCGACACGACGGCCGGCTTGCAAAGGGCCGGCTCGACGATCCCGCTCAGCGAGATCCGTCCCTATGTCGTCGACATCGGCAACAACGGCAAACTGTCCAACTCAGGACAGTATTGGACGACCAGGGCGGACGTGGAGCGGCTGTTCAACGAGATCATTCCCGAGCGCACCAAGGACTGGGCGAAGAAGCGTATCCTTTTCTACATCCACGGCGGATTGAACGACGAGGATGCCGCGGCGAGGCGCATCGTCGCCTTCCGCGACGTCCTGCTCGAGAACGAGATCTACCCCGTTCATATCATGTGGGAGTCGGGCGTCCTTGAATCGGTGACTTCGATGCTTTGCGATCTCGTCACGCCGGATGACGAGCGCGCGGCGAGCGTCACCGACTGGCTGAAGCGCACGCGCGCGGCGCTCACCGAGGCGAAGGACTGGACCTTCGAAATGACCGCCGCCGTTCCCGGCACCAAGCTGTGGAAGGAGATGAAGGAAAATGGCCGCCTGGCGTCGATCGGCGAGGTCGGCGGCATGTCGATCATTGCCGATGTCGTCGCCAAGGCCGCCGCCAACATGTCCGATGCCGACAGGAAGAAATGGGAGTTCCATGTCACCGGGCACAGCGCGGGCGCCATCGTCACGGCGCATGCGATGCAGCTTCTCGTGAAGGCCGGCTTCGATTTCAAGACGCTGCAGTTGTTCGCGCCGGCGATAACCGTAGAGGACTTCGACACGCTGGTCGTGCCGACGATCAAGGCCGGACTCTGCCCCGTTCCGAGGACATACGTCCTGCGCAACGAAGAGGAGCTGGACGACACCGTCGGCCCCTATGACAAGTCGTTGCTCTACCTGGTCAGCAACGCCTTCGAGGGCCAGCGCGGCAAGCCGATCCTGGGCATGAAAACCTTCCTGGAAAAGGATGTGAGGATACGCAACCTGCTCGGTGCCACGCTCGTGACCTCCAATCCTTCGATCAAGAAAGCCGCCTATCCGTTCTCCTCGAGCCGGACGCATGGCGGTTTCGACAACGATCCGCCGACGATGAATTCGATGATCTGGCACATCAAGGGCGGCAAGAATCCCAAGCCGCAGTTCGAGCTGCGCCATCTGCAGTATTAGAGCATGATGGGCCCGGCTAAAATCAGCCGGACCCATCATGCCCTGTGGAACCACGATCTCCCGTGCGCTCTAGCGATCGTCGACTCTCGCGGCGATGCGGTGGACCTCGGCCGGAGTGAAAACCGGGATCGAGCAGGCGCCGTTGGCGCAGGCGAAAGCTGCGGCCTCGGGAAGTTCCGGATACTCGACGTCGGCCGCCGGTAGCGGGCCCTCGCGGCGGTCGAGCCATTCGATGCGCAAGTAGCGCGTCGGGTAGGTGCGGGCGGCCTCGTAGAGGGCGCGCGCGGCCGGATCGTCCTTGGCGCCGACGATGGTGACGTGGGCGGGCTCGCGCCCAAGCTCGCGATCGGCCAGCAAGGCGCCGGGCATGATCAGGTCTTCCTCGGCGAGCGCGATCAGGTAGCGCATGCCGTGCTCGGCCGCTTCCTTGAAGGCAGGCCGCGCCGAGGCGCGGGCCAGCAGGTTGAGCAGCCGGACCGTGGCCACGTTCTCGTCGAGCTGCTTCACCGGCTTGGCGAGCACGCCTTTCGCGCCGGGCTCAGGCGCGCGCCCCATGAAACCGCCCGACGGATCGCGATGGTCGCGCACGATCACCTCGCCGAGCCCGATTGCTACACTGAGGTAGCGCCGCTCGGCGGTGCTGCGATAGAGCGCCAGCGCGGCCTCGGCCATCGACAGCGTGTCGCCGAGATGGGTGTCGTCGTCGCTGGCGCGGGCATGGCCGAAGCCGCCGTTGGGTGCGCGGCGTTCGGCCAACGCCCAATCGAAGGCGCGGGCGGCGGCGTCGATCAGCGCCTGCTCGCCGGTGATGTCGTAGAGCGCGGCGAGACTGGCGATCGCCCAGCCGTTCTCGCGCGCGTAGGCATTGCGGTCGATCGGCGGCTGCGGGCCGGCACGGCGCTCGGCGTCGGTCCCGGCGTAGAAGACATCGCCGTGCAGGGCCGCGCCGGCATCGGCATCCTGGCTGGTGTAGAAGGCGCCGGTCGGGGCGCGCATGAAATCCATCAGCCAACGGGCGATGTCGCGCGCCGCGGCGAGGTCGGCGGGATCGCCGCCGATCTGGTAGGCCAGCACATAGGCGCGCACGGCATCGCGCTGGATGTTCAAGAGCTTCTCGAAGTGCGGACCCGACCAGTCGAGCTTGTCGGAGTACTGGAACATGCCGCCCCACACCGGATCGATGAGATGGCGCGCGCCGGCCAATGTGCGGGCCGACATCTCGCGCCAGGCCTCGGGCTCGGCGTTGCGCTGCAGCGCGCGGCCACGCTCCAGCACCCATTCGAGCGTGTCGCCATGGATGAAGCGATGGGTGTCGCCGAAGCCGCCGTTGGCCTTGTCGTAGCTCTTCTGCAGCAAGTCCTCGGTGCGGGCGCGACGCTCGGCCGAGAGCGCGATGGCGTCGGGGTCGACCGTGGCGCCGGCCGTGTAGGTCGTCAGGGCCGACGGATCCTCGATGACGGCGGCCAAGAGCTTGCCGAACAGCTCGGGCGGGATGTAGCCGCGGCGCTTGAAGATCTCGTTGCCGTCCTTGTCGAGCATGATGGTGGCAGGCCAACCCCAGTTCTCGTAGCGGTAGGAGAGCGTGGGGTCGGAATCCTGGTCAACGCGCACGGCGATGAATTTCTCGGCGAGGCGCTGCTGGATGGCGGCATCGCGGTAGGTCGTGCGTTCCATCACGTGGCACCAGTGGCACCACACGGCGGCCATGTGCAGCAGGATGTATTTGTCCTCGCGGGCCGCGCGGTCGAACAGCGACGGGTCCCATCTGGCCCAGGGCAGCGGGGGCGTGTCGGCGTATGCCGGAACTGGGGCCGGGGCCGCGAAGACGAGCAGGAGGAGAACGAGAAGGCGGCGCATGCCCTCTCTACGCCGGGCGGTCAGCCGCGGATTTGGTACTTCATCAATTCGTTACCGAGCCGGCCCGAGAGCCACAGGCCGCACATGCGGTAGTCGCTGACAAAGGACCAGAACGGCGCCTTGAAGGTGGCGGGCTTGTTCTTCTCGATGAAAAAATGGCTGAACCAGGCGAACCCATAGCCGAACACCGGCACGGCCAGCAGCCACCACCAGTTCTGGGTGGCCAAAGCCCAGATCAGCACAAGGGTCGAGCCGATGGTGCCGACGTAGTGGATGCCGCGCGTCGCAGACTTGGCGTGCTCGCGCAGATAGAACGGCCAGAACTCGGCATAGGTGCGATGGGTGGCCATGGGCCAAGATCATACACCTCCCCCGTCTTACGGGGGAGGGCGGGAGGGGGAAGGCCGCAGCATCGGTGCTGGTTTATTTCAGATCTGAAATGTCATGGATCGTCAGTGCGGCTCTCCCCCTCCCCAACCCTCCCCCGATGACGGGGGAGGGAGCGTCCTGGAGGAGTGCGGTCAAGCCGGCGGCGCCGGTCCGAGAAGGTCCCACTTGTTGCCCGCGATATCGAGGAAAACGGCGACCTGGCCGTAGGGCTCGGTACGCGGCGGTCTCACGAACGTGATTCCCGCCGCAATCATGCGCTCGTAGGTCGCGCTGAAATCATCGACCTGAAGGAAAAAGCCGACGCGGCCGGCGAACTGGTTGCCGACGATGCGCTCCTGCTTTTCGCCGTCCGCCCTGGCGATCAGAATCCCAGTCGCCGCACCAGGCGGCCGTACGACCACCCAGCGCTTCGGCCGACCGTCATTGGTAAGCGAAGGGACATCTTCGACGAGCTCGAAGTGCAGTATACGGACGAAGAAGTCGATGGCCGGATCGTACTCCTTCACGACGAGAGCGACGAGGTTCAGCTGCGACATCAGCCCAACGTTCCGGACTTCTTGAGCGCGTCGATCTCGGTGGTAGCGAAACCCGCTTCGCGCAGGATCTCTTCGCTATGTTGGCCGACCGCCGGCGGAGGTCCCGCCTTTCGCGGCTGAGCGAAACCCAGTCGGATCGGGTTGTTCACCGTGCGTGGCACCTCGGGGTTGGTCGTGTCGGCAAAGATGCCGGCGTGGTCTGCCTGCTCGTCCTCGACCACGTCGGCCAGCCGGCCGATGACGCCGAAGGGAATGCCGGTGCCGGAGAAGGTCTTCTCCCACTCGGCGTAGGTGCGCGCAGCGAACACTGGCATCAGCTCGGCCACCAGCTCCAGCGATCGCGCGCGGCGGTCGGCGCGTTGGGTGAAGCGCGGGTCCTCGGCCAGATCCGGCCGCTCGATCGCCTTGCACAGGACCGGCCACAGGCGGTCGTCGCGAACCAGCAGGAGCTGCAGCCAGCGATCGTCCCTGGTGCGGTAGAGGTTGGTCAGTGCATTGCGCGGCTTGTCGGGTGACTGTCGCGGCGGCAGATGCGCGCCGACCAGCGCGCCGGCGGCCGAGGTGCCGTTGGACCATACGCCGTTGGCATAGAGCGACGTGCCCACCCAGCAGCCCTTGCCGGTGCGGTCGCGCTGGCGCAGGCCGAGCAGGATGGCGGCGACCAGCGTCATCGCTGTCGCGCGATCGCCTTGCGCCGGCAGCGAAAGGCCCGGCGGGCCGTCCTCGTAGCGTGCGGCGTCCAAAATGCCGGAGCGGCCGAAATAGGCGGTGACGTCGAAGCCCGGCCGGTCGCGATCGGGCCCGGTCTCGCCGTAACCGGTGAGCGAGCAGTAGACCAGGCGCGGGTTGATGGGCTCGATGTCTTCCCAGCACAGTTTCAGGCGCTCGCGAGCCGGCGGCGGGAAGTTCACGATCATGACGTCGGCACGCTTGATCAATCGCTCGAGCACGGGCCGGGCGCGCTCATTCTTGAGATCGAGCGCCAGCGAGCGCTTCAGGCGACCGTCGAGCTGCCAGGGGAAGTTCTTGTCGCTCTGCGGGTAGCTGGCGTTGCGATAGCTGTTGCGATGGGGGTCGCCTTCATGCGGCGGCTCGATCTTGATGACGTCGGCGCCGAAGTCGGCCAGGGCGACCGCCGCGGCTGGTGCCGCGATGAACGAGCTGATGTCGAGGACGATCAGCCCGCTGAGGGGCAGACCCGCCAGCGGCCCGGTGACCGGCGGCTCGCTCATGGCACGGCACCGCTCTCGTGCAGAGCCGCGATCTCGTCAGGCGACAATCCGGCTTCGGCCAGGATCTCGTCGCTGTGCTGGCCGAGCGCCGGCGCCGGCCGCGCGACCTGCTGCTCGGCGAAGCCGAGACGGATGGGGTTGGCAAGCGTGCGCGGCATCTCGGGGATCGCCGTCTCGACCACGGCGCCGCTCGCCACCGCCTGCTGGTCATCGGGCACGTCCTGCGGCCGGCTGATGACGCCGAAGGTGATGCCGTGGCCCGCCATGGTCTGGCGCCAATGCTCGTAGTCCTTCTGGGCGAAGGCCTCGCTCAGGATGGCGGCGAGCTCGGGCGAGCGCTTGCGGCGATCCTCCACCGTGGCGAAGCGCGGGTCGTTCTCGAGCTCGGGCCGGCCGATGGTGGCGCAGACGCCCGGCCACATCTTGTCCTCGCGCACGATGGTGAGCTGCAGCCAGCGATCGTCCGAGGTGTGATAGATGTTGCCCAGCGCCGAGCGCGGCCGGTCGGGCGGTGGCCGGTGCGGCAGGTAGGCGCCGACCAACGCGGCCTGGGCGACGACGCCGCACGACCACAGTCCGTTGCCGAGCAGCGACGTTCCGACCCACGAGCCCTCGCCGGTCTTCATGCGCTGCATCAGGCCCATCAGGATCGACGAGACCAGGGCCATGGCCGTCGCGCGATCGCCCTGCGCCGGCACCGGCACGCCGGGCGGACCGCCTTCGTAGCGCTGGGCGTCCAAAAGGCCCGAGCGCGCGAAGTAGGCGGTGGCGTCGAAGCCCGGCCGGTCGCGGTCAGGGCCGGCCTCGCCGTAGCCCGTGAGCGAGGCGTAGACCAGCTTGGGATTGACCCGCTTCACCTCGTCGTAGCCGAGCTTCAGCCTGTCGCGCACCAGCGGTGGGAAGTTGCAGATCAGCACGTCCGAGATGGCGATCAGGCGATCCAGCGCGGCGCGCGCGTCGGGCCTCTTGAGATCAAGCGCGATCGAGCGCTTGTTGCGCGAGTCCATGTGCCAGGGATAGTTGACCTCGCCTTTCGGATAGTTCGACGAGTCATGCATGATGCGGCGGTTGGGATCGCCGTCGGGCCCCTCGACCTTGATCACGTCGGCGCCCCAGTCGCCTAAAACCACCGCCGCGGCGGGGGCGGCGATGAACGAACTGATATCCAGCACGCGCAGTCCTGCCAGCGGCAGGGGAGCCTCGGTCATTGGGATTCCCTAGAGAGTCGGCCGATTAAGGGCGCGAGCCTCTGGCTTCCGTCAAGGCCGCTGGCTACGGTGTTTCGGTACGCGGGGTGCTTTGGGGGAAATCATCGTGGCAAGGAAGAAGAAGCCGAACTTCGTCGTCGTTTTGATCGACGATCTCAGGTTCGACGAGCTGGGGATTTGCGGCCATCCCTATATGAAGACGCCGCATATCGACCGCATCGGCCATGAGGGCGCGATGTTCACGTCGGCTTTCCACACCACGCCGCTCTGCTCGCCCAACCGCGCCTCGATCGTCACCGGCCAGTACGCCAGCCGCCACGGCATCATCGACAACGTGGCGCGCGACGCCCACAGCCATCGCCTGCCCAACTATCACGGCATCCTGCAGCGGCTGGGCTACGAGACCGCCCATGTCGGCAAGTGGCACATGGGCAATTCGGGCGGGCCGCGGCCGGGCTACGACCGCTGGGTGAGCTTCCCGGGCCACGGCTCGATCGTCGATCCGGTGCTGAACATCGACGGCGATGAGCGCCAGCACACGGGCTACATCACCGATCTCTTGAACGAACACGCCGTCGACTTCCTGCGCCAGCCGCGTTCCAAACCCTTCGCGCTGTTCTTCGCCCACAAGGCGGTGCATCCCGACGCCTTCCAGGCGGCCGACGGCACGATCGATCTCAGCAAGGGCGGCTATCGCGTGCCCGAGCGCCACGCCGACCTCTACAAGGGCGCGCACTTCCCGCGCCGGCCCAACGCGTTGCCGCTGGCCGAGGTCGCCAAGGACAAGCCGGCCTGGACCGAGGCGTTCAAGCTCAAGGGCAACGAAGCCTCGCGCAAGGTGCTGGACGGCATCAAGGCCGGCACCGACGAGGAGATCCGGCTGCGCGCCGCCATGATGGCCTCGGTCGACGAGGGCATGGGCGACGTCTTCAAGGCGCTGGAGGAAACCGGTGAGCTGGACAACACCTTCATCCTGTTCCTGGGCGACAATGGCTACTTCTTCGGCGAGCACGGGCTCGGACCCGAGCGGCGCTTCGCCTACGAGGAAGGCATCAAGTCGCCGTTCCTGATCCGCTATCCCGCGTGGTTCAAGCCGGGCACGGCGAAGGACGAGCTGGTGCTGGCGCTCGACATCGCGCCGACCATCGTCGATCTCGCCGGCGGCAAGGCCGCGGACTTCGCGCACATGCAGGGCTTGTCGCTGAGGCCGGTCGCAAAGAGCGGCAAGGCCATCCGTTCGTCGTTCATGTGCGAGTACTTCAGCGAGAACGCCATGCCGTGGCTGATCGGCATGAGCTACAAGGCGATCCGCACCAAGCGTCACAAGTACATCCACTGGACGCAGAAGTCGCTCGACGGCGTGGCGTGCGACGAGCTCTACGACCTCAAGAGCGATCCCTATGAAATGCACAATCTGATCAACAAGCGTAGCGAGGGCGCGACCGTCTCTCGACTGCGCAAGCAGCTCGCCCGACTCGTGGCGGAGTCGGTGGGGCTTTAACTGTCGTCCTGAGCGAAGCGAAGGACCTTATCGACGCTTGCCACCAGCATGAGATCCTTCGCTTCGCTCAGGATGACATCGAGGGGCTGGGAGGCCTCGAACAGGGAGCGAACAATGATTTTAACGAAGAGGGCTTTACTCGCCGCGACGCTGGTTGCGGCATCGGGCGCTGTCCGCGCTCAAACGTATCCGGCCAAATCAATCCGCCTGATCGTGCCGCTGGCGCCGGGGGCGACGGCGGACATCGTCGCGCGTGTCTTTGCCGAGGAGCTGGGCAAGGCGCTGGGCCAGACCGTCGTGGTCGACAACAAGACCGGCGCCGGCGGCACCATCGCCACCGCCGAGGCGGCGCGCGCGCCGGCCGACGGCTACACCGTGGCGCTGGTGAGCCAGGGCACGCTGGTCTTCAACATGGGCCTCTACAAGGCTCCGGGCTACGATTCGCTAAAAGATCTCGCGCCGGTGACGATGAGCGGCGGCGTCTCCAACGTGCTGATCGTGCATCCCGACAATCCCGCGAAGACGGTGGACGACGTGCTCGCCCAGGCGCGCGCCAAGCCCGGCCAGCTCACCTTCTCGTCGGGCGGCGTCGGCACCAGCCATCATATGTCGGGCGTGCTTCTGGAAATGCGGACCGGCGTGAAGCTGCAGCATGTGCCTTACCGGGCGACACCGGCCGGCATCCAGGCGGTGGCCAACGGCGAGGTGACGATGGGCCTGTTCAACACGCCCACGGTCATCGGCCTGATCAAGGGCGGCAAGCTCAAGGCCATCGCCGTCACCAGCGAGAAGCGCTCGGACCTGCTGCCCGACGTGCCGACCATGATCGAAGCGGGCGTGAAGGACTACGTCGTGAACACCTGGATGGGCTTTGCCGTGCCGGCAGGCACGCCCGCGCCGGTGGTCGGCAAGCTCAATGCCGAGCTGAACCGCATCGGCCAGTTGCCGGCGGTGCGCGAAAAGATGCTGGCCCAGGGCATCGAGATGCTGCCGCCGGAGTCGCCGGCCCAGGCCCAGAAGCTGGTGCGCGACGACCTGACGCTGTGGCTGCCGATCATCAAGGCGTCGGGGGCGTCGGCGGATCAGTAGCTCGATCGGTTCATATCTCTTCCCTCATGTTCCTCTCCCCCTAGCGGGTAGGGCGATCGCATATGGCGATTTCCGTCGTCTCGACCGGAGCGCGAAGCGCGGAGCGGAGAGACCTTCTGTCCACGATAAGTGGCCTATTGTGGACGGAAGGTCTCTCCGCTCGGGCCGGAGCTTGCCCCGAGCGAAGTCGAGGGGGCCCTCGGTCGAGACGACGGAAGTGGGCATATGCGATCGCCCTGCCCTAGCGGGGGAGAGGAGAATGAAGAGAGAATGAGGACGGGACGCTTCCTTGCAAAATCGTCCTTCGGCGCGTATCTCCCTCGCTCCTTCATACAGGTGAGCCATGGGCTACAGAGTCGCCGTCGTCGGCGCGACCGGCAATGTCGGGCGCGAAATGTTGCAGATCCTGGCCGAGCGGAACTTCCCGGCCGATGACGTCGTGGCGCTGGCCTCGGCGCGCTCGGCGGGCAAGCAGACCTCGTTCGGCGAGAACACGGTGCTCAAGGTCCAGGACCTCGCCAAGTTCGACTTCAAGGGCATCGACATCGTGCTGAGCTCGCCCGGCGCCAAGGTGTCGGCCGAGCACAGCCCGCGCGCCGCCAAGGCCGGCGCCGTGGTGATCGACAACACCTCCTACTGGCGCATGGATCCCGACGTGCCGCTGGTCGTGCCCGAGGTCAACGCCCATGCGATCGCGGGCTACAAGGCGCGCGGCATCATCGCCAATCCCAACTGCTCGACCATCCAGATGGTGGTGGCGCTGAAGCCGATCCACGAAGCCGCCGGCATCAAGCGGGTCGTCGTGTCGACCTATCAATCGACGTCGGGCGCCGGCAAGGAAGGCATGGACGAGCTTCTGAACCAGACCAAGAGCTTCTTCGTGAACCAGACCCTCGAGGCCAAGAAGTTCACCAAGGGCATCGCCTTCAACGTCATTCCCCATATCGACGCCTTCATGGATGACGGCTCGACCAAGGAAGAATGGAAGATGGTGGTCGAGACCAAGAAGATCCTCGATCCCAAGATCAAGGTGCACGCGACGTGCGTGCGCGTGCCGGTGTTCATCGGCCACGCCGAGGCCGTGAACCTCGAGCTCGAACGGCCGCTCGACGAGTTCGAGGCGCGCCGCGTGCTCGCCGCCCAGCCCGGCGTGCTGGTGGTCGATCGCCGCGAAAACGGCGGCTACGTCACGCCACAGGAGGTCACCGGTCAGGACAGCGTGTTCGTGAGCCGCGTGCGCGTCGATCCGACGATCGACAACGGGCTGTCGCTCTGGATCGTCAGCGACAACCTGCGCAAGGGCGCGGCCCTCAATGCCGTGCAGATCGCCGAGGAGCTGATCCGGGGCTACATCCAGTAGAAGGATTTGCCGCGGACGCTTGGGTCGCACGTTCCTTCTATGGCTCTGAATCTAAACGAAAATCTATTAGCTACAGGTGTTTGAGAACGGTATTTGATGTAAGATGAGAGGGTGAACGACACGCCGTCGCTTTATCCCCTTCGTCAGGAATCGCAGGCCTCTGCTGTGCCAACGCCTTTGTTCGGTGGCGATGACACATTCGTCCAGCAGCTTCGCCTGGCCGCGCAGGCCCATCGCGCCGGCCGCCTCGAAGAGGCGACCAGCTCGTACCTGAAGCTTCTGGCCGTGCGGCCCTATCACGCCGAGCTGCACAACAATCTCGGCGTGGCGCTGCGGCTCGCGGGCAAGCTCGAAGCCTCGGTGTCGCATCATCGCCTGTCGCTGGCGGCCGAGCCGAACAATCCCGCGCTGCATTCCAATCTCGGCAACGCGCTGCGCGCCGCCAACCGGCTCGACGAGGCGGTGAAGCACCACTTCCATTCGATCACGCTCAATCGCGACTATGGCGAGGGCTTCTTCAACCTGGCGCTCTGCCTGCGCGATCTCGGCCGCGTCGACGAGGCCGTCGGCTGCCTGGGCCGCGCGCTGGCGCTCAATCCCGACAACCGCCGCGCCCGCGTCGAGCTCGCCATCGCGCTCTTGATGCGCGGCGAGCTGACGTCGGGCTTCGCCGCCTACGAGGCGCGCAAGCGGCTGCCCGAGACGCCGGCGCCCGATTTCCGGCAACCCGCATGGGACGGCAGCCCGATCGGCGGCAAGCGCGTCCTGCTCTACCCCGAGCAGGGGCTGGGCGACGTGCTGCTGTTCGTGCGCTTCGCCCGCGAGCTCAAGCGCCGCGGCGCCACGGTCGTGGTGCTCTGCCAGGCGTTGCTGAAAGACCTTTTGGGCACCGTCGACTTCATCGACCACGTCGTGGCCGAGGGCGAGCCGTTGCCCGAGTTCGACCTGCATGCCTCGATGGTGTCGCTGCCCCATCTCTGCCGCGCCGACTTCGACGCGCCGACCGTGCAGGCGCCCTACCTGAAGGCGCCGGCCGACAGCCGCATCAAGCTCGGCCGCATCGAGAAGGCCAAGCTCAGCGTCGGCATCTACTGGGCGGGCATGCCCGGCCGGCCGCAGGACCGCCAGCGCTCGGTGTCGTTCGCGCGCTTCATGGCGTTCTCGGGCGACCCCGAGCTGCTGCTGTTCAGCCTGCAGGGCGGAGTGCACCAGAAGGACATCCAGACCTTCGGCGCCGGCGGCCTGGTGCACGATGTCGGCCGCGGCATCTTCGACTTTGCCGAGGCGGCGACGGCGCTGTCGCAGCTCGATCTGTTGATCTCGATCGATGCGCCGATCGCCCATCTCGCGGCCGCCATGGGGCTTCGGACCTGGGTGCTCTCGCCCTCGACCGTCGACTGGCGCTGGCAGCTCGGCAGCACGCGCGCGCCCTGGTATCCCTCGGCGCGGCTGTTCCGCCAGCCGCGGCCGGGCGATTGGGACACGGTGTTTGCCGACGTCCGACGCGAGCTCGATCAGCTCAAGCAGCGCCTGCCGGGCTGAGCGCGCGAGGGCGGCCTACCAGGTCACGCGCATGCCGAGCCGGCCCTTGACGGCTTTGCCATAGTCGCCGGTGAGCTCGGTCGCATACCCGACGCTCGCATAGACGTTCGCGAACTTGGAGAGCGTGGCCGACAGGCCGGCGCGGACCTCGAACGAGGTCGTGTTCTGGGCGGCCGTTGGAATGGCATCGGTGCCGGCGAAGGTGACATTGTCGATCACAGCCGAGCCGTACCAGAGATTGGTCGTGACGAAGGGCTGCACCAGGCCCTTGCCCGTTTCGATGTTGCCTTGCAGGCGCGCGCCCAGCCGGCCGGCCGCCGTGTCGGTCTGGGCAAACCCGATGGTCGATATGCGGTCCTGACTGTTGCCAAGCGACAGATGCTGCCAGATCGCCTGCACTTGCGGTTCGAGCGTCAGATACGAGGTGAGCGCAATGGGATATCCGGCTTCGAGCGACGCCGTGATTATGTTGCCGGTGCTGGTGGTGCCGATGTTCCGGGTGGAAAGCGGATTGGCATTGACCCAGGTGTTCATCAGCACGAGGTCGGTGTACCAGTTGCTGGGGCCGATATGGGTCCAGTAGGCACCCAGCGAGTACCCGTTGACCGACACGCTGCCGACGGCCACGTCCTGCTGACCGATGGCGAAGCCGCTCACGGTGCCGTTGAGCGCGCTGTAGCCGAAGAAGAGCCCGATCTGGTCGCGATGCTCGTCGGTCGTTCCCTGGGCGAAGAAATCGAGGCCGGCCTGCACGCCGGCGATGTTGGCGTTCAAGCTCGGCGAGGTGTCCTTGCCCCACTTCTGCTCCATGCGCTGGCCGAAGACGCGCGCCCAGGCGGCCGATGGCAGGCCGGCGCTGGTGATGAAGCTCTGCTCGCCGCGGCGCTCGTGGAAGGTGCCGAGCGCCGCCAGGCCAAGCTGGCGGACCGTGGGCGGAATGGCCGAATAGAGCGGCACTTCCGGGCGGAAGAGCGGAACGGGTTTTCCATCCGGCGCCGGCGCGGGCAAGGGCGGCGACCCCGGCGCCGCGGTGGGGCCTGCCACCACCGTCGAGCGCAGATACCAGTTGTCGCCGGTCCCCGACGAGATGCCACCCTTGAAGAGCACATACTCGTAGGCGCCTGCCGACACGGGCCGCGAAAGGGAGAAGGCGCTCGCCGCCGTCGTGGCGCCGTTCACCGCCTGGACAACCAGGATGCCGTCGGACAGGCTCCTCGCACCGGTGCCGCCAGCGTTGTTCACCGTGATCGCCGTCGTGCCTGTCGCCGATCCGCCCGAAACGATCAGCTTGTCGGAGGCCGAGTTGTCCGGCCCGAGCACCGTGTTGATCAGCAACTGGCTGTTGCCGACATAGTTGCCGACCACCGTCAGGCTGTTGCCGACGCTGCTTCCGGCGAGGTTGACGATACTGTTGTTCTGGAGCGTGCCGTTGATGGTGAAGTTGCCGATCGGCCCTCCGGCCAGCGCAGCGTTCGCCGCCGCGATCGTGCCGTTGTTGACGACGGTCCCCGAGACGCTGCCATAGCCCCCGAGCGTGGCGCCCGCCGCGACATTGACCGGCCCGCCTCCCGACAGGGCGGCGGCCGGATGGGTGGCGTCGCCCACGATGAGCGTGCCCGTCGCGACGCTCGTTCCGCCGCTGTACGGGTTGTTGGCGTTCATCGTCAGGATGCCCGAGCCGAGCTTCGTGAGCGCGCCTGTTCCGCTCACGCCTTGCGCGATCGTGGTCGAGAACCCCTGCGTGTCGATGGTGCCGCCGGCCGGCGTGATGGCGATCGGCCGCGTCGCGGTGAGATCGAAACTGTTGGTGAATTGCAGCGTGCCGCCGTTGAACGTCAGCCCGCCGATTGGCGCGCCGAGCGCATTGTCGACGCCGACCGCCACCGTGCCCGCGGTGAAGATCGTGCCGCCGGAGTAGGTGTTGCCGCCCGCAGCGGCCGGCGCGAGCGTGAGCACGCCCGCGCCCGTCTTCTCGACGACGCCGGTGCCGGAGATCGTGCCGGCATAGGTTCCCGCGCCCGGCTGCGCGAAACGCAGCAGGCCGTTGTTCGTCACCGTGGGAGTCAAGGTCTGGGCGCTGGCTTCGAGGGTCGCGCTGGAAGCGACAGTGGCGTTGCCGGTGAGCGCGCTCTGCAAGCGCAACGTGCCGGTGTTCACGAAGGTGCTGGCGAAATCCCCGGTCCCGTTCCAGGTCCAGTCCGTTCCCTGCATGATGAGCGTCTGGAACCGCGTGAAGGCGTTGTCGACCAGTCCGGAGCCCTGAAGGAAGACTTCGATTGCCGCCGCCGCCGCCGCCGCCGTCGGCCAGGCCGACGATCTGCGAGCCGGTCTGCAAGGTGAAGGTCACGGGGCCACCGCCGCCGTTCAGGGCAAGACCGGCTCCGGATTGGATCAGCCCCGCATTGACGACGGTCGTGGCCCCGTTGAGCGTGCGCACTGCGGGCCCCTGGTCGCTGATGATCTGCCCACCGGCGCGGTTCTCGATCGTGGCGACGAACGAGCTGCCGACGGTGTTCGAGAACACGCCTTCAGAACCGACGCCCGTGGCGCGGATCGTGCCGCTGTTGATGAGGGTATCGTTGTTGCCCTGCATGAAGACGGCGGTGCTGCCGGCGCCATTGGTCGTGAGCGAGCCGATGTTGGTGATCGTGCCGTTCCCACCGAGGATCGAAACGGCACGTGCGGTGGACCCGTTGGTCGTCACGGTGCCGCTGTTGGTGAAGTTGTTGTTGGTCTGCCCGACATTGGTCTGGCCCCAGGCTGCCGTCATGCCATAGGCGTTCGGACCGGTCGTCGTGATAGTCCCGTTGTTGATGAGCGCGTTGTTGCTGCCGTTGGCAGCCATGCCATCGTTGAAGGCGCCGGCCGTGGCGATCGTGCCGTCGTTGGTCAGCGTGTTGGCGTTGGCCATGCCGACCATCCCGGCGCCGCGATTGCCGCCGGTACCGCCGCCGCCCGACAGGTTGACCGTGCCGCTGTTCGTGATCTGGCTGCTACCGATGACACTGAGCGCGGTGGGCGACGTGCTGCGCTGAACCGCAACGCTCGCTCCCGCCGTCACATTGATGGTGACGTTGGTGCTGCCGGCGACGGCATTGACGCCGGTCGTGTCGGGATTGGGCGGCGCGGTATCGCAGCTGACCGTGACACCGCTTCCCGGAGTGGCGCTGCTGCAGTTTGCTCGTGCCTGCGGCGGCAGAAGGACGAACGCCGTGCAGCAGCCCAACGCCGCCACGATGCCGCAGGAAACGGTCGACACGGAGTGCTGGCCGAGCATCATCGCCGTCCCGTCCCTTCGGTTTCTCGAAGATTGGTTGGGGAGAGCTGCTGTTCTAGTTTAACATTTGCCGTCAGATAGTGGTCGCTATGCCTGATCACATAACTGTCACCACTGTCGGGTACCGGCCTCTTTCCCCCGCAGGCGGTGCAGATCGTCTGCGTCATCGACGTCGTCCAGCGTGTCGGCGATGCGCATCGACAATCGCCGCGGCAGGCCGTGGCCAGCGTGTCGGCCAGCGCATGTGCCGTCGACCATCGCACGTTGGCGAACAGACGTGCGCGGCATCGGCTTCGCGCGTCGCGCACCGACCAGCCAGAAGCCGCCGTCGCTCGCCGGACCGAACACCAGATCGTGCCGGCCGAGCAGGCGAAAGGCACGGGCGATGTGGGCGGGCCGCATCGCCGGGATGTCGCTGCCGACCAGCACCACCGGCCCTGGCGGAAGCGCTTCGAATGGCCGCTTCATGCGTTGCCCGAGATCGCCTGAGCCCTGGCCGATCACGCGGCGTCGCTGAACGCCGCGCCACGCCGGATGGCCGAGCAACATCGTCGGGCGTGACGAACAACCAGACCGTCCAACGCCGATCGCGGCCAGTCGCCGGATCTGGCTGGTCGAGCGTCTGGCGATAGAAGCGCACCGCTGCGGTCGGCCCGATCGCCGCGCCAGGCGGCGTTTCACGCGTCCGAGCTGCGGGGCGCGGGCGAAGATCACGAGGTGGCGCTTCATGAGCCGTACAGGCGCCGGATGATGCTGGGCGACAGGCCGGCAAAATACAGCGCAAGGCAACCGAGGTTGCGCATCGGGCGGAGCAGCCAGCCGTCGCGTTCGTAGCGCTCGGCCGATGTGACGGCCTCGGCATCGAGGGCCGCAAGATTGGCGCCGGCCGATGCGGCGCACGAAGTCGACGTCCTCCATCAGGGGCAGGGCGCGAAAGCCGCCGATGCGGCGGTAGAAGCCGCGCTCGATCAGGAGGCCCTGGTCGCCGTAGGGCAGGCCGAAGGTCCGGCAGCGCCAGGCGACGAGGCTTTCCAGACGTCGCGCGCGGGAGTCGGCCGAAGCCAAGCGCAGCTGGAAGTAGCCGGCCTTCGGGGCGTGAGCGGGCAGCGTCATGAATTGGCGCGCGGCAGCGGCCCAGCCCGATGACAGGGTGGTGTCGGCGTGCAGGAACAGCAGCCACGGCGCGCTGCCGGCCATGGCGCCGTCGGCAAGTTGCCGGCCGCGACCGGGTTCGGTCACCAGGACGTTGGCGCCGGCCCGCCGCGCGATGGCCGTCGTGTCGTCGCGCGAGCCGCCGTCGCACACCGTGACCGACAGGCGCACACCATGGTCGCCGCCGAGCGAGTCGAGGGTCGGCGCGAGGGATCGGGCGGCGTTCAGGGTCGGGATGACGACGTCGATGTCCGTCGTCACTGGCTGCAGGCCGCGCCGCCCAGCACGCAGAACTTGGCGCAGTGCGGATGGTTGAGGCGCACGGCGCCGACGCTTTCGGCCAGCGTGTTGCCGAGCTCGAATTGCGGGTCGTAGGGCAGCAGGGTGCAGGCGACGACGGCCGGGCGCTGGGCGCCCTTGCGCTTCACCACCATGCGGGCCGAGGCGCACATCACGCTGTCGGGCGACTTCTTGAGGATGCCCCAGCAGGCCGTCGTGATCTCCGGAACGTCGACGCGGGAGTCCATCTCCGGAAACAGCACCAGCGACACCGGGCTTGCCGCATCAATCGTGATGCCAAGGCCGGCGAACAGCCGCGCATAGCCCGCGCGCACCTCGGCCTCGGTCTCCTCGGAGAACCGCCGTCCCGCGACATGCACGTCGAAGCCCGACTGGGCGAGCCAGACCAGGCCGTCGATGGTCGGCGTCCAGCTCCGTGCGCCGCGCTCCTTCTCGTGCAGGGTCCGCTCGTAGTGGTCGAGCGAGACGCGGATCGTGAGGTTGTGGCCATGTCGTGCCAGCAGGCCGAGCAGGGCGGGTTTCATCCTGTGCATGGGCTTCATGGCGTTGGTCAGCACCATGGCCTTGAGCCCGCGCGCTAAAACGTCCTCCAGCATGGCCGGCAGGTCGCGATTCATGAACGGCTCGCCGCCGGTGAAGCCGATCAGCTTCGTGCCGTGGCCGTCGCGCTGGATCTCGTCGAGATAGTCGGTGACCTCGGCGGCCGAGAGATAGGCCAGGCGATCGTTGCGCGGCGAGGATTCGATGTAGCAGTTCTGGCAGGTGAGGTTGCAGAGCGTGCCGGTGTTGAACCACAGGGTCTCGAGCGTCCGCAGCGCCACGTGGGCGCGCTCCTCGCCCTTGGCGGTCACCAGCGCGTCCTTGAACTTTGCGGGGTCGAGCAGAACAGGCAGCATCGGCCCAGTATACTAGAGCCCGAGCGCGCTGCCGATCTGCCGCCATGGCAGTGGCAACAGCGAGATCAGGGCCACCACCCCGAAGCCCAGGATCACCGCACCCGAAGCGCGGTTCAGCCACATAAGGCCGAGGCCGGTGAAGCGGTGGCGCAGTGACACCGCAGCCGTGCAGATGACGGCCCACCAGGCGAGCGCGCCGCAGAACACCGACGCCACCAGGAGCGATGCGTCGGCCAAGTTGGCGCCGACGCCCGCCAAATTGCGGCCGGCGAAGGCCGCGCCGAAGGCCATCACGGTCAAGGGGTTGAACACGGTGATGAAGAAGCTCGAGCTGGCGTAGTGGAAGTGCGTCGCCACCTGGTGCTCGCGGTCGTCGGCCACCGGATCGCCGACGGTGCGCGGCCGATTGCGCATGGTCAGCCAGCCCATGATCACCAGGCCGATGCCGCCGATGCCCAAAAGCCATTTCTCGCGCTCGATGACGAACTGCTCGACGATCGACAGGCCAAAGGCGGCGACGGCGCCGAACACGGCATCGCCCAGCGCCGCGCCGATGCCGGTCATGTAGCCCGCGACGGCGCCGACCGTGATCGAGCGGCGGATGCACAGCACCGCGGCCGGCCCGACCGGGACGGCGATCAGGAAGCCGATGGCTGCGCCCTCGATGGCAAGCGCGATCGGGTTGAAGTGAAAGCCCGGAACGTTCATCGCGCGGCTTACAGCTTCTCGGCGGTGAAGCGGCGAGACGGCGAGATCAGTCGGTCCTGTGCCGCGACCAGTTGGAGTTCCCGTTCGCCCATGGCCAGGGTGGCCTCGAGCACGGCGTAGATCGACGAGGCGGCCTTGCCGAGCGCTGCCGGGGCATCGCCGCTTTCGATCCAGTGCGCCGTGAACAACGCGGCGACGGCGTCACCTGTTCCGTTGGGCGCGATCTCGAAGCCAATGAGGGGCGTTGCGATGCGCCATGCCGCGTCGTGCTTCACCGCGACCATCTCGACCTGGTCGGTTGCTGCGTCGGCGCGGCGCAGGCTGGTGATCAATGCCAGTCGTGGTCCTTTCAGCAGGCTGCGCGCAGCGGCGAGCGCATCGGCCATGGTCGAGACCTTGGCTCCGGTCAGGTGCTCTAGCTCGAAGTGATTGGGCGTCACCAGGTCGGCCAGCGGAATGGCGCGCTCGCGGAAGAAGGCGTCGATGCCGGGCTTCACGTAGATGCCGGTGTCGACGTCGCCCAGCACCGGATCGCAGCACCACACGGCTTTGGCGTTGGCGGCCCGCACCTTGCGCGCGGTGTCGAGCACGACGTCGCCCAGGGCGGCGTCGCCGACGTAACCCGTGAGCAGCGCATCGCAGCGCGACAACATGCCCAAGGCCTCGATGCCGGCCACGATGTCGGCCACCTGATCGGCCGGGGCCGTGCGGCCACGCCAGGCGCCGTAGCCGGTATGGTTCGAGAATTCGACCGTGTTTACCGCCCAGACCTCGTGGCCCAATCGTTGCAAGGGAAAGGTCGCAGCCCGATTGCCCACGTAGCCGTAGGCAACATGGCTCTGAAGCGAGAGAAAGCGCATGGCGTGGGCCACCTTGCCACAAGGAGGCCCGTCATTATAGTCCGCCGCGTTTTCGGGAGCCTCTCATGTCACAGACCGTCCGCCCGCGCCGCAGCGTCCTCTATATGCCGGGGGCCAACACACGCGCGCTGGAGAAGGCCAGGACCCTGCCGGCCGATGCGCTGATCTTCGACCTCGAGGACGCCGTGGCGCCCGAGGCCAAGGAAGCGGCGCGCACCAACGTCGTGCTGGCGGCCGAAAGCAAGGCCTACGGCAAGCGCGAGATCGCCATCCGCTGCAACGGGCTCGGCACGCCGTGGGGCGAGGCCGACATCGAGGCGATCGCCAAGTCCGGCGCCGATGCGATCCTGGTGCCCAAGGTCGAAAGCGCCACGCAGGTGACGCACGTCGTATCGCTGCTCGACACCGCGGGCGCGCCGACCGACATGGCGGTGTGGGCGATGATGGAGACGCCCAAGGGGATGCTGCGCGCCGAGGAGATCGCCGGCGCCCATCCGCGGCTCGGGCTGTTCGTCATGGGCACCAACGATCTGGTGAAGGACATGCGCGCACGGCACACGCCGATGCGGCTGCCCATGATCACCGCGCTCGGCATCGGCATGCTGGCCGCCCGCGCGCATGGGCTCGCGATCCTCGACGGCGTCTACAACGACATCCAGGACGCGGCGGGCTTCCGCGCCGTGTGCCAGCAGGGCCTGGAGATGGGCTTCGACGGCAAGACGCTGATCCATCCCAGCCAGGTCGAGCCGTGCAACGAGGTCTTCGCGCCGTCCGCCGCCGAGCTCGAGATGGCCGGCAAGATCGTCGCGGCCTTCAAGGCGGCGCAAGCCGAGGGCAAGGGCGTTGTCACCGTCGACGGCCGCATGATCGAGAACCTGCATGTCGAGCAGGCCGAGCGCGCCCTGGCGTTGGCCTCGGCCATCAAGGAACTGCAGGCCGCGGCATGAGCAAGACCAGCAGCAAGACGACCCTGGGCAATTTCTTCGAAGACTTCCGCGTCGGCCAGGAGTTCCGCCACGCCACGCCGCGCACGCTCAGCGAGGCCGACGCCGCGCTGAATGTCGGGCTCTACGGTTCGCGCTTCGCCGTCAATTCGTCGGACGAGTTCGCGCGTTCGATCGGTCTGCCGCGGGCGCCGCTCGACGACCTCCTGGTGTTCCATGTCGTGATCGGCAAGACCGTGAACGACATCTCGCTCAATGCCGTGGCCAATCTTGGCTATGCCGAGTTCCGCTGGGGTGTGCCGGTCTATCCCGGCGAAACGCTGTCGGCGCGCTCCACGGTGCTGGGCTTGCGCGAAAATTCCAACAAGGCGAGCGGCGTCGTCTGGGTGCGCTCGACCGGCATCAACCAGAACGGCGAGATGGTGCTGGACTACGTGCGCTGGGTGATGGTGCACAAGCGCGATCCGCAGGCGGCCGTCGGCTCGGCGGTGGTGCCGAAGACCGCGCCGTCGGTGACGCCGGCCGACCTGATCGTGCCGGCCGAACTGAAGCTCGGCAGTTACGACGACGGTGCCGCCGGCTCCTCGCATCGCTGGGAAGATTATGAGCCCGGCGAACGCATCGATCATGTGAGCGGCATCACGCTTGAAGATTCCGACCACATGTTTTCGACGCGGCTTTACCAGAACACCGCGCGCGTCCACTTCGACGCCTTCGCCGGCAAGAGCACGCGCTTCGGCCGAAGGCTCGCCTATGGCGGTCACATCATCTCGCTGGCCAGAGCGCTTTCCTTCAACGGTCTCGCCAACGGCTTCCGGTTGGCGGCGATCAATGCCGGCAGCCATGTCGGGCCGACCTTCGGCGGCGACACGATCTATGCCTGGTCGGAGGTGCTGGAGAAGGCGGCGCTGCCGGGCCGCAACGATCTTGGCGCGTTGCGACTGAGACTTATTTCGGCCAAGGATTGCCCCTGCGATTCCTTCCCGGGCAGGCAGGCCGACGGCAAGTATCACCCCGCCGTCGTGCTCGATCTCGACTACTGGCTGCTGATGCCGCGCCGCGGCTAATTTCGCTGAGAAATCCGAGACTTAACGCCCGCGCAGCGGTGACTTTCGTTGACTTGAAGCGGCTGGGCGCTAAAAAAGCTCAGCCGATGTCGGCAACAGAGGTTTTCGCGCGATGAGCGTCGCCAATCGGCCGGTCCATCGGCCGCTTTCTCCGCATTTGCAGGTCTACAAGTGGCAACTCACGTCCGTGATGTCGATCCTGCATCGCGCCACGGGCATAGCGCTTTCAGTTGGCGCTCTCTATCTCGTCATCTGGGTGGTGTTTGCCTCAGCGAGCCCCCGGACCTACGCGATGTTCCAGAGCTTCAACGTGTCGATCCTCGGCCGCATCTTCCTGGGCGGCTGGCTGTTCTGCATCTTCTACCACCTGTGCAACGGCATCCGGCACCTGTTCTGGGACGCAGGCATCGGCTTCGAGCTCAAGGACGCCTATCGCAGCGGCTGGATCGTCGTTGCCGTTTCGCTCGCCGCGACGGTCGCGGCGTGGATCGTCGGCCTCAGGCTGGTGTGAGGAGGGACCGATGAACAGCGATCTCCGGACTCCTCTCTCCCGCGCGCGCGGTCTCGGCTCGGCCAGGCAGGGCGTGCACCATTGGTGGGCGCAGCGCATCACCGCCGTCGCCCTGATCCCGCTCGTCACGTGGTTCGCCATCTCGCTGATCATGCTGAGCGGCGCCGACTATGCCGTCGTGCGCGCCTGGATCGGCTCGCCGGTCGTCATGGTGCTGCTGACGCTCACCATCGTCATCGGCCTGCATCACGGCCAGCTCGGCATGCAGGAGGTGGTCGAGGACTACGTCCATGGCGAGGGCATGAAGCTGGCGCTGATCGTGCTGCTGCGCTTCACCGCGGTGTTCTTCGGGCTGGCCGCCATCGTGGCCATCCTGCGTATCGGGTTCGGAGGCTGAGCATGGCCGAGGCAGGCAAGAGCAACGGCGCGGACGCCGGCACGGTCAATATCGGCGGCACCTCCTACACGATCATCGAGCACGAGTACGACGTCGTCGTCGTCGGCGCCGGCGGCTCGGGCCTGCGCGCCACCTTCGGCATGGCCAACAAGGGTTTCAAGACCGCCTGCATCACCAAGGTGTTCCCGACACGCAGCCACACGGTGGCGGCGCAGGGCGGCATCTCGGCGGCGTTGGGCAACATGGGCCCCGACGACTGGCGCTGGCACATGTACGACACCGTCAAGGGCTCGGACTGGCTGGGCGATCAGGACGCCATCGAATACATGTGCCGCGACGGCATCCCGGCCATCATCGAGCTTGAGCATTTCGGCGTGCCGTTCAGCCGCACGCCCGAGGGCAAGATCTACCAGCGGCCGTTCGGCGGCATGACCACCGAGTTCGGCAAGGGCATCGCGCACCGCACCTGCGCCGCCGCCGACCGCACCGGGCACGCCATCCTGCACACGCTCTACCAGCAGTCGCTCCGGAACCACGCCGAGTTCTTCATCGAGTATTTCGCGCTCGACCTGATCATGGACGAGGGCGTGTGCCGCGGCGTCATGGCCTGGAACCTCGACGACGGCACGATCCATCGCTTCCGCGCCCACAAGACGGTGCTGGCGACCGGCGGCTACGGCCGCGTCTACCAGACCGCGACCTCGGCCCACACCTGCACCGGCGACGGCGGCGCCATGGTGCTGCGCGCCGGCCTGCCGCTGCAGGACCTCGAGTTCATCCAGTTCCATCCCACCGGCATCTATGGCGCGGGTTGCCTGATCACCGAGGGCGTGCGCGGCGAGGGCGGCTACGTGACCAACGCCAACGGCGAGCGCTTCATGGAGCGCTATGCGCCGTCGGCCAAGGACCTCGCCAGCCGCGACGTCGTCAGCCGCTCGATGACCATCGAGATCCGCGAGGGCCGCGGCTGCGGTCCCAACAAGGACTACATCGAGCTGCATGTCGAGCATCTCGACCCCAAGATCATCCACGAGCGCCTGCCGGGCATCGCCGAGACGGCCAGGATCTTCGCCGGCGTCGACGTCACGCGCCAGCCGATCCCCATCCTGCCGACCTGCCACTACAACATGGGCGGCATCCCGGCGAACTATCACTGCGATGCGCTGACCGTTGAGGGCGGCGATCCCAACGCGGTGGTGCCCGGCCTGATGGCGCTGGGCGAGGCGGCCTCGATCGGCGTGCACGGCGCCAATCGCCTGGGCTCCAACTCGCTGCTCGAGCTGGTCGTGTTTGGCCGCTCGGCCGCCAATCGCGTCGCCGAGCAGCTCAAGCCCGGCGAGACGCACAAGCAGGTCAAGAACGCCGGCGAAGAGGCGATCGCTCGCCTCGACAAGGCACGCCACGCCAACGGCGGCACGCCGACGGCGCAGCTGCGCGCCCTGATGCAGAAGACCATGCAGAACGACTGCGCGGTGTTCCGCACCACCCAGAGCCTGGATGCGGGCTGCGGCAACATGGACAAGGTCTTCGCCGGCAAGGACGATATCCGGGTCAAGGACCGCTCGATGATCTGGAACTCCGATCTCATGGAGACGCTGGAGTTCGAGAACCTGATCCTGCAGGCGATGGGCACGATCTACTCCGCGCGCAACCGCCTGGAGAGCCGCGGCGCGCATGCGCACGAGGACCATCCCGAGCGCGACGACAAGAACTGGATGAAGCACACCGTCGTGTGGGTCGACGAGAAGACCGGCAGGACGCGCATCGATTATCGCCCGGTCAACCTGCAGCCGATGAGCAACGACGTGCGGTCGTTCCCACCCAAGGCGCGCGTGTACTGAGTTTCGAGAGGAAGCGATGGCTGAGTTCACACTGCCCGCCAATTCCAAGATCGGCACGGGCGAGACCTACAAGGCGCCAGACGGCGCCAAGAACATCAAGGTGTTCAAGGTCTATCGCTGGACGCCGGATGACGGCAAGAACCCGTCGCTCGACACCTACGAAGTCGACATGGACACCTGCGGTCCGATGGTTCTCGACGCGCTGATCAAGATCAAGAACGAGATGGACAGCTCGCTCACCTTCCGCCGCTCGTGCCGCGAGGGCGTGTGCGGCTCGTGCGCGATGAACATCGACGGCACCAATACGCTGGCCTGCACCAAGTACATCGCCGACGTGAAGGGCGACATCAAGATCTACCCGCTGCCGCACATGCCGGTGGTGCGCGACCTGGTGCCCGACCTCACCGTGCCCTACGCCCAGCTCTCCACCATCGAACCGTGGCTCAAGACCGCCACCCAGCCGCCGACGCGCGAGCGCCTGCAGTCGCCTGAGGAACGCGCCAAGCTCGACGGCCTGTGGGAGTGCATCCTGTGCTTCTGCTGCTCGACCTCGTGCCCGTCCTACTGGTGGAACGGCGAGCGCTATCTCGGGCCGGCCATCCTGCTGCAGGCCTATCGCTGGCTGGCCGACAGCCGTGACGAGGCCAAGGGCGAGCGGCTCGACCAGCTGGAAGATCCGTTCCGGCTCTATCGCTGCCACACCATCATGAACTGCACCAAGACGTGCCCCAAGCACTTGAACCCGGCGAAGGCGATCGCCGAGATCAAGAAGATGATGGTCGAGCGGACGATTTGACCGGCTTGGCGGCGGGGATGTAGAATTTGGCCAAGTTGGCCAAATTCTTATGACCAAGGTTGACCTCTCTAAAGCCAAGACCCAGCTGTCGTCGCTGGTGGATCGTGCTGCGTCCGGCGAGGAGATCGTCATCGCCAAACATGGCCGACCGATGGTCAGGCTCATGTCCCTGTCGCATCCCAAGAAAGGGCCACGTAAGCCAAAAATCTTCTAGGCTTGACCTATATCGCCGACGACTTTGATGCGCCATGGGTGCTGATACCGGAGGAGCAGACTGGCCGAAGGAAGAAGGGCAAACGCCGATGACGAAAGTCTTCAACCTCTATGAGGCAAAGAACCAGCTCTCGTCGCTGGTCGATCGCGCCGCCGCGGGCGAAGAGATTGTGATTGCAAAGCATGGGCAGCCTATGGCCAGGCTAGTGCCTGTACCGAAGGCTCAGAAAGGCCGTCGCAAGCCATCGGGGGCGATGAAGATCAAGTGGATGTCGCCCGATTTCGACGCTCCACTTCCGCCGGAATTGCGCAAGGCGTTCGGCATCGATTCCTGAACCGTGCGCCTGTTGCTCGACACCAATGTCTTTCTCTGGTGGCAGTGGCGTGACCGCCGCCTATCAACGGCTCTGCGTGATTCGATCGAAGACACGGCAAACGACGTGGCAGTAAGCGCCATCACCATTTGGGAAATCTGCATCAAGCGCAACATTGGAAAGCTTGAATTCACGGGAAGTCCAACAGTCGCATGTCGAGATGCAGGATTCCGCTTTCTCGATGTGACGGCAGCACACGCCGAAATGGCGGGTGGTCTTCCGCGACATCACGGCGATCCGTTCGACCGTATGCTGATTGCGCAGGCGAAGTCCGAGGGACTTGTTGTCGCAACCGAAGATCGGCAGTTCTCCCTCTATGGAGTGCCCATTCTCGGGGTGATCTGAGTCCGGCGCGTTCTTTGCTACGCTGGGTCCACGAATAACGAAAGGGTCAGGGATGCTTCACAAATATTTTTCGGCAACTGTGCTTGGCGGTGCCGTCGCATTCGCGTCGTTGCCGGCATCGGCCGGCCAGACCTTCGACGCGGTCAAGGCCAAGGGCTTCGTGCAGTGCGCGGTCAATACCGGGCTGGCGGGCTTTTCGATGGCCGACAGCCAGGGCAAGTGGACCGGGCTCGACGTCGATCTCTGCAAGGCGATCGCGGCGGCGATGTTCGGCGATGCCGAGAAGTCGAAGTTCACGCCGACCACGGCGCAGCAGCGCTTCGTCGCCCTGCAGTCGGGCGAGGTCGACGTCATCACGCGCAACGCCACGCAGACCCTGCTGCGCGACACTTCGCTCGGCTTCAACATCGCCGGCGTCAATTTCTACGACGGCCAGGGCTTCCTGGTGCCGGCCAAGAGCAATATCAAGAGCGCCAAGGAGCTGAACGGCGCCACGATCTGCGTGCAGCCCGGCACCACCACCGAGCTCAACCTCGCCGACTACTTCCGCAAGCAGAAGATGTCGTTCAAGCCGGTGCTGATCGAGAAGCTCGACGAGCTCCTGCAGGCCTATGCCGCCGGCCGCTGCGACGCCTACACGACCGACGCCTCGGGGCTGGCCGCCGTGCGCGTCGGCCAGCTCGCGGGCAAGGGTGAGCACACCATTCTGCCCGAGCGCATCTCCAAGGAGCCGCTGGGCCCGCTCGTGCGCCACGGCGACGACCAGTGGCTCGACCTCGTGAAGTGGACCCTGATGGGCATGATCGAGGCCGAGGAGATGGGCATCACGTCCAAGAACGTCGACGAGATGCTGAAGAGCGACGATCCCGCCATCAGGCGCTTCCTCGGCGTCACGCCGAGCTTCGGCAAGGCCGTCGGCGTCGACGAGAAGTGGATGTACAACGTCATCAAGCAGGTCGGGAACTACGGCGAGACCTACGACCGCAACGTCGGCCCGTCGACGCCGCTCAAGCTCGAACGCGGCCAGAACGCGCTGTGGACCAACGGCGGCCTGCTGTACGCGATCCCGTTCCGCTGATTCGCTGCTTTGCGGAGCCAAAGACCGTAGCGCCGTGCTACGGCCTTCAGCTCTGCTGAGGTCACCGGGCGCTAGCTACAGCCTCCGGCAGCACGGCCTCGAGGTGAGGGATGACCTGTTCTTGTTTGTAGGACAGTGCCTTCTTCCTCAACATCTTGAGCAATTCTTCCTTGATGGCCTTGCGGGCCATCGGCGCTGGGGCATTCTGGCCTCTCTTCCAGCGATTTATCGTCATGAGGTTGCAGGAAAAGGACTCGGCCAATTGGCCATCCCTCAGTCCCGCGTTAAGCGAGTGGGAGATGATCTTGTGCCACGTTCCCTTGTCGGCAGGGTCAAGTTCTGAGACTGCATTGAAATAGGTGAGAACCAGTACTTCGGCAGCCTTGGATGGCCCAAGCAGGCTGGCCAATTCTTCCGCCGATGGCGCTCGCTGGCGGGTTGCAGAAGTCATTTCCGCCTCCATCAAATCGGTATAGTCTCGTCGAGGATCATTTTGCCAGGGTAGGGCGCTTTGTAAAACTCATCACATGATGTGATAGTTTTGAACAAATGTCGAATCACATAACATATTGTTCAGATGGTGCGAAGTCCGTTGGATGTCAATGTGCTTGCCGTAAGGCATTGACAGGAAATGATAATTCAAGGCCGACTGGCCCGATTGGCCCTGCGCGATGAGCAAGCTTCGGTTTCGGCCCGGAACAATCGGGGACCGGAAAGCCCTCCGCGCCCTCTACGAACGCGAGCGTAGTCCGGTGCTGCCACCCCCCACCAACAAGGATCTCGAAACGGCCCTGAGAGATGGCCGCTTCATCGTGGGGGAAACCGAAGAGGGCGAGATCGTCGCCTGTGCCACCATGATACCTTTCTCACCTGCCGACAGCGTCACCTACGTCGGCGAGCTTACAGGCGCCTTCGTCGACGAGCGGTTCAGAGGTGGCAAGCCCGTCAATCTCCAGACCCTGATGCTTGGACTTCGAGTCCTGCACCACGTCGTCCTCGAAGGTGAATCCGTCAAGCCAGCGGCGACGAATACGATCGTCACGATCGTCGAGAAGACCAATGAACGCAGTCTCGCGAATGTGAAGAAGACCGGCTTCGTCGAATGCGAGTTGCTGCCCGATTGGATGGAGTACGACAAACGCTCGTGGCACGAGGGCTCTGACAAAGACAAATGGCAATGCTTCCGAGCGACCTCGGACACCGTTCAATTTCTTGCCAAGAAACTTGTCGACAATGGCCTTCTGAACGGGAAGCTCGACATCAAGACCAGTTCCGGAGACGTTGAAGTCGAATTGACTGGTTTCCGCGAACTGAAGCTCGGCACCGCAGACATCCGGAAAATGGCATCCGGACAGTATCGCGCCGACTTGTCGGATCTTCCGGACGAACTGCTCTATTGAGATTCCAGTGACTTAAGCCTGCCGATCGAACCGCATCTTCTTGATGCGGCCGGTCGAGACCTCGAGCGCGGTCACCTTGCCGGCGCGGTCGCGCACCAGATGGGCGAGCTGGCTGGTCGTGATCCAGGGGCTCGGCGTGTCGATCTCGATCGTGTCGGCATCGACGCCGCGCACCGGCCAGGCCGGCCCGCCCGCGATCAGGGGGCCGCTCACCGTGCCCTCCCAGCCCTCGCCGTTGCGCTTGATGTCCCAGGTCGCGCCGGAATCCGCGGACACATAGGCGCCGGCGAGTGCCGCCGGCACGGCCTTGCGCTTGCCGAGCTTCTTGAATGACAGCACGCGGCCCGCGCCGAGATCGACGCGCAGCGTGCCCTTACCCGGCTTGATGGAAAACTCGAACGAGCCGCGCTCGGAGCCGAACCAGCCGCCGGGCCGCCGACCCAGCACGAACGGCATGCCGTTCTGGGTCACCACGGCCTCGCCGTTACGCCATGCCAGGTCGAACAGCGAGGGCTCGTCGGCGTTGAACCAGGTGCCGGCGATCGTCTTGATCTCGGCCTCGGTGATCGGCGCGAGCTTGGGCTTCAGGCGCTTGTCGCCTTCCAGGGCGTCGGCGGCGATGACGTGCGCCAGACGCCACGGATCGATGCTGGCGAGATTGGCGATGACGATCACCGTCAGATCGGCGGCCGGCACGCGCAAAAACTCGGTCCGGTAGCCCGGCCACAGGCCGCCATGGCCCACCGTCTCCATCCCCCGCACTTCGCCGATGCCGACGCCACGGCGATAGGCGTTGGCATGGCCGCCGGTGAGCGGCGCCGCGGCGGCAAGCTGCGCGGGCAGGGTCTTGCCGAGCACGGGATTGTCGAAATGCCGGCTCCAGATCAGCAGGTCCTCGACGCTGGAGGTCAGCCCACCCTCGCCGCCTTGCGGATAGGCATGGCCGGCGCGGCGAAAGCCCGACTTGTCGTCGCCGAGATAGCCGGTGGCGAGGTTGGGGATCACGGTGTCGATGTCGGCCGCCAGCATGGTGCTGGTCATGCCGAGCGGCTTGAAGATGCGCTCCTCCATCACCTCGCCGAGCTTCTTCCTGGTCAGGCGCTCGATGATGTGCCCGAGCAGGAGAAAGTTGGTGTTGCTGTAGAGGAAGCGGCTGCCCGGCGCGAAGTTGAGATGGCTGTTGCGCGCGGCCGCAGCGAAAAAGTCGGCGGCGCGGGCCGGCTTGTCGAGGCCGTGGCCGCCCAGCCGCAGCAGCTCGAGGAAGTCGGGCAGGCCGCTGGAGTTGCGCATCATCTGGTCGATGGTGACGGGCAGCGGCTTCAGCTCGCGCAGGTACTTGTGCGGCGGATCGGAGAGTTTCAGCTTGCCCTCGGCCGCCAGCAAGAGCGCCGTGGTGACGGTAAACTGCTTGCTCACCGAGGCGATGCGAAAGCGCGTCTGCGGCGTGATCGGCACGCCATGCTCGACGCTGGCCAGGCCGTAGCCCTTGCAGATCTCGACCTCGCCGCCTTGGGCCACGGCGACGACGGCGCCCGGCGAGCCGGGCTTGGTGTAGCGAGCGAACAGCGCGTCGATGCGGCGTTCGAGCGAAAGGAAGGCGATCGATTTCGACATGGGGGCCAGTCAAGCCAACGGCCTCGCCCTTGTAAAGCCGAGGCGCTACCTTCGCGCGAACACAGGAGGAACGCGAATGGAGCGGCGATTCGTCAAAGTCGAGAAGGGTTTGGGCCCGCAGGGCCGCATCGCCGTCGTGCGCTTCGATCGCGGCGATGGCGTCAACGCCTTCAGCTACCAGGCAATGCGCGAATTGCGCGATGTCACGCGCGACTTCGAGGACGATCTCGACACTTCGGTGGTGATCCTGACCGGCTCGGCCAAGGCCTTCTCAGCCGGCTTCGACCTGAAAGATCCCGAGGGCCGCCTGCGCGACACCGCCACCATCGCCGAGAAGATCCATCGCCAGCGGCTCGGCCCCAAGATGTCGCGCGCCTGGCAGGAGATGGACCAGGTCACCATCGCCGCCATCGAGGGCCATTGCATCGGCGGCGGCTCTGCGCTGGCCGTATCGCTCGACTTCCGCTTCTGCGGCAGCGGTGCGCACTTCCGCATCCCCGAGGTCGAGCTCGGCATGAACATGAGCTGGGGATCGATCCCGCGCATGATCGCGCTGATGGGCCCGGCGCGCACCAAGCAGGCGGTGATCCTGGCGTCGGACCGCATCCCTGCGGCCGAAGCGCTGGAATGGGGTCTGGTCGAGAAGGTGGTCGATGACGGCCAGGCGTTCGCCGCCGCCATGGAATTCGCCGAACGCATCGCCCGCCAGCCGCCGATCCCGGTGCGCATGACCAAGACCACCGTCAATCGCGTCGCCTTTGCCCTGCACGACCTCGGCTCGCACATGGATGCCGAGCAGAACGTGCTGACGGGAATGACGGAGGACTACAAGGAGGGAACGTCAGCCTTCCGCGAGAAGCGCAAGCCGGTGTTCAAGGGGCGGTAGCCATGCGTCCTGAGCGTAGCGAAGGACCTCATCGCCGCTTGCAACCGGCATGAGATCCTTCGCTGCGCTCAGGATGACAGGAGGCGGCGTCTCACTCCCCAGCTAAGCGATCTTCCTGCCCGGCAGCTGGTCGATGATCTTCTGGCGCTCGGGATCTTCCAGCATCATCCAGCGGCCGATCTCCTCGATGGTGCGCTTGCAGCCGAGGCAGAAGCCGCTCTTGCGGTCGACTGTGCAGATGCCGATGCAGGGCGACATCACGCGTCGCAGCGGCGGCGGACCATCACCCATGACCAGTCAGGACTTCTTGCTGAGTTCCGCGAGCTGGTTCTGCAGCTCGTCGAGCTTGCGCTTGAGGTCGTCGATCGCCGTGTCGTTGGCCGGTGTCGGCGTCTCGGTCTTGAGCGGCTCCTGGCCATTGGCCGCCGACGGCGGCGCGCCCGGTCCGCCCGGCAGCTGGAACGGATTGAACATGCGCATGGCCTTCTCGAACATCGCCATGTTCTGCTTGCCCATCGCCTCGAACTGCTGGAACGGGTTGAAGCCGAAGGCATTCTGCAGGTATTTCCGCATCTGCTCCTGGTTGCGCGCGAACTGCGCCATCGACATCTCGAGATACTGCGGCACCACGCCCTGCAGGCTGTCGCCGTAGAACGAGATGAGCTGGCGCAGGAAGGGGATCGGCAGCAGCGTCTGGCCGCCCTTGCTCTCCTCCTCGAAGATGATCTGCGTCAGCACCGAGCGCGTGATGTCGTCGCCGGTCTTGGCGTCGTAGACCACGAAATCGGTCTTTTCCTTCACCATCGTCGCCAGGTGATCGAGCGTCACGTAGGCCGATGTCGCCGTATTGTAGAGCCGCCGGTTCGCATACTTCTTGATCACTACCGGAGCGGGTTTGGGTCCGCCTTCGGATCCTGCCAGATCGGCCATTACGCTTCGCTCCCTAGAGCACGCGAGTGAACATCCGTTTACTTCGGGCGCGGCCACCTTAGCGCCGATACCGCAGTGCGACAAGGCACGGTTTGCGTGTGCGAACGGCGTGTTCGTCGGGCGACCGTCATCATTGATGGGCTATAGTGAGTCATGGCCCCCGAAAACGACGATGCAGGCGATTTCGACAAGCTTGCCCGGCGCTATCTCGACCTCTGGCAAAACCAGCTCTCCGGGCTCGCCTCCGACCAGGCGCTGACCGAGCAGATTGCCCGCCTGTTCGCTGCCGCGAACACTCAGGTTGCAAGCGCCATGCAGGCGGTCCAAGGAGCACATCATGCAAGCCAGGCTGGGACCTCGGCCGCTGCCCCTTCACCTGGGCACGGCGCTGATGACGTGGGCGAGCTCCGAAAGCGCGTGGAAGCTCTGGAAGCCCGGATCGCCGAGCTCGAATCAAAGCGCGGTTCCTGAAGCCATCGCGGCGCTGCTGCCGGAAATCGCCGCCCTCGAAGCCAAGGAGGGCGCCGGCAAGTTCGAAAGCGCGCTGCACAGGGAGATCGCCCGTCGCATGGGCCGGTTGGCCGACGGCGTGCTGGCCTATCGCCAGCATCCGGTCCATCGCGACCTCGAAAATCCGCCGGCCGTGTGGAGCGAGGGCAACACGCGGCTGCTCGACTATGGCGCCACCCATCGCGCGGCGCGCGCGCGCGGTGCACGGGCCGTGCTGGTGGTGCCCTCGCTGATCAACCGCTGGGAAGTCCTCGACCTCACCCAGGAGAAGAGCCTGCTGCGCGCCATGGCGGCCGCGGGCCTGCGGCCCTATCTCGTCGACTGGGGCACACCCAATGCCGATGAGCGCCGCTTCGATACGACGGCCTACGTGGCCCGCCTCGAACGCGCCCTGGCCTTCGTCATCAAGCGGGCGCGGCGTGCGCCGGCGGTGATGGGCTACTGCATGGGCGGCACGCTCACCGTGGCGCTGGCCGCGCGCCAGCCGCGCCGCGTCGCCGGCCTCGCCCTGTTGGCGGCCCCCTGGGACTTCCATGCCGACCGCACCGGCCACGCCTTCCTGCTGTCCGCCGGCCCGATGCTGGCGCGCGTCGCCGACCAGGTCGGCGAATTGCCGGTCGATATCCTGCAGACGCTGTTCTGGTCGCTCGATCCGTGGCTGGCGATGAAGAAGTTCGGGCGCTTCCTCGGCATGGACCAGCAAAGCGCCTCGGCGCGCGACTTCGTGCTGCTGGAGGACTGGTTGAACGAAGGCGCACCGCTCGCCGGACCGACGGCACGCGAATGCCTGGTCGGCTGGTACGGCGACAACCAGCCCGGCACCGGCCAATGGATCGTCGGTGGCCGGCGCATCGTGCCGTCGAAGATCGGCGTGCCGTCCCTGGTCATGATCCCGTCGGGCGATCGCATCGTGCCGCCCTTGTCGGCCGCGGCGCTGGCCGAGCCGGGCCGCGGCCTCAAGCGCGTCACGCGCCTGGATTTGCCGCTCGGCCATATCGGCATGGTGGTGAGCGGTCGCGCCCGCGATCTCTGCTGGACGCCGCTGATCGGCTGGCTCGGTGACATTCCTTCCAAGCGCTCGTGATGGCGGCCGAAGAGCGCTCCATCGACTGGCGTCAGATCGCTGCGTGGGCGGTCCTGCTGATCGTCTCGGTGTTCGCCCATGCCTACGTTGAGGCGCTGAACGAAGCGCGACGTGGCATGACCGGCATCTTCGACCGCGTGCTCGCCATCGAGGTGTCGAGCCATATCGTTGTCGCGGCGCTGCTGCCGGTGCTCTACTGGATGCATCGCCGTTGGCCTGTCAGCGGCGGGCCGCGCAACATCGCGATCCATGTGCTGGGGCTCGTGCCCTTCAGCCTGATCCATACGATCGGCATGGCGGCGCTCAGGCTGTTGTGGTTCTCCGGCATCCTGGGCGAGGCCTACAGCTTTCCCATCACCTTCGACCGGCTGGCCTACGAGTTCGCCAAGGACATCATCAACTACGGCATGCTGAGTGCGGCTGTGATGGCCTTGCGCCACGTCTTCGCCCGTGTGCCGGCACCTGCGGCCGAGCCGGCGGCGGCTCCAACGCCATCGCAGCCGGAATCGCTGCCCGAGCGCTTCGCGGTCCGCAAGCGCGGCAAGGAGATCATGGTCGAGGTGGCCGACATCGACTGGATCGAGGCCGCCGGAAACTACGCGGTGCTGCATGTCGGCGGCGACACGCTGGAGATCCGTTCCACGCTCACCAAGCTCGAGGGCGAGCTCGATCCCAAGCGCTTCGTCAGAGTCCACAAATCCTATGTGGTGAACGTCGCGCGCATCGCCGAGGTCACGCCCTGGATCAGCGGCGACTGGCGCATCCGCCTGCAGGACGGCGCCGAGGTGAACCTGAGCCGCCGCTATCGCCAGCGCTTCGAGGCACTGGTGCCGGTGAGGAGCTAGTGGAGCGCGGGCCTCCAGGTCCGCTCATGAATTCATGAGGCGGACCTGGAGGCCCGCGCTCCTACCGGACGTCCCGCCGGCGCCGCCGGTCGTCCCAGGATTCGCGCCGGTCGTCACAATTCCAAGCCAAATCAAAGAGTTGAGGGATAGGGAGGAGGCCTCATCAGGAGGTGCCTCATGTCCGTCTCCCGCCGCGCCGATCTCGACTGGCTTCGCGTCTTGGCCTTCGGCCTGTTGATCGCCTACCACGCCGGCATGGCCTGGTCGGGCTGGAGCTGGCACCTCACCAGCATCGACAGCATCGACTGGCTGCGCGAGGGCATGCGGTTCGTGAACCGCTGGCGCATGCCCCTCCTTTTCATGGTGTCCGGCGCGGCGATCGTGCTGGCCCTGGGGTCGCGCTCGCCTGGCAGCTTCACCCTCGATCGCGTGCGCCGCCTGCTGGTGCCGCTCGTGTTCGGCATGGTCGTGATCGTGCCGCCGCAGATCTATCTCGAGCGGCTGTATCGCGGACAGTTCGCCGGCTCGTTCCTCGACTGGCTGCCTCAGGCCTTCCGGGGCGGTCCCTATCCCAACGGCAACGTGAGCTGGCACCATCTCTGGTTCCTGGCCTACGTCCTGGTGCTGACCTTTGTGCTGCTGCCGTGCTTCCTGTGGGCGCGTAGCGAGCGGGGCCGGGCCACGCTCGAAAAGGCCGGACATCTCGCGGCGCGCTTTGGCCTGCGGTGGCTGATGGTGCTGCCGCTCGCCGCCTCGCTCCTGTGGCTGGCGCCGGTCTCTTACAACACCAACGGCCTGATCGGCGACTGGCACGGCCTGGTCTACTACGGCGCCTTCTTGCTCTATGGCGCGTTCCTGTTCGGCTCGCCGGCATTGCTGGCGACCCTCAACCGCCAACGCTGGCTGTCGTTCGCGATCGGCGTCGCGGCCTACGCCACGCTCTACGCTGTGTTCATCGACGGCGCCGTGCGGCCGGCGATCGCCGACGCCGCGCGTCCGGCCTATGCGCTGGTGTCGGCGGTGAACACCATGGCGTGGCTGTTCGCCATCGTTGGTTTCGCCAACCGCCATCTGACGCGGCGGCCCGCCTTCCTGTCGGAAGCCACCGAGGCCGTGTACCCGTTCTACATCCTGCACCAGACGGTGACGGTGATCGCGGTCTACTGGCTGTTGCAGATCGGCGCGCCACCGGTCGCGGGCTTCATCCTCGCGGTCCTGGCGACCTTCATGGCCACGTCGGCGATCTACTTCGGTTTGGTGCGCCCGCTGTGGTTCCTGCGGCCGCTGTTCGGATTGAAGGCGGCGTGCAGCACCAAGGTCCGGCCGTCCTCTGTCCTGATCTCGCGCTCGCGCACCATGCCGAACTTTTCCAGCGAGCGCTGACTGGCGAGGTTTTCCAGGCGCGTGATGGCGACGACGCGTTCCAGGCGTGCGACCTCGAAGGCGAAGGTGAGGGCGGCGCGGCCGAACTCCGGTCCGTAGCCCTTGCCCTGCGCGTCCGATGAGAAGGCCGCGCAAGGCCACGCCAAGGTCGCCGTTGTGCACGCGCAGCCCCCCAATCCGACCAGCCGGCCGGTCAGCGCGTTCGCTCGCCGTCCAGCTGCCGAAGCCGAGCGCGGGCCACTCGGCTTCGTAGGTGGCGACCATGGCGTCGCTCTCAGCGCGTGCCAGCATGCCGTGCTGCAGAAGATTCATGACGCGCGCATCGGCGTGCAGTACCGCTAGTCGATCCGAATCGGCCATGGTGATCGGCCGCAGATCAAGCCGTTCCAGTAATGAGGTGGTAACGCTCCAAGACGGGTCCTTGCCGGTGCCGGTCGTCGGCCTATAAAGTCCGCAACAGGGCGGCAGCCAAGGAGGATTACATGGCAACCGAAATCGTCATCGCAAGCGCTGCGCGCACGCCGATCGGCTCGTTCAATGGCGCGTTCGGCGCCGTGCCGGCCCACGACCTCGGCAAGGTCGCCATCAAAGGGGCGCTGGAGCGCGCCAAGGTCAAGCCCGAGGAAGTCGACGAAGTCATCATGGGCCAGATCCTGAGCGCCGCGCAGGGCCAGAACCCGGCCCGCCAGGCCGCCGTCAATTCCGGCATTCCGGTCGAGAAGACCGCGCTCGGCATCAACCAGCTCTGCGGCTCGGGCCTGCGCGCCGTCGCCTTCGGCTGGCAGGCGATCCGCAACGGCGACGCCTCGATCATGGTGGTCGGTGGCCAGGAGAGCATGAGCCAGGCGCCGCACGCCGGCTACATGCGCGACGGCACCAAGATGGGCGAGTTCAAGATGATCGATACCATGTTGAAGGACGGCCTGTGGGACGCCTTCCACGGCTATCACATGGGCAACACCGCCGAGAACGTGGCGCAGAAATTCCAGATCACCCGCGCCGAGCAGGACGCCTTTGCCGCGTCGTCGCAGAACAAGGCCGAGGCGGCGCAGAAGTCCGGCCGCTTCAAGGACGAGATCGTCCCGGTTACGGTGAAGACCCGCAAGGGCGAGGTCGTGGTCGACACCGACGAATTCCCGCGCCATGGCACGACCGTCGAGACGCTGGGCAAGCTGCGCCCTGCCTTCAGCAAGGAAGGCGGTTCGGTCACCGCCGGCAACGCCTCGGGCATCAATGACGGCGCCGCCGCGCTGGTGTTGATGACGGCCGACGAGGCCAAGAAGCGCGGCATCAAGCCTCTGGCCAGGATCGTATCGTGGGCGACCACGGGCGTCGATCCGTCGATCATGGGCATCGGCCCGGTGACGGCCTCGCAGGCGGCGCTGAAGAAGGCCGGCTGGACGGTGAAGGATCTCGACCTGGTCGAGGCCAACGAGGCGTTCGCCGCGCAAGCCGTCGCGGTCGGCAAGCAGCTCGGCCTCGACCCCGACAGGCTCAACGTCAACGGCGGCGCGATCGCGCTCGGCCATCCGATCGGCGCCTCGGGCGCGCGCGTGTTGACGACCCTGCTCTACGAGATGCAGAAGCGCGACGCCAAGAAGGGCCTTGCCACGCTCTGCATCGGCGGTGGCATGGGCATCGCCATGTGCGTCCAGCGCGACTGACTAGACGTCAGACTCTTCCGGACCGCGCGCGTCCTCGCGCGCCTCATGTTCATGAGCGCGCGAGGACGCGCGCGGTCCGGGAGACATGAATCCAATCAGTAACTGCTGTCGAGCTCGGGCGTCCACAGCCGCTCGCCCCTGCGCACCAGCTTGCGGCCCTGCTCCTGGGAGAGTTCCAAAAGCTCGGCGCCGCCCGTCGGCGTCGGCTGCGCCAGCAGGAACCGCGACTGGCCGGGCGCCACGGTGATGATCAGCTCGCTGTTGGTCTGCGTGCCGTAGGCGCGGAGGTCGTAGAGCTTGGGCGGCAGGTCGAGGCGCACCCAGTTCGGGGCCGTGAGCCCGACGAGCGGCTGGCGGCCGACGGTGATGTTGATCGCCGGCGAATCGGGTTGGGCCGCATCGCGCACGATGTAGAGGGCGGCCTGGCCGTCGTTGGAGACAGGGAAAGTCCCGGTGCCCCAGGCATCGTTGGCCCTCGAAAACAGCGAGCCCGGGCTAGAGCTGCAGCCGGCCAGCACCAACAGGGCGGCGGCGACCAGTAACTTCCTCATTCAGCGACCTCCGCCGATAAACTCGACTGGCGGAGGGCAGGGGTCAAGCGGCAGCTAAGCCGCAGCCGGCTGCGGCAGCGCGCGCAGCCGCGCCAGCGGCGACAGGACGATCACCAGCGTCGACAGCACGAAGGACGCCGCGATCAGCAGCAGCGCCGCCTGCAGGCCGGCCTGGGCGGCGACGATGCCGCCGGCCAGCGCGCCCAGCGGCCGCACGCCATAGATCGCCGTCTGCACGGTCGCATTGACCCGGCCCAGCATGGGTGCCGGCGTCACGAGCTGGCGCACCGTGGTCTGGCAGATCAGCCACAGCATCGGCCCGAAGCCGATCAGGAAGTGGCCGGCCGCAGCGAAGGCAAAGCCGTTGCCCGACGGTGCCAGCAGGAACAGCGCGGCGGCGATCACCGACACGGCCGGTCCGAAGATCAGGGTGGCAAGCGGCGGCAGGCGTTTGGACGAGACCGGCGCTACCAGCGCGCCCAGGATCAGGCCGGCGCCATAGGCCGACTGCGCAAGCCCCATGCTCGCCGGATCGAGCTTGAGCAGGCCGAGCGCCAGCGGTGCCCAGACCGCGAGCAGGGCGAAGAAGGCGAAGTTCCAGAAGATCGCGCACAGGCTGATGCCGCGCAGCAACTCGTGGCGGACCACGAAGCGGGCGCCCGTCTGGATCGCGCCGACCATGGAAGGCCGCTGGTCGCCCGATGTCGGCGCGGCAGCCTTGGGCAGGGCAATGATGCAAGCGAGCGCCACGGCAGCGCCCACGGCCGCCAAGGCATAACCCCAGGTCGGCGAGAGATGCTGGGCAAGCAGGCCGGCCACGAACGGCGCTGCCAAACTGACGATGGCGCGGGCGAGCTCGAGGCGGGCGTTCGAGCGCGGGAGGTCGGTGGCCGGCACCAGGCTCGGCAGCAGCGACATCGCCGTCAGCATGTAGACGACAGTGCCCGAGGCGCCGACGAAGGCCGCGACTCCCAGCAGGCTGGTGATGCCCGCTGCAGCGGCGATGACGGCGACGACCGAGGCCGCGAGCCCCAGCGCCAGTCCGATGAGCAGGAGCGTGCGCCGCGGCATGCGATCCACCCAGGCGCCGGCCGGCAGGGTGACCAGCAGCCAGGCTGCACTTTGGGCCGCGACCAGCAGGCCGAGAATGTCAGGGCCGGCCCCCAGCACGAGCGTGGCGGTGAGCGGCAGGGTGGCGAGCGCCAGTTGGTCGGCGGTGTGGGTTCCGGCAGCGGCGCCGAAGAGGGCGGTGAAGGGCTTCATGATTGCCGTTCTATGACCGCCCGCCGGTGCGGCGTTATCCGGCAACGCCCGGCAATTCCTTCTCCTGAAGAACCGGTTAGAGCGGTTTCCAGACAGATGAAACCGCATGCGGTTTCATCTGTCTGGAAACGCGCGCACGGGAGATGCTTGCATCACAGGGCACATTCCGTCCGGCTGATTACAGCCGGACGGAATGTGCTCTAGAGTGGGCCTGCGGTAACGTAAGGGAGGAAAATATGGCCGGACGCGTAGCAATCGTGACGGGCGGAACCCGCGGCATCGGCGCCGCCGTGTCGCGCATGCTGAAGGATAAGGGCTACAAGGTGGCTGCCACCTATGCCGGCAACGACGACGCCGCCCAGAAGTTCAAGGCCGAGACCGGCATCGCCGTCTACAAGTTCGACGTCGGCGACTTCGCCGCCTGCCAGTCGGTGATCGCCCAGATCGAGAAGGATCTCGGGCCGATCGAGGTGCTGGTCAACAACGCCGGCATCACCCGCGATTCGACCATGCGTCGCCTGACGCGCGACATGTGGGACCAGGTGATCGACACCAACCTCGGCTCCTGCTTCAACATGTCGAAGGCGGTGTGGGAAGGCATGAACACGCGCGGCTTCGGCCGCATCGTCAATATCGGCTCGATCAACGGCCAGGGCGGTCAGTACGGCCAGGTCAACTACGCCGCCGCCAAGTCGGGCATCCACGGCTTCACCAAGGCGCTGGCCCAGGAAGGCGCCTCCAAGGGCATCACCGTCAACGCCATCGCGCCCGGCTACACCGAGACCGACATGGTGTCGGCCGTGCCGGCCAATGTCCTGGAGAAGATCGTCGCCAAGATCCCGGTTGGCCGGCTCGGCAAGGCCGACGAGATCGCGCGCGGCGTGATGTTTCTGATCGCCGACGATGCCGGCTTCATCACCGGCTCGACGCTGTCGATCAACGGCGGCCAGCACATGTACTGATTGTCGGCGCGCTCAGACCCCTTCCCATCGCGGAGTCCGCGATGGGGAGGAACTAGGGTCAAAACCCCATAAATTCTACCCTGCCGTGCGGACGCGTTCTCCAAGCTACTTGGTAGCGCCTCTGTTCCGGCGACCACTCCGCGGGCATCCTTCGGCGCGCCAAAGTGTCTGATGTTGGGGGTAGACCGGACGTACGGCGGACATCGCGAAACCGACGCGTCTGACCCAAAGCGGATATCGCAGACGCACCTACTCGAATATCTTGTGGGCGATGGCGAGTTTGCCATCGATAGGTCAATGCAATCATTGCGGCTATGGCGGAACTGGCTAAGCTGTTTCGGGTCTGGTCAGGTTGGTCGTCACGATGCCGTACACTTCCCTTGCGTACTCGACGTTCCTCGACGCCTTCGGCGCCAATCTCGCTACCGCGCACCAGTACGACCACCTCGCCGCCGGGATCCACCAGCCGCTCCTGGAGCTGCTGCAGTACGGCAGCGTCGTCCCCACGATTCGTCCAGCGTCGGGAAGCATCACCGTCGGCCTGGTGCTCGATCGGGCCAACGATCCCACGGCGCTGCTGTCGGGCAACTGGGCGGAGCGCCAGGCGGCGCTCGCAGCCTTTGCCGAGCCGAACACGCCGTGGGCGACCTACGGTGCGGATCCCGCCCTCTACGACGCCACCAGGCACCAGATCATCCAGGTCGTGGGCCAGGCCGCGCTCGACAACCCCGAGAGCCGGGGCCACCTGTCCTCGGCCGCCGATCGCACCATCTGGGTCACCCTCGATCCCACCCAGTTCGAGCATCTTTTCGGCAGGCCGCTGCTGGACGTCGGCGGAACGCTCGCCTGGACCGGCAGTCTCGGGATCGACGACAGGATCACGCCCGGCGTCATCAAGGGCTTGTGGTTCACGGAAGCACCCGCGATCACCAATCCGCACGTGCTCTTCCCGACACCGGTGTCGCTGTCGCCCGGGCCGCTGGGCATTGGCAACGCGACAATCGACGAGGTGTTGGCTACGCCGGCGGCCCTCGCCGCCCACTACAATTTTCCCCTGGGGTCCGACGTGGCGACGAATCCGGTCGCCCTCGTCGAGGTCGGCGAATTCGGGCACGGAACCCTGTTCGCCGACTACAACCTTTATCGCCAGCAGCTCGGTCTGCCGCCCGGGTCCTTCACGATCATAGCCGGTGCCAGCACACACGTCGACAGCGGCACCATCCTGAACCCGACGACGAGCGGCGAGCTCGCCGGGGACATCTCGATCATGTCCGGCAGCGCGCCCAACAGCAGCCTGCTGCTGTATGCCGACCTCAGCACGTCACCGTACGTCGCCTACCAGCAGGCGTTCTTCGACACCAACAACCGGCCGGCGGTGCTGAGCGCGTCGTGGGGGATCACCGGCCAGACCACGGCCTCGTCGCCTTTCAAGTGGGCGTTCGAGCAACTCATGGTCGACGGCGTGCTGGCCAACATCTCGGTGCACCGGGCCGCCGGCGACTACGGCTCGAACGGCGCCATCGCCAACGGCTCGTCCAACTATCCCAGCGATCACTCCTCGATCCACAGCCTGCTGGTCGGCGGCACCTCGGTCGTCACCCTGTCCAGCGCGCTGGGCGACCCGACGCTGCAGGCGCTGCTGGCGCTCGCCCTGAACGACGATCCCGACATCGTCTTTTCGCTGGTGGCGGCCGGCCTCAAGACCCTGCCGTCGACCCTGTCCAGCGCGGCGCCGTCGCCGCTCGGGGCCGCCGACACCCTGACGATGCTGTTCGAGACGGTCTGGCAATCGCTCGACGTGACGGTGGGGGAAAGGTCCGATGGCCGCCATAACGTCCCGGTGCTCGAAGTCGGCCTGGGCGGCCGGGCCGTCGGTTCCGGCGGGATTTCATCGACGACGGATATTCCGGGATACCAGCGCGACTACGGGCTCCAGCCGCTGACCGGCGGCGGACGCGGACTGCCCGATGTCGCCGCTCTCGCCGGCGGCGACATGCGGTACACGGTGCTGAATGCCAACTACGTCAATGGTGATCGCAAGGACAGCGTCCTGTCCGGCGGCAGCGGGACCAGCTTCGCGTCGCCGCTGTGGGCCGCGCTGACGACGCAGTTCAACGCCATCTTCCAGGACCAGGGCCTGCCCAATCTCGGCTTCTACAACGACCTGCTCTACATCGCCTCGGTGATCGCGCCGGGCTCGTTCAACGACATCGAGCTCGGTAACAACATCACCGGCTTCTACACGACGGCCGGGGCGCCCGGTTCGACCGGCTACTACGACCCTGTAGTGAATCTCCCGATCGTGCCGACCGGCCATGGCTTCTGGGCAACGCCCGGCTACGACCTGGTGAGCGGATTGGGCACGCCCAACGGCACGTTGCTGGCGCGGGCGCTGACGGCGATCGCCCATTCGCAGGTCTCGTTCAGCACCAGCCCGGCGCTGCTCGACGACGACGGGCAGGGCGGCTGGCAGAGCGGCGCCGACCAGTCGCTGCTGTTCCAGACGACGGCGGTGGGCGGTGCAAGCGTGCACATCGATCTCGGCTCGCACGCCACGGACTTCTTCAGCGCCAACTCGGGCAGCTTTGCCTGGACGAGCCGGCTGGCGCAGCAGTCGCTGCAGGCCGACTTCGATCCCGGCCTGGTCCTGATGTTCGACAGGCAGTCGCAGGGCAGCCTGGCATCGGGCAGCGCCGGCACCGGCGAAAGCGTGGAGGTGCACATCGACGGCGCGGCCGCCGGGGCGAGCCAGGCCAAGCTCAGCAATCCGTTCGGCTTCGCCGACTTCTTCGGCAGCGGCGATGCCGTGCGCGTCGCGCGCCCGGTGGCGGTCGCCGAGACCGTCGGTGGCCGCGACGACCAGCTCGCCGTCGTGCGCCTGCGCCAGGGCGGCGAGAACGACCTGCAGCTCACCTTCTACAAGGTCGACGACCTGGCCGGCACGATCGACGGGCTGGCGCCCGGCCATCCGGCCTACGCCGCCGCCGTGCAAGCGCATGCCATCCAGACCGTGTCGCGGGCCAGCGCCATCACCGGGCCGGGCTACGGCCAGTTCAGCCAGACAGTGCTGCGGGACATCGATGCCGGCGACATCATCGCCTTGCGCCTCGAGAACCTCACGACCGGCGCCTTCTACTGGGCCTTCGCCAACGCCAACGAGCAGGTCGCCGGCCAGTCCGTCGGGCACATCTGGAACTACGGGCTGAACACCTGGGGCTGGGAAGACACGTTCGGCGGCGGCGACCGTGACTTCAACGACTTGGTTGTGCAGATCGACTTCACCAGCACCAGCGGTCACGGCTGGCTGACCTGAGGCCAGGCGATCGGTCGGCGGTCCGCGCGGCAGCATTGTCACGCTGCCCATCGCAGAGCACAAAAGAAACTTAATCCGACAATATTGATAAGCAGTCCGCCGAGGATCGGCCAGGCAACTAGCTGGCCAAGCCCGGCAATCATTACAAGCGACTTCCGGTTATGGCCCATCTCTGACGAACCGCTCGCCGTCGCCTATGTCTGGAAGCGGGCCAGAAGCAGACGCGGCGGCGCACGACTGGAGGCGGCCGAGATCGAAGGTAGGCGGTCCACAAGCGGGGCAGGCGAGTCGCTGCTGGCTGCTGACAGCACTGCCAGCAGTCGGGTTGGGCCGCACAAGCCTTGGTATGACGGCGACGTCGGCCCGCGACAGGTACCCCCCTTCTGGAGCGCCAAAAGTCGCCGAATCGAAACCCGGCGTCGACGCGCGACTGTGTCTGGCAGTTAAAAACCTTAGTTATTGACAAACACTGCAGTTTTCAGTACGGTTCTACGTCTGTGGCTCTATACATCGTTGATCCGAGTCCCCTCCCGCCGGACGGCAGGCCGTTCGGCGATGCGGCCGTGCACTCGGTCGATGGGAAACGAGGTCGCGATGCGTGGCGCACACCCCAGCGAAAAGGGGTAGCGGGAATTGCGGTAATTCAGAAAGGTAGAAGAGTCAATGACTTGGCGGGCGTGGCCCAGCCGTCGGGCAGGAGCGGAAACTAGCGGAAATCCTCGGCCGCCCAGCCGATAGGGGTGTTGGCTTCCGTCGACCACAAGCCCTCGTCGCACGACGTCGGTCGCAGCGCCGGCGCCGCCGGCTCAGCCAAGCCATCCTGCCGCCCGCGCGTCGCCGCAAGCATCGACATCCTCAGCCTCTCACCAACGGCCGATCTTCGAATGGCTCAACTTCAACCCGTCAAAACTTCTATGACGAACTACTACTAAGACTAGAAGGAGCGTCCATGCCCAGGCTGACCGAGTACAAGGATATGAGCCCGCGCGCGAAAGCCGTCGTCGAGGACATTGCCCAGCGGCGCAACATCGATCCCGCAAATATCAACAACGTCTGGAAGGCCCTGGCTCGCCACCCCGCGGTGATGGAGCGATTTGCAGAAGAAATGAAAGCGGCCTTCGCGCCGGGCAAGCTCGATCCGCTCACCAAGGAATTAGTTTATCTCGCGGTCAGCATCGCCAATCAGTGCGACTATTGCATCGCCTCGCACGGCGCCATGGCGCGCGCCAAGGGCATGACCGAGGAGATGCACGAGGAATTCATGGCCGTCGTGCTGGCGGCGCAGAAGGGCAACAAGATCACCATGGCCTATCGCGTGCCAGTCGATGCCGCGTTCGAGGAGAAATGATGAGCGACCTCAAGGCTCCCATCTGGGATGCCAACCTCTATCTAAAGTTCGTCGATGCCCGCCTGCGTCCCGCGCTCGATCTGATGGGGCGGCTCGATCCGACCAACGCCGCGCGCCCGGGCCACGCGATCTACGATCTCGGCTGCGGCGCCGGCAACATCACGCGTCTCCTGGCCGAGCGTTTTCCCGGGCCGCCGGTCATCGGCGTCGATTCCTCCGAGGAGATGCTCGCCAAGGCGCGCAGCCAGACGGCCGACAAGCACGTGAGCTTCATCAAGGGTGATCTCGCTGAGTTCAAGCCGGACGTGCCGCCGGGCATCCTCTACAGCAACGCCGCCTACCAGTGGATCGAGAACCACATCGCCTATTTTCCCGGGCTGCTGAAATTGCTGCCGTCGGGCGGGCAGCTCGCCATCCAGATGCCGCGCAATCACGAAGCGCCCTCGCATGCGCTGATGAAGAAGGCGGCCGAGATGGGCCCATGGCGCGACAAGCTCGCCAAGGTGGGCGGCATCCGCACGGTGTGGGAACCGGCGCGCTACTACGACGTGCTGAAGCCCTTGTGCTCGGACCTGGAAGTCTGGGAATCGATCTACCAGCAGCCGCTGACCGGCAAGGATCCGGTGGCGCAATACACCGCAGGCACCGGGCTCAGGCCCTACATGGAAGCGCTGAGCAAGGAGGAGGGGGCCGCCTACTACGAGACCTACGCCAAGCTCATAGCCGAGGCCTATCCGACACGCGCCGACGGCATCACGCTCTTTCCCTTCCGCCGCCTGTTCATCGTGGCGCGCCGCGCATGATCCTGCGCCGCCTGCTTCTTGTCGTACTGGCGTTGCTGGGCTTCGGCCCGGCGGGCCACGCGGCGCCGCAGGCGATGGTGGCGGCGGCCAATCCCATGGCCGTCGAGGCGGGGCTGGAAGTGCTGCGCCGCGGCGGCTCGGCGGTCGACGCCGCGATCGCCGTTCAGATGGTTCTGGGCGTGGTCGAGCCGCAGGCCTCGGGCATCGGCGGCGGCGGTTTCCTGCTGCATTACGACGCCGCCACCAGTGCGATCGCCGTCTATGACGGCCGTGAGATGGCCCCTGCCGGCGCGTCGCCGACCATGTTCCTCAGCGCCGAAGGCAAGCCGATCGGCATGCTGGGCGCCGTCCTCTCCGGCATCTCGGTCGGCGTGCCTGGCGCCGTCGCCATGCTGGAGCAGGCGCACAAGGAGCACGGCAAGCTGGCGTGGCGCGAACTGTTCCAGCCGGCGGTCGACACGGCGCGCGAGGGCTTCGCGGTGCCGCCACGGCTGGCTGGCTGGCTGCAGCGCATGCCGACCGACGATCCCGACATCCGCGCCGTCTATTTCAATGCCGACGGCTCGCCCAAGAAGCAGGGCGAGCGGATCGCCAACCCGGCGCTGGCCGAGACCATGCGCCTGATCGCCGAGCAAGGCGCGCGCGCCTTCTACGAAGGCGATATCGCGCGCGAGCTGGTCGAGCGAGTGCACAAGCACGTGCGGCCGGGCACGCTGTCGGCGGCCGATCTTGCCAACTACAAGCCGGTCAAGCGCGAGCCGGTGTGCGGTCCCTATCGCGTGTGGATCGTCTGCGGCATGCCGCCGCCGTCATCAGGCGGCATCGCCGTCCTGCAGATGCTGGGGCTGCTCGAACCCTTCGAGCTGTGGCGAGACAAGCCCGACGACCTGCGCGCCCTGCATCTCATCGCCGAGGCAAGCCGGCTCGCCTTCGCCGACCGCAACCGCTACGTCGCCGATCCGGCGTTCGTCCAGGTGCCCGTAGCTGGCCTCCTGTCGCCGGCCTATCTCGCCGAGCGCCGCAAGCTGATCTCGCCCGACCGCAGCATGGGTGTCGTCGGCCCGGGCGTGCCGCCGGGCTATGTCGAGCGCGGCACCAGCCACATCACCATCGTCGATCGCTGGGGCAATGCCGTGGCCTTCACCACCACCATCGAGGCTCCGTTCGGCTCGCGCATCATGGTGAAGGGCTTTTTGCTGAACAACGAGCTCACCGATTTCTCGGCAGTCCCTGCGATCGATGGCAAGCCGGTCGCCAACCGGGTCGAGGCCGGCAAGCGGCCGCGCTCGTCGATGTCGCCCACCTTCATTCTCGACCGCGACCGCAAGCTGTTTGCCGCCCTGGGCTCGGCCGGCGGGGCGCGCATCATCGGCGACACTCTGCAGACCGTGATCGGGCTGCTGGACTGGAACATGTCCATGCAGGACGCCATCGCCCAGCCGCGTATCATCAATACGAATGGCGCGACCGAGCTCGAGGCCGGCACGCCGATTGCGGCCCAGGCCGGCGCCTTGCGCGCGCTGGGCGATGAAGTACAAGTCCGCCGGCATGACGGTGGCTTGACCGGCGTGCGCCGGGCCGGCGACGGCTGGCAAGGAGGCGCCGATCCGCGGCGCGATGGCGTCGCCGCCGGAGAGTAGAACGGAGAGTAGGTCTTTTGGCACAGAAGAAATTACCCAGCGTGATCCTGCGGGCCGGGGAAGATCGCCGCGTCCGCGCCGGACACCCGTGGGTATTCTCCAACGAGATCCTGATGGACGCCGACGCCAAGGCGATCCCGCCGGGCGCGCTCGCCACCCTGCGCGCGCCGGGCGGCGAGGCGCTGGGGCTGGTTACGTTCAACCCGCATTCGCTGATCGCGGGCCGCGTGCTGTCGACCAACCCCGAGGCCACGGTCGATGCGCTGTTCCTCGGTCGGCGGCTTGCCCAGGCGACGGCCTTGCGCGACCGGCTGGTCGGCGTTCCCTACTATCGGCTGATCCATGCCGAAGCCGACGGCCTGCCCGGTGTGATCATCGACCGCTTCGGTGACGCACTGGTCGTGCAGGTAAACACCGCCGGCATGGAACTGCTGACGCCGGTGCTGCTCGAGGCACTGGAGGCCGAGCTGTCGCCCAGGACGATCGTGCTCAAGAACGATTCGCCGGTGCGTGAGCTCGAGGGCCTGACGCGCGAAACGACGGTGGTCAAAGGCGATGCCGAGCAGCCGATCGAGCTGGTCGAGAACGACTCGAAGTTCGTCGCCGACCTGTCGGGTGGCCAGAAGACCGGCTGGTTCTACGACCAGCGCGACAACCGGCGCTTCATGGCGGGCTTTGCGAAAGACGCCAACGTGCTCGACGTCTACAGCTACTCCGGCGGTTTCGGTGTGCTGGCGGCGGCGCGCGGCGCGAAGTCCGTGACTTGCGTCGACCGGTCTCAGCCCGCGCTCAATGCGGCCAAGGCGGCAGCGGCGCTGAATGGCGTCGACAAGGTCGTGTCGTTCGAGAAGAGCGAGGTCTTCGACGCGCTGGAGAAGCGCAGCGGCAAGAACTTCGAGGTGGTGATCTGCGATCCGCCGGCCTTCGTGAAAAGCCGCAAGGACCTCAAGACCGGCGCGCAGGGCTATCGCAAGCTGGTGCGGCTGGCGGCGCCCCTGGTGACCAAGGGCGGCTTCTTCTTCGTCGCCTCCTGTTCGCACCTGGTCGATTCGCCGTTGTTCGCCGAGCAGGTGCGCCGCGGCCTGCGCGACGCCGGCCGCAGCGGCCGCATCCTGCGCAGCTCGGGCGCGGCGCTCGACCATCCGGTGCATCCGGGATTGCCGGAGACGGCGTATCTCAAGGCGATGACGCTGCAGCTCGATTAGTATGTCGTTGATGGCTGACACGCGACCAATGTCATCCCGAGCGCAGCGAGGGACCTTTACTGTCGGCTTGAAGGTCCCTCCCTTCGGCTTCGCTCAGGGCAGGCGCTGCGCTCGGGACGACAGGTGAACCTATGCTCCGCCCCGGCTCTAGAAACCTCATCACCGACGTCGACGGCATCCTGGTCGGCAACGAGGAGGACCAGCGCCTGCGCTCGGGCGTCAGCGTCGTGCTGTGCGAGCGGCCGTCGGTGGCCTCCGTCGACGTGCGCGGCGGTGCGCCCGGCACGCGCGACACCGACCTGCTCGATCCGTCGTGCCGCGTCGATGCGATCGATGCGATCTGCCTCTCGGGCGGTTCGGCCTTCGGCCTGTCGTCGACCGACGGCGTCATGCGCTGGCTGCGCGAGCACGGCCGCGGCGTCGCCATCGCCGATGTCGTCGTGCCCATCGTGCCCACCGCCATCCTGTTCGACCTGCTGAACGGCGGCGACAAGCAGTGGGACTGGCCGCCCTATCGCGAGATGGCCTATGCCGCGACGGGCAAGGCTTCCCGCGACTTCACGCTGGGCAATACCGGCGCCGGCCTCGGCGCCAAGGCCGGCAACCTCAAGGGCGGGCTGGGCAGCGCCTCGGCGGTCGACCCGACGACGGGCCTTCAGGTCGGCGCGTTGGTGGCCGTGAATGCGCGGGGCTACACGACGATGGGCGACATGCCGCAGTTCTGGGCCTGGGCGCTGGAGCAGAACAAGGAGTTCGGCGGCCTGCCGCCGCCGGCGCACGGGCTGTCGCTCGCGGTGAGCCACGATCGCGCCGACCTCAGCCACGATCCGGCCGATGCCGCGCGCAGCGACCCGCGCGCCAACACGACCATCGCCGTCGTCGCCACCAACGCCCGCCTCGACAAGGCCTCGGCCAATCGCCTGGCGGTGATGGCGCAGGACGGGCTGGCACGCTCGATCCGCCCGGTGCACACGCCGCAGGACGGCGACACCGTCTTCGTCGTGGCGACCGGCGCCCACGACCTGTTTGTCGATCATCTGACCTTGGCCGAACTCGGCACCCTGGCTGCGGATTGCCTGGCGCGCGCGGTGGCGCGCGGCGTCTACCATGCCGCCACGCTGGGCGCCGCGCGCGGCTGGCGGGACGTGTTCGGCCGCTGATAGACTTGGCTACTTCAGAGGAGGGGCTTTTCCGTGGACTCACTTTCCCGCCGTCATCTGTTCGGCGCCGCCGGCGCGCTGGCGACCTTGTCGGTTCTTGGCACCGAAACCTTGGCGCAGGGGCCGGCCAAGGACCGGCTGGTGATCGGCATGTCGCTCGAGCCGCCCGTGCTCGACCCGACCAAGAACGCCGCCGCCGCCATCCGCGAGGTCACCACGCCCAGCATCTTCGAGGCGCTGGGCCGTATCGACCGAACCGGCGCCATCAATCCTGGCCTGGCAGAGAGCTGGAGCATCTCCGAGGACGGCAAGGAATACGTCTTCAAGATTCGCAAGGGCGTGAAGTTCCATGACGGCGAGGCGCTCGACGCCTCGGTGGTGAAGTTCTCCCTGGACCGACTGTTCGCACCGGATTCCACGGCCCCGGCGAAATCGCTCTACACCGACATCGACAAGGTCGAGGTGGTCGATCCTTCGACGGTCAAGGTGACCCTGAAGTCGCCCAACTCCTTCCTGCTCTACAGCCTGTCGCTGGGCGATGCGGGCATCATGCATCCGAAGTCGGCGCCGACCAACGACAAGAACCCGATCGGCACCGGGCCGTTCATGTTCAAGGAGCGCAAGGAAGGCGATTCGATCACGCTGGGGAAGTCGCCGACCTATCGCGATCCGGGTTCGATCAAGATCAACACCGTGATCTTCAAGATCGTGAAGGATCCGTCGGCGCAGGTGAGCGCGCTTCTGGCCGGTGACGTCGATGCCTTCCCGGGCTTCCAGGCGCCCGAGCTGGTCGACCGCCTGAAGAAGGATCCACGTTTCGTCGTCATCGTCGGCACGACCGAGGGCGAGGTGATCCTGGCGACCAACAACGGCAAGAAGCCGTTCGACAATCCCAAGGTGCGCCAGGCGATGGCCCACGCCGTCAACCGCGAGGAGCTGATCTCGGCCGAATCGGGCTTCGGCGTGCCGATCGGCAGCCACTTCGCGCCGCACAACAAGGCCTATGTCGACCTCACCAAGACCTACCCGTTCGACATCGCCAAGGCCAAGGCGCTGCTCGCCGAGGCGGGCTATCCCAACGGCTTCGAGGCCAGCCTGAAGCTGCCGCCGGTCGGCTACGCCCAGCGCGCCGGCGAGGTCTTGGCCAACCAGCTCGGCAAGATCGGCATCAAGCTCACGATCACCCAGCTGCAGTGGCCGCAGTGGCTGTCCGAGGCGTTCAAGGAGCGCAACTACGACCTCACGATCGTCGCCCATACCGAGGCCAACGACCTCGATCGCTATGCCCGCGACGGCTACTACTGGGGCTACAACTCGCCCGAGTTCAAGGCCAAGTGGCGCGAGGTCGTGGCCGCCACCGACTTCGCCAAGCGCGACCAGCTTCTGAAGGAAGCCCAGCAGATCATCGCCCGAGATGCCGTGAACGGTTATCTCTTCCAGCTCGCCAAGATCGGCGTGTGGAAGAAGGACCTGGTCGGCTTGTGGGAGAACTCGCCGACGCCGCAGCTCGATCTGACCGGGGTCCATTGGAAATAGACTCGCAGTGCCAAAGGCCCCTCGCTTCGCTCGGGGTGACAGCGGGTGCTGATCACGCAGGACGCTGTCATCCCGAGGCCGAAGGCCGAGGGACCTTTCCTGCGATTTGCTAATGCTTGAATTCCTTTCCCGCCGCCTCGCCGCCGCGCTGGTGACTCTCGCGCTCGCCACCGTCGTCGTGTTCGCCGTGGTCGAAGTCCTGCCCGGCGATCCGGCGCTGGTCATGCTGGGCACCGACGCGCGGCCCGACACGCTGGCCGCGCTGCGCGCCAAGTACGGCTTCGACCAGCCGCTGCTGACGCGCTACCTGCAATGGATCGGCGGGCTGCTGACCTTCAATCTCGGCAACAGCCACGCCTACGGCACCTCGGTTGCCAAGCTCATCGGCGACCGCCTGGTGGTCACCTTGCCGCTTGGCGCCATGGCCTTGTCGTGGGCGACGCTGGTCGCCATTCCGCTCGGCGTGTTCGCGGCCTGGAAGCATCGCCGGCCGGGCGACTGGGGCGTCATGGGCTTCACCCAGATCGGCATCTCGGTGCCGAACTTCTGGTTCGGCATCGTGCTGGTGCTGGCCTTCGCCGTGACCTGGCAATGGTTCCCCGCCGGTGGCTTCCCGGGCTGGCAGGAGCCGCTGAAATCGGTGCACGCGCTGATCCTGCCGGCTTTGTCCCTGTCTCTGGGAGAGATCGCGATCCTGACGCGCGTGACGCGCTCGGCCATGCTCGACACTCTGCGCGAGGACTATGTCCGCACGGCCCGCGCCAAGGGCGCGAGCGAACGCGTCGTGCTGTTCCGCCACGCCCTGCGCAACGCCCTGATCCCGGTGACGACCGTGGCCGGCCTGATCGCCGGCTTCCTGGTGGCAGGCGCCGTCATCATCGAAAGCGTGTTCCGCCTGCCCGGCGTCGGCCAGCTCGTCTACGATTCGATCAACAACCGCGACCTGGTCGTGATCAAGAACGTGGTCATCCTGTTCACGATCCTGGTGCTTGCCGTCAACCTTCTGGTCGATATGGCCTACGCGCTGCTTGATCCGCGACCGAAGGTGCGGGCGTGAGCGCCTTCCTCGCCCGCGCCACGCGCCATGTCGGCTTCCAGATCGGCGCCGTGCTGCTGCTGCTGTTCGTCGGCACCGCCCTGGTCTCGTTGTTGTGGACGCCCCATCCGATCGATGCGCTCAACATGCGCACCAAGCTGATGCCGTCGTCGGCCGCCTATCCGCTGGGCACCGATCACCTCGGCCGCGACGTGCTCTCGCGCATCATGGTGGGCGCGCAGACCTCGATCACCGTCGGCCTGATCGCCGTCGCCATCGGTCTCACGATCGGCGTGGCGCTGGGCGCCTGGGCCGCCGCGCACGGCGGCTGGGTCGACGAGGCGCTGTCGCGCACCTCCGACCTGATCTTCGCCTTTCCCGCGGTGCTGATCGCGATCCTGATCACCTCGGTGCTGGGCGCCAGCGCCCAGAACGCGATCTTGGCCATCGCCATCTTCAACATTCCGGTGTTCGCGCGCGTCACCCGGGGTGCGGCGCTCGCCATGTGGAGCCGCGATTTCATCCGCGCAGCGACGGCGATGGGACAGGGGCCGGTCGGCATTACGCTGCGCCACGTGTTGCCCAACATCGCCAGCGTCCTGATCGTGCAGGCGACCATCCAGTTCGCCGTCGCCATCCTGGCCGAAGCGGGGTTGTCCTATCTCGGCCTCGGCGCCCAGCCGCCGGTGCCCTCATGGGGTCGCATGCTGCGCGACGCCCAGACCTACATCTTTCAGGCGCCCGAGCTGGCGGTCTGGCCGGGGTTGGCGATCGCCCTGGCGGTGCTGGGCCTCAACATGCTGGGCGACGGCTTGCGCGATCTTCTGGACCCGCGTTTGCGCTTGCTGCGCGTGGGATGATTGATCGGCTACAATGCCGGGCCACTGGAGGGGAGAGCCTGGTGTCCAATCCTAGCCGTACGTCGCGCCGGGCCCTGCTGGCCGGCGCGACCGTCGCCGTGATCGCCAACGACGCCCGGGCCCAGCCGTCGGACGATCCCGCCCAGCTCCTCGCCATCATGGAGCGCTATGCCGCCGGGCTGCGCTGGGGCACGGCCGACGCGCTGGCGGCGCTCTACACGTCCGACGGCGTCTTCATCCGCGACAACCTCCCGGCTGCGGCCGGCACGGAGGCCGTGCGCGCTGCATACCGGCAGGTGTTCGCCACCCTGAAGCTCGATGTTGCCTTCGAGATCAAGGAGACCGAGGTGGTGGGCGACATGGCGTGGCTGCGCGCCACCAGCAGGGGCCGCATCAAGACTCTGGCAAGCGGCGCCGAGGCAACGGAGTCGTTCAACGAGGTCGTCATTTTCCGGCGCACGCCGACGGGCTGGAAGATCCGCTGCTATATGTACGCTGCAAGCAAGGGAGCGGGCACGCCGCAGTAAAACGATGTCCGACGAACGCTACACCGTCATCCTGGGCGACCGGCGCTACGCCATCCATCGCAAGTGGGCAAAGCTGCCGGCGGGGGAGAGCTTCGGCTTCCTGTCGGACCTGATGGTGGACGGCGAGGGCCGCGTGCACGTCGCCCAGCGCGGCACCGACCGGCCGGTCCTGGTGTTCGATCGCGACGGCCGGCTCATCGGCAGCTGGGGCGAAGGCGTGCTGGCCGAGCCGCACTACATCAATGGCGCCCCCGACGGCTCGATCCTGGTGGCCGACCGCGACGCCCATCAGGTGCTGCGCTTCGATGCAGCAGGCAAGCTCCTGCAGGCGCTGGGCAAGCGGCACTGGCCCTCGCTCGACGCGCCGTTCAACCATCCGACGGCGGCGGCGCAAGCACCGGACGGCGAGATCTACGTCGCCGACGGCTACGGCAATTCCAGCGTCCACCGCTTTGCGGCCGACGGCACGCTGATCGCGACCTGGGGCGGCCCCGGCGCAGGGCCCGGCGCCTTCACCACGCCGCACGCCATCTGGGTCGACCGCTTCGGCAAGGTGCTGGTGGGCGACCGCGAGAACAACCGCGTGCAGGTGTTCGATCGCACCGGCGCCTTTCTCGCCGAATGGGGTGACTTCTATCATCCCATGCAGATCTGGGTGGACGATCGCGACCTGGTGTTCGTCACCGACCAGATCCCGCGCATCAGCCTTTTGAGCGCTGACGGCAAGCTGATCGGCCGCTGCCGCGGCGCCATCAACGGCGCGCACGGCATCTCGGGTGACGCCCAGGGCAGCCTCTATCTCGCCGAGCTGCCGCCGCAAGAAATCACCAAGCTGGAGTTCCTTGATGCTTAGACTGATGAGCCTCGCCCTGCTATCGGTCGGCTTTGCCGCCGCCTGTTCTCATCCGGAGCGAGGGCCGGCGGTGCCTCGCGTCGACACCGCGCGGGCCATGCCCCTCGGCATTCCCAATGCGCGCTTCTTCGCTGACGGCGACACCGGGGTGATGATCCAGGAAGGCATGCGAGCGCTCGAGCGCGAGGTCGCAACGCTCAGGGCCGAAGGCAAGAATCCGACGCGGACGAAACTCCCGCCGGCCTATTTCCTTGCGGTGTCGGGCGGCGGCGACAACGGCGCCTTCAGCGCCGGCCTGCTGAACGGCTGGAGTGAGACCGGCACGCGGCCCGAGTTCAAGATGGTCACCGGTGTCAGCACCGGCGCCCTGGTTGCGCCGTTCGCCTTCCTGGGACCCGGCTACGACGCGGCGCTGCGCGAGGTCTACACGACCATGACCCCCGAGAGCATCTATCGGACGCGGGGCATCTCCGCCGCGCTGTTCGATGACGCCATGGCCGACACGACTCCGCTTGCCAACGTCATTGCCAAGTACGCCGATGAGAAGATGTTCGCCGCGATCGCCCGCGAGTATGGCGAGGGGCGCCTGCTGCTGATCGGCACGACCGACCTCGACGCCCAGCGGCCGGTGATCTGGAACATTGGCGCGCTGGCGGCCAGCGGCAAGCCGGAGGCGCTGGTGCTCTTCCGCCAGATCCTGCGCGCCTCGGCGGCGATCCCGGGAGTCTTCCAGCCTGTAATGATCGACGTCGAGCTCGACGGACGCAAATACCAGGAAATGCACGTCGACGGCGGCGCGATCGCCCAGCTCTTCCTCTATCCGCCGTCGCTCGAGGCCGGCCGTCTGATGAAGCGCGAGCGCCATGCCTACATCATCCGCAACGCCCGACTCGATCCCGATTACGCCATCGCCGAGCGCCGCACCATCACCATCGCTGGCCGCGCCATCAGCACCATGCTGGCCGCCAGCGGCCAGAACGACGTGCTGCGCACCTACTTCGTCAGCCAACGCGACGGTGTCGACTACAACCTGGCCTACATAGGCTCCGACTTCGTGGCGCCCGAGAAGAAGGGCGAATTCGACCAGGCCTACATGCGGGCGCTGTACGACTACGGCTATCGGCAGGCCAAGGCCGGCACGGAATGGCACAAGGCGCCGCCTGGCCTCGCGTCGCCGACCATGTCGTCGCCGGCCATGCGTTGAGACGGCCTACGTGGGCGGCGATCGTTCCAGTTCGGCGCGGTTCCACCGGGCGAGGGTCGCGGCGGCTTCGTAGGTGCTCTGGCAGAAGTCGAGCAGGGCGCGGCGCGGCGAGGCGGCGAGCCGCACGTCATCGTATCTCAGCCGGAACTGCGACGCGTTGCTGTCGTAGAACGCCGTTGTCGGCCGCATGGGCACCTTGCCGAAGCCGTCCGGCTCGGGCGACGCATAGGCATAGAAGGCCGGATACGGCGTGGTCTCGTCGCCCGGCCACCAGCCGACGCTGCTGACTTCATGCGAGTAGGCTTCGCGCGTGATGACGTCGGCGTTCGGCATCGGTGGCGCACGGCGGCCGGAGAACCGCGTCACCGCGAGATCGAAGCTCCCCCAGAAGAAATGCACCGGGCTCGACTTGCCCAGGAAGCCGCCGCGGAACGCGCCGAGCACCGCCGTGATCGCGATCAGAGCGCGCCAGAACCGGCTGGCATAGTTCGGGTCATAGGCGGCATGGACTGTGTCCTTTTCGAAGGCGATCGGAGCGGGAATCTCGACCGGCATGGTCCAGATGTGGACCTCGACGCCCAGCGCCGCGAGGGCTGCCATGAACTCGGCATGGAAGCCGGCCACCGATTTGGGGCCGAGCCGCAGCGTGCGACTGGCGCCGTCGGAAACCGAGATGCGCAGCACATGGCCGATGAAGTCGAACTCGACCTCGAAGACCTTGCCCTTGTAGGGAATGGCTGAGGTCGTGAGACCGCGCGCGCTGACATAGAGCGGCACCTGCCACCAATGGTTCTGGTAGGGGCTGAGGGCCAGGCGCACCTTGCCGACGATCTGGCACCACATATGCAAAGTGGCGCGTGTTGGCTCCCAGGCTTCGAGCGGCAGGGCGGGCCAATCGGCGTCGTCGGTCATGCCGGAATCTCCTTCCGCTGGCCGACTATGCCCGATGCGAGACCGGCCTGCACGACGTCCATGGACTCTGGCGCGGGCGCGTTGGAAACTTGTCGCCTGTCGAGGGGTGAGTAGATGATAGACAAGGCAACGATGGAGCTGCTGGCGCGGCGCGCCGGCCTCGCCAAGGCGCTGGCGGAATTCCCCGACGACGTCGCCGCGGCCGCCAAGCAGGCCGCCGACGTCATGAGCAAGATCAAGCAGCCGACCGACCCGGCCGTCGAGCCGTGGCCACCGATGAAGGCGGGGAGGGGGCTATGAGAGACGGTCCCGTCGGCGAGCTGCACTGGTTGAGCGTCGCGGAAGCAGCGCAGGCCATCGCCGACAAGGAGCTGTCGCCGGTCGAACTGATGAAGGCGCTGCTCGAGCGCGTTGCCACGCTCGATCCCAGGCTCAACGCTTTCATCAAGTTGGATGCCGAGGCCGCCCTGGCGGCGGCCAAGGCGGCCGAAACAGAAGCGGTCGCCGGTCGCCTGCGCGGCCCGCTGCACGGCGTGCCGGTCGGCATCAAGGACATCATCAACGTCGCCGGCCTGCCCACGACCTGCCATTCCAAGATCCTGACGGACAACATCGCCAAGGCCGACGCGGTCTGCGTGCAGAAGCTGCGCGGCGCCGGCGCCATCGTCATGGGCAAGCTGTCGACGCACGAGTTTGCCATTGGCGGGCCGAGCTTCGACCTGCCGTGGCCGCCGGCGCGCAATCCCTGGAACACCGACCATCATCCCGGCGGGTCGTCGTCGGGCTCGGGGTCGGGCGTGGCCGCGGGTCTTTTCCCGATGGCGCTGGGCACCGACACCGGCGGCAGCGTGCGCAATCCCGCGAGCTGCTGCGGCATCGTCGGGCTGAAGCCGACCTACGGATTGGTGTCGCGCCGCGGCGTCTTTCCGCTGTCCTTCACGCTGGACCATATCGGCCCGATGACGCGCACCGTCGCCGACAATGCGCTGATGCTGCAGGCGATCGCCGGCCACGACGCCCTCGATCCCGGCAGCGCGGCCTCGGTGAACGGCCACTATGCCGCCAACCTCGATCGCGGCGTGCGTGACTTGCGCATCGGCTTCGTGCGCCATTTCCACGAGGTCGACACGCCGGCCGAGGCCGAGGTCACGGCGGCCCTGAACCATGTCGCGCGCGCCTTGCAGATGGAGGGCGCCGAGGTGCGCGACATCCGCCTGCCGACGCTCACCGAGTTCGGCGCGGTCAACCGCGTCATCCTGCAAAGCGAGGCCTGGGCGATCCACGGTCCGTGGCTGCGCGAGCGGCCGGGCGACTACGGCCAGCTCTCGCGCCGCCGCCTGATGGCCGGCGCCTTCATGAACGCCGGCGACTATGTCCAGGCGCAGCGCCGGCGGCTGGAGATGATCGCCGAGGTCGAGGCGGCCTTCCGCCAGGTCGACGTGCTGCTGTGCGCCAGCTCGATGGACCCGCCCTGCCGCATCGACCGGCCGGTCGACCTCGACCGCACCTATCCGCGCCAGGCGCGCACGCCGTTCAACGTCACCGGCCATCCGGCCCTCGCGATGCTGGCCGGCCTGTCCGTCGACAAGCTACCCCTTTCGGTGCAGTTCGTCGGCCGTTACTTCGAGGAAAGCACCCTGTTCCAGGTGGCGCGCGCCTGGGAGCATTCGGCCGGCACGGACAAGAAGCACCCGCCCATCGTGTGAAAGCGAATTGGCTCGTGTGAAAGAGAAAACAAATTCGTTGAATTAGTTCTTGTCGTCCGACGCCGCCTTGTCGGGCGGCCCGGCAGGGGCAAGATTGGAGCCCATGAGCTCCAAACGCCAACTGCGGCTCGGCGCCTTCATGCGCCCGGTCAGCATCCACACCGCCGCCTGGCGCTATCCCGGCGGCACGCCGGACGCCAACTTCAATCTCAAGGCGCTGATCGGCTATGCCCAGACCCTGGAGCGCGGCAAGTTCGACGCCTTCTTCATGGCCGATCACCTGGCCGTGCTGAACATGCCCATGGAGGCCTTGAAGCGCAGCGCCACGGTGACCTCGTTCGATCCCCTGACCTTGTTGCCGGCGCTCGCCCAGCACACCCAGCACCTCGGCCTGATCGCCACGGCCTCGACCACCTTCGAGCCCGCCTACACCATCGCCCGCCGCTTCGCCTCGCTCGACCATATCTCCGAGGGCCGGGCCGGCTGGAATCTCGTCACGACCTCCAATCCCGACGCCGCGCTGAACTTCGGCATGGACGAGCAGATGGAGCACGCCGAGCGCTATGCCCGTGCCCGCGAGTTCTTCGATGTCGTCACCGGCCTCTGGGATTCCTGGGCCGACGATGCCTTCGTCCGCGATGTCGAGCAGGGCATCTACTTCGATCCCGCCAAGCTCCATGTGCTGAACCACAAGGGCAAGTACCTGAAGGTGCGCGGACCCTTGAACATCGCCCGCCCGATCCAGGGCTGGCCGGTGATGGTGCAGGCCGGCGCCTCGGATGATGGCCGCCAGCTCGCCGCCGAGACCGCCGAAGTGGTGTTCGCCGCCGGCGGTCCGATCGAAGCCGGCCGCGCCTTCTATGCCGACGTGAAGGGCCGCGCGGCCAAGGTCGGCCGCAATCCCGATCACCTGAAAATCCTGCCCGGCGCCTTCACCATCATCGGCTCCTCGCTCGACGAGGCGAAGGAAAAGCGCGCCAGGCTCGACAGCCTGGTGAGCTATGAGAGCGGCATCGCGGCGCTGTCGATCGCGGTCGGCCAGGACGCGCGCAAGTTCGATCCCGACGGGCCCTTGCCCGAGATCCCCGAGACCAACCAGAGCAAGAGCGGCCGCGAGCGGGTGATCGCGCTTGCCAAGCGCGAGAACCTGACGGTGCGCCAGATCGCCGGCCGCCTGGGCGGCTATGGCGGGCTCGCCATGATGGGCACGCCCCAGATGATCGCCGACCAGATGGAGGAGTGGCTGACGACCGGCGCCTCCGACGGCTTCAACGTGATGTTCCCCTACCTGCCGGGCGGGCTCGACGACTTCGTCACTCTCGTCGTGCCCGAGCTGCAGCGCCGCGGCATCTTCCGCACCGAGTACGAGGGCAAGACCTTGCGCGAAAACCTCGGCCTGCCGCGGCCGGAGAACCGCTTCTTCTCGGCGACGGCGAAGGCGGCGGAGTAGTCATGCTCTTCCGGACCGCGCGCATCCTGCGCGCCTCATGATCATACGCGCATATGAATGCGCTCAAGCGCGCAAGATGCGCGCGGTCCGCATGACATGATAGCTTCGCCGGGATGACATACGAAATCGCAGTCGCCAGCGCCGACGACACGCGGCACATGGCCCAATGGGCCGGCGATGAAGGCTGGAACCCGGGCAACACCGACATCCACGCCTTCTTCGCCACCGATCCTGGCGGCTTCCTGGTCGGCCGGCTCGATGGCGAACCGGTGACCTGCATCTCGGTGGTGAAGTACGGCCAGGGTCTCGGCTTCCTGGGCTTCTACATCGCCCGGCCGGCGGCGCGCGGCAAAGGCTACGGCCTGAAGATCTGGGACGCCGGCATGGCGCGGATGGCCGGCCGCAATGTCGGGCTCGACGGCGTGCCGGCGCAGCAGGCGAACTATCGCAAGTCGGGTTTCCGGTTGGCCTGGAACAACATCCGCTACGAAGGCCCGCCGCCCGTCGGCAAGCCGCCGGCCGGCGTCAGCCTGGTCGATGCGCGGAGCGTGCCGTTCGACCGGCTCGCCGCCTTCGACCGCCGCTTCTTCTCCGAGGCCCGCGACAGTTTCCTGGCAGCCTGGATCACGCTGCCCGAGCGCGCGGCCATGGTGGCCCTGCGCGACGGCAAGCTTGCGGGTCTTGCCGTCATGCGGTCGTGCCGGACGACCTCGCGCGTCGGGCCGCTGTTCGCCGAGTCGCCCGACATCGCCGAGGCGCTGGTCTCGGCGTTGGCCGACGAAGACGGGCGCCAAGGCGGTGGCGATCGACGTGCCGGACATCAACAAGCCCGGCGTCGCGCTGGTCGAGAGCGGCCGGCATGAAGCCGTCCTTCGAGACGGCGCGCATGTATACCGGCGCCAACCCCGATCTCGACTATGCCGGCCTGTTCGGCGTGACCAGCTTCGAGCTCGGCTAGGAGCGAAGGGCCTACTACTTCTTCCTGACGTTCCAGAACACCGGCGCGGGCGCTTCGAGATTGCCCGTGACGCGAGGCGCGGATCGCCGAGGGCACGTTGAACTGCCCGAGCTGGACGTGCGTCGGATACTCCGACATGCGCACCTGGATCGCGGTGGCGAGCTCCTTGCGCCTGGCATCGTCGGTGGTCTTGGCGAAGGCGTCGCGCAGCTCTTCGAGCTTGGCGTCGCACGGCCAGCCGATGGCCGCCTTCTCGCAATTGGCGCCCAGGAAGGCGGACATCACCGGATCGAGCAGGTCGGCCGATACCCAGGTCGTCAGGAAGCCGCTGCCAGCCGCCGGCCGAGGGCGGCTCCTTGCGCGTGCGGCGCGCCACGCACGGTGTTCCAGTCCATCGCCTGCATGTCCACGATGAAGCCGCCGCGCTCCAGCAGCGCCTTCAGGATCGGCGTCAGCCGCCCGGTGTTGGTGTCGGTGGCATAGAGCAGCACGACCGGCGAGCCGTCATAGCCTTCTTCCTTGAGGATCTGCTTCGACTTGGCGAAGTCGGACGTTAGCTTGTCCTCGAAGCCCTTGTCGGTGGCGAGCGGCGTGCCGCAGATGAAGAGCGCCTTGCACTCCTTGAAGAACTTCGGGTTGGTGTAGCCCGCCAGCAGGAAGTCCTTCTGGTTCAGCGCATAGAACACGGCCTGGCGGATCTTCGGGTTGTCGAAGGGCTTGTGCAGCGTGTTGAAGCGGAAGTCGATCTGGCTGCCCAGCGGGTTGAGATCGGCGACCCTGATATTCTTGTCGCCTTCCAGCAACGCCAGGAGCTCGATCACCGGCTGGTCGATCATGTCGATCTCGCCGCTGATCAGCGCGTTGATCGACGGTCTGCGGGTCGCTGATGTTGTGCCACTCGACGCGATCGACATGGACGACCTTGCCGCCCGAGAGGCCCGAGGGCGGCTCGGCGCGCGGCTTGTAGTCCTTGAACTTGTCGTAGATCGAACGCTCGCCCGGCCGCCACAGATCCTTGCGGAAGACGAACGGGCCCGAGCCGATGGTCTCGCTGATCTGCACGTTGCCCGGCGTCTGGGCGACCCGCTTGGGCATGATGAACGGCACCAGCGAGGAGGGCTTGCCGAGCGATTCCAGCACCAGGCCGTAGGGCTCCTTGAGCGCCAGGGTGAAGGTCTTGTCGTCGACGGCCTTCAGTTCCTTGGTGAAGGACATCAGCTTCTGCCCCATCGCGTCCTTCGGTGCCCAGCGATTGAGCGACGCCACGCAATCCTCGGCCGTCACGGGCTGGCCGTCGTGGAACAAAAGCCCGTCGCGCAGGGTGAAGGTATAGGTGAGCTTGTCGTCGCTCACCTTCCAGCCTTCCAGCATCTGCGGCTTGACCTGCAGCTTGTCATCGACCGCCAGCAGCGTGTCGTAGACCATGTAGCCGTAGTTGCGCACGATGTAGGCAGTCGTCCAGAACGGATCGATGATCTTGACGTCGGAATGCATGACAACCTTGAGGGTCTGTGCCGACGACGTGCCCGGCAGCAGGGCCAAAGTCGCCGCCGCGGCGGCATGAGCCGCCCATTTCACGATCCGCATTGCTGCCTCCTTGTTCTATTCGGTCCCCAGCCCCGGTTTCATGGCATAGGCTATGCAACAGGCATGCCTTGTGTGAGCGTGTGCGGGAGGTGACGCGTGACTTCACGGCCGGCTTCGATCCGAAACGTGGCATGGGCGGTGGTGCGCGACGGCTCGGCTTCCCGGCATGTCTACCGCCGCGATGTCGACCTGTTCCTGAAGGACGGCTGCATCGTCGAGATTACACCCGCCGGCGCCCGTCCGCCGCAGGGCAATGAGCCGGTGCTCGACGGCACGGGCATGCTGGCGCTGCCCGGCCTGGTCAACATCCACAGCCATCCGACGACCGAGCCGGGCTATCGCGGCGTGCGCGAGGACCATGGCGTGCCCGAGCAGCAGATGACCGGTCTGATCGAGCGCCTGCAGGCCTTCCGCCTGGGCGAGGACGGCCGCTCGGCGGCGGCCGAGATGTCCTACAGCGAGATGCTGCGCGCCGGCACGACGACGGCTTGCGATGTCACTGTGCCGTTCGACGGCTGGCTGGAGACGATGGTCCGCAGCGGCATGCGCTTCTATGCCGGGCCGACCTTCGCCTCTGCGCGCTGGGGCATGGCCGCCCAGCAGACCGTGACCTGGAAGTGGGACGAGGCGGGCGGCCTGAAAGCGTTCGAGAAAGCCAAGGCAGTGATGGCCGAGGCCGAAGCGCACAACTCGGGCCGGTTGGGCGCGATGGTCTTCCCGGCGCAGATCGACACGGTGACGCCCGAGCTATTCGCGCGCCGGCCGCCAGCACGCCGACGAGACAGGCCGGCCCTTCTCCACCCATATCGGCCAGTCGGTGGTCGAGGTGCGCGAGATGATCCGCCGCCATGGCGTCACCCCCGTGCAATGGGCGGCGGCGCAGGAGTTGCTGAAACCCGGCACGATCCTCGCCCACTGCATCCTGCTCGACGAGCACCCGCAGATCGGCTGGCACACGCGAAAAGACCTCGACCTGATCGCCGATGCAGGTGCCGCGGTGGCGCATTGCCCGCAACCCTTCGCGCGCTATGGCCTAGCCATGGACCATGTCGGCCGCTACCGCGCGCGCGGCGTCACGGTGGGGCTCGGCACCGACTGCGCGCCGCACAACCTGATCGAGGAGATGCGGCTGGCCATCGTCGCCGGCCGGTTGATGAGCGAGGACATCGCGAGCCTCGACACCGGCAGCGCCTTCGAGGCGGCGACCATCGGTGGCTCCAGGGCGCTGGGCCGCGACGATATCGGCATGCTGGCGCCCGGCATGGCGGCCGACATCGTGCTGGTCGATCTCGCGCACCCCCTGATGCAGCCGGCGCGCGATCCGCTGCGCTCCTTCATCTTCCATGCCGCCGACCGCGCCGTGCGCACGGTCCTGGTCAATGGCGAGGTCGTGCTGCAGGACGGTGCGCCCGTGCATCTCGATCCCGCCGCCGCCATGGAGCGGCTGGCCGAGGCGCAGGCGCGCATGCTCGAGGATTCGGTGAAGCACGACTATGCCGGCCGCGAGGCCGAGCAGATCGCGCCGCTGTCGCTGCCGATTATCTGATTTGCGTCATGCTCTCCTGGACCGCCGGCTTCCAGCCGGCCTCATGCTCATGAGGCGGCTGGAAGCCGGCGGTCCGGAAGACCATGAGGGACGGCCTACCGCCCTTTACCGGCACCAGGGCAAGCCACAGCGCCACGACGGTCGAGCCGATGGCGACCGTCTGCAGCGCCGACAGCGGTTCAGCGAGCAGCAGCACGCCGCTCACGATGGCGACGATCGGGATGGCGATCGAAGAAAGGGCGGCGACCTGCGCCGGCAGCAGCTTCACCAGGGCGAACCAGGTGGCGGTGCCCAGCGCCATGGGAATGGCGCCGGTATAGATCGTGGCGATGAGCGCCCTGGCCGACGGCCAGTGGTCGGGAATGCCGTCGATCGCCAGCGCCCCCAGCAGGACCGGCGGCAGGCTGATGACGATCTGCCAGAAGGTGAGCGACAGTCCCATGCCGGGCCACGCCGTGCGCTTGACGATGTAGGTGCCGATGGCCCAGCAGAAGCCTGCGAACAGGCCCCAGAACAGGCCGGCCGGCGCGCGCTCATAGCTCGCGAAATTGGGCAGCATCAGCGCCAGCACCGCCGTCGCGCCGATCAGGATGGCGGCGAGCAGGCGGCCCGTCAGGCGCTGGCCGAAAGCCAGAAAGCCGATCAGCGCCACCCAAAGGGGCATGGTGTAGGACAGCACCGAGGCATGGCCCGACGGGATGTAGAGCACGGCGAGCGACGTTGCGATGTTCCACACGAGGATGTTCATCGCCGAAGCCGCGATCAGGGCTGGCCATTTGCCCTCAGGCACGGCGAAGCTCTCGCGACGCACCGCCAGGATGGCCGTCAGGACGATAAAGGCGGTGACCATGGTGATGCTGCGGAAGGTCAGCACCGGCAGCTCGTCGAGCGCGATCTTGAACAGGGGCCAGTTGGTGCCCCAAATGACGGTGAGCAGGGCCAGCAACGCCAGCACCTTGGGCGAAACGCGGTCCACGACTTGGGATCAGGCCTGGTGTTCTTCCGGCGCCTGCAGGAAGCATCCGTTGATGCGCCACGTGCCGTCGGGCAGCTGCACCATCGGATAGAAGGCGATGACCGGTCGGCCGTCGGGCCCGACGACATGGACCTTCTGCGTGACCTGGCCGCGCAGGGTCACGATCTCGCGGAAGTCGAAGACGCGCGGACGGTAGACCGGCTGGTAGCCCTGGCGGACCATGTCCATGAAGGTGTCGGACGTGCCGAACATGCCGCGGATGGTGGGCGAGGCGTAGCCGAAGGCGCCCTCGCCGTCGTCGCGGCGGAAGGCATCGACCTGGCCCTGGATGGCGTCGCGGATGGCCGAGCGGTCGGCGGCCGACAGGTCCTGTGCGAAGACGGGCGCCGCCAGACCGAGGATCAGTCCGACCAGAGCGAAAAGGGAAAAGGCCGTCGCCGGCTTGCTGGCGAGCATCGCCCGGTGCACCCGAAATCAGAAGGCAGTCATGCTACTGGAAAGGCCGGAACAGGTCCAAGACGGCGATTTCCGAGCCGCGAGAAGGGTTTGGCGGACGTCGGCGGACCTCCCGGCAGGCTCCCGCGCGACGGCCTGTCGCGGCGCTCTCACGGCTTGCATCGGCGGGCCGCTTTCACTAGGGTGCGCGCCTCTTCGCCGGACCCCTCGACGAGGCGTTCGGCCACGCGCCCGTAGCTCAACTGGATAGAGCATCTGACTACGGATCAGAAGGTTAGGAGTTCGAATCTCTTCGGGCGCGCCAAATCTACGCCAGAGCACGAAATTCAATCCCGGAATACGCGTGCGTACGACTGCAGTGGGATCTGTACTCAGCGCTGTGCAGCCATGACAGCCTGCGCGAAACCGGGTTCGACGAAGACGATGCTGCCGTCAGGCAGTCCGAGAATGCGGTCGATGGCGATTCCCTGAAAGCGCAGGCGCACTTCCAGGGTGTCCGCCGCCTCCGTTGCTTCGGGTGTGCCCGAGGCTTCAATCGCGCGCGCCACGGCGTCGTGCGTACTGGTGCCGAGCTGCAGCACGATCTCGGCGGCCGATTGGGCATCTGGCACGTGGAATGCACCTTCCTTCTTCCCTTGCGCGATGATGCGGGCGAGCACCGGGACCATCACAGTAATCACAGCCGCATTGAGGCGGTGGTAGAGGACAATGTTCTCGGGCTTGAAGACGACGTCGAATGTCGCCCGAAGTTTCGGCGCATCCTCGACCTTCATCTGCCGCGCCCGGGCAAGGAACGAGTTGAGGCGGGTGAGGGCATCGAGGCCGGGATCGTCCAGCACGTCCCGGACCTGCGCAACGGCCGCTTCGGCGAGACGGGCGGCGAGTGCCTCCAGCATCTCCTCCTTGGAGGAGAAGTGGTGGTAGAAGCCGCCTTTCGAGACGCCGGCCTTGTCGATGATGTCGCTGATGGTTGCGCGCTCGTAGCCGCGCTCGAAAAACAGCGCCTGAGCACAGTCGAGGAGTTCGCTCCTGCGGGCTTCCGGGTGCTTCACCACGCGCGGCATTCTTGCTCGATCCCTTGACCGCCGGCTTGCAGACCGACCGCCGGTCTGTATAATGACCGGCGGTCGGTCTGTAGGTTAGCGCGTTGAACGGGACGAAGGCAAGCCGAGGAGGTGAACCCATGTCGCGCGGTGCTCAAGCAGGGGTGGAGGGGCGAACGGCCATTTCCGTCGAAGGGCTGACCTACTCCTATCCCCGCCAGGGCAGACCGGCCGTCGACAATGTCAGCTTCGAGGTTGCTGAAGGCGAGATCTTCGGCCTGCTCGGGCCGTCAGGCGCCGGCAAGACCACGACCCAGCGCGTCCTCACCCGCCAGCAGCGGACCTTCGTCGGCGAGGCCTGCGTGCTCGGCAGGCCATTGGCCCAATGGGGGCAGGAGTATTTCGAGGAGATCGGCGTCGGCTTCGAACTGCCCAACCATTATGTGAAGTTCACGGCCATCGAGAACCTCAGCTTCTTCGCCTCGCTCTACACGAAGAAGAGCCGCGATCCCATGGAGCTCTTGCGTCTGGTGGGCCTCGAGGCGGCAGCCGACAAGAAGGTGGAGGAGTTCTCGAAAGGCATGCGGATGCGCCTGAACTTCGTCCGCGCCTTTCAGCACGATCCGAAGCTCTTGTTCCTAGACGAGCCGACAGCAGGCCTCGACCCCGTCAACGCGCGCATCGTCAAGACCATCATCAGAGAACTGCGCGACCAAGGAAAAACGATCGTGCTCACGACGCACAACATGAATGACGTGGACGAACTTTGCGATCGCGTCTCCTTCATGGTCGACGGCAGGTTCGCCGCGCTCGATACTCCCGACGCGCTCAAAGCCAAATTCGGCCGGCGAGTCGTCACGGTCGCATACAATCTCGACAAGGACGTCCACGGCGAGGAGTTCGATCTCGACGGCTTGGGGGCGAACGAGCGGTTTCTCGATGTGATCCGGAAGAACGAGATTCGCACGATCCATAGCCAGGAAGCGACGCTCGACCAGGTTTTCAATGATGTCACTGGTATCCGGCTCGGAGAGGTCGAATGAGTACGTCGCGCGCCCTACCGAGACTTGTCCTCTGGGATGTGAAGATCCAGGCGCGGGAGAACGTCTATCTATTTACCCTGCTCACCACGCTCGCCTTCTCGACGGTTCTGTTTCTCCTGCCCGATCGGGCGCCAGACACTGTGATCACAGGCATTCTATTCCTCGACCCGGCCGTCGTCGGGACAAGCTTTGTGGCAGCTATTGTGCTGATGGAAAGAAGTCAGAACACGCTTGCCGCTCTCGCCGTGTCGCCCGCAAGACCATCGGACTACGTCCTGTCGAAGATTATCACGTTGACGATGCTCACTTTCGCCGGCGGCATGGCGCTCGTGTGCGTGGCCTATTGGCCGGTGCGGCTCGACCAGGCGATCCGGTTCATGATTGCGATGGGCTTCACCGGCTCCCTCGGCGTGGTCGGCGGCGTCCTCCTGGTCGCCAAGGCAAACTCCATGAATCACTTCATCGCTCGGGCTTTCCCCGTCTCGGTCGTGCTCTATCTGGCGTTCCTCGTCCACTTCAACGTCGTCACGGGCATCTGGGCATGGATCCTGTTCGGCCTCAATCCCGGTCACGCCATGCTGCGGTCGCTGCTCTGGGCGGCCGATCCGAGCAACGTCTCGACGGCCGATGCGATCTACGCCTTCTGCTACATGGGACTCCTGATCGCGATCTTCTTCGTCTGGGCGCTGCGGCTCTACAGCGACAACATCGGCCGTGGTGCAGCCTGAGGAGCCCGAGCATGCACGGACTTTCTTCCCTCCTCGTTCACGACCTCAAGAGCATCCGGCGCGATCAAGTCATGCTCAACGTACTTGGGCTGATGGTTGTCCTTCTCGTCATCGCCGCCGTCGTGCGGCATCTTGGCTATTTCGAGTCGTGGTGGACCAACATCCAGATCGTGCTCCTGCTCGGCTATATGCCGGGCTTCGGCTATTTGTTCGGCATGCTCATCGTCGACGAGATGGATTCGGGTGTCCATCGGGCTTTGATGGTGACGCCCTTACCGCAGCGCGGCGCCGTAGCCCTGCGCGCCGTCGCGGGCACGGCTGCCGTGCTCGCCTACGCGCTCGCGATGGTCTATGCGACGCGAATGATCGTGCTGCCGCTGGAGCAGTGGCTCTTGCCGATCCTCGGCCTCGCGCTCGCGACGCCCTGGGCGACCCTGACCGTGCCAGCGATTTCAAAGGACAAGGTCCAGGCGCTCGGCTTGTTCAAGGTCCTGAACCTCTATGTGCAGGTGGCGGCGGTGTGCCTCTTCATCCCGCAGGACAAGTGGTACGCGTATCTGTTCTTCCTCACGCCCTCGACTTGGTCGGTCAAAGGGATTCTGTCGTTCGCCGAGGGCGACGCAGCCGCCGGCTATGCATGGTCTGTGGGCGGAATCGCGTTCTTCGCCGTCCTTGTCGCGATTTCGGCTGTCGCGTACGAGCGAAAGCAATTGCGGTTCAACGGCTGACGGTTTGGCCTGGGCGGTGTGTCCCGAATCCACCACGCTACAGCGTTGCCGTTGACCGGATGCTTACTTCCGCAGACCGAGGCCGAGCGGCCGGAAACAGACGATCGTAGTGGGAGCGGAGGCTGCCGGGTGTTTTCGGATACCGGCGCAAGCCCAAGGCCGAAATATCATAGTGCTCCAGCGGAAATCTAGTTATCAGTTTCATCCACGCTGGGGCGCCATTTACCCAAGGACGTTTGTTTCAAGCTGGCCAACGTTTTAGGACCACCCTGCTGTGATCCACAGAGAGAACGAACAGGGGAATCCGTCGCACGCGCTGAGACGTGCGACTTAAGCGCTCCGTCCCTCTGCCTCGTAGGCCATCGGATACTGAGGGCGGCCGCGGCTTGGTCAGCCGTTACGGCTGCGTAGCACTTCAGGACTTGGTCGATCGTATCGAGTTCGTGGCCCGTAATGCCGCGGGTCAGCTCACGCGGGACGCCGGCGTCGTGGTTCAGTGTGATGCAGGTGTGTCGCATCGTGCGCATTGTTGGATTCTTCGTCGGTAGCCGCAGAGGATCCTTGGGATCGAGGCCGACGTAGTAGCGCGTCTCGAAGCTTGCGTTCTTCTTGCGCAGCTCGTTGAAGGCGTCGCGAAAGGCGTCGGCGTCTTTCCATGGCCGGCCCCCGCCAGATCGTGAAAGAACGTCGTTGCCGCCGCGCGCTGCACCAGCGCCGGGACCAGGCGCCAGGGCAGGACCGGGGACGGCCGCTGCGCCGGGCATCGCTCAGTCCGCCGAGGCCTTCGTGGTTGTAGCGATGAACCCAGTCGCGCAAGGTCTGCCGATCCATGCCGCTGGCACACGCTGCCTGCGCCTGTGATGACCCTTCCAGCACATGGCTATCGCCAAAATGCGGCAGGCTACCCGACCGTCCGAGCTTCGCGACGCAAGCTGCCGAAGCTTCGCCGCCGACAGCTCCAGCCGCGTCACTTCGATCTTGCGCCCCATCTTGGCCTCCGCCAGCTGCTGCCGTACGGCAACAGAGAATCTGACATCGCAACAAATGGGAACTTCTAAATCGAAAGAGAGTCCGGATTAGTGCTGGCTGGTATTGCGTCGGCAAGTCGGGCCGCCCTGATTGAAATTTTGAAGTCCCAGCGCGCCGGAAAGAGCGTCCATCTGAGCAGGGCAGTCAGGCTTGTCGCTCTGATTGCGACGTGGAGCGGGCTGAGCTGCGCGGAACGGGAATGGGCCTTGACAGTAAGGGCGGCCAGCGCGGCCGTGAGTAGCAGAGCTTTCATACGGTCATCGTGCTCGTTCTTTGTGGCCGGCACGCGGGACCTTCGGTGATGATGACGATCGATGCCTGAGCGGGAGCAGCCGCCGTGCGCGTCCCTGCTGGGAAGCAGTCATGCCGATTGAGTGCCGGGCTTGTCGCGCCTGCCGCTGGAGGACTACCGTCTCCGTTCCGCCGCCGGTGGGCGCGCTCGAACGGGAGGCCATGATGTTCTTCCGACGCGTCGCTTTGGTATTGGTGTTGTTTTGGCCGGCCCTCCTGCCGTGCGCCGGTCATGCCCAAACCGCGGCGGACAAGGCGCTGCCAATGCGTGCGGCGCCACCGCCGGTCGTCGCCGTCGACGTCAAGGGCGCGATCGGCGTGGGGACCGGGCACCTGATCGAGGAAGGCCTGTCGCGCGCACGAAGCGAGCGTGCCGGGCTGGTGGTGTTGCGCCTCGACACGCCGGGCGGTCTGGTGTCCGCCACGCGCGACGTGATCGGTGCCATCCTGGCCTCTCCCGTGCCCGTCGTCGTGTTCGTGTCACCGAGCGGCGCGCGGGCGGCCAGCGCCGGCACCTACATCGCCTATGCTTCCCACGTGGCGGCGATGGCGCCGGGTACGCATCTCGGCGCGGCCACGCCGGTCCAGATGGGCGCGCCGCCCGGCCCGACCCCGCAACCGCGCCGCGACGGTGACAAGCCGGAGAGCGAGTTGGGCGCCGGCGCGATGGAGCGCAAGATCCTGAATGATGCCGTCGCCTACCTGCGCAGCTTGGCGCAGCTCCGCGGCCGCAATGCCGACTGGGCCGAGAAGGCGGTTCGCGAGGGGGCGACGCTGACGGCCGAGGAGGCAGAACGCGAGAAGGTCGTCGACCTGATCGCCGGCAATCTCGGCGATCTGCTCGACCGCCTGGATGGTCGCACGGTGCGCACTGCCGACGGCGAGCATGTGCTCGCCACGCGCCACGCGCGGGTGCTCGAGGTGGAGCCCAGCTGGAAGAGCCGCCTGCTCGCCGTCGTCACTGATCCCAACGTCGCCTTCATCCTGCTGATGATCGGAGTCTACGGAATCATGTTCGAGTTCTGGCATCCGGGCTTCGGCGGGCCCGGCATCGTCGGCGCCATCTGCCTGCTCGTGGGCTTGATGGCGCTGTCGGTGCTGCCGATCAATCTCGCCGGCCTCGGCCTGCTCGCGCTGGGCATCGGCATGATGGCGGCTGAGGCTTTCACGCCAGGAATCGGCGTGCTGGGTCTGGGCGGTGTCGTCTCGTTCATCCTGGGCGGGTTGTTCCTGTTTGATCCGGCGGGCGCTGACATCGATTTCGCGGTCGCCTGGCCCGTCGTCGTTGGCGCAGCGGTGACCAACGCGCTTCTGTTCGTGGGCCTGCTCGGCATGGTCTTGCGCGTGCGCCGCCGCAAGGTGGTGACGGGCGCCGAACAGATGATCGGCCTGGAAGGCAGGGTCGTCGATTGGGAGAACGGCCGGGGCCGCATTCGCGTTCGCGGCGAGGTCTGGTCGGCGCGCGCCGCCGCGCCGCTGGCACCGGGCACACCGGTGCGGGTCGAGCGGCGCGACGGGCTGACCTTGCACGTCGAACCCAGGGAAGGAACATGACCATGCCGAATCTCGATTTTCTTGCCTACGTTTTGCCGGTCATCGTGTTGGTCGTCCTGGCCGCCTACTCGGTGCGCATCCTGCGCGAATACGAGCGCGGCGTGGTGTTCACGCTGGGCCGCCTGCAGGGCGTCATGGGGCCAGGCCTGATCATCGTCATTCCCCTTGTGCAGCAGATGGTGCGGGTCGACCTGCGCACCCGCGTGCTCGACGTGCCGCCTCAGGACGTGATCTCGCGCGACAACGTCTCGGTGCGCGTCAATGCCGTGGTGTATTACCGCGTCATCGAACCCGAGAAGGCCATCATCCAGGTCGAGGCGTTCGAGCAGGCGACCAGCCAGCTCGCCCAGACCACCCTGCGATCCGTCGTCGGTCAGCACGAGCTCGATCAGATGCTGGCCGAGCGCGACCGGCTGAACGCCGATGTCCAGCGCATCCTCGACGAGCAGACCGACGCCTGGGGCATCAAGGTGTCGAACGTCGAGCTGAAGCACATCGACCTCGACGAGAAGATGGTGCGAGCCATCGCCCGCCAAGCCGAGGCCGAACGCCTGCGCCGGGCCAAGATCATCGACGCCGAGGGCGAGCTGCAGGCCGCCGAGAAGCTCGTCGAGGCGGGCGCCATCATGGCGCGCCGGCCGGAATCGATGCAACTTCGCTATCTCGGCACGCTGGCCAATATTGCCGGCGAAAAGAGCTCCACCATCGTCTTTCCGCTGCCGATCGATCTGCTTGGCGCGTTGCGCGGCGCCTCGCGCGAGGCTTCGAAAGACTCACCATAGGGACTGATGCTTTGCTCGCTAGAGGCTTGCTTGACTGATTTTGCGCTCAGGCGTTTTCCCTTGCGGGCAAAGAGGCGCTGCTTTCGGCCGTGTAGTCTACGCCGCTGACCCTCAGCCGCCCGCGCCGCTTCGCCATAGTGGTGCTTGGGCGGTTTTGGGGCTGGCACTGCGGGTGCGTTGGTCGCCATTCCACTGACCGACGCAACAATCTGTTCCAATCGGTAATTGGCCTTCACAGCACTCGGGGTCGATTCGGCAATGAGGCGCGTGTCGTAGCCCTGTCGCGGTCCGCTGGTGTGGCAAGATATGCCTTGATTGCCGTCGTCACGACCCTCGCATGGCGCTGGGAGCGTTGTCGGCGGCCTGCTTTTTGACGCGGCAACAGCAAAGAAGACCGGCGCCGCGAGGCGTCACCCGCGGCAAATCCTTGCGGCCTACGCCGTCCATTACAACAAACCGCGCGCGCATTTGTCCCTGGCCAAGGATTCGCCGTGCCATAGGCCGGTCCAGCGGCTCGGCCAACGCGCTTCTCAGCCAATCCTCGGCGGACTGCACCATCAATACCTGCCGGACGTAGTATTCAGCGGGGACAGGCGGTCCTTACCCTTCGACGAAGCGATTCATCTCCAAGGAGCGTCACAGAGATAGGTGTAGGCGAACCCACCAAATCCGATGAGAGCTAACGCAATTCCAAAATGCCTGAAGAAGCGTGTCGACTGGACAGAGAAGGACTGCTCATTGCGTTTGGCGGCCCGCTGTTCTTGTGACGTCTGCCGATCCGCCTCCAATGGTGGTGGATCATGCTTGCGCGTAGGCGCATCCGGCAATGCCGCCTGACTCCAGCTCAAATTGAGTGGCGACAAACGCTATCAGCACTCCGATGCGGCCTGCGTCGAGGAAGTCAAGCGGTAGCTCGCCTCGTAGGGGCCGAAGTTCCTAGGATCGTCACCTCGCTGCCCCGGCGCGCGATGGCGCTGGCATGCCGGGCGGCGGTGCAGACGGAGCTGTCCGCCGTGGTGTTCCGGCACTGGTCCATGGTGGAAGTCTGCGGTGCGCCGGCAGTCTGCGGCGCGACGACACCTGAGCACTTCACGTCATTCGCGCGCCGTCTCGTTGTAGTGCTGCCGCACACGCGCCGCGGAATGCTCAAGCAGGTGGCGGCCTGCGCGTTCGGCGCCGTCGACGTCACGCTCGGCGATGCAATCAGCGACACGCCGCCAGTCGGCGGCCGACTCCCGCCGGCCGTGCACGGTGAGGAAGCTGCTGGCCTGGCCGCGGATGAGCTGCCACGTGCCCATGCTCGCCAGGCGGCTGTAGATAGCAGGCAGATGGCTGTTGCCGCATCGCTCGGTGAGCAGCGTCTGGATGCGGACAGACAGCGTAGCGAACGCCGGAGGTGAGACCGCCTCGTCGGCGGCCGCAGCCTCGAGCTCTGCGACCATGGCTTCCAAAGTCCGCTCGCCGGCAGGGTCGGCGTGCCGAGCGAAGCGGCCGGCGGCCACCGCCAACAGCGCCGCGCGCAATTCGAAGAGGTCGTCGAGGTCATGGCGGGAGAGCTCGGCGATGCGCGCGCCGAAGCGCGGGATGCGCACGACATATCCCTGTCGCGCCAGCGCAATCAGCGCCTCACGCACGGTGGCGCGACTCACGGCATGGGTCTGGGCCAGCAGCTCCTCTTTCAACCGCGCGCCCGGCGCCAGGCGCCCGGCCATCACGTCGTCCAGGATGCGCTCCGCCAAGCGCTCGGAAAGCGGCTTCACCAGCCTGCCCAGAGGGATCTCAGTCATAGCGCCGTCCATTTGAGGCACCTTTTCTTGTCTGACAAAAGACAATATACTGCTCAACAAGTCCGACGAACAGCCATGTTGAGGGGAAAAACCGGAAGATGAGCGCCATCACCGTCACGCCTTTGGGCTTTGCCGCCGGTGCCCAGATCTCGGGCGTCGACCTGTGCAAGCCGTTGAGCAACGCGCAGCACCAGCAGATCTACGACGCGTGGCTGCAGCACATCGTGCTCGTGTTTCCCGGCCAGGACCTGACGCCCGAGCAGCAGATCGCCTTCTCCCGCCGCTTCGGCGTCCTGGATCAGCACGAGTCGCAGGCGCCGTCGACCCTGCATCCCGAGCACCGCGAGATCCTTGTCCTGTCCAACAAGGTGGTCGGCGGAAAGAAGTCCGGCACCCACAACTCCGGCCGCAACTGGCACACCGACCTCAGCTACACGTCGCGGCCGGCCAAGGGCGCCATCCTCCACTGCAAGGAGAAGCCGCCGGTCGGCGGCGACACGATGTGGGCGAACCTCTACCTCGCGCTGGAGACCCTCTCGCCGAACATCCGCCGGCTGATCGAGGACATGGAAGCGCTGCACGACGTCACGCTGATCCGCGGCATCGAGCAGCGCGATCCGTCGGTCATCGCCGAGATGAAGCAACGCAACCCGGCCGTCATCCATCCCGTGGTACGCACGCATCCGGAGACCGGCCGCAAGTCGCTGCTGGTCAACCAGCGCATCCGCCGCTTCATCGGCATGTCCGATGAGGAGAGCCTGAGCCTGCTCGCGATGCTTAACGCGCACGCCACCTCGCCGGAGTTCGTCTACCGCCATCGCTGGAGCCTGGGCGACGTCGTCATATGGGACAATCGCTGCAGCTGCCACGTGGCGCTGGGCGACTTCGACCAGACCCGGCCGCGTGTGATGTTCCGCTGCTCGCTGGAGGGCGAGGTCGAGACCGGCCGCATCGCCCAGAATGCCGGCGGCAGCGACCGGCAATCCATGATCCAGGCGGTCGCCGCGGTCTCCTGACCGGCCGCGGCACTCGCCTGCAAGAACCACCGAGGGAGGGAGAGAGACGATAATGAACGTTGTGAAATTCGCGTGGGCGCTGGCCTGCAGCATCGTGGCGCTGGCAGTGCCGGGCTTCGCTCAGGCACCGGCCTTTCCCGACCGTTCCGTCCGCCTGGTCGTGGCGTTCCCGCCCGGCGGAGCGACCGACGTCATCGCGCGCGTGCTGGCCCAGGGGCTGACGACCGAACTCGGCCAGAATGTGCTGGTCGAGAACAAGGGCGGCGCGAGCGGCATGATCGGCTCCGAGATGGTCGCGAAGTCCCCATCCGACGGCTACACGCTGCTCTTCGCCCCGAGCTCCCACGCCACCCTGAAGGAGCTCTATCCCACCATGCCGTTCGATCCCCTGCGCGACTTCACGCCGATCGCGACGGTGGCGCGCACGCCCTACATCCTGGTGGTGCATCCCGGCCTCGAGGTGAAGACCGTCGCCGACCTGCTGACGATGGCGCGCGCCAAGGCGGGCTCCGTCGCCTATGCCTCGACCGGCATGGGCACCGCGCAGCATCTCGCAGGCGAAGTGCTGCGCCGCACGTCCAACACCGACATCCTTCACGTTCCCTACAAGGGCAGCGGCGCAGTGCGGGCCGACCTGCTGGCCGGCCGCATCCAGATGATGTTCGACAATGTCGCGGTGATGCTGCCCTACGTGCAGCGCGGCGAGCTGCGCGGGCTTGCCGTCACCAGCCCCAACCGCAGCGCGCTGGCACCCGATCTCCCGACCCTGCGCGAACTCGACCTCGCCGCCGCCGAGATCGAGGGATGGTTCGTCGTGCTGGGCCCGGCGGGCGTGCCCGACGCCGTCGTCCAGCGCCTGAACACGGCGATCAACAAGGTGCTGGCGGCGCCCGCCACGGCGGAGCGACTTGCGGCACTTGGCGCCGAGCCGCTGGTCGGTCCGCCGCAGGACGTCACTACCCTCGTCAGCAACGACCGCGAGCGCTGGGGCAAGGTGATCCGCGAAGGAAACATCAAGCCCGAATGACCTCAGCAGCGTGCTGAGCTACCCGGGAAGGTTCAGTGCGATCACGGGTGGGGATCGGATGAATCGAGGCCCGAAGCCATAGGCGCTGAACCAACGGATCTCGCCGGGCACACAAGACATACCAGCCTTAGGTGGAGGGGAAACAATGAAGGTGTCAAGACGCACGGCGAGCGTTGCACTGTTGTCGCTTGCCGTCGCGCCGAGCGTACGCGCGCAGGCCTGGCCAGCGAAGCCGATCCGCATCGTGGTACCAACCGGCGCGGGCGGCATCACCGATATCGTGGCCCGCATCGTTGGCGCTCGCCTGTCGGAGCGCCTGGGCCAGCCGGTGCTGATCGACAACCGGCCGGGCGCGAGCGGCATCATCGGCACGGAGATCGTCGCGCGCGCAGCAGCGGACGGCTACACGCTGCTCATGGTCTTTCCCAGCCATCCCGTCAATCCGACGCTGAAGAAGCAGCTGCCCTACGACACGATCGGCGATTTCATGGGCGTCACGACTCTCACCACCGTGTCGCTGGTGCTCCTGGTGCCGCCGGCGCTGCTGGCAAAGAACCTGCAGGAGCTGATTGCGCTGTCGAAGAAGGATCGGCTCACCTGCGCCAATGTCGGCAGCGGCAGCCTCGCACATCTTGGCGCAGAGCTATTCCGCTTCAAGGCCGGCATCGAGCTCACGCACGTGCCGTATCGCAGCGCGCCCACGGCGCAGCAGGCGGCGATGGCGGGCGAAGTATCAATGTTCTTCGACACGCCGATCACCGCCGTGCCGCTGGTCAAGGCCGGCCGCCTCCGTGCGCTCGGAGTGAGTACGCGGATCCGCTCGCCGCTGATGCCCGACGTGCCTACGATCGAAGAGGCCGGTGTGCCGGGCTACGAGGTGCTGGGCTGGAACGGCATCCTCGCGCCGGCCGCGACACCGGCACCGATTGTCGAAAAGCTGAACCAGGAGATCCGCGCCATCCTAGGCGAGCCCGACGTCAGGCAAAAGCTGGCGCAGCAGGGCGCCGAGCCCGCACCGACTGACGTCGCGAGCTTTGGCCACCTGATCCGCACCGACATTGCCAAATGGGCCGAGGTGATTCGCAACGCCGGCATCCAGCCTGAGTGAGAGGACACCCATGACGCGCGTGAAGATCACCCCGGACCTAGAGATGTACTACCGAGACGAGTGCTTCGCTGACCCGTGGGCGGCGGCCGACACGTTGCTGCTGCTTCATGGCAATGCCGAGAGCGGCGAGGCTTGGAACGCTCTAATGCCGGTGCTCGGCCGCCGCTTCAGGGTGGTGCGGCCAGACATGCGTGGCTTCGGCCAGTCGACGGCGATGCCGGTCGACTACCAATGGTCGATCGACCGTATCATCGAGGATTTCATTGCGCTTGCCGACGCGCTTGACCTCGAGGCTTTCCATATCGGAGCGGCGAAGGTGGCCGCGCCGATCGCGTTCCGGCTCGCCGCCCGCCATCCCGAACGCGTGCGCTCGCTCGCCGTGCTTGGGGGCATTGTCTCGGGCGAGGCTTCGGTCGGCGCGCGCGCCGACTCGTGGCTCGAACATATCGAGCAGAAGGGGGTCGAGAGCTGGGCGCGCTGGACGATGCCGGGCCGGCTCGGCAGCGCATGCTGCCCGGAGATGATGGAAGGCTGGGCGAAGCTCATGGGCAGGACGTCGCTTTCGACGCAGCTCGGCTTCATCCGCTCAGTGCCCGCCATCGACGTGCGGGGCGATCTGCCCTTGATCCAGTGTCCGGTGCTCGTTGTCACCACCGACGGCAGTGGGCTGGGCTCGGTCGAGGCCGTGCGCGCCTGGCAGCAGACGATCCCGACATCGGATCTCATGGTGGTGCCGGGGGATTCGTATCACGTAGCGGCGACGGATTCCGAAATCTGCGCGCGGTCGATGGTGGACTTCATTCGGCGGCGGGCCTGACTTGGCCCTGGTGGCGGTGCTGCGGATGCACTCTTAGCTCAAGGGGCGTCGCGAAGTGCGGTTCGAGGAGGTCACGCACCTGCCGCAACTGTCGATACCCAAAGCAAGGTAACACGACTGGTGATCGATTGCGTCGCACAAACCGGATCTGGCGGCTGAGAGCTCGTTGCGAACCCTTCATGCGCGCTCCTTGCCGAATTGCGACTGGATCGACTGTTATGGAGTCCAGCAACCCCATTCTACTGGCATTTGACGATGTATCCGCCAAGTTTGGAGCAGGGAATTAAACTCGACGAAACAGGGAATTCTCGGAAGGAATCAGGGAAGGACTGTCGTAAACGCACCTCGGTTTGGTCATGGGACACCGAACTTGTCAGTCTCCAGATCCGTAATAAGGCCATAGGTCGGCGCTGATGTGATCATGAAGTCGACCTTGGCGGCCACCGCCACGACCTGCGGAGTGACGACGCAGGCCCAGAAGGTCGGGATCAAGCCGGAGGGCATCGGCGGCGGCGGCGAGCCGGTAAGCGGATGCTCGAGGTCACAGCCCAGCTCCGCCGGATCGCCGACATGGATCGGCGCTCCGTGGTTGAAGGGAAAACGGCTGGTGAGCTGCGTGGCGATGATCATTTCCTGAGGAGTCAGCCAGCGCATGGTCACGACCAGCGGGCCGTGGAACGGTCCGGCAGGCTCGGTGGGGATCTTGGTCGTTACCGGCCAGCGATAGCGCTCGGTCTGAACGCCGGCACGCTGCAAGGCAAGGTCGAGGCTGGTGTTCGAGCCCATCAGGAACGTCACCAGATCGTCGCGCCACATGTCGCTGACGTCGGGCACGTCCGCGCCGCGCACGCCGTTGCGATAGACCGAATACATCGGCAGGTCCGTCCGCATGTCCGATCCCGGCGCCGACTTGCGCGCCTCGACCTGGCCGGGTTCCAGCACTTCGATGACCGGGCAGGCCTTCTGGTTGCGCTGGCAGAAGATCATGAAGTCGAGCGCCTGGGCGCGCGGCAGGGCGACCAGCCCGCATTGCACGTAGCCGGGGCACTGGTTGCGTGTCAGCACGGCCAAGCCCTTGCGTGCTTCCTCGCGGAACTGTTTCGGCGAGGTGTAAAGCGGTACTGCCGGTCCGTCGTTGTTGCTGACCAGCTTCACCTGTGCAGACATGTCATCGACCTCGTGTCAGTTCACCGTGACCTTGCGCTGGCGGATGAGCGCACCCCAGCGTTCGTATTCGAGCCGCGTCAGCGCGTCGAGTTCGGCGGGAGTTCGAGCCCGCGGGAATGGCGCTCAACTGGGTGAACCTGGCGACCGTCTGCGGATCGCGTACGGCGGCGACGGCAGCCGAGTTCAGCTTGGCGATGACCTCCGCCGGTGTTCCGGCCGGTGCATAGAGGGCAGTCCACGAGTTGGTGACCATGTCCTTGTAGCCCGCCTCGATCATGGTCGGGACGTCGGGCAGCGCTGACACGCGCTTGTCCGAGAACACCGCCAGTGCCTTGACCCGTCCGGCCTGGATGTGCGGCAGCGCCGTCGGCAGATTGTCGATGATCATCGACGGCTCACCGGCCAGCACGGCCTGCAGGGCCGGCGCGCCGCCGCGAAACGGCACGTGGACGATGTTGATGCCCGTCACCTCCATCAGCCACTCGCAGATCAAGTGGCCGTGTGTGCCGTTGCCGCCGGTCGCGAAATGGTGCTTGCCGGGTTCGCGCTTGTAGAGGGCGATCAGTTCCTGGATCGTCGATACCCCGAGCGCGGGATTGATTACCAGCACGACCGGTCCCTTGACCAGCAGCGATACCGGCACCAGCGCCTTCAAGCTGTCGTACGGCAGGTTGGTATAGAGGTTGGGCGCGATCGCATTGGTCGAGGGTGAGCCGGTGAGCAGCGTGTAGCCATCGGGTGCGGCGCGGGCAACGTGGCCGGCGGCGAGTGTGCTGCCGGCGCCGGCACGATTGTCGATCACGACACGCTGGCCGAGAATGGGCTCCATGCGCTCGGCGACGATGCGGGCGATCACGTCGGTATTGCCGCCCGGCGCGAAGCCGACCGTGATGGTGATGGTCTTGCTGGGAAAGGCGTCCTGGGCCTGGCTCGTGCCTGGCGCACCGCACGCCAGCAAGGCTGCGATGACTCCGCCGACAAACATGGAAAGCGTGCGCATGGCCGGTACCCCCAAAGCGATGACAAAAAGACTAGGCAGGATGCGGATGTTTTGTCACGCGATCATAGGCCGATCATCGGCGTTGGACCGCAGCGTGGGACGCATGCGAGGATTGGAGCAATAGACCAAGAAGGAATCGGTTTGTCATGTCGTCTTCTTCCTCGCTCGGCCCGATGACGAAAGCCTGGGCCGCCTATGTCGCGGGCTTCAAGGCCAGCGACGTGCCCGCGCCGGTGCGTGTTCGCGCCCTTCAGATGATCCTCGACGGCAGCGGTGCGTTGCTCGCCGCGGCGAATCCGAAGATCTCGACAGGCAGGCTGATCGCGGACTTCGTCGGCGACCTCGGGGGCAAGGCCGAGGCCAGCATCGTCGGCCACGGCTTCAAGACCAGCGTGGTCAACGCCGCCCTCGCCAACGGCACGATGGGCTACACCTGCGACGTCGAACCTCATCACCCCGAGGGCGTGCTGCATCCCATCGCTGTCATGACGCCGACCGCGCTGGCGATATCGGAGAAGACCGGCGCGTCTGGTGCCGACTTCGTGGCCGCGGTCATCCTGGGCTGTGAGATCGAATATCGCCTGTCGATGGCGTTGGGCCCGGTCGAGCAGTACAATCTCGGCTTCCATCCCTCCGCCGTGTGCGGCTGCTTCGGCGCCACAGCAGCAGCGGCATTTCTGCTTGGCCTCGACGAGAGCCAGGTCACCAAGGCGTTCGGCCTCGCCGGCTGCCAGGCCTCGGGCCTGATGGCCTGGGAGAGTGACGAGACGGAGAACTCGCGGCCCTTCCAGATGGGCATGGCGGCGCGCAATGGCGTCACCTCGGCGATGCTGGCCAAGCGCGGCTTTGGCGGCCCGATAAACATCTTCGATTCAGGCCACACCGTGTTCGGCGCCTTCAGTCGTAAATCGGCGCCGCAGCACATGACCAAGGATCTCGGCACGGCTTACGACGGCATCATGGAGCTCGCCATCAAGCCGTATTCGAGCGTGTCGTTCCTGCATCCCGCGCTCGACCTGCTGCTCGATATTGCGCGCAAGGAGAAGCTCGCCATCGAGGACGTGGCGTCGATCACGTTGCGCTTCCCGAGTTCAGGCACGCACTGCATCGACAACAATCCGCTGAAGAGCCACTGCGCCCAGTACATCCTGCCGGTCGCGCTTTCGCGCGAAGGACTGGCTGTCCTCGACCTGTTCAACGATCGCCGCAAGACCGACAAGGAAGTGGCGCGGCTGTCCGGCCATGTTGCCGTCGTGAAGGACGACGACCTGGACAAGGGCTTTCCCAATTCCTACGAGACCATCATCGAGGTGAAGGCGCAGAGCGGCAAAACCTTTTCCGGCCGCAGCGGCATCGCCCGCGGCTACCCGGAAGCACCGCTGTCGGAAGTCGACGTGCAGGCAAAATTCGACAAGCTGGCGGGAACAGTCGCGGCACCCGACCGGGTCGCCAACCTCGCGGCCTGCATCAGAGGCCTGTGGAACGCTCCCGGCATGACGGCCTACGCCGACCTCATGCGGGCACCGGCCAAAGGCTGACGCGTTAGACCAGGTCGGCCCTGTTGGCGTGCCGGTAAGGCATCCGGGCGAGATCGATAGCGGAAGGACCGGGCGTGTCGACCTCCACGATGGACGCGCAGAGCGGCGCGAAGGCTGCACGGAAATGGTTCTTGGCCTTCACGCAGAGATATTTCACCCGGCGCGGATCGACGCCCAACAGCTCGAAGTAGCCGAGGTCATTCACCGGCAGGCGCTTTGAGGTCACGACGATCTCGATGCGGCCGACGCGCAGCAGCACCGACCGCCCCATCTGCGCTTCGACGCCGCGCTGCATCGGACCGGAATTCCTGAACGTGCCGGCGGTCAGGCGGACGATTTCCGCCCGAACGGCGACAGGCCCGCCGTATTCCGGGGCGACCCGGCCGCCCAATGTGCAGTCGATCACCTTGCCGACCCCGGCGGCGTGGGCGCGTTCGGCCAGCTCGGGATCGTGGAAATAGGCGAACACCGCCGGCTCCTGCGGATCGAACGCCAGCAGCGCCCGGAACAGTCCGGTCGTGTCGGCGATGCCGCCTGAATAGGTATTGTCGCCGGATTCGAGAACCGCAACCGGTCCGCCTGTCACGGAACGTGCCTGCTCGAGACCGGCCACTGCGCTCGGCCGCTCGACGGCGAATTGCGGCGACAGACGCTTGATCTCGGCAGCGACTTCCTCGGCCACGCGCCGGGCCGCAGCGGCATCACCGTCGGCGCAGACCATCACCGAGGCACCAGTGTAGGGCGAATCGGCATAGGGAAAACCGCCGTACGGCGTGATGTCGAGAATCGGATGAACGGTGCGCGCGGCGGCGAATTCCTCCAGCTCCTTCATCGGGCCATCGCTGGTGCGCATGTTGAAGCTGTGCAGGATGCAGGCCGGCCGGGCGACGGCGCCGACCGGCTTGATGCGGCCCTCGGCCGTCTGCACGATGAGCTTCAGCACCTTGGCCGCCACAACGTCCATGTCGAGATGCGGCAGCGTCTTGTAGCCGGCGAACACATCGACCAGCGACGCCATCTCCGGGCCGATATTGGCGTGCATGTCGAAGCTGGCACCAATCGGGATCGCACCGACGATGCGGCGCACCAGGTTCACGATATCGATGTCCGGCGTCGTGCGGCCCTGCGTGATCAGCGCGCCGTGCAGCGAGAGATAGACCGCGTCCCATCGGCGGCCTGACAGGCCGCGTTCGAGGTCGGCAAGAAAGCGCTCGAAAAGCGTCTCTTCCATCGGCCCACCGGGATCGGCGGCGGCACAGCGCAGCACATGCACGTCCCAGGCGGGATTGTCCCGGGCGAAAGCCTCGACGGCGCCCAGTTCGGTCGGCGTGCCGGCGAACAGCGCGAGCTTTTCCGGGCCAGTCAGCCATTCCTTGGCTTCGAAGTCGGCAAGGACTGTCGGCACAGGCGAGAACGAGTTCACCTCCAGCCACAGCCGCGCCACCGCGATGGATCGCTTCATTACGACCCCGAGACGACGGGCGCCACCATGGCGCGCAGGGCCGCGAGGATGCTGGGCGCCACGATTCGCGAGGTCCGTGGATTGTCCGACGGACGGTTGCGGCTGGTCATGCTGAGGCTGATCTCGTCGCCCTCCAGCTCGACTTGGTGGATAGCGCCGGGAATGGCGGGATCGATCCAGATTTCGACCGTCGTGCGGTCGAAGCCGATGCCGGCCAGGCTGAGCGAGACCGCGACGTTGAAGTGGCGCGGAAAGTGTGCGGCCGCCACGCCGGCGGTGCCCTCGAAGATCAGGATGGGCTCGCTGGGCGGCCGTTTTTCGAAGTCGTGGCCGCGCTCGAGCACGTAGGGCTCATGCGCCATCGAGGACGGCTTGATCCGCGATTTTAGATGCACCTTGCGGATCGTGCCTTCGTTGGCCGAGCGGATGATGTCGAGGCCGGGCATGGCGCCCGACGCCACGCGCACGCGGCCGCCATGGCGGCTCGCCAGCTCGACTAGTTCCGGGCATGACGGCACGCCTCCGGCGCTGACGCAGATTAGCGCCTTGCCGGCACCCAGCACGACACGGGCGACTTCGGCGAAGCTGTCGGCCGTCGCACATTCGACGACGACGTCGCACAGCGCCGGTAATTCGGCGAGCGGAACGACCCGCGGTCGTGGCGTGATCGCCCGTGCGGCTTCTTCTGCCTTGGCGAGGTCGCGCGCGGTCACCGCGACCAGTTGCATCCCGGGGATGATGCCTGTGCTCAAGCGCTTCGCCAGATCGCGACCGACATTGCCAAACCCCGCCAACCCTACCTTCATCGACATGCTCCCCCGACCCGGGCGTTGTAGCGTTTAAATACCGCCAAGAGTAGAGTTCGGCGCATGATCCTGACCAAGGTCGAAGAGGAAATGCTGGCCGGCCGCCAGGGCCCCGCCAAGAAGCTTGCGCTGGAAGGTCTGATCCAGCTCGGCCGCGCCTACGATGCGCCCCACATGGTCGAGATCGGCTATGCCCACATCCATGCCGGCATGGCGCTCTATCTCGAGGACGTCGAGCTGATCGAGGGGCTGGCCGCCCAGAACGTGCAAATGGCCGTGCCGGCATCGGTGAACATCGCCAACGCCGACACCGTCAACTGGAAGCAGACCGGCGCGCCGGAGAAGCTCGTCCGCCTGCAGCAGCGCGCCGCCGCTGCTCATCACCGCATGGGCAGCGCCTGTTCCTTCACCTGCACGCCGTACTGGGCAGGTCACTGGCCGACCTGGAACACGCACATGACCTCGATCGAATCGACGGTCACCATCTTCTGCAACTCCGTGATCGGCGCGAAAAGCAATCGCGACGGATATTTCTCTGTCTACGCCGGCATCACCGGACGATACCCGCTGTTCGGCTATCATCTGGACGAGAACCGCCGCGGCACAATGCTGTTCAGGGTCGAGGCGGAACTGAGGGGCACGACGGAGTTCTCCTGCCTCGGCTTCCATATCGGCAAGATCGTCGGCGAAGGCGTGCCCGTCGTGTCGGGCCTCAGGCGTCGCCCCACCCTCGACGAGCTCGATGCGCTGGGCGCCGGCATGGCCACGTCGGGCGGCGTCTCGCTCTACATCCTGCCGCAGGTCACGCCACCGTTCGCCAGCGTCGAGCAGGCCTTTGCGCCGCAACCCGTGCCCGAGGCCATGCCGGTGTCGCGCGCCGACATCGACCAGGTCTACCGCTATTTCTGCACCGGTCGCTTCGACCAGGTCGATATCATCCATGTCGGATGCCCGCATGCCTCGTTCGAGGAAATGCGGGACTACGCCAACCAGCTGCGGGGCAAGAAGGTCAAGGACTCCGTCGAGTTCTGGATCACCACCAGCCGCGCCGTCCGGCGCATGGCGGAAGAACAGGACCTGCTGAAGGTCCTCGAAACGGCGGGCGCGAAGGTGATCGCCGATACTTGCCCGATTTCCTGCCACTTCGCGCGAACGGTATCGCCAGATCCAGCGCTCGGAGTCGTGCCGCCGCCGCTTCGTACCGTGCTCGTCGATTCAGCCAAGCAGGCCAAGTATGTCCGCGACATGATCCAGTGCGACACGCTGCTGGCGCCGACGGAGCACGTCATCGAAGCGGCCATCACCGGCCGCCTCATTCCCAACGCGGCTTAGTGCGGCACTGATGATCGAAATCGCCGCGCGCGGCATCGTCATTGGCAAGGCGAGCGGGCCAGCGCTGGTGTCAGCCGAGGCCGTATCTTTCCTGGGTGATGTCGACATTCGCAGCGGCCGTGTCGTCGGCGACTTGCCGTCGGTCCGCAATGCTTCGCTGCGCGGCACCGTTCTCATCATGCCCTACACGCGCGGGTCTGCCGGCGCGTGGCGTTTTCTCTATCAGCTCTTCAAGCACGACAACCATCCAGTCGCGATAGTCACTAATGCGGTACCGGATCCGTCGGTGGTACAGGGCGCCATCCTGGCCGGCATCCCCATCGTCTGCGAGCCTCAGAGCCCGGTCGAGGCGCAGATTGCCAATGGCCAGCGCGTCGAGATCGAGGTCGAAGGCACACGCGGGATCGTTCGGATCTTCTGATTCGGCGGGGACGCCTAGGAAGTGAGGCCTGCCGGGGCAGGCCCTGACGGTAGCCCAGTCAGTAGAGGCGATGCACCTCGCTGTGCACGATGCGATCTTCGTCAGGAAGTCGTAGTACCGACCCGAAACGATGTCTGCCTAGCCTTGGGCTGTAAGCTTTCCTGGGTGACATCGCGCCATCAGGCTCACATTATCGCCATCGCCGTGCGCGCGACTGCTACTGCAGAAGAGGCCAACTCGCGCAAACGAAGGAGACCAGTGCCGTGGGCATGACAATCATCGAGAAGATTTTTGCGCGTGCGAGCCATCAAGCGAAAGTGGCCGCGGGTGACCTGGTGGTGGTCGACGTGGACGTCTCGGTGATGCTCGATTCCAGCTTTCATGCCAACCACCGGCGCCGCATTCTCAAGGTGCATGATCCCGAGAAGATCGTCGTGGTGTACGACCACATGGTACCGGCCCCGGACAAGATGAGCGCGGAGGGCCACGTCTACGGCCGGGAGTTCGTCAAGCAGTTCGGTATCCGGCGCTTCCACGATGTTGGACCCGACCAGGGGATCAGCCATGCCGTGGTCGCCGATCGCGCTTACGCGCTGCCTGGCAGCGTGCTGGTGTGTGGTGATTCCCATACCTGCGCCTCCGGTGCGTTCAATTGCGCCGCGCGCGGGGTTGGTGGGCCTGACCTGCTGGGCGCCGTCACCACCGGGAAGACCTGGTTCAACGTCGGCGAAACCGTGCGCTACGACCTGCTCGGCCAGTTGCGGCCGGGCGTATCGGCCAAGGACGTCTTCCTCCATCTCGCGGGCACTTACGGGCACCACACCAACCAGAATATCGAGTTCGGCGGTCCGGGCCTGGCGCATCTCGGCATCAACGCGCGGCGCACCATTGCCACCATGGGCGCCGAGCTCAGCGCGGAGTTCGCGACCTTCGAGGCCGACCAGACCCTGCTCGACTATGTGCGAGCCCGCAATCCCGCGCCGTTTGAAGCGCAAAACCCCGACTCCGATGCCCGCTACGTCGACCGCCGTACGATCGATCTCGACGCGATGGAACCGCTGGTCGCCTTGCCGGATACGGTGATCCGAAATTCCGTTCCGGTGGGTGACGTCGAGCGGGAGAGGATCCAGCAGGCATTCATCGGCTCGTGCGCCAACGGTACCCTGGACGATCTGGCCGAGGCGGCGCGGGTGGTGAAAGGCAAGAAAGTGGCCCCGGGTGTCCGCTTCCTGGTGACGCCGGGCACGCAGCACGTATTCCAGGCGGCGCTGGTGGCGGGCTATGTGCAGACCTTGATGGAAGCCGGAGCGGTGGTGACGCCGGCGACCTGCGGCGCCTGCTTTGGCGGCCACATGGGTGTGCTGGGCGCCGGCGAAACCTGCATCACCGCCAGCACGCGCAACTTCAAGGGCCGCATGGGCGATCCCAGCGCGCGCATCTTCATGGCGTCGCCCGCCACCGTGGCGGCGTCGGCCATCGCCGGCCACATCGTCAATTCCGCCAAAATCGCGTGAGGTCCATCATGGTCAGCGGCGCCGTCTGGACGTTCGACGACAACATCAACACCGACCTCATCCTGCCGGGCGACATGCTGTTCGCGACGGAAGAGGAGCAGCGGCGCGCCGTCTTCCGCGCCAATCGTCCCGGATGGATCGACCAGGTCCACAAGGGCGATATCATCGTCGGCGGGTTGAATTTCGGCATGGGATCGAGCCGGCCGGCTTCGCGATCCCTGCGCAATGCCGGTGTCGCGGCCGTGCTCGCCGAATCGATCAACGGCCTGTTCTTCCGCAACGCGGTGAATTTCGGCCTGATCGCGCTGGAGGTACCCGGCGTGCGCGCCGCGTTCGCCGAGGGTCAGACGGCGATCGTTTCGCTCGACGATTTCACGGTCCGCAATCGCGAGTCCAACATTGTCCTGCAAGCCAACGCCGTCCCCCCGATGTTGCTCGACTTGATGATGGGGGGAGGCCTCTTTCCTCATCTCGAGCGAAAGGGACTGCTCGAGCCGCGGCCTGACGCGCCTTAGAGGCGCGGCGCGGACCGGCGAAGAGGCGACGGATGAACAGCTTGCATTGGTACCTGCTGCGGCGGTTGGTGCTCTTGTTGTTCGTGACCGTCGCCGTTCTGACGATCCTGTTCGTCATGTTCAAGCTGCTGCCCGGTAACCCGCTGTCGGTGTTCATCGACAGCAACTTCTCCGAGGAGATGATCCGCCGCCAGAAGCAGCTGTGGGGTCTCGATGCTCCGTTGTGGCTGCAGTACGTCCGCTACATGTGGAACATGCTGACCTTCAACTTCGGCACCTCCTTCTTCCAGATGACGCCGGTGCGCGACATCGTGGTCGAGAAGCTGCTGCACACGGCGGCCATGATCGTGCCGGCGGTGGTGCTGAGCGTCGTGTTGGGCGCGCTGCTCGGATCGTGGCTGGGTTGGCGGCGCGGCTCGCGCCGCGAAGGCGCCGTCGTGATCAGCCTGCTCGCCTTGCGCTCGGTGCCCTCCTTCTTCGTGGGCATCATCGTGCTGATGATATTCTCCTACACCCTCGGCTGGTTTCCGCCGGGTGGCATGGTGTCGATCGGTGGCCACGGCGACAGCTTCCTCGAGACCGTCTTTTCCGTCGATTTCCTGCACCATCTGGTCCTGCCCTGCCTGGTGCTCATGACGCGCGAGATCACCAGCCCGGCGTTGTTGCTGCGCAGCACCATGCTGGAGGTGAAAGGCAGCGATTTCCTCGACATCCTCCGCGCCAAGGGGCTGCCGGAGCGCCGGATCGTGATGCATGCCACGCGCAATGCGCTGCTGCCTCTCGTGACAGATGTTGCCGTCATGATGGGATTCCTGTTCCAGGGGCAGGTTCTGCTCGAGATCATCTTCGCCTGGCCGGGGGTCGGCCGCGAATTGGTCACGGCGCTCAACGACCTCGACTACCCGGTTGCCCAGGCGTGTTTCTTCGTGATGGCGCTGATCATCCTGGTGTTCAATTTCGTGGCTGATGTGCTCTATGCCTTCATCGACCCGCGCGTCGCCTTGAGCTGAGGAGGCGCGCCCCATGACATCATCGCACACAGTTGCCGAGCCGGGCGGAACCGGTGGCCGCAGCGTCCTCGGCACCTTGGCGCACACGCTGCGGGTCGTTGTCCGCTACCCCACCGGCGCCTTCGGACTTTTCCTGCTCGCCGTGTTCGTCATTGTTGCCCTGATCGGGCCGCTGATCTCCCCGTACGGGCCGTTCGAGGTCGTGCAGACGGCCCAGGGGCGCGTCGCGCGACTGGTGCCGCCAGGCAGCGTGGCCCTGCTCGGGACCACCAACCAGGGCAGCGATGTGCTGTCACAGCTGCTGTACGGCACGCGCGTCGCCCTGCTGGTCGGCGTGATCTCGGCCGTCGGCAGCGTCCTTCTGGGGACGATGATCGGGCTGGTCTCGGGCTATTTCGGCGGCAAGGTCGACGAGGCGATCATGCGGTTCACCGACGTCGCCTTCGGCATTCCGTTCCTGCCCTTCGCGCTGATCGTCATATCGGTTGCCGGACCCAGCCTGCCGCTGGTGATCCTGCTGGTCACTCTCTTCCTGTGGCGCACCACGTCCCGCGTGATCCGCGCCCAGGTCCTGACGCTCAAGACACGCCCGTTCGTGTGGGCAGCGCGCGCGGCCGGCGCCAGCGAGTGGCGGATCCTGTTCGTGCACATAGCGCCCAACGTGCTGCCGCTCAGCTTCCTCTACATGGCGATCGGCGTGCAGGGCGGCGTGATGCTGGAGGCGGCGCTGAGCTTCCTCGGTTTCGGCGATCCCAACGTCGTCAGCTGGGGCAGCATGCTGAACCAGGCCTTCCGGGCGGGCGCCATGCGCTCGGCTTGGTGGTGGGTGATTCCGCCCGGCGTGGCGCTGTCGCTCTTCGTGATCTCCGTCTTCATGGTGACGCGGGCCTACGAGGAGCTGCTCAATCCGCGGCTGAGGGAGACCTGATTGTGGGCGTGCTGGAGCTTCGCGACCTGTGTGTCGGCTACGCGCTGGGCAATGGCGCCGCGCTCGCCGTGGACAAGGTATCGCTGTCGATCGGCGAAGGCGAGTATCTCGGGCTGGTCGGCGAGTCGGGCTGCGGCAAGTCGACGATTGCCAAGGCCATTCTCGGCATTCTGCCAACCAACGGGCGGGTCATGTCGGGCGAGATCCTGTATCGCGGGCGCAACATCGTCGGCCTGTCGGTCTCGGAGATGAACCGGCTGCGCTGGCAGGCGATCGCCCTGATCCCGCAGAGCGCCATGAACGGCTTCGACCCGGTCTTTACGGTGGAGCAGCAGATTGCCGAGGCGATCGACGCGCATGTCGACTGGCCGGCGGCGCGCAAGCGCGAGCGCATCGACGAAATGTTTGCGCTGGTCGGGCTGGAGCGGAGCCGCCTGGCCGATTATCCGCACCAGTTCTCCGGCGGCATGCGCCAGCGGGCGATGATCGCCATGGCCATGGTGCTCAATCCCGACGTGGTGGTTGCCGACGAGCCGACGACCGGCCTCGACGTGATCGTGCAGGACCAGATCCTGCACCGTATCAAGCAGATCCACACGCGCCTGAAGAAGACCATGCTGCTGATCACCCACGACATGGCGGTCGTCGCGGAGAACTGCGATCGCATCGCGGTGATGTACGCCGGCAAGCTGGTCGAACATGGCGCCCACGATGTCTTCGAGCGCCCCTTCCACCCCTACACGATGGGCCTGTGCAACGCCTTCCCCGATCTGGCCGACCAGGCCAGGGCATTGGTCTCGATCCCCGGGGCCCCGCCCTCCCTGCAAGCGACGCCGCCGGGGTGCCGCTTTGCCGAGCGTTGCCCGTTCGCGACCGACCTTTGCCGCCGCGAGGAGCCTGCGTTGTCCGGCGTCGGTGAAGGACATGCGGCGGCCTGCCACTACAGTGCGCGCGCAGCGGAATTCCGTGAGCGTGCCCGTCTTGCCGAAACATGGCAGGCTGGTGCGGTCGCTGCCTGAACGCGTTGCCCGTCCCGTCGTCCCGTCACTATCCGACCGCGAGGAGGATCCTTCGATGACTGTAACCAACAAGCTGCGCGCCCTGCTGGCCCAGCCCGCCATGCTGGCGGCGCCGGGCGCCTACGACTGCGTCAGCGCCCGTGCCATCGAGCGTGCCGGCTTTTCCGCCGTCTACATGACCGGCGCGGGGACAGCGGCGACGCTGGGCTACCCCGACTATGGTCTGGTCACCATGAGCGAGATGGCCGCCAACGCTGGCCGCATCGCGGCGTCCGTCGATGTCCCGGTGATCGCCGATGCCGATACCGGATACGGCAACGAGTTGAACGTGATCCGTACCGTGCGCGAATACGAGAAGCTCGGCGTCGCCGGCATGCACATCGAGGATCAGGGTTTTCCCAAGAAGTGCGGGCATCTCGAAGACAAAGAGATCATCGCCCGCGACGACTATGTCGCGAAGATCCGGGCGGCCGCCAGCGCGAAGAAAAGTCAGGACTTCCTGATCATCGCCCGGACCGATTCGCGGGCGGTACTCGGTTTCGACGAGGCGATCGCCCGGGCGAACGCCGCACTTGCGGCCGGCGCGGACATGGCCTTTGTCGAGGCGCCGCAGTCCATGGAGGAAGTCGCGGCGGTGCCGCGACTGGTCAGGGGACCATGCCTGCTGAACATGGTGTGGCGCGGCAAGACGCCGGAGGTGACGCTGCCGGAAGCCGAGCGCATGGGCTACCGGTTGTCGATCATTCCCGGCGTTGTGACTCGCGCCATGCTGGGCGCCGCCGAACGGGCTCTCGCCGAATTGATGAGCACCGGCCGGCAGCCCAAGCCCGAACTCGACCTCACACCGGCCGAGGGCTTCCGACGCAGCGGCGCCGACGAATGGGACCGCTATCGCACGGCTTTCCGGCAGCAGACCAAGCAAGCGGCGGAATAGAGCGGGCGCACGCCGCGAACTTATCTGCCTCCCCGCAAAAACGGCGGAGGTATGCCCATCTGACGGGTGCCCGCTCCGATCGTTGTTGCTGGCTCAGCCCTCGATCATCTTCATGCCGCGCCACGTGTAGCCGGCGCCCGACTTCACGACCTGGCGGCAGCGTTCCTTCCACTTCTCGTCGCTGGGTGGCGGGTACATCAGCCGGCCGTCGGGCGCCCAGCGGTAGCCGGCGTCCTTCAGGATCTGACGCGCCTTCTCGAGATCGAATTCCGGTACCGGCGGCAGCTTGGGATTGTTCCAGGGGTTCGCGTCGACCAGGAACGTGTTGCCGGTCGGCAGGCGGCCGGCTCCTTCCCAGACCACGTCGACCAGGAACTTGCGGTCGAACGTGTGGTGCCACGCGCGACGGAATTCGTAGTCGCGGAAGGGCAGCCAGGAGATCCGCGTCACGCCGTGCAGCCAGTTGATGTCCTTGACCTGGGTCACGGTGACGTGCGCCAAGCCCTGCAGCGACTTGGCCTGCGAAGGCTTCAGCCACACGCCGTCCATGAAGTCGATCTCGCCCGCCTGCAAGCGCCCCAGCAGGCCATCGACCGAGGGCACCACCACCATCACCACCTCGTCGAGCTTGGGCGCGGCGAAGTGCTTCTTGTTGGCGATGAGCTGCATCTCCGTGTCTTTGCGGTAGCGACCGAACTTGAACGGGCCGCTGCCGATCTGGTCCTTGGGCTCTACCAGCAGCCGCCTGGCATCCTCGCCGTCCTTCAGGTTCTGGTCTTTCGCCATCCGCTCCCAGATGTGCTGGGGAAAAATGACGTTGAGAACAAGGAAGTAGGTCTCGAACTCGGCGTAGGGCTGCTTGAACCGCACCCGCACCACGCGCCCGGGCTCGTCGGTGATCTCGACGCTCTCGATGAAGCTGTTTGCCGTCCAGAAGAAACCGCGATCGTACTTGATCAGGAAGTCGAGCGTGAACTTGAGGTCGTGCACGGTGACGGGCTTGCCGTCGTGGAACTCCATGCCGGCGCGCAGGGTGATGTCCCAGGTTCGTGGGTCGACCAGCTTCCATTTTTCCGCCGCCCATGGAACGACGTTGAGATTGGCGTCGAGGAACGCCAGCCGATCATAGATCATGCGGCCGATGGCGCGGTAGCGATTGCCGGCGCTGATGATGTTGATCGACCGATCGTCGGCCGTGATGCCGACGATGGCTCGCTTGCGACTGGTCTTCGGCCGGGCATTGAGATAGGTCAGGTAGATGTTGAAATCGGCGATGCCGAACCCGGTGGCCTGCTGGACATCGGCCCACGCCCCGCTGTTGTAGGCCTGCAGGATGCTGGGGCCCCAGGCGAACTGCGTTATGTAGAGGTCGTCGGCCAGCACTTCCTGGGCGCGCATGATGTGCTTGCGGCGCTCGTCGCGATCGGGCGAGCGTCCCTGGGCTTCGACCGCTTCGTCGTAGGCGCTGTTGGCCCACTCGCCATAGTTCCGGCGATCGAGCCCGTAGGCCCGCGAAACGATCCACTCCGACGGGTCGAGGCGCTCGATTCGCGGCACCGCGTTGTGGATCTCCACGTCGCCATGGCGATGGCTCAGGATGGCCTCGAGGTATCGCGCCTGGGAGACGTTCACCACATTGTACTTGATGCCGAGCTTCTCGGCGTCGGCGCCCCACTTGCGAAACGCGTCGCCCCAGTCCGGCGTCGACGTCTGCGTCAGGACGGTGAACTCCGGCACCTTCTCGTTGTCCTTTGGCCAGACGACGCGGCGCAACGTCTCGTCAACCCATCCTTGGTCGCGCAGGAAGTAGCCGTCCTTCTCGTTGTAGAAATTGCGGTACTTCGGATCGACGAATTCGATCTTGTCGGCGCCTGTCGCCTGGGCCGAGGCCGGCAGGGCGCCGACGAAGGCGACGCCGCCGCTGAAAGCCGCGAGCTTCAGGAACGTGCGGCGGTCGATCTCCAATCCGCCCGCTGTTTCCACTTCTTCGAGGTCGTGCGTCATCCTTCCCGTCCTTCTTTATGGTTGAGTCACGAGGTGGCAGGCGGCCTGTCGCCTGCCGCCAGCTGGTTCGAGCAAGGGCTCCTGCGTGCGGCAGAGCGCGAAGGCCCGGCTGCAGCGCGGATTGAACCGGCAACCCGATGGCAGGTCGATCGGATTCGGCACGGCGCCCTCGAGATGGATGCGCTGCCGTGCGCCGCGGCGCATCACCGGCGCTGCCGCAATCAGGGCCTGCGCATAGGGATGCTGGGGATCGTCGAGGATCTGCGCCGTCGGCCCGATCTCGACGATGCGGCCGAGATACATGATGGCGATGCGTGTGCAGATGTGGCGCATCGTCGACAGGTCATGGGAAATGTAGAGGATCCCCATGTCGAGCTCGCTGGCGAATTTCCTGAACAGGTTGAGGATACCGGCCCGCACCGACACATCCAGCATCGACACCGGCTCGTCGGCGACCAGGAAGCGCGGCTCGACCGCGATGGCCCGCGCGATGGCGACACGCTGCAGCTGGCCACCGCTCAACTCGTGCGGATAGCGGCTGATGAAGTTCTTCACCGGCAACAGTCCGGCGCGCTCCAGCGCGCGATGCACCATCGCCGCGTGGCTTGACGGGTCCGCCGGCAGGTGGATGGCGATCGGCTCGAGCACGCTCTGGTAGACGCTGAAGCGCGGGTTAAGCGATTCGTAGGGATTCTGAAAGACGATCTGGGCCCCGCGCCGGAAGCGCTTCAGCCGTTGTCGACCGCTGATCGCTGCCAGGTCTTCGCCGTCGAAGACGATCGACCCGCCCGACGGCGCATGCAGCTTCACGACCGTCATGCCGGTGGTCGACTTGCCGCAGCCGCTCTCGCCTGCCAGCCCGAGGACCTCGCCCGGCCGGATGGCGAAGTCGACGCCGTCGACGGCCTTCAGGTGCCTGGCTTCGCCGGCCCCGACGAGCGAAGCGAAGAAGCCGCGCCGCACCGGGTACCATTTGCGCAGGCCACGCACTTCGATGATCGGTGGCGCAGTGTCGGCGCGCTCAGTCTCCGGCGACATGGCGGCGTTCAACCGTAGATCCAGGGACGTGCCTTGCGGTCACGGTCCTGGAAGGCGGCAATCTCGCTGTCCCGCATCAAGGTCGTGTCGATCGGGTCGAGCCCTTTCAGCAAACCCTGGCGCCGGTTCGGATCGACGTCGAACGCCACCGTGCGCTGGCCTGGCGTGCGGATCTCACGCGCTTCGAGATCGACCGCGAAAGCGGCGCCGGACATGCAGGACCGCGCTTCCTCCATGAGCCGGTCGATCTCCTCCTGCGGCAGGGCGATCGGCAGAACGCTGTTCTGGAAGCAGTTGTTGAAGAAGATGTCGCCGAAGCTCGGCGCGATCACGCAGCGGATTCCCAGGCGGCGGATGGCCACGACCGCGCCCTCGCGCGAGCTGCCGCAGCCGAAGTTGCGCCCGGCGATCAGGATCGGAGCCCCGCGATAGCGCGGCTGGTTGAGGACGAAGTCGGGGTTTTCGGAACCATCCTTATGATAGCGGATGGCCTCGAACGCCCACTTGCCGAGATCGACAGTGGCAAGCGTCACCAGGCGCGGGATGGGGATGATCAGATCGGTGTCGACGTTCTCTCGCGCCAGCGGGGCGGCAACACCGGACAGTACAGTAAAGGTTTCCATCGCGGATCCTCCCGGTCAGGCCAGACGGCGTGGGTCGGCGATGCTGCCGGCGATCGCCGACGCGGCCGCCATCGCCGGGCTGGCGAGGTGGGTGCGCGCGCCGGGCCCCTGGCGGCCTACGAAGTTGCGGTTCGAGGTCGAAACGATCCGCTTGCCGGGCGCCACGACCTCGCCGTTGGCTGCGGCGCATTGCGCGCAGCCTGGCTCGCGCCAGTCGAAGCCGGCCGCCCGGAACACCGAGTCGAGTCCTTCGGCCTCGGCGGCCTTCATGACGCTGTAGGATCCGGGCACCACCCAGGCCGTCACGCGCGCATCGACACGCCGGCCGCGGGCGATGGCCGCCGCCTGGCGCAGATCCTCGATGCGGCTGTTGGTGCAGGATCCGATGAAGACGCGGTCGATCGGCGTGCCGGCGATCGGCTTCAGCGGCTCCAGCCCCATGTAGCCGAGCGCCGTCTCCATCTCGAAGCGCCGCGACGCACCGCTGGCGGCGGTCGGGTCGGGGATCGTGCCGTCGATCCCGACCACGTCCTGCGGGCTGGTGCCCCAGGTGATCTGCGGGGCGATGGCGCCGATGTCGACGCTCTCCTCGCGGTCGAATACGCAGCCATAGTCCGAGGGCAGGGTCCGCCAGTGCGCGACGGCCTGGTCCCACAGCGCACCCTTGGGCGCAAACTCCCGGCCGGCCAGGTACTCCAGCGTCGTGTCGTCCGGCGCGATCATGCCGAAGCGCGCGCCCATCTCGATCGACAGGTTGCACAGGCTGAGCCGCGCTTCCATCGACAGGCTGCGGATCGTGGGTCCGGCGAACTCCACGGCCGAGCCCGCGCCGGCGGCGGCGCCCAGGCGGCCGATCAGGTACAGCATGATGTCCTTGGACTGCACTCCCTCGGGCAGCGTGCCGGTGAAGGTGACGCGCATGCGCTTGGGCCTGGTTTGCGGCAGCGTCTGCGTGGCCAGGACATGAAGCAATTCGGAGGAGCCGATGCCCCATGCCATGGCGCCCAGCGCGCCATGCGTGCAGGTGTGGCTGTCGCCGCATACCACCGTGCTGCCTGGAAGCGACAGGCCCATCTCCGGCCCGACGACATGGACGATGCCCTGGCCGGGCTCGCCGAGGTCGAACAACCGGATGCCATGACGCGCGGTCTCCTCGCGCAGCAGCTTCAGATAGCCGCTGCTGAGCTCGGTCGTCTCCGAAGTGCGTCCGGGTTCGCTCGAAACGGCATGATCCGGCGTGGCGAACACCATCTCCGGATTGCGCACCTTCCGTCCGGATTCCCGAAGCTGCTTTAGGCCGCGCCCACCGCCCAAGTCGTGCATGATATGGCGGTCGATGGCGAGCAGGGCCATGCCACTACCGAGATCGGCGACGACGTGGGCATCCCAAATCTTGTCGAACAGCGTCTGCGCGGCCATGGTGTCCTCCGTTTGATGTCCGTCGGTCAAGCGTGCCCCCGCGACCTGATGGAGATTTTTGATCCAAGCGACACGATAGGCTACTGCATCACCGTTTCCAGCGCGAGGGACCAGGGCATCGCCGAGATACCGCCTGGAATACGCAAAAGTCTGAAGGCACGGAACCGCCGTTCGCGTGCTGGTTTGCAGCTTCGTCGCGAAAGCACATCACGTCAGCTTCGTTGGACATGTCGGCGAGATGCGAGGCGACGCGCAGGCCTTGCGGCAGCCCCGTAGCTTCGCACTGTCGCCGTGTCTCCGCCGCCGTGGCATCGAGACGTCGCAGATTGCGACGTGACAGCGCTCGGCCACCAGCAGACGTACCAGTCGCGTCCCGTTCCCGAGCCGCCACTGGTGACGTCGCGGTCAGGCGTGGATCTGGCGTGCCGTAGAGGTCAAGGATGAGAACTGGTACGGCACTCTGCCCATGACAATCGTGCCCTTCTTCCGCGACGAAAGCGTCGTCGAAAGCAGGCTGCGCTCCATTGGCATTCTCGCCGCCGTGCGCGAGCGTGAAGCCGCGTACGCGTGGGCGGCGCAGGTGGCGGCCGCACGCCGCAACGGCCTACATGAAGAGGCGATCAATCTGCTGCGCGCGAAGGCGGAGGAGCCGAGGTTTCCGGCTGAAGAGACCGCGATCGTGACGTACATCCGTCAGCTCATGCGCACGAATCGCGCGGAACAGGCCGCGTTCGATGCCCTCCACGAAAAACACGATACGAAGTGGCTCGTCGAGCTGACCGCTAGCGTGCACTACTACGCAATGCTGTGCGGCGTGGTCAACGCGTTCGAGGTGGCGGCGCCACCGGACGGAGACAAGCTGCCGGCGTAGCGCGCCGAGGCAGATCTTGGCGTCCGCGAGAGAATTCGAACTTCCGACCTCAAGTTTAGGCGCGCAGGTCCGCTCAGTCGCCGCCGCATACAATGATTGTCTGCCAACGGTGCGCTGACCGTGAGTCACGATGGGTCATGAGACGTCGAAGCCGACAAATGATCAACCGTGCAAACGGGTATCGTGGCGGAGAGGCGCAATGGCTAGATTGTCGGTCCCCAAGACCTTTAGACTGAAGGACGTAGCGGAATTACGTAAGGTCGTAGAGCAAACCGCGACCCCTTAACCGTTGAGTTTGAGGGGCGGCGGTCATTGGCTTTCGGTTTCAGACGAAGTGCGAGCCATTTGGGCCGACGCGCTCCGACTGTTTCTCAGCAGGTCAAGTTAGGACACTTGTCCTCACCGAACGTGCTGCGCCGTCGCTATCCCTCAAGCCAGAAATTGGTGGTTGCCGATCGACTACCTTTCGTCTGGCTTTACCGGCTGTTTCCGTCGCGGCGGTCGGCCGAGGAGACCCCCGGGGGAGATCCGGCGCCTGATCCGGGAGATAGGCCTGGCCAACGGGCTGTGGGGTGCGCCGCGCATCCACGGCGAGTGGGATCGAGGTCCGTCGACGGTCGCCAAGTACAGGCCAAGAGGTGGACGAGGGCGGTCGCAGACTTGGAAGGCCTTTCTCCACAACCATTCGACCGGCATCGGCGCGATGGACTTCCTGATCGTGCCGATACCTTCTTGCGGCAATCGACGGACGCTTCGGTCCGTGAAGCGGCCTCATATTGCCAGGCTCACCACCGCTCTGCGCTGATGGCGCATGGGAAACTCGGGAAAGCTGGCGGCCGGCGAGCCGCCCGGCCGTAAGGTCGATGGCCGTCGACAACGGGGCTCTGTGCGCAAGTCGCCTGTGTCCTTATCGGGTCAATAGACATCTTGTGCTTGTGCGTCCGGCGCGCGTGCCCGGCATCGTGTGCTAGCTTTTCGGGCTCGATCCCCCTTCCAATGAAAAAAAGTCGGCCGAGGAACCGCGCCGCCGTATGACGCGTGCAGGGAGGAGAACCATGTCTCAAGTGTTCGCACTGGCAACCATTGGTCTTCTTGCCGTGGCTGCGCTGGAAACGATTACGCTGGCATTTTTTGTTGGGTAGTAGCCGCGCGGGCAAAGGGGCGGGCCCTTAGAGTTGGTGCTAATCCAGAGGTGGTCAGTTAACCGCCACTGTCTCAGTTTAATTTTGGCAACTCTGGGCGCGACCGTCGGGATGTCCTTGCCACTTCGCTGCTCCAGGTGTGCGGGCGCATCTCGGCTAGCTCGGCAGCCTTCGCCAAGTTGAGCCAGTGCTGCGCTGTCACAAGCATCATTCCCCGATCAATGGGGTCCGCGCAGGCTCTCGCGCTGCGTTCGCAATTATCGGCCTTCAAAAGGCATTCGTGCGCTGTTCGCATCGCCCCCTCCCTCACACAGTGAGCGGGAGCGCGGGCATTCTTAGTCAGATGCCGCTGTCTCTCAGCCGCCGACGCTCAGATAACGAGCCGACGATGGAGAGAAGCTGCGCCTTTTGCTTTGGCCTCACAAGGGGCCCCTCGGGGCAAAATTGTTCGCAACGTACCTGTCGACGATGCTCCCTGGTCCGAGTTCGTTCGGGCCGCAGATAGGTAAACGGGGTCAGTCGTTTCGCAGATGAAGGGGATGAAAAGGCGGTCCGGCTGGATGTGGAAGCGGCAGCCTGCGGCCCATCACGCCCGAGAGGCGTGCGGTTGAACAGAGGCAAGGGGAATAAAGACCCAGCCCCCGCATGGAAGGCGACGCTATCGACGGCTGGCGGAACCAGTTCTGTTCGCGCGCGTTGCCTCCTGAGGGAGGCCAAGCGCCATGATTGAATCCAAGGAAACATTGCTAAAGCAGGTTGACGGCCTGCTGGACCTTGCGCGGCGCTCCCGCCGCCTTTCTCCGACCTTAAGCCAAGAATCTGATCGAGAATGTCTTGACCGACATGCCGACGAACTGGAGGAGAGCGCTTCCCGCATTGAGGGTAACGCGGCGTCCGCCAAGACCATGAATGTTTTGCGGCCAGAGGGTCTAAAACAGCCGATTGAGGACAATCGGGTAAGCCATCCGAGGCCGTCTGTCCAATCCCAAGCCAAGCTCCGCCACAGCAGACTTATTGCTCAAGGCTAGGGCCTCGGGTGTGGGATCGATCGCATTACCTGCCTCGCCGATTTGTCCTTCCTGTTCCCGAACTGAATTGAGGTTCGAGGCATCCGGCTGCGTTCGCTGCCGAATAGATGACGCAAGCAGAAGTTGCCGCCGCTAGTCGGCACCCGAGCATCAGAAGACAATGACGGCGCGCACAATCTCGCCGCGGGTCATGGCGGCAAAGCCCTCGTTGATCTCCTCCAATCGAAGACGCCGCGTTATCAGCTCGTCGAGCTTCAGCTCGCCGGCGAGGTAAAGACGCGACAGCCAGGGAAAATCGCGGCGCGGGCGCGCGCCGCCATAGCTCGAACGCACGATCCGCTTCTCACCCATCAGCGCGCCCCAACGGAAGGCGACGTCGCGATCGACATTGATCTTGCCGAGCCAGACAAGCTGACCGCCCGGCCGCAGGATCTCGGGCGACAGACGAAAGGCCTGCTCGTGGCCAGCGCACTCGATCACGTAGTCGGCGCCCCGTCCACCGGTCAGTGCCTTGATCTGTCCGACACAATCGTTGCTGCCGGCATCGACGGTGTGCGTCGCGCCGAAAACCCGCGCCATCGCCAGCCGCGCCGGATCGCGGTCCAGCGCGATGACGGTGTCGGCGCGCTGCAACATCGCACCTTGCACGGCGTTCAGGCCGACCGCGCCACAACCGATCACCGCCACCGAGCTGCCGCCGTCGATGCGCGCGACGCGGGCCGCGCCGCCGACGCCGGTCATGACGCCGCAACCGATCAGGCAGGCACGGTCGAACGGGATCTCCTTCGGCACGACGACCGCCCCCGCTTCCGGTACTACGCAGTATTCCGCGTGCGAGGACACGACAGAGAAGTGATGCAGCTTGCGGCCGTCGACGCTGAGCCGCGAAGCGCCATCGAGCAGATGGCCCTGCGGCTGATGCCGCGTGAAGGGCTCGCAAAGGATCGGCTGGTCGCGGTCGCAATAGAAGCAACGGCCGCAGCTCGGGTTCCACGAGCAGATCACGTGATCGCCCGGCTTGACGGAGGCCACGTCGCTGCCGACCGCCTCGACGATGCCGGCACCTTCGTGCCCGAGCACGATCGGCAGCGGGTAGGCCAACAAACCCTGGATCACCTCGAGGTCGGTGTGGCAGAGGCCGGAGGCGTGCACACGCACCAGCACATCACCGGGCCGCAGCGCCGCCATCTCGACCTCCTGCACGCGGAGCGGCGCATCGATCTGGTGCAGGACCGCGGCACGGAAACGCATGGGCCCCTCAGTTCAGCGACGGCAGCCAGAGGGCGACGTCCGGGAAGAACAGCACGATCAGCAGCGCCAGGATCTGCATGAGCATGAAGGGCCACAGCGCACGGAAGATGTCGTCGAGCGAGATTTCGGGCGGCGCCACGCCTTTCAGGTAGAACGCCGCCGGGCCGAACGGCGGCGACAGGTAGGAGATCTGCATGTTCATGCAGAACAGCACTCCGAACCAGATCGGGTCATAACCGAGGGATTTGATGATCGGCACGAAGATCGGCATGGTGAGCAGGCAGATGCCGATCCAGTCCATCAGGCAGCCGAGCACGATCAGGATCGCCATCATGATCAGGATGACGACGATCGGCTCCACGCCGAGCCCGATCATGAGTGTGCGCACGAAGGACGGCCCGCCGGCGAGGTTGTAGACGCCGATCATCGCCGTGGCGCCGAACGACACCCAGAGCAGCACGCCGCAGGCCGACATGGTCTGCAGCAGGGACTCGCGGATCATCGACCAGCTGAGCTCGCGGCGCACCAGGGCGGCGAACAGCGTGCCGACCACGCCCATGCCAGCCGCCTCAGTGACCGAGGCAATGCCAGTGTATATGGTGCCCAGCACCGAGCCAGCCACGACTCCCGGCAGGACCAGTCCCTTCAGCAGGCGCAGCTTCTCGGCGAGCGGGATGTTGCGCTCGTGCTCCGGAGCCGACGGCCCCAGCGTTGGATCGAGGCGGCAACGGATGAAGATGTAGAGCATGTAGATGCCCGACATCATCAAGCCGGGGATCACGTTGGCCGCGAACAGATCGCCGATCGAGACGTTCACGGTGAGCCCGTAGATCACCAGCACGATCGAGGGCGGGATCATGGTGCCAAGCGAGCCGCCGGCGCAGATCGTGCCGATGGCGAGCTTGCGGTCGTAGCCGAGCCGCAGCATCTGCGGCAGCGCCACCAGGCCCAGGAGCACGATCTCGCCGCCGATGATGCCCGTCATGGCGCCCATGATGGTGGCGGCGACCATGGTCTGGATGGCGAGGCCGCCCGGTAGTCGCCCGGCCCAAACCCGCATGGCGTCGAAAAGATCCTTGGCAACGCCCGATCGCTCCATGATCGACGCCATCATGATGAACATCGGCACCGAGACCAGCACATACTCGTTCATGAACGAGTAGATGCGGCTGGAGATCAGCAGCATGCTCTTCGGCCCGAACAGCGCCATGCCGAACACCGCCGCGATCAAGCCAGTGACGAAGGCGAGCGGCAGGCCGAGCAGCAGCATCACGATCATGCTGCCGAACATCAGGATGGTGATCCATTCGATGCTCACGTGTTGACGCTCATGGGCGGTCCCGCCGCCAGGTGCGTCTCAGATTGACGATCGCCTGCAGGATCATCAGCACGACGCCGGCCGCCAAGGCCGTCTTGAGAACCACGGGGATCGGCACATCCCAGGCTCGGCCGCTGGTCTCGCCGAGCTCGATCGCGACCAGGGCCTGACGGCAGGCCGCCCAACCGAAGGCGGCCATGAAGACGATGATCGCCAGCGCATTGAGCAGGTCGCAACCGCGGCGCCACAATGGCGGCATGCGGTCGTAGAGGGTGGAGATACGGATGTGCTCGGAGCGCTGCAGCGAGTAGGCGCCGCCGAAGATGAAGGCGAGCGCCGAAAGCGCGATCACCAGATCGTGCACCCAGATGGTCGGGCTATTGAAGACGTAGCGCATCAGCACTTCCCAGGCGGTGAGCGCGACGGCGATCAGGAACACCCAGGCGAGCGTGCGCCCGAGCCACAGGCTCAGCCGGTCAACCGGCGTGAGCGCCGTGGCCGGAGCGTCGGGCGGCTGCTCCACTCAGAGCAGCCCGATCTTCTTCAGGTAGGCCATCTGGCTGTCGTAAACCTTCTGGGCCGCCGGGCTCTTCTTCGCCCAGTCAGCCCAGGCCTGCTGCGACAGGTCGCGGAACTTGCGGCGCTCGGCCGGACCGATGTCGATCGGCTCGACGCCGGCTGCCTTGGCGCCTTCCATCACCTTGAGATCCTCCATGGCGACGCGCTGCACCATATCGCGGGCGAAATCGCGCACCGCGATCTCGAAAAGCACCTTGAGATCCGGGCTGAGCGCGTTCCACTTGGCCATGTTGATCGCCAGCTCCGCCGCCGGCATGGAGTGGAAGCCGGGATAGAGGGGGTACTTGGCGATCTTGTGGTAGCCGAGATCGTTGTTCATTCCGAGCGTGCCCCAGTCGGTCGCCTCGATGACGCCGCGATCCAGCGCCGTATAGACCTCGCTGCCCGGCAAGGTGACGACGCCGGCGCCGGCTCGGCGCCAAATCTCGGCCCCGAGGCCCTCCGGCACCCGCATCTTGACGCCCTTGAAATCGGCGATGGTACGGAGCGGCTTCTTCGCCGGGATCGAACTCGACGCCCCACCACACCGGGCCGACATAGTAGATGTTGAAGCGCTTGTAGACATCGCGCGCCAGTTCCAGCCCGCCCCCGTACTCGAACCACATCTGCATCTGGTACGGATTCTCGAAGCCGCCGTTGAGGTCGCCGAGCAGCGCCAGCGCCGGCTCCTTGCCGGAGAAATACGGCCCGCCGCTGTGATGGCCGTCGAGAATGCCGTTGGTGATCGCGTCAAGCGTCTCGCTGTAGGCAACGATCTGTCCGACGGGCAGCGGCTCGACCTCGAGCCGACCGCCGCTCGCCTCCTTGACCCGCTTCGCGAAGTCCTCGAACACCTTCTGATTGATGGTGCCGGCTTGCCAGAGCGATTGAACTTTCCATTTGTGCACGGTCTGCGCCCGTGCAACGGACGGAGCGGCCACCGCCGCAGCGCCGATTGCGGCCACCTTGCCGAGCCTGCGTCTGCTGAACATTTCTTCCCTCCCTCTTTTCGTTTTCTTGTCGCTGGCCAGGCCTCAGCCGAGGCCAGCGAGCGACTTTTCATCGCCGAGATCGCGGCGCTGGCTGGCACCTGCGTAGAGAATGCCCGTGGTGCGCTCGACCATGCGGGAATGGAAAGCCAGCGCCTCAGGATCGAAGTCGACTCGCGGCCGCGGCTCGGCCTCGAAGTGGTCGTAGCGGTCGACGCCGCGCACGAGGGTGGCGCTGTCGCGTTCGCCCACGACCTGGCGCACGTAGGTCGGGATGTAGCGAATGGCATAGCCGGTGCGCGAGTGATCGGCGCGATTCGGCTCGGAGCCGTGCGCGAGTCGGACGTGATGCAAAGACATCTCGCCCGGCTGCAGCACGATGTCGACGGCCTTGCCGCGATCGACCTCGACGGCAATTTCCTGCCCGCGGGTCAGGAGATTGTCGCCGGCGAAGGTGTCTCGGTGCGGCATCTGGTCGGCGAGATGCGTGCCCGGCACCACCTGCATGCAGCCCGACCGCGGCGTCGACGGCGTAAAGGCGACCCAGGCCGTGACCACGTCGGGCGACGACAGGCCCCAGTAGGTCGAATCCTGGTGCCAGGACACGAAGGCGGGATCGTGCGCGGGTTTGTGGAAGAAGCCCGAGCCCCAGACCAGAAGGTCCGGACCGAGGATGTCCTCCACGGCATCGACGATTGCCGGGTCGCGGATCATGTCGGAGAGCCAGGGAAACAGCAGATGCGGTTTCTGGTTGGTGCGTCGCGTCAGCACGCCGCCCTCTGCCGCCATGATTGCGTCGAGCCGCTCGCGGCAGAGCGCGACGTGTTCGGCGCTGAAGGCCGGGACCGGACACAAGTATCCGTCGCGGCGATAAGTTTCGACCTGGGCCTCCGTCAGCTTGCGCAGCATGATGGTCTCCATTGACGGTCAGGTGCGAAGCAGGGTGGCGCTGTCACGCGGCCCAGCCACGGTTGGGTGCAGATCGATCGGAAGCAGGGACTGCCCGCGTCGACGACGCGCGAACGCCGTTCCTGAGAGCAGCCTCGTCATTGCGTCCCTCCCGCACCGGACGTCGCCTTGCGCCAGTGCGTCCACGTTGGATTTTGCCGAAACGCTACGGCGTACGCACCGGGGGGTCAAGGATGGTGAAGCAAGGCAGCCGCGCATTCGAAAGCCTCGAATGCATTGCGCTTGAACACGACTAGGCCAGCTCGCAGATGTCGAGCATCGCCAATAGGTAGATGCGGATCATGTCGAGATAGTCGGCGATGTCGACGCGATCGTCGGGCATGGTGTTGTAACACCCGCCGGGACCGCACACGATGCTTTCCATGCCGAGCTCGCGATCGAAGTGGCCGGCGTCGGTGCTGTAGTACCAGGGTGGGGCGAGCGCACCGATCGGCTGCGCAGCCGACTGGACGATCAAGGCTGCCGCGATCTCCATACCGTCACTCGGTACCATGGCACAGGCTGTCGATGTGCCACTTGCGCTACCTGACAAGTCGTCGATTGCGGTGTTGCCGTTTCAGAACATGAGTGGCGACCCTGAGCAGGAGTACTTTGTCGACGGACTCGTTGAAGACATCATAACTGCACTGTCGCGCTTCAAGTCGCTATTCGTCATCGCCCGCAATTCGAGCTTCACCTACAAGGGCAAAGCTGTCGACATCAAGAAGGTCGGCCGTGAACTCGGTGTGCGCTACGTATTGGAAGGCAGCGTCCGCAAGGCGGCAGTCGCGTGCGTATCACCGGACAGCTGATCGATAGTGAAACCGGGGCCCACATGGCATGACACCTGGCGATCAGCTCACGCTGTTCCCCAGCACCGCAGTAGCCTATTTCGGACCCGCCGGCGGCGATACCGAGCCGGTCGCGATCAGTCCCTTGAGCATTGCCACTGCGCCGCATTGCCTGGATTCGGCATTCGCATCGAACCGGCCGTCGGCAACATAGCGACCTTTTGCATAAAGGTCGGTGCACGCCCAGACATACGGCGAATTGACGCCATAATGCCGATATCCAAGGCCGTTATAGCGTTCCCAAACGACAAGCATCCCGGCAATGCTCCAATCGTTCCACTTGTCGTAACGATTGACTGCGATGGCATCCATCGCACTCTCTTCCCAGCTGAACGGCGGCGTGCCCCGAGTTGGTCGTCCAGCCGGCACCCGGACCGTGCGGCTGGTCAACGGATCCCCGTTATGCAAATGAGAGTCGAACCTGAAGTCAGCTTCCAGGCCATGAATTATCGCAAGGAAGTACCAGGGCATCGTCGTCGACTTTGTGATGCGCTCATACCGGGCGCGATTGCCCAGGATTTTCCTGACGCTTTGCGTGACCATTTCCTGGCGTGCCGGAGGCACTTTCGCGGCATCGAAGCGCTGCTGGTACTCCTGGCGGAGCAATCGTGAAAGGACGCTGTTCTCGTACTCAAGCTGCGCGACCTGGCCTCCACGCGTAGTCGCCAGCTCGCGGAACATCCACGTTGCCGTGCCGCCGAGTGCCAGGATGATGACGGCTGCCGCGCTTGCCAGAATGGTTTGACGACGGCGCCGTCGGGCGAGGTCCTGTGCGGCGCGCAGCTCTCGCCCCCTTGCCTCTCTCTCCTCGCCCTCGCTCGGCGTCGGTCTTGCCTGCTCCGTCTCGCCGAGCCGGGAGACAAAGCGAGGCTCGGCGACCAACCCGTCGCGTTCCACTGGATGATGATCGCGGTCAACCAAGTCGTCGTCACCGCGCCGGCTTTGCGTGCTGACATCGCAAATGCCTGTTCCTCATTCGATCACCTCGGCCGTACTGGCGAGCAGTGCCGGGGGGGCGGCCGGGCCGCACCTGTTCAATCATTGAAACGGACTAGGCGACCGGAGACAAGGACCCTTACGTCCGTGATTGGGGGGCAGACGTGACGTTCTGACGGTACGCTGCCCGGAACAAGGGGCTGTTCGTCGTCGCGCGCAATTCGAGCTTTGCCTACAAGAGAAAATCACTGGACGTCGGCCGGGAGCCGGGCGTTCGGTATGTGCTTGAAGGCAGTGTGCGCAAGGCCGGTAACCGAGTCCGCATCACGGCCAGCTCATCGAGGCTGCAAGCGGCGCGCACCTGTGGGCGGACCGCTTCGAGGGTAATCTCGAGGACATATTCACGTTGCAGGACCAAATCACGAGTCGGGTCCTTGGTGGTATCGCGCCGACCCCAATTGCCCGGGATGGTGAGCACGTCGAGTTCGCGCAGCCAGCCGATCACCGCGCTCGAGAAGCGATACTCGTAGATGATGTCGCCGAAACACAGCAGCGTATCGATTGGCCCCAGGGCCTCGACTGGCGATTGATGCGTGACGGCAGTCTTCGCACGCTGATCCCGATGGTCTGCCTGCCCATGCAGGCGCAGCATTGAAGTTCTCGACATGCGCAGGTGGCGGCCGACGAGGGATTTGCCCTTCTGCGCAGGCCGTACAGTATGAATGGCGTTCATGATGCAATGGGCGGCTCGCGCAGCCGAAGGTCGCCCAGTGGCCCGGCCTCGACCTGGCAGATTATCGAGGTGCGAACGTCATGCCCCGGGTTCATTTGACCTCGCTGAACCGTTGTCCATAGACTTCCCACCAACCGGTCGCAGATCCGGATCAGTGTGGAAATGTCGTCGCGCGCTCGCAGGCGCGACCAGCGGGAGGAACGCATGACAGCATTCAAGTCGCGGCCGGTCGGTCGTCGTCGCGTGCTGAAGGCCGCCGGCGCCACGGCGGCCGCGGGCGTCGTCGGCATGCCGGCGATCGTGACGGGCCAGAGCGGCACCATCAAGATCGGCGTGCCGACCATTCAGTCGGGCCGTGTCGCCCTGGTCGGCCAGACCAGCGTCGGCGGCATGCGCTCGGTGTTCGATCCGCTCAACGAGGCGGGCGGCATCAACGGCCGCAAGATCGAGCTGGTGGTGCGCGATTCCAAGGGCGCACCGCAGGAAGCCGCAAAGGTGACGCGCGACCTCATCAACAACGATAAGTGCCAAATTATCCTCGATGCGGAGGCGTCAAGCGGCGCCTTCGCCGTCCACGAGGTGATCCGCGAGATCGGCGTGCTTTGCCTGCACACCAATTCCGAGACTTCCTCCCTGACGGCCGATCCGAAGCTGCACGTGCCGACGGCGTTCCGCACCGCCCGCCAGGGTATCCACGACGCCATCGGCGGTGGCGACTATGCCGCCAAAATCGCCAAGGCTAAGAACTTGAAGCGTTGGGTCACCTGTTCGCCGGACTATGCCTATGGCCGCTCCAACACCGCCGAGTTCATGGAATATGCCAAGCATTTCGAGCCCTCTATCCAGGTGGTCGACGAGAGCTGGCCCAAGCTGTTCCAGCCCGATTACACCGAGGTCGTGACCAAGGTACTGAATTCCAAGGCCGATGCCATGTACTCGGCGCTGTGGGGCGGCGACCTCTCGGCTTTCATCGATCAGGGCAATCTCTACGGCCTGTTCGACAAGATGGCCTCGTTCATGGTCAATCTCGGCGACTACGGAGTGGTCGACGAGGTCAAGCAGTTCCCGTCCGGCGTCTACTCCGGCGGCCGCTACAATCGCACGGTGCCGCCGACCAAGGAGAACGAGGACTGGTACCAGGCCTATGTGAAGAACTACAAGCACAAGCCGACCAACTGGTCGTGGGAGAACGCGACGGCCGCCACCTTCCTGGTCGAGGCGCTCAAGGCCACCAACGGCGACACCGACGGCAAGAAGCTCGCGGCGGCGCTCAAGGGCATGAAGATCAAGTCGCCGTGGGGCGCCGACGGCACGATCACCATGCGCGGCGACGACAACACCATCACCCACTACATCATCGGCTACGGCCTGTCTCAGTCGAAGGACCCCTACGTCAAAGACTTCCAGACCTCGTCGTGGGGACCCATCCTCGAGCTGGAGAAAGAGTGGAAGAAAAAGCAGGGCTACGGCTGAGTCCGTCGGACTGGAGATGATGGCCAGCGGCAGCGCTTGACGGGGTAGGACAGCACGTGGATCTCGAAGCGTTGATGCGTTGCCTGGGGACTGGGTCGTGTGTCGTGACCCAGCTCACCAGCGGCTTGATCATCGGCATGCTGCTGTTCCTGCTCGCGTCGGGCGTGACGCTGATCTTCGGCGTGCTCAACGTCACCAATTTTGCGCACGGCTCGCTTTATATGGTCGGCGCCTACGTTGCGCTGACGTTGTACCAGGCCAGCGGCAACTATTTCGTGGCGGTGATCGGCGCGGCGCTGGCCGTCGGCCTGCTCGGCGTGGCGTTCGAGCGGCTGCTGATGAGCAAGGTCTACGGCTCGAACGTTCTGATGCAGCTCTTGGTCTGCTACGCCGTGATCCTGATCTGCGACGACCTGGTCAAGATCATTTGGGGGCCGAGCGGGCTGTCGATGGGCATGCCGGCCGAGTTCCGGCTGCCGCCACTGCGCTTCATGGGCGGCGTCATCCCGCCCTTCTACCTCTTCATGATCGGCGCGGCGATGGTGATCGGGCTGGTGCTGTGGCTGGTCATCGAGCGCACCCGCTTCGGCAAGGTGGTGCGCGCCGCCGCCGTCAACGGGCCGATGGTGTCGGCGCTCGGCATCCGCGTGAACCTCTATTACGCCGCCGTGTTCGGCATCGGCAGCGCGCTCGCCGGCGCCGCCGGGGCGCTGGCTGCCCCTGTGCGGTCGCTGACTCCCGGCATGGGCTTCTCGATCCTGATCGAATCCTTCATCGTCACGGTGATCGGCGGCATGGGATCGATCGTCGGCGCCTTCGTGGCGGCCCTGCTGATCGGCTTCACGCGCTCCTTCGGCAGCATCGGCTTCCCCCTGTTTGTCGACGGTGTGATGTTCCTGTTCATGGCGCTGGTGCTGATCTTCAAGCCGAGCGGCCTGTTCGGCCGTCCCCACCGGTAGGGCGTTACATGACCAGGCGATGGCGCGATCTCGGACTGGCGGCCCTCGGCCTCGTCGCCCTGCTGCTCGTCCCGCTGCTCGGCGCGTCGTCGGCGATCCGCGACTTCATCATGTTCGCGATGGCGTACGGGCTGCTGGCAATGTCGCTCAACCTCCTGATCGGCTACACCGGCCTGGTCTCGTTCGGGCACGCGATGTTCTTCGCCTCGGGTGCCTATGCGTTCGGGCTCGCCATGCAGTCCGGCAAGTTCTCGATCCCGGCGGCCTTCGCGCTGGCGATCGTCTTCACAGCCGTCCTTGCCGTGGTCATCGGCGCGATCTGCGTGCGACTGAACGAGATCTACTTCGCGTTCCTGACGCTCGCCTTCCAGATGCTGATCTACAATATCATCCTCGGGTGGGTGTCTTTCACCGGCGGCGACCAGGGGCTGATGGGCGGCATCCCGCGGCCCAGGTTTCTCGGCATCGACCTCGCCGATCGCATGCAGCTCTACGTCTTCTGCTCGGTGCTGTTCATCGTCTGCCTGGCGATCATGCGCCAGATCGTGACCTCGCCGTTCGGCTACACCTTGCGCCTTATCCGCGACAACCAGGAGCGGGCGGCCTTCCTCGGCATCAACGTGGCGCGCGCCAAGCTGGTCTGCTTCGTCATCTCGGCCTGCGTCGCTTCGGTCGGTGGCATCCTGCTGGCGCTGTTCGTCTCGGGCGCCTATCCCAACTTCGGATTCTGGACGACCTCGGGCGAGGCGATCTTCATGATCCTGCTTGGCGGCTCCTCAGTGTTCCTGGGCCCGCTGGTCGGCACCGTGATCCTGCGCCTGCTGACCGATATCACCATCGCCTGGACCAGCCATACCGAGCTCGTGCTGGGCATCGTGATCCTCGTCCTGGTGCTGGGCCTGCGCAAAGGCCCGCTCGATGTGATCGCCGAGCGCCTCGAAAGCCGGCGTCAGGCGGTGGCCCAGCGGGCGCGCGACGCGGCCGATGGCGGCGGGAAGAAGCAGGCGTGACAGGCCCCGTGATGCAGGGCAGGGCGCCATGTTGAAGCTCGAAGGGCTTTCCAAGTCGTTCGGCGGCGTCGCCGCCACCCGCGACGTCTCGCTCGAGTTCAGCCGACGGCTCCTTCAGCGCCATCATCGGCCCCAACGGCGCGGGCAAGACGACCTTGTTCAACCTGATCACCGGCCGCTTTGCGCCCGATGCCGGCCGCATCCTGCTGGCGGGCGAGAACATCGCCGGCCTCGACCGGCGCGAGATCGTGCGCCGCGGCGTCGGCCGCGCCTTCCAGGTGGCGAGCCTTTTCCCCTCGCTCACGGTCGAGGAGGCGCTGGCGGCGGCGGTGCAGGCGCATCAGCGCCGCGAGACCGTCAAGCTGCAGTCGTTTCCGCTCGGGTCTGCCGTGTCGCGCGCCGGCGAGATCATGGAGATGCTGAAGCTGACGCGCGTCGCCGGGATCGTCAGCCGCAATCTCAGCCATGGTGACCAGAAGCTGCTCGATATCGGCTTGGCGCTGGCGCTCGATCCCAAGGTGCTGCTGCTCGACGAGCCGACGGCCGGCATGGGTCCGGAGGAACGCTGGCAGATGATCGAGACGGTGCAGGCGCTGTGGCGCGCCGTGCACATGACCTTGATCTTCATCGAGCACGACATGGACATCGTGTTCAAGGTGGCCGAGACGGTCCGCGTGCTGTCCTACGGCGCCGTGCTGGCCGAGGGCACTCCGGACGAGATCCGGCGCAATCCCGCGGTGATCGAGGCCTATCTCGGCAAGGCGGCGGCCGGGGCAGGGACAGGAGCGCCGGCATGAGCGGCCGCGCCATCCTCGAGATCGACGGCATCGACGTCTTCTACGGCGCGAGCCAGATCCTGTTCGGCGTGTCGTTCGGCGTGGAGCGCGGCCAGTCGCTGGCGCTGCTCGGGCGCAACGGCGCGGGCAAGAGCACGACGATGAAGGCGATCATCGGCCTGGCGCCGCCGCGGCGGGGAACCGTAAAGGTCCAGGGCGTCGAGGTTCAGCGGCAGTCAGCCGACCGCATCGCCCGCGGCCGGCATCGGCTTCGTGCCCGAGGACCGCCAGATCTTTCCCGAGCATTCGGTCGAGGACAACCTCTTGATCGGCGCCAAGCCCGGCCTCGGCGGCCGCAACGACTGGACGCTGAAGACGATCTACGACGTCTTCCCGATGCTGGCAGCGATGCGCGGCCGCATGGGCGGACGCCTGTCGGGTGGCGAGCAGCAGATGCTGACCATCGCGCGCACCCTGATGGGCAATCCCGACCTGCTGCTGCTCGACGAGCCGAGCGAGGGGCTGGCGCCGATCATCGTCGAGAAGATCGGCGAGCTGATCCAGCGCCTGCGCGGCATGGGCATCACCCTGGTGGTCGCCGAGCAGAACATGCATTTCTGCCTCGACATCGCGAGCCATGTCGCCGTGATCGACAAGGGCCACATCGTCTACCGCGATTCGATCGACAGTCTCAAAGCCAACGCCGAGGTGAAGAGCCGGTATCTTGCGGTGTAGTTCATGAACTACGTCCGCAAGGAAGAAGGCCTTCCAGAACTACCTTTCATTTTGTGTCCGATGGGTCTTGCTCAGCCTGTATCCGTGATTGGATATCACTCCAGGCGGCGCCGCTGATCGAGGTGAACTCCTGGCGAAGCAGTGCCTCAGCCTTTGCCTCAAGCTCCTGTGCATACTTGGTTATGGCTGCAAGATCGGCGGGCGACTTTAGGTGTTCCATCAGCCGCCGGGCATGAGTTGCCTTCGCTAGAAGGTCGAAATAGCTGTCAGACACCACGCTCTCCCCCGACCCAAGTTCCTGCCGCGAGTTTGGCACAAGTCGCGCATCGCGACGGCAGTGGGGTCAACGAAAAAGTCACTGGCCCGTCAGATTTCTCCCTTTCGTACAGGCGTTTGGCTCACCGCGGACGAAGGGGTACCGCACAACCTGGCGCGCAGGCTTGTCCTCCCGCTGCCCCTGATAGAGCCCGCCGCAGCAGATTGTCCTCGACCTTAGAGAGCTGAAGAGGCGAGCCGGAGCGACTGTCGCGCAACGGCAACTCGGCGAGAGGAATCTTGGACGCCGGCAGCATTCGGCGGATAGTCAGAAGCTCGAGGGACCAAGCCTGCTTTTTCGTGGCCATCTGACGGCGACAGGCGCGGAAGCCCTCAGGGAGGACCAGACATGGCGACCAACGAACAGCCGACGCTTGTCGTCACATGCAAGCTGAACCCCGAGTATAGGCTGGCAGTCGCCGAGACAATCTCCGACCGCGCCCGGATCATCTTCCTTGACGAACTGGCGGAATCGGCCTCACGGCGCGATGCTTTGTCGTCGGCGACTGTGCTGCTCGCTCATAACACCGACAAAGAACTGAACGACGCTGAAATCGATTTGATTACGAACGCGCGCCTTGTGCAGTTTCTTGCCGCTGGCCTCGACTTCATTCCACTCCACAACCTACCGCCACAAGTGCCACTCGCGAGTAATGCAGGTGCGCAGGCGGAGTCGATGGCGGAGCATGCGTTGGCCATGGCATTCGCGGCTGCGAAGCATCTTCCAATCGAACAGACCAAGATGGCGCGGGGCGAGTTCAATCAGGCGGGTTCGACCCGTATGCTGGCCGAGAGCGTATGCGGCATCTTTGGACTTGGCGGGACCGGCCTAGCGCTTGCGCGACTGCTGAAATGCCTTGGTTCACGTGTCCACGGGATCAACCGGCGAGGTGAGTCATCTGTTCCCATCGACTGGCTCGGTAAGCCGGACGCCTTGGATACGATGCTGGCCGCGTGCGACGTGGTCTTCGTCACGGCACCCTTGACTCGCGAAACACTCGGCATAATCGGGCGGCGGGAACTCAGGCTCATGAAGGAGGATGCCATTCTCGTCAACCTTGCGCGTGGCGAGCTTGTCGATGAGGAAGCGTTGTACCTTCATCTGCGCGATTATAGGGGCTTCGTCGCGTGCATCGACGCCTGGTGGATCGAGCCAGTGCGGCATGGACGGTTCGAGATGCGGTTTCCCTTCCTCGATCTGCCAAACGTCATTGCTTCACCCCACAACTCCGCCGCGGGCGGCAACGGGCGCGTAAGAGGCATCAGGCGCGCCGCGATGAACTGCGTGCGCGCTCTCGCGGGAGAAAGCCCCTTGCATTTGATCTCGCCGGACGAGCGAGCCTGGCACATCGGGAAAAGCAAACCCACAACCTAACCGCGGGCCGTCGATGCGGGCGAGACAAGCCGCCGCAGCAGGGCTCGCATGGCCAGCCATCGTCGGCCAGTCAGAGCTTGATCTCCCGCCACCGGTAGCCGACGCGATGCTCGTTTTCGATCTCCGCAAAGGTGGGATCCACCTTCAGGAATTTTCTTCTAATTCTCTTTATCATCGCGCGAACATTTATGTTGTACCCTTGCCCGCCGCTGCCCGCGACAAAGCCTTTGTAATAAGCCGTGTCGTAGAGTGCGCGGTAAGTTTGCGGCTCACCTATGCGAGCTATTAGCCGCACCACGATCTTGTATTCCATAATGGTCAGCCCGACGTCCTGCTGTCGCCACAGGGCGCGTGCCGTGACAGGATGTAAGGTCAGGTTGCCGTGTCGTTCAGTCTCCGGGCTCGTGTCGACGTCGCCGTGGCGTTGTGTCTCCGGCCTCGTCGCGACAAGGGGCGCCCGTCGGCTCTCGACAATCACGCGTAACCGGTGCGCCAGAACTTCCACTCCCCGCGCCTTGTCGACAAAGTCGACGGCGCCGCGATCGAGCGCCTGCAGCTCTCGCTCGATAATGGCGTATCCTGTCAGGAAGATGACCGGCAGTTCGATCCCGCGCTCTCGCAGGGCCACCAGCAATTCAAACCCAGACATCTCCGGCAGTACCCAGTCGAGCAACGCAACCTGCACCTCGATGCCGTTACCCAAGGCCTCGAGGAAGGAGGGTCCGTCGGCAAAACACGACACGGCAAAGCCGCGATCGGCCAAGTCCGCTGACAGGACTTCCCGATAGTGGTCGTCGTCATCGACCAAGACTACGTCGGGCACTTCGTGCAATCCCTTCTAAAAGACTGCCGTTTCGTCAGTGCTTCTAGCATTGCCGTACACCGTTGCCATTCTAGCGAAGTTGCCGAGGCGGACGGAAAAGACGGCACGCCGTGTCCTGCCGGCTTGTCCTCGCGTATTTTCGCAATGTAGCCTGCCCGGACCGCGGACCCCGGTGTCTACCAGGCGTAGTGGGACGGCCAGCCGGGCGCCCCCCCTTGCCTCAGATCGCCAACTTCCCAAGGGCGTGGGGGTACCTGTAGGCATGGGGCTTGTTGTGCCGGGGCGAAGAAGTCCTGAAGCTTGTCACTGAGCACCCGATGCTGGTCGAGCGCAAGCGCGCGTACATCCTTGAAAGTCTTGTGCGAGGAGTTTCGCTGGCAAAGGACGTACCAGGATAGCTTGAATCACCTCTGATGTCGGACCACTGACGTTGCATGCACTGCTGCGCGCTCGCATGCCGCAGCCATTGCTGTCAGTGTAGGCCGGTGATTCGAGAATGGCCTCGGCCTAGGCCAGTTCAGGAACCAGCAAGCGCCGCGCCTTGCGGTGGACCGAGCGATTGGTCGCTTCATGCCCGGTCGTCGTGGAAGCAATCGGTCGCCCCACCGATGACGACTTCACTGCGCGCGTGAAGACGCAGATGCGCCGCCAATGTGCGATCGGCTTCCCGTGGGCAATCAGAGGACGACAACGTGAGCGGGTGCCTTACCGTTTAGCGAATGCGACGGAAGTAGTGCCTAAACTGGGACCACCGTAGGCAAAGCCCACCAGCTTGCGGCCTTCCAACTTGAGGCTGGTGAGAGAGTGCGGACCTTCAATGTTCAAATATGTGCCATCGAATTTGCCTGCCAACTGCTTGCCAGCGATCGGCGTCTGGCCAAAGCGCGTGGCCTGTCCTGTTCTGACGCACTCCATACTCCCGGTGATGGCTCCGGACCGCGACTGACCGGTAATCTTTAGATTGAGATCGCCGCAATCAGCCGTCTTTGCCACCCAGACGCCCTGCAGATTGGTAGGCGTCTGCGCGAGCGCGATGTCAGCGGAGGTGACGCAGGAGATCGCGCAAGCCACAACAAGTCGGTGCATGATCCGCTCTCGGTATACCAGACCATACCCTAATGGCAGGCGTGCATCTCCCCCTGTGTGGGTGCGAGTCCCTTTCACTCGGCAGCACCTGAAAGATTTCACAAGGATGGAAGTGGCAAAAGTGCCTACGCGGCGACTGCCACAAGCAGTATCCGAAACGTTGTGACGGTCACCATTAGTTGGGAGGTACCACCCGCTCACTCTTGGGACGGTTGAGGCTTTGCCCAATGTTGGAGGTTTGGCCGATGCGTTCCTGCCTAGACCACACAGAAGTGCACTCGAATCGGGTCACCGCCCCGTTGGCGGGTCCAATCAGTGGTACCGCATCCGCCCAATACGTGTGAGATAGGGCAATCGACACTGTCTAACGCAGCGCGCCAAATGGGGAAGCCTAGCTAAAGAGGCCAACGTACTCAGTCAAAATTCGTGTGTGGCAATAGACACAAAACTTACTGGCGGATTGTCCTAGCCTGTCGTGCATGACTAACGCTTCCCGGTGCTGAAGATGCCAAACAACATCCTTGTCCTAGGAACGCTTGCCGCAGCTGGTTGGGCTGCCGTTAGTGCCCTGCCATCACCGCGGCAACCCGAACCGCAAACAAATGCGCCTGCCCCGGTGATTGCGCAGCCTTCGCATACCCACCACACTATTGCTGGCCGTAACGCCGTGGAGGCTAGTCGGCCACCGGTGCCGTTGGTGCGAAGTACCAAAGTATTTGCTGCACCAGCCGCGCCGATCGAATTACCAATTGAGGCTATCGAGTCGCAGAAGCAGGACGACTTGGACAAGAAAGCCGCCAAACTAGCCGTCGAAATGGACGGTTACAAACGCGTCACCATAGTTGGCAGGACAAGCAGCGGTGCCTTGCGTGCAAAGGCCTACAGAGGCGCGACTGAGGTCTTACTTGTTGTGGACGGAACGGGCAGGGTGTCTACGGATTAGGCCGTCGTCACACTCTTGCCGAATGTGCCTGCCAACCGAACAGCGATAATTACTACTGAGGGCAAGCAACTTTCCGATCTAGTCTGCAGCAGTCTTGAGAAGCGCAGCCTTCTCCCGCTCTTCAGCCTGAGCGGCATGCTCGCGCCAGAGTCTGGCCGAAACCAAGCACTGCTCTCTGGTCCGCGGCACTAGTGACGTTCTTGCCTTGCGTTCGAGTCTTTCCGCCTCTGCATTGCATTCCGTTGAGGACCTCACATTGCCTCCTGTTCGCGTGCTTGGAGATGGTTTAGGGCTGACTCGGGCCGTCACCAACAACAAACCGCATCGGAACTGCGCTTCCGGCTGTGCAATGAGCTAGGTGTGCAAGAGGCAGGTGGCCTACAGCAGGTTGACCGGGCCCAGGAAGTCCCGCTTTCCAATTGGCACTCCCCGATGGCGCAGGATGTTGTACGCCGTCGTTACAAAGAAGAAGAAATTCGGCAGGGCGAACTGTTGCAGGTAGTCGTTGCCGTTCATCTTCCGGTCATTGCCACCGGCGGTCCAGGTGATGACCTTGCTTTCCGCGCCGTCGATCTGCGCGCGATTCAGGGACTTCACGAAGCCTAGAGCGGTTTCAACTCGGGTTTTGGCGGCAGCAAAGCTGGTGTCGTCCACAGCCGGCGTGGTGGGTGGAGTAAGCCCCGCTAGGCGACCACCCGTGTTCATGGCGAAATCTGCCGCCTGTCGGATCTGGCGCGCGAGGCAGAACATGTCCGGATACAGCCGGTCTTGCAGCAAAGCCAACTCCTCAATCTTGTTGGTGGAACAATGCGCGGCCGCTTTGTCGATAATGCCGGCCAGTGCGCCAAGCTGCTGGACGCAAGGCGTTACAGCCGCATCATAAAGCGAATACGCCATGCGAGGTGCTCCTTTGGAGTTTGGTTGGGGACACCATAGGCACAGCCCTATCGTCCTGCCAATGGTCGCATGTGAGCTAGCACTTAACCTGTTGTGACGATGCCGATCACGGCTGCTACCAGCGAGCCGCTCTCGCATCCCCTACAGCTGTCGAGGGTAGGAGGACGAGGGCATTGCGATACCAAACAGCCAGTGCGGCTATGTCCGGTCATGAATGGACTCGGACGCGAGACCCTCAGCGGGTACGTGCGCGAAAGCACCCGACGGCCCCTGACCATGAGGGAGGACAAGCGGGGTGGGGACATCGGACCATTCAAGGTATGATGCAAATTCCGTGGGGTGATCAGGAAAGTTGGCGTTCCAGAGGTCGCCCCCGGCCAGGCCGTTGGAACCCAGCAGAACTAGGTGGCACCTTAACGGCAGAGGTAAGCGGCAAGTTGTTGGCTGCAGCGCCCGGCGCGGACGCCGAATGGCTCGGCTGCGCTGGAGCTGATCTCGCCAAACAGCCCCCCATCGGCGGCGACTGGTGACCGCCGCCTTACCGCTCGCCCGGATGCCGCGTGACGAACAGGAAGGCGAGCGGTGCGGTCAAGAGCGGCACCAGGGTCATCAGGTGAAAGGCGTTGATGTAGCCCACCATGCTGGCCTGGCGCTGGATCTCGGCTGCCAGGCGGGCCTTGACGTAGCTGTCGCCGTGATGGCCGAGCGATGTCGTCCAGGGGGCGATGAGGTCGCGGGTGAAGACGGTGATCGAGCTCGCCAGGTTCAGATTGGCCTCGGCGACGGAGTGGGCGAACACGACCAGGATCAGCGACACGAACACGCTGGAACCCAGCATACGGATCAGCGCGAAGATGGCGTTGCCTTGCGTCAGGTAGCGCGTCCGCATGGTCGAGAAGGCGAGCACCGCCATCGGCGTATAGCTGAGGCCGAAGCCGAAACCGTGCAGCATGTTGCTCCACATCACGTCGTTTGATGTGAGGTTGATGTCGAAGGAGCCCATCCACAGGCCGGCCACCGCCTGGATGCTCAGCCCAAGGGCGAGGCAAAGGCGCGGGCTCAGCCGGGTGAGCTGGGCCACGACCAAGAACGAGCCGAGGTTGCCCAGCCCTCGAGAGGCGATCAGGTAACCGATCAAAGCCTCGGGGTAGCCCTGCAATTCCTGCAGGAGCGGCGGGAACAGCACCATGGGTCCGTATTGCAGCATGCCCATGATCAGCGCGAGGGCGGTGCCGACGGCGAAGTTGCGGTCGCGGAACGTCGCTGGGTCGAACAAGGGCGCGCGTGACGTCGCCGTGTGGATGGCGAACATGGTGAAGAAGAGCGCCGCCAGGCCCGCTTCTATGTTGGTTTCCGGCGAGTCGAACCAGTCGTTGCGCTGGCCGCGGTCGAACAGGAGCTGAGCCGCAGCGATGGCGATGGCGATGAAGATGAAGCCGACATGGTCGAAGCGGCGCGCCGTGCCCTTCTCCTGGTCGCCCAGCGCCGCCAGCACGCAGGTCAGGGCCACGAGGCCGAGCGGCAGGATGAGGAAGAAGGTCCAGCGCCAGCTCAGCAGGTCGGTGACCAGGCCGCCGAAGGTCGGGCCGATGATCGGCCCCATCACGCCGCCCACGCCCCACATCATGATGATGAAGGGATGCTGGCTGCGGTGGAACGAGGATAGCAGGATGGTCTGGCCCATCGGGAAGATCGGCGCGCCGAACGCGCCCTGCACGACACGCAACGCCAGCAGCCCCTCCAGCGAATCGACCAGGCCGCATAGCACCGAAGTGAGCGTGAAGCCGGTTACCGAGCAAGCCATCAGGGTGCGCCAGCCCAGCGTGGCGGCCAGCCAGCCGGTGAGCGGCGTGGCAATGGCGGTCGCCACCAGGTTGAAGGTGAGGACCCAGGAGATCTGTTCCTGGGTGGCCGAGAGCGCGCCCTTGAGCTGCGGCAGGATCACAGTGACGCTGGTCGCGGTCAGGCCGAACAGGATGGTTGTGAACTGCACCGACAGCAGGATCAGCCACTGCCGGCCGGAGAGGGACCCCATCCGGCGATGCTACGAGCGCAACTGCGGCGAGCAAGCTGCTTGACGCTGGATGAAACGGCGATCTGCCGTGCGATATGCTGCGGAAGGTCAGGTGGTGCGGTTTGTCGTGTCAGGCGGCCAGCAGCTGATCTGGCGCTGCATCGGATTCGTCATAACGCCGGAGCGCGGCCCGACCTCAGCAACTCAACTCCCTTCTCCACGGTGCGCTGCCAGACTGGAGCCGACCGACCGGTTGGACCAGGCATGGGGTGCACGGACCGTTAGGGGGCGGGCCCTTGCGGGCTTGAGCTTTCCCCAGGGTGCTAACGCCGCGTTGCCGCTGTCCTCGGGACATGAAGTTCGCCGACTGGAAGCGTGGCGGCGTTGGATAGATTGCCATTCAAGCTGACGGTGCCTCGGGAACTCTACGAGGACATCGGGCACGCGCTCTGTGGGCGCACTTCGAGCAGTCAGTGAACGAGTGGCTGTTTGAGGTCGTCACCGATGACAAGAGGCAAGGCGAACTGCGGAAGGCATTAAATGTCTCACAGCGAAAGTGTGACTGGCATCGCGGGCGTTCAGACAGCTAAAACGGCTACATCGCCAACCCACGCAGTGTCATGGAGTCAAACGCGTGCCTGTGCCGACTGAAGCCGTACTCGACCAGATGGCGGACGCGGTGATCTACGCCGATCGCGGTGGCAACATCCAGCTCTGGAACCGCGCCGCCGCCGTCCTCTTTGGCTATGAAGCCGCTGAAGCCCTGGGCAGAAGCATCGACATCATCGTGCCTGAACGCCTGCGCGAGCCGCACTGGCGCGGCTTTGAGGCCGCTATGGCGAGCGGCACGCTGAAACTTTCCGGCCGTCCGACCTTAACACGTGCCCTTCATAAGGATGGCAGCCGGCTCTACATCGAGATGAGCTTCGCGCTCGTGAAGAATGCCGAAGGCGGCCCCGCCGGCTCGGTTGCCGTGGCGCGCGTTGCGGCGCCGCCGCGTGCTGCCGAGCGACAATAGGAGATGCCTGCGGCGTAACTGGCAACATCAGCGACCGGGCTCTTCCCAAAGTAGGCATGAAACTTCTTGCTGTTCGTGGGTTTGGGACAATTGCCCCAGCCATTGACCTGGACACTGACATGCAAGGATGTCTCGGCGACACTCGCCAACTGCGTGTTCGCCGATACCAGTGCCACTTGGCCACGCTACAGGTCCGAAATGAACCAATCCGACATTGCAGAGGCTGCAAACGGGTCTCCCGGCGTCAAAACGGTCGCGTCTTTCTTGCGCAGGATCGCCGCCAGGGCGGTCGGAACTCGCATTGTGACGTCTCGTTGAAACGGGAACCGTCTCTGGCTCACGCCGTCGCTGCCGCGTGCTGCCACCCGCAATACAACGACGCATGCAGGAGGGCCGCTATGGCATCGAATGGTCGGAACCGCATTCTGGTCGACAACAGCGAGTTTGTTGAAGCTGTAGGACTGATGCTACTCCGCCGTGCGTCTGCTTCCGCTGCCGCGCGCCAAGACATCGACCGCGCAATCGAGCGGCTGAACCAGGGAGACGTCGTAGCCGACCAGTTGCGTGTCTACTGGCACGAGACCACACAGGAGGGAGATACTGTCGTCAACATCACTGCTGGTCCCGCGCTACTCGAGCTGGCGTTGCCGTCCAGTGATTTTACTGACTGATTATCAAGCCGCCGACCGATCAAAGCTCTTACGGCCGGCTCCATTTCGCGTACTCTTCAGCAGCGATAGCAAAGTTCAGGTTCTGGGCATCCCTGCGTATTTCGTGGTGATTCCGGAAGGTTCCCCTTACGGTCGCATCGTCGCCATCTGCCGAGCATCGGGCGAGGATCTCAAGGCTATCATGGTGCATTAGCCTTGGTCCGATACGATCAGCGCCGCGTATGCGCGACAACTTCAGTGACTGCCTCGGGGCCCGCAGTGCCGATTTGAGCATGTTGTGGCCGCCAGTCTCCGCCAGCTCCACCACGCCCTTGACGCTCTCCTACCGCTTGATCTCGATAGGTCGGGGTACCTACTACCGTAGTTTTCGGCAACGAGCCTTGATGAAGGCGTGTCTGTGTGCGCTGGCTAAGCAGGTGAGCGCAGCCCTCTCAAGCTACCTTCAGTTCCGGCACGTATTGCGAATCAAGGCTCTGACTTCAGTGGCACCCGATGATCGATTCGGCGAATTTGCCCTTTGGGGATCAAGACGATTCTTCCGTCCTTTTGGTCGCGAAGAATAACGCCCTTGTCCACGTGTCGAATGACATTGCCGGTCACTGTGGAATCGTGTTCGAGCCTGACGACGTCACGGGTCGTCGCGGTGTCCCAGGTGCTCCAGGCACGGATCATCGCATCCGCCATGGTAAGGAACAGAAACAGGGAGACGACAGCCCAAAAGGCTCTAGCAGCTGCGCGCGGCCGATGGCGCGGTCCGCCTTCACCGTCCAATGCTTTAGGTCTGTAAAAGACAATGCCCAGCACGATCATCACGAGCAATCCGACTGACATTACGAAAACAGTTGCTCGATCAAACAGGTTTACGGGATTGAACCCTGTCGTGGCGATACCCAACCCGATCAGGCACAAGACGAATAGAAACAATGCCGCGGCAACTTTCCAGAACTGATCTGATCGGGTGACAGCGAAGCCTGCGTAAACGAAGACCAACGTCAAAATCCAGGATGCACCGAGTATCACCGAAATTAATCCAAATACGTGAACAGCCGTTTGGATGTGGTCCGCCAGAACGAGGTAACTCAGCATCCGTGGATCGACCATGAGCCAGAAGGTGTAGTCGAATACGAAGGCCGTGCAGAGGGCTGCTATGCACATCGCTGCCCCGTTCTTCGCGATCTGCTGGATCAGCGGGCTTACCTCTCCCATGCTCCAATCGCTTGGCTTCACGTCGGTTTGCATGCGTCCCCCTTCGCAATCTTGACTCAATGAGGCGAACCCATCGGACGCCCTTCTCCCCGCCGGAGTATCGCTTCGCTGCTCGCCTGGTTCGGGACAATCGCGTGTCCGATACATTTGCGCAGCGATCTCAAAGCGGCCGCTGCGAACAAGGCAACAACGAACGCAAAGGGCGCAATCCGTGATTCCAGACGTCGTGAGCTTTTGCGGTCGTCCACGCGAACGGCGAGTTGAAACTCGATCGTCAGCCTAGCATGCCCGCTGCGGGGGCGGTGGTCGCTGCCTAGATTTTGGTAAAATTTCAATAGTTCAGATAGACGATGTACTGCACACTCACGGCAAGCGTTTATCCGATCGCGGATCAAACGTTGGCTTAGGGGAGAAGTCGGTGGTGGACTTGGCGCCACCCACCGAAGATTTTACGGGGTTCTGCCGATGACGCGGCTCACATGCCGATCGATCATTTGGTTGCCGATCTTGATTGTCGGGCTGTTGGGCGCGGGATCGGGGATGGCTCAGACTGCTACCCAGCAGCGGGAGGCGGCCGTGTTGAAAGCGCGTGCCGGGAACGTGGCCGAAGCCCAGGCGGCATTGCGCGCCATGCTAGCCGCCGGTACTGACGATGGGCTGGTGGCGATGGATCTCACCACGCTGCTGCAACAGGACGGCAAGTCGAGCGAGGCGGCGGCGGTCTTTGAGAAGGCTGCCCGACCCGACCCACCGGACTATGCCCTGCTCGCCGCCACGCGGGCCTATCGCGACCTGCGGCGTTACGCCGATGCCGCTCGCCTGGCGCGCCAGGGCATGCAGCGGTTCCCCAATGACACGGTGTGGCCTCTGATCCTGTCGTTGGTCCTAAGCGACGAAGGCAATTCGGCCGAGGCGCTGGCCATCCTGCGCCAGCCTGCCGCCCAGCGTGCGCCAGCGGTCGAGCGCCTGTTGGCCGAGGCCTACGCATGGCGTCGGGCCGGCGATCCTTTCAAGGCCATGCGTGCCTATTCAGCCGCGATCAAGGCGGCACCCGCCAACCCGGGCGTGCGCGCCGAAGCGGCGGGCGTGCTGCAGGACATGGGTGCGCCGTTTGGCGCCCAGGTGATCGCCGGCACCAGCACGCCCTCGATTGCCGCCGATCAGGCCGCCGCCATGGTGCGCTGGGGCGCCGAAGTCCGCAGCTCCGAACCGGCCCGCCGCTTCGACGGCACGGATGCCGCCCTTGCTCGGCTCGATCAGCTGCTGGCGGCCCTGCCGCCGCCGCCGGCCGAAGCCGGCTTGCGCCGTCGCCTCAGGCTCGACCGCATGGTCGCCCTGCGCAATCGCATGCGTATGCAGGAGGCCGCCGAGGAGGGCGAGGCCCTCAGCGCGGACGGTCCCCTGCCACAATATGCCGAGGCCGCCTACGCCGATGCGTTGCTGTATCTGCAGCGGCCCGGCGCTGCCCGTGAAGCCTACGAGCGGGTGCTCGCGCAAAGTCCCAAGGACGTCCAGGCGCGCTACGGCAAGTTCTACGCTTCCGTCGAACTGGAAGACTTCGCCACGGCCTACGCCACGATAGACGCCCTGGTGGGCGACGAGCCGATCTGGCGAAGCTACAAGGACGACCCCAGCCGCTACGACAATTCGGAAAGGGCCTATGCCCAGGTCACGGCGGCGCAGGCGCGTTTCTACGGCAATCAGCTGGGCGAGGCGTGGGAACGCATCACCAAGTTCTCCGATGCCGCGCCCGCCAATCCCAATGGCCGGCTCGCCCTCTACCAGATTGCCAATGCCCGCGGATGGCCGCAGCGCGCCGAAGTGGAGGCCCAGATTGCGTCCAGCCTGGCGCCCCGCGATGTCGGTTCGAAGATCGCCCTGATCGAAGTGGCGATGGCCAACTACCGCTTCGCCGAGGCCCAGCGCATGATGGATGAGCTTCTGGCGCTCTATCCCGAGGACCAGGCGGTGCGGCGGCTGGCGCGCGAGCTCGACGCCAGGCGGCGGTGGTTGTTTGAGGCCGAGGCGCGGCCCAGCAACTCCGACGGCGGCGGCGCCAACGCCTCGGGTCAGGCGCTGGTCCTGCAGGGCAGGCTGACGACGCCGCCGATTGCCGACAACGTGCGCCTGTTTGCCACCGCCGACTATGCCAACGCACATCCGCCCGAGGGCTTTGCCGAGCGCGCAAGGGTCGGGGCCGGCGTGGAGTGGCGTGGCCCCGGCCTCACGGCCTCGGTCTTTCCAACGCAGTCGTGGGGCACTCTTCCCCGGCCGGGCGGTGTCGCCACGGTCGACTGGCTGGTCACCGACCAGGTGCGGCTTGCTTTCAGCGGCGAACTCTATTCCTGGGACACGCCGCTGCGGGCCCTGCTGTTCGGCATCACGGCCAACGAGTACGCGGCCAAGGCGACCTATCGCTGGCACGAATCGCGCAGCCTTTCGGGAAGCTTCGCCTATTTGCCCTTCACCGACGGCAACCAGCGATTCACCGGCGGCTTGAACTTCAAGCAGCGGCTGATCAACCTGCCGGGATTCGACCTCACCGGACTTGCCGAGGGCTACGCGTCGAGCAACAACCAGCCCAACGCGCCGTACTACAACCCGACGCGCGACCTGGCGCTGACCGGCGGCCTGCTGGCTGAGCACCTGCTGTGGCGGCGCTACGACAACAGCCTCGTGCAGGCGCTGACCGTCGACGCCGGCCTCTACTCCGAGTACGGCTACTCCGACAACTGGATAGGCACGGTCAATTATGAGCACCGCTGGCGCTTCGATCCGCTCACCGAATTTCGCTACGGCGTCATGCTGACCCGCCGTGTCTATGACGGTTCGGTCGAGAACACGTTGATGTTCATCGTCGGCCTGCGCCAAAGGATCTAGGACGATGCATCGCTTGTTCTACCTCCTCGTGGTCCTTGTCGGGAGCGCCACGATGTCCGACGCCCGCAGCCAGCCGGCCGGCCAGCGCTTCGTGGCGATCGCCTTTCACGATGTCGTCGACAATCGCGACCAGCTTGAGACCGATTCGGTCACCAGCACCTCGCTGGCCCAGTTCTTTGACTGGCTGAAGGGCACGGGTTGGACGGCGATCTCGCTCGACGACGTGGCCGCCGCGGCGCGCGGCGTTCGGCGGTTGCCGGAAAAGGCAATCCTCATTTCCTTCGATGACGGCTATGCGAGCCTCTACACGCGCGTTTTCCCGCTGCTCCAGGTCTACCGCTTCCCGATCGTTGCGGCCCTGGTTGGAAGCTGGATGGAGGGGCGGCCGGACGGCACCGTGGTTTACGGCGATCGCATCGTTCCGCGGTCGAATTTCATCTCGTGGGCACAGGCGCGTGAAATGCAGGCGTCGGGCCTCGTCGAATTCGCCTCGCACAGCTACAACCTGCATCGCGGCGTGCTCGCCAACCCGCAGGGCAATATGGTGCCGGCGGCGATCACCTGGCAGTACGACCCGGCGACCGGAAGTTACGAGGACGATGCGCAGTTCCGCGCCCGCATTCGTGGCGATCTGGCGCGCGCCCGCAGCCAGCTGGCGGCCAATCTCGGACATCCGCCGCGGGCGCTGGTGTGGCCGTTCGGCCGCTACAGCGGCCCCGCCCTCGAGATCGCCAAGCAGGTCGGATTCACCTTTGCGCTGACGCTCGAGCCCGAGCCGGCCTATACCTCGGATCTTTTCGCCATCCACCGCTATTTTCCCTCGCAGAATCCCAGTTTGAGCGACATCGCGCGCAATTTGCGCTTCGAGCCCGACCAGCCGGCGACGCGGCGCATTGCCTGCCTCACGCTCGACGCGTTGGCTGCGGTCGGACCGGGCGCGGCACAAGACGAGGCGCTCGGCCGTATTGTCGAGGGCCTGCGCACGCTCGGCAGCAACACCGTGGTGATCGACGCCAATGTCGCACTGCCGTCGCCCGGCGCGCCGCTCGGCGCCGTGTATTTCCCCAACCGGCTTCTGCCCATGCGGCTCGATCTGTTGTCGCGGGCGACCTGGCAGATCAGGACACGGGCCGGCAACGACGTCTACCTGCGCCTGCCGCTCGAGGCCGCTGCGGCGGCGGTGGGCGAGGCGGGCGTGCCGACGCTGTTCAGCGACATGAGCCGGCATGCCGCGGCGGATGGCCTGGCGATCGATGCGACGGCACCGTCCAAGGCTGGCCTCATCGTGGCCGATCAACCGGGCGACATCCGCGCCCGGCGCAGCCGGCTCGATCCCGGCTCGTTCGACGGCCGTGCCCGGCTTGGGCTGACGGCCTTCCGCGCGTCCGCAGCGATCGACCCGCGTCAGCGGCTGATGCTGGTCACGAACGAGTCCGTCGGTCCGCCTGACTGGGCCGATATCGGCCTCATGCCGCCCGGCCGCGACGTTGCGGCGACCGGGGTGCTGGCCCAGCGCATGCAGGCCGAGGGCTGGCTGCGGCCTGAGGTTTCCGGGCGCGTGGCCTTCTCGCTGCCGTCCGATCCGGCGCGACAGGTCGAGGCGCTGCGCGCGGCGCAACGCCGCGGTGCGGCCGCCTTCGCGCTCTGCCCTGGCACGCCGGCCCTGCCGCCCGCTGCCGCGTTGTCGGCGGCGTTCTCGGCCGCCACCTATCCTTACAAGCCGTGAGGCGGTCATGCTCGATAGCTTCGCCGACTTCCTCATCGTCGCCATTCCCGCGTTCTGCTTCGGCTATCCCTTCATCATGTCGTGGTACTGGATGGCCGGCGGCGCGCTTTTCTATTTCACACGGGAGGTTTCCGCCGACGCCCAAAGCGGCCCGCAGCCGGGCGAGACGTGGCGGCCGATCAGCATTCTCGTGCCGTGCTACAACGAAGGCGACAATGCTGAAGAGACGCTCGGCACGGCGGCGGCGGTCGACTACCCCGAGTTCGAGATCATCGCCATCAACGACGGCAGCCGCGACAATACCGCGGAGGTGCTCGACCGGCTCGCTACCCGTATTCCCAATCTGCGCGTCGTTCACCTCGCCGCCAACCAGGGCAAGGCCACCGCGCTCAATGCCGGTGCTCTGCTCGCCAAGCACGAATTGCTGGTCTGCATCGACGGCGATGCGCTGCTCGATCCACAGGCGCTCTACTGGATCGCCCGCGACTTTCGCCGCGCGACCGTGGGAGGCCTCGCCGGCAATCCGCGTATCCGCAATCGCACCTCGCTGTTGGGTCGCCTCCAGGTCGGCGAGTTCTCCTCGATAATCGGTCTGATCCGGCGCGCCCAGACGACACATGGGCGGATGTTTACGGTGTCGGGCGTGATCTGTGCCTTCCGCAAGCGTGCCCTCGATGAGGCCGGCTGGTGGTCGCCGCGCACCATCACCGATGACATCGACGTCACCTGGCGCCTGCAATGCGCCGGCTGGCGCGTCACCTACGAACCGCACGCCCTCGTCTGGATTCTTATGCCCGAAACGCTCAAGGGTCTGTGGAAGCAGCGCCTGCGCTGGGCGGAGGGCGGCGTGCAGATGATGGTCGACTTCTTCGGCCGCATGGTGCGCTGCTCCAGTCCGTCCCTGCTGCCCACTTACATAAACTACCTGTTAAGCCTGCTGTGGGCTTATGTCATGACGTTCTCGCTAATCGTCGGCATCTTGTGGACTGTCGGCCTTGCGCCGCCCTGGGCGCTGCACGGCTTTCAACTCATCCCGGAATGGTGGGGGCTTACGTTGGCCGTCACCTACCTGGCGCAGGCGCTGGTCAGCCATCTCCTGGAACGGCGTTTCGAGCCGCACATGATGCGGTCGCTGTTCTGGGTGATCTGGTACCCGATGGCGTTCTGGTTGATCAACACCGCAACCGCTGTCGTGGCCCTGCCGATTGCACTCTTGCGACCACGTCGGGAGCGCACGACGTGGGTAAGCCCTGACCGGGGGCTGCGATGATAAACCGTCCGGTAGGCGTGTCGGTTCCTTGGCCGCCGTTGATCGTCGCTGGCACCAAGCCGACATGGGTGAAGGTGCGCGATGTTGCGCTCACGCTCTTTATGTGGGTGCTGTTCGCCATCATGCTGGAGACAGAGTTCGAGCTGTTCTTCGGCCGCTATCTGGAGCGGATGGGCCTGGGCACCTTCGACACCGCGGGCAGGTGGGCGGAATTCTTCGAAGCGCTGCAGCCGTTCGTGCAAGTGGCCCTCGTGCTGGTGTCGTTGCTGCTGTTGGCCGGCCTGCTTACTCTGCGCCGCGTGGCACGGGGGCGCGTGTTGCCTCAGCCGGCACCGCTCTCGGCCAGTGACGAGGCAAGGCGGGTCGGTATGGACGAGGCCGACCTCATCGCCGCCCGCGAGCTCCGCGTCGTCGTGGTTCACATCGATGCGGATGGCAGGTATCGAGTGGAACCACGTCGAGTACGTCAATCCCACGAGACGAGCCAAAGTCCGCAGGATATGTGATGGAAATTCGGCTCACCAGATGATGACGGGCCGACGTGCCTTCCTTACCGGAGTTGGCGTGGCTTCAGCGCTGCCTGCAGCAGCGCGCATGGCGTTCAAGACGGAGATTGTTGTCCGCACGGTCACCAACTTGCACGACCACGAAGACGTTTCGGCGCTGGTCGCGATGGCCGCGCAGCACGGCGTAAGCACGATAAATCTCGCCGCCAAACAGGATGAGGACGACGAGGTCGCGTCGGGCCTCGTCTTTTACGCCAGCCGGATCGCGCCGCGCGCGCCGGGGTACGAAACATTCGATGCGCTAGGCGAGACCATCCGGGCGGCGCATTCGCGGGGCCTAAAAGTTCGCGCCTGGATGCCGCAGTTTCACGATCAGGTGGCCGGCGCAGCCCATCCGGCCTGGCAGATGCACGCTCTCCAGGAAGGCCGGGTTCGTCCGTACGCCGGGCGAGTCCGCAAGGAACTGTTTCTCAATCCGCTTAATTCTGGCGCGCGCGCCTATCAACGCTCTCTCATTGAGGAAATTGCTCGAGACTACGAAGTCGACGGCATCGTCGTCGACTGGGTGCGCTTCGACGACTACAACATGGACTTGGGCGACGAGGCGCGCGCCGAGTTCAAAGCGAGCGCCGGGTTCGACCCCATCGATATCGATTTTGCCACGGACAACCCGCAGCGCAGGCAATGGAATGCTTGGCGTTCGGCGCAGATTGCCAACCACGTCAAGCGACTGCGCATCGCGCTCGATGCCATCAGGCCCGGTCTCGAGCTGGGTGCTTACATCCTGCCGCCGGAATTCAGCGAGGTGGCGCAGGATGCGGCGCAGTTCTCGGGCGCTTTGGCATTCCTGTCGCCCATGGCCTACTACAAGGACTGGGGATTTTCGCCAAGCTGGGTCGTTCGCAGCCTGCTGCCGGAGACCGTGGACAGAGCGGGTCGTGCGGCAATCATCCCCGTATTCGACGAAAATCTGACCTACGCAGCCAGCCGTGAGGTCTTGCCCGAGATCGCGAGGGCTTGGCCTGGCATTAGCACGCTTTCCTGGTTCATATACGGCAAATGGACAAGCGCTGCGCTGCTGAGGGTAAATCGACTTTTGCAAAGCTGAGATCCTGGCATTCTCACGCCGCCCGGGAAGTTGCAATACGGCCTAGCGAAAGCTTGCTGACAGTACCTTGGTTCACAGTCGGCAGCCTACTGTCGCCTGGGCAGTGAGCAACGCGTAGAACCTCCGGTATATTTGGCCATCGACTGAGCACCTAAAGTGACGCAGATGATGGGCAAGGCCTATTCAATCGGGCTTTTCGTTGAATCGGTCATCTCTCACTACTTCTGGCGTGTGAGTGGACAGTCGAAATGCCTTCGGCGCCGCCTTCGGGATCAGAGCTGGCAGCAAGTCTGAGCTATGCGCTGGGTGCTCAACTGGTGATCTCGGCGGTCCTCCTCATGGCGGTGCTACTTGTGATCTTACAAGCTTTACGATGCAACCAAACGCCAGCCCGGAACGTGGCAGGTGCTCGGCAAGATGATTGGCGAGTGTAAGGAGACCGTGACGCGAGCCGTCGAGCGCGGATGAGTGGTCGTTCGCAATGAAGCTGTGGGCAAGGTCAAAGTGAGTAGCGGCATGCTGACGGAAGAGGGACGACGGGTGGCGCGTAAATGTCTTCGCGGGTGAGGCCAACGGCATGGCTGTTCGTGCGGTCCGCGTCACGGGCCCTGTCGTATTGCGCGCCCGTGTGCGGATTGCGTATCCTTCCACGGAGTAGGGGAGAAGGGTCGATGACCGCTTTCAATGCTGTGCGTTTCCAAGTGAAGCCGGGGTGCGAACAGCAGTTTCTTGATGCCCACAAGAGCATCGCGGCAGCATGGCCAGGCCTGATGCACGCCAACATCATCAAGACCGGTGACCGCTCCTACTGCCTTGTCGCTGAGTGGAAAGACATGGACGCGTGCATCGAAGCGCGGCCAAATATGATCGCTACCCTCAATTCCTTTCGCGATACGCTCGAAGACCTTGGCGCCGGTCTCGGCGTCACCGATGCAGCCGCGGGTCCGGTCGTCTTGGCGCTGAAATAGTTCGCGACTGGCCACAGGCCTATGAGGGCAACCGCATGACGATCCGCTTCTATTCATGGCCACAGAGTTCTGGATCTGGGGCCCATTGGGCGCTCGAAGAGCTAGGGCTGGCCTATGAGTATGTCAGGCTCGACCGCACGAAGGGCGAGCAGCGCTCGGCCGAGTATCTTGCCATCAATCCAAACGGTAAGGTTCCGGCACTGGTAGACGGCGAGGAGTGCTACTTCGAATCACTCGCGATCCTCCTGCATCTCGCGGAACGCTACGGGGCAATGAGGGGATTGTGGCCTGCGTCCGGCAAGCAACGGGCGGAGGCGCTGAGCTGGACGACTTGGTCTACGGTCGAGCTCATGCCCTTCATGTTGCAGTACATCTATCACGGCCTCGATGCGCCGATGTCGTTCGATCCTCCCGATCGCAGCAAGGCGGCCGCCGAATACAGTCTTGCAAATTCCTCATTGCATCTCGACATGCTCGACAACCGCCTCCGTGATCGGCAGTTCGTCATGGGCACTTTCTCACTCGCCGACATTCCGATCGCAACAGCGCTCGGCTTCGGCGTCGCTCAGGGCGTTCCAATCAATCAACGTCCGGCGGTTCGTGCATGGCTCGACCGCTGCAGCGAACGTCCCGTGCGCGCTCGCGTAGAATGAGACGGTGCATAGGCAAGCTTCCATAATCAGCCGGCTCTTGCCGAGCCCGGCCGAAGCGGTGCGACGGGCCAGGACGCGCCGGGCCGCCATCGTTGTCGGCCGACAAGAATGAGTGATTCCGCCATGACTGCTTAGGCGACCGTCTGCTCCTACACGTCAGGGGCACCGAAGAAGCGGGTCGACAATCCGCCCTCCGAATAAGGCAGCCACCCGCCGCCTTTAGATGGCGATCGCCCAGCCCTCGTTCGTCAGCGTGACGAAGCTGGGGTCATCGACGCGCCGCTTCACCAGTCCGAGGGTCACGGCGTCGGCGACAACCTGGTCGAGCAGGGCGCCCTTGATGCCCGTGCGCGCGCCTATGGCGCTGATGCGCCGCCATGACGCGGGATTGCGTCGGCTGGCGTCATGCAGCGCCGCCACGAACTTGATCGCCAGCGTGAGACGGTCGGGTGCGGGCATCACCTCAACGGGCGCGCGGCAGGTAAAGCAATCGGCCCGCCAAAGCGGACCGCCAGTGCCTGGAGCGACGCCGCCGCGTGGAGCGGTCGGCGCGCGCTTCGCGACCTAGACCGGCTTTGCGACCGCGTTCGAAGTGTGCGGAACATATCGGCAGACATAAATTCGTACGCCGTCGTTCGTGTCCAACAAGACGGTCCGCTCGTCATCCCTTCCTGTCGGGGCCTGAACGGTCCGCCCGTTCGAGCCGGGCACAGATCGCACTCGTCGCAAGTGGTCCGACGCGGAGGAGATGCAGCTGTTGTCGATCTGCTCACTAGACGGGGGCACCGTCAGGGATGGCGGTGTTTCGCTCAAGGCAGTGCAAGCGCCCACGCTTAGTGCCGAAACGACGATGAAGCATTTCAAGTCGAACGCTCCCTGGAGCGAGGAAATAGCTACGACATCGCAGCTTGATCTCATCTACCCGCACGGGGGAACCGGCCATTCGTGACCGTCTGGTGACGAAGCGTAGCGCCATCGCGCAAAAAGCCAGCTCGCCGTGACGCCCGATCTCTGGCACCGCTGCGGCAGGGCGCTGCCCCTCGATTATCACGCGTAAAGTAGCTCCCACTCCACCTCGGAGTATCCGGTCAGGAAAACGACCGGCAGTTCGATCCCGCGCTCTCTCAGGGCGTCCAGAAGCTCGAATCCTGACATCTTGGGCCAAGTCGAGCAGCGCCACCTTCGACTCGATGCCATTGCCCAAGGCCTCGAGCAGAGACGGCCCATCGGCAAAGCACGACACCGAAAATCCCCGATCGATCAAGTCTGCGCACGGCACTTCCCGATAGTGGTCGTCGTCATCCACCTGGACTACGTCGGGCACGTCGCACCTCCTTCAAGGCGGGGCGTGCCTCGTCTCAGTGTTTGGGGAGCCGAACTCTAACTCACGTCGCCTTGGCCGGTGCCGCGATAGTCTGCACGGTTAGGGGTAGAACTCGGTTCAAAATTTCCACCTCCCGGGGCGGTGTCGTTCCACGCTTCAGCGGTGTCGTTCCACGCTTCAATGGAGGAAACGCCACGGTGTGGAAGCCACCCGCCCCGCGGGCCGGCGACGTTTCAGGGAGGCTGCGGGCTCGCGCCGCGCCGATCCAAAAGAAAAGCCCGCCGGGAGAAGGCCGAGCGGGCTAATGGCGCCCTGTTCTGCGGGGGCAGCGGGTTGCGAAGTGAACTCCGGGCGCTACCCAGCTTTGGATCGCGGCAAGGCCTGTCCGGTCAATCGTTGGCGGGACACCGCCGGTTGGGTCGATGTGAGTAGCTCATTTTGCCTGACCGTGACGTGACCCCCGGACGCGGACAGGCCTATCCACGCGCCGCATCGCGGCCTTTGCTGGTCAGCATGACCAGCTGCTCGCCGAGGTGCACGACCAGCAAGCCGGCGGCCTCAGCCGTCGCCACGGCCTGAGCGAGGTCTGCCCGCTGCTTGATGCCGGCCCGCTTCGCGCAGTCGTCAATTCGTCGGAACCGGCCCGGCTGGCCGCTAGTCATGTCATACACAACGGCCACGAAGCGGCCGACAAGCTCAACGTCCGATAGTGGCATTCGGCGAATTATAGGCCTCTCGGCGGCAAGATCACGGCGTCGGCGCTGGCTCCTTCGAGGTAACACCACGGAGAAGCCACCGGACTGGCAAGCTAGCCCGACACTTATGGTAGGTTCGATCAGCCTCGAACCCGGATCCTGCGGAACCGGCTCGGGCAATCCAAGAAAGTCCCCTGACCGCGGATGTACCGGCAGGGGGCAAGAGGCCCGCCCGGTCCGCCGGCGCGGGCCTTTTCTCTGTCGCCGCGTCCGATGGTCGAGCGGCCAGCGAATCTTGCGATTTCGACCTGGTGCTGGCCATGCTCGCGGGACGCCGAAGGCTTTGCGCGATCGCGTGAGGTCGTGCATTCGATCGACGGCTATCGTGCGCGCGTAGTCCAAGTTGCTCGAGACGCCCTGGCGCGGCCGCCTGCGGCCGTAGCGGCCTGCCACTGTTGGCGATCTGCCCGAACGGCACTATCGCACCGTGCCCTTCCGCCTGTTGAGGACGTCGGACAGCGATGCGACCCCGCTCTACGGCCGGCCGTTCAAGTGCAGGGCATGCGGCAGCACCGAGGTGGCCGGCAACGGTTAGGCAGCGCTTCGCCTGCCCGGCGCGCGCGGGTCGACTACTCCGGCGGTGAACTGCCGAGCGATGGTCGCAAGGAGCTGCCGAAGTCGAATTGGTCGCGGAACGCTTACGGCGCCTTGGCGAGCGGGCTGCCGCTGCGGAATGCCTCCAGCTCCGCCTTGACCCGGTCGGCGACAATGGCCTCGCCCTTCTGGCTCCAATGGCCATCGAGCTTGCGATAGGTGCCTGGAACGTCGGCCAGGTTCTCGCGCAGATCGACGTAGCGTATGCCCGTCTTGGCAAGGCGCGCGGCAAGCTGCGAATGCCATTCGTCGCAAATGTAGTTCCAGCTGTAAGTACGCGGCCACGGCTTCCAAAAGTCGGCGTAATCGGGGTCGACGCTGCCCACCGGCACCAGGAAGACCACCAACGGCACGCCACGCTTGCGCAGCAGGCGATCGGCGGCTTCGATCCAGGAGAACGTCGCTTCGACCTGTCTCTTGTCCGCAATGCGGGCGGCATCCTCCCGGTTTTTCGCCACCTCGAAGTCCCGCGCTTCCCAGCTCATCAGCGTGCCGAACATCCAGTCCAGCAGGTATTCCTGCTCGCCCTGCTGGCGTGGCGCAGCGATGTCGAAAAAGCGATTGTCGCCGCGCGACAGGATCTCGGAGAGCTGCTCCTCGGGGACATTCGGATAGTGATGGGTCTTGACGTAGGACACGATGCGCTTGAGGCGCTCTTCGCGAGGCGCCGTGACGGCGGCAAAAAGCATCGCTTCGTCGTTGGCGGGCGCAGTCGACCTCGACCTGAAGAACGCCGCCAGATCCAGGCGATTCACCAGCAACCAGTTCGTCCGCGGCATGATGCTGCCCACCAGCGATCCGCCGGGCGACTCGTCGATCCAGCGCGGCCATACGGAATAGCCCTGATCGGGCGCCATGAAGTCGTTACCGGCATAGATGAAGAGCAGCACCGCGTCGGGCTGTAGCTCCAGGGCTACGTCGCGGATCCGGTAATAGTAGCTGCGCGGATCGGTGGCGGCGACGCCGAGATTGACCGCCTCTATTCTGTTCGCGCCACCGGGAAGGCGCTGCTGCACCGCCGCCGGAAGCGACAATGGCGTGAACCACGACTCAACAAAGCTGTCGCCGATGAAGATGGCGCGCCGCGTGCCGGAGGGCTTGGCGACTGTCCGTTCGATGTCGCGCATTGCCCAGGAATTGTCGGGATCGGCGATCCATGGCTGATGCTTGTAGGCCGCTTGCAGTACGCGCACTGGTGCGGGCGGCCGGGGGTTCAGGGCGCGCGCCGGCCATGCAGGCACATAGAAGGAAGATAGGACCTCGATGCCTACAAGGGTAACCGAAAGGAGGATCACGCCAAACAGCGTGCTCAACACCCAAAGCTTACGACGACCCATGGCTGTCCATTTCAATTTGCGGCAAGAGCCACGAGCACCCGATTGCCCGCAACCCGACCGTACACCTGCAACCCACATACCTATGATCGTTTACTCGCAGCTAGTTCGCAACGGCGGCCCCTGAGCTTGGCTTGGGCTTGCGCGCTTCCAACCCGCTAAGTAGCTGAAGGTGCAATGCGGTTCGCGGGTCTGCCGTACCTCCCGGAAGGAACGCCCTGGACGCGACGTATCAGCAAGTCGATTTGGGCGGACGGTGAAGAGGCCTGGCCGTCCGCGAAACCGTTTCCTTGTGCATCACGTTTATCCGGCTCAGCACAGCCGGCCAAGAGTACGCCTACGGCGGTGATAATCAGGTGCATGGGTTTCAAGACGGTCTCCGTTCCCCAAGGAGAACCGCCGATGTCTTCGTCGGTTGCACAAGGCCTGAGCACCCAGCGAAATAGAAGGCCCGCAAGGTCAACGGCCGGGAACTGGAAAAACGAGGCCCGGTGTAAACAAGTCAGAGTTTGGGGCGAGGCCCACCGAAAGCCACCAACCGGTCACGAAAGCACAGCAACTTTTGCCCAAACCCTACCGTTTATTGGGTGCTTCTCATCTCCCCCAGAGCGGAAGCAAGCAGCGCCAGCGCCGCCCGTGCCCCAAGCCGGGCGGCGTTTCTATAACATCCCTTCGGGCGCGGCAGCGGCCTTACGCGGTGCAGCTCCAGGCAACAACGGCAACGGAAGCTGTGGCGTAGGTCAGCAGACCAACGGATGCGGCGGCAGTTATTTTGCGGGGCACGCTCATCCGGACGCGACGGCTACCGGCCGATCGAAACCTTGGCTGCGGGCGACGAGGTTGCGGTGCGTTTTGCGGGCTTCGCGCCGATCAAGGCAGTGGTCAGTCACACCTTGGACAGCGCGTCGGGCAGATGGGTTGGCAAGTCGAATTTGCCGGTTCTCGTACGGCGCGGTGCTCTGGGCGAGAATTCGCCGGCGGCAGATCTTTGCCTCACGGCTTTGCATTCCGTCTACGTTGATGGTTTCCTGATGCCAGCTGGCGACCTGGTTAACGGCACCAGCATCATCTTCGAGGCGGCGGACGGTCGGGATGGCCTCGACTTTTTCAATATCGAGCTCGATGGCCACGACATCCTGGATGTGCAGAATGCATTCTGCGAGTTGCTGTACAGCGCGGCGACCGAGCGCTGTGCACCGCTTTTGCGCTTCACCGGTGGCCGCAGCCAGCTTCGGTCGCGCATGCGTAGCGTGGCATCACTCGTGATCGATCGGCGCCAGCCAATCGACATCATTCGCGACAAACTGGAGGAACGTGCGATCGGCTTTGCGCGGGCGGCATAACCCTTCAGTTGCAGTTCATCGGCACGCCGTTCAGCGAAGGGAGTGCCTTCCGTGATGCTCGACACCCAACCAGCTCGCGATACTCCTCTCGGGCGATGAGACAAGTCCGGAACCATTGCCTATGGCAACACGCTCAAGCACTTGGCATGCTGACCGCTTTCCACGACTCCATACATAGATTCCGCCGGGACGGACATGACAGCCAACGAATCACCGCGCAGGGTCCAACTGCGAACCCTATCGAACCGAATTGACCGCTTCCTTGCTCTGCTAGAGCGAAACCGACGGCCACCGAATTGCCGAGAACGATACCACTTGGTCGACGCGTTGCAGCATCTCTACGAAGGCGAGAGCGAGGAGGTCGAGGCAGCACTTGCCCGGGCGGAGAAGGTCGAGCCGCTGCCGTCGCACCTGGCTGCGCAACCGATCCCCTCGGACTCGGTGACTGTAGACAACCTGCGCGAGGGACTGAATGCGATACGTCAGCAGCAAGAACAGGATTGATCGAGGAGAAGCTGACAGCCGAAGGATCGAATTTGACGACGCGACCGGATATGTCGATACGCTCGGCAGACGGGCCCATCAAAGAGGTGCAGCCGGCGCGGCGTTGGCCGCGGACCGTCCGACCGCGACAGAAATCATAGCTCGGCCAATCTTGTTCGTTTGAGGGGTATCGGGAATTTCAGACGCCGAGCGTGGGTGCGGCACCTGCCGGCCGCTCTCCACAAGACTGCGGATACGCTCAGCCGCAAGGTCAGTGACATGAGCCACGGCGTCCTTTTCATTGCGGCCATAGGCAGCGAGGCCTTCCAAGTCGGGAATGGCGGCGATGAAGCGGCCATCACTCTCCCGGCCCACGATGGCCCAGTACCAGATCCTGTACATAAGTTTGTCCCCTCACGGCTCGATCGCAACCCGCCTACGAGAAATGCCAGTGTAATTGAGTCCAGAGCAGCCACGACAAGGAGGCCAATGCTAGCCAGTGCGAGCACTTGGGATGGATCTCCCCGTGTGCCTCTAACGTGGAAGCACCAATAGCCAAAAGTATTCTTGATGGGAGGGGAACTCGGATAGGCTAGGATACGATGCCCGCCAGAGTCAAAATCTAACTCGCTGGGGCGCTTCGTGGGCCCGGTGAGTCGCCCGGAGCCCGGTCAGAGGCCAAGACCGCTGTACGAGTTGAAAACAGGCCCTAGCGGCACCTTGGCTGCTAAGGTGCCGGAATGGACCAAGCTACCCTGCACCAGCGCCTGCAAGCGGTCGAAGGACTCTTGCAGCGGATGGAGGAGAACATCGCCTTTCAGGGTCGGATGATTGCAACGCTGGATCGAAGCGGCCACGATGCGAAGGCGGCCAAGATGTTTCTCAAGCGGCTGGCGGCTCTACGCTTGAAGCAGATCACGCACCGGGACCAATTGTTCAAGCAAACAGTGAACCGCTTCTAAACGTTCCGAAAATGGCGAGACGCAGTATGCCGCATCAGCCTCGCTAGATCTCGACCACCTAATGAAGCGCCGCGCGAACCGCCGCCAGGGTCCAAGCCGACGCCACTCCCGCGCATGCCTCCCCCCTCGCGAGCCACCACCGGGGCCTCCGTCTACGGGCTAGCGCGAGAGCCATTACCGACTACTGTATGCGGACAAGGAAACCGCGCGAAGGGGAGCGGCTTGGTCACCCGCTCCTATAAGCGCTCTCTCATGAGGAGTTAAACCTTGAAGCAATCGGGACAGCGTTGGATGCGCGCGGTGGTCCTCAGCGGCACCGCGGTTTTTGCCATTGCCTCATCAGGCAACGCGCAAACAGTGACGCTGGGACCGGAGGGCGTCACGCAGAGCGAAGGATTGGGTCGTGCATTCCAGACCTTTTCCATCTTCGGCGGGACGCCGGGGATCGCGGCCGCGCGATACTACAGCAACTTCGACCTCAACAGCTTCCAGCTGCCGATCACCCACAGCTTCGATCCGATCGAAAGCGGCTTTCTCTCGGGTGTGGCGCCCTATGCAGAGATTACCCTCGGCTACCTGACTGGCAGTCAGACCTTCCCCCTGACTAGCGATGGCAACTCTCCGACCAGCGTGAAGCTGTCATTCAATGCCTGGTCGGCCCTTGCCGGTGGCGGGATCGACGTCCCCTTGGGGAACGGCTTCAAGATCCGGCCAATAGTGCTCGCCGGATACTCCTATGTCGGCGGTGATGCGCAGTTCAATGGCCCCAACTCGGTCCAGGCGCGCTCCCAGGTCAGCGGCATCCTCAGCGACGCGTCCTTGAACTCCGTGTTGCTGGGCGGCGCACTGGAAGTCATCTACGAGACTCCGCTTCGCGGCGACATGAACCTCAGAGCACAAGCCCGCTACAACGAACTCGTTGCGCTGGTAACGGGGGCATCGAGCAACGCTCTACAGGACAATGGCACCTTCGGCGTAGCAAACGCGTCTGTCACTCTCACTGGCCCTACAGGTTGGCACATTGCCACTAACGCCGTGCGTTGGCTGGGGTACGCCAAGGGCACGTGGCTCCCGGAAACCAATCCCACACTACTGGGGTTCAACGCGTTCGCCGAGGTCGGCGGGGGACTGCAGATCATCGCGCCGGGCGTTGTCCGAGGTGTGCAAGGAGCGACAGTACGCGCCTCTGCCATCGCGGGGCCGGGCGTCACCGGCTGGCTGGTCAGCGCGGCCCTGAACTTTTGATCGATAGCGACGTGATTCGCCGCACTTATCGACTTCTATCGCTAAAGAAGCTTCCCAGCTAAGCGCGGGACTTCAGAGCCGAAGCCATTCCGCCGTGAGCCCAGCCTAGCGAGCCGTCCAGGGGGCGACCGCGCGCTACAGCAACCGGAGTCACCGCGGTTCTAACAGCCAGTCGTGTACATTCGTGCGCCAAATCGCCTGGCGCTTTGGTCGAAATTGCTGCCATGGCGATGGCGTATTCCCAGTGTACGCACGGGCGAATAAGGCCGCGTCTTGGAGGGCTGGATGCCGGTTTATGTGGTGAGCTGCATCGGCTGGTGACGATGGCACGCTTACTTCCGACGAGGTGCGCAGCACGGCGCAGAGGCTCGCCGAAGCCCGCGTTCGCCGTTTCGCCAAAATCGTCGAGGTCGCCGGCGCACACCTCGATCTTGCTCCCACAGACATCGCTCAGCTCGCGCAGACCCTGCGCGGTGACCCGGACAGTCGCGGACCGATCGCCTTTGTCGTCGCCGCCAATCGCGGCGCTTTCGCTCGCCAGTTCGCCGCCGCCACCGCACACGAAGGGCCGGTCGATGTCTTCCATAGCCTGCATGAGGCGCGCGCCTGGATCGCTCGGATTCAGCAGGCCGGCTCCCAAGCAGCGATCAGTCGTCTGACTACCGAAGCCGTGAAAAATGAAACGCATCTCAGGTCCGATCCGGAACGCCAAGGAACGATGATCCGCGGGACGCGGCAGCGTGAGTTCACCACGCGGGATCTGGTCAGTTAGGCGCCTGGAGCACGGGTCCAACCCCGGCCAGCGCATTGCGAGCAAATACGAGCCTTGGCCACCCGCGCTTTGGTTTGCCTATGCCAGGACTTAGGAAGCCATCCTGATTGCTTCTCCAGGCACAGCGGTCTGCTGCAACCATCGGAATGCAGATCCGGTATCAGGAAAGACGCGAAACTTTCCCGGCGACACGCGCTGCTTGAGCAGAATCGCCATATCGAGGTTGTAGGAGTTGTGCACGGAAAGGGCTATGGGCCCCGGGAACGGTTTGGCGCAATAGCGGCGGAGGCAATAAGAGATGGTCTCGATGTCGACTGGACTTAGGACTAACTGGGCATGAATTAGATTGATCAGCTTGCCGTATCGATCGACCGGTTGGCCCTTGAACAACGTAAGGCACCCCTTGATGTCTGAACGCGTGACGTTTCCCTCTCCGGCGACCAGAGCCAAACCCTCCTCCGGCAACACCGTACAATGCAGCGGCATGCAATTCCCCAGAATGACTATAAGTATTAATGCTGAGATAGGTTAATGGCGCTTGAGATAAGCTAAAACTGTTCCAGTGGCGAGTATGCAATTTCGATTCCACTCGAGATTCCTCTACCCTTCCAAGGCATCGTCCCGGCTAGTGTGAGCGCGAGTCGTGAGCCCGAGAATCTCTCGTATTGTGAAAGCTGAACGGCAAGCGCTATAGCTGGGAAATCGCACTCAAGGCGGTCGACAGGGGGCACTTGTCTGGCAGGTCCAAACCGTCCTCTTTCGAGGAGTACTGGCGCGCTTCCAAGGCATGGCAAAGCCGAGGATTGACGCTCGCAAGCGCCCGGGCTTTGGCTAATGCCGGCGTCCTCACTGTCGAGGATCTGCAAAGCGCAAGCAGTCTTGAACTTGCGATGATTCCGAGGATCGGCGCCAAAAGCCTGGCCCTTCTCTACGAACTGAAGGGCGAGAAGGTGCCTGACGTTGCGGTGCTCTGCGGCAAGGCCAAGCACCTTCGCAGCATCTTGGGCCTGGGCACTGGTGGGCCGGCAGCCAGCAGCGTCGCTCGCATACAGCCAGTTGCTCCCTCATCACGAGCGCCCGGCGCTCGAGCCCGGGCCCGGTAATGCCGGATTGAGTTCGCCCGCCCTCCATGAGGTCGGCACTGCGCCGACAGAGCGCACGGCGAGCCCCAAGTTCAAAGCCGCTTTGCTGCCCTCCAGCCTCACGGACAACGAACTTCGCGACTTTGATGTCATTTGCTTTGTAGGGGCTAAATTCCCGTCCCAAGCTGAATGCCGCTCAATGACTGGAACGGTTGGGCCGGGAGGGCGGGTACATCCAATTGCACATCCTCGGCGCTGTCCAGAAACCGGCGGACCGCCCTTATGCCCGCAAAGGTCAACTTCACCGAGTTGCCGTCGTGAACGATGAGCCAGCCTGCCGCCTCAGCCACCTCGAAGGCCCGCTTGAACTGATCGTCGTGCCGAATCCCCGCTCGTTTTGCGGTGTCGCCGAGCCATCTCCATGGCATCGGCTCGTGCTGGGTGTCCTCGTAGAGAGCGGAGGTGAACCGCATGGCCATGCTGTGGTCCACCTTTGCCGGTGAGGATTGGCCGCATACGCGGCTAGCTCGCTTCATCTGTGCTTCCGGACTCTTCGCAGGGCGCGGCTTGGGCAAAGGCTGAACGGGAGTCGGGCGCAAACAGGCCCTACCCCTCGCGTCCTTGCCCAGCTTTGGCGCGTCGCCGAGAAAGGCCTGCAAGGCTTCGTTGGACGGCGGTACCCACTTCTGATCGGGATACTGCTGTTCTACGTATGCGGCCGAGATCTGGCCGTCCGAGCTCCATTCGACAAACATTTTTGTTCCCCCAATCAGCCCACACAGGCCGTCCCAAACCAACTTCCACGTTGCAACCTGCGTGATCATTCGCTCCCTCGGCAGCCCTCGGTCGATCGCGTTGCAAAGACGCCTAGGTCGGAGCGGCTTCGTTGCAGGTTCGAAGAGTGCTACCGATCAAGCCAAGTCAAACGGTCTCGGGAAGTGGCTCCCGTCTCCAACGGTGCTCGCCTGCCAACAACGCTCGGCGCGGCGAACGACGAGTCGGCATCGGTGGACTCATCGACCACGATGAGAACAACAGGAGCGTTGATCTTCTGGGCGTCGAGATGGCTCCACGTGCCCGTCAGGCCGGCATCGACAAGGACGATGTCGGCATCGCTGTCGGCGGCCCAAGGCGGTTCGAGTGCCGCAGCGCCCAGCACCCGAACAGCAAAGCCCAAACCCTGCAGCCGCTCGCACGCTTCCGAGCCTGCGTTGGTAGCAACACGGATGGGTCGTGCCGTGCGCAAGTCACGGGGTGCCGCGCTGAAGCCTGCTGACGGCTGTACGCTGCTTAAGATGGCAGTGGTCATGGGCTGAATTCCCTTGAATTGGGTTCTGAGACGAGCATCCCCGATCCCGACCGGAATTGTTGACCGGTCAGACTGACGATCGATGCTGATTGGTGCTGTCGAGGCGACGCGGCTGTTGGCGCGCGAACCTCAGGTCAAGCGCGGCCGGTCGGGCGGTCTGAACCGGCCCTCGTGTCCGCTGCCGAGCAGCGTCTCATCGTGTAGATTGGAAGAAACCCACCGTGCAGATGCACGCTTCCCCAGCACGCCAATCAAGCGTGCTTCAACGTCGGCAGTCATAGCTGGCTCCCACACACAGCGCCGGTCTTGCTAAAGCAGTACCCCTACCGCTTACGTCCAACGCTTCCCACACACGTGCGCCGTATACAACAAGCGTTGAGTAATTGTCGTGCCAATGCGGGTATCTTTGGCGGCGAGATGTCGCGTCGCGTAGACTTCTCGCATTCACCGCTGGCTTGCAACACATACGGAATCGCATAGCTTGAAGTTGTCGCTCCAAGCACAACGAAATTTAGATATGCGCTTTTGGTCCTTCAGCTGGTCCGCCCGACCCCGTATTTTGAGTCCACCCACACACTGAGCGTGTTCCCGCCACGCGCTATTCAGAAGGCCCGGCCCCCAACCGGGCCTTCTTTGCGTTTGGGGATCTATGGCGTTTTGTTAACGCAAACCTGTTGCTGGCGTACGGCGCCTTTTCCCAGGCTTGGGAAGGGTACCTACTGATCTGCGGCCCCGTCCTGCCGAACGAGCGCTGGCCTCGCCTGGAACACCTTGGTCACGCTCGGCGGCCGCAGCTCCTTTTGATCATTCGACGGATGCGGATGCGCTGGTGCCGTTCAATGGACCTGACCCCGTCAGCGCCGCCCGTCCATCTCGCGCCCTGGCAGCTCACCGCCCCAGGATGCGAAAGGCAAAAAGAAAAGCGGCCGTGTTACTTCAAGCCAAAGGCCGAACCGTTCGCGCTCGCGACTGTCACGGCGCCGAACGTGGCGCAGTACCACAGTCGCATGCCCGTCTAGCTGGACGATGCGCAGTTCGATGACTGGATGCGTGGCAGGCCCGACCAAGCGGCGGAGATGATGAAGCCCTATGCGCGAGAGATCGAAGCGTGGAAGGTTGGTCCCAATGTCGGCAAGTGGGGAACAATCGGCCGGAACTGATGGATCGCGTGGGGTTGCTCTTGTCGGTCAAGCCCGGACAATTGACGCATCTGGTGACGGCTTCTCGTCACTGTATCCACATTGCAGAAACGCTCGACCCCGCCTAATCGTTCTGAACGCACCCGAATAAAGCGAGGTCGACAATGCCGCAAGATAAGCAGGCCGATCGGAAGGCGCGCCGACTCCTTGTCGCTGCGCAGAAAGCGACAGCGCATAAGACTCCCGGTAGTTGGGTCATGACCTACGATGTTGCCGATAGCCTTGGCCTCAATGACGTCGACGATGCCGTGAGACTTGCCGCGGCGAAGGGATGGCTCGAGGTCGAAGGCGGACACAATGTGCGGCTTACCGATGCTGGCAGGCGGCTCGCGACCCCGTAAACCAGTGGGACGCTCCAATCCCTTTGATTGGCGGCTCGGTAAGCAGGCTCTGCTCGGAGACGGGGCGGCGGCGTCGCACCACGGGCGGCCGCGCGCTGCGTGGCCTGACCGGTCGGGCTAGTGCGCCCAGCGCGCCCGACGCTTCTCGCGGCGCGCCCGCCAGCGCTCGAGGAAAGTCGCCGGGCGGTCCGGCTTGGGTGGCCTGGGCTTGACCCGCTTCGGCACCGCATAGCCTGGGTCCTTGGCGATCGCGACCAGAAGGTCCGATACGTCAGCCGCGGTCAGGCTGACCGGTTTTACGTCCATGTCGAACTTCTCGATGACCTGCTCGGCCGCGGCATAGATCCTGGCCTTCGAATCAGCCTGGATGGGATCGTCGATGTGGGGCTGGTTGAAGGCCCACTGGTTGTCCTCCTCCCAGTCCTCGATGATCGACTCGCCCTTGCGCTCGAAGAAGAGTGCCTGCGCCAGGTAGGCCGCGGCCTCCTCGAGATGGCCGCCGGACGGCACCTTGTTCCGGCGCAGCGACGCATGAACGCCCTCGTGGATGACGAGCGCCTGCGCGCTCATGTCGAAGGGTGCAAGGTTCGCGGTCTTGAACATTACGCGGATAGTGCCGGTAGGGTCGCCGCAGGTGTCGGTCACCCCCTGGGGCTGCTGGTCGGGATCGACGTAGGTCTCGATCTTGTTCATGTCCATGTCGGCGCCGATCTGGCGCAGCCCCATGCCGGTGACCGAGAACCCGGCGACGCGGAAATCAACCTTGAGGAAATCCATGTCGAAGAGCGGCGAGGTGATCGTCACCAGCTCGAACTTTTTTGTGACCCGGTAAGCCTTCTTCCCAAGCGCGTGGCATCCCATCCGGGCCCTCCGCTGAAGTGGCGCAACGCCATGGTCTCAAGCGATTGTGGCGCCAGTTGGGGCGGCGCCGGCCACGCTACGGCTGCGGGCGCGCAGGCGGGCATGCAGTCCTCGGCCGGAGCACTTTGGCAGACTTGGCCAGCGATGGCGGCGGGTGGTCAACGAGACGAACTTCAAACTAACCGACTAAACGGGGTTCGAACGCTGCGCTAGGCTGCGCCGATCAAGGAAGCCGGCGTGCAGGATTATCGGACGCGGTTCAAGTACACCTGGATGCCACCTACGCTGGGGGCTTGCACCCCTCTAGCATTTGATGACTTCGACCCTCCTTGCAATCCGTCTGGACCGGACCGGGTCAGCTCAATTTCTGTCGAAATGGCTGTGGTCAGCGAGATGCCATTCGGTTTGATTACGCACCGCTTCGTCAGTCCGGCGTGTGGGGAGGCCGGCGGCGGAACAGTGACAAACCGGCAACTGAAATTGCCAGCGGCGTCTTTCTCTATGGTTAAGAGCCCCATGGAACTGGCAGACGTGCCGACAGTCTGCACGTTGCCTTCCCATTGCCCAATCGCCCATTCCGCGCCGGGGAGCAAGTGGGCTTCGCCGATCGGCCTAGCGGCCGGTTGCTGGGCCGAAGATTGCGTTGCCGATAGCGCGAGCGTCGCCACAGCCATCGCCGAGGCAACCAACATCCGGGCGTTCCTCAGTGTCCTCGTGCAGGCGCTTGAGGATATGCCGTGCCAACTCCTCGGAAGTCGGTCGCTGAGCCAAAGGCCGCCTGCAAGGGGGCAGCATAGCCGAGGTTCAGACCGTGCTCCGGGGCTTCTAGGGGAGCTAGGGCACCTCATCTGAGTCCCTTACGCGCCACCTGCCGTCCCGCATCAGTCAACGCTGCGTAGCGCTCTCTAGTCTTTCCCTGCCCTTCGTCCCGCACGATCACCCAACCGCGCTCTGCGGCTCGGATTATCGTCGCGGCTGCTTCGCCAAGGGTACTCAGGGGGTGCCACGCATCCGTTGCTCGGCCGGGGACATGTAGCTTGTAGACCAGATACCGCGCGGCAATGTCCACTGCCTCACTCGGCTTGAGGGGCTTGTTCTTGCGGTTGGGAATGGTGATGTTCGCCACCTAACGCCGCGTTCGCTTGACCACTTCGTGAGTGACCAGAACAGCAGCCACACCGAAGCACAGCGCAATTACCAACAGAAGAGCGCCGGGCACGACGTCGTACTCTGAAAGCACCTGGCGCTCCCCATCGTGGTCGCCTCACCTATCGTAGTTGGCTGTGCCAAGTTCTTCCAAAGGTCAAAGGAGGTACCGCAGAGATCGCGAAGGAGAGCCTAGGAGAAATCCTTCTTCACGCGGGCCCGACCCTCCTCAGTCAGGCAAACGCCCTTGCTCACCTTGCGTTAGCCGGGGGCTTTCAGCCAAAACCCGACGACCGTCCCCAATGCACCGTAGGCCCAGTGCTTGTCCTGGGCTGGATACCGCTTTGTCAGGATCACAAAAAGCGCCGCGACAAGCAGGACCGCGGAGATCACCAGTTGGGCACCCAGCGCGTAGCTCAGGCTTGCTGCAGGCTCTGGCCCCGGAGGCGGCGGCGACGGCACCTGGACTGGTCCACTCACCCGCCAGTAGTTCAAGGTGAGAAGAACGATGACCGATACAACGAAGAGCCCGATTGAATAGGCCTTGCCCATCATCTGCGTCTCCTTGGGTGCTCAATTGATGGCCCCAGTGTACCGGAGGTTCCGACGGAAAAATGTGGGAAGGCACCTGTACATCGGCCTCGCTGCAGTCCCCCTATGGCTGGTCGATCTCCCACGCAGTGCCCGCGGCCTCAACGATGCTCTTGGTACCCGGTCTGGATACCACGCCCACGGAGAGCGGCCACCAGCCGCTTCTAGGCCGGTGGCCTAGACCATCGATTCAGACGCAGGGCGTAGGCCGTCATCCACTTTTCAGCGTTGCCCCTAAACATGATCACCACACCACTCGTCTCTCTGCACGGGCAGGCGGCGCCAGGCTGCGATCTCAACGCGACATGTAGTCGTAGGATGCGAGCACGTGCGTGCGCACGATGTGCAGGAATTCCTCCACGTCGACGTGCTCGTCGTGGGAACCCATGCCGTGGGGGAAAGGGCCATAAACGCATGTCGGTATGTTGCGGTAGCGCCAGAGACGCGCATCGGTACCGCCGAGGCTGACGATCGGCGTCGGGCGGAAACCGCGCAGCTCCTCCACGGTGCTCTGCACGATTTCAATGATGTCGCAGCCGGGGTCGACCCAGGAGGGGAGATTGCAGTTCGTCTCCTTCACCGTGGCGTCGGGGAAGTCCTTCAGGATCTTCTCGACCTCGGCCAGCACGCGCTCGCGCGTCACGCCGAGCGGCAGGCGGATGTCGGTTTCGAACACGGCGCTCGACGGCACCATGTTGACCTTCACGCCACCCTTGATGGTGCCGATGTTGAGCGTGACCTTGTCGACGATGTCACCCGCGCCCTTGCCCATCGCGCGGTCCATCGTGGCGCGGCCGGCATCGATGCCGCGCAAGATGTTGTCGGAAAGCTCGGGTTTGATCTCCGTCACATCCTCGAGGCGCGAAGCGAGGGCCATCGCGATCTTGGTGGCGCTCGCCGTCGCGTGCGTGTAGGCGCCGTGCGCGCCGGCCGTCCGCACCGTGAACTCGAGCCACAGCGGGCCCTTCTCGCCGAAGCGCACGCTGAACGGGCTCGACGGCTCGCCGTTGAGGAGCGCGTCGCCGTGCACCTCCGGGTGGTGCTCCATGAGATAGCGGGCGCCGTAGGGGCCGAACGTCTCCTCGTCGGAAACGGCCGTGAGGGTGAGACGCCCTTTGAGGCGCTCCTTGATCCGCGACAGATAGATGTAGGTCCAGACCGACGCCGAGGTGCCGCATTTCATGTCGGCGGCGCCGCGGCCGTAGACTTTCCCATCGACGAGCTCGCCGCCCCACGGGTCCCTCGTCCATCCGTGGCCGTCGTCGGCAACGGGAAACACGTCGATGTGGCCATTGAGCACAAGATGCTTGCCGGGCTGGCCGGCTGCGAAGGTCGCGACGATGTTCGGCATCTCGGGGTGGGGCGAGATGATGCGATAGTCGAGTCCGCGCGATCTGAGCTCGCCGGTGATGAAGTCGGCTGTCGAGCGCGTGTCGCCCGGTGGGTTGGGGCTCCGGCAGCGCACGAAGGCTCTCAGGAATGCGACCAGCGTGTCGCGATCCTCGTCGATCCAGACCTTCAGCTGCTCGCGATCACTCGTCGCCATGTTCCGTCTCCTATGCCTTGGCGGCCTATGCCTTGGCGGATTGTCTCGGCGAGGGTTCGTTGCCGGGAGCAGGCTGCTGGTTTGGCGATCGCTGCAGGAGCTGCGTCAAGCCGAGGAGCAGGATCGATATCAGGATCAGCAGCGTCGAGATGGCGGCGATCGTCGGATCGATCTCGTCGCGCAGCGCGTTGAACATGCGCCGCGTCAGGGTCGCCTTGTCGCCGCCGGCGATGAAGAGCGAAATCACGACCTCGTCGAGCGAGGTGATGAACGCGAGCAGCGCTGCCGATATCACGGAGGTCTTGATCTGCGGCAGCGTCACCGTGAGGAATGCCCAGGGGCGGCTGGCGCCGAGGCTGCGCGCCACCATTTCCTGATTCATGTCGTAGCTCTTGAAGCTCGAAGCGACGAGGATCACGACCAGGGGGATCGCCATCACCGAATGCGCCAGCACGATGCCGGTGAGCGTGTTGTTGAGCCCGAGATGGGCATAGAGGAGGAAAATGCCGATCGCGATCAGGATACCCGGGATGATGAGCGGCAGCATGAACGTCGCGTAGGCGAGCTGGGTGAAGCGGGAGCGCGAGGTGTGCATGCCATAGGCCGCAAGCGTTCCGAGCGCAGTCGAGATAACCATCGTCAGGGTTGCCGCGGTGAACGACATCGCCGTCGCGTCGCGCCACTCGATGGCGTCGAAATAGGCCTCGTACCAGCGCGTCGACCAGCCGGGCGGCGGGAACGCGAGGTAGCGCGAGTCCGAGAAGCTGAGCGGGATGACGAGCAGGCTCGGCAGGATGAGGAACAGCAGGGTCAGCCCGGCGAGCACGTAGAGCCAAAGCCGGCCGCCATGGGTGATCTGCGTTTCCGTGGCAGGCCGCCTCAGCATCTACCGACCTCCCACGATGCGGTCGAAGCCGATGAGGCGGCCGACTCCCCAGAGGATGGCGAGCGTCATGGCGAGCAACACGACGCCAAGCGCGCTCGCAGCACCCCAGTCCGAGTGATAAGTGACGTTACGCTCGATCTGCATCGACCACATCATCACGCGCCCGCCGCCCAGCAGCGCGGGCGTCACATAGAAGCCGAGGCACAGCACGAAGACGATGATGATGCCGGCGAAGAGACCGGGAAACGAGAGCGGCACGAACACCCCCCAGAATGCCCTCACCGGCGAGGCGCCGAGGTTCGCCGCGGCGCGCATGTAGTCTCGGTTGATGGAGCGCATGGTGGCGTAGAGCGGCAGCACCATGAACGGCAGCATGATGTGGACCATGCCGATCGTGGTGCCCGTGAAGTTGTGCATGAGCCTGAGAGGCGCCTCGATCACGCCCATGTCCTGGAGCCAGCTGTTGACCACCCCACGACGCTGCAGCAGCACGAGCCAGGCGTAGCAGCGCACGAGCAGCGATGTCCAAACCGGGAACAGCACCAGCAGCAAGAGGAGTCCAGCGAGCCGCGGCCGCACCTGCGAGATGAGATAGGCAAGGGGATAGCCGAGCGCGATGCAGATGGCCGTGACCAGGAACGAGAGCTCGAACGTCGTCTGAAGCGTCAGGGTGTAGGTCGGGTGCAACAGGCGCTCGTAGTGCTCGAACGTGAAGTCCGAGCCGCTGCGGAAGGAAAGCCAGAACAGCCAGGCGATCGGGGTCAGCGCAATGGCGCCGATGAGCAGGAGGCCCGGTACGGCGAGCGCCGCCAACACCGTCGTCTCGCTTCGCTCTCGCCTGCGGTAGGCGGCCTCGTTCGGTACCTTCCAAGCCTCATGGTCGCGCCGGCCGTCCTCGTCGGCGAGGCTGGTCGTGGTCATGGCATGCGCTCGGCGGGCACCAGCATCGTGTCGCCAGCCGGCAAGCCGAGCCGTACACGGGTGCCAGGCGCCGGCAACGCCGGCCCGACACTTGTCGCCGGCTGGCGGATCGCGACCTCGACGTCGTCGGGCAGGTCGACATAGAGCAGCGTGCTCTCGCCCTGGTAGACGATCTCCCGCGCTGTCCCCTCGAACACGTTGAGGCCATCCTCCCCGCCGGTGACGAGCTTGAGCTTCTCGGGGCGCATGACGAGAAATTGCTGGCCGGACGTATGGCGTGGCGGCTCCGCCAGCTGCAACGGCCTGTCCCGGTAGTGCGCGGTCCCGCCGCGCATGGAGACCGCCACCAGATGTGATTCTCCGATGAACTCGGCAATGAAGCGGCTTTCCGGGCGCTCGTAGACATCGCGCGGGCTGCCGATCTGGTGGAAGCGGCCCTTGTCGATCACCGCGACGCGGTCCGACATGGTGAGCGCCTCGCGCTGATCGTGCGTGACATAGACCGTCGTCATGCCGAGGCGCTGATGGAGGTGGCGAACCTCGATCTGCATTTCCTCTCGGAGCTTCTTGTCGAGCGCCGACAGGGGCTCGTCCATGAGCAGGATGCGCGGCTCGAAGACGATGGCGCGGGCGAGCGCGACGCGCTGGCGCTGGCCGCCCGAGAGCTGGTCGATGTTGCGGGCGCCGAGCTCACCGAGCTGGACGAGCTCGAGCACCTTCTGCACGCGATCGGCGATTTCCGCCTTGGCGACCCCGCGGAGCCGCAAGGGATAGCCGACGTTGCCGGCGACCGTCATGTGCGGGAAGAGGGCATAGTTCTGGAACACCATGCCGACGTCGCGCTTGTGGGGAGGTAGCAGCGAGACGTCGCGGTCGCCGAAGCGGACTTCACCGCTGGCCGGCCTGATGAAGCCGGCAAGCACCATGAGCAGCGTCGTCTTGCCGGATCCCGAGGGCCCCAGCAGGGTGATGAACTCGCCGCTCGCGATCTCGAGGCTGACGTCGTCCAGGGCGGTGAAGGCGCCGTAGGTCTTGGTGACGTTTCGGATCGAGATCGGCAGCGATATGGCCGAGCCTTTCCCGTTTGCTGCCGTCACCTCGGCCTCCCGTGCACGCAGAAGTCGAGCCGGCCGTCGAGCGGCCGGCTCGTGCTGGTCGGACTGCTACTTCTGCAAGAAGGCGTCAAAGCGCTTCACCATTGCGTCGGCGTTGTTGACCCACCACGAGACGTCCTGCACGAAGCCCTTCTCGAAGTTCTCCGGCGAGTTCGGCAGATCGGGGAGCTTCTCCTTCGGAATGACGCCGGTGTCGTAGCCCTTCATGTTGGACGGCGCGTAGTTGATGTAGTTCGAGATGCGGGCATTCACCTCCGGCCGCGACATGATCGCGATCGCCTTCAGCGCCAGCTCCCGGTTGGGCGCGCCCTTGGGAATCATCCAGCTGTCGGAGACGATGATCTGCTGGTTGAAGGTGGTCTTGATCTTGCCCCCTTTGCCCTCGGGCTCGGTCTCGAGCGCCTGGATGCGGCCGTTCCAGGCCGCCACCATGTCGACCTCGCCGTCCTTCAGCACCTGCGCGGACTGCGCGCCCGAGCTCCACCAGACGAGCACGTGCGGCTTCAGCTGCTCGAGCTTCTTGAAGGCGCGGTCGACATCGAGCGGGTAGAGCTTGTCCATCGGCACGCCGTCGGCGATCAACGCCATCTCGAGGGCATAGATGGGATGCTTGCGAACGGATCGTTGACCGGGGAAGTTCTTCGTATCCCAGAACGCTGCCCAGCCCTCCGGTACCTTGCCCGGGTACGCCTTGTCACGCCAGCCAATGGCAACCGAGTAGACGATCTGCGGCGCGCAGTGCTCCGAGCGGCCGAGCGTCGTCGGGATGTCGGTCAGTGCCTTCATGGTTTCGGCATCGAACTTCTCGAGGCGCCCTTCCTTTTCCAGCAGCGCGCAGCTGTAGGCACCCTGGGTCGTGAGGTCCCAGGTCGGCTTTCCGGAGGCGACCTGCGTGCGCACGTCGGCGATACCGGAGGTGTTGTCCTCCTTGATAACGACATTCAGCTCCTTCTCGACGATGCCGAACCACGCTTCCTTCTGGGCTTTCTGGAAGGCGCCGCCCCACGACGAGATGGTCAGCGTCTTCTTTTCCTGCGCCGCCGCTTGCGGCACTGCGAGCAACAGCGCCGTACATACGAGTGAAATTGCCCCACCGCACTTCCCGATCATCGCGAACTCCCCCTTTGCGAAGCCATTTGGCCAATGCATTTCGCGGCACGACCGGCCGGCCGTCAAGGTATTACGATGGTGTTTGCGCGCGGCCCGGCAGATGAATAGGCTCGCCACGCCAGCCGGCAGGGAGGGACCATGGCGCTGCACTTCGACCGTGCGGAGTTCGAGAGCCGCATCGTTGCAGCGCGCAAGGCACTCGCCGTCGAGCGGCTGGACGCGCTTTTGATGTTCGCGCAAGAGAGCCTCTACTATCTCACCGGCTTCGACACGAGCGGCTTCGTCTTCTTCCAGTGCGCCGTACTGACCCGGGACGAAGGGCCGATCACGCTGCTGACGCGGCGGCCCGATCTCGAGCAGGCGCGCCGCACCTCGATCATCGAGGACATCCGACTGTGGTACGACCAGGAAGGCAGCGACCCGAGCCGGGAGCTTTTCGAGATCCTGGCCGAGAAGGGACTGAAAGGCGCCCGTATCGGCATCGAGTTGCGCACGTTCGGGCTGACAGCCGAAAAGTACGAGCTCGTGCGCAAGCGCCTCGCGGGCTGGTGCGAGCTCGTCGACGCCTCCCCCATCGTCCGCACCCTGCGGCTCGTGAAATCACCGGCGGAAATCGCCTACGTGCGGCGGGCCGCGGAGCTTGCCGACCAGTCACTCGAGGCGATGCTGGCGACGGCGCGGCCGGGCGCCTTCGAGGGCGACATCGCCGCGGCCGGCGCGGCGCCGATCCTGGCCGGCGGCGGCGACCCGCCGCCCTCCGGCCCCGTGCTTGGCTCCGGCGATCGAGCGCTCCTCATCCGCAGCGCCACCGGCTTTCGCCATCTCGACCCGGTCGACCAGCTGACCCTCGAGTTCGCCGGCAGCTACCGGCACTACTGTGCCTGCCTGATGCGCACGGTTGCCATCGGCAAGGGCAACCCGGCCCAGCGCGAGATGTTCGATGTGACGCGCGAGGCCCTCGCAGCGATGACACAGGCGGCCAGACCCGGTCGCCCGCTCGGCGAGATCGACGACGCCCACCGGCGGGTCTACGACGCTGCGGGCTATGGCCATGCGCGCATGTCGGCCTGCGGGTATTCGCTGGGTGCGCTCTATCGTCCGACCTGGATGGACGTCCCGCCCATGCTCTATTCCGGCAACACGACGACCGCCGCTTCCGGCATGGTGCTGTTCCTGCACGCGATCCTGATCGACGCGGCAAAAAACCTCGCCATGTCGCTCGGCCATACGATCGTGCTGACGTCCACCGGCGCCGATGTGCTGAGCCGGCTCTCTCCGGAGTACACGGTGTGCAACTGAGCGCCTGTAGAAAGCCATGACGTCCTTCCCCCGCCTCTTCTCCCCCATCAGGCTGCGCAACACGGAGATCCGCAATCGCATCCTCTCGACCGGCCACCAGACCTACCTCGCCAAGGGCGGGCTGCCGGGGGAGGACTTCGTTGCCTATCACGAGGCGCGGGCCAAAGGCGGCGCCGGTCTCATCGTCGTCGAGGCCGCCCGCTTCCATGCCACGGGCTTCACCGACAGCCCTGAGCTGATCGTGGCCAGCGACGATTGCATTCCCGGTCTGAAAAACCTCGCCGACAGCGTCCACCGGCATGGTGCGAAAATCTTCGGCCAGCTCTCGCATTCCGGGCGGGTGACGAAACGGCTCTCGGGCGGTCTGCGCGGCGTCGCCTACGCGCCCTCGGTCGTCCCCGACCAACGCTTCCACACCATGCCGCGCGCGATGTCGGTGGCGCTGATCGAGGAGATCATCGCCGAAGCGGGCATGGCAGCACGGCGCTTCGGCGAGGCGGGCTTCGACGGCATCGAACTGCTCGCGAGTCACGGGCTCCTGATCTCGGACTTCCTCAATCCCCGCAACAACCAGCGCACCGACGCCTACGGAGGCAGCTTCGAGAACCGGCTGCGCTTCCTCAGCAACCTCCTCGTCGCGGTCCGCAACGGCCTGGGTGACGGCCCCGTGGTCGGCATGCGCATTTCTGCCGACGAGGTGGAGCCTGGCGGCCTCGACAAGGATGAGGTGATCGCCGTCTGCCAGGCGCTGAAGGCAAAGCGAGCGATCGACTACGTCAACACCACCTACGGCTCGATGCAGGGCCTCGGCGGCTCGGTGCACGTCGTCCCGCCGATGGAAATCGCCCACGCTTACGTGGCGCCGAAGGCCGGCACGCTACGCGCTGCCGTCGGCCTGCCCGTATTCGTTGCCGGCCGCATCAATCAACCGCAGATCGCCGAGGCAGTGCTTGCCGCCGGACAGGCCGACATGTGCGGCATGACGCGGGCGATGATCTCGGACCCCGAGATGCCCAACAAGGCCCGCGCGGGCCGCATCGACGACATCCGCGCTTGCATCGCCTGCAACCAGGCCTGCATCGGGCACTACCACATGGGCGTCGGCATCTCCTGCATCCAGAACCCGGTGACCGGGCGCGAGCGCACGCTGGGCAGCATCGCAAAGTCCAACACGCCGCGGCGTATCCTGGTCGCGGGCGGCGGGCCGGCGGGCATGAAGGCAGCGCTGACGGCAGCCGGGCGCGGTCATCGCGTCACGCTCCACGAGGCCGGCCGTCGGCTCGGCGGCCAGGTGCTCCTGGCGCAGCTGTTGCCGGAGCGCGCAGAGTTCGGCGGGCTCGTCACGAACCTGCAACAGGAGTTGGCGCGCGCCGGTGTCCAGGTGAAGCTCAACACGCCGGTTTCAGCCGAAACGGTCCGGCACGAGCATCCCGATGCCGTCATCGTCGCGACCGGCGGCCTGCCCTACCGTCCTGACATCGAAGGGGCCGAGGAGGCGCACGTGCTCGATGCCTGGGCCGTGCTCGAGGGTCGCGCCAATCCCGGCGGCCGCGTGCTGGTGGCCGACTGGCGCTGCGACTGGGTCGGAATGGGCGTTGCCGAGAAGCTCGCGCGGGAGGGCCGGCATGTGCGCCTCGCCATCACCGGCACGCATGTGGGACAGAACCTGCAGCAGTATTTGCGCGACCATTGGGCGGGCAAGCTGCACAAGCTTGGCGTCGAAGTGATCCCCTATGCGCGGCTGTTCGGTGTCGATGCCGACACCGCCTACATGGCGCACATCGTCTCGGGAGAGCCGATCATCGCGAACGAGGTCGAGACGGTGGTGCTCGCCCTCGGCCATCGGCCGAATACGTCGCTGGAGGAAGAGCTCGCCCCGCTCGGCGTTCCGCTACACCTCGCCGGCGACTGCTTGGCGCCGCGCTCCGCCGAGGAGGCGGTCTACGAGGGCATGATGGCGGGGCTGGCCGTGTGAGATGTGCAGCTCGAGCGTACCCTCTGCGCTTCATGGACAGCACGGCCGTGACCGAAGATGAGGTTCGATAAGGTCTGATGACGGGTTCGCCCTGCAACGGCTCAAGTTGAAAAGAGCTCACTTGGTCGTCGTCGCCCGGTGGCCGCCGAGGCGACGTCCGCCCTTCAAGATGGGATTGCTTCGATGATGCCTGACGTGGCGACTCGCCGGCCAAGCACCACCGGTTTGCGCCAATTCCTGGATCTTCAGAAGCAGCGCGATTGGATGCAGGGCAAGACGATCCTGCGCGACGCCGACGAGCGCTTGCAGTCCCTGGAACTGCGTCTTAAATACGTCGCGCGGTTTGAGAAATTGCAGCGCCGGCCGCAGGCGCAAGAGGTCCTGGAGATTCTCCGGCGCTACGGCCGCGACTGCATCCCGATCCCGCGTCAGACCGAGCGGCATTACTGGTCGGTTTCCTGTCTGCCGTCGACTCCGGGCAAGGCGCTCGTTCGCGTCAATGCGAGCTGGATGGAGCTTTTTTCGCTCTATGCGGACGGCGACGGCCTCCGCGCGCTATTCGTGGTGCATCTTTCCGATTTCACCACCGATCATTCACTTAATCAGGGCCAAGTGGACGAAGCCTTCCTTGAGCGCTGTGTCGTGACGCGGGAAGACGTCGGCTATTTCTTCCCCCGAGGCGAGGACATTTTCGGCATCAAGGTCCGCGGCTTTTCCTCAATCGGCAAATTCCTCGCGTCGCGCTCTGCGTTGCGGGCGATCCGAGCGTTCAACCTGACGCACATGAACCGGGGCCGGAACGCCCATCAGGCGAGCCACTGCTACAGGCTGGCGGATCACATGCTGAGCGATGAGTAACGCCGAATAACGGCCCGGACATAGGAGCCGGCGGCGGTCGCCTGACCGCCGCGATCGCGTCTTCGCGCGGTTTCCGCAGGTCGCCATTCTTGCGCCAAGCATCGAGGGACTCCTGGCCGCGCCAGAACTCGAAGACGTCGATGCATTCTGCATCCACGGATCTGCGCCAATCGTTGCAAATGGTCCTCTCGCAGGAACCGTAGCTGTCGCCCTGCGTTTGCCCGAGCTTTTTTTGCGAAATCCGAATGCGACGCTTCGGTGGCAAAGACGCATGGAATATGCGCGAGCGCCCAGACGTCAGTACGTTGCAACCGGCAACACAAGGCAAATCCTTTCGGGCGCTCATGCGCTTTTATGAAGCCGAAAAGCGCTACTCCGCCACAGGAAGCGCCGCGGACCGAAGCGCGCTGCTGGCGACGCTGCATCCAGACATCGTTCTCTATCAGCCGGAGTCGCTCCCTACGGTGGAGAATGGCGAGGCCGAGAGGCTTCGGAAACTGGCTGCATGCGTTCGTGCAAGCGTGGACCGGCGTCACGCCGACAGATCCCACCCTTCACACGTGCGGTACCGACACGATAATTTCTACCGTGACGATGCGTGCGACGGCCCGCTCGACGCGAACTGAAATCATCATGCCCATGTGCCAGGTGATCCGGTTCACGGATGAGCGTCCCATAGAATGGCGAAATTTCGCTTGGGACACGGCGAAGATGCTCGATGCTTTGGGCTGAGAGGCTGAGCTTTCAGGCGTGCCGGGGGACGCGGGAATGCCCGCCGTCGAATATGTGAGACGCCGTGCGCGGCAGAGCAGCATCCGTCGGTTTGTGTGATCGTCGCGCACGCTGGTTCAGCGCCACGATTCATAAGGCGGCGCTCACCCCGAGAAGCGTTGCGGCTTTGGTCAAGAGGGTTCGCGACGCCATGGCGCCGCCGTTCTGAGGGCTGCGGCTAGCACATCGGCCAAGCCGCGACCGGCGCTGCCGTCCTCGTCAAGGCGCGGATTGTAGATGGCGACCTCAAGGCCGACCGCCTTTCCGCTCGCCAGGATGATGTGGAGCGCAGCCCCAAGCTCGCCCCAAGACAGGCCGCCCGGCACACGGAAATCGACTGCCGGCATGATGGCATCGTCGAGACAGTCGGCGTCGAGGTGGATGAAAAAGCCCTCCAGCTCTGCCCGCATCAGGTGCTCGACTGCCGCGCGGGCGGCGCTTTCCACGCCAATCCTACGGACTTTATGGAGATCATAGGCGCGGAGCTCCGGGGGCAAAGGCTGGCTGCCGAATTTGGCCTGGTCTTCGTGATCGCGAAAGGCGAACGCCACGGCATCCTCGGGTCGCACCAGCGGAGAACGGCCTTCGATGTTGGTTAGCAGCGCCGGCCCGTACCCGGTGACGAAGGCAAGGTCCATGGACGCGCCCTCGCCGTTGGGCTCCGCCTCAGGCTGGAAGAAGTCAGCATTGCCGTCGATGAAGAGCAGGCCGTAGCGACCGCGCCGCTTGAGGGCGAGCATCGAGCCAAGCACGATCGTGCAGTCGCCGCCCAGCACGACCGGAAATTCGCCCGCATCCAGCACCGCTTCTACGGCATCCGCCAGCTTGGGCGACCAATCCGCGATGGCTTTGGCGTTCAGCGTCCCCGTGTCGGGATCGGGCGTAGGATTCTTCTGCGGGATCTGAAGCCGGACGGCGCGCCGCGCGCTGACGCGCTCAGCAAGACCGAATCCAAGAAGCCTGTCGGGGAGGCCTTCGACGCCGTCGGTCGCCAAACCCAGCGTGGAAGGCGCCTCGATGATGGCGTAACGATGCGTGGACATCAAATGCTCCATCTTCTCATACCACCAAGCCGGTGCCTGAAGGTTTTGCGGCATCGTCGTCGGGCCCCGGTACAGCAGCTGAATGCCCAGGCCTCAGGCGAGTTCCATCGAATATGTATTCGGAATGAATATAATTGGACAAATGACGCGTGACATGACGCCCAACCTGCTCGGCAGCCCAAGCTCACTCGCTTCCGGCAGACCAGCGTCTTGTGGCTGCGCCACTGAGATCCACAATGGGGCGAACAGGGGAAACCGTCGCACGTCTTGAGCCGTGCGACTCGCGCGCTCCGCCTTTCGGCCTCATAGCCAGTCGGATAGATTCGGTGCAGATCGGCTGGGGGAGCAATGAAGACCGGACAAAGTTGCTCATAGGCGCGGGCGCATGGCGCTACTCCCGTCATTCCCTGCATTGAGAAGAACGAAATACCATGTTGCTTGAACCATTGACCGCAGTTTCCTCCGTCGACGGCCGCTATCGCGCGACCGCCGCGGCGCTCGCCGACTATTTCAGTGAATACGCGCTGATCAAGAAACGCCTCATCGTCGAGTGTGCGTATCTGCGCCTTCTCTCGAGCGTTCGGGGTGTCGGCATGAAGCGCACGTTCACCGAGCGAGAGCTCGAGCTCCTCCGTGCCCTTGCCGATATCTCGATAGAAGATGCGCACATCGTCAAGAAGATCGAGCGAGATGGATATGAGGGAATTCCGGCCACCAATCACGACGTAAAGGCCGTCGAGTATTTCATCAAGCTCAAGCTCAAAGGAACGAGCCTCGAAGATGTCCTCGAATGGGTGCACTTCGCGCTCACATCGGAAGACGTGAACAGCGTCGCCCATGGCCTCGCGCTTCGCGATGCCGTTGAGGACGTGATGCTTCCGGCGCTTGAAGCGGTACGGAAGGAGATCGTCGCGCTCGCGCGTGCACATGCCGCGACGCCGATGCTGGCCCGCACGCACGGCCAGCCGGCGACGCCGACGACCTTCGGCAAGGAGATGAACGTGTTCGCCAGGCGACTTGAGCGGCAAGCCGATACGCTCAAGCACAGCGCCATCCTGGTCAAATGGGGCGGCCCCTCGGCGAATTACAACGCCCAGATGGTCGCGTTACCCGAAGCCGAATGGCTCAACCTCGCCCGCATGCTCGTCAAGTCAGTGAGCGCGGAACGCATGGAAGAGAAGGGGCGCTTCGTCCGGCTCGAGCTGAACGAGGTCACGACCCAAATAGAGCCTCACGATACGTATGCTGAGATGTTCGACAATCTCCGCCGCATCAACACGATACTGCTCGATCTCTCGCAGGATATGTGGCGCTACATATCGGATGGATGGGTCATCCAGAAACCGAAAGACGGGGAAGTAGGCTCTTCCGCCATGCCGCACAAAGTGAATCCGATCGATTTCGAGAACGCCGAGGGCAATTTCGGCATCGCGAATGCGCTCTTCGAGCATCTCTCCCGGAAACTCCCGGTCTCACGGCTCCAGCGTGATCTCTCCGACTCGACGGTCGAGCGCACCTTCGGCACCGCGTTCGCTCACTCGCTCATCGGCTATCGTTCGCTCGTTCGCGGATTCGGGCAAGTCAGCGTGAACGAGAACGCGCTCCGCGAAGCCCTCGCCGCGCATCCGGAAGTGCTTGCCGAGGCGATACAGACGGTCTTGCGCGTCGAACAGGTGGAGATGCCGTACGAGAAACTGAAAGCGCTGACCCGCGGACGAGCGGTAAGCATGGCGGACCTCGCCGCATTCATCGACGGGCTCGATATCCGCCCCGAACTCAAGGCGAGGCTCCGCGCGCTTACCCCCGAGAATTACACAGGTCTCGCCAGCCATCTTGCTCAAGAGTAGGCAGCACGCAAGCGCTCCAATTTGTCCGGGTTGCGCACGGCGTAGATCGTCTGCACTTCGCCCCCGGTATTCCAGTCGATGCACCAAGTCTGAAGTCCGCCATCCCGCTCGATGATGAGCAAGCCGTCGCTGCCATTGAGGCGCAGAGGCCGGACCTCACGCGGCGCTCCAAACTTCGCGCCGAGTCCGGCGAGGAAACGCACGACCTTGTCGCGGCCGCGGATCGGATTGAGGGCCGCATAGGCCTTGCCCCCGCCGTCGGCGATCAGCTCGACATCCTCGGCCAGCATATTGGCAAAGGAGGCGACGTCTCCGGATTGTGCGGCCTGCTGAAACCGGTCGATGAAGGCACGGTCGGCCGCACTTTGCGGGCCAATCGGAGGACGTTTCTCCACGACGCGGCGACGCGCCCGGGAAGCAAGTTTGCGGCAGGCCGCCGGTTCGCGGCCAAGCACGCCGGCAATGTCCCCGAAGGTGAGGTCGAAGACGTCATGCAGAAGGAAGGCCGCGCGTTCGAGCGGCGAAAGCCGCTTCAGCACCAGGAGCAGGGCGACGGAAAGATCGTCCGCCAATTCCGCCACCTGCTCGGCGCTTGGCTGGACACCGAGTGCGAGCGGATCGGCCACAGGCTCCGGCAGCCACGGTCCGACATAGACCTCGCGCCGCGCCCGCGCCGAGGTCGCCTGATCCACGCATAGCCGGGCTACGATCTGAAGCAGATACGACTTCGGGGCCTCGACGGAAGCGGCGTCGACGCGACTCCAGCGAAGCCAGGCATCCTGCATGACGTCGTCTGCGTCCGACAGCGACCCCGTCATGCGGTAGGCAAGGCCGGCCAGATGCGGACGAAGTTCTTCGAAGACCTTCAGATGAGACTCGTCAGTCCGCATCTTCTGCACCCTCTACAGGAACGGCTCGACCAGCGCGCGATAGGCCGGCGGCAGATGAATGTCATAGAACGCTCCCATGAAGGCAGCGACGATGACGCCGGCGAGCGCGGCGCCGCAGGCGACAAACGCTTGCCCGACGCGGTCGCCGGCCCTGCCCTCAATCCGAAAATGCGCCGCGCACGCGAGGTGGGCGAACAAGGCGAAGACTCCCAGAGCGTAGTATGGCGCAAACAGGAGCGGCAGTGGCCAGATCGTCAGGAACGCGGCGGCGAGATAGAAATTGCTGTCGAGGCCGTAGCCAACTCTCGCCACGAGAACCCAGAACGTATGATTGGCGAGAAAGAACGCGAGATAGAGGCCGGAGACCGCCTGCGTTCGCTGCCAGAACCCCCGGCGCGTTCGCCAGCCCGCCCGCACCTGCTCGACGCCGGTGACGATCTGCACCAGAGCGGCGGCCAGCAGCATCGGCTCGAGGACAGGGGAGCGATAGACCCGCCGCGCGCCCTCCATGAAGGCAAGGTGCGCCGCGATGCCCCACAGCGCCGCGGCGTGATTGAGGAGATGCGCGGCCAGGAAGAGGGCCAGCAGGACGGCCGATACCCGGTGCGCGATCCTGATCCAACGTCCGGCATGCATCTGCGACGTCCTCGCGTGGTGGCGAGACTAGACGTCGTAGCGGCTCGGAATGTGACATCGCCCCAGGCAGACCTTGGCCGGGCACGAGCGCGGCCACTCGGCGCCGGCCCGGTTGCCTGCTTCGGCTGTCCCAATGGCGCCACCCCATCCGCAGCTCCGTCAACAGGGACGCCGGCCGCCCTCCAGATTTGTGAGTAAGACAGTGCAGATTCGCAGCACGGCCTCTGCCTCCTGCAATGTCAGAGAAGGAAACTCCTTATGGATCAATTCGGCGACCTGGTCGCTTTCCACTGCCTTCCAGAAGATGTGCGACAGGCTAAGGTTCTCCTTCCCCACCTTGAGGCCGACCGCAGGGCTTCCGTCGGAGGCCGTCGTTGCGCCGAGGCTGATCAGGCCGATGCTCTCGACGTTGTCCGGCGTTGGCGGATTCTGATCGAGGAAGGCTTGCCTTATGCGCGAGGTGGCACTCCCAGGTTCTTGCTTGCCCTCAAGGACCTGTCCGACCAACTCCACGACACCTCTGACGAAGCGGTCGTCCACCTGATCCATCGCACACCTTTCAGCGACTAGAGCTTGGAAACGGTGATCTTCTTGATCTTGCTGTTGAACTCGTCAAGCAACTCGGAACCGACGCCATACGACCCCGGTTCATTCGCCTTGACGAACACGCGCTTGAGGTTGTCGGATTCTCCGCCCGCCATTTTTTCGTAGTTCAGCTTGCGGGACGCGTCGTTCAACCACGCGATCGTTCCTTCTTCCACCTCCATGACGACCTTGTGCGTGTAGTTCTTGCTCTTGCCGAGTTTCGCGGGGTTACGGCCCTTGGCCAGCTCGGAGATCCATTTTGCGGCCCGCGAGAAGCCATTCCCCTGCGGCCTGCGCACAAGTCCTTTGGCTTTCTTCATGGCCTCCGCCTCGGCTTCGGACATGAAGCGTACGATCTTTTCGCACTTCAGACCCAGCGGGTCGATAAAGTTGTACGGATCGGGGCAATACGCGTACAGGTCCGCACCGCCCTCCAGTCTGATCGGGTCCGGCGATATGTACTGCGCCGAGCGGGCGTCGTAGTACCGGAAGCGGTTATAGGAGAAGCCGGTCTCCCGATCGAAATACTGGCCCTGGAACCGAAGCGGGTTCTCAACCTGCTCGACACGCTGCTCCACGATCTCGCCCCAGGCACCGTAGGCAGCGGCCCACACCGTTTGGCCTGAGCCGTCGAGCAATCCATGCGGACAACCGTTCGGATCATTGCTGTAGTAAAGGACGTGCAGGCCGGAGCCGCCAGCATCTCCGCCGCAGGTCATGGCAAGCGGCTCGAATAGTCCGGGACCGTAGATCCACTGACGCACTGCGCCGCCTGAGCTCTGGGCGTCGCAAGTCAGTGCGTCTCCATCCCAGCCGAAGCGGGTCCAGTGCTGCCCCGTGCGCTTGACCATCCGTCGGCCCAGCGCGTCGTAGGCGTATTCCGTCGTCTCGCCCCTGTCGTTGCGGCTCTCGATCAGGCGGCCAAGGGCATCCCAGCGAAACGTCTGTTCACGGCCGTCCATCACTTGATGGACCAGGTTTCCTGAACGGTCGAAGTGCAGCAACCCCTTGTCGCAGGCCTTTTCCCGGAACTGCTGCGGCGACGCACCCTGCCGCTCGGTGAACGCCGTCAGCGCACCGTCGCCGGGCCGGACAAAGTAACGTTGCAGGCGTTCCCACTGGTCCAGGTGGTGCGTAAGGCGTCGGGCCGGATCGTGGCCGAACCTCTCCGCGCCGAAGCCGCTATGCCGGCGTCCGATCAGGTTGCCCGCGCGGTCGTATCCATAAGCCGTCTCCAGCAGGATGCCCGCCGTCCCGCGAATGCGACGAGCCACTATCTCTCCGTTCGCGGCGAAGCCGGTCTCGCGTCTCAGGGCCGGACCCAGTTGCTCGGCGACGGCCTGGCCGGCCGCATTCCGCTCGAAGGTAAGCGGGGCTGCGCCTTCGGGCGCTACCGACACCAACCGGTCCATCGCATCGTAGGCGTAGTTGACGACGCGCAGGAAGTTGGAACCGTCAATCGAAACCTGCATCGTGCGCCTGATGCGGTTGCCGCACACATCGTAGTCGTTGCCGACACTGCAGAACTCGCCCTGCTTCTCGGCAACGAGGTTGCCATCGGAATCATAGCGCCGCTCTATGCGGACCGTGGGATTCTCCGCCGCCAGCAGGTGGCCGTTGGCATCGTATTCGAATGTCTCGCACCAGGATGGTCCGTCATCCTTCGGCTCCTTCAGGGTCCTCTCGAGAATCCGCCCCAGCGGATCCGTCGCGTATGTCAGGACCCGGCCCAGTGGATCGACGCTTTCGCACAGGCGGCCGGCAGGGGTGTACCGATGGATCGTGCGCTGCCCCCAGTAGTCGATTTCCTCCACGACACGGCCGAGGGCGTCATGGATCAAGCGGTAGGCCTCGCCGCGCTCGTTGGTGACCGCGACCAGCCGTTCCTCGGAGTCGTATCGGCACTTCACCTCGTTACCGGAGTGATCCCTGGCGCGGCTGACCTGCTGCAGGCCGGTATATTCCCGCGAATGAGTGGCCTCGCCCGCGTCGTCGTAGCGGGTCAGGCCGTCTTCCGCGTCGTATTCGCAGCGCACCATCGTGCCGGAGGGAAGGTGCGTTTCCACGAGTCGGGACTTCCGGTCGTAGACATACCGCGTCGTGCGATCCAGCGGGTCCGTTTGAAGGCGGAGATTGCCGAGGTCGTCATGGGCGAAGCTGATGCGATGTCCGAGCGCATCGACCAGCTCGACGAGATTTCCAAATGGGTCGCAGCGCAGGTTGGTCCTGGCGCCACGTGGGTCCGTAATTGCTGTCAGACCGCCCTGGCCGTCATGCTCGAAGGTCCAGCCGTGACCCATGGGGGAAGTCTGCTCGACCAACAGGCCGAGCGCATTGTAGCGCTCGCTCCACCGCTGACCGTTGGCGTCGGTAAACGACGTTGGCTTGTCGAGCGCATCGTACTCGACCTCGATCGTCGACCCGTCAGCGCGCATTAGCCGCAGCAGATTGCCACGGTCGTCATAGGTGAACTCGGTCCGGTGGCCATCCTGGTCTGTCACGCCGGTGGTGCGGCACGAATTGTCGTATTCAAACGTCGTTATGCCGCCGAGAGCGTCCACCTCGCTGATCGGCAGATCCCTTTCGTTCAGCTTCACGACGGAGACGTGCCCCAGCGAGTCCGTCACCCTCCGCTCGTTCACTGCGTCCAGATAAGCGAATTCATAGGCATACAGCCCGCCATCGCCCCACGACCGCACCACGCGCCAGCTCTCGCCGGACCGGTCATAGGCGTAGAAGAAGGACAGCCCGTTGCGGTCCGTGTGCCGGACCATGTGGTGCTGGTCGTAGACGAAACGATACGGCTGTCCCAGCGCGTCGCGCACCTCCACCAGATCGCCGGCGGTGTCCTGCTCGTAGTCAACGTAGGTGTGCCGGAACGCGGTCTCCGGCACGTGCAGGGACACGCGACGGATCAGTCCGTCAGGCCCGTGCTCAAGTTCGATGCGCCGGCCCGTTCCCTCTACCAGCGCAAGCGGCCGGCCGCTGCCGGGCTGCCGCTGCCACGTCAGTGTGTTGCCGAACAGGTCGGACACCTGCCACAGCGGATAGTCACGCTGCCCTCCGCCGACATCGAGGCCCGACGCCTTCGGAAAGCGGTAGATCCGGTCCTCCTTCGTGCGTACGCGGTATTCGGCTCCGTGGTCCGACAACAGCGCGCCGTCCATCAGCTCCTGCACTGCCGCGGAGTCGTCTCCCCGTACCGGCATCGCGGGGAAGATGGCGATTCCGCCCTCCGGGTGGTGGAACAGCACGATGCCGCTCTCGGCGTCGTGCTCCAGCCGGGCATCGGCCGGGCATTCCCATCCCCTGCCGCAGGCGCCGCGCCGCGCGCTGTCGGAGGCATAGCGACGGTTCCAGCGTACGGGAATCAGCCCGGGCAGAGTGAAGTCTTCCTGCTCCACCGAGACGGCACCCGTCACGATATTGACCGGCTCCGCACGTAGGATCGTGCACTTCAGGAACCCCGAGGCCAGATGGCCGAACTTCGCCTTGCGCCAGGCGCTGAAGCGCCGGCCCAGCGCCTTGGCGAATCTAGACTTTGCCAGCCTGCCAAGCGCTGCGAAGCCAAGCTTGAACGCCATTCCCATCATCGAGATGGTGGGTGGACCGCCGACGAACACAGTGGTCGGGATCGCCATATTCACCACGGTAGGCAGCAGCATCAGCCTCTTGCCCTTCCGCTTGGGCCGCGGCGGGCTCGGCATGCCGGCGACCTGACAGGCCAGAACGGGAACTGTCAGGAAAGAGAAGGGATCGCCATCCGCGACGACCGTCGCGCTGCCCATGAACAGCTCGTCCTCGGTGTCGGGAATCTTGGGGGCAAACGGAAAGCCGGGCGGGATATGGACCGCCTTGCCGGCAGTGCCGGCGACTGCACGCTTCATCCCACATACGGTTACCGTTGCCCCGATGATGGGCAGGTAGTCGAACGGGTCGAACACCACCGACATATGCGGAGTCGGCAGCGGTACCGGCGACGGTGACGGCGGCACGACGCAGAGGTGGATGTCGACCCCCATCTGCGGATCACCATGCTTCGCTGCCGGCATCATGACGCAGCGGATCCCGGTTCGCGAGTGGCAGTGACAAGCCCGATGCCGGAAATCGGCCAGTCGAGACCAAGCAAGCTCCGCCCTCGGGTGAATGCCCGCCGAAACTCTTCGTTCGACGACGAGACGACAGACTGCAATTCCTGCTCGAACTGTTCGACCAGGAGCTCATTGCCGCGAACGAGCGCCTCTTCGGCCGCCCGTGTTGCAACGGAATCGACCGTTCGTTCGTAGTCGATCGCTCGTTGTTCCAGCGCCTCGCTCAGCGTCGCGGCTTGTTGCGTCGTCTGTTGGCCGATTGCATCGATTGCTTTGGTTGTCTCCTCGTCAATGCTGCGCAGCAGATCGGTTGCCGCCAGAGGCATGGTCGTCATTCCGCGAACCTCCGGCTTGAGCCTCGCGCCGGTGGCCAGCGCCTGATAGCTGAACGCCGCGGCGGCTTCGCGCTCGCCAAGGCGCGCATGGCAGAAGGCAGCCATCCGGTACGCTTCGATAGCAAGGACAAGGTTGCGTGCCGCCTCGGCCACCTTGGCAGCCTCAGCGTACGCCGCCGCCGCCTCGGGCACGCGTCCTGCAGCGAGCTCTACCCCAGCTTCGCCAAACCATGTCTGCAGTATTGCCGGCGCGCCGGCCGGATGGTTTTCCCTGTGGGCGAGTAGTGCGGCGGAACGCGCGTCGCGATAGGCGGCGATTGCTTCATCGAAGCGCTGTTCCTTCATCATGGCGCCTGCGACGAGCATGCTCACGACGGCTTGTTGATCCCGCCAGCCTTGCCTTTGCACAAATGCGTGCGCATCGGCCGCCCTCATCTTGACCTGATCCGCCGATCCCTTTTCGACCAATGCGATCAGCGCCATCAGAATGTTTCGGAACGCGCCGGCCGGACCGGAGGTACGTTCCTGGGCAAACGTCTCCGCGGCGACCGCGGTGGCATCGATATCCAGGGTCTCGCACCGCAAGAGGATCGGCTTGGCGGGCTGCATGCTCGCCAATCGGCGCGCCTCCAGCGAATCCAAGGCCAGGAGTTGCAGCCGTTCGGGCATGCCCGTATCCAGAGCACGCGCAACCCAGGCGGCAAAATGCGCGTCATCGGACACGGTAGTCGGGGCAAGAACAGCGACGAGGTGCCCTATCACCTCATGGTATCTGCCGCCGAGCGAGCGCAGAGCCTGGATGAAGCCATGGGCGCTGTCTGGAAACGACGCCATATCAACCGGCCACGACGGATCAAGACCCTCCCGCTCAAGGTCGCCGACGCTCGCCGCATGCTGCCCAGCCAGCGCCTCCTTCAGTGCCCGTGAGTACTGGATGGAATTCTCGAACGGAACATCGAAAACGATGAACAGGTCGCCGCAGACGTATTCGCCTTCATGCTTTTGCGCTTCCAAAAAGCAGCGCACCAGCCGCATCGCGCCATCCGGCACCGTCCAGACGAGCAGGCGTGGTGCTGCATCGTTGGCAAAATGCTCCCATTGATGGCGTAGGTGGAGTAGACGGCGCTCAACGGCATTAAGCGGCATGGCGATGGTCCCCGCTAACCGTTGAGCGAGATCTTCGGCCCGCTTACGGCGACGCCAGTCGCATCCAACTTCACCGTCGATGGACCCGTACTGATCGTTATCGCCGATGGCGTGATCTCGATGACCGAGCCTGCGACGGCGAACTTGAGACTGGTCTCGGACGTGTAGGTGCCGGCCCCTGTTGCGTGAATGTCCGTCGTCTCGGTCGAGCTGTGTTTCGTAGGCCCCGTGACCGTCGTTTTGTATTCGCCAGTGATGTCCACGGTCGACCCGCCGGTCACCGTCAGCTTCTTGCCGTCGCTGATCGTGGCGGTTGCCCCTTCGGTGATCGTCTCCTTGTAACCTTGATGGACCGTAACCTCCTGTCCCTTGTCGACGGTCTCCTTGAGATGGGCTTTCACATGCATCTCACGATCGTTGTCGACGGTGACATGCATATCCTTGACGGCATGGATGCGGATGTCCTCCGAGCCGCCCTTGCCTTCCATCAGGATTTCGTTGCCGGCATGATCCTTCAGCCCGCTCTGGGTCTTGTTGTCCGGCATCTTCATCGTCTTCTCGTTTTCGCCGTTGTAGACGCGTCCGGTGATGAGCGGGCGATCGGGATCGCCTTCCAGAAACGACACGACCACTTCATGTCCGACGTGCGGCAGGTGCACGGATCCCCATCCGCGACCCGCCCACGCCTGCGATATGCGAATCCAGCAGGAACTCCTTTCATCATGCTTGCCGTAGCGATCCCAGTGAAATTGGACGCGCACGCGGCCGTGCTTGTCGGTGTGGATCTTCTCGCCCGCCGGTCCCACGACCATCGCCGTCTGCGGCCCGTGGACGAACGGCCTTTCCGTCACGCGCATCGGCCGGAATGGCACGTCGTAGGGGATGGCTTCAAAGCTGTTGTCGTAGGTCGGCGCTGAGGCCTCGACGGCAGCCAGGTGGCTGTTGTCAGTCGCCGTATGCCGCACCCGCCGGATCACGTAGGCAGTCGACTTGCTCTCGCAAGGATGTTCGGCGAGCGTGAATTTTCCGCCTACCGCCAGCCCGGCATAATTGCTGGTGCCCCATGCCGACTGGTGAGCGGCCTCTTCCGCCTGCATGAGCGTCCTCGTCAACTCCGTGCCACGGTTCTTCTGGAGATAGCGACCGGGATAGTCGTAGCGTTCGAAGGCCTCGGCGCGACGAAGCTTGAGCAGGGTCTTCTCGGTCGCCTTCAGATCGGTGGATGGCGTCTCGAAGTTGAAGTCGCGCTGCGTCCAGGCGCCCGGCCGGAATTCATAGCCGTGTTCCCACTGGGTGACGTGACGCCGCCTGCCGGTGGGCGCGTAGTACAACTGCTGATCCGGCAGGGGCTTGAAGCTCGCGTTCTTGTCGGCGATTACCATGACGTGCCGGTCTTCGTCGTGCCGGAAGAAATAGAATATGCCGATCTCCTCCATCAGGCGGCAGACGAAGTTCAAGGCCGTTTCCCGGTACTGCACACAGAACTCGAGCTTGGGATAATCTCCTCGCGACACCGACATCTGGTAGTCGGTGAATCCGAAAGTGTTGAAGACCTGTTCGACAATGTCCGGGACGTTCAGATTCTGAAAGATGCGACAGTCCGTGCTGTGGCCCAAAAACCAAAGCCAGGGGACCAACCGCGCGCGATACTGGCGCAGATCCCGGCCGATCACCGCCGCGGCCCGCCACTGCGCAATCATCGCGTGGACGATGTGCTTCTCGCCTTCCTCCGGACTGATGACAAGCTTGACTTTGTCGCCGATCATCTGCTCGGCGGAGATCGACAGATCGGTCGACAGCATCTCGACTTCATAGGAAAACAGTTCGGAAATGCCTTCGTCCCCAGTCGCCGACGTGGTGAGCAAACGGTCCTTTCCAAGAGACGTCTCGATTGCGAGGAGACGTCGGCCGTGCGTCCAATTATTGTCGGGCATCGCCAACCTCGGCTTCCATGTGACGGTTTCCGGTGTCGCGGCTATTTCATGAACGCGGTGTTGGGGTTCAAGGCGTAGGGCGACTGCATGCGCGGCCAGCGCATTGCTCGATGCGAAGGGTGGCGGCCGTTTGTGGCCAGCCAGCGGCGTGCTCCTTGAGAAAGGATGAAGGTAACGTTGAGATACGCTCCAGGCCCTCTGTAAGACGGCCGCCTAAGTGGAGCCGCTGCTCACGCCGATTTCTGCTTTCTGCCAAATCTGGGACTTGCTGCTGGCCGATCACCCGGCCCAGCAAGCACATCGAAGAACCAGGCGAGGCCCGCGTCCATCATTGCCGCCTTCGGAGCGATCGCGGTCAGCCGGAAGCGGCCGAGCAGCAGCGGCGCTTCCACCGTCACGACGTCGAAACGCGGTGCATACATGGCGGCGAATCGGCGTGGCAGCGCGGTGATCAGGTCAGTCTCGGCGACGACGGCAAGGGCGAACATGAAGTTCGGGACGGTCATCGCGATGCGGCGCGACCGTCCTTGTCTGGCCAGGATCTCGTCGACGAAGCCGTAGGCATCGCCTGTGTGCGAGACCACCAGATGCTGCATCTCGCAATAGCAATCCAGGGTCGGGGCTTTCGCAAACGGATGTCCGGCGCGCATCGCGACGACGAAGTCTTCTTCGTAAAGCGTTCGGTGATGGAAGCGCGGGGCGATGTCGTCGAAGGGGATGACCGCGATGTCCATGGCGCGCGCCTCCAGGTCGGCGAAGGCGAAACGCCAGGCGCGCTCGGGTGAGATGTCTCCCGGCGTCGGCAGCAGCTGACGCGTGCTGATGTCGATGCCGGGCGCACTCTTGCGCAGTCTGGCAAGCAGCGGCGGCAGCACCACGGCCGAAGCGCCGTCCGGAGCGCCGACCGTGAAGCGGCGCGTGGAGCTGGCTGGATTGAATGGCGCGGCGGTCGAGATGACGCTACGCGCGCCGGCCAGAACGTCGGCGACCGGGCCGGCCAGCTCCGTCGCGCGAACCGTTGGCACGACGCCCTTGGGCGTTCGGAGGAACAGCGGATCGTTGAGCAGCCGACGCAGCCGGCCGAGCCCGTGGCTGACGGCCGAGGGCGTGAGCTTCAGGCGATCCGCCGCCCGGCCGACGTGACGCTCTTCCAGCACCACCTCGAAGAGGACGAGGAGGTTGAGGTCGGCTCGGGAGAGATCAATCGCATTCAGCATATTGCTGAAATCATATCATTGGATTCAGTATTGGCGAACTGCGATCTCTGCCGCGGAAATCAGAACAAAGGAGCCGCCATGCCAATCTCGCACGCCGCCGATCTCATCGAGCGATCCGCCGAAGCGAACGCGGCGCTCATGAGGGGAGACGTCGCCAGATACCGCGCGTTGGTGCCGCTCACGAGCGACTTCACGCTGATGTCTCCCTTCGGCGGCGCGCCAACGCATGGTGCGGACATGACCGGCGAACGCTGGGAGGCGATGGGAAGGTTCTTCAGGAACGGCACGCTGGAGCAGGAGGTGGTCCAATCGTACGCCTCGGCCGACATGATCGTGCTGGCGATCATCGAACGGGCCCGCGTCGAGGTCGGCGGCCTGCCGGCCCAGGAGTGGCCACTGCGCGTCACATTGGTCTATCGCCGTGAAGGCGCCGAATGGCGGTTGGCGCATCGGCATGCCGACCCTCTCGTCGCGGGCGTCAGCCTGGAACAGGCGGCGGCGCTTGCGCGGCAGCCTTGCTGCGAGAACGAGTGAGGCTCGTGAACCACGGTGTCCGCCGCATGGTGGGCGACGATCCGTTCAGATCCTGCCGGCGAACGGCAGCAGCCCAGCCTTCGATTTGAGAGTGGTGACAGCACTGCAAGCAGTCGGATGGACGGCACAAGCCCTGGTGTGGCGGCAGCGTCGGCCCGTGATAGGGACCCCCTTCTGGAGCGCCATTGCCCGTTCGGCACGCGGCGACGCGGGAGGTTGAAAAGTTGCGTAATTCGTCTGAGTTCGCCGGTGGCCCAACCGATAGGGTCGGCTTCCTTCGACCACAAGTGGGTCGGGCGGAACGGCGAGAACGGCGGAACTCCGAGCACCACTGACTGCAGTGCATGCACCAAGGTCGGCCGGGCACCAGATCCGTCAAGATCCCTGTGATGAGCTATTAGTCCACCGACATGCCGCAACTGAGGTTGGCCACGGTGCCGGACATGGCGGCGGCATGGTCCGACGCCAGGAACACAGCGGTGCTTGCGACCATGTCGAGAGTGGGCAGGCGCTTGAGCAGGGTCATGTCCTCGATCAGGCGGCGAAATGCATCGGGCGCCATGTCGAAGTCGGCATTGTGCCGCAGCGTATCGCCGATCCGATGCGGCCGTATGCAGACCACGCGCACGCCCCGTGGGCTCAGCTCGGCGGCCAGCGTGCGGGTCAGTCCCTCGACCGCGGCGCAGGCGACACCGAACCCGCCGGTCAAGGCAACGGCCAGGCGAGCGGGCGACGCCGAGAGCGTCAGGATGACACCCGATTCCCGGGCGACCATGTGTCGGGCGGCGGCCCGCGCGGTCAGGAATTGGGTCGTCGTCCAGGTCGCGATCGGGGCGACGAAGTCATCGCGCTGGAGGTCCAGCAGCGGCACGCCCTGGACCACGGGAAAGCCTATCGCATTCAGGACAATGTCGATGCGTCCGGCGATGCCGGCCACATTGGCGGCGTGCTGGTTGACCTGGGTTTCTTCGAGCGCGTCGACGGCGTCCGCCTGAGCGTCGCCGCCCGACGCGACGATATCTTTCGCAACGGCCTCGACCGACGCGAGATTGCGTCCACCCAGGAAGAGTGTCGCCCCTTCGCGAGCGAACGCACGCGCGACGGCGCCGCCGATGGCTCCGCCGGCTCCATGGACGACGGCGATCTTTCCCTTCAGCAACATGGCAATGCTCTCCTTGCATCTCCACCAAGGACGAACGGGCGAGGTCAAAAGGTACAGGCCTCGCGACCTTTTTTGCGTGTAGTGACCACTTGAAGGATTCAGCCGAGCCGCGTCCGGATCTTGATTTCCGACGTCAGCGTGCGGTGGACGGGGCACTTGTCGGCGATTTCGAGAAGACGCTGGCGCTGCGCGGCGTCGAGCGGGCCCTCCAGCACGATCTGCCGGTCGATCTGATCGATCTTGCCCTCCTTGGTCTCGCAGTCGGCGCAATCCTGGGCATGGATCTTGTCGTGCTTCAGCCAGACCCGGACCTTCTGCAGCGGCCAGTTCTTCTGCCGGGCATACATGCGCAAGGTCATCGCCGTGCAGGCGCCGAGTCCGGCCAGCAGGTAGTCGTAGGGGCTGGGCCCGGTGTTGGTGCCACCACTCGAGACCGGCTCGTCGGCGGCCAGCACATGAGTGCCAACGCGCACGGTCTCGGCGAACGGCCCGATGTTGCGATCCTCGACGATCACGACGCCCGGTGGGGGAAGTTCCGCCTCGGCCATGTCCTGCTCCTTCCGCGCTTTCCAAAGACAATCACCTGGGCCACGATTGCGCGCGAGCAGTGTAGAAGTGCCAAGCCCCTCCGCCACATTCTTTCTCCACCATTTCGGCCTCAGCCGTCCGTATCGTTTCGAGCGGGCGATCCTGGCCGGGCTGGCGATCCTGCTGGCGCTTCTCGCATTGCTGGCGGCCGTGTGGATGCGGGCGACCGACGAGTTGCCGCTCCGAGGTCCGCGCGGCGAATACTTCCTCTATCTGCTGGTCCTGCTCACCCTGGCGCTGACCCTGGTTCGCTGGCCGCGGCTTGCCGGCGTGGTCCTGGTGCTGTTGGCGTTCGAGCTTGCCTGGGGGGCAGGCCTGTTCGCCCTGAAGCGGGCGGGGCTTGCCTCCACCTCGCTGATGCCGCCCGGCAAGTTCGAGCCGCAGCGCTTCGAATGGCATCCGCTCTTGCAGGCCGTGCCGATCCCCTCGCTCAAGCTCACCAGCGCGACGGGGCTCGCCATCCAGCACACGCGCGAGGGCACGCGCGGCAAGGATCCCGCAGGCAGCCTCGAGGGCAGGACCGTCATCGCCACTTTCGGCGGATCGACGACCTACGATATCGGCGCGGGTGAGGGAGAGACCTGGCCCGATCGGCTGGCTGGGGCGCTGGGTGATCGCTACTTCGTCGTCAATCACGGCGTGCCGGGCTACACCACGGCCGAGCACCTGATCCAGACGGCGTTCTACCAGAGCAAGTTCGGCAAGCCGCCGCGCTGCGCGATCTACTATGTCGGCTGGAACGACCTGCGCAACGCGCACATCGCGAGCCTCGATCCCGGCTATGCCGATTTCCATCTGCCGAGCCAGATCGATTCACAGAAAGTGCGCCGCGTCGGCGGCGCCCATGTCACCTTCTCGCCGCTGCTCACGTTGCTGATGCGCTTCGTGGCCGCCAACCTCGACACTGCGCGCTACTTCGCCGATCCTTATGGCCAGCCGCCGGTGAGCGGCGACGATCCCGAACTCGACGCGATCTACAAGCGCAACATCGCCGCGATATCGGCGATCAACCGCCGGCGCGGTGTCGCCACCATCTGGGTCGGCCAGCTCCTGAACCGCGAGCGGCTCACGGGCGATGGCCAGTACGGCTGGCTGCCGCTGGTGCGCGATCGCGATCTCTGGCCGATGCAGCAGAAGCTCAACGGGATCCTGAAGCAGACAGCGGACGGGCTGGGCGACACATATGTCGGCATCGATCCTTCATCGTACGTCGGTGTCGACTTCGTCGACCAGGGACACTTCTCGGCACGCGGGGCCAGGCGCTTCGCCGACGTTCTTGCGCCGCTCGTGCGCCAGCTCTGCCGCTAGGCTAAGGTCATGCCGATGATTTCCCACGTCCATGTCGGCGTCGACGATTTCGAGCGTGCCTTTGCGTTCTATTCTGCCGTCCTGCCGGAGCTGGGTCTCGAGCTCAAGTTCAAGGAGCCGGCGAACGGCTGGGCCGGCTGGATGACGCCCGGCGTGGCGCGGCCGCTGTTCCTGGTCGGCCTGCCGTTCAATCGCCAGCCCGCTTCGCCCGGCAACGGCCAGATGATCGCGCTGATGGCGCCCGACCGCGCCGCGGTCGATCGCTGCCATGCCGTGGCGCTGGCCCACGGCGGCAGCTCCGAGGGCGCGCCCGGCCTTCGGCCGCACTATCACGCCAACTACTACGGCGCCTATTTCCGCGATCCCGCGGGCAACAAGCTTTGCGTCTGCTGTCACCAACCGGAACCGACATGACCCGTGCCATCCTGATTACCGGTGCCTCGTCCGGCATCGGCGCCGCCACCGCTCGTGCTCTCGCCGCGCCCGATACCGCCATCGCGCTGCATGCCCGCAAGAACCGTGCGGGCGCCGACAAGGTCGCCCAGGTCGTGCGCGATGCCGGCGGAAAGGCGCTGGTCGTCGAAGGCGATCTCGCCAAGCCCGACACCGCGCGCCGCCTGGTCGAGGAGACCACCGCCGCCTTCGACCGGCTCGACGTCGTGGTCAGCAACGCGGGCTTCGCCGACCGCCGCGCCATCGGCACGCTCGACCGCGCCGCCTGGGACGAGAGCCTGTCGGCCATGACCTCGGCCTTCTTCGAATTGGCGACAGCCGCCAGGCCGTGGCTGGTGAAAGCCGGCGCCAACGGCCGCCTGGTCGGCGTGTCGTCCTTCGTGGCCCACGCTTACGCGCGCGGCCTGCCGATGTTCCCCGCCTCGGCGGCGGCGAAGGCCGGCGTCGAGGCGTTTGCCCGCGCGATGGCGGTCGACCTCGCGCCGTCGGGCGGCACGGCCAATTGCGTGGCGCCCGGCCTGATCGAGAAGGACGCCGACGCCCACGCGGCGCTGTCGCGCGATCGCATGGTGGAGATGAGCAAGCTCGTGCCGATCGGCCGCTACGGCAGGACGGCCGAAGTCGCCGCCGTGATCGCCTTCCTGTGCTCGCCCGGTGCGAGCTACGTCACGGGCCAGACCATCCATGTGAATGGCGGTCTGACGCTGTAGAATTTCATCGGAGCGCGGACCTCCAGGTCCGCATCATGAATCATGAGCGGACCTGGAGGTCCGCGCTCCGAGGAGCATGACGGCCACCAGAGTGGCGGCCCAGCACCTTATCCACCGGCCGCTTGTTTGCCGCGGCCCCTGTCGGATTTCTGTAACCGAACCGTCGCCTTCGTGCAGCCTGCCGCCGCTACCCAGCGAAGAGGGAAGCTTCGCGAGGGTAGCCAGTGCTGCGACTGGAAGGCGTCACCAAGAGTTTTGGCGACAAGCGCGCCGTCGACCAGGTGTCGCTGGTCGTTCCGGCCGGCCAGCTGGTCGGCGTGATCGGCCGCTCCGGCGCCGGCAAGTCGACCTTGCTGCGCATGGTCAACCGCCTGGGCGATCCCAGCCGTGGCCGCATCCTGTTCGGCGACACCGACATCACCGCGCTCAAGGGCCGGGCGCTCCGCCAGTGGCGGGCGCGCTGCGCCATGATCTTCCAGCAGTTCAATCTCGCCGGCCGGCTCGACGTGCTGAACAACGTCATGATGGGGCGGGCCTTCCATGTCCCGGCCTCGCGCGCGCTGCTGAAACTATGGAGCGACGACGAGAAGGCGCAGGCGCTGTCGGCGCTGGAAAGCCTCGACATGGCGCGGCTCGCCGGCCAGCGCGCCGACACGCTGTCGGGCGGCCAGCAACAGCGCGTCGCCATCGCCCGCGCCCTGGTGCAGGAGCCCGACATCATCCTGGCCGACGAGCCCATCGCCTCGCTCGACCCGCGCAACACCAAGGTGGTGATGGACGCGCTGCTGCACATCAACAAGCACTTCGGCATCACCGTCGTCTGCAACCTGCACAGCCTCGATATCGCCCGCAACTACTGCGACCGGCTGGTCGGCATGGCCGCGGGCCGTGTCGTATTCGACGACGTGCCGGCAGCCCTCACCGACGCCGTTGCCCGCGATCTCTACGGCCTCGAAGCCGGCGAAGTCGTGGGCGAAGCCCCGCCCGTCCTCATGCCGGTGGGCGCCCGTCCGGGCTTCGCACTCGCCGGCTCGTGATCCTGTCCCACGCCCCTTCACAAGGAGAAACCCGCATGCTCACCCGTCGCCTCGCCCTGGGTGCCGCACTTGCCGTATCTGCCGTCGCCGGCTCGGCTCACGCCCAGACCTGGAAGGCCGCCTACCCCGAACTGGTGATGGCCGTCGTGCCGGCCGAGAACGCGTCCGGCGTCACCGAGCGCTACGCGCCGTTCGTGGAATACCTGTCCAAGGAGCTCGGCACCAAGGTGACCCTGCGGGTGGCCAACGACTACGCCGCCGTCATCGAGGGCCAGCGCAACGGCAGCATCCATCTCGCGGGCTACGGGCCTGCCTCCTACGCCCGCGCCATCGTCACCGGCGTCGCGGTCGAGCCGTTCGCCACCACCGTGAACAACGACGGCACGATCGGCTACTACTCGGTGTTCTATGTGAAGGCCGGCAGCCCCTACAAGACGATCGACGATCTCAAGGGCAAGAACCTCGGACTGGTCGATCCCAACTCGACCTCGGGCAACAACGTGCCGCGCTTTGCCCTGAACAAGATGAAGATCAACCCCGAGACCTTCTTCGGCAAGGTCACCTACACCGGCAGCCACGAGAACGCGGTGATCGCGCTCCAGCAGGGCACCGTCGACGTCGCCGCCAACTGGTGGAACTCCGACACCGATTCCAACCTCACCCGCATGGTCGCCAAGAACCTGGCGAAGAAGGACGACTACCGCGTCGTCTACAAGTCGGACCTGATCCCCAATTCGCCCTTTGCCTTCCTGGCCAACCTGCCGCCCGACCTGAAGGCCGCGATCGTCACGGCCTTCAACGATTCCCCGACCAAGGCCAAGGCCGCCTTCGACAAACTGTCGGACGGCAAGGACCGCGAGTTCACCAAGGTCGATGCCAAGTACTACGAGCCCGTCGTCGAGCTGATCAGGTTCGTCGACCAGCTGCGCAAGCAGAAGAGCTGACGGGCAACGGAGGTCGCGAACGCCGGGCCGCAGCCCCCGGCGTTCGCGGCTCTCTACTCAGGTCCCTTCAGGCAAGTGGCCAGTTCGCCGATCGCCCTGCTGCCGGACGCCCAGCTCCGGCCCCTGCTCGACGCCTACGAGGCGTCGGTGCGCAGCCGCCGTTGGCATACGCTGCTCATCGTCGCCTGCATTGCCGTGGCGATCGTGCTGTCGTCGATGTCGGCTGAGGTCTCGTTGCCGAAGCTGTTCGACAACATCCACCGTTTCCCGAGCTACATCCTGCGCCTGTTCGTGCTCGAAGACGGCCGTCCGGTCTGGACCGACGTCGCCGAGTGGTTCTGGGGCCTGCCGCGCTGGCTGCGCCTGCTCGGCGAGACCTTGCTGATGGCCTATGTTGGTACGGTGCTGGGCACGCTCGGCGCCTTCGTGCTGTGCTTCTTTGCGGCAGCCAACGTGGCGCCCAGCCGCTGGCTGCGCATGGCTGTGCGCCGTTTCTGCGAGCTCTGCCGCACCGTGCCGGAGCTGGTGTTCGCCCTGGTGTTCGTGATCGCCTTCGGCCTGGGGCCGATGGCGGGCGTGCTGGCCGTCGCCATCCATACCGTGGGGGCGCTCGGCAAGCTGTTCGCCGAGGTCGTCGAGAACATCGACATGAAGCCGGTCGAGGGCATCACAGCCGGCGGCTCGTCGTGGCCGGTCGCCATGCGCTTTGGCGCCCTGCCGCAGACCGTCTCGAACTTCGTGAGCTACACGCTGCTGCGTTTCGAGATCAACGTGCGCAGCACCGCCGTCATGGGTTTCGTCGGCGCCGGCGGCATCGGCCAGGACCTGATCGAGGCGATCCGCAAGTTCTACTATTCCGATGTGTCGGCCATCCTGGTGCTGATCGTCATCACCGTGTCGGTGATCGACACGCTCACCTCGCTTGTCCGCCATCGCCTGATCGGCCTGCAGGAGAAGTATTGATGCCGGCCCAGTTTCCGGTTGACCTCGACGCCATGCGTGGCCGCCATCCGGAGCACTTCCAGCGCTTCGATCGCCGGCGTCGGATGGCCGTCGCTCTCGCCGCTGCGACCTTCGCCTTGCTGGTCTTCGCCATGGACCAGCTTGGTTTCTTCGACGGCAAGCTGCTCAGCGGCATCGGCCGGTTGGTCGAAATCGTGGGCCTGATGATGCCGCCCGACCCGAAGGACTGGGCGCATGTCCGCATCTTCTCTTCGGCTCTGCTCGAGACCATCGCCATCTCGCTGCTTGGCACCCTGGCGGCGGCGGTGCTGGCGCTGCCCGTGGCCTTCCTGGCGGCGCGCAACATCACTGCCCAGCGCGTGGTCCGTTTCATGTCGAGGCGGTCCCTCGACACCATCCGCAGCGTCGACATCCTGGTGTGGGCGCTGATCTGGGTGAACGTCGTGGGGCTTGGACCCTTTGCCGGCGCGCTCGCCATCATGACCGCCGACATCGGCACCTTCGGCAAGCTCTTCTCCGAAGCGATCGAAGCGGCCGACCGCAAGCCGGTCGAAGGCGTCGTCTCGACGGGCGGCGGCAAGCTCTTGGGCGTGCGCTTCGGCATCATCCCGGAAGTCTTTCCGGTACTGGCGAGCCAGGTCCTCTACTTCTTCGAATCGAACACGCGGTCGGCCAGCATCATCGGCATCGTTGGCGCCGGCGGCATTGGCCTCTATCTCGCCGAAGCGATTCGTACACTGGAGCTGCAGCAGACCTCGTTCATCATTTTCATGATCCTGGTCACCGTGGCCCTGATCGACTATGTCTCCGGCCAGTTGCGTTTCGCCGTCATCGGCCGTCGGGGAGTAGTTGCTTGAGCGTAGAGTCAGTGTCCGTGCCTCGTTATGCCTTCTATTATGCCCCTCGCTCCGAGGAGGGGTTGGCCATCGCCGCGAGCCAATGGCTCGGCCGCAACGCCGAGACCGGGCTGAGCCGGCCAATCAAGCCGACGTCGGCTTTCACGGCAGAGCGCCTGGCCGAGATCACGGCCGATCCGCGGCTTTACGGTTTCCACGGCACGCTCAAGGCGCCGATCGTGCTTGCCGACGGCGTCACCGAACGCGATCTGTTGGAGGCTGCCGGCAATTTTGCCGTCGGACGACGATCCGTGATCGTCCCGTCGATGACACTTACCTGCATGTCGGGCTTCATGGCGCTGGTGCCCGGTCAGCCCTCAGCCGAGCTGCAGGATCTCGCCGATAGCTGCGTCATCGAGTTCGAGGAGTTCCGCCAGCCCGCCGACGAGGCCGAGCTGGAGCGCCGCCGCGCGGCCGGCCTGTCGCCGCGACAGGAAGAGCTGCTGACGCGCTGGGGTTATCCCTATGTGCTCGAGGAGTGGCGCTTTCACCTCACCCTGACGGGACGCATCGGCGATGACGGCGAGCGATCGGCGATCACCGATGTGCTGCGCCGCCATTTCGTTGGATTCATCGACCGGCCGCTGCAGGTGCGCGATCTCTGCGTCTTCCGTCAGCCCGCGGCCGGACGGCCGTTCACCGCCCTGGCGCGCTTCACGCTCGGCGGCGGACGCCGGGTGAGTAGCGAAGTGTGGCGAGCAGCCTGACAAAGGCCTCGGCAGCGGCATCAAGCGCGCCGTCGTTGACGATGGTCACCAGCCGGGTGTCGTTCACGCTGTAGGCGTCGCTGCGGGCCAGCCGGCTCGCCGCTGCAGCGGCAGTCTCGCGCCCGCGGGCGCTGAGCCTCGCGCGGAGCTTGTCGAGCGCCGCCGTGATCAGCACGGGATGCAGCCCGGGATCGCCTCCCGCCACTTTCTCGTAATGCTCGCGCGAGCCGCTCACCACCACGGTGAGGCCGGCGGCGCGCCAGGCGTCGATCTCGCGGCCGATGCCGTAATCGTTGCCGTGGGCGTGCCAATGGAAGGCGAACAGGCCGTGGGCGCGGCGCAGGGCGAACTCGGCGCGGCTCAGCGCCACGTGGTTCTCGCCACCGACGTCGGCCGGCCGCGTGATGTAGCGATGGGCGAAGGCGACCGGCGCCTCGACCGACAGCATGGTGCGTACGCGATCGAGCACGGAATCCTTGCCGGCGCCCGACGGGCCCATGACGTAGACGAGGGGGGCGTTCATGGTCTTCCGGACCGCGCGCGTCCCGCGCGCTCATGAGCGCGCGGGACGCGCGCGGTCCAGAAGAATATGAGCATGAGCTAGACCACCCGCTCGCCTTCGCGCCAGACGGCGCGGACCATCGGCGCATCGTCGTGGTGGCGCACGCGGACGAAGTCGGCGCGGCGGTCGGCGGCGATCTCGCCGCGGTCGCTGAGGCCGACCGCATGGGCGGGGTTGAGCGAGGCCAGCCGCACCGCCTCGGGCAATCCGATGCCGATGCCGGCGGCCGGAAGCTTGAAGATGCTTTCCATCAGGCTGGCCGGCACGTAGTCCGACGACAGGATGTCGGCCTGTCCGTCGCGCAGCAGATCGATGGCGGCGATGTTGCCGGAGTGCGAGCCGCCCAGCACCAGGTTGGGCGCGCCGACCAGGACGGCGAGACCGCCCTCGCGCGAAGCTTCGGCCGCTTCGCGCGTGGTCGGGAATTCGGCGATGGTCATGCCGTTCTCGACTGCCTGCTCGACATGCGCACGGGTCGCGTCGTCATGGCTGGCAAGCGGCAGGGCCCGCGCCTGGGCGCGCGCCACGATCTCGCGGCGATGCTTTGCGGCGTTCCTGTCGTGCAACTCGATGGCGCGCGCCTGGAAGACCTCGAACTGCTCCTCGCTCATGCCGAACTTGCCCATGTAGTAGTGCTTGAGCTTCGCCGGGTCGAGGAACTGGCGCTGGCCCGGCGTGTGGTCGTTGATCGAGATCAGGCCGACCAGCGGCAGGTCGATCCAGCGGTCGACCGCCTCGATGGCGTCGTCGGGTGTCACCTCGCAGCGCAGGTGCAGGCGATGCTCGGCACGCGACAGCCGGCGCTCGCTCACCGCGCAGATCGCCTCGACCATGCGGGCGCGGTTCTTCACGCGGTCGGTATCGCCGCGCACGTCGCCCAGCGACAGCGAATCGAACACCGTGGTGATGCCGGCGGCGGCGATCTGGGTGTCGTGCGCCATCACCGCGGCGAGGCTCGGCCACTGCACGCCGGGACGCGGCGCGAAGTGCTTCTCCATGTTGTCGGTGTGCAGCTCGACCAGGCCGGGCACCAGGTAGTCGCCCTCGAGGTCGATCGCCGTGGCGCAGGCGGTGCGGCCGGGCGCGACCTCGACGATGCTGCCGTCGCGCACAATGACGGTGCCGTCGAACTCGGCATCGCGCGTAACGATGCGGCCGTTGGTGAAGATCTGTATCGCTACTCATGGTCCGGAAACCTCGAAGACCCGATTGGCCAAAAGCTCGCGCACGCCGGTGTCGTGGAAGATGCCGACCAGGGCGCTGCCGGCGTCACGACGCTGCCCGATCAGCTCGACGACGCGGTCGCGGTTGCCCGCATCGAGCGAGGCGGTGGGCTCGTCGAGCAGCAGGATCGGGTAGTCGACGATCAGCGAGCGGGCGATGTTGACGCGCTGCTGCTCGCCACCCGAGAAGGTGGCCGGCGGCAGCTGCCACAGGCGCTGCGGGATGTTGAGCAGGGAGAGCAGGAACTCGGCGCGATCGCGCGTCTCGGCCGGATCGGCGCCCAACCGCAGCAAGGGCTCGGCCACGACGTCGACGGTGGCGACACGCGGGATCACGCGCAGGAACTGGCTGACGAAGCCCATGGTGCGGCGGCGCACGTCGAGCACGGTGCGTGGCTCGGCGTCGACAAGCTCGGTCCAGGCGTTGTCGTGATGGACGCGGATCGAGCCCGCGTCGGCGCGGTAGTTGCCGTAGAGCGAGCGCAGCAGCGTGCTCTTGCCGGCGCCGGACGGACCGACCAGGGCCAGGCACTCGCCGGGCGAGACGGCCAGCGCCACGTCGCGCAGCACCGGCAAGGCGAGGTCGCCGTGGGCATGGACGACGAAGGACTTGGTGAGGCCGGCGACCTTCAGAATAGGGGTCATGGTCTTATGCGGACCGCGGGCGTCCCGCCCGCTCATGATTCATGAGGCGGGCGGGACGCCCGCGGTCCGAATATGAAGGACGCGTGTGTTCCATCATCACACCGGCAAGATCGAGGCCACGAGCATCTGCGTGTAGGCGTGCTGCGGATCGTCCAGCACCTGGTCGGTCAGGCCATCCTCCACGACGGCGCCCCCTTGCATCACCATCAGCCGGTGGGTCAGCAGGCGGGCCACGCCGAGGTCGTGCGTCACCAGGACGGCCGACAGGTGCAGGCTGCCCACCAGGCTGCGCAGCAGGTCGAGGATGCGGGCCTGCACCGAGACGTCGAGGCCGCCGGTCGGCTCGTCCATGAAGACCAGCCGGGGCTCGCTCACCAGGTTGCGGGCGATCTGCAGGCGCTGGCGCATGCCGCCGGAATAGGTGGTCGGCCGGTCGTCCAGCCGGTCGCGCTCGATCTCGACGCGACTGAGCCAGTCCGACGCGGTGCGCCTGATGTCGCCGTAATGACGCGCGCCCACGGCCATCAGCCGTTCGCCGATATTGGCGCCGGCGCTCACGCCCATGCGCAGGCCCTCGCGCGCATCCTGGTTCACGAAGCCCCATTCGGTGCGCGACAGCAGGCGGCGACGAGCCTCGCTCAGATCGTGCACGTCGATCATGCCGTAGGCCGCCGAGTCGTAGGTCACCGAACCCAACTCGGGCGTGAGCCGGCCGGCCAGGCAGTTCAGCAACGTCGTCTTGCCCGAGCCGGATTCGCCCACGATCCCCAAAACCTCGCCGGGCCACAGGTCGAAGTCGACGTCGCTGGCAGGCGACGCGCGCGCCGAAGCGCTTGGTCAGGCCCCGTGCGGACAAGAGGGGGGCGGAGAGCAGCGGCTTCATTCCGCCGCCTCGGCCGGCGTGCGCCGGCGTTCGCAATAATCGGTGTCGGAGCAGACGAACAAGCGCTTGCCGTCGTCGTCGACGATCATCTCGTCCAAAAAGCTCTCCTTGGAGCCGCAGAGTTCACAGCACTGCTCCCAGGTCTCGATCGCGAACGGATGGTCGTCGAAGTCGAGGCTCTTGACCGGCGTATGGGGCGGCACGGCGTAGATGCGCCTCTCGCGCCCGGCGCCGTAGAGCTGCAGGGCCGGGCTGCGGTCGAGCTTGGGATTGTCGAACTTTGGGATGGGCGAGGGGCTCATGATGTAGCGCCCGTTCACCATCACCGGATAGTTGTAGCCCTTGGAGATGCGGCCGTGTCTTGCGATGCTCTCATAGAGGCTGACCTGCATGACGCCGTATTCGGAGAGCGCGTGCAGGGCGCGGGTCTCCGTCTCGCGCGGCTCGAGCATGCGCAGCGGCTCGGGGATCGGCACCTGGAAGACCAGGATCTGGCCTTCGCGCAACGGCGTCTCCGGTACGCGATGCCGAGTCTGGATGACGGTGGCCTCCTCGGTGCGCGTGGTCGTGGCGACCTCGGCCACCTTGGCGAAGAAGCGGCGGATCGAGACGGCGTTGGTGGTGTCGTCGGCGCCCTGGTCGATGACCTTCAGCGTGTCGTCGTGGCCGATGATGGCGGCCGTCACCTGGATGCCGCCGGTGCCCCAGCCGTAGGGCAATGGCATCTCGCGGCCCCCGAATGGCACCTGGTAGCCCGGCACCGCCACCGCCTTCAGGATGGCGCGGCGGATCATCCTCTTGGTCTGTTCGTCGAGGTAGGCGTAGTTGTAGGCCCCATCTTTGACGGTGTTCTCGGCCATCGCTTACTCCGCTGCCTGGTCAAGTGCCGCCCCGCCTTCCGGCGGCCGCCGGCGGCGCGCCTCGACCTCGGCACGCAACGCTCGCACCACCACCAGCTCGGACTGGAAGTCGACGTAGTGCGGCAGCTTCAGGTGCTGCACGAAGCCCGACGCCTCGACGTTGTCGGAATGGGCCAGGACGAACTCCTCGTCCTGCGCCGGCGAGGTGGCCGCTTCGGAGAGTTCCTCGGAACGCAGCGCGCGATCGACCAGCGCCATCGCCATGGCCTTGCGCTCGCTATGGCCGAAGGCGAGCCCGTAGCCGCGCGTGAACTGCGGCGGCACGTCGTGCGAGCCCGCGAACTGGTTGACCATGTCGCATTCGGTGACGTCGATCTCGGCGATCTCGATGGCGAAGCCCAGCTCCTCGGGCACGAAGCCGACGGGCACCTGGCCGTAGCGGATCTCGCCGACGAAGGGATGGTTGTTGCCGTAGCCGCGCTGGGTCGAGTAGCCCAGCGCCAGCAGGAAGCCTTCGTCGCCGCGCGCCAGGTTTTGCAGGCGCACCGGGCGGCTCGCCGGCAAGGTGAGCGGTTGGCGCGTCAGGTCTTCCGACGCGCCGTCGTGCGGCGGCGGCTCCAGCATGCCCTCGCGCTCGAGGATGTCGCCGACGCGCGGCAGGGTGCGGTTGGTGTCGGCAGGCGCGTTCGGTGCGACCGGCCGGTCGCCTTCGGCTGCCAGCGAGAAGTCGAGCAGGCGATGGGTGTAATCGTAGGTCGGGCCCAGCACCTGGCCGCCCGGCACGTCCTTGAAGGTCGACGAGATGCGCCGCTCGGCCACCATGGCCGAGGTGTCGAGCGGCAGCGAATCGCCGAAGCGCGGCAAGGTCGTGCGATAGGCGCGCAGCAGGAAGATGGCCTCGATCAGGTCGCCCCGGGCCTGCTTGATGGCGAGGGCGGCGAGCGAGCGGTCGTAGCAGGACCCCTCGGTCATCACGCGATCGACGGCGAGCCCGAGCTGCTGGTCGATCTGCTCCAGCGAGAGCTCGGCGATGTCGCGATCGCCACGGCGCTTGTCGGCCAGAAGGTCGAGGGAATGGGCGATGGCCGTCTCGCCCCCTTTGACTGCGACGTACATGTCAGCTCTCCACGGCGATGCTGCGCGGCAGGGCGCAGAGCTCGGTGCCGGCGGTGAAGACGATGTCGACGCCGCAGGGAAACAGGCCGTGGTTGGTGGCCCAGTCTTGCCAGAAATCGTCGGCGAGACCCGCAACGGCGACAGCCGATCGGCCGTCGATGCCCGGGCCACGCCACTGCCGCGTCGGCCCAACCCTGAGGTCGGCCACGTCGACGATCAGGGTCGCCGACCGGTCGGGATAAGCGTCGGTGCCGAGGTTGAAGCCTTCCAGGGGCTGCGGCGTGCCCGACGCCAGGACGGCGAAGACCGCGTCGGCACGCTGCGTCACGATCGGCGCACCGGCATGGAAGCGCAGGAAGTCGCGGACCTCGGACCGGTTGAACTCGCTGGCCAGCCAGACCGGCGTGTCGCGGTCGGCCAAGGTGAGGAGACAGGCCGCCGCGGCGGCGCTCAGCGCGCCCGGCCCGGTGGGCGCGGCCGGCAGGGATACGATGCGGCCGGGATGCGACGTGGCGTCGAGGATGGCGCGAAAGAGCTGCTGGGCGCCGTGTGCAGGGTCGGCAAGGCCGGGCGCCAGCGTGCGGAGATCGCTCATGTGCCCGTTGCTCATGAGTTGGCCTCGCGGGCGACGGTGAAGAAGTCGACCTTGGTCGCCGCGGCGCGGGCGGCGATGGCGCGGCGGCGGGCGTCGGCTTCGGCCTCCAAGGGCGTCACGATTTCGGTTTCCAGGCGATCACGCCAATCCGGCCGCTGGCCCAAGGCATCCATGGCCGCGGCGATCTCGGCATGGCGCGCGCTGCGGCCGCCGACATAGCCGATGCCGACCTCGCCGCTCTCCAGCCGCACGGCGGCGCGGGTCGTCGTCATCTCGCCGGCGCAGAACGGCGTACCGCTGCCCGAGATGCGCCCCTTGAGCATGACCAGCCCGGTCTCGGGCCGGCGCAGTAGGGCGTAGGCGGGAACGGGGCCAAGCCCTTCCCACAGTGCGGCAAGCCGCGCGGCGGGTGCTTTGGCCAGAACGGAAAGCCACCGCTGTCGACGCGCTTGCGCGGGGGCATCGGCGGAAGAGGAAATGGGCATGGCGACGCTCGCTGGAGCGCCGACCATGCGAAGGTCGCGTTACCGATCGGCTGGCGATTGATGAAGATATTGTGAAACGGCCAGCCGCTTGTCCCCAAGCCTGTGCCGTCTCCCCAAAAGCGAACGGCGGGACTTTCGTCCCGCCGTCGATCCAGTCGCTCGCGCGAGTTAGACTAGAGGTGCTTCAGCACGTTCTCCGCCGAGGACACCTCGAAGGCGCCCGGCTTCTCGACGAACAGTTCCTTGATGACGCCGTTGTCGACGACCATGGCGTAGCGCTGGCTGCGCGTGCCCAGGCCGAACTTCGAACCGTCCATGGTGAGGCCCATCGCTTGCGTGAACTCGCCGTTGCCGTCGCCCAGCATCATGACCTTGTCGCCGGCCTTCTGGTCCTTGCCCCAGGCGCCCATCACGAACGCGTCGTTGACGGAAATGCAGGCGATGGTGTCGACACCCTTCGCCTTCAGCTTCTCCGCTTCGGCCACGAACCCGGGCACGTGCTTTGCTGAACAAGTGGGGGTAAATGCGCCCGGCAGGGCGAAGGCAACCACCTTCTTGCCCGGCGCGAAAAGCTCTTCGGTGGTGACCGCTTTCGGTCCCTCCGGGCCCAGCATGCGCAGCGTCGCGCTGGGCACCTTGTCGCCGACTTTCGCCATTATTTGCTCCTTCAATTGCCGCCCAAACGAGCGGTCTCACGAACCGGCGGACCCTAGGCGAGGGGGTGCAGTTTGTCGAATCTGTCGCCGGGCTGGCTTGATCTTTGCCCGGACAATCCCCATGGATTTGGAGGATCATACATCATGCCCGGCTCAGGCTCCCCCGCCGCCTCCCTGGTTGGCCGCTTCCTGGTCGCCGCGCCCTCCATGCCGGACGAGCGCTTCCAGAAGAGCGTCGTGTTCATCTGCAAGCACGATGACGACGGCGCGTTGGGCATCATCGTCAACAACAAGGTCGAGGACTTGCCGCTCGGCCAGGTTTACAAGCAGCTCGGCATAGAAGTGTCGGACGCGGCGGCTGAGCGGCCGGTGCTGTTCGGCGGCCCGGTCGAGACCTCGCGCGGCCTGGTGCTGCATTCGGCCGACTACAAGCGCGACGAGACCTTGCTGATCGACGGCGGCATGGCGCTCACCGCTTCGCTCGAGATCCTGAAGGACATGGCAGGCGGCAGCGGCCCCAAGCAGGCCTGGCTGGCCCTGGGCCATTCCGGCTGGGCGCCCGGCCAGCTCGACCGCGAGATGCAGGACAATGCCTGGCTGGTGGTCGACGGCGACGCCGGCCTGGTGTTCGACCCCGACTTCGCCGCCAAATGGCAGCGCGCCCTCGATCGGCTGAGCGGCGGGCTCAATGGCCGGTTCGATCCGGCGTCGTTCTCCCATCAGACCGGACGCGCCTGACGCCGACCCTCGCGACGCGCTTGCTGTCATCCCGAGCGTAGCGAGGGACCTTTACTGCTGCCTCAAAGGTCCCTCGCTGGGGAGTCCCGTCACTCGGCGGCGACCGACTGCGTTGCCGGACTGCGATAGGAGGCGAGCAGGCTCGCCTCGCGCTCCTTGGCGGCCTTCACGTTCTTCTCCTTGATGTGGCCGAAGCCGCGCATGGTCTCCGGCACCGAGGCGATCTGGACGGCGAGCGCGTGGTTGTCCTGGCCGAGCGTGGCCAGCACCTCGTCGATCGTCGCCTGGTATTCGCCGATCAGCCGGCGTTCCATGCGCCGCTCCTCGCTGTAGCCGAAGATATCGAGCTTGGTGCCGCGCAGCTTCTTCAGCGACGCAAGCATGCGGAACATCGGCATCACCCAGGCGCCGTATTCCTTCTTCTTGAGCTGGCCGGTCGTCGGGTCGCGATCCGAGAACAAGGGCGGCGCGAGATGGAAGGTGAGCTTGTAGTCGCCCTCGAACTGGCTGCCGAGCTTCTTCAGGAACTCGCCGTCGCTGTAGAGACGGCCGACCTCATACTCGTCCTTGTAGGCCATCAGCTTGTAGAGCGACTTGGCGACCGCCTCGGCGAGCCCGCGTCGGCCCGGCGCCTTGGCCTTCTCGGCCGCCGCGACCTTGTCGACGAAGGCGCGATAGCGCTCGGCGTAGGCTGCATCCTGGTAGGCGGTCAGGAGCTCGACGCGCTTGGCGATGATCTCCGGCAGGGTGCGCGCCACCGGCTTCTCGGTGCGCAGCGTCGGCTTGGCCGCAGCCTGCACCGCCGCGATGTCGTGCGCGGCGAGTCGGCCCCAGGCGAAGGTGCGCTTGGAGGTCTCGACGGCAACGCCGTTCAATTCGATGGCGCGCTCGATCGCCTCGAACGACAGCGGGATCAGGCCCTTCTGCCACGCATAGCCCAGCATGAAGAGGTTGGTGGCGATGGAATCGCCCAGGATCGCCGTGGCGAGCCCGGTGCCGTCGACGAACGACACGGCTTCGTCGCCCGCCGCGTCGCGGATCGACTTCATCATGGCCTCGGCGCCGAGATCCATGTCGCCGTTCGTCACGAAGGCCGCGACCGGCGTCATGTAGCCGTTGATCACCGCCCTGGTGACGCCGGGCTCGATGCGCGACAGCGCCGCCGGCGAGGCGGCCACGACCATGTCGCAACCCAGCACCAGGTTGGCGCCGCCGGCGGCGATGCGCACGGCGTGCAGGTCCTCAGGGCTCGGCGCGAGGCGGACGTGGCTCATCACCGCGCCGTTCTTCTGCGCCAGCCCGGTGAAGTCGAGCACGGTGCAGCCCTTGCCTTCGAGGTGGGCCGCCATGCCGATCAGCGCGCCGACGGTGATCACGCCGGTGCCGCCGATGCCGGTCACCAGGATGCCGTAGGCCTCCGAGAGCGGCCGCACGGTGGGCATGGGGAGCTCGGCGAAGGGATCGTCGGCCACGACCTTCAACTGCGGCCGCTTGGCCTTGGCCGGCGTGCCGCCATGCACCGACACGAAGGAGGGGCAGAAGCCGTTCACGCAGGAGAAGTCCTTGTTGCAGTTGCTCTGGTCGATCTGGCGCTTGCGGCCGAGCTCGGTCTCGAGCGGCTTCACCGACACGCAGTTGCTCTTGTCGGAGCAGTCGCCGCAGCCCTCGCACACCGCGTCGTTGATGAACACGCGCTTGGCAGGATCGGGGAAGGTGCCGCGCTTGCGCCGGCGGCGCTTCTCGGCGGCGCAGGTCTGGTCGTAGACAAGGACGGTGAGGCCCGGGATATCGCGCAGCTCGCGCTGCACGGCGTCGAGCTCGTCGCGATGGCGGATGCTGACGCCAGGGGCGAAGTTGGTGCCAACCGGATACTTGTCCGGCTCGTCGGTCACGACCACGACCTTCTTGGCGCCTTCGGCCGCGACCTGCTTGGTGATCTCGGGCACCGACAGGGGCCCGTCATGCGGCTGGCCGCCGGTCATGGCGACGGCGTCGTTGAACAGGATCTTGTAGGTGATGTTGACGCCCGCCGCCGCGGACTGGCGGATCGCCATCAGGCCGGAGTGGTAGTAGGTGCCGTCGCCCAGATTCTGGAAGATGTGATTGTCGCCGCTGAACGGCGCCTGGCCGACCCACGGCACGCCTTCGCCGCCCATGTGGGAGATCAGCGCCGTGCGCCGTTCGGGCATCCAGATCGCCATGCCGTGGCAGCCGATGCCGGCCATGGCACGGCTGCCGTCGGGGATGCGCGTCGACGTGTTGTGTGGGCAGCCCGAGCAGAAGTACGGCGTGCGCGCCACCTTGGCCGGCGGCGCGGCCAAAAGCTTCTCCTTGGCTTCAAGGCGGGCCAACCGCTGCTTGAGCTCGGGCGATTCGCCCATGTGCTTCATCAGGCGGCCGGCGATCACCATGGCCACACCGGTCGGCGTGAGCTCGCCCTCGCTCGGCAGGATGATGCCGCCGGTCTCGTCGGCCTTGCCGATCACCAGCGGCCGGCGGTCGGCCGGCATGTTGTAGAGAAGGTGGACGAGCTGCTCCTCGAGGTTGGACCGCTTCTCCTCGATGACGATCACCTCCTGCAGGCCTTCGGCGAAGCGGCGCGCGCCTTCCGGCTCCAGCGGCCAGGTCATGCCGACCTTGTAGAGGCGGATGCCGAGCGCCTTTGCGCGCTCCTCGCTGATGCCGAGATCCTCCAGGGCCTGACGCGTGTCGAGATAGGCCTTGCCCGTGGTCATGATGCCGATGCGCGCCCGCGGCGGATCGATCACCGTTCGGTCGAAGCCGTTGGCGCGCACGAACGCCTTGACCGCCGCCATCTTCGGTCCATGCAGGCGCTTCTCCGCCTCCATCGGCGGATCGGGATTGCGGATGCCGAGGCCACCCGGCGGCAGCTGGAAGTCGGTCGGCATGATGATCTTGATGCGCTCGGGATCGACCCACACCGAGGCGCCCGACTCGACTGTCTCGGAGATCGCCTTGAAGCCGATCCAGCAACCCGAGTAACGCGACAGCGCAAAGCCCAGCAGACCGAAGTCGAGATATTCCTGCACGTTCGCCGGATTGATCACCGGGATCATGGCGGCGGAGAACACCTGCTCGCTCTGATGCGGCAGGGTCGAGGATTGCGCACCGTGATCGTCGCCCGCCAGCACGATGACGCCGCCATGCGGCGAGGATCCGGCGGCGTTGCCGTGCTTCAGCACATCCATCGAGCGGTCGACGCCGGGGCCCTTGCCGTACCAGATCGAGAACACGCCATCGACCTTGGCGCCGGGGAACAGGTTGACCTGCTGGGTGCCCCACACCGCGGTGGCGGCGAGGTCCTCGTTGATGCCCGGCTGAAAGTGGATGTTGTTGTCCTTGAGGTAGCGTTTGGCCGTCCACAGCGCGTGGTCGTACATGCCGAGCGGCGAGCCGCGATAGCCCGAGATGAAGCCGCCCGTGTTGAGGCCGGCGGCGAGGTCGCGCTGGCGCTGCATCATGGGCAGGCGCACCAGCGCCTGAATGCCGGTCATGTAGACGCGGCCCTTGTCGAGGCGGTAGCGGTCCTCGAGCGCGTAGTCTCCGAAAACCAGCGGGACGGGAGTGGCGACGGTCATCGCGGAAAGCCCTCCGAATGCGGCGGCGTAAACGGGCGTTTATATGGGCGCCAAGCATAGCGGGCGGAAGCCGCGAGGGGAAAGGGCCGCGCCGGCCGGTGCATGGGACCAATTTCGCATCCTTCGCCCCTCCCCGACCGTTGTCGTCGCACACCCCAGGAGGACGCTCATGGGTTTCAAGACGATCCTGGTGCATGTCGATACGGGCCGCAGCGCGCCGGCGCGGCTGAAGCTTTCGGCTGATCTGGCGGCACGCTCCGCGGCGCATGTCACGGGCCTCTATGTCCGCCGGCCGTTCCAGGCGCCGGCCTTCACGGATGCCGGTCCGGCGATGGACAGCCTCTACCGGACCTACGAGAACGCCGCGAAGGCCGAAGAAGCGCTCGGCACGGCGGCGTTCCGGGATCTGATCGGCGGCACGAGTCTTTCAAGTGAATGGCGCGTGACGGACGGGTTGGCAGAGGAGGTCGTGGCGGCACACGCCCGCTACGCCGATCTGGTGATCGTCGGGCAGGCCGAACCGGACGCCGCGGCAACGACGACACCATCGGATCTCGCCGAGACGGTCGCCATCTCAGGCGAACGGCCGGTGCTCATCGTGCCGCATATCGGCGTGACCAAGTCGCCGGGAAGGACGGTGATGCTGTGCTGGAACGGCACCCGCGAAGCGGCGCGGGCGGCGACCGGCGCGCTGCCGATCCTCAAGCAGGCCGACAAGGTGATCATCCTGCTGATCGATCCCAGGAACGATGGCGATGAACAGCCGGGAGCCAGCATCGCCAGATGGCTTGGCCGGCACGGCGTGAAGGCGGTCGTACAGCGCGATACCGCCGCCGAGTCCAGCATCGGCGGCGTGATCCTGTCGCGCGCGGCCGACCAGGATGCCGATCTCATCGTCATGGGCCTCTACGGCCATTCGCGCATGCGCGAGTGGGTGCTGGGCGGCGCCAGCCGCACGTTGCTTGCGAGCATGACCGTGCCGCTGCTGGTGGCGCATTAGATGGCGTTGCCTTCCCTGGCGAGCGGGGGAAGCCTGACGCGTTCTCACCGTTTCCCATACACCGTGAAGACGTAGTCGCGGGTCACCACGTCCGTGTGGCACGCGAACCCGCACTTCGCGTCGTTTCCTTGCGGCGGCCTGGAGGCCGCGTTGGCAGGCCTGAACGTGCCCGATGCCTCGTCATACTCGAACGCGCCCCATCCCCAGCCGCCGCTGTCGGCGAACCGCTTGCTGTCCTTCACCATGAAGCCGACGTCATGCAGGGTGCCAGGCATGATCGGCTGACCCGGGAAGCCCTCCTCCTTTTTCGGGATCCAGTGAATCTTCGCCATCTTGGCGCCATCCGGGAAAGGCTTGCCGTTTTCAGGGATGCCTTGCTTGTAGGCATCGATCATCGCCGGATTTCCCAGGATCGCGGCGACCTTGCCGCCGCTCACGCTGAGCGAGATGACGGCCCAGTCCTCGTATCCCCTGAACTCGGAGAAGGCGAGGCCGTTCGGCACTTTGACGGCGTACTTGTCTTTGTCCTGCGCGGAAATCGAGACGGCGGTGACCAGGACAGCGATCGATACCACCATACTGACGGCGGTCGGCATGCCTCTTCTCATCGCGCATTCTCCCCATGGGCTCGGCGGAGCTGGAGGCAGGTCGTGCGGCGGCCTCGCCGCCGACGCTCGCACGTTGCTGAGAACGCCAACCGATCAGTTGGTCGGCTTCTTGCCCTGCTTGTAGTTGGCGATCGCCGTCTTGAGCATGCGGTATTCGGTGCAGCCGAAGACGCAGAGCGAATCAAGCCGCGCCAGCATCTTGTCGGCTTCGGCCGGCTGGTCGAGCATCAGGTAGGCCTCGCCGAGATACTCGTGGGCGCCGAGATGCTTGGGATCGACGGCGAGCGCCTGCTGGTAGTATTGCAGCGAACCGTTCGGGTTGCCCGAGGCGCGCGTCGAGTAGCCCAGCAGGTTGTAGGCGTCGGCATTGCGCGGATTGCGCTGCACGACCTGCTGCAAGAGGGGGATGGCGCCGGCGTAGTTCTTCTGATCCACCATCGCCTTGGCTTGCGCGAAGGCGGGATCGGCCGGCGTCGCGGGTTTGCTCGTCGACTCGATCCGTGGCTGCGGATCAGCCCCGCCGGCGGCGAAGGAGATGGCAGGAAGGCCAAGGGAGAGCATTGCCGCCGCGGCAAGAATGGTCGTGCGCATGATCCACCTCCTCAGGTTGCCGGATTGTCGCCCGGCGCGCCGGGCGAGCAACGAAAATCTCATGACATTGCCGTGAGTTCGGCGACCTTTTTGACGGCCCGCACCGTCAAGCGGCCCTGCCGGCCGCGAATCTCGACGTCGTGGCTCTCATAGGCGCCAAGATCGATCCCGGCGCGGTCGAGCAGCTCCTGGGAGACGACCAGCTCGGCAGTGAATTCCTTGGTGAGTGTCTCCAGGCGGCTGGCGATGTTCACCGTGTCGCCGATCGCCGTCAGATGCGTGGCGCGGGCATAGCCCATCTCGCCGACGATGGTCGGGCCGGAATGCAGGCCGATGCCGATGCGCAGGGGCTGATCGATGTCGCCCGACATCGCCTCGTTGAGATCATCGAGCGCGGCGGCCATGCGGCGCGCGGCATCGAGCGCCTGGCGGCAGGCGACCTGCGGCTCGCTGTTGAGACCGAAGATCGCCATCACGCCATCGCCGATGAACTTGTCGAGACGGCCACCCGCCGCCTCGATCGCCTGTCCGGTGGCGCGGAAATAGCGGTTGAGCAGGAACACCACGTCGTAGGGCAGCTTGCCTTCGGAGATCGAGGTGAAGCCGCGGATGTCGGCGAACAGGATGGCGACATAGTGCTCGCCGCCGTGAGCCTGCGGCTGGCGGCGATAGGCCTCGACCGGCCCGGCCGACGCGGGCAGCAGCGGCGTCACGCGATAGTGGCCGGGCGGCGGGCGCAGCTGGCAGGCCAGCCGTACGTTGGCGGGCGCGCCGACCCGCGCCAATACCTTCTGCTCTTCTGGCGAGGCTTCCGGCAGCTTGGCGCGGTCGGGGCCGCCGATGCGCACGCGGCAGGTCGAGCAGCGGCCGCGGCCGCCGCACACCGAGGCGTGCGGGATGCCGGCGATGCGGCTCATTTCGAGGATGGTGAGGCCGGCCGGCTGGGCGACGCTGCGGCGTTCGTCGTAGTCGAGCCGGACGACACCGGCGCGGCGCTCCCACAGGTCGCGCAAGGGCCGCGCGCTCAGCACGCCGATCAAGAGCACCAGCGCCCCGATCTGCAAGTTGCGCGAGATGGCATAGAGGTTGTCGATGCCTTCCTGCGTCGGCACGTGCATGCGCGCAAACAGGTCAGCAAGGAAGCCCGGCTGCTGGGCGAGGTCGGCGACATCGCGCAAGGCGATGGCGGCGCCGGCGATGCCGCCCACCGGCACCAGCAGGGCTATGGCATAGAGCAGCGGCAGCCAGGTGCGATACCAGGGCTTCAGTCGCCAGGCGAAGTGCAGGCCGATGCAGGCATGCAGCCAGACGACGAGGGGCAACGCGAATTGCCGCACGATGCCGGTCCAGTTGCCGGCCACCAGTGAGCCCAGCACCCAGGGATAGCCGGGCTCGACGCCGTAGAGTTCGTGCGCGAGCCTGGTTCCGACGACGTGAATGGCGCCCAGCGGGATGATCAGCGCGCCCAGGATCCATTGTGTCCATTCCCAGGACGACAGCTTCAGCGCGCGCCTGCGGTAGAGCGACCACAGGGCGAGGAAGAAATGTCCGAACAGCGCGCCGTAGAGCACGGTCTGGCCGATCGGATTGTGCCAGAGGAGGACGAACCAGTGCCGGCCCGCCTCGAGGACGCGCAGCGAGATCAGGCCGAGCGTGTGGTTCAGCAGATGCGTGACGACATAGAAGAACAGCACATAGCCCGACCAGAGGCGGAGCCGGCCGACCATGGCGCTATTTCAGCAGCGGCAGCACCGCTTCCGGCGGGCGGCCGATGGCGGCGCGCTTGCCCGCGACGACGATTGGCCGCTGCAGCAGCACTGGATGGGCTGCGATCGCCTTCACGATGTCGGCGCGGCTGAGATCGGCTTTCCTCTTCTTGAGCGCCTTGAATTCGGCCTCGCTGTCGCGGATCAGCGCCGCCGGCTCGCCGCCCACCATGTCCAAGAGCTTCTCGACCTCGGCCTTGCTGGGCGGCTCCTTCAGGTATTCGCGAATGGCTGGTGCTGCGCCCTTCTTCTTCAGGAGCTCGAGTGTCTCGCGCGACTTGCTGCAGCGCGGGTTGTGCCAGATCGTGATGGTCATTCCGTCTTCCCCATCCTTCTTCGTCCTCCCCCGTCATACGAGGGAGGGTAGGGAGGGGGAGAGCCACACAATCGGTCGCGAAAATTTCTCATCTGAAACTTCCGGATACCTTTTCTGCGGCTTTCCCCCTCCGGCCCTGCGGGCCACCTCCCCGTAAGACGGGCGAGGTAAGAAAGCAGAAGAGCAAGCCCGTCACTCCTCGTCCAGTGCATCGGGGCTCACCGCGTCGATCACCTTTTTGGCAACGTCGAAGGCGAAGCCGGCGCGGGCCATCGCGGCGAGGTCGCGCAGGCGCTTGTCCTTGCGGTCCTTTTCCAGCCGGAACGGTCCGAGACGCCGCCGACGCGCCAAGGCGACGGCCGCCTGCCATTCACGCTGCGTCGGATCGGTGTGGAGTTCCTCGTCCAGCGCCGCCATCGCGCGGTCGAGCGTGTCGCCGTCAACGCCGGCATGCCTGAGCTTCTGGCGTGTCAGCCGGCTCGAGGTGCCGCGCCGATGCAGTGAGCGCGCCTTGGTCTGGGCAAACTCCTTGTCGTTGATGGCGCCCGCCTCGACGAACTTCGCGACGATCGCCGCGATTGCCTGCGCAACGTTTTCCATCACCGGCGCATCGGCCATCTCGGCTTTGCGGACCCGACGGTTCAGCACACGGCGCAGGCCCTCGGCCGTCGCGGGATAGCGCTCCAGATAGAACGCGGCGGCGTTCTGCAGATACTTCGCCGTGATCGGACGCGCCGGACGTCTCACGCTCAACCGCGCAGCTGGATGCCGACCATCGCCTGCAGTTCGTCGATCGCGACGTCGGGATCGCCGACCTTGATCGTGCGCATGCCGAGCGCGCGGGCAGGCTTCAGGTTGATGCCGAGATCGTCGAGGTAGACGCAGTCTTCCGGCTGCACGCCCAAAAGGTCGCAGGCGTGCCGATAGATGCGCGGATCGGGCTTGCGCAGGCCGAGCCTGCTCGATTCCACGACATGCTCGAACAGCATCATGATCTCGGCGACGTCCTTGGCCTTGTCGGCGCTGCGCGCCATGCCGGGTCCCTCGCCATGCTTCATGTTGTTGGTGATGCAGGCCACGCGGAAGGCGCGGCTGCAGCGCCGCAGCGCCTCGACCATCTGCGGCCGAATGTCGCCGCTCAGCGACTGCAGGATGCGCCAGCCGTCGAGTTTGTGGCCCTGCTGGCGTGCCTCTTCCTCGAACAGTTCGACGAAGCCTTCGAGGGAAACCTCGCTGCGTTCCATTTTTGCCCACGCATTGGTGTCGCCATTGCGCGCATTGAGGCTGCGGATGAAATCTTTGGGAAGTCCGATCTCGGCCTCGTAGCGATTGAAGGCCTCGAACGGGCTCGAGAGGATCACGCCGCCGAAATCCCACAACACCGCGCGAGGGGTTTTTGCATGGCTAATATTCATGGAGGTGCGACCCTGTTTACCTTGTTCCTGCCCTAGTCGGCCCTTATTTCACGCCCTCCATAGGCGACGGGCTGATCAATGACCACCGTTCGCCATCACTCCGAAACGGGAACCAACCGAAATGACCGAAGCAGCGGTGCAGCCGCGCGGCAACGCAGTGGCACAGTCGAGCGAGGCGGGAATGGGCCGTGATACTGGCCGGTCCGACGGCCGCAACCGGCGGGCGGCCGAAACCCGCCGCAAGATCATTGCCGCTGCCAAGGCGATGATTTCCGAGACCAGCACGGCGCCCACCGTCGTGGCTGTGGCCAAGCGGGCCGACGTCTCGGTCCGGTCGGTTTTCCAGCATTTTGGTGACGTTGAGTCACTTTTCGTAACTGTCGTGGACAGCGTGCGTGACGACCTGGTCGTGCCGCCGCCGACCCCCAGCAACCGGCCGATGGCGACCCGCATCATCTCGGTGGTCGAGAACCTGGCCCAGGTGTTCGACAAGATCGTGCCGCTGCGCGTCGCGGCCGGCCAGTTCGTGAACCATCCGGCCCTGACCGAGCGCGCCAAGGTCTCCAAGGACCAGCTTCGCGAGGCCACGCTGGAGGCTTTTGCCCCGGAGTTCGCCGCTTTGAGCGAGCAGGCCAAGGAGGAGCTGCTGGACGCCATTGGCGCGGCCCTGTCGCTCGAGGCGTGGATCGTGCTGCGCCGCCGCGACGGGCTGAGCTTCGAGCGGGCCACCGCCGTGTGGCGGCTCACGCTGGAAGCCCTGCTGGCGCACGGCTTCGCGGCCGCCGCGACCGAATAACCTTCCCCTGGTCGCCAATTGACTTCGCCTTTGAGATCAGTGAGTTAAGGGCCCCCAAAGGGCGGGCAGCACGGGGAAAATGGCGACCAGCCAGCTTCACGAAGACTTTTCACGCGAGGAAGAGGTAAAGGCGGGGACCGACCGCGGTTTCGGTCTCGTCTTTGCCGGCTTCTTCGCCATCGTTGCCGCGATTTCGTGGTGGCGCGGCGGCTACATGTGGCACTACACGCTGCCGTTGGCGGCCGCCTTTCTGGTGGTGGCGCTGGTCTATCCGCGCATCCTGGCACCACTCAACCGGCTGTGGCTGAAATTCGGGCTCCTGCTGTACAAGGTGATGAATCCTCTTGTGCTGGGGCTGCTGTTCTTCGCGACCATCATGCCGATCGGCCTCGTCATGCGCGCCATGGGCAAGGACTTCCTTCGCCTCAAGCGCGATCCCGCCGCCAAGACCTACTGGATTGACCGCGCTCCGCCCGGGCCGCCGCCGCAATCCATGAAAAACCAATTCTGATCTCGAAAGGACCGGCAATGGGCTCCATCATCGTCGAACTCTGGGCCTTCATGCGGGAGCGCAAGAAGTTCTGGCTGCTGCCGATCCTGATCATGATGGTGATCTTCGGCGGCCTGATCGTGCTGACCAAGGGTTCGGCCATCGCGCCGTTCGTCTACACGCTGTTCTAGGAAGGACCCGGTAAGGGAAAGGGCGCCCTCATGCGTGTGCTCGGCATCTCGGCTTTCTATCATGACAGCGCCGCCGCGCTGATCGAGGACGGCCATCTCGTCGGCGCCGCGCAGGAGGAGCGCTTCACGCGCAAGAAGCACGATTCGGGCTTCCCGCAGCACGCCGTGCAATACTGCCTCGACGAGGCCGGCATCAAGCTGGCCGACGTCGACTACGTCGCCTTCTACGACAAGCCGTTCCTGAAGTTCGAGCGCCTGCTCGAGACCTACCTCGCCTACGCGCCGCGCGGCTTCCAGTCCTTCCGCATGGCCATGCCGCTGTGGCTGAAGGAGAAGCTGTTCCAGAAGACGCTGCTGCGCGATGAGATGAAGCACTGGCAGCCCGACTTCGACTGGCACAAGCGGCTGCTGTTCGGCGAGCATCACCAGAGCCATGCCGCCTCGGCATTCTTCCCCTCGCCCTACGAAGAGGCCGCCGTGCTGTGCATGGACGGCGTCGGCGAATGGGCGACGACGTCGCTCGCCTGGGGCCAGGGCAACAAGCTCGAGATGCTGAAGGAGATCCACTTCCCGCACTCGCTCGGGCTGCTCTATTCGGCCTTCACCTACTACACCGGCTTCAAGGTCAACTCCGGCGAGTACAAGGTCATGGGGCTGGCGCCCTACGGCGAGCCGAAGTTCAAGGACCTGATCCTCGACAAGATCGTCGACCTCAAGGAGGACGGCACCTTCCGCCTCGACCAGCAGTACTTCGACTACTGCACCGGGCTGCGCATGACGAACGAGAAGTTCGGCGAGCTGTTCGGCGGCAAGGCGCGCAAGCCCGAGGAGCTTCTGACCCAGCATCACATGGATCTCGCGGCGTCGGTGCAGGCCGTCACCGAGGAGATCGTGATCCGGCTGGCGCGCTCGGTACGCAAGGAGACCGGCGCGAAGAACATCTGCCTGGCCGGCGGCGTGGCGCTGAACTGCGTCGCCAACGGCAAGCTGCTGCGCGAGAACCTGTTCGACGGCATCTGGGTGCAGCCGGCGGCCGGCGATGCCGGCGGCGCGGTCGGTGCGGCCTACGCCGCCTACCACGGCTATCTCGGCCAGGGGCGCAAGCTCAACGGCCATCTCGACGGCATGGCCGGTTCCTATCTCGGCCCGGAATACAGCGACGACGAGATCGAGAAGCGCCTGGTCGCGGCGGGCGGCAGGCTGACGCGGCTGACGCAAGACCAGATCATCGACCAGACGGCGCAGGCGCTGGCCGACGAGAAGGCGGTCGGCTGGATGCAGGGCCGCATGGAGTTCGGGCCGCGCTCGCTCGGCGCCCGCTCGATCCTGGGCGACGCGCGCTCGCCGTCGATGCAGAAGACACTGAACCTCAAGGTCAAGTACCGCGAATCGTTCCGGCCCTTCGCCCCGGCGGTGCTGCGCGAGGACGTCGACAAGTATTTCGACATCAAGAGCGACAGCCCCTACATGCTGATGGTGGCGCCGGTGAACGAGGATCGCCGCCGCGCCATGAACGAGGCCGAGCAGGCGCTGTTCGGCATCGACAAGCTGAACGTGCCGCGCTCCGACATCCCGGCCGTGACCCATGTCGACTATTCGGCGCGCATCCAGACGGTGCACAAGGAAACCAACCCGGCCTTCCACGACCTCTTGTCGGCCTTCAAGGCCAAGACCGGCTACTCGGTGGTGGTGAACACCTCGTTCAACGTACGCGGCGAGCCGATCGTCTGCACGCCCGAGGACGCTTTCCGCTGCTTCATGGGCAGCGAGATCGAGGTGCTGGTGGTCGGCAACTGCTTCCTCAGGAAGGAAGACCAGGACCCGGCGCTGAAGCTCGACTACAAGAACGCCTTCGAGCTCGACTAGTCATGCTCTTCCGGACCGCGCGCGTCTCGCGCGCTCATGAGCGCGCGAGACGCGCGCGGTCCGGAAGAGCATGAGAGCCATAGTCTGCGATCGCCTGGGCGATCCCTCGCTCCTGCAAATCAAGGACGTGCCGATCCCCGAGATCGGCCCCGCCGACGTGCTGATCAAGGTCGGCGCCGCATCGGTGAACTTTCCCGACGTGCTGATGCTGACGGCTGGCTACCAGCACAAGCCCGAGCTGCCGTTCATTCCGGGCATGGAGGGCGCAGGCACGGTCTCGGCGGTCGGCGCCGACGTGAAGAACTGGCAGGCGGGCGATCGCGTGATCTTCGGCGTCCGGCCCGGCGCGTTCGCCGAGTACGTGAAGGTGCCGGCGTCGGGCAACCTGATGCGCCTGCCGGCGGGCTGGTCGGATGCCGAAGGCTCGGCTTTCCGCGTTGGTGCCACCACCGCCTACCATTCGTTGGTCCATCGCGCGGCGCTGAAGCCCAGCGAGGTCCTGCTGGTGCATGGCGCCTCGGGCGGCGTCGGCATGGCCGCCGTTCAGCTCGGCAAGCATCTCGGCGCCCAGGTGATCGCCACCGGCAGCGACGATGCGCGGCTCGCCGTGGTGCGCGAGCAGGGGGCCGACCTGGCGGTGAACCTGAAGTCAGCCGACTTCGTGTCGGTCGTGAAGGGGATGACCGACGGGCGCGGCGCCGACGTGATCTACGATCCGGTGGGCGGCGAGGTGCTGGAGAAGTCCATGCGGGCGGCGGCCTACGGCGCGCGGCTGCTGGTCGTGGGCTTTACCTCCGGCGGGCCGACCAGGATCATGTCCAACCACGTGCTGATCAAGGGCCTGTCGATCCTGGGCGTGCGCGCCGGCGAGACGGCACGGCGCTCGGGCTCGGCCTTCGCCAAGGACTATGCCGTCGAGTTGCCGCGACTGGCCGGGCTCGGTGTCATGCGTCCGCACATCTCGCATCGCTTCCCGATGGAGCGTGCGGCCGACGCCTTCCGCGCGCTGATCGATCGCAAGGTCGTCGGCAAGGCTGTGATCCTCATGTCATCCTGAGCGCAGCGAAGGATCTCATGCCGGTGGCAAGCGGCGATGAGGTCCTTCGCTGCGCTCAGGACGACAAATCACCGCGAGAACAGGATCGTCACCCGCCGGTCCTTCTCCGACGCATCGGAGCTGCCGAGGTCAATGTTGCCGAAGGCCTCGGGGTCGGCGGCGATCACGATGTGGTTGGCAGGGTAGCCCGCATGGATCAGATCGGCGGCCACGGCCTGTGAGCGTTCGCGGGCGAGCTTGGCGTTCAGCGCCTTGTCGCCCAGCTTGTCGGTATGGCCGACCAGGCAGATCGACGTCACCTGGCGATCCTTCGCCGTCTCCACCGCCTCGGCGATCTTGGGCTTGTCGGCCGGCCGCACATGCGCGCTGCCGAGGTCGAACAGCACCCACACCGGCTGCGGCTGGTTGGCGCCGCCGCCGCGGGCGCAGGTTCCGACGGTCTGGCCGAACGACGGCGCCGAGGCAAGCAACGTGCCGGCGGCGAGCAGCAGGCCGAGCTTGGTCATTTGAGGTCTCCTTTGAGGGCCATTTCGACGAACGGCAGGCGGTCGTTGCCGAAGAACATCAAGTCGCCCACGAAGCTGGTCGGCGCTCCGAATACGCCGCGTGCCACCGCTTCGTCCGTCGTAGCCTTCAGCCGATCCTTAACGTCCTGGTCCTGGATGCGGTTGCCGATCTTTGCCGCATCGAGCCCGGCCGCGGTCAACACCTTCGCCACCTCGCCGATGTCGTTCAGGTTGACGCCATCGATCCACATCGCCTTGTAGATGGCCGGATGATAGCGCTCGAAGATGCCGTCGATCTGCGCTGCCGCCGCGCCGCGCATCAGGGCGAGCGTGTTCACCGGAAAGAAGGGATTGCGGTTGAACGGCACGCCGTAGTGTTTGGCCCACATCGGCATGTCGAAGGCGCTCCATTTCGACTTCAGCGCCACGGTCATCGGTGAGGCATTGCCGGTCGCCTTGAACACGCCGCCCAGCAGCATCGGCTTGCGCACCAGGGCCGCGCCCGCGCGCTTGGCGATGGCCTCGACCTGGGTGTCGGCCAGATAGGAATAGGGGCTGCCGTAGTCGTAGTAGAATTCCAGTGTGCGGGCCATTTCGGGACCTCCTTGCTTGTCGCCAGCGTGCGCTGCTTCTAGCCTTGCCTCAAGAACGGGCTCAAGAAAGTTAAGGGACGAAGCGCATGAGCAGGGTTGCAGGCAAGGTGGTGCTGGTGAGTGGCGCCGGATCGGGCATCGGCCGCGCCACCGCCACGCTGCTGGCGCAGGAAGGCGCGACGGTGATCGTCACCGACATCAATCGTCCTGGCGGACTGGAGACGGTGCAGCAGATCGGTGGCCAGAATAACGGAGGAGGGGCCAGGTTCGAAGAGCACGACACCTCGCGCGAGGCCGACTGGAAACGCATCATCGACGGCATCCTGGAACGTGAAGGCAAGCTCAACGGCCTTGTAAACAATGCCGGCATCTCCGGGCCGTTTCCGGCGACCTTCGAGACCGAGACGCTCGAGCAATGGCGGCGCATGCTGTCGGTCAACGTCGAGGGCGTGTTCCTGGGCTGCAAGTACGGCGTGCCGGCGATGCGGCAATCGGGCGGCGGCTCGATCGTGAACACCTCGTCGCTGGCGGCGTTCCTGGGGACGCCTGACCTTTCGGCCTATGGCGCCAGCAAGGGCGCGGTGCGGCAGTTCACCAAGACGGTGGCGATCGACTGCGCGCGCAAGGGCTACAAGGTGCGCTGCAATTCGGTCCATCCCGGCATCATCCTAACGCCCATGGGCAACGCCGTGATGCCCAACGACAAGGCGCGCGAGCGCGCCCGGCGGCGCATCCCGATCGGCGATTTCGGCGCGCCAGAGGACATCGCCTATGGCATCCTCTACCTGATTTCCGACGAATCGCGCTTCGTCACCGGCACCGAGCTGGTGATCGATGGAGGCATGAACGCCATCTAGCCACCCTACGCTGCATGACAGCTTCGGGTGGCGTAAGTTAGGGGAATGACACATGTCCCCCGAAGCTCCGCAGGAGCGAAGGGGGGCTAGCTAATTCAAGGACGGAGACGGCAATGCAACACGCCGATCAGGTCGCGTATCTCGAGCGTATGTTGCGTATGGTGCGTACCAACACGCGGGACGATGGGCCCGGCGTCAGCCATACCCCGGTCGAAGGGTACTACGACCCGGCGCGCTTCCAGCGCGAGGTCGATCTCCTGTTCCGCCGCTACCCCATTGTCGCCGCCTTCTCGAGCCAGCTGCGCAAGGCCGGCGACTTCGTCGTCCATAGCGACACCGGCCAGCCGATCCTGGTGACCCGCGGCACCGATGGCGTGCTGCGCGCCTTCCTCAACGTCTGCCGCCATCGCGGCGCCGCCGTCGAGCAGAAGCCCTGCGGCGCCAACAAGCGTGCTTTCGTCTGTGCCTATCACGGCTGGAGCTACGACCTGACTGGCCGGCTGGTCGGCATCACCGACGGCGCCACGTTCGGCGACATCGACAAGAGCAGGTACGGCCTGCGCCGGCTGAAGCTGGCGGAGAAGTACGGCCTGGTCTGGGTCGTGCCGAAGGCGCTGGAAGACAACGAGGATGCGAGCCTCGACATCGATCGTTATCTCGGTCCGCTCAAGGCCGACCTGTCAGGCTGGGACATGCAGGGCTGGGAACTCCATTCCTCCGAGCCCCTCCGGCCGCGCATGAACTGGAAGCTGGTGATCGACACCTTCCTCGAGCTCTATCACTTCCGCTACCTGCATCCCGGCACGGTGTTCCCGCTGTTCCTGGACAACATCGCCACCTACGAGCGCATGGGCAGCCACATGCGCTGGGCGGCCGCCAAGCGCTCGCTCACCGAGCTGGAGGGACAGCCCAAGGAGAACTGGCGCATCCGCGACCACGCCATCGTTTTCTATTCGCTGTTCCCCAATACCGTGCTGACCTACACCCAGGATCACTGCGGCGTGTTCTCGAGCTTCCCCATCACGCCCGATGAATCGGTCTTGCAGTTCTCGGTGCTGGTGCCGCCGGAGGAGAAAGCCAAAAAGCCCGAGAGCTACTGGAAGGCCAATGTCGACCTGTTCGCCAACGCCCTGGTCGAGGATCTCGGCATCGGCGAGACCATCCAGAAGAACTTCAAGAGCGGCGCCAATCGCCAGCAGACCTTCGGCAAGTTCGAGAAGGCGCTGGGCTGGTACCACCAGGAGGTCGCCGCGGCAGTCGAGTGACGCCGTTCTGAAGAAAAGCGGGCGATTTGGCCGGTTTCGGCCGAATATCGCTTGCTAGTTTGTAAAAAAGGACCATTTCTCTACCAGTTATTGCGTCGCGCACGCCCGGGAGGCGCTCGCCGCTCAAGCCCGACAAATTGGAGAAAAATCGCCATGAAATTCCGGCCGCTGCACGACCGCGTGATGATTCGCCGCGTCGACCCCGAGGGCCGGACGACCGGCGGCATCATTATTCCCGACACCGCCCAGGAGAAGCCGATGGAAGGCGAGATCGTCGCCGTCGGTCCGGGCGCCCGCGACGAGACGGGCAAGGTGGTCCCGCTCGACGTCAAGCCGGGCGACCGCATCCTGTTCGGCAAGTGGTCGGGCAGCGAGATCAAGCTCGACGGCGAGGATCTCCTGATCATGACCGAGGCCGACATCATGGGCGTCATCGAACAGCCTGCCGTCGCCAGGAAGAAAGCGGCCTGACGGCCCGCATCGCCCAGCATTCCAACAAGGAACAAGACCATGGCTGCAAAAGAAGTACGTTTTGGCGGCGACGCCCGCGCCCGCATGATCCGTGGCGTCGATATCCTGGCCGATTCGGTCAAGGTCACGCTCGGGCCGAAGGGCCGCAACGTCGTGCTCGACAAGTCCTACGGCGCGCCGCGCATCACCAAGGACGGCGTCACCGTCGCCAAGGAGATCGAGCTCTCGGACAAGTTCGAGAACATGGGCGCCCAGATGGTGCGCGAGGTGGCGACGCGGACGTCGGACACCGCCGGTGACGGCACCACCACGGCGACCGTGCTTGCCCAGGCGATCGTGCGCGAAGGCGCCAAGTCGGTCGCCGCCGGCATGAACCCGATGGACCTCAAGCGCGGCATCGACCTTGCCTGCGACCTGGTGATGGACGACCTCAAGGACCGGTCGAAGAAGGTGTCGACCAGTGCCGAGATCGCCCAGGTCGGCACGGTCTCGGCGAACGGCGACAAGGCGATCGGCGACATGATCGCCAAGGCGATGGACAAGGTCGGCAAGGACGGCGTGATCACCATCGAGGAAGCCAAGAGCATGGAGACCGAGCTGGATGTCGTCGAAGGCATGCAGTTCGACCGTGGCTATCTCTCGCCCTATTTCGTCACCAACCCCGACAAGATGATCTGCGAGCTCGAGGGGGCCTACATCCTCATCCACGAGAAGAAGCTGTCGAGCCTGCAGACGCTGCTGCCCCTGCTCGAGCTGGTGGCGCAGTCCGGCCGTCCGCTGCTCATCATCGCCGAGGAGATCGAGGGCGAGGCGCTGGCCACCCTGGTGGTCAACAAGCTGCGCGGCGGGCTCAAGGTCGCCGCGGTCAAGGCGCCGGGCTTCGGCGACCGCCGCAAGGCGATGCTCGAGGATCTCGCGATCCTGACCGCCGGCGACCTGATCAGCGAGGATCTCGGCATCAAGCTCGAGAACGTCACCCTCGACATGCTGGGCAACGCCAAGCGGGTGCGCATCGACAAGGACAACACCACCATCATCGACGGCGCCGGCAAGAAGAAGGACATCGAGGGCCGGGTCGCGCAGATCAAGGCGCAGATCGAGGAGACGACCTCCGACTACGACAGCGAAAAGCTGCAGGAACGGCTGGCCAAGCTCGCGGGCGGCGTGGCCATCATCAAGGTGGGCGGGGCCACCGAGGTCGAGGTCAAGGAGCGCCGGGACCGGGTCGAGGATGCCATGCATGCGACCAAGGCCGCGGTCGAGGAGGGCGTCGTCGCCGGCGGCGGGGCGGCGCTGCTCTACGCCAGCCGCGTGCTCGAGAACAAGCGCGGCGGCAACCACGACCAGCAGGTCGGCATCGAGATCGTGCGCCGCGCCCTGCAGGCGCCGCTGCGCCAGATCGCCGAGAACGCCGGCTTCGATGGCGCGGTGGTGGCCGGCCGCATGCTCGAGCAGAAGGACGTCAACTTCGGCTTCGACGCCCAGAAGGCCGAGTATGTCAACATGATCAAGGCCGGCGTGATCGATCCGACCAAGGTCGTCCGCACGGCGCTGCAGGGCGCGGTGTCGGTGGCCGGGCTGCTGATCACGACGGAGGCGATGGTCGTCGAAGTGCCCGCCAAGGATGCACCGCCGGCGATGCCGGGTGGTGGCATGGGCGGCGGCATGGGCTTTTAGCCCCAGCCCGGACCAGAGGTCCCGAGGCCATTGGAGGAGGCGTCATGACGCTGCGTCCGGAATATTCCCTCGGTCACTCGGAATACAACGCGTTTCTCTTCGCCGCCGTCGGCGAGGAGAAAGTCGGCACGCTGACGGTGTTGACCGCCCTGACGCGGCTCGGCATCGATCCGTGGCAGGAGGCCGCCCGCCTGTCGGACCTGCCCCGGGAAACGGCGGCACGGGTGTTCGCACAGACGATCGCCAAGCTGCCCGAAGGCGACTGGAAAGCATCCGACGCCGAGGTGATCGCCGCCCGTCTGGTCGATTCGCTGCCGCTGCGAAGCGCACCGCCCATCCCTTCAACGGCGGTTGGACGCGCCAGAGGTAGCATTGAAATGAACAACTCGAGATTCCCGGCGTGGCTGACTTGGGGTGCGGTGTTCGTCGCAGCGCTCGTGCTGACGCTCTACCTGCAACCCGATCAGAATCTGGAATCGCCCCAAGGCCGCGAGACGACGACCCAGCGATAGGTGCGCCCTCATTTCCTCCCCCGTCATACGGGGGAGGGTAGGGAGGGGGCAAGCCTCGCGATGATCGTCGAAAGTTTCAGATCGGAAATGTGAGGGGCCTCGACTGGGGCTTTCCCCCTCCGGCCCTACGGGCCACCTCCCCCGTAAGACGGGGGAGGCAAGCATCGTCGCTGACGAGCTCCTATTTGATCGTCACCTGATGCGTGACCTTCTCGCCGTCGGTCACGGTGAGTTCGCGGAAGCCCAGGAGCTTCAGCAGGTCGAAGAACGTCGCGTCCTCCGCCACCGTGCGCTCCTGGAAGAACGGCGAGAGCCGCGACATGGTCGTCATGTTGGCAAGCAACGCGCGCATGCGATAGACGGTGTTGAGCTCGCCCTGCTGCATGCCGACGATGATCATGCGGTCGGCCTTTTCGCCCTTGGCGAACACCGCATAGGGCACGCGATAGGCCGACTGGATCGTGCCCTGCGAGACCACGGTGGTGAACTGGATGCGTTGCGCGCGCTCGACGCCGGCAATGGTCTGCAGCTGCGATTCGAACACCTCTGTCGAGGTCGGCTTGGGATAATAGTAGCCGATGTAGCGGTCCTCGGTGGCAGCGGCGGCCTTGGGCGCCGCCGCGGGCTTGGCCTGCTGGGCCAGGGCCGGCAGGGCGGCGGCGGCCAGGGCAATCGCCAGGGTGGCCGCGAAAGTCTTCATCATTTGCATCTCCCGAGGGTGCTTCGGACTAGAACAAGGTATAGCCGCCATCGATCACGAAGTCGCGCCCCGTCGTATAGCCGGTGGCGCCGCTTGCCAGATAGACGGCAATCGGCCCGAAATCGGCACCGACGCCCCAGCGCCGTTCGGGAATGCGCGGCATGACGTTGCCGGCGAACTTCTCGTTGCCGAAGGCATTGGCTGTCATCTCGGTCTCGATCCAGCCCGGCAGGATGGAATTGGCCGTGATCTTGTAGCGCGCCAGCTCGACCGCGAGCGCCCGCACCATGGCGCACACGCCGCCCTTGCTGGCGCCGTAGTGGCTGGAGCGCGCTGCGCCTTCGATGGCGGCGGTGCTGGCCATCGCCACCAATGAGCCGCCCTTGCCGCGCTCGACCATGTGGCGGGCGGCGGTCTGGAAGGTGAAGAACACGCCGTCGAGATTGACGCGCATGACGCGCCGCCATTCCTCGTAGTCCATCTCGAGCAGCGAGCCCTTGCCGCGGCCCGAGACGCCGGAGTTGGCGACGCAATTGTCGACATGGCCCATGACCTTCAGCGTCTCGGCAAAGCCCGCCTGGACCTGGGCCTGGTCACCGACATCGACGATCTGGGCTATGGACCTTGCGGCCGTGGCGCTTCAGCTTCTCGGCGGCACTGGCATTCTTCGTGGGGTTGGTGCCCCAGATGCAGACGTCGGCGCCGGCCTCGGCAAGTGCGTCGGCCATGCCGAAACCGATGCCGCCATTGCCGCCGGTGATCAGCGACACCTTGCCCGTCAGATCGAAGCCCCTGTAGGCCATGCGAAGTCCCCCTCTGTCCCTCTCGTCATTTTCTCATATTCCTCTCCCTCGCTAGGGGGAGAGGTTAGGTGAGGGGGCATCGAAGAACGTGCGCAACCCCCTCACCCAGCCTCTCCCCCTAGCGGGGGAGAGGAGGAAGAGGGAGAGCACAGAACGCTGCGTCAGTTCAACTTGTCGGTTTCGACCAGCACAATCTCGGCGTCCTCGACGGCCTTGAGCTCGATCTCCGGCACGTCGACCACTGCGACACCATCGCGCGCCTTGGCCGTCACCGGCGCGCCATCGGCACCGCGCACCTCGATCTTGCCCTTGGCCGCCACCAGGTAGGCGGGCTTGCCGTCGAGCTTCTGGCGGATCGTCTGGCCCGCCTTCAGCGTGCCGGCATAGAGCGCGCCGTCGGCATAGAGCGGGATCGCGCCCTCATGCCCGCGGCCCGAGGCCAGCGGCACCAACTTGCCCTCGCGTCCGTCGGCCGGGAACTGCACGGTCTCCCAGCGCGCCGGCACGCCTTCCTTGTTGGGCAGGATCCAGATCTGGAACAGCTCCGTCTCGTCCTGCTCCTGGTTGTACTCGGCGTGCTGGATGCCCTGGCCCGCGCTCATCACCTGGATCTGGCCCGCCTCGGTGCGGCCCTGGTTGCCCAGGTGATCCTGGTGGGTGATCGCGCCTTTGATGACGTAGGTCACGATCTCCATGTCGCGATGGGGATGCGGCGGGAAGCCCGACTGCGGCGCGATGCGGTCGTTGTTCCACACGCGCAGCGCACCCCAGTGCACGCGCTCGGGATTGCGGTACTCGGCGAAGCTGAAGTGGAAGTTGGCATTGAGCCAGCCGTGGTTCGACTTGCCGAGCTTCTCGAAGGGTCTGAGTTCGATCATGGTTTTACCTCTGCCGCCAAAATGGCCCGTGGCGGCAAGGGATCAAGTTTCTGATTGGTGACCGAAGATTGGCGCTGGCTAGGGCGGCGTCATATCGGCTTTTTCCCAGCCCTTGTCGGGATTGAAGGCGATGATCGACGCCGCACGCTGTGCCGTGTTGGGTCCGAGGTCCTGCTGATAGACGATGCCGTCGGATCCCATGATGAAGGTCATGATGCCGGTCTCGCCATGGCGCACCGGCCAGGCGATGGCGCCGAAGCCGCCGATCATGCGGCCCTTGATGATGTAGTCGCGCGCGCCGCCCGGCGCCGCCGACCCCTGGCCGTAGAGCAGGCGGAAGTTGTAGCCGTAGCGATCGCCCGGGAACTTGCCGTCGGGCTGGGAGTGCGCGACCTGCGCGCCCAGAGGACTCTGCGGCTGGCCCGGCGCGGCCGGCCAGTAGAGCCCGTCCTTCTTGCCCGGCGAGCTCAGCAGGCGGCGCGCATAGGCCGTGGCGCCGGTCTTCATCGGATCCAGCACGGCGTAGTCGCGCTCGGCGTCGCCGATCGCCAGCAGCGTCTGGATGGCGCCGAACTCGTTGCGTCCAAGCTCGCGCGCGACCATCTCGTCGAAGCCGGCGACGGAATCGAAGCGCCACTCCGTGCCGTCCTTGACGATGGGCATGGGCAAGGTCCAGCTGGTCGTGCCGACCTCGACGATCGCCTTGGCGCCGTTGCTGGCCGGATCGATCGTCACCTTGTGCTGCTTGTCCCATTGCGAGAAATAGGCCGCGAGGTCGCGCTTGAAGCCGTCGCTTGGCAGCGGCGTCAGCGCGCCCCACGGCGCGCCCAGTATCGCTTCCAGCGCCTTGCTGTCGCCGCGCCTGGCCGCATCGTTCAAGGCATCAGCCGCCGCTTCGGGTGTCGGGAAGAGCTGTTGCTTGCCGATCGAGGGCGGCTGTTGCGCCAGCACGTTGACGGCCAGCGTCAGTATCGCGAAGGCAGCCAGCAGGCCGTGCCAGATCTTGCTGCTCATCGCCGGCCTCCATGCCCGCCGCCGCCATGCCCTCCACCGCCGCCGCGATGGCCGCCGCCGCCGCCGTGGCCGCCGCCATGCCAGCCCCCGTGGGACGCATGATGGTCATAGGAATGGCCGCGCTGGCCCTCGTGATTGACCCGATTGCCGTGGTCGGCGCCATTGAAGGCGTTGCGGCGACCGTGATCGCCGGCGTGGCCGTCGTGGCCGTCATGGCCGCGCCAGTCGTGGCGCTGTCCGGTGTTGTCATGGTGCTGGTTGTATCTGTCGCGGCCGGCGCGGTCGCGATAGGGCACGCCGTGGCGATGCCCCGGATCGTGGTTCCAGCGGCCATGGTCGTCGTAGTTGCGGTTGAAGCTGTGGGAGATGTAGGTCGCGCGATCGATGTTGACGGTGGTGTAGCTGTTGCCGTGGCCCCAGCCGTGCCAGCCGCCCCACCCCCAGCCGCGGCCCCAACCGCCGCCCCAGTGCCAGCCACCGAAGAAGGCGCGGCCGACGGCATAGCCCACGCCAAAGCCGAAGCCGCCGACCCACGTGCTGGGTGCGCTCCAGCCGTAGCTCGCCGGCGGATAGTAGTAGGGCGGGTTGTCGGCGTAGGGCCACGGGCCATACGCCACGGAAGGATCGTAGGTCGGCACGTAGACGGTGTCGGGATTGGTCGGCTGGATGACGATCGCAGGCGGCGTCCCGTCCGGCGCGCCGGCGCTGGGCGGCTGTGTCGACACGGTCTGCTGCGGCGTGGTCTTGAGCGTGCCCGCGGCTTGGGCCTGCGCCCGCAATCGCTGGATCGAGGCCGCGACGTCGGCCTGCTGGGCGATCATCGCGTCGCCGACCTTCTGGGTCCAGTCGAGCTTGCTGTCCATCATCGCCAGGACCTGCGGGAAGGCGACCAGCGAGGTGACGCTCGCGTCCCAGCCCTTGTCCTTGACGGCGGCCAGGGCGGCATCGCCCGTGAGGTTGGGATTGCTCTTGGACCAGTTCGCCGCCTCAAGCGCTTCCAACGGGTAGGTCGCCGCCATCAGGATCTGCGCCAGCAGCGGATCGGGATAGAGCGCGATTGGCGCCAGGAGCTGGTCGAGCTGCGCTGCCGTGAAGGTCTTGCTTTCGTCCGCTGCAGCGGTCTGTGGCTGCCCAGTAGTCGGCGCCGGTGTTTGCGCCGCCGTCGAACGGCTGATGCCGGCGACAAGGAATGCCACAGACACGGCAACCCACTCGCGTCTTTTCATGTTGCCCCTCTTGCTCGCGTCGCCCGCCTCTCCCGGATGGCGGCAACGGCGCGATCCTAGGGGCGTGCCGCCACGCGGTCCAGATCGAGAAAGCGCTCGGCGTTCCGGAACAGCAATTTATCCATGTCGGAGTCGGATAGGCCAAGATTGCCGGCACGCCGCGTCGGCTGGCGATCCATGATCGAGAAAGGATAGTCGCTGCCGATCATGAGCTGGCTGGCACCGTAGGAATCGATCAGGAAGCGCAACGCCGTCTCGTCATAGACCAGCGTGTCATAAAACAGTTTTCTGGCTATCGCGCGCGGCTCCTCCATGGCGGCCTTGATCGGCGCCATCGCCGTCCAGGCGTGCTGCATGCGCGGCAGCACCTGGCCGAAGGCGCCACCGCCATGACTGAAGCCGATGCGCAGGCGGGGATGGCGCTTCATCAGGCCGCCGGTGATCACCGAGGCGATGGCGAGCGCGGTCTCGCAGGGAAAGGCCACGACTTGTTCCAGGTTTGCCGGCCCGACCAGCCGGTCCATCCCGGACGGGCGCAGGGGATGCACGAAGATCGACGCCCCCAGCGCCTCGGCCGCGGCAAAGAACGGTTCCAGCGAGGGATGTCCCAGCGCCACGCCGTTGACGTTGGTGGCGATCTCGACGCCCTTGAGGCCGAGCTGGCGCATGGCATGCTCGAGCTCGCGCTGGGCGGCAGCCATGTCCTGCAACGGCACCATGCCCAGGCCATGGAAGCGGTCGGGGGCCGCGCGCACCATCTCGGCGATGGTCTCGTTGATGTGTCGCGCCAGCACGGATGCGGCATTGGTCGGCAGCCAGTAGGACAGCAGCTCCGGCATCGGCGACAGGACCTGCATACCGACATCCATGCCGGGCATCTGCCCGGTGCGGCGAGACACGCTCCAGCAGGCATCGTTGATGTCGCGGAAGTTCTTGCCGCTGATGATCACCTGCGCATGGCAGGCGTCGGTGTGCTTGATTGACGGCCACGGCAGGCCAGCGAACTCGGGTTTGTCCGGCAGATGCGCCGGCACGACATGTGTGTGCACGTCGATGGCGCAGCAGGGCTTGCTCATTGCTGGCTCGTCGGCACTTTCAGCCGCAGCCCATCCAGCGCGTCACTGACCTGGATCTGGCAGGACAGGCGCGAGTTCGCCTGCACGTGCGGGCAGAACTCCAGCATCGACTGCTCGGTGCTGTCCTTGGACGGCAGGCGGCCGAACCAGTCATCGGGCACATAGACCATGCAGGTGGCGCACGAGCAGGCGCCGCCGCAGTCGGCGTCGATGCCGACGATGCCGTTGCGCACCGCGCCTTCCATGATCGACTGCCCGTTGGCGATGTCGATGGCGCGCTCCGTGCCGTCGGGTTCCTCGAAAACGATCTTTGCCATTGGCTTTTCCTGCTTAGGTCCTCATGTCTTTCATGGTCACGCCTTCGTCGCCAAGTCGCGCCGGATCGATCTTAGCGCGCTCGGCGATGAGCTGCTTGGACATCATGAATTCTGGCGCGCGATTGACCGCGTCGACGGCGATCAGCGTTCCGTCACGCATGTAGAACACGGCGAAGGAGCGGCCTGTGTCGGGATTGCCGCGCACCACCGCGTGGTCGTGGCCGGCCGACAGGCCCGCCATCTGCATCTTAACGTCGTACTGGTCGGTCCAGAACCACGGCACCTGTATGGCCGGCGGCTTGCGCCCGCAGATCGCCGCGGCCGCGATGCGCGCCTGCTCGAGCGCGTTATGCACCGATTCCAGCCGCACGCGACGGCCGACCAGGTCGTGATGCTGGCTGGTGCAGTCGCCGATGGCCCAGATCGAAGCGTCGTCGGTGCGGCACCGCGCATCGACCACGATTCCGTCCTCGACCGCCAGCCCGGCTTCGCGGGCAAGCTCGACATTGGGCACCGCGCCCGCGCCGATGACGACGATGTCGGCGTCGTACTGGGCATCGTCGCAAACGACGCGCTTGATCGCCCCATTGCCATCCAAGCTGCGCACCACCGCGCCGGTGCGGATGGTGACTCCTTCCTCGTCGTGCAGCCGGGCATAGAACTGCGACACGACGGGCCCGACACCGCGCGCCATCAGCCGTGGCGCCTGCTCCAGCACGGTGACGCCAACACCGAGCTTCATCGCGACGGCCGCCAGCTCCAGCCCGATATAGCCGCCGCCGATCACGACCAGCGACTTGCCGGGAACCATGCGAGCCCGGATGACGTCGACGTCGGCGATATTGCGCAAGTAGAACGCACCCGGCAGGGGCAGTTCGCGAGGCCGGCTGCCCGTCGCCAGCACCAGGGTCGAGTAGGGAAGCCGCGTGCCGTCGGCCAGGATGACCGCCCGGCCCTCGCGGTCGATGCGCTCGGCGCGCTGGCCCAGCAGCAGGCGGCTGCCGGCCTTTTCGTAGAAGGCGGCGGGTTTGACGTACAGCCGGTCGAGCGCCAGCTCGCCGGCCAGGAATTTCTTGGACAGCGGCGGCCGCTGGTAGGGCAGGTGCGGCTCGTCGCCGACCAGGCAGACCTCGCCGGCAAAGCCGTCCTGGGCCAGGCTGGCCATGAGCTGGCTGGCGGCCTGTCCCGCCCCGATGATCACCAGTGGATCGGCCATCGTGCGTCAAAATCTAACGTTTGTTCGGTATTGTTGTTGCCTCGGAAATCGGCCAAAGTCCAGCCCAAGGAAGACGAAGGAGGAAATCATGGACACCATCCTGACCACTCCGCAGATGGTCGTCGAGGATCGCGGCCGGCATCTGTTCCGCGTCGCGCGGCGGGCTTTCACCGACGAGACCGTGCTCGAGGCTGAACGTCGCGCCATCTTCGACCGTTGCTGGCTCTATCTCGGCCATTCCTCCGAGATCGCGGGCAATTGCGACTTCATCACGCGGGCCGTCGGCGGCCGCGAGTTGATCTTCAACCGCGATCGCGCCGGCGCCGTGCACGCCTTTCTCAACACCTGTCCGCATCGCGGCGCCATGGTGGTGCGCGAGAAGAAGGGCAATGCGCTGTCGTTCCGCTGCTTCTATCACGGCTGGTCGTTCAACGTGAACGGCCGCTTCGCCTCGCGCTTCGACGAAGGCAATTACGGCAAGGAGCATTACGGCGGCGGCTGTGCCGACCTGGCGCAAGTTCCGCGGCTCGAGAGCTATCGCGACTTCTGGTTCGTGAACTTCGACCGCAACGCCGTGCCGCTGGCCGACTATCTCGCCGGCGCCAGGGAATACATCGACCTGGTGGCCGACCAGAGCGAGGCCGGCATGGAGGTCGTGGGCTCGGGCCAGCAGTACATCATCAACGCCAACTGGAAGCTTCTGGCCGAGAACAGCATCGATGCCTTCCACGGCTTCCCCGTGCACAGCACCTACTTCGACTATCTCAAGACGCTGGGCGCGTTGCGCATGGATTCGGCTGGCTCGGAGTTCTCGGCGAGCGGCATGCACAACCTCGGCAACGGCCATGCCGTGATCGAGTACGCCTCGCCGTGGGGCCGGCCGATCGCGCGCTGGGTGCCGTCGATGGGCGAGGACAAGCGCCCGGTGATGGCCGCCTTGCGCGAGGGCCTGATCAAGCGCTTCGGCGAGAAGCGCGGCACGCGCATGTCGGAGTTCAGCCGCAACATGCTGATCTTCCCCAATCTGGTGATCAACGACATCATGGCGATCACCGTCCGCACCTTCATGCCGGCGGCGCCGAACAAGATGACGGTGAACGCCTGGGCGCTGGGCGCGCGCGGCGAGGATCACGACCTGCGCAAGCTGCGCCTGTTCAATTTCCTGGAATTTCTCGGGCCGGGCGGGTTCGCCACCCCGGACGACCAGGAGGCGCTGGAGAACTGCCAGCGCGGCTACCAGAACCTGCGCGAGGCCGGCTGGAACGACATCTCCAAGGGCATGCCGCGCCAGGGCCCGCCGATGAACGACGACGAGGAGCAGATGCGCTGCTTCTGGCGGCAGTGGCGCGATCGCATCGGGGACGTGTCGTGAACGGCGATGTGAGCCTGCCGCCCATGCGGCGCAACGACACCGCGGCGCTGCGCGGCCGCGTCGAGGACTTCCTCTATCTCGAGGCCGACCTGCTCGACGACTGGAAGATCGAGGAGTGGTTCGCGCTGTTCGCCGAGGGCGCCACCTACGAGGTGCCGCCGACCGGCACCGATGAGCACGACCCGGCGACCTCGCTGTTCTACATCGCCGACGATTACGTGCGCCTGCGCGAGCGGGTGGTGCGGCTGACCAAGAAAGAGGCGCATTCGGAGTTCCCGCGCTCCCAGCAGCGCCACATGATCAGCAATGTGCGCGTCACCGGGCTGGCTGACGGCGTGGCCGACGTGAGCTGCAACTTCGTCACCTACCGGGCCAAGCGCGGCGTGGTCGACACCTACTACGGCAAGCACCTTTATCGCATCGACTGCACCGCCGATCCGTTCCGCATCAAGTCCAAGCGCTCGGTGCTCGCTATGGACATGCTTTATCCGGGAAAGCTCACTATCATCATCTGATGGCTCGTCAGAAGTCCGGGATCGACAGGATCACCAAGGCCGACAAGACCAGAGCGCGTCTGATCGAGGTCGCCACCCGGCTCTTCCAGGAGCACGGCTCGGACGAGGTGACGGTGCGCCGTATAGCGGCGGCGGCCAAGATCGAAGCCGGCAGCATCTATTATCACTTCGCCTCGCGCGACCAGATCCTGCGCGCCGTGCTTGAGCGCGGCGTCGGCAATGCGAGCGAGGAGGTTTTGGCCGCGATCGCCGACGCGGGGGCCGACAGCTCGCCGCTGGTGCGCCTGCGCGCGGCCCTGGGGGCGCATCTCAAGTACACGTTGCGGCATCATTTCTCGTCACGCCTCAAGTCGATCCGCCGCCTGCCCAAGCGCCTGCGCGACCATCACATGCAGCAGGAGCGCGACTACGCCGCGATCTTCGCCGGCCTTTTGGCCGAGGCCGGACGAAAGGGCCTGCTGCAATCAGGCTTCGATCCCTCGGTGGTGCGTATGCTCGCCATGGGCGCCCTGACCTGGGTCGCCGAATGGTATGACCCCGACGGCGCCATGACCCCCGACGACATCGCCGACGAACTGATGCGCGTGCTGACGAAAGGGATCGCGAAGTCGTAGCTTCCTCCCCTTCGCGGATTCCGCGAAGGGGAGGAAAATCTAGAGCTTCACCCCCGCCTTGGGCTCCCATGCCCAGTAGCGCGCGATCGCGCCGCCGTCGACGCGCAGGTCGGTGCCGGTGATCATCGAGGCATCGTCGCTGGCGAGAAACACCGCGGCCTGCGCATAGTCGGTCGGCAGCGGCAGCTTCCCCATCGGAATGCCGTCGCGGAACGGCTTCATGATGCGATCGATGCTCTCCGGCTTCTTGACCGTGCGGCCCCAGCGGCCAGCGCGTTCGAAGGACTGGCTGGGATCGGTCGCGGTTGGCGTCAGGCTGTTGACGCGGATGCCGTGGCCGACCAGCTCCATGGCGGCCGACCGTGTGAAATTCAGCAGACCGCACTTGGCCGTCGAGTAGGCGATGTTGCTGGGCTCGCCCTGATGCCCGGCAGTCGAAGCGATGTTGATGATGCTGCCGCCGTTCCTGGCTGCGATCATCGCCTTGCAGGCGTACTTGGTGAACAGGAAGGCGCCGCCCAGGATCACGGCGGTCTGGCGGTTCCATTCATCGAACGTCATGTCGATGACGCCCTTCTTGTTGTAGAAGACCGCGTTATTCACCAGCACGTCGATCCTGCCGAACGCTCCGAGCGCGGCATCGATCGTGGCCTTCACTTTGGCCTCATCGGTGACGTCGCAGGCGAGCCCGAGCGCGCGGCCGCCGGTCTTCTCGAGATAGGCGGCGCAGTCCTGGGCATTGGCCGCGCTGGCGTCGACGGCGACGACGATGGCGCCTTCGGCGGCCAGGCCCTCGGCGATGCCGCCGCCGATGTTGGGGCTCGTGCCGGTGATGACCGCGACCCGGTTCTTCAGCTTCATGGTCGTATCCTCAGGTCGGCGGCGCGATCAGGAACGCCTTGGACGAATTGAAGATCCAGGTGTCGACGAAGCCCGTCTCCCTGGGCTTGCGCTTGAGCTCGCTCATGGCGCCGGCCAGGCACATCCAGTTCAGGATCTCCTGCTGGCCGCTGTCCTCGACCGCGGCGCCGGAATAGCCGCGCCAGGTCTGCCAGTCGCAATCACGCAGCGCCTCGTACATGCGCCGATCGGCCGGCGTGTCGGGCCACAGGAAGTGGTTCTTGGCCGTTAGGAAGGCGTGGCTCCAGCCCGACGAGGCGAGCAGGGCCACGCGCCAGGGCGAGCGGGCGAGGATGCGCGCCGTCGCCGCGCCGAGATCGAACAGCCGCCTTGGTGTCGGCGCCGGCGGGTCGAGGTCGGCGTCGCTGATCGTGCGGTCGAAGACGGGCAGTCCGCCGCGCTGCGCCAAGACGCGCCGGCCATAGCAATTGATGGCGAAGGGCACGACCGGATAGTCGAAGCCCTTGCGATGGTAGTCGAGATACATCACCGCGTTGGCAAAGGCGTGGCCGAGCGGATTGTGCAGCGGCTTGTAGGCATAGGCCGTGTCGAAGCCTTCCTCGATCAGCTCGCTCGCCAGCCGCTTGGCGGCCGTGCGATGGCCGGGCAGGTCGAACGCTTCGTCCTTGCCCCAGATGTTGGTCGACGGCGACGTGAACTTGATGCGGTCGTAGGCTGCGATGCAGTAGGGCGGCACCACGTCTTCCTTGAAGTTCTCGTACTGATCGTCGCCCCACATCAGGATGAAGTCGGGCTTGAAGGCGTCGAGCGCGGCGCGCGTCCTGTCGAGCCAGCCGACGAGGTCGGCGCGATGGCGGGCGGCCGACGCGGCGCCCTCGTCGCTGCCCCATTCGGCGCGCATCGCCTCGGGCCAGCCGGCGGGCGTGCGCAGCTCCTGCGGCAGCTTCGGATTCTGCAGCATCCTCTTCAGAATCCACGACATGCGGTCGTCGTGGCCGTGCAGCGGCGGGTAGTGGGAGATCCCGAGGGCGAGAATTTCGGCCATGACGTTTCCTAACAAATGGTAGAATTTTTGTTTACAAGCCGGATGGACTGTTTTTAACTCCTGGCACACCGGCCCGTCGAGAGGCCGTTGAAAATCGGGAGGAAACGATGCGCGCAACGACAATGGCGTTGGTTGCGGCTGGGCTGGTGTTGGCAACGGCGGCCGGTGTGCCGGTGAGGGCGCAGGACAAGAAGTACGGCCCCGGCGTCACCGATACCGAGATCACCATCGGCCAGAGCGCGCCGTTCAGCGGGCCGGCGTCGGCCTTCGGCATCTACAGCCGCGTCGAGCAGGCCTATTTCAATGCCGTCAACGAGAAGGGCGGCATCAACAAGCGCAAGATCAAGTTCATCATGCTCGACAACGGGTTCAGCCCGCCCAAGGCGCTCGAAGCCTCGCGCAAGCTGGTCGAGGAGGACAACGTGCTGGCCGAGGTCGGCACCGTCGGCACGCCGACCAACTCGGCGACCCAGCGTTATCTCAACGGCAAGAAGGTGCCGCAGCTCCTGATCTCGGCGGGCGGCAGCAAGTTCAACGATCCCAGGCAGTATCCCTGGACGGTGCCGTTCTATCCCTCGTTCGAGACCGAGGCGATGGGCTTCGCGCGTTATGCGCTGAAGGCGCAAAAGACGCCCAAGATCGGCGTGCTCTACCAGAACGACGACTACGGCAAGGATTTCCTCAAAGGCCTGAAGAAGGCGCTGGGCGACAACTATTCGAAGCTGGTCGTCTCCGAGCAGAGCTATGAGCTCACCGATCCCACCGTCGATTCGCAGATCATCAGCCTCGCCGGTTCGGGCGCCAACGTGTTCATGAACTTCACCACGCCGAAATTCTCCGCCCAGGCGCTGCGCAAGTCCGACGAGCTCAAGTGGAAGCCCATGCAGTTCATCGCCAGTCCCGGCAGCTCGGTGCAGGCGGTGCTGAAGGTCGTGGGCTTCGACAAGGTCGAAGGCGTGATGACCGCGCAGTACTTCAAGGAGCCGGGCGATCCGGCCTGGGAGAAGGACCAGGACATGCAGGCCTACTTCGCCTTCATGAAGAAGTACGCGCCCAACGATTCAGCCCTCGATGCCATCGGCGTGTCGGGCTACGTCAACGCCCAGATGGCGGAATACGTCCTGAACGCCGCCGGCAACGAGCTGACGCGCGAGAACCTGCTCAGGAAGGCGACAACCCTGAAGGACGTTACGCTGTCGCTGCTGCTGCCCGGCATCAAGCTCAGCAACACGCCGGAGGACTACCGCGCCTATCACGGCTTCCAGCTCTCGCGCTTCGACGGCAAGGGCTGGATCTCCGTCGAGTACATCAAGGCGGACTAGCAACATGTCCCTGTCCGCCTTCACGGACGAGCGTCCCGGCAAGCGTACGCGTGCGCCGAAGAAGAAACGGCGCACTCATACTCGTCGGACTCAGGCCCAACGTACCCAGGAGACGCGCACCCGCATCCTCGACGCCGCCGTCGAGGTGCTGCGCAAGAAGGGCTACGCCCATTTCCGCACCGCCGACGTCGCCAAGGCGGCCGGCGTGTCGCGCGGCGCCCAGCTCCATCATTTCAAGACCAAGGAGAAGCTGGTCTACGCCACCATGGAGCACGTCTTCCACAATGTGCTGGCGACCAGCCAGGTGCGGGCGCGGACCCTGAAACGCGGCGAGGATCCGCTGGAGCGCGTCATCGCCGACGGCCGCGAGTTCTTCTTTTCCACGCCGTTCTTCATCTCGCTCGACATCGCCACCTCGATCAACAGCGCCCGCTTCCGCAAGCAGCTCATGGCCATGGTGCGCAACGCGCGCCTGCCGGCGGAGCGGGCCTGGCATCAGGCGCTGGTGGCCAACGGCATGTCCGAGCAGGTGGCCGACGACGTGCTGTGGCTGACGCTCGGCCTGGTGCGTGGGCTCGCCGTGCGCATGCTGTGGCAGAACGAGCCGGAACGATTCGACCGCCTGCTGACGCTGTGGCGGAAGATCGTCGAAGGCCATATCGGGAAGTCGCGCTAGCCGAAGGAGAGAGCCATGCGCGGATTGATGATGGACGCGCCCCTGCTCGTGACATCGATCATCGAGCACGCTGCGCGCATTCACGGCGCCACGGAGGTCGTGGCGCGCACGCCCGAGGGCGGCGTCCATCGCACCACCTACGGCGAGGTGCACAGCCGCGCCAAGCGGCTGGCCAAGGCATTGGCGGCGCTGGGCGTGCAGCCGGGTAACCGCGTCGGTTCGCTCGCCTGGAACACGCACCATCACCTCGAGCTGTTCTACGGCGTCTCCGGCACGGGCGCGGTGCTGCACACCATCAACCCGCGCCTGTTCGACGAGCAGCTCAGCTATATCGTCAATCACGCCGAGGATTCCTGGATCTGCGTCGATGCCGGCACGCTGCCGATCGCCGAGCGGCTCGCGCCGTCGGTGCCCGGCGTGAAGGGCTGGATCTACATGAGCGTCGATCCCGAGCCTCCCAGGTCGAGCCTGAAACTGCTGTCCTATGAGAAGCTGCTGGCCGTCCAGAACGACGACTATGTCTGGCCGACTTTCGACGAACGCCAGGCGTCGGTGATCTGCTACACCTCGGGCACCACCGGCCAGCCCAAAGGCGTGGTCAATACCCACCGCTCGACCATCCTGAGCGCGCTGGTCATGAGCACGGCCGACATGATCGGCGGCTATCGCTCGGGCGCGCGCGAGGCGGTGATGCCGATCGCGCCGATGTTCCACGGCAACGGCTGGCAAATGGTCTACACCGCGCCGCTCAGCGGCCACACCCTGGTGCTGCCCGGCCGCAACTTCGAGCCCGACAAGCTCTACGAGCTGATGGCCGCAGAGCGCGTCACCATGGCGGCCTGCGTGCCGACAGTGTGGATCACGCTGGTCGACCATCTCGACCGCAACAATCTGAAACTGCCGGCGATGCGCGCGGCGCTGGTCGCCGGCACGACGCCGCCGCGCTCGCTGGTCGAGGCGCTCGAGCAGCGCCACGGCATCGAGGTTGCCCATTGCTGGGGCATGACCGAGGCGCTGGGCGTCACCAAGACCTCCATGCCGCCGGGCCATATCGACCTGCCGTTCGACAAGCGCGTCGACCAGAAGCTGCGCCAGGGCCGCGTCGCCTTCTCGACCCAGCTGCGCATCGTCGACGATGACGGCAAGGTGCTGCCGAGCGATGGCGTGGCCTTCGGCCATCTGCAGGCCAAAGGTCCGCTGGTGACCGGCGCCTATCTCAAGCAGCCGGCGGCGATCGACGACGGCTGGCTGCAGACCGGCGATGTCGCAAGACTCCATCCCGACGGCACGGTCGAGCTGGTCGACCGCTCGAAGGACGTCATCAAGTCGGGCGGCGAATGGATCAGCAGCGCCGCCATCGAAGGCGCGGCCATGGGCCATCCCGCGGTGGCGCTGGCCGCCGTGATCGGCATTCCCCATCCGCGCTGGCAGGAGCGGCCGCTGCTGGTCGTCGTGCGTCGGCCCGACAAGCAGGTGACGGCGCCGGAGCTGATCGAGTTCCTGAAACCCAGGATGGCGTCGTGGTGGCTGCCGACCGACGTCACCTTCGTCGAGGCGCTGCCGCTCACCGCCACCGGCAAGGTGCACAAGGTGACGCTGCGCCAGCAGTTCAAGGACTACGTCTCGGTCGCTGCCGCATAGAGTTGGGAGAGCGTCATGGATTTCGAGTTGCCGGGTGAAGACCATCCCAAGCGCCCGGCGATCCGCGCCTGGTTCGAGGCCAATCCCCATCCGTCGGGACTGGCGCTGGCGCAGGCGGGCTTCGCCGTGCCGCACTGGCCCAAGCCGTGGGGCCTCGAGGCCGACGCTGAGCTGCAGCTCATCATCGACCAGGAGATGAAGCGCGCCGGCGTCCACGTGCCCAGAAATCCCGTCGCCATCAACAATTGCGCGCAGTCGCTGCTCACCCACGGCACTGAGGCGCAGCGCCAGCATTTCCTGTGGCCGGCGCTGTCGGGCGAGCACATCTGGTGCATGCTGTTCAGCGAGCCGTCGGGCGGCTCCGATCTCGGCGCGCTGCGCACCGTCGCCCGCCGCGACGGCGACCACTACGTCGTGAAGGGCCACAAGATCTGGACCTCGCTCGCCCACAAGGCGAAGGTCGGCGTGCTGGTGGCGCGGACCGATCCCGACCAGCCCAAGCACAAGGGCCTGTCGGAATTTCTGGTCGACATGGACACACCCGGCATCCGCATCAGGCCGATCATCGACATGTCGGCCCACGAGAACGAATACAACGAGGTGTTTTTGGAGGAGGTGCGCATTCCGGCCGACCGCCTGCTTGGCAAGGAAGGCGAGGGCTGGGCGCTGTGCACCACGCAGTTGCAGACCGAGCGCGTGGCGCTGTCGCGGCCGGGCGCCATCTGGGGGCACGGCCCGTCGGCGCGCGAACTGGTCGAGGGGCTGGCCGAGGTCGGTGCGCTCGAAGATGGTGCGATCCGCGATGAGGCGGCGCAGATCTTCGTCGAGGGCGAGATCCTGCGCCTGCTCGCCTACCGCGCGCTCAGCGACCGCATGAACGCCAAGGCGCCGGGACCCGAGGGCGCCATCCACAAGATGCTGGCGGCACCGCACGGCCAGCGCGTCGTCGACCTCGCGAAGCGCAGCCAGGGCGCTCGCGGCATGATCGCCGGCGAAAAGCCGTTCCCCTCGCAGCTCGCCGGCGACGATCCCTACGACGATTGGGATTACGCCTTCTGGTTCAGCCAGGCCGTCACGCTGGGCGTGGGCACGCAGGAAGTGCTGAAGAACGTCGTCGCCGAACGCATGCTCGGCCTGCCGCGCGATCTCGATCCCACCGCGCGGCTTCCCTGGGCGGAAGCGCGGCGCAAGCAGGGTTAGGGGAGCGTCCGATGAATTTTGCCTTGAGCGAAGACCATCTGGTGCTGCGCCAGTCGGCGCGCACCTTCCTCGAGAAGGAGATCTCGCTTGCCCGCGTGCTGGTACCCGGTGCGACCGTCGAAGACGCTGACTACGCGGCGAACTGGAGCAAGATCGCGGCGATGGGTTGGCCGGGCCTGGTGATCGACGAGGCCTATGACGGACTTGGTCTCTCCTGCATCGACCTCGCCATGATCCTGGGCGAGATGGGCCGTACTCTCGCGCCGAGCCCGTTCCTCGGCACGCTGTTCGGCGCCTGGGCGCTGCAGAAGGGCGGCTCGGAGACGCAGAAGAAGGATCTGCTGCCCGGCGTCGCCACCGGCTCGATCAAGCTCGCCTTGGCCGTCGCTGAAGCGAGTGGCGCGGTCGACGGTCCCTGCCGCGAGGCCTCGGCCAGCAAGCAGGGCGGGTCCTGGCGCCTGACGGGTGCCAAGTCGTTTGTGATCGATGCCGCTGCCGCCGACTGGCTGGTGGTGGCTGCACAGCAAGAGCAGGGACGCGCCTTCTTCCTCGTCGAAGCAAATCAGCCCGGCGTGCAGGTCGATCTGCTGCCCTGGCGCGACGTCACGCGGCAGGTGGCCGACGTCCGCCTGAAGGACGCCGTCGGCGAACGGCTGGCGGCCGATGATGCTGTGCTGTGGCCCTGGCTGCGCGATCGCGTGCTGTTCGCGCTGGCGACGGAGAGCGCCGCGGGTGCGCAACGCGTCATGGAGATGACGGTCGACTATGCCAAGGAACGCACCGCCTTCGGCAAGCCGATCGGCTCCTATCAGGCGATCAAGCATTCGCTGGCCGACATGTTGGGCCAGGTCGAGTGCTGCAACGCGGCCACCCTCTATGCCGCCTGGGCCCTGTCGGAGAACGATGCCCGCGGCTCGCTGGCCGCGGCGATGGCCAAGGCCTACACCAGCGACGCCTACGTGGCTGTCTCGCAGCGCAGTATCCAGATCTTCGGCGCCATCGGCTTCACCTGGGAGATGGTGAACCACCTCTATTTCAAGCGTGCCCGCGCCAATGCCGAGCTGTTCGGCAGCGCCCGCGCGCAGCGGGCACGCGTCATCGACATGGTCGAGAAGAAGGCGGCCTGACGATGGCGACCTAGCGGCAGGAGCGCTATTCTGCCGTTCATGAGGCCTGAGTTCCTGAGTCTGTCGGATCACGCATTGGCGGAGCGCCTTCATCAGTGGGAGGCGCAAAGTCCTGACGATGACGCCGCTTTCGAGGCGTTTCGTCGCGATCGCGCGATCCTGTCCCGCGAAGCCTGGCAATCGCTGACCGAGGAGCTGGGCTGCGACGACGGCCCGCTCGCCGAGGTCGGAGTGATGGTCTTCCCGCTGGACGAGGGTCTCGCCCGCCGCCTGCTGCAGGCGATGTTCGCCAGCCCGCGTGTCAAGATGCGGCGCAAGCACTTCGCCATGGGTTATGTCAGCACCAGCTTCGCCCAGTGCGACTACCTCAACAGCAGCAACCACTACCGCCAGCTGACGCCGGCCAGCCGGGCGCTGCTCGACGAGTTCCTGGCGACCGCCGGTCCGATGGTCGAGACCGCCATCGGCCATCCCTTCCGCATCGCCTCGACGCGACAGTTCCAGCTCGTTCCCAACCGGCCCCAGGCCGACCGCCACCTCGACGGCTGGCCGGTTGCCATGCGCAAGATCTTTGTCTTGCCCGAGGGCTGCGGCAAGCGATCGAGCACGACCTGGTTCCGCCGGCGCGACGGTGAGGAGTTCACGCTCGAAAGCGAGAAGCCGATCTGGGTGCTGTTCGAGAACAGCGTCGTGCTGCATGCGCCCATTTCGGGCGTGGCGCTGCGTCCGACCATCGAGTTCGACATTGTGCCGGCGCGGCAGACCAGCTTCGAGGTCGTCGATGCCGGGCTGGGCGGCTGGTATCCGCACTTTCCGACCGAGGCCGAACTGCATGCGGGCACGCGCCAGGCCTTGCAGTCCTTCCTTGCCGAGGTGCCCGACGGCGCGCCTGTCGAGAGCTGGCTCAGGCGGCTCGGCCGCTCGCTCGGTCGCCTGCGGCCCAAGGCGGGATGATCAGCGATCGTGCTTGTCGCGGTGGATCAGTAGCACGATGCCGATGCCGAGCAGGATCGCCGCCACCAGGCCCACCGCCATGGCCACGTAGCCGGTGAGGTTGAGGGTGGCGCCGGGCTGCCAGCCGACATAGAGGAGGCTGATGCTGACGCACAGCGCGAGCGTCACCGCACCGACCGCGATGGTCGGCCCGACGCGCAACTTGGATCGCCTTGCCAATCTTCCGCGCTCCCACGATGGAGGAAAGACGAGGGCGATTGTCGGCAACTCGCTGCCTCGCCAGTGAGACCAATCGGTGGCAAGCTGGCCGCATGACAGAACCCGTCGAGCGCGCGGCCGCCTGCGCCTGCGGCCAATTGTGCATTCGCACGACCGGTGCGCCAAGCATCGTCTCGTCGTGCCATTGCCTCGCTTGCCAACGGCGCACCGGCTCGCTGTTCGGCGCCCAGGCGTTCTTCCCGCGCGGCCAGATCGTTGCCACCGAGGGCGAACGCAGCACCTTCCGCCGGCAGGCCGAGAGCGGCGCCTGGCTCGCCTTCCACTTCTGTCCCAAATGCGGCTCGACTGTGTTCTGGGAGAACGAACGCCTGCCCGACATCGTGAGCATCGCCGTCGGCACTTTTGCCGATCCGCACTTCCCGCCGCCGGTGCGAACGGTGTGGACCACGACAAAGCACGACTGGCTCGCCTTTCCGGATGGCATCGTCAGCCATCCGGAAAGTCCGGCAACGTTGGTTCCGCGCTAGAGCGGTTTCCGGTCAGACGGAACCGCGTGCGGTTCCATCTGACCGGAAATGCGCGCACGGGGGTTAGTTGTTGCAGCAGGCATATTCCGTTCGGCTGATTACAGCCGAACGGAATATACTCTAGCTACCGAGACCGGCCTTTGCGCATTGCTCGTCCTGGTCGCCGGTGACGCCACTGACGCCGACGGCGCCGGTAACCTTGCCGTCGACCATGATCGGCACCCCGCCAGGTGACGCGAAGACACCGGGGAGAGTGGCCGTCGCCGGCGCTCGCCACAGGGATTTCGACGGGTCCACGGACCAATGACGGCACTGCCGGGAGGTCGGGTTGGGGCGCACAAGCCTTGGTAGGACGGCGATGTCGGCCCGCGATAGGGACCCCCTTCTGGAGCGCCAAAAGTCGCAAGAGCGAAACGGGCCAATCGCCGACGGACACGCCGCGATTGCCAAAAGAAACTACAGTTATTGACAAGCACGGAAGTTTTGAGTAGAGTCCGGCGTCTGTCGCTCTATGCATCGTCTATCCGATTCACAACAGCCGGTCGGCAAGGCCCGGGTGCGCGCGCGGTCGATGGCGAGAATGCCGAACGAAACTCTCCCGAACAAAAATGGCCATCGAAACTATCGAAATGCGCGAAGGGGACAGAAAGGCCCAAGAATAGCGGCTTTTGCGGCGTCGAATTCGGATAGGATGGACCTGTCTTAATTCATCTTTATTCACCCGAATTCTCGGCCCGCCGGCCAAACTGGCGAACAACGACAACATCCTTGGATCGGCAGCTCACAAACGACGACGACACTACGAAGGCTAGGTCCGGGTATCAGGCCGACAACTCGTTCTTGTAGACCACGCCGCCCTTCATGATCAGCTTGAGGTTGCGCTGCGGGTCCAGCAGCACGCCGAGGTCGGCCAGCGGATTGCCCTCGACCACCAGCAGGTCGGCATGGGCACCCTCGGCGATGACCCCGAGCATGCCCTTCTCCATCAGCAGTTCGGCATTGACCGCGGTCGCCGACCGCACGATCTCGGCAGGCGTGTCGAGGTCACGGCGCATCTCGAACTCGCGCAGCTGGGATTTCTGTGCTTCCGGCCCCCACAGGTCGGTACCGAACCCGATCGGCACCTTGTGCTTGCGCGCCCAGCCATAGACCTGCCGGCCGCGCTCGACGGTGCGCTTGAGGTTGGCGACGATGGTCGGCGGCAGGTGCTCGTGCGCCGCGCTCTCTACTCGCTGCACCAGCGAGATGAAGGTCGGCACGTAGAAGGCGCGGTGCTCGGCCATCATCACCACGGTCTGCTCGCTCACGAAGTTGGCATGCTCGATCGAGCGCACGCCGGCTTCCAGGCAGCGCCGCACGCCTTCGTCGGTATAGACGTGCGCCATGACGTAGGTGCCGCGCGCGGCGGCCTCCTCGACCGCGGCACGTAGCTCGGCCTCGGTGAACTCGTAGCGTGTCGCATGTCCCTCGGCAGGAAATACCACGCCACCTGAGGCGAACAGCTTGATCTGCGTGGCGCCGCGGCGCAGCTCTTCGCGCGCGGCCTTGCGCACCGCGTCGGTGCCATCGGCGATCACCGACATCACCGAAAACGGCCCGACATGGCCGCACGGATCGGTCTCCTCGTCGGGCGTGCGGAAGTCCGCGCCGCCGCCAGTCTGGGTCAGCGCCCGGCCGGAATAGTAGAGCCGCGGCCCGACGATCTGGCCCTCCGCCAGCAGTCGGGCGGTGGCATGGTCGGCGCCGCCGGCCTCGCGGATGGTGGTGTAGCCGTCCATCAGGCAGTTGCGCAGGTAGTTCGCCGAGGCGATGGCGATGTCGGCGGCGGGATTGGCGATGTTCTTGGGCGTGAGCGACAGGCCGGTGATGTGGGCGTGGGCGTCTATGAAGCCCGGCATCAGCGTGCGCCCGCCGACATCGACCACCGTCGCCCCGCCGGCCTCGATCGGCTTGGGCGATACCGCCGCGATGCGACCGTCGCTCACCAGCACGTTGAAGGCGCGCTGCAATTCAGCGAACCCGTCAAGGACGAGATGGGCATTGATGAAAAGCGTCTGCGGCATGCGGGGAGTGTAAGCTATTGTCGTGCGATGAACGACACGTCATCGGCTCTTGTCCTTTTTTCCGGCGGCCAGGATTCCACGACCTGCCTGGCATGGGCGCTTTCCCGTTACGAACGTGTCGAGACGATCGGCTTCGCCTATGGCCAGCGGCATGCCGTCGAGATGGACGTGCGCGATCCCGTCCGCCGGCGCATCGCCAGCCTCGGTTCCGACTGGAGCCGCAGGCTCGGCCCCGACCGCGTGGTGTCGCTCGACGTCCTGGGCTCGGTCAGCAAAAGCGCCCTCACCGCCGACCTGCCCATGGACACGCGGCCCGATGGCCTCCCCGCCACCTTCGTGCCCGGACGCAACCTCGTCTTCCTGACCTTTGCCGCCATCGTGGCCCACCAGCGCGGGCTGAAACACGTCGTCGCCGGCGTCTGCGAGACGGATTTCTCAGGCTACCCCGATTGCCGCGACGACACGGTCAAGGCGCTGCAGGTCGCCATCAACCTCGGCATGGAGGCGCGGCTGGTGCTGGAAACGCCGCTGATGTGGATCGACAAGGCCGACACCTGGCGGCTGGCCGAAACCCTGGGCGGCCGCGGCCTGGTCGATCTCATCGTCGAGGAGACCCACACGTGCTATCTCGGCGACCGCGCGCACCGCCACGACTGGGGCGTGGGCTGCGGCAGCTGCGATGCCTGCCGGCTGCGCGCCAATGGCTGGGCCCGCTATCGGCCCGGGCCGCCCCCTTGAAAGTGCCATAAGCACTCCCAAATCGACCGCCGCGGTGCGCTTTAAACGGCCCCCGCACATTTGTTTCGGCATGTTGCTCCAGGGAGGACGCGATGATGCAAATTGGCGATCTGCAGCCCAAGCCGCAGGCCTTCCCGAACGCCTCGCCGGCCGAGGCGGACAAACAACAGCCGCCCACCCACCGCGTGCCCGCAGAGGAGCCGGAGCCCCTGTTCGTCTCGCCGCCGCCGCTCCCTTGGCCGCGCGTCTTTCCGGGGCTATAGCCGGTGCGCTTCACTGAACCAAAGGACGGGCAATGAACGGGGACGCCGGCAGCGCGCAATCGCATCAGTTCCAGGCGGAGGTCGCCGAGCTTCTGAACCTGATGGTCCATTCGGTCTATTCCGAGACCGACGTGTTCCTGCGCGAGCTGATCTCCAACGCATCCGACGCGCTGGACAAGATCCGCTACGAAGCGATTTCCAACCCCGCGCTGCTGGTCGGCGCCGAGAAGCTCGAGATTCGCCTAAAACCGGATGCGGCCGCCAAGACGCTCACCATCGCCGACACCGGCATCGGCATGGACCGGCAGGAGCTCATAGACAACCTCGGCACCGTGGCGCGCTCGGGCACCAGGGCCTTCCTCAAGGGGCTGAAGGAGGCCAAGGACGGGCTGGGCCTGATCGGCCAGTTCGGCGTTGGTTTCTACTCGGCCTTCATGGTGGCCGACCGCATCGCCGTGACCAGCACGCGCGCCGGGGCGTCGGAGAGCTGGGTGTGGACGTCAGAGGGCGGCGCGGGCTTCGAGATGGCGCCGGCCAGCGCCGAGCAGGCGAGCCGCGTGCCGCGCGGCACCGAGATCGTCCTGCACCTGAAGGACGATGCGGTGCGCTATCTGCAGCCGTTCGAGCTGGAGCGCGTGATCCGCACTTATTCCGATCACATCCTTTTCCCCATCGAGCTTTTGGACGACAAGGGCGAGGCCCGGCAGATCAACGCCGCCAGTGCGCTGTGGCAGCGATCCAAGTCGGAGCTGAAGGCGGAGGACTACACCCAGGCCTACCGCTCGATCGCCATGGCGTTCGACGAGCCCGCGCTCACCCTGCACTACAAGGTCGAGGGCCGGCAGTCCTACGCCGTGCTGCTGTTCGTGCCGACCACGCCGCCCTTCGATCTGGCCGATCCCGGCCGCAAGGGGCGGGTGAAGCTCTATGTGCGGCGTGTCTACATCACCGACGATGCCGACCTCTTGCCGCCCTATCTGCGGTTCGTGCGCGGCGTGGTCGACAGCGAGGACCTGCCGCTCAACCTGTCGCGCGAGATGCTGCAGAACAACCCGCAGGTCGCCCAGATCCGCAATGGCCTTGCGACCCGCGTGGTCGGCGAGATGGAAAGCTCGGCGGCCAAGGAACCCGAGACCTGGATCAAGATCTGGAATGCCTTCGGCCCGGTCCTCAAGGAAGGACTCTACGAAGACCACGAGCGCCGCGGCCAGCTGCTCGCCCTGGCGCGTTTCGCGACGACGGCCGGTGACGGCCCGCGCTCGCTCAAGGACTACATCGCCGACCTCAAGCCCAACCAGACGGAGATCTACTATCTCGTGGGCGAGAGCGCGGAGCGGCTGAAATCCAATCCCAAGCTCGAAGCAGCACGCGCCCGTGGCGTCGAAGTGCTGCTGCTGACCGATCCGATCGATGCCTTCTGGACGGCCATGCCGCAGGACTTCGAAGGCAAGCCGTTGCGCTCGCTGAGCCAGGGCGATGTCGACTTCGGCCTGATCCCGCTCCTCGATGACAAGGCCGACGACAAGACCTCGAGCGATGACGATACGGCCATCCTGAAGGCCGTGAAGGAGGCGCTGGGCGACAAGGTGTCCGAGGTGCGTGCCTCGCAGCGCCTGACCGAGAGCGCCGCCTGCCTGGTCGCCAGCGCCCAGGGCCGCGACCGGGAACTCGACCGCCTGCTGGCGCGCGCCAACCGCAGCGCCGGCGCCAAGCCGATCCTCGAGCTGAACATGCGCCATGATCTCGTGAAGGCGCTCGGCGCGGCACAGAATGACGAGGCGGCCGAGCTCGCCAATCTCCTGCTCGACCAGGCCCACATCCTCGACGGCGAGATGCCGGCCGATCCGGCGGCCTTCGCCCGACGGCTCAACGCCTTCGTCGTCCGCGGGCTGGGGAAGATCTCATAGGAGCGCGGACCTCCAGGTCCGCTCATGGTCTTCCGGACCGCGCGCGTCCCCGCGCGCTTTCATGATCATGAGCGCGCGAGGACGCGCGCGGTCCAGAAGAGTATGACCATGAGCGGACCTGGAGGTCCGCGCTCCATCATGACAGCTCGACCACGACGCCTTCGTTGTCGCGCAGGGCCAGAGCATCGGCCACAGGCTCGTCGTCGCGATCGCCGTGGGTGGACAGAACGAGCCGGCCGCGCACGTCGCCTGGGGCGAAGTCGACCTCGACGGGCTCGGCGCCTAGGTTGAGCGCCACGACGAAGCGCTCGCGGCCCAGCCTGCGCTGGAAGAGCAGCAGGTCGCCGGTCGCGGTCATCGGCCGGTAGTCGCCGATCGCCAGCGCCGGGTGGGCGCGGTCAGGAGAGGTCGACGCCCAGCCGGCCGCGGCGGCCCAAGACTTCGATCGAGAGGTCGCTGCCGCGGCGGTGCAGCGCCACATCGACCGCCGCATCGCCGAGCGACAGGCGGCGCAGCGTCACCTCATCGAGGAAATCCGGCAACAACGGCTCGTCGAACGCCACCGAGCCGCGCGTCGTGTCGAAGCGTAGGCCGAGGCAGGACTGCAGCAGCGACAAGGGCGTCGCCGCCGCCCAGGCCTGCGGCGAGCAGGCGACGGGATAGAAGGTGGGGCCGTGGGCGCGCTCGCGCGGGAAGCCGCAGAACAGCTCGGGCAGGCGGCGCAGATCGATGTAGCCCGAGGCCGCGAACAGCCCGCCGAACAGGCGCGCCGCCTCGCGCCGGAAGCCGTAGCGTGCGAAGCCCGCCGCGATCAGGGCATTGTCGTGCGGCCAGACCGAGCCATTGTGGTAGCTCATGGGATTGTAGCGCGCCTCGCCGACGGCGACCGTGCGCACGCCCCAGCCGGAGAAGAAGGCGTTCGACGTGAGCGTCTTCACCACCGCCTCGGCGCGCTCGGGGCGGGCGATGCCGCTGAACAGCGCGTGACCGGCATTGGAGGCGCGCACCCGGCAAGGCTTCTTGTCGCCGTCGAGGGCAAGCACGTAGGTGCCGAACGCCTTGTCGAAGAAGGCATCGTCGAAGCGCTGCTGCAGGCGGCTGGCGCGCTCGGCGTAGCCGTCGGCGGCATCGTCGTCTCCCAGCCGACGCGCGATCGAGGAAGCGGCTCGCCAGGCGCCAAAGGCATAGGCCTGGACCTCGACCAGGGCGACCGGTCCGTGGGCCAGCGTGCCGTCGGCGTGGAAGATCGAATCGTGGCTGTCCTTCCAGCCCTGGTTGATCAGCCCGGTGTCGCGCATGCGGCCGTACTCGATGAAGCCGTCGCCGTCGCGATCGCCCGATTCGTCCATCCAGCGCAATGCCGCCAGGATGTTCGGCCACAGCCGGCGCACGGTCTCGACGTCGTCGGTGCGTTCGAGATAGGCGCCTGCCAGCATGACGAACAGCGGCGTGGAATCGACGCTGCCGTAATAGTGACGGAACGGCACCTCGCCCAGCAGCGCCATCTCGCCCTGGCGCATCTCGTGCAGGATCTTGCCGGGCTCGGCGTCGGCCGCTTCGTCGGTGGTCTCGGCCTGGTGACGTGCCAGGTGACGGAGCACGCCGCAGGCAATGGCGGGGTCGAGCCACAGCGTCTGCATGGCGGTGATCAGCGCGTCGCGGCCGAACACCGTGCTGAACCACGGGATGCCGGCATAGGGATAGGGGCCGTCCGGCGTGTCGGTGACCAGCATGTAGAGGTCGGAGATCGACCGGCGTATGGCCTCGTTGAACGTCGTGCTCGAGCTGGTGATGGTCGTGGCGCGTGCTGCCGCCGTGCGCAGGGTCCGCCGCGATCGCCGCAGCGCCTGCAGGAAGCCAGGCCGTGCCTGGTCCTGCGCGTTCTCCTCGGCGGCGCAATCGATCGTCAGGTCGATGTGCCGCGTCTCGCCGGGCTGCAGGATGAGCTCGAAGAGGGCGCCATCGACGCTGAGCTTGTCGGGCGGCGTCGCAAAGCTCACCACCGTGCGTCGGGTCAGGCCGTCGAGGCCGGTATAGCCCAGCGTGACGGTGCTGCCGCTCACTATGCCGGCATGGCGCAGGCCGTGGCGCTCGCGGCGCGTGCCACGGACCTCGAACAGGTCGGCGAAATCGGCGGCAAACGACAGGCCGAGCCGCAGGCGTTGCGGCTCCCTGCCGAAGTGGCGTACCGCCAGCCGCTCGTGGCAGGCCGCCTGCCACAAGAAGCGCATGCGGCGCAGATGCACCATGTCGTGTTCGAGGGCCAGGCGTCCCATCGTGTCGTAGAGATCGGGATTGGTGAGGTCGCAGGTCAGCATGGCGTTGTCGTCGCGCAGCGTGGAGCTGAGCAGCATCGGCCGCTGGCCGTCGAGCGTGACCAGGAAATGGGAGAGGTAGCGCGTGTCGCGATGATAGAGGCCTTCGGGACTGCCGGGGCCGGCGACCGCGTCGCCGTTGGGGTCGAACACGCCGAAGCTGTCGCCATGCTTCAGCGTGCGCGGCCGGCGCTCCTGCAGCGATGTGGCAGCCGGAATGAAGAACTGCGCCGTCGGCACGCCAGGGCCGGCGGGTGCAGGGGCGTGGGCCACTTCCCCGGCGTTCTTCATGCCATGTCGTCCCTCATTCGGCGGCGCTGAGCTCGATCGGTTGGCGCGCATCTGCGCGCTGCGGCAGCGGTGCGCCGCCTTCGAGCAGGCGACGATAGATTGAAACGTAGTCGCGGGCCATGCGCGCCGCGGTGAAGCGCTGGTCGAAGACCTCGCGGATGCGCCGGCGGTCGAGGTTGCCGATCAGGCTGACGGCCGACACGGCCTCCTCGACGCTGTCGACCACGAAGCCGGTGACGCCGGGATCGACGACCTCGGGCACCGAGCCGCACTTCCAGGCGATGACCGGCGTGCCGCAGGCCATCGCTTCGATCATGACCAGGCCGAACGGCTCGGCCCAGTCGATGGGAAACAGCAGCGCCGCGGCGTTGCCCAGGAATTCCGCCTTCTCCGCATCGCCGATCTCGCCGATGTAGCGCACGTTGGCATGGCGCCGCAGCAGCGGCTCGATCTCCTCGCGCCAATAGTCGCGGTCGACCTTGTCGATCTTGGCGGCGATGCGCAGCTCGCGTCCGCTGCGAGCCGCGATCTCGATGGCGCGATCGGGCCGTTTCTCCGGCGAGATGCGACCGAGGAAGGCGAGATAGTCGCCGCTTCGCGAGGCGAGCGGCTTCAGCAGGTTCTGCGGCAGGCCATGATGGATTCGGCCCGCCCAGTTCACCGGCGGCATGGGCTTGCGCTGGTTGTCGGAGATCGACACCAGCGGCGTTTCGTTGAAGGTCCTGTAGAGCGGATGCATGTCCGGCAGGTCGAGCCGGCCGTGCAGGGTCGTCACCGTGCGCCAGGAGAAGTCGCGGATCACCGGGTAGTGCAGCAGGTCGACGTGAAAGTGCAGCACGTCGAACGACGAGGCGAGCCGGCGCACCTCGTCGAGCATGATCAGATGATAGGGGATCGGGTCCTTGACGTCGCTCAGCCGCAGCGCCTTCGCCGTGCACGGCACCAGGCGCGCGCGGGTGAGCGAATCGCCACTGGCGAACAGCGTCACGTCGTGGCCCTGCTCGACCAGTTCCTCCGTCACATAGGAGACAATGCGCTCAGTGCCGCCATAGAGCCGGGGCGGCACGCTTTCCATGAGAGGCGCCACTTGGGCAATCTTCATCGGGATCCCTCGCTCGGCATCCCGCCGGCCCGAGCCTGGGATACGCTGTAGATGTCGCAACGATCTCACTGGGCAATTGGTTGCGAATGGCAGCTTGGGAGCGCTCAGGGCGGGGATTTCACTGTGAACGGAATGTTGCCCTGGGTGACCTTGACATCCTGCATGGTGCGTACCGTCCAGTGCAGCATGTACTCGCCGGGCGGCAGAGTTGGCGCGCGGGCGAACAGCACGTCGGGCGACGATTCCAGCCGCGGTTGCAGGTGCTCGACGAGCCGGCCGTCGCGCCAGATCGACAGCCGTGAATGGATATGGTCGATCGGCCGGTCGAAGCGCACGAAGAACTCGCTGCTCGGCTCGCCGATCACGGCCTTGGCCTTGGGCGCGGAGTCCAGGACCGAGACATCTTGTGCCCCGGCGGACGCCGAGAACACCGTCGCGAACAGGCCGATCAGGACCAGACGCCGGATTGAGAATTCCATGCAAGATAATTTCGCCAATCATGCAAGGAGTAAAGGGGCGGAGCGTCACACGACCTTGACGGCGATGTCGTTCGACACGTCGACGGTCGAGCGATCGCCCGAGGCGCGCAGCATCACCGAGCCTTTGCCGCCGATCTTGGCGTATTTCATCTTGCCCTCGAACCCGCCATAGCCCTCGATGCGACAGCCGTCGAGCAGCATGCTGCCGCCGTTGAGGAAGGCCTCGACCAGATAGGGCTGCGACTTGTAGGTGCTGGCGCGGCAGGCGAACAGTCGGCCTTCGTTGGCGAGCTTGATGCCGCAGCCGCCGTTGTTCTCGAAACCGCAGCCGATGGCCATGGACAGACCGCTGGTGGCGAGCAGGCCCGGCCCCTTGTTCTCGACGAAGTAGGTCTGCGAGATGTTGAGGTCGCGCGGCTCCTGGTAGGGAAGCGAGCTCTGCGTCTCGATGCCGGCGTGGCCGTTCTTGCGCATCTGGCCGCCGAAGATGGCGATCGCCGAGACGATGCCGATGTCGCCGATCGATCCGTTGTTGCGGAAGGTCATGCCGTTGCGGCCGTTGTCGGCGCAGGTGACGGCATGGCACTCGCCCTCGAAGACGCTGCCGTCGAAGTGCAGCCCGTCGCGCTGGAAGTGCTCGATGTCGAGGTTCATGAGCTTCCAGCTGTAGAGCCAGCTGTGGTTGGTGAGGCATTCCAGGCCGATCGCGTCCTGCGCCGGGCTGGCGGCGAGGATCGTGCCGTTCAGGATCTTCATGCCGCGCAGCGCGACGTTCTTGGCGCGCGCCGGAATGCGGATGGTGATGGCGCGTTTGCTGGCGTCGTTGAAGTCGGCGATCAGCTTGGCGCCGTTGAGGTCGAGCCCTGGCCCCAGCATGCTGGACGTGACCTCGATCACGATGGGCCGGCGCAGCCGCACATTGCCGCCGCGCCAGTCGAGCACGTCGCCGGCGGCGAACTTGGCACGCAGCGCGTCCTCGAAGCCCGCCGCCTCCGTTTCCTTGCTCTGGGCGAGGGCAGGGGCTGCGGCGGCCGTGGCGGCCGCCGACGCTGCGGCCAGGAACCTCCGTCGGGTCGTAGGCATGGCCGCAGTGTCCGCGCCGGCCGCCGCCGCGGCGAGTGATCGAGTTGTGGCTGGCGGACGAGCCGGCCGGGAACAAACCGGCGAACGGATCGTTGCCAAGCGCATGCCCCGTTTTCTCAGGTTCCTGGCCTGGACGGCCGGCATTCTGGTGGTGCTGGTCGTCGTCGCGATCGGGACCGTGTATTTTTATGTCACGTCAGACGATTTCCGCGGCCGAATCGAGAGCCATGCCAGCGCCCTCTCGGGCCGCAAGACCACGATTGCCGATATCTCGGTCGACTGGGGCTTCACTTCGCACGTCCATTTGAGCGGCGTTCAGTTCGCCAATGCGGAGTGGGCCAAGGAGCCCCACATGCTCAAGGCCGACCAGGTCGATTTCGAGATCCGCCTGTGGCCCCTGCTGAAGGGCGACCTGGTGCTGCCGAGCCTGGTCCTGCGCAAGCCCGAGATCGTGATCGAGAAGGGCGACAAGGACCGGCTGAACTGGGAGCTGGGCGAGGCGCCGGCCGCCGCCGCGGCGGCCAAGGAGGCGGTCGAGCCCGACAACCGCTTCGAGACGCCGCTGATCGGCCGCCTCGAAGTCACCGAAGGCAAGCTCAGCTACCGCGATCCCAAGCGCAAGCTCGACCTCGACGGCACGGTCTCGACGGCGACCGGCCAGGCCGGCGAGCAGCCGCAGGCCGAGCTGCAGCTCAAGGGCAAGCTCGAGGGCCAACCGCTCACCCTGCGCTTCGTCGGCGGCTCGATCGTCATGCTGCGCGACACCGAGCAGCCCTATCCGCTGGACATCGACGTCACCTTCGGCGCCACCAAGCTCAAGGCCAAGGGCACGGTGATGGATCCCTTCCAGTGGACCGGCGCCGACGTCGAGCTCTCGCTGTCGGGCCACGACCTCGCCGACATCTATCCGCTGCTCGGCATCCCCGGCCCGCCGACTCCGCCCTACAACATCAGCGGCAAGCTGCATCGCGAGTCCGGTGTCTGGAAATTCGTCCAGAGCAAGTGGCATGTCGGCGACAGCGACCTCGTCGGCGACGTGCTGGTCGACACGCGGCGCAAGCCCGGGCATCTCACGGCCAAGCTCGCCTCGCAGAAGCTGGTTTTCGCCGACCTGGCGCCCTTGATCGGTGCGCCGCCCGACAAGCCCGGCGGCAACGTCTCGCCCCAGCAGCGCCAGACCCAGAAGCAGCTCGAGGCCACGGGCGACCTCTTCCCCAATGTGCCGCTCAAGGTCGAGAAGCTGCGGGCGATGAACATGGACGTCACGCTCGATGCCAAGCGCGTGCTGGCACCCGCCTACTTGCCGGTGCAGGCCTTGTCCTTCCGTGTCGTGGTGCAGGACGGCGTGGCGACGGCCAAGCCGCTCACCCTGATCCTGCTGGGCGACGGCCAGAGCGCGGGCGCCGGCCCAGGGGGAGCGGGCAGGATCGCGGGCGAGCTGGTGGTCGACGCCAAGACCGACACGCCCAAGGTGCGCACCAGCCTGGTGCTGAGCGATATCGAGCTGCGCAATTTCTTCCGCGAGTTCACGTTACTTCGACGCCACCTACGGCAAGGTGCAGGGCCGCGTCGTGCTGGCCGGCACCGGCCGCTCGTTGGCCCAGGTCATGGGCACGGCCGACGGCTATTTCGCGGCGGCGCTGGGCGGCGGCTCGGTCTCCAGCCTGATGGTGAGCCTGGCCGGCCTGCAGATCTTCGACGCGCTGATCCTCTACGTCACCGGCGACAACCGCATTCCCATCAAGTGCGCCATGGGTCGGCTGAACTTCAACCACGGCACCGTCACCTTCGACCGCACCCTGCTCGACACCCAGAAATCGGTCCTGCGGGTGCAGGGCCAGGCCTCGCTGATCACCCAGGCGGTCAAGGCCGAGATCGACGCCGATGCCAAGCAGTTCGACCTTTTGGACCTGCATGGTGCAGTGATCGTGCAGGGCAAGCTGCGCCAGCCGCAGATTTCGCTGGGCCGCATCTTCCCGATCCCCACGCCGGTGATCGGCACCGCCAAGGACGTGCCCTGCGGGGCGGCGACGCAGCAATTGTTCTCCGGCCAGTAACAGGGAGCGACCAAGCGACTCCTTCATCGCGACACCCTACTCACGGTATAAGGGAGCGGAGGTGGAGCGAGGGCAGAAGAGGACTGGTCGGAGTGGCAGGTCGGCAGACGACAAGACGCAAGGCAAAAGCGGGCGCCCAGGGCTCGCCCAGGGGCGGGCGCGCCATGCGCCAGCCCGTTGCCACCGAAGGCTTCTGGCCGGGGCAGCAGGGCTACGCCATCATCCCCTGGTGGAATCCGCTGCACTGGAACTGGCGGCGCGGCCTGGTGCGACTGTGGCTGCTCGCTTCGCTGCTGTGGGCGGGCTACTGGCTCTACAATCTCCAGCTCGCCTGTGCCTTCTGGTTCGCCCCCTGGTGCGAGGCGCCGGCCCATGTCGACTGGCCCAACGGCAGCATGCTGCTGGGCCTGGCGATGGTGCTGCTGAGCGGCCCTCTCCTCATGCTGGCGGCGTGGTGGGTCATCCGCTGGGCGATCCGCGGCCTGCTGGCGCGGCGCGCCCGCTAAGACGGAGCGACCGGCTCGAAGGGCGGGGAGGACAATCCCAATTGCCGAAAGACCTCGGCCCGCCAAGTCACCACATCGGTGTTTCGGCCGGACAGTTGCGCCGGCTATTTGTAGGAGGAGATCTCGATCAGGCTGCCGTCGGGATCGCGGCAATAGACCGAGACGATCGTTCCCCTGGCGCCGCGCTTGTCGGATGGCCCTTCGATGATCGCCACGCCGCAGGCGCGCAGGTGATCGGCCACCGCCTGCGGCGGGGCGTTGGTCAGGAAGCAGAGGTCGTCGCTGCCGGCCTTCTCATGGTCGGCGGTGAACCATTCCTGCTTGCTGGCCGACAGCGGCCGCAGGTTGATCTTCTGCCGGCCGAACTTCATCGAGGTGCGCCGAACCTTGCCGGGGCCGGGATCGAAGTCCTCGCGCGTCATGCCGAGCACGCGCTGGTACCAGGCGGCGGCGATCTCGACGTCGCGCACGTTGATGACGAGATGGTCGAGAGCATCGACGGCAAGCGCCATGGCGGAACCTCCTGATGGTATCGGAGCTATCACGTCCGGCATGATCGCGTTCGCCATCGCCCGCGCCAAGCGCATCCTGTTGATTTCCTTCCCGGTCGCCATACCGAGCCGGCTGATACATGAACATGTCGCCAAGCCGTCGCCGGTGCCCGGCTTCCGGCGGGTCTACGTCGCCCCGCGCGTCCAGGTGGTCCGCAGCCTGGACACGGCCTTCGCTGAGTTCGGCGTGACGCCCGGCGAGTTCGAACCACTTAACGCCTGAGGGTTATGGCCGGACGTAAGTCCAGCCTTGCTCCTGCAGCTCCATGAGCCGCACCACGCCCGACTTCACGAGGGTTGCCTGTGCCACCAGCGGGATTGGCTTGTTCTCGGCCTTGCCCATGTTCTCCTGGGTATTGCCGCAGGCCTTGAACGAGATCGCCGGGCTCTTCTCGGCGATCGCCTTGATGCGGTCTTTCACCGGCGAGGTGTCGTCGCGCAGCATGTGCAGGCCGGGACCGAAGGTGACGATCTCGATCTCGATCTTCTCGCCACGCTCCTTGTAGTACTGCTCGACGTTGGTCGCGTTGTTGAGCGCGAGCGTCATCGTTGCCGGCTCGTTGCCGTTGACCTGCAGCACCAGGCGATGCGCCTTCTTGGATGCCGCGGCCGGCGCGGTCGCCGCGAGCTCCCGGCTCTGCGCCATCGCCGGCGGGGCAAGAAGCAGGAGCGCCACGCACACCGCGGCCAGATGCATCGCCTGATCGACCTTCGTCATCGTGCTCTCCTCAGTTGCGGGGCCATTTGCAGGGGCCGGCCAGCCGGGCGACCAGCGCCTTTATGCCGGCCAGGTCGTATCGTCCTTCGAGCGTTCCGCCCTGCCGGTCGGCGACGCGGAAGGCGATGGCGCCCTCTGCCGGCAGCGACATCAGGAAACCCGCGACATCGCCTTTGAGGGCGAGGCCGCTGCCCGACGACGACAGCCCGCTCGTCACCGTCACCGGTGGTGCGTCGTTGATCGCATAGCTCACGACATGATCCTCGGCGCGGCGCATCAGCGGCGCGCTGCGGATCACCATCTCGCTGCGGCCGCCGCGGCACTGGATCGAAAGCTGCAGGACGCCATCGGGTCCGGTGCTGGACGCGGCCGTGGCGATGGCGACCGGCGAATAGTCGATGGGCGATCGCGTTTCGCTGACGATCCATTTGCCGGCCGTTGGCGCCGCGGCGGGTGCAGGCATCGGAGGAGGAATGGCAGCGGCAGCGGGTGGTGCGGCCGGGGGTGCAGGTGCAGGTGCAGGCGCGGGATCGGGAGCAGGCGGCGGCGCCGGTGTCGCTGCCACCTGCGGCGGCGATGATGGAACGTCGCCGGAAAGCTTCTCCAGGCAACGCATCCGCTCGGCATAGGAAGGCAGCGAACAGGCGCTGAGCGCTTCGCTGCCGCTTTGCGCCAATGCGGTGGCGCTGCTGAGCGTGGCCGCCGCAACGCAGAGCACCGCGGCCCTCATTGCTTTTCCGCCGTTTTGCGCCCCTGCCGGTCGAGCCACTCCTGGGCGGCCGGGAAGCGCGCCAGGCCGGGCACCGTGGCGCCAAGGTTGATCGTCTTCCATTTGGGGTCGAAGCCCGCGACCTGCAGCTTGTCGATGCGGCCGAACAGGTGGTCGGCGAAACGGGCGACGCGCTGGTAGCGATTGGAGCCGGCCGGCCAGTTGTAGGAGACCAGCGCCGTCGATACCGCGACGGTCGGGATGCGCTCGCCCGCCTTGATCAGGTTGGGATAGTCGGCCGCTTCCAGCGCTGCCGGCAGGTAGTAGTCCTCGAACTTCGCATCGTAGGTCACCGGCAGGAACTTGAAGCCCGGCTCCCATTGCCCGCGCAGGAAGGCGTCGACCGGCTTGGAGGTGATGAACACCACCGCCGCCATCTCGTTCTCGCCCTTCTTCATCTGCTGCAACGCCAGCGGGTGCGGGATGAAGGTCTTGTCGATGTCGACGCCGAGCCGGCTGAACAGCAGCGGGCCGGAATAGGCCGCCGCCGTGCCCAGCGTGTTGAAGTTCACCTTCTTGCCGGCGAGGTCCTGCAGGCTCTGGATCTCGGGCCGCACGAAGACGTGCAGCTCTGACGGGAACAGGTTCAGCAGGTAGGTGACGTGGCGGCGGATCTCGGGAAGCTGGATGCGGTATTCCTCCATCGAATCGGAGTTGATGATCGCGAGATCGACGCCGCGCAGATAGAGCAGGGAGTTCAGGTTCTCGGTCGGGCCGCGCGTGACGATCGGCAGGACATGCAGGTTCGCGCCGTCATCGACCACGCGCGCCATCTCCGAGGCGAGCCTGAGCGGCGCGCCTTCGATCAGGCCGGCCGCCAGGCCGACGGTCCAGGCGTTGATCTTGTCCTGCTGGGCGCCGAAGTTCAGCGGACGCGCCGTTGGATCCTGGCGCGCCGTCGCCGGTTGCTCCTGGCGGGGCGCCGCCGCGGCCTGCTCCCGTGTTTGCGCCACCGACTGGCTGGACATCAGCGCCAGTGCGACCGCTGCCGAAAGCGACAGCACGCTCGCGAGGCATGCGCCGGACATGGTGTTCATCGTTCAATCCTCCCTGCAGACTCGTCCTTTCATCGCCGTAACGTCGCCAATCGATCCTTCGCCGCGGTGACGCCGCCGGCCAACGCCTTGGCGTAGAGGTCGCCGGCCCTGGCTGCGTCGCCTTGTGTGCCCATGGTCCCCCAGGACGACAGGACGGCCGGGTCGAACGTCTCGGCCAGTGCGAACAGCGCCGGCGCGCTGCCCGATTCGGCCGCGCGTTCCAGCACGATACGCGCCGCGCCGATGTCGCCCTGGGCAAGCAGCAGGTTGGCGCGCGCCATCAGGCGCAGCAATTCGGGATCGGCCGTCGCCGCCGTCGCCTCCGCCGGCCGGTCGCCGTTCGTGTCGGCAGCCGCTACGGGCGTCGGTGGCGCAGCGGGACGGGCGGCAAGCTGTTGTTCGAGCTGCTGATTGCGGTCGCGTTCCCGGGCCAGCGATTGGGCGAAGGCGGCCGCCGTCGCTTCCGATTGCTGCAATGCCTGCTGCAGGGCGTCGCGCTCCTGGTCAGTTGCCGCCTTGTCGGCCGACGCCAAGACGTGCGCACCGAGCTCATGCCGCGCCGCCACCAGCGCCGCGCCGAGCTTTTCCGCCTTGTCCAGTTGCTGCTGCAGCGCCTGCCTGGCCGCCACCAGCTCGTTGCCGGCCCGCACGGCCGGCGCGTTCGCCAGCCACCAGCCGGCCGACGCAGCAAGGGCACACGCGGCGATCGGAACGGTCCAGTTCAGCAGCACACGCCATTGAGAGCTTGGTGCCTGGGGTGAGTCGACGATAGCGAGGCTGGTTCCCGGCCTGCTCGCGCGCCATGCCGCAAGCTGCTGGTCGAGCCGGTGGCGGTAGCGCAGCAATTCCGGATCGACCGGGATGGCCGGCACCTTCGATCGCGTCGGCGCCAGCGGCCGATCGGCCATATCCGGTTCCGGCTCAGCGTCGCGCGGCGCCTCCGGCGCCGTTACCGGCGGCGCCTTCAGTCCATCCCGGGCGCGCCCGATGTCGCGCGACATGATCCGTCACCCTCGGTCCCACGGCCCGCGGCATGCCTGCTCCAGACGATTCCCAATCGCCTCGGCATGAAGCGTCGGCTCACATTAGGCCGCGGCGGAAGTTGCAGGGTGTGATCAGGCTGGGGCTTCGCCAGCGTGTGATCGGTCGGAGGCATCGGGGCGCGTCGGGAACCCTGCGTTTGGCGCCCAATCACTTCTCGCCCTTGGTCTCCGACAGATAGTCGACGATCGCAGCCACCGCGCCCGGCTCGATCGGCGCCTTGAAAGTATGGATCATCTTGTCGACCTCGGCCGCCCACGCCGCCTTGGCAAGGTTGGGCTGGGTCAGCACCATGCCGGCGGAGTGGCAGGACAGGCAGTTCGCATTGATCGCGTCGGCCGCCGCCCCGCCGGGGAAGGTGATGTCGCTGGTCGGCAGGTCGACCGAGACCGACTTCAGGGCGAACGTCTGCGGTGCGCTTGCCGCGCTCGGCGCGGAGGGAGCAATGGGCATCGGCTCTTGCGGCCCGGGATGGCCGATGAACGCCAGTATCAGGCCGGCCAGCACGGCGGCGCCGAATCCGACTTGAGCGGCGTTGAGGGTCATGTGCGCCTCACGCCGCCGTCATGTGGAGAGTCTCGATGCCGTTGTGCATGAAGCCGCTGGGGTTCCAGTTCATCGTCCTGGGCTGGGCGAGGCCGTCGCTGTTGGTGCAGCGGACCATGACCGACACGGGCCCCGCCGGCGGGGCGATCTCGGTCTGCCATTGGCGGAAGCTGTACTTGCCCTCGTCGTTGCCCAGCGTCGTCGGCCGCCAGCTCGTCCCGCCGTCGAGCGAGATGTCGACGGCCTTCACGCCGGTCGAGCCGCCGAAGGCGATGCCGCGCACCAGCGTCGACGCGCCGGCCTTGAGCGTGGCGCCGTCCTCGAGGTTGGTGACGAAGGAGCGCGGCACCATCCTGTTGATCGGCACCATCTTCACGCCGGTCTGCCCGGGCGTGATGTTGGCGCCGGGCGTGTCGGGGATGAGATAAGCGTTCTTGGTCCAGAAATTCTCGTCGGCCGTGTCGAGCACGTCGATGCGGTCGAGCATCTTCACCCAGTAGGTCGAGTACCAGCCGGGCACCACCAGCCGGAGCGGGAAGCCGTTGAGCAGCGGCAGCTGCTCGCCGTTCATGGCGTAGGCGATCATCACCTCGCCGTCGCGCGCATGGTCGAGCGCCAGCGACTTCATGAATTTCGGCGCGCCGTCGACGACCGGCTGGTCGAGACCGGCGAACCTCACCTGCAGGGCGCCCGGCCTCACGCCGGCCCGGTCGAGCACGTCCTTGAGCCGCACGCCGATCCACCTGGCGTTGCCCATGGCGCCGTTGGCCCATTGCGCGCCGGGCACCGCCGGCTGCACAAGGCCGCGCGAGTTGCCTGAGCACTGGTTCACCGCCGCCAGCTCGACCCGCGGCAGGCCGTCGACGATGTCCTTGAGGGTGAGCGACAGCGCCTTGTCGACATGGCCGCTCACCGAAAGGCGGAAGCTGTCGACGTTGATCTCGGTCGGGATGACGGCCCAGTGCCAGCGGACGTAGAACTGGTCATTGGGCGTGAAGACGCCGCGGTCGAAGACCTCGAACGGCGTCTCGAGCAGCGGCGGCCGCGTGCGCTGCAGGATCATCGTGCCTTTCTGCGGGAAGGCCGTCGTCAGCGCGCGCTCCCGCGGTCCGCCGGGCAAGGGCAACTCGATCGATGGGCCGGCCCAGGCGGAGCCGGAAACGAGCGCCAGGCCTCCGGCCCCCGCCTTTCCCAGGAAGGACCGTCGCGTCGTAACCATTGTCTTGCGAATCTCCCAAGGCCTGAAAGCGGACAGAAGCTCGTCGTTCCTTTTAGCCCTATCCGGGCCACGTTTGTTGGCTTTCTCTGGAAGAAAGGAAACTTGCATACAGAGAAAGTACCGGCCATGCTGCCCGGCATGGACAAGATCGCCCGGGCCACGAAGCAGATCGGCCATCGCCTGCGCTCGGCACGAACCGGCGCCGGCTTCACGCTGGCCTCGGTGGCCCGCCAGGCCGGCCTGTCTGAAAGCTTCCTGTCGCGGCTCGAGCGCGGCCAGGCCGTGGCCTCGATCGCCAACCTGATCCAGCTTGCCGAGGTGCTGGGGCTCGGCCTGCACGAGCTGTTTCAGAGCGCCAGCGCGCCGGCCAGGACGCGGGTCGCGGTCCACCGTGCCGACGGCGGGCTGAAGGACGTCGCCGCCACCGGCTACCGCTTCCGCCATCTCGGTGGTGGTGCGCCGCTCGACCGGATGGAAGTCTTCCATCTCGTCTTTCCGCGCGCCAAGGGCATGCCGGCCACGGTCTCCCATCCCGGCCAGGAGCATTGCTACGTGCTGTCGGGCGAGGTGCTGTTCCATGTCGACGGCGTCCAGCATCGGCTGAAGCCGGGCGAGGGCATCCTGATCGACTCCCAATTGCCGCATCGGGCGGAGAATGCCGGCCGCGGCCAGGCGCACGTGCTGATGACCGTGGCGCGCCCGGCTGACGCGTCCGACGTGCCCGACTGGTGGCATCTCGCAACCTCGACCGAGAAGGAGAAAGCCAGGCCATGAGCAAGCACATTCCCGACACGGCCGCTGCCAATGCCACCCTCGAAACCAGGCGCGAGGCCTCGCGGCGCGATCATCTGCCCTACCAGGTGCGCCATCTCGATGAGGTCGAGTGGGAGACCATCCGCTGGCCAGGCGAGACCGGCAAGATGCTGTTCCATCCCACGCCCGAGCAGCCGACCGCGCCCAACGCCGGCATCCTGCGGCTCGAACCGGGCGCGCATCATCCCGAGCACTATCACGGCTTCGCCCAGGTCTGGCTCATCCTGAAGGGCGAGTTCACCATCGACGGCCGGCTCTGCCCGCCGGGCACGATGCTCTACCACCCCGACCCGCATTTCGAGGGCGAGTTCCACACCGCCACCGGCGGCGAAATCCTGATCGTCCAGTATCCCGGTCCCTCGACCGGCGAGCGGCCGATCTATGCCGGGCGCTTCAACATGCAGGAGCGCAAGCCGCTGGCCGAGGAGCGTGTCGACCTTTGACACTTGCCTGACGCATTGGGTCGGGACGGCGGCGAAAAACACAGCCGCCTCTGCGGCGTGTGGAACGGCTGGATGCGCCGGTCGTCGACCTGGTCCGCCGCTTCCTCGAGCCAGGCGCGTGCCTCGGCCTCGGTCTTGAACAGCCGGGCCGGCCGCTTGGCGTGCGAGATGTTGACGAACCGCCGGAAGGCCGAGCGCGCCTTCTCGTTGAGGCCGATGACGGCGAGCGGCCCGCTCTTCAGCGTGACGGTGTAGGCGCTGAGCCTGGCACCCATCGCCGTCGCGTCCTGGTCGGTATAGATCGGATCGGCTTCGGTCGCATCGAACAGCTTGCCCTATTGCAGCACGTCGGCCACGGCAAGCGCGTCGAAATGCTCCTCCATCTCGGGCAGCGTCACGTGTCATTGGCGATGATGTGGACCAGTTTCTGGTCGTGAAAGATTTCCCACTTGAGCGGTAGCGGATCGATCTCACCAGCCTGCTGACGACGCTATTGTGCCTGCCCAACAAGGCCGTGCTAGCGTTGCGCATGCTCGAGCTGCTCCTCACCAATGCGGCTGTCGCCACCATGGCCGACGATCGTCCCTTCGGGCTGGTGCGCGACGGCGCGGTCGGCATCGACAACGGAAAGATCGCCTGGATCGGCGCCGCTGCTCAGGCGCCGCCGGCGGCCATGGTCCGCGATCTTGCAGGCAAGGTCGTCACGCCGGGCCTGGTCGATCCGCACACCCACATCGTCTACGGCGAGGAAGGTCTCGTCGACTTCGAGGTGCTGAGCCAAGGCGGCCAGCGCTGGGATCTCGAGCCCGCGGGCGGCGGCGTCGGCAACCTGGTGAAGCGCACGCGGCTCTTGTCCGAGGAAGCGCTCTACACCGCGAGCCGGGCGCGCATGAGCCGCCTGATCGCCAACGGCGTCACCACGGTCGAGAGCAAGTCGGGCGCGGGCCTCGACAGGGAGACCGAGCTGCGCACGATGCGCGTGTCGCGCCAGCTCGGCCGCGACCTCCCCGTCACGGTGGTCTCGACCTATCTCGGCGCCCACGGGCTTGCACCCGAGTTCGCTGGCCGGCGCGACGACTACGTCACGTTCATGTGCGAAGAGGTGTTGCCCGAAGCGGTGCGCCAGGGCCTGGTCGACCAGGTCGACGGCTTCTGTGACAAGGTGGGCTTCAACCACGCACAGATGGACCGGCTGTTCGACAAGGCCGCGTCGTATGGCCTGGGCGTAAAGCTGCACGCCGACCAGTACACCGACTTCGGCGCCGGCGCCGTGGTCGCCCGCCATCGCGGCCTGTCGGCCGATCATCTCGAATACGCCTCGGCGGCGACGGTGCGCGCCATGGCCGAGGCCGGCACGGTGGCGACCCTGCTGGCCGGTGCGCACTTCTCCCTGAACGAGACGCAGAAGCCGCCGGTAAAGCTCTTCCGCGAGCTCGGCGTGCCGATGGCGCTCGCCACCAACGCCAACCCGGTGAGCTCGCCCACCGTCTCGCCGGCGGCGCAGATGCATCTTGCCTGCTTCCTCTTCCGGCTGACGCCCGAGGAGGCGCTGAAGGGCTTTACGGTGAACGGGGCGCGGGCGCTCGACCTGCAGGCGAGCGCCGGGCTTTTGGCCGTCGGCCGCTCAGCCGACCTCGCGGTGTGGGACACCGACGATCCGCGCGGCATCGCCTATGCCATTGGCGGCGCGCCCTGCCTCGCCGTGATCAAGGACGGCCGGATCGTGCACGAAGCGCCCGCTCCCCGCTTTGATCCGCCCGACCTGGCGCGCGCATGACCGAAGACGTCGAGCTTCTGGGCTTGCTCGAAGCCGAGCGCGACCGCCAGGTCGATTTCCTGCAGCGCTTCGCCCGCATCGACACCGCCAACCCGCCGGGCGACACGCGAGAAGCCGCCGATTTCTTCCGCACCTTCCTGGACAAGGAAGGCATCGCCCATCGCACCGAGGCGCCGCGGGCTGACAATCCCAACCTCATCGCCAGCTTCGAGGGCGGCAAAGGTCCCGGCCGCCATCTGGTGCTGAACGGCCATCTCGACGTCTTCCCGGTCGGCGACCGCGCCGCCTGGCAGCGCGATCCCTGGTCGGGCGCCATCGAGGGTGGCCGCCTGCACGGCCGCGGCACCGTCGACATGAAATGCGGCACCACGGCGCTGCTGTTCGCCTTCGCCTATCTCCATCGCCTGCGCAGCCGTCTTTCGGGCCGCGTCACGCTGACCGTGGTGTCGGACGAGGAGACCGGCGGCACATGGGGCGCCGCCTGGCTGCTCGAGAACTGCGCCAGGGAGGTGACGGGCGACTGCGTGCTGAACAGCGAGCCGAGCGGGCTTGCCACCGTGCGCTTCGGCGAGAAGTCCATGCTGTGGCTGCGCTTCACCATCGCCGTGAAGGGCGGCCACAGCGCCTATCCCCACACCGGCGGCAGCGCCAACAAGGTGGCGGCGGCGCTGATCGCCGACCTGCTGGCGATCGAGCAGATGACGCCCGACGAGCCCGCCACGGTGCGCGCCACCCTCGACAGGCTGGAGGTGCGCCAGGCCGCCGAGCTGTCGCTGGGTGCGGGCGCCGCCGACGTGATGCGCCGCGTCTCGGTCAATATCGGCACCATCCAGGGCGGCGTGAAGATCAACATGCTGCCGCCGGCGTGCGTGCTGGAAATCGACTGCCGCCTGCCCGTCGGCATCAGCCGCGCCGCGGTGCTGGCCAAGGTCGCCGAGATCGCCGCGCGCCATCCCGGCACGCGCTTCGAGGAGCTGCTGCCAGGCGGTCCGGAGGCCAACGTCTCGGACCCTACGCACGAGATGATGGGCCATCTTCTGCGCCGCGCCGGCGCGCTGCTCCCAGCGCCGCCGCAACCCATCGTCAGCCTGGGCGGCACCGACACGCGCTTCTGGCGCACCAAAGGCGTGCCCGCCTTCGTCTATGGCTGCTCGCCGGCCGGCATGGGCGGTGTCGACGAGAGTGTCAGCCTGGCGGAGTTCCACCACGTGATGAAGGTCCACGCGCTGGCGGCATGGGACTACCTGACTGGCTGACTAGACTTAGACTAGCGCTCCTGCGCGTAGTTGATCGGCACGATGAACGTATGGCGGTCGGCGGCAAGCTCCGCCGGCAGCGGCGCGAAGGGCGAGGCCTTGCGGATCGTGTCCATGACCCCGCGGTCGAGGGCCGGCGAGCCGCTGGGCCTGGCCAGCACGACATCGACCAGCCGGCCGTCGCGGCCGATCGTCAGCCGGGCGACCACCAGGCCGCCCTCGCGCTCCTCGGGCGTCGCCGGCGTGAAGTGCGCCTGCGACAGCCGGCGCACGATCTGCAGCAGATAATCCTGCTGCGCCTGGTGGGCGCTGTAGCTGGTGGCCGTGCGCGTCACCGGCGAGGCAGCACCAGGCGAGGGCCCGCCCGAGCGGTCGGCCTCGTTCTGCTGCGACGCCCGCTTGGGTGCGGCCTGGCGCACGACCTGGTGCGGCGGCAGCGCCTGCGGCTGGTCCTGCACGACCGACGACTTGGCGAGCGCGCTGGGTGCAGTGCGCGCAAGCTCCCGGCCGGTGACCATCGGCGGCGCGTCGATGGCGGGAAGCATCGTCTCGAGCAGGGGCTGCGGCCCCGGCGGCGCGGCGCTGGTGCCGAAGTCGCGCAGGGCGGGCGCGGGCGGCGGTTCGGCCGAGGGCAGCGTCCGGGCGAGATGCGGCTCGGCCGGCGCCGGCATCGGCGCCGAGGCGGCCTCCGACAGGCCGGGCGCGAGGGCGGCCGGCGCGAAGCCGGACGCGCCGGACGGCAGCCTCTGGGCGGCCTGCTCGGCGGCGGGTACGGCCGGCGCTTCCGGGGGCGCCGTCGGCCGCTCGAGCGTGAGCTCGATCGTCTGCTCGCTGAGGCGTTCCTGGCGCGGCAGGGTCTCGGGCAGCAGGGCCGCGAGCGCCGCCCCATGCAGCAGCACCGAGCTGGCGACGGCCACCACCGGCATGCGTTGGAAACGCCAGGTCGTGACGTCGTCCGATTCGTCGATCATTGGCAGACTTCGAGCGGCAGGCGCTGGGTATGGGCGGCCATCAGGCAGTCGGCCGTGCTCCTGAACGGGTCGCGCCGGAAATAGATGGCGCGCAGCGAATGGGGCCGGGCGCCCTGTAGGGAGGTCGCGCCGGACGGATCGCCGCCCGCATCGACACCGCCACTGGCGTCGCCGGCGCCACCACCGCCGGAGCCGCCGCCTCCACCGCCACCACCCGCGGCGCAGGTATTGGCGTCGTGATCGGCTGCCCAGGCAGGAAGAACAGACGTGCAGATGCTGAGTACCGCCAACAGGCAGACCGCGGTCCGCAGGCGTCGCAATGTCATGGCAGTCTCAAAGAAAAGCGGGAGGAATGCGATGATGCAGCCGAAACGTCGGCGTCGTCGGATTCGTTGCTCACACTTGACGTTTTGGTTCGACCTCGAACAATCGGTCTTCGCAACACAGACTGCGAACAATTCGCGATGAGCTGCTTCTGAGATCCAGGCCTGGCGGCCGCTCGCGACCGCGCTCTACACCACGGGGACGCGCCTGGCCGCCAGCATCGCGGGCGAGATTACGTCCATGTCGAGCGGCACGTGCCAGCGTTTGGTCAGGCGCACCTCGGGCGCGGCGTTGCCGGCTTTCGCGCCCGCCAGCACGAAGCCATCGTAGCCCCGGTCCATGACCTCGTTGCACTTCTGCACATAGACCGGGAAGCCGCCGATATAGGGCATGAACACGCGCGGCCGGCCGGGCACGTTGGCGCCGACGTACCATGAGCTGCAGGTCGAGCGCAGCGACACCTGGCTCACTTCGTTGACGTGGTCGACCCAGCGGTCCTCGTCCTCGACCTTGGGCTCGAAGGTGCGGGCGCCGGTGTCGCGCATATGCGCCATCAGGTCGACCATCCAATCGACATGCTGCTCGATCGCCTGGATCATGCTGGCCAGCACCGAGGCGCTGCCCGGCGGGGACATGCTGCGATGTTGCCGGCCGTGCGGCCTTCGCAAGACGCCTGGCGCGCCGGTGTTCGCGTGGCGATCCACCTGACGGCCTTCCGAATCGGGCTCATCTCCCCCCTAGCGGGCCTAACGGGGAGAGAGGAATCTGAAGATGTCACCCGGCCGACACGACAGCATCACGAATCGGCAACGCCCTCGATTCACAAGATGGCCGTTGCCGTATCCGTACGCCCCTCTCCTCGGAGCGCCGTCAGGGCAGGCGCATGAGCGCGCGGCCCATGCGGATCAGCGTGCCGTCGCGAACCTCGCTGCAGAGCTGAAAGCCCGGCGGCGCGAAGACGATGATCGTCGAGCCATGCTCGAACCAGCCGAGCTCGTCGCCCTTCCTGAAGGCCGCGTCGCAGTCGATCGTCAGCGGCGCCGCGATAGTTCATGTTCATGACGACGTCGAGGAAGTGCAGGCGGATGCTGGCGACCAGGATCGCCGCCACCGGCACCAGCGTGACGAGATGGCCGTTGGTGAGCCGGGTGCGGATCACCGCCCGCTCGTTCTTGGCAAACAGGCGCTCGACGCGCCGGAGCGCGATCGGATTGACGTTCCAGGTGTCGCCGGAAATGTAGGTCACCCGCTCGACCGTGCCGTCATGCGGCGCATGGAAGCGGTGGTACATGCTCGAGGTGAGCCGCAGCGTGACGTAGATGCCGCCGCGATAGGCCTCGACCAGGGCCGGATCGGCCAGGAGGTCGTGCAGCGTGTAGGGAAAGCCCTTGGCCTGCAGCAGCTCGGTGCCCTCGACCGTGCCGCAGGCGCCGACGATGGCGTCGCACGGGCTTGCCAGGACGCGGGCATCGGCATCGATCGGACGCGCGCCGGGCTTCAGCGCCCGCGTGAAGCAGGCATGCAGGCTCGCGAAAGATTGCTGCCGGGCATCGCTGAGGTCGAGATCGGCGAACTGCCGCCAGATCGCGATCGACGCCCGCGCCACCAGGGGATTCTCGATCTTGCTGAGCCAGCCGATCCAGCGCGTCGCCAGCCGCCGCGGGATGCGGTTGGTCAGCAGGAAGTTGATGTCCTCCTGGTGGAGGATCTTCAGCAGGCTCATGGCGCAACCGGAGAGGCGAGGGATCGGTGATGGCAGGACTGTTCGAGATCGAGCCGGCCGCGGCCTTCGCGCTGGCAAGCCTGGTGATCGTGGTGGCCCTTCTCGGGCCGAAGCTCAGCGCGCGGCTCACCCTGTCCGGCGCCAAGCACCGTTCGCTGGTGGGCCACGCCCGCATGTCCCGTGCCCTGGCCAGGCTGGTGCCGCACTACGCCTACGACGATGCCGCCTTTTTCCGCGCCGACGACGCGAGCGAGGAGATCGCCGCGCGGCGCCGCGCCGGCTTCGAGCGGCTGTCGCGCGCGCTCAGCGCCGGGGCGCAGCGCACGCTCGAGCGCACCGCCGAGGCCGCCTCGCACATCTCCGACCTGCAGTTCACCGAGAGCTATCGCGTGCCCTTCCAGTTCAGCCCGCGCGTCAGGGCTGCACTGCCGGCGGGCTCCTTCGTCGCCCAGTCGGCGGGCGTGCAGGTCACCGACCTCGACGGCAATGCCCGCTACGACCTCACCGGCTCCTACGGCGTCAACCTCCTGGGCTACGACTTCTACAAGGGCTGCATGGAGCGCGGCGCGGCCCGCGTCGCCGAACTGGGACCGGTGCTGGGCCATTACCCGTCGCTGGTCGCCGACAATGCCGCGCGGCTGGCGCGCATCTCCGGCAAGGCCGAGGTCTCGTTCCACATGTCGGGGACGGAGGCGGTCATGCAGGCCGTGCGGCTCGCCCGCTATCACACCGGCCGCAGCCACGCCGTGGTCTTCTGCGGCGCCTATCACGGCTGGTGGGGCGACGTGCAGCCGGGCGTCGGCAATCCGGTGCCGGCGCACGAGACCTACACGCTGGCCGACATGTCGGAGCGGACCTTGGCCGTGCTGCGCTCGCGGCGCGACATTGCCTGCGTGCTGGTCAACCCCGTGCAGGCGATGTACCCGAACAGCGGCGCGCCGGCCGATTTCGACCCTGGTCGCGCAGCCGCCCGGATCGGAGCGTCGATCGCGCGGCCTACGCCGCCTGGTTGAAGGCGTTGCGCGCCGTCTGCTCCGAGCGCGGCATCGTGCTGATCTTCGACGAGGTCTTCCTCGGCTTCCGCCTCGCGTTGGGCGGCGCCCAGGAATACTTCGGCGTAGAAGCCGACATCGTGACCTACGGCAAGACGGTGGGCGGCGGCTTCCCGATCGGCGTGGTGTGCGGCGACCACCGTTTCATGAAGCGCTTCCGCGATGACCGTCCGGCCGACATCTGCTTTGCGCGCGGCACGTTCAACTCGCATCCCTACGTCATGGCGGCGATGGCTGAGTTCCTGGCGCATCTCGAGACACCGGAGATGCACGCCCTCTACCGCGACCTCGACGCGACCTGGCAGCGGCGCGGCGCTTCGCTCAACCGGCGGCTGGCCGAGCACGGCCTGCCCCTCACGATCGCTCATCTCTCGTCGGTCTGGACGGTCTGCTACACCGCCTCGTCGCGCTACAACTGGATGTTCCAGTACTACCTCAGGGAAGCGGGCCTGGCCCTCAGCTGGATCGGCACCGGCCGGCTGATCTTCAGCCTCAACTTCAGCGACGCCGACTTCGAGGCGGTGGCCGACCGCTTCCTCGCCGCCGCCGAGGCGATGCGCCGCGACGGCTGGTGGGAGCCGGGCGCGCTCGCCACCGACAAGGCCATCAAGCGGCGCATCCTGCGCGAGATGCTGGGGCAGTTCTTTCCTCCCCAGCGCAGCTGGGTGGGCGTTTTGGCCGTTTACGGCCAAAAGCGCCTTGGTGTCCGCGAAGCGGACGGAGGGGTCATGAGCGCCAGTACGGTTGCTCATGACCCCTCCGGCCCTTCGGGCCACCTCCCCTTCGCGGATTCCGCGATGGGGAGGAAGTGAGTCACGCGTTAGACGCCTGGCTTTGACACCGGCACGGGCGCCTCCTCGGCGATCTCCTCGCCGAGGTCGGGAATGATCTCGTCGGGAATGATCGGCGCGGCGACGGCCTCGGCGGTGTGCCTGGTGTAGCGGCCGGTCAGCAGTTCCCACGGCGCGCGCGTCCCAGCCGGGGTCGGCCTCGGTCACCGAAGCGCCGAGGTCGTCGGCGAACACCGCCGCGGCCCGCGCCGCGATCTCGCGGACCTGCGGGTCCACCGCGAGGTAGCCCCAGTCGGCGCTGTAGGCCACCCGCAGCCCCGCGACGCCACCATGCGGGGCGTCGCGCCAGGAGACGTCCCCGGCGGGCAGCGAGTGCCGGTCGCGGGGATCGGGCCCGGCGAGCACCGACATGAGCAGGGCCGCGTCGTCGACGGTGCGCGTCATCGGCCCGATGTGCTCGAGGGTCTCCCAGCTCGAGACGCCCGGGTACCGCTCGTCGCGGCACCCCGGGTACGCCGGGACCCGCCCCATGGAGGCCTTGAACCCGACGAGGCCGCAGTGCGCGGCCGGGATGCGCACCGAGCCGCCGCCGTCGCTGCCGAGGGCCAGCGGGGCCATGCCCGTGGCGACCGCGACGCCGGAGCCCGCGCTGGACCCGCCCGGCGTCAGGGCGGGGTCCCACGGGTTGCGCGCGGTGGGCGAGACGGGATTGTGGCCGACGGCGCTGTAGCCGAACTCGGGCACCGTCGTCTTGCCGAGCACGACCGCGCCCGCGTCGCGGACCCGCTCGACGACCACGTCGTCCTCGTCGGGCACGAAGTGCTCGTAGGCGGGCGAACCGCTGCGGGTGGGGATACCCGCGGTGGAGATCAGGTCCTTGACGGCGATGGGCACGCCGGCCAGGGGCCCGGCCTCCTCGCCGCGGGCCAGCGCGTCCGTGATCGAGCGCGCCGTGGCCCGGGCGTGCTCGGCGGTGAGCTCGCAGAAGGCGTGCAGGGTGTCGTCGAGCGCCTCGACGCGGGCGAGCGCGGCCTCGGTGGCCTCGACGGGGGACAGGTCCCCGCTGCGGATCGCCGCGGCCATGGCGGTGGCGGTCATGTGGTCGATGCGGGTGGGCGCGGTGGTCATCGGGTCCCGGCCTCCTCGGCGCTCTCGGCCTCGGTGCTCACGGTCTCGGCGCCCGCGGTCCCGGCGGTCCCGGCGGTCCCGGCGGTCCCGGGACGGTCCGGGAGCAGCGCGAGCAGGGCGGCGGCGACCGCGGCGACGGCGAGCCCGGCGAGGGCCTCCGAGAGCCCGGGGGCCCAGACGTGCACCGCCGCGGCCGCGATCGAGCCGAGCGCCCACGCGACGAACGGGGCCACCCGCCACTGCGGGACGGCGGCGCCGCGCGCGGCGAGCCGGCGCATCCCGAACTGGTCGACGATCAGCACGGCCCCGATCGGCGGGACGACGATGCCGAGCAGGTTGAGCCAGTCCGCGAAGTGCTCCCACACCCCGGCCAGGGCCGCGACGACCCCGACGACGCCGAGCACGATCGTCAGGACCCGCATCCGGGTGCCGGTGATCTGGCTCCAGCCGACCGCACCGTTGTAGAGGCAGTGCGCGCAGACCGACCCGAGGTTGACGAACACGAAGACCACCGCGACCGCCGAGAGCAGCGCGCCGTGCGAGGTGAGGATCGGGAGGAAGTCGCCGCCGTTGCTCGCGGGGTCGGCGGAGGCGCCGATGGCGACGACGAGGCCCCCGACGACGAGCGAGACGGCGTTCGCGACCGGGAAGGCCGAGAAGGCTGCGAGGACGGCCTCCCGGCCGGTGCGCGACCAGCGGGTGAAGTCGGCGGTCATGGTGCCGGAGTCCGCGAAGCCGGCGACGACGATGGTGATCGCGGCGCCGACGCTCACCACCGACGCGCCCACGCCGCCCCCGGCGTAGGCGGACGCCGCGGAGAGCGCCCCGGGCCGCGCGGCGAGGACGAGGGCGACCACGGCGAGGACGACGAACAACGGTGCGGCGGCCATCCCGACGATCGTCAGCGCGCGGACCCCGACGAACGTGATCCCGATGTAGAGGACGCCGGCCACCACGATGACGGCGGCCTCGTTCCAGCCGAGGGCCTCGTGCAGGGTCTCGCCGGTGAGCCCGGTCTGGAAGGCGAACCAGCCGATCACGACGGTCGACAGGAAGCCCGCCGCCACCGCCGTCCCCCGCCGGCCGAAGGTGCGGGCGGCCGTGAGGGCGAAGTTCTCCCCGGTCCGCCCGGCCAGGTAGCTCAGGGCGCCGACGTAGCAGAAGAGGACGAGGTTGCCGGCCAGGATCGCGGCCATGCCCGGCCAGAACCCGAGGCCGTAGACGATCGTGCCGCCGAAGACGGCGTTGGTGAAGACCATCGGGAAGCCGAACCAGACGGCCGACACCGAGCGCAGCGACCGGCGGTGGGCGGCCGGGACCGGCTCGTGCTCGAACTCCGACTCGAGCGCGTGCCGCTCGCCCGGAGCGGTGGTGGTGCTGGACATGGGTGTCCCTTCGCGGACCGAGCCGGTGCTCGGGGGAGGTCCGGCCAGGGCGACGGCGGCTGGCCCGAGTGGTTCGAGTGGTCAGGTGGTCCGACCAATCTCGACCGCGAGTCAGCCATGCCCGCACAGCAGGAGGAAGGGGTGTTGCACCGTGTTCACGAGACGGTGACGCCGGGCGCCGATCGCGACCCGCCGTCGTCACACGCCCGTGAGGTGGGCTCCCCGGAGGCTGCAGACGGCGACCAGCGGGGTGTCCCGGTCGGCGAGCCCGGGCACGACCTCGTCGAGGAGCCCGACCAGCTCCCCGTGGGTCGCGATCCGCCGCGCCGGACAGCCGAGCGAGGTGGCGAGCCCGGCCACGTCGACCTCGGCGAACCCCGGCCACGGCGCCTTGCCACCCGCCTCGGCGGCGAGCCGGTCCATGATCGCGTAGCGGCCGTTGTCCATGACGAGCACGAGGACCCCGACGCCGTAGTGCGCGGCCGACCACAGCGCCTGCACGCCGTAGAGCGTCGAGCCGTCGCCCACCACGGCCACCACCGGGCGGGTCGGGGCGCCCATCCGGACGCCGATCGACGCGGGCACCCCGAAGCCGAGCCCGCCCTCCGCCGCGGAGAGGAACCCCAGCGGCGCGCGGGCGGGGACGAGCCGGTGCAGGTCGGGCCGTGAGGACGGGGTCTCCTCCACGACGACCGCGTCGGCCGGCAGCCGGGCCGCGAGGGCGGTGAACACGGCCGGGGCGTCGAGCGGGTCGGCGGGGCCGCGAAGGATGGCGCCCTGATGTGAGGACGGCGCCATCGACACGTCAGGTGTCAGCGACGTGCCGTTGCTGACGCGAGGGAGGGCCGCCGTCAACGCCGTCACCGTGCGCGCCGGGTCGGCGAGCAGGGCCAGGTCGGCGCGGCTGTGGTGCAGGTCCTCCGCGTCG